>NZ_SCFM01000004.1 GCF_004138295.1 Ectobacillus funiculus | reverse complement strand
TTCCAAGGGCGAATCATCGTTCCCGCACCGAATGGGTCTGTTCCGTCAGCAGCAAATGTATGCCAATACGCAACAGAAAAGCGCAGAATTTCCTCCATTGTTTTACCATTAATTTTCTCTTCTGGATTGTAGTATTTAAATGAAAGTGAATTTTTTGATGCTGGACCTTCAAACTGAATTTGGTTAATATTTTGGAAATAAGCCATGTAAGACTTCCTCCTCTTTGGTTTTTATGTTAAAAATTTATGAATTATTTTTGGTGCTACCATTTGCAATAAGCTAAAGAACAACTGTGCACTAGGTTTGCCTTCAACTTTGTAACTTATGAACTGATTATATTACAATCAAATTTGTTTATCTGATAAACGAACAAAGTTGATTGTAATTAAAATTTATTCAAGAGAATAAAATCGTTACAATAAATGTAAGTCTATTTGTAGGACCTTTTACAAATGCTTAAAGAGTATTTTTCCAGTCAGCAGCAAATTTTTCCATCCCTTGATCCGTTAATGGATGTTTAGACAATTGCTCAATTACCTTAAATGGAACGGTTGCAATATGGGCTCCGGCCAAAGCTACACGCGTTACATGGTCTGGGTGACGAACAGATGCTGCAATGATTTGCGAATCTAAATTTTGGATACGGAACAATTCAGCAATTCGTGAAACAAGTTGTACACCGTCTTCGCTAATATCATCTAAACGGCCCAAGAATGGAGAAACATAGGTAGCACCAGCACGTGCTGCCAAAAGTGCTTGATTTACTGTAAAAATAAGAGTAACGTTTGTCTTTACACCTTTTTGTGTAAGATATCTGCATGCCTCTAATCCATCTAATGTCATTGGCAGTTTAATAGTAATATTCTTATCTCCACCATTGATTTTAATAAGTTCGTTTGCCTCAGCAATCATTTGATCAGCTGTTAGAGCGTTAGGAGTTACTTCGGCAGATACAGATTCAACCTCGGGAACAGCATTGAGGATTTCGGCAATACGATCTTCAAATTTCACGCCTTCTTTTGCTACTAATGAAGGGTTGGTTGTAACACCTGATAAAACTCCGACTTTATAGGCTTTTTTAATTTCATCTAAATTTGCAGTATCAATAAAAAATTTCATGTTCATTCTCCTCCATTTTTAAACTGAAATGTGTTTATCTCTTTTTTTCGACAGCATGTCCATCAAACTCATTTCTTAATGCAGCTACAACCTTTCCTGTAAAGGTGTCCTACTCCCAAACAGGACATATATTCAGTTATTGAAACGCTCTAAACCCTGAAAGTTTCAGCATAAGGTCTTCATAATCTTTTCTTTCCATATTTCCGAAGGATTGAGCTTCTAATTCATTAAACCTCTCTGCTAAGCAATAAGCAGTTAAATAAAGGGTTAACTGTTTTTTGCCTATTTCCTCCGGCGAACCACTTTCAACGTTATGTGAAGATATAACTGCATAGGCAAATTTTTCAGCATCGATCTTCATTTTCTTACTATTCATTCGTCAGCTCCCCTTCACTAATTATCTTTAAGCTTTGGAAATATGTTTAAACACTCTTACATCGATAATTTTTTCTGTTATTCTCTTATTTTCTATTCATACAAAATTTTGATGTTCAATAAATTTTTTTATCCTTCTATGTTGCATGTTAAAATTTAATGCTCACTCTCTCGATGGACACTATCTGCCTGTCCTCTCTCTCATTTCTAAGGCTTTGACAACTTCAGCATAGCGCTTTTCATCAAGTTCATAGAAGTTAATAATAATTAACGCTACAGCTAATAATACAGCTGGAATGACTGCCGTTGTAATTAATATTCCTGTTAAAGCATGTGGTGTTTGTACCTGATCGGCAACATAACCAAATTGCTGAAGAACCAATCCTGGCACAATCCCACCTAACGCCATTCCAAATTTAAAGAAGAAACCGATCATTGCATAAATTAATCCACCTAAGCGCTTACCTGTTTTGTAATCACCATACTCAATTGTCTCAGGAATAAGCGCCCACATAAATCCTCCGGCAATCAAACTGCCTGCTGCTGCTAATAAGCGTGCCGTTAAAATTAGTGGGATCGCTGTTGGTGGAATGACTAGTAAGGAAAGAGTTCCAACGATTGTTAAGGATAGTGATACTCTCATTAAATTCTTTTTTCCTAATTTCTTATTCAGAACAGGCAGGAATGGCAGGATAATGAGTGCTGGCAGGCTTCCTAACAATCCATACCATTTAACTAAATCAGGACGTCCTACATTATACGTTACATAATAAATTCCGACTGAATTACTAATGGAGTTAATCCCAAAGATAAGGATAAAAAATGTACAAAGAACGACAAGAGGACGATTTACTCTAAATTGTTCAAAAATATCCGCAAACTTAATTTTGCCGTGCACTTCTTTTATTTGCACACGTTCTTTTGTATTTCTAAAGCAGAAAAGCAATAACAGGGCACCAGCGATTCCCATAATGGTCATCGTAGCTTGCCAGCCTGTTGCCTTACTTGTTGATTCGCTAATTGTGCCAGCTAATAATGGAACGCCAAAAGCAACAATTAAACCGCCAAGATTCGCAAAAACCATACGTACAGAGGTTAAATCAACTACTTCTTTGCTGTCCCGTGTAATCGCTGATGTCAGTGCACCATATGGTACGTTAATACAGGTATAGAGTACTGATAAAGCAGTATAGGTAATATAAGCGTATACAAGTTTACCCGAGCCCGTGAAGTTTGGTGTTGTAAAACAAAGAATAGCTAATAATGCAAATGGTACAGCTCCAAATAAAAGATATGGTCTAAATTTACCGAACCTTGAATTCGTTTTATCTACAAGTGTTCCGATAAATGGGTCACTCAAAGCATCAATAGCGCGGACAATTAAAAACATTGTACCAGCAGCTGCAGCAGAAATGCCGAACACATCCGTGTAAAAGAAGAGAAGATAAGTTGAAACTGTTTGGTAAATTAAATTACATGCTAGGTCACCGGATGCATAGCCGACTTTCTCTTTAAAGGGAATTTTCTCGCTTTGAACCTCACTATTATAAACTTCTTTTTTGGCTAGACTGCTCATATTCATCATCCCTTAAAACTTAGTAGTTATTATGTTTTTGTTTAAAGATGCATGTATTGCCTCGATACAATCGCTTTCAAATTTTCAAACGGGGCTAACACCTTTAATCAAAAGTGAGCAAAGGTTAATGCCGCTGTTTTTTGGCTTTCTTCCAGCCATAACATAGTTGTTATCCCTCATGGGTAAGTAATATTTACCACCCGTAATTTCTCCTGCAATAATCTAGTTTATCCCAACCTCTAACCAAGGATTTGTCGGGCAATAAATTAGCAAAGCCAAATCTTACTTAACCAGGATCTGTGGCTTGTAGAAGAAGGTTTCCACCCGCCAGCCTCAAAATATGCAAGTAGCTTCTCCATTTTCCTTTACATAATTCTCTCCTAAGGATCTATCGGGAATTCAAAGAATATTTTTCTAAATTATTAAAAAACAGCTGAAGCTTTCACACATTTTGCAAAGGTCCATACCGGCAGGTTTTTCTATGGGTGAACAATCGTTTCCATTCCAATTGGCTCTGATTCATAGAAGATAAAAATATACCAATAAGTAACAGAGAAGTGCTATATTCCCTCATTGTTTTTCCTGCCGCTATTTCCTTCGGATTCCTAGTAATGAAACGCTAAGTCACTTTCTAATTATTTGTTTTAAAGTTGAACTTTGTTTTGTACTGGGCAAATAAACTAAAACTAATACCTCCTCCTTTTGTAAGTCGAAAACGGATACAAATATGGGTTTAGAAAGTGTCCACTTAGTTTATCCGATAGACAAACTAAGTTTGTAATCATATTAACACATTATTTTTCACGAGGCAATATAATATATCGGGACCAACTGCCCTTTTAATTGGTTACCAAATCGCACCTTCATGATTTCCATCGCTTATTCGTTTTGCTGCAGAATAGAGTTCTATTAATGATGTCAAGCTATTCTTCCCGTCAAATCGCTAAACAGTTCTCGGATTGCCACATGAAAGAAACGTTTTCATCAAGACGTAAAAGGTTAATTTTAACACCATTCTTTGATGATACGGAGGACAGCCTTCCTGAATGAAGAGCTAAAAATATGTTGGGATTCATCTTCTCAACAGCCAAATTCACAATTCGGATTAGGTGGTTGTCAAGCTAAGAAATCCCCAATGAATGCTTTACGATACATAGAGGAAAGATGAAAGTATATGTAAGGGATTATACGGAAGTTAAAGGTTTTATTTTCTTTGTAATGTTAAACAATTACATTAATAATCGATCAACAGGCAAAAAGGACACTTTTTTTAGGTTTCTTGTTCAATTAAGGTGCCGTTAGTTGAACAGGATATTGAACCAAAGCTCTGTCCATTGCAAACTGTTAGAACATTTACTGTAATATTCCATGAATAATAGCCCTCAAAAAGTTAGTTTATCGAGTATACAAAGTCAACTGACTTCTGCTATACTAAATCTATAAGTTAGTTTATCGAATGCACAAAGTTAACTAACTTCTTTCTATTCTAAATTTATAAGTATCTATACTATTTAACGGAGTGATATTATGGCAAAAAACTCAAAACCTAATGAACCTTTAGTTACACATATTTTTACAGCAGACCCTTCTGCACATGTCTTTGAAGGCAAGCTTTATATTTATCCTTCCCATGACCTTGATCACGATGGACCTTCAAATGATAATGGTGACCAATATGCGATGGAAGATTACCATGTTTTATCCATGGATGATGTAAATGCACCTTGTGCAGACCATGGGGAAGCGCTTCACTTAAGAGATATTCCTTGGGCAAGTAAACAGCTTTGGGCACCCGACGCTGCTTACAAAAACAACACATATTATTTATTTTTCCCAGCAAGAGATAAAGAGGGTATTTTCAGGATTGGCGTCGCGACAAGCCCTAATCCTGCAGGACCTTTTACCCCGGAGGAAAATTATATACCAGGCAGCTTCAGTATTGACCCAGCTGTGTTAGTGGATGATGATAAAGCATATGTTTATTTTGGCGGCCTTTGGGGAGGACAGTTGGAAAAATGGCAGACAGGAACTTTTAACCCAGATGCTGAAGGTCCAGCTCCAACAGCGCCAGCTTTAGGACCAAGAGTAGCTGAATTAAGCGACGATATGCTGACTTTTAAAAGTGAACCGCAGGAAATCTCAATTGTTGATGAAAACGGCAATCCAATTCTTGCAAGTGATGAAGACCGAAGATATTTTGAAGGTCCATGGGTTCATAAATACAATGGTCTCTACTATCTATCCTATTCTACGGGTACAACTCATAAAATTGTTTATGCTGTAAGTGAAAATCCACAAGGCCCATTTGTATTCAAAGGTACGATTCTTACTCCTGTAATCGGCTGGACCACACATCATTCGATTGTCCAGTTTAAGGATAAATGGTATCTGTTCTATCATGATTGCTCGTTATCAGATGGAGTGAACCATAAACGTTCTGTGAAATACACTGAACTAAAGTATAATGAGGATGGAACTATTCAAACTATTGACCCTTATGGGGAAAAATAATTAGGTTAACGGCTGACTCTCATTAGTGGGGTCAGCTTTTTTCATAAGCAGTTACTTTATAATTCCTGTATCGTGAATATCAAAGTATATTTGGTAAAGTTGACCTCCACTTTGAAAGTGGATACTCAAAAATTTACAAAAGCGATAGGGGGATCTCCTAGCAGACATTATCCCCCTCCACTTACCCACTGAGCTACGCCCATCGCGCGCTTGAAGTGGGGGTTTTCTGTCGGAAAATAATAAACTTAAGAGAAAACTAAGCAGCAAATAAAAAGGACTCAGCCCCTTTTCTGTGAGTGTTGGTTGTGGTTACTACATTATATCTGAATACAGAGTTCTCTTATTTTGTATGCACAAAAAAGGGATGTCCCCAAAAGGTAGCGCATAGCGCTACCCTTTAGGGACACCCTTCTTTTATTTTGTCTCAATATTTAGCACTATAATTTCCGGCTGATTCTTACCACAGTGGAATTAGAAAAGCCCTTATCCTTTACCAGGTCATACTAGTTATCTATATTCCCAATCAAACCTACAAAGCCATTAGCAAATTTCTTTAATTGGAGTCAGCTCAACCAGCCACTCTTGCTTTCATCTGCAACTTTTGAACCCGTTTAAAGCTATAGACCCCGCCAGACATAAGAACGCATGAAATAGATACCGCACTAAAAAACGGGATGAGTCCGGGCACGTATAATAGGAGGAATACCGCAGCCGACAATCCTGCCAGCATAAACAACACCATATGAAAATTTAAAGCTCCCAATAAAACTGCGTATTTTAGATAATCAAATACCTTCAAATCATAATGTACATATACCGGAAAGAAGAATGATAGAAGGATCAAGTAAAAGCACGCGATAATCAGTAGGAATATAGACATAACAAGCTGAGTTATTCCTTCTGTACTTAACAAGAACTGAAAATCTATATAAATTAGGGTACCGCACACTGCCAATATAAACCCTAGAATATTTGATTTTCGGAATTCATTTTTATATACAGTAAGAAATGTTCTCCAAATTGGTATGTCAATTTCCTTCAGCAGCCATTTACGGACAATTGTGAATAAAGCTACAGTGGCAGGCATAAACCCAAACATAACCAATCCTGCTGCTGTAAAGAGAAACCACAATATGTTTACATAGGCTAGCTTCATAATCCACTCACATACCGTAAATAGTTTTCCTACTGATTTTCCAAACATGAATACCACCTCTTCTTACCTCTTTCCGGCTGCCCTTTACAAGGCAACAGTTTCTTCATTTTCCTCAAGCCATAGGATGCTCGTTACACCACGCGGATAGTATTTGCTTCCCGCAATTTCACCCGATATAATTTGATCACTCCAGCTCCAAACAGATAGTTCAGGATGAGTCAGCCATTCTACGTGGGCAGCATCTGCTCTTGCTCCCCTTTCGTCCCATTTCCAGCCAAGAATCTCACGGGCGATAAATTGGCATAAATAGATCTTGCTCAGCCAAGAGTTATTGCTTGTTGATGAAATCTTCCATCCGCCATCTTCAAATAAACAAATACCTTCTGTAAGCACTGTTTCAAGATGATTCTTTAATGCGCTGATATAAGCGCCGAAGCGTCCAGTTTCATCTAGGGCTTCCTTACAGTTTGTAAAGTACGGGAAGATAAGCCCCTCAATTGCCGGAATGATTTTTGAATCATTGTCTTCCCCAATAACAGCTGGAATATACCCTCCTTCTGTTACATGCTCCACAATCGTTTTGGCACATTTTTCGGCCTGTTCGCCTGCTTCCTTAGAAAGGTTAGCTCTATTATTTTCAGCAAACAGCTTTTCGAGTGCTACATAAGACGCCCAAATCTTCCCAGCTAAGTAAATGTTATTTCTTGCCTGACCAAGCGATACATCCAGACTGTCATATGTCGTAATTTCTGCTCCGCCCATAACACGGGAGGAATCAAGACCCATAAGGCCGTTGCGCTTTTCAGGCTGTGGATGATCCCGGTTCAGCATACTTTCAAAGCAGCGCTCTACAATGTCCATGTTAGCTTTCAGCCACTCTGTATCTCCTGTCTGTTCCACATAAACAGCTGCACACAGAACCCAGTTTACCAGCTGCTCATGCGTCATATGTGAAAAGCATCCATCTAGTCCGTATAACTCATAAGATGAAAAATTAGGACGGGAAATCGTGTTTGCTACTCCCATATCATGAGTAAAACTGATGCCGCCTGGATATTCAGTATCATCCCCAGGGAAACGAACAGTATCTTCATAGCTGAAACGCTTAACAAACATATCCAATTCATTTTTAACGGTCCATGGGTTCATCTTTAATTCAAAGAAGAGCTGGTCAACAGTCAGATCAAAGGTATTCATCATTCGATATTCGCCTTCATTTACTACCCAAAATGGCTCACCTTCATGATCCAGCATTTGTGTTGATCCGTAATAGCTGCGAATTGAATGAATTAGCATAAATTTCTGATCGTCAGATAAATGACTAGCCTCATTTACCAGCTCATTTACCTTCTTGGAGCGTTCTGCTATAACATCGAAAGTTTCAAGTGCATAAGCTGCAACTGACTCAATATTCCGAAAATATCTTGTATAATAATAGGAGGTGTCCATACCAGCAGTTACAAGGCCGCCTCTGTAAAAACAAACAGCAAACTGGTAGGTTCTGCGCTCACCTGCAGGTACATCCATAACAAGTGCTCCTAATGGCCCTAAACCAAACGTCCAGTTTTCCTCTTGAGGAGTAGTGAGTACATTTTCAAGACTGAAATGCATGGCAGACTTCACGTCGGGATTTTTAGATACAACCGCAGTAATTCTTCCTTGCCCTATACCAGAAAAGCCATCCATTGTATCATCTAATCTCCGCATAGAGCTATACGGATCGCTTCCCTGGTAGCCAAAGAAAGCCCGGCGACTCTTTGTTCCATTCGTATTGTCAACTGTAAGCTCGGCCAGTACAGCCGGCATCAATATTCTTTTCATTTCTGTTTCGTCGGCCGTGGCTGGGTCCGGCACAGATTCAACCTGGGAATAAATCGTAAAGGTTAAATCACCAGCCTTCCATGTATCTGTCCCAAGCTGAAAGTCGCGTGTTACATTTCCCTTTGAAAAAGGGAAGATGATTTTTGGCTTATCAGGATCCGGATCCATGTTTTCGATATCGTACCTTTTACTTTCATCATCATCCGAGGAAGTAAAGAATGGAAATGCTTCATATGTTCCTTCTTTTTCTAAAGATTCTGCTCCAATATAAACATTCTGCCGCGGGGAGCGTCCAAGCTCTAAATCAAGTCCTCCCCCTGCTCCGGGGAAGCCTAATGTAAAGCTTGCAAACGCTCCGAGCGGTGAATGATGTGCATTAAAAAACATATTTTTACTCATCTTCTCTCCCTCTCTTACCATCAATTTTCAACTATCAATTAACCCTTTACAGATCCAGATGCAATTCCTTCCACAATGCGGTTGCTCAAAATAAAGAATGCGATTAAGATTGGCAGAATGCTAATAACAAGCGTGGCGCCGATTGCTCCCCAATCTGTTGTATACTGCCCAATAAAGTTTTGGATACCAACTGTTAACGTTTTATACGAATCTGAACTGATAAATGTATTAACAAACACAAACTCATTCCAGTTATAAATCATGTTAATAATAGCTGCCGTAGCAATGACCGGCGAGGTCATCGGTAGTGTAATTTTAAAGAAAATATGATTAATGGATGCCCCGTCCATGACAGCTGCCTCCTCTACCTCACGAGGCAGGGCTTCGTAAAAGCCTAACAGAATCATGATTGTAATAGGAAGATTAAAAGCAGTGTAAGACAAAATGACAGACAACGGACTATCAATCAAATTGAATTGTGTGAATGTGCTAAACAAAGGAATCAGCGTTGAATGCACGGGAATCATTAACCCAACCATAAATAATCCTAGTACCAATTTACTGCCCTTCCAGTTCATTCTCGTAATAGCAAAGGTAACCATGCTTGCTAGTACAACAGTGAGAATGACAGCTGCAACTGTATAAACAACACTATTCATGAAATACTGGCTGATGTTTCCCTCCGTCCATACCTTTGCGTAGTTCTCCCATTTCGGATGCTCTGGCAAAGCGAACGGGGACATATTAAACACCTCCTGGTTATTCTTTAAGGAAAAAAGGAATAACCAGATGATAGGAAATATTTGAAAAACAGCTACAATCGCTAGAAATAAATATAGAATTCCATAGGCTGTACGATTCCAGAGTGAATGAGTACCGAAACTGCTTTGTTTCTCGGGCAAAATAACCGGACCCGCATTTTTTCTAACAGGCTGATTCATCTAAAAGCCTCCTCTCTATTAATACACATTTTCATCCGCTGCAGTAAACTTGCGAATGATCCAAGTGACAACAAGACAGATTACGAGCAAGAAGAAACCAATAGCGCTTCCATATCCAAAATCAAACTCTTTAAATGCTCGATGATACATGTAAGATGCCATAACCTCACTTGATCCGTTTGGTCCTCCATCTGTCATAACATAAATTAGATCGAAATATTTCAATGAACCAACAACTGCAAGTACAATCGTTACTTTTATTACATTCATGATTAAAGGGAGCTTGATTTTTAATGCAATTTGCCACGGTGTTGCACCGTCAATTCTGGCAGCCTCCAGCAAGGATTCAGGAATATTTTTCAACGCTGCATAATAGATTAATATATAGAAACCTGCATATTGCCAAATAATTGGAACGACAATGGCATATAGCGCAAGCTCAGGCTCTGCCAACCAGGCTGGCGGATTTTCGACTCCTAGAGAAACTAGAATAGTGTTTAAGATACCATTGCCCGGATGATAGATTTTAAGCCAAAGCTGTGCAATGGCAACGGAAGCCAGCAGCATTGGAATCAAATAAATTTTTCTGAGCAAATCGGCACCTTTGATTTTACCTGCTAAAATGATGGAAATAAATAGATAGCCAATCAGACTTATTACTGAAAATACAGCGAGCATAAGAGAATGGTATGCTGTTTTCCAAAACATTTGATCTTTGATAAGAGCCATATAATTCTCAAGGCCGATAAATTCCTTCGCCCCAACCCCATTCCACTTCGTCATTCCAAAATACCCCGTTTGTACAATTGGAACATAAATCAAGGCAAGAACCAGGAATAATGCAGGTGCGATATAAAGAGCAATCACTTTTTTATTAGACATAACTTTATCCACTACATGTCACTCCTTTCAAACAGGAAAGATAGGAAAGGACATATCGATCATATTTGATATGTCCTTTTCTAAGAATTTGGGATTTTTTTATTTCCCTTCTTCCTTCTTCAGTGCTTCCTCATGTTTCTTAGCAAAGTCGCTTGGTTTCACTTCCTCGCCAAACAACGATTGGATTAGGTTTAGATGAGTTTCCGCTACAGAAGCACTCATTTGGACATCCGCAAACAATGTTAGATTGCTTGCATTATTTAATTCGTTCAACACATCAACGTATAGCTGAGGTAACTTAACCTTTGTCGTATCTACCTTTGTCGCTGGAATTACACCTGCTTTTTCAACAGACTGTTCTCCCCACTTTTCAACAAAGAACTTAACAAATTCTTTTGCCTCATCTTTTACTTTTGAGTTTTCAGCAACGAATAATCCTACACCAGGTCCGCCAACCCAGCTGTTGATATCGCCTTTTCCTCCCTCAACAGTAGGGAATTTAAAGAATCCAACATTATCACGGAAATCTTTTGGAATTTCTTCATTTGTTGTAAAGTTTGGCAGCTCCCATGTTCCCATTAAATACATAGCAGCCTTTCCATTTAAGAACTCAGATTTTCCTTCGTCATTAGAAAGACCATTAAAGCCTTTGTTGAATGCGCTTTCTTTTACCAGCTTTTGAACTTCATCAGCAGCAGAAACAAGTGCTGGATCTTCGAAAGAGCCAGAGCGGTTAATCGCCTTGTTTAATACCTCTGGTCCGCCAATTCTGTCAGCCAAGTACATATACCATAGTGAGCCTGTCCATCTGTCTTTGTTTCCAAGTGCGATTGGAGCAACACCATTCTTTTCAAGTGTTTGTACTACGTTTTGGAACTCGCTATATGTTTTCGGTACTTCTAGATTGTATTTTTCAAAAATTTGTTTGTTGTAATAAATTGGTGCAATGTTCAATTCAAGCGGTAAGCCGTATGTTTTTCCATTAGTTGCATAAGCTTCAGTTGTACCTTTTATGAAGGAATCCTGCAGACCATCCTGTAAAACATCATCAAGTGATGCAAACAACTTACCTTCTACGAATGGCTTCATATAGCCTGCTGCCCAAGTAAATCCTACATCCGGTAATTCATTAGAGGAAGAAAGAACCTTGATTTTGTTTTTATACTGCTCGTTCTCAAGAACCTCTACCTCAACTTTCACATCTTTGTGTTCTGCTTCAAATTGTTTAATGATATCAGTTACAATCATGTTTTGCTGTTTGGAGCTTCCCTGCGGCCAAAGGTGCATGAATTTTATCGTTTTCTTGGAACCGCTTTCTCCAGAGGCCTCTTCTGAATTGCCTGAACAGCCAGTGAGTATAACTGTAAGCAATAACACAAAAGCAAGCAACATTGTATACGCTTTCTTAAACATTTCCAATCCCCCTATTTATGTTCTGTTTTACAATTACATTCTAGCATCTAACAAAAGAAGCGGTTAGATAACTACGGTTGGGAAAAATGCTACTATTTTTAGTTGAATGTATGCGCTTTCCTATCTGTTCCCAATCCCCCTTATTTATGTTTTGCTTTACAATTACATTCTAACACCTAACAAAAGAAGCGGTTAGATAACTACGATTGGGAAAAATGCCACTATTTTTAGTTGAATGTATGCGCTTTCTTTTGTGCATTCCGATCCTCTACTTATTTTTGTCTTATAATTACATGCTAGTATTAAAGAAAGCCCGCCGATTGACGAGCCTTGCTCTTGGGTGAAGACAGGGGCGTAGCCCTGCTTATACTGTATTCCTAACGCCGAATTGTCTTCTAGCTAGAAATTTATACTTTCTTAAAGTGTAAAAAAAGCGGTTATCTAACCGCGATTGGAAAAAATACTACTATTTTTAGATAGCCGAATCCTCCAGTTCAGCCATCTTTCTGTATTTGCTCGGTGTAATGCCTTCATATTCTTTAAATAGTTTAATAAAATATTTAGCTGTCTGATATCCTGTCTCCTGTGCAACTTCTTCTATCGGTAAATTTGTGGTTAGCAATAGTTTTTTAGCGGTCTGCAGCCTTTTTCTCGTTAAATATTCACTAAATGTTAAGCGGGTCTGTTCCTTAAAGAGTACGCTAAAGTAGCTTGGGTTTAAATGAACCGTACCTGCTACATCCTTTAAGCTGATCTGCCGGCTAAGGTTGTTATTGACGTATTGAAGAGCCTCCTTGATAGGAGATTTGGAGGTTTGGCTGCTTTCAATATTAAGAAGCTTTGGATCCGCCACCTTTTCGATGTAATCTGCCCTTTCGATGCTTGCCTCCGTTTCCAAAGCTTGTTCTACAGCCTCAATCAGCTTTTGCTTGCTCACTGGTTTAAGTAAATAATTAATCACTCCCAGACGAATTGCTTCCTGGGCATATTCAAAATTAGGATAGCCTGAAACAATAATAACGACAGGCTTATTCCCTTTCTCCTTTACGGCTTTTAACAATGCTAATCCTGTCATCTCAGGCATATTTACATCTGTAATTAGCAAATGAACCTTTGTTTTTTGGAATACTTCTAAGGCTTCATCACCATCTGCAGCACTTAGCACCTCATATTTACCCTGCGACCATCTCTCCAGTGTTTTTTTCAATCCCTGCCTAGTAATCTGCTCATCATCAACAATTAAAATCGTTTTAGTTTCCATACTAATCAAGCTCCTTTGCTGGGTATCTCAAATGTCACTTCTGTACCTTTGCCTTGGTCACTTTTCACTGTTAGGGTAGCTAAACTCTGCTTCTCATAAAACAAGCTGAGTCTTTTATTGACATTAGCCAGTCCTATCCCCATCCCTTTAGACGAGGCGACATCTCCCCTTTCGATAGATTCATTTATAGCACAAAGAGTTTCTTGATCAATTCCAACCCCGTTATCGCTTACGGTTATAACTAGATTTGGAGAATTTTCCACTTTTTTGACTTTTATAGACACTGCCCCCTGCTTCCGCTGGTTCCCGATTCCGTGCAAAATTGCATTTTCCACCAATGGCTGAATAATTAATTTAGGAATTTTTGTATCTAGACAATCCTCCTGTACCGATACATCCCAAAGCAGCCTATCGCCCATCCTCATTTTCATAATCTGTAAATACCGTTCAATATGCTCAAGAGCCTCACGAATTGTTACTGGATCTTTTTCCTTGCCTGTTTTGCCGATGGTATAACGGAAAAACTCTGACATTGCGATTACCTGGTTCGCAAGTTCTTCCTCTCCTTTGTCTTCTAAGGACCAATACAAAGCATTCAAGGTGTTATACAGAAAATGCGGATCAATTTGTGCCTGTAATGCTTTTAGCTCCGCACGGCTATGAAGTAATTCTTTTTCGTACACCTGCTGGATTAAATGATTTGTATTTTCTACCATCTGGTTATACGTATTATTTAAGTCAACAATTTCATTAATTGATGAAATATGTGGATTCGGTTTTAACTCATCCATCTTGGCATTTTTCATTGTATTGGTTAGTTTAATAATAGGTCGGGTAATTATCGTTGATAGGAATATAGAAGATATCAGAAAAATAATAAATCCAATAGCTCCTGAAATCAGGATGGATGTGCGAACAACTGATACCCCTTCCATCAAAAGACTCACAGGCTTAAGAATGACAAGAGTCCAGCCCGTCACATCGGACTTCTCTTTTACAATTAAATATTTCGTCTGATTTATTACAACATTTTTTGTATCTTCTTTTAAAATTTGTTGTGTATTCCCTTTATAATTTGAGGTTATCGCACTATAATCCCGATCTAACAACATCATATATTCCTTTGCTTTATGATCCAGACTGTTATCCTTCACTTGAAAATAACTATTATTAATCCGAACCAATAAATAACCGCCGCCTGAAAAAGAGCGCTCCATTAAGGTTACTTTACGGATAGCAAACGAATACTCCCGATCATTTGGGTCATTCCCAATCCATACGAGCCTGCCCTTTTCCCGATTTGCCTTCTGTATCCACACCGGGTCTACCTTTTCAAAAATATTCACATTGTCAGATGGATAGATTCTTTCTCCATTAACAGTGTATAAATTAAATGAAGAAATTGCATTGGAATAAGCATGAAAATTATTAATCACCCTAATTAGCGATTCCCTCTGCGGCACACTTACACTCTTTCCATCCACGACATCAGTCAGTAACTGTTGAACTGTATTGTTTGTAGCTACCTGATTTGTTAATGTATCAATTTGTTTATAAAGCGTTTCCATTCTACCGTTCGCTTCAACAGCTGTTTGCTGCATTTGCTTTTCTGCATTGTTTCTCATCAGGGCTCCAAGCTGATTGAACATCAAACTGCCCACGATTGACAAGACTATCATCATTACGACTAAATAAATCGCTAATATTTGGTTACGCAGCGTATTATATTTCTTAAATCTTGTCCCTAACATAACGATCACCCATCCCGGAAGTAAGTTATTTCAGATTGCTATATTCTACAAGTTATGATGGTTCTCTGGAATGAGATATTATAAACGTATTAGTTTATAATAAACTAGACCTTTTAATTCTATTAATTGAAAAACGTGCTGGAGCATGATCATCTCCAACACATTTTTTAATTTACATTATTAATCGATATTTTACACTGTTATTGTTAATAAAACACGCAGCATTTTGTTACATTTACCAGGGAATTTTAAAAATTCTTACAGTCAATTTTATTTTAAGTTGCAATATACGGTGGTCTTCTGTAAGAAAATTTCTTATAGAAGATGAAAAAAGTATATTTTCTCAGTATTACTTCCCTAACGTCAAGAAAAGGATTTTTCTGTGTAGAACATACGGAGTTCGTAAACTAATAATAACACTGATATCTTTGTTTGTCCAACGAATAAACTAATAGAACTGTAAGAAAACACCTTCTCATGTGCAGAAATCTTTCTACAACTTTAAAAGCCTGTGGAGAATGTCTTCTCCACAGGTTTTTAAAGTTGTAAGAAAATACCAATTTTCAGATAGATCCCATTTGTTTTGGTTTTATCAAAGAAAAGCTACGTCCGTATTATGGTAAAACAATGTTGCCAAAATCAAACAAGGCTGTGTTGATAAGGTCGTCGTTTGTTTATTTCACCGTATTACGAAGAGTACCTATACCTTCAACTGTAACCTCAACAACATCCCCTTGCTTCAGAAAGCCAGGTTCCTTCATTCCCTTCGCAACTCCTGCCGGTGTACCAGTTGCAATAATATCTCCTGGTTCTAATGTCATACCTTGACTTAAAACAGAGATAATAGTTGGAATATCAAAAATCATATTGGATGTATTGGACGATTGACGTACTTCACCGTTTACCCTCGTCTCAATTTCTAAACAGCTCGGCTGATTAATGGCTGATGCATGAACAAGGAACGGTCCCGTTGGACAAAAGGTATCGAAGCTTTTGCCAAGGAAAAACTGTTTATGCCGGCTTTGAATATCACGAGCTGTAATATCATTAATAATCGTATATCCGAACACATAATCAAATGCACTCTCTGGAGAAATAGCTTTCCCTTTTTTCCCGATTACAACAGCCAGCTCTCCTTCATAATCTAACTCATTGGTGATATTCGGATAACTGTGTATGAGCTCATCCTGACCAATGACAGTTGTGGGAGCTTTCGTAAAAAAGAGCGGATATTCTGGAATATCCTCTTTCCCACCCATCTCAATTACGTGTTCACTATAGTTTTTCCCTATGCACATCACATTTTTTCTTGGTCTTGGAATGGGTGCAAGCAGCTTCACATCAGATATTGGATATAAACCTGGTGCCTGCCCCTGCTCTCTTGCCCATTTCACAACATCTGATACTTGCTGGAGGAACAGCTCTCCCTGCTCCATACACTCAATCATTGTAATAGGAATTATCGCCTTTCCTATCATCGCTTTCTGTGCCTCACGCAGGTGTAAAACAGACGCGGATCGCTCATCCACAACACCAACAAATACTTTTTCCTCTCTCTTTGCCGTTACGAACTTCATCCCTTCACACCCCATCTAAAACTTTACCACACATTACATTCGAAAAAGAGCAGAGAAATTCCTTCTTCTTTCGGCGAAAAATTACAAACTTCAACTTTTCTCAATTCCAATATCACCATACATTGGAGTAAAGTGTAGAATTCCCTCTTCTTTTATCGAAACCATTTCTTTTTTATAGTACTTTTGTATAATATGAGTTACATACAGATTGTGGCAGTTGTTGTGAAAACTGATAGAGACGGAGCAGAGGCTATGTTTGAACAAGCAATCGAAAAGAAACGAGAAGAAATGAAGTATTTTGTACAAAGGTATGGAATTACCGCAAAAAAAACGGTACATTGCAGCCAGGAGCTGGACAAGCTATTAAACATACTTCTGTTTTTGCAATGCAGCCGCAAGTTAGGGAACTAACAAATACAGGACATGCCCCCGTGGGGCATGTCTTTTTGTTACATTGTAAGAAAGTATAAATTTCCCGCTAAAGACGAATTCGACGTATTAGAAAGTTTTAGGAACAAAGTACAAGAGCAGCTACACTCTGTCTTCGCCTAACGGCTTGTCAATCAGCGATTTTTCTTTTATCTAAAAAATTTTTAGACACATTCTTGGATAAATGTCCATATAATAAGCATAAGAATCTGTAAGAAGGGTGTTTTTTCATGCCTGCTATCGTAGGACACATCAACGTTGTAAATATTGGGTCTAGCGGCGTCTTTCATATTGGCGATGTCTTTGCGATTCGTCCCATTAGCTATTCAAGAACGTTTGCGGGAGCAGGGTCATTTAATGTCGGAGAAACAGTAAACGTTTATAATTATGAGAACTCTACAAATGTAAACGACCAAGACGTTATAGATCAGCCTATATCGTTAACCTATTAAGAACATGCCTAGCCCTGAAGAAAACATACAGTTCGTACGAGGCTGCTTATAGAGTCTTTCTGTATGTTCTTCGCAGCAAAAAGATCTTCTCTATTTTTATGGTGAAGGTACTTTACAAAAGGGAGTTAGGCGGACTTTAGTATCTGATACATCCTTATTTCTAAAAGGAGAGTGATCTGCTTGAACTTCTATGTAAATCAAAGCATTATCATTCATAATCTTCGAGTAGGGAGTATTACGACCTCTTCTGTATTTCAGATTGGCAGTACCGGAACGATTAAGGCACTTTCAAAGTTTTCCAACACTGGCGCATTTACAGAACCTGCACGTCCGTTAAAAGCAAGGGGACAAATCATTTCATCTACCAATTCCTAAGCCTCTTAAAGAAAACTCGCCGATCAGCGAGACAGAAGCGCAGTTGCACTTACACTTTATCCTTAAAATTTCCGACTGCGTCGGATTCTCTTCCAGTTGGAAATTTATATGTTCTCACAGTGTGAAATAGGGATTTAAACCTTTAATCCTCCCCTCTTAGAGTAAAGGAGGCTATGATTATGACCCAAGATTGGCTTACTTACTTACAACAGCTATATAATACCATTCAATTACAGCAGCAGCAGCTCCAGCGTCTTGAAGAAACTGTTGAAAGACTAACAGCAGAGCTGGAAAATTTCAAACGGAATCCTCCCCAGTCCATCGGCAAGATAGAATATAAATTTGATCAGCTAAAGGTTGAAAACTTAAATGGCACTTTAAATATCGGACTTAATCCATTTAACAGCAGCGGGAACGCAATTGAAGATTTTGATGTAGAGACGGAAACACTTAAGGTGAATCCTGAAACAAAGGCAAATCCAGATTTCTATCAGGATGTTTTGCAGCAAGTTACACGTTATTTAAATGAGGGTGCTTACAGCCGCATCGTTGAAATGGAAACAGAGCAGGGTACAGCTCTCGATGATACGTATCGGCAAATGATGATTGACGATATTCAAAAGCAAATGGAGCATCGATTACCGTATTATTTATCCCAAGTGGAACCATATCCAGAAATCACCTCTAATCCGCAATATATGAAGGAGATTATTGTCCAAAATATGAAGCAAGACATTGATAAAGCATTCCTCGCCTTTATTCAGAATATGCCCCATCATATCCAAAAGGAGTGGTAAAGGGTGAATTTTACCGTTGTGAATCATGAAATTAAAGTTGGACGCATCAAGTCAGCTGGTGTATCAAGCTCTGCATTATTCCTCATTGGAGATGCCACTTTTTTAATCCTGACCTCCATCCTGGATACACCTCCAGAATCGCTTGCAGCTGGACCATTCGTTCCTCTTGTTTTCAATGTGCCAGGAACTCCAGCGTAAGAGAGGAAGATACTATGCTTCGTCATGTTTCTATTGTGAATCAGATTAATGTTATTTCCATGGGGATAGACGGCGTTTTGCAAATCGGTGATTCTAATATGATAGCATCACGAAACCGTGACATTTTGGTGCAGCGCGAGGAGCCATTCTATTTAGCACAAGAAGGTTCTTTCGAGAAATATGTAATGTTCACAGATACAGAAATAACTATACCAACGAGACAAACTTCTGTCCGTATGCATGTCGTAAACACCAATCCATTTGTATGCGTTGATCGTGTTGAAATAATAAGTTTACTGAGTAGCGGTATCATTCACATTGGCTCTACTGACTACGTGTTTAATAATTCTCGCATTTTGCAAATCAGACAATTCATTTCGGAGGATCCATTTGAAGAAACACCTTCTGAGCGTTCCCTCATACCTTAAATAATAGGAAACCGTTATTACAAGAAAAAAGAGGCTGGTGAGCGGAAAATGCCTTCTTTCGTAGGCAATTTAGTTGTACAAAACAGTAATGGCTCCTTTAATTTAGGAGACTTTTATAATGTTTCTCCAAAGGAAAATGCTAAAGCATATAATGGATCAGGCGCTTCCAATGTCGGCTTTGTTGTGAACACATTTAACGGGATAAACGCTACAAATACATTTGATCCAGATGTGAATGACCAAAATCAAATCGGTACTGCATAAACAAACCAAACAGACACAGTCCTTTCCAAAAAGCAAAAAAGGAAGGCAGCTACCTTCCTTTTTGCTTTCTTTCATTTGATTTCCGTATGCGTACTTGCTTTGTAGCAGGCTGCTTTCGAATCCATTTCAAAAATGACGAAATTTTTTCATCATCTTGTAAGGATGCAATGGTATATAAACGAATCGCAAGCTCTTCATTTGTATATAGCGCATGAATTTGCTTATGACAAGCTATACATACATTTGCAGTCGGAAGAAAGGTTCCACCAAGCTCCTTTGGTGTTAAATGGTGCACTGTCAGCTCTAAATCATCCCTGCCGCACAGCTCACATGTTCCGATCAGCTTTTTTCCCATTATGCTCACTCGCCTGTTGCTTACTATATTTCTAGTATGTGGCTGCCATCAAAAAAGTATAAATATTTTTCCTTTACACGTTTTCCATAGCTTTTCTCGAGTGCCTGACTGTACATTTCAAGCTGCAAACGATAGCGATTTTCCAAAACAGGCCGTGCCTGCTCAAATCCGCCAGGGAAACGCTCCGAAATACTATCTGTTTTAAAGTCAATTAAAATAATACCGTCTGGCTCCTCAATGAGACAGTCGATAATCCCTTGTACGAGGACAAGCTCCTCGTCCTCTCCATGCCAATCCTGATAGGCGGATGATGCCGGAATCATCATCATAAACGGTACCTCGCGTTCTGCCAGCTCTGCCTGCATTGTCCGCTTTCCTAGCTGCGTTTGGAAAAACGCCACAATCTCTTCGACTACAATGCTTTCCGCCTGCTCGTACGTTAATAATTCCTTATTCACCATGTCAGCAAGCTGCTCCTGAATGCTTAATTCAGTAACCGGCTTTGTCCAATCTACATGTTGCATCACCGCATGAACAGCAGTTCCACGTTCCGCCGGTGTAAGACCTTTTCGCTCCATAAAACGCGGGCGCTTCTCAATCTGAGAACGGAAACCAGACAGAAAAGCTGTATCGCTTTCTTCATCCGCTTGATAATTACGCTTAATCTCAGAAACAGACTGCTTGGCGCGGTGGGTTGTAGCCGCTTCAAAGCTATACTGCCATGTGAGAATTTGCGTCACCTCATCCTTTTTCTCCGTCTCCACAGGCGCTGTTCGTTGCTCATATAAAGCTTGCACCAGCTCCTGCTTTTCCTCCTGCAGCTGCTGCTCTTCTCGGAGATCCGCCGCTTCAATCTGCCTCATCGCCCAACTCGCAGGATATTCATAGATTTCTGCTGGTATAGACGCACCGAGTGCCTCCTCCATAGATATGCTGCCTTTATGCCTCATTAACGCAGGACCAAGCCAATCTATATAAGAAGCGGCCTGCGCTCTCATATGGTCAGGTAATAACCAAGCATCGTAATCTCGCGCCTCTGTCCATTTTGAAAGTGCGGCACTTGCATCCTTCACTGTTCCGATTAAAATAAGCTTTTCCTTCGCACGCGTCAAGGCAACATAGAGAACACGCATTTCCTCTGCGATGAGCTCCATTTTCATCTTTCGTTTTATCGCAATTTGCGAAATTGTTGCGTACTTAATGCGCTTTTGTGGATCAATAAACGGAGAACCAAATCCTAAATCCTTATGAAGTAAAAACTTTTTATTTAAGTCCTGCATATTAAAGCGTCGGCCTAAGCCGGCAACAAAAACAACCGGGAACTCAAGACCTTTGCTTTTGTGAATTGTCATAATACGTACAACATCCTCCTGCTCACCAAGCGCCCGCGCCGTTCCCATGTCATCGCCGCGCTCTAGGATACGCTCAATAAATCGGAGAAAGCGGAATAATCCGCGAAATGATGTAGCTTCATATTGCCGTGCCCTGTCATACAGGACGCGTAAATTAGCCTGACGCTGCTTGCCGCCTGGCAGACCGCTCACAAAATCATAATATCCCGTTTCACGATATACCTTCCAAATCAGATCCGAAAGCGGCTGCTGCGTAGCAAAACTGCGCCAACGCTGTACATTGTCAAAGAAGGAGGACAGCTTTTTACGAAGTGCTGCACTCCCATCCCGCTCGGCCTGCAAGAAGCTGCGCATCGCTTGATAGAAAGAACCCTTCTTTGCATGAATACGCAAAACAGCTAATTCCTCGTCTGTTGCCCCGACAAGCGGGGAGCGAAGAACAGCTGCGAGCGGGATATCCTGCGCTGGATTGTCAATAACACGAAGTACATTCAGCATAACACTTACTTCTGTTGCCTCGAAATATCCACTGGAAAGTTCTGCGTACACCGGAATACCCGAACGTTTAAATTCCTCCGTCATTTGCGGGGCAGTTGTCATCGAGCGAAGCAAAATGACAAAATCACGGTACGAAACAGGACGCATCGCATTATGTTTTCGGTCGTACACCTCATAACCGGAGCTGACCATCTCTTTTATTCTTGCTGCAATCAAGCGTGCCTCCATTTGTGCCGCTTCCAAATCCATTGCTTCTTCGGCGTCTGCCTCTTCCCCGCCTGCCGTTTCCTTCGTATTTTGATTTACAATCAGAAATTCAGCTGCAGTATCTGCTCCCTCTGGATAAGCTGCGCCAAGCTTTAATTCAGCATCTTTGTCATAGTCAAGATCACCAACTGCTTCACCCATAATTTGCTTAAACACAAAGTTTGTTCCATCAAGCACTTCAGAACGGCTCCGGAAGTTTTTAGCCAAATCAATACGCATGCCGCCATGCATACCATCTGGCGTAAAGCGCCTGTATTTCCCAAGAAACAAACCTGGCTCCGCAAGACGAAAGCGGTATACCGATTGCTTCACGTCTCCAACCATAAACAAATTGCCCGCCGCTTCTGTTTCCTTCGTTACCAGCCGCAAAATCGACTCTTGTACAAAGTTAACGTCCTGATACTCATCGATAAGCACCTCTGCAAACTTATCACGATATTGCAGCGCCACAGCGGATGGTCTCAGCTCTTCTGCAGCTGTATCCTCCGCTAAAACCGCAAGACAGAGATGCTCTAAATCTGTAAAATCAACCATGCTTTTCTCACGCTTTACTGCTTGAAAACGAACAGAAAACTCCTTCACAAGGTGAATGAGCGTCTGCAGCACATAATGCATACGAGATAAATCCTTTACATAATTCTCTGGTAAACGGCTAAACAGCTCCTCCTGCAGCTTACCGATATCATCCTTCACCTTTTTACGCAGCTTATCTGCTTTCTCAATTAAATCAGCATTGTAGTCAGCTTTTTTAATACGCTTAAATGTTTTCCATTCAATCTCCTGCATCGCGCCATACAGCGTTTGCCAGGAGGTATGAGCCGCTGCTAACAGCCTTTCCAACAGGCTGAGGTCGCTCTCAAATGCCTCGATTTTCGGCGCAGGACCATCGGGCAGCTGAGAAAGTCGAATGGCTTTTTGCGTATATTGCTTTGCTCCTTCGAGCCGAAGGATAACATCCTGAAGCAAATACTGCGTATATGGTAAATCATCAATACTTTTTCCTTCCACATCATAAAATGCAACAAGCTTGTCCAGCCACTTCTCCGGATTAGGGTGTGCCCCCGCTTCAGTATAAAGCTTTAAAATCATATCCTGTAAATCGCTGTCACTTCTATCCCCTGTATAACGGTCCACTAAATCAAAAAACGCTTCATTTCCATCTAGACCGTATTCCTCCTCGAGGATATCGTTCATCACTTCTTCTTTTAGCAATTCAATTTCCGTTTCATTGGCAATCCGAAAGCTTGGATCAATATCAAGCATATAGTAATATGTTCGAATTACCTGTAAACAAAAGGAGTGAATCGTAGAGATGGATGCACGGCTAAGCAGGCTGAGCTGCCTGCGTAAATGCTGTGATGAAGGGTCATTCGTCAGCTCTTTGTCCAATGCCTCGCCAATTCGGTTTTTCATTTCCTGTGCTGAGGCATTCGTGAATGTCACAACAAGCAACCGGTCCACATCAATCGGGTTATCAGGAGAAATAATTTTTCGGATGATGCGTTCTACAAGAACAGCCGTTTTTCCTGAGCCAGCCGCTGCTGCAACTAGAATATCACGGCCGCTCGCCGCAATTGCCTTCCACTGATCATCCGTCCATTGGCTATTAGGCGGCTTTGCTAGAATAGAATCTATCATTCTGGTTCAACCTCCTCCCTCATTTTCTGTAGGGCTTCGTTCCCTTTCATCGGTCTTAATATCCGATATTGATTATCTCCGAGCGATTCATCAAATTGACAAACCGCTTTAAATTGACAAAATGTACATGCTATTTTTTTATCCATTTTATAAGGAGCTATATCAATCTCTCCTTCTGCGATACGTGTTCCGGTACTCTCAAATGTGCGGCGAACATAAGACCTGAGCACTTGAAAATCCTCTTCGCTCGCTACCGACGAATTGGACGTAAATCCGCCACCCTTTTTGAAGCCTGCAGATATAATATGGGACGAGCTGGTTTCTTCTAAATTTTTATCCATCAACGTAACAATATCGGTATCTCCAAGTAAAAGTCCCTTCATTTTAAACTTCTTCATCATTTCCTGCTCAATCTCTGCCTCTGACAAAGAACGCTTCAAATCGATAAGCGGGTTATGGATATGAAAATACAATACGCCCGCCGGTGAGACTTCTTCTCCCTTTCCAACCCACTTGCTGGCATTTTCAACAACAACATCCAAATAGGTAAGCATTTGCAGCGCCAGCCCGTAATATACCTCTGTTACATCAAGAGCTTTCGCGCTCGACTTATAATCAATAATCCGTAAAAATGTGCCCTTTTCATGCTTAGCTTTATCCACACGATCAATCCGTCCGACAACCTTCATTTTTGTACCGCCAGGCAGCTCGAATTGAAGCGGCGGCAAAGCTTCCTCTCCAATGCCAAACGGAATTTCAAGCCCAACCGGCACAAACCCGCTCGCCTTTGCATGCTCACTTAAGATAAGAGAGGTGCGAAATAAAATATGCTGCAGCTTCCGCTTGAGATAATGATGGCGGTTGGAGCTTAATAAGATTTCCTTTTGCAAAAGCGGCGCAAGCTCTTCTATCGCATCTGCCGCCAAATACTCGCACCCGCGTCTATCTAAATCCTGCCAAGTCTTGTTCTCTTTTTCCAGCTTATCAGCAATATGCTTTAAAGCTGCATGGAATAATTGCCCGATATCCGGAGCATCGAGCTTAAAAATGTCGCGCTCCCTTAGTAACAAGCCGTGCTGGATGAAATGCGCATAGGAGCAGCGCTGAAACAGCTCAATACGCGAAACACTTCCTTGCACTGTTTCCCCATACAATTCTTGGCTTACACGCTCTGTTAACTTGCGGGCCTTATTTTCATAAAACAGGCTGCTGAGCACCAGCTTGCTTCTCCCGCTCCAAGCTGGTGATGTAATATAAAAATTGTACACATCCCACCAAAATGACAAATTGCTTTCATAGCCGTACCGTTTCCAATGCTGCAGCTGCTGCGTTAAGTATGACAATGTAACTGACGGCGTTGCAACAAATGAAAGCTGCTTCTCTAGCGTTATATCATTCACATCATTCGTTACAAACACTTCCTGCGCACGCGGAAACATTGCTTTGAGTCTTTTAAACAACGAGGACGGCAGCAGCGTTTTCCCTTCTTCATCAGCTAACGGACAGCATACATATAACCGCTCCGATGATCTCGTCAGCGTATGGTACAATACAAACTGCTCTTCTAACAGCTTTTGACGGCTCGTTGCCGCAAGCTCGATACCTGCTGTAAACAGCATCTCCCGCTCTTCGTCTGATATAACACCCTCATCGCTTGGTGCTGATGGAATCACACCCTCATTCGCTCCGATGACGAATACAGCGCGCACATTGGCCAGACGGGAGCGATCGATATTTGCGACGAGCACCTGATCAAGCGATGGCGGGATATTTGCAAACTGAAGCGCCTCTAACCCTGCTGTAATGACCTTGATGAACATATCACGGGACAGCTTTTCTTCCCCAAGCATTTCCACACATTTATCAAGCAAATCGATAACCTCTTGCCACACTTGGTCATGGTCATTCGCAAACAGAAGATTTCCTTCCTCTTCCTCCTTCAGCCGAAGTGCATCCAACTTTTTCGGAATTTTTAGCTCATCTAAAAATAAATACAGCGCTTCGCACATTTGCATCGTTGTTTTTGCACGTTTGAAGCGGTTTTGCAGCTGAAGAAGAGGTTTTGCGATTAACGTCCGCATTTCGTTCAGCTTTTCTTCAATCTCCCGTTCACTATCTGTTTGCCTCTCTGTATAATGTTCCAAAGACCGATAGCGGCGGTATGTCCATCGCTCTGAAGATGTCCACTTCTTCCCTTGTATACCATAGGAGAGACAATAATTTTCAAACTCATCCATGTCCTCGCGCAGCTTGTTCTTTTCCTCTCCCAGCGGGTACAACAGCTCAGTTTTCACGCAGCGGAATATTGCATCGTATCGCCAATTTCCAGTTATCACCTCAAGCGCAGAACGAATCAGCTCAATAAGGGGATGATGCAGCATCGATCGTTTCTCATCAACAAAATAAGGAATATTGTAATCTGGGAAAATCGTTTTTAGTACGTCATAATAGCTATGGCCATTTCGTACCATAATAGCTATGTCCCGATAGCGATAGCCATTTTCACGAACGAGACGGCGAATTTCCCGTGCGACGGCCTCTGCCTCCGCACGACGGTTGGCGGCAGAATATAATGCAACATCTGGCTCTTGTCCGAAATACTTGTAAGGCCGCGTATCAAAATACTTCTCTAGGTGAGCTAAAGACTCACTTTTCACAAAGCGCTTTTGCTCCTGCAGCAGCACATGCTCCTGCATTGCAATGCCAGATTCCTTTGCCATACGTGCAAGCTTCTCATAGGAACCGCTCGATGGATAAAACAAATCTAATTCCTGCATATCTCCGTTTGGCGCATGCTCCATCGTTAACGCGACCGTCACCTCAGCACCTGCAAGCAATAAATGCTTTAACACATTTATCTCCTGTGGCGTGAACGTATGAAACCCATCTACATATACAATCGCATCCTTCACATAGCGAGAATATGGAATTTTTTCTGCAAGAAGCTGCAAATAATCCTCACTATCTAAATAACGGCCAATAAGCGACCGCTCAAAATCTTCATATAGCAACTGTAAATCATGCAGTTTATTGGCCAGCAATATTTCTTGTGCTTTTTGGCTTTTTTGGTCTGCCTCCTGCCAAATGGCGTACAGATGAGACGGATTGACATTATGGCGCTTCAATTCGCTAATCATCCGGCTTACCTGCTCTAGAAAACCAGTTTGCTCACTTGCTTTTTGAAACACTGTTAACTCTTGTTTTCTCGCCTCAACAATTTTACGAAGTAACATCTGTACACCAGCTCCGTCAATATGCAGACGGCTTGCTCCTCCCGCCTCCTGCAGCACCTTCCATGCCAAACGAGAAAAGCTGAACACCTGGGCGCGAACAGAACCACTTATACCGTGATGAAGCGCCACTTGCGCCTGAAATGTCATCTGCTCTGGCACAAGATACAAAATTGTACGGCCGCGTGCTGATATGCGCAGCTCTTGACGGATTTCCTCTAGGCACAGCTCACTTTTGCCGCTGCCTGCCCGTCCGAGAATAAAACGAAGTGACATCATACCTCCACCCTTCACGAAAAAAGAAGGTAACTCAATGTTGAATTACCCCCTTTAAAATGCAGTGCTGACCTCATTAATCGGCCAATACCGTAAGTCAACCTTCCCAACAATTTTCTCTATTTTTACAAAGCCAAAATAACGGCTATCCCAGCTTCTTAAACGATTATCTCCAAGCAAAAACACGCTGTCCTTTGGAACCTTCATTTTTCCTGTTACTTCCTCTAAGGTGAAATCATCGGTCAGATGCCCGCCAATCATTTCTGCTTTAAAGCGATCCAAATAGGGCTCTTTCATAAGCTTACCATTTATATATAGTCTATCACGTATATACTCAATTGTGTCACCTGGAAGCCCGATAATCCGCTTAACATAATCTTCCTTCTCATTCGCATGAAACACAACAACGTCAAACCGATGCAAGCTTCCTACATCATACCCAAGCTTATTAATGACAATCATGTTTCCATCCTGAAGCGTCGGCATCATTGACTTTCCCTCGACTACATAGGTCGAAAAGAAAAAAATCCGGACACATACAGCCAAAATAATGCCACATCCAATTATTTGCATCCACTGCACACCTTCTTGCTTCCACGCTCGCTTCATGACGCTCCCCCATTTCTTCCATGTATTAGGGCTGTCTATCAACATGAAGATTATTTCTTTGCGAGTTCTAGCCTCACTTCAACCTTTTTCCCAACATACCAAAGCAGGAAAATAACCAAAACTGCAATTGCCGTTTTCAAAGGCTTTTGCACAAATGAAAGCAAATCATGACCAACATAACTAATAATAAAAATCATAACAACCTTTCCAAGCAAAAGCGCAAGCGCAAACTGCCTTTGGCTAATTCTCGATAGGCCTGCAACTACATTGATTAAGGCAGACGGCGAAAACGGGAGACAAAACAAGATAAAAATAGGACCAAAACCTCTTCTCTCGATCCAAAGCATCGACTGCCGCACCTTTGGATGATCATTTAAAAATGTAAAAAAACGATGGCGGCCAAATTTTCGGACAAGCGCAAAGAGAAGCAATGACCCAATACAAGAGCCCAGCCATGAATAGAAGAATCCAACCCAAAGCCCATATGCTGCCGCGTTTGCTAACACAAACGCAACAAGCGGCAGCACCGGTATAAATGCCTCGACTATCGGAAGAAGAATACCTGCAAGCGGCCCAAAATCCCGATAGCTTTCAAGCAGCCGCTCCATATGCTCCAATGTGAAAAATTCCCTGATTGTATGTATATCCATGTAAATACTGCTGCTCCTTCATCTCATACTTTCTTGTATTGTACCACTATTTTCCGATTTCACTAAACGCGCTGTTTGCTTTCTTGTTTCTATTTCCATATATTCTGCGCAATTCCTTTTCATTTGCGAAAGAAATAGGTAAGTTATAAAGAAAAGCGGACAAGACCCACCTTTTATGGCAGCGTAGGGGTGGCCCGGAGTAAAAGGCACTTTTTGCCTGTTGCGGAGGTTCAGCCCTACGCTGCCATTTTGGGCCTTGGGAGCTAGACATCACCTCGAAAAGTTATATTTTCTTGTAAAGAAAACTCGCCGATTGGCGAGCCCTGCCCCCCTGCGAAAACAGAGGCGTAGCCCTACTTATACTGGATTCCTAAAATTTCTGCCTACGTCGAATTGGCTTCCGGCTGAGAATTTATGCTGTCTTAAAGCGTGAAAAAGAACACGAAAAAACCATCCGCTCTCTTACAAGTAAGATAAACAGATGGCTCATCTTTTTCTAACATCCACATCACTATTCATGTCCCACCTCAATTGATGCAATCCAAATCCATTACCATCATTTGAATTTGCTGTAATGTTAAGCTTTGAATAAAGTCAATAAAGTCAATTCCAGTAATCCCAAATCGCTGACATTTCTCTGAGTATTTTCGATAAGCCTCTGTATACATTTCCATTTGTACATTCTCCTCTCATCCTGTACGGTAATGTTTGTTAATTGTTTCATTTTCTAATACTTATTACATTCATTGTACTATAACAGATTATAAAAATCAACCTCTGTTTTATAATAAATCTACCCGATTTCTATTTCATTTAATCAAATCTGCATGCAAATAGGCTGTCCACAAGTCAGTTAACACCGACTTGTGAAACAGCCCTACAAAATTAGGTTTCCCATTTTGCTTTGTACGGATACATCGGCTCAGAAGCAAGCTGCGGCAGGTCCTGTTTGTTTACTGTTCGTGATACTTGCAGAAGCTTGCGCTTTTGGCGATCTTCTGACTCAGAGCGAAGGTGTGCGGTTCGGTATAGCAATGTGTCAAAGCTTGTTTTTGAAATTCCCACTTCAAAGCTTTGGCCGTTCATGAATGTAATGAGAACATTGTTATGAGGAGTTGCTTTCGTGTTAGTAACGTGGAAATGAGAAATCCAAGAGCATTCTCTGCGGGTGTAGGACAAAGTAGAAAGAAAATACAGGCTTTCTGTGGAGCTGATTGCAATAGGTGCTTTATGGGTGATTCCAATTAATTCACGAGTGCCCTCTTTGCGGCCTTCAAAGCTAGAACCGTGGAAACGACAGCTTTGATCAACAACCTCATAAGGCCTTGGAAGCGCAATGAGGGTATCCTCTTCCTCTAAAATACCGGATAAAATTCGATTATCTACCGTTAACACAGGTACAATCGCCATTGTTTTTCGATTTATAATATAATCATATACAAATCGCGATGGTTTAAATTTCATATGATTTCTCCACCTTTCTATAGTAAAGATTAGGAAAAATATCCCTTTACGGAGAATTATACCACCTTTTTATAAAAAGTGGAGATTTTTTTCTTTATTTATTAAAAATAAACTTCATTTGTCGTCATCTTTATGTATAAGCGATTAACATTTACATCGATTAGTACGTCGTCGCTGGCACATACCCTACTACTTACATACCTTTCATTCTAACGACAAAAACCCCCCTGTACGAATACAAGGGGGTAAAGGTTAGTACCTCAACACTTATCACCGTGGTGGAAAGTACAAGCGCCTATAATGATGAGCAAGATAAATAGTACAACGATGAGCGCAAAGCCATGACCGTAGCCTCCGCAGCCATAACCGCCATATCCATATCCATAATCAAAACATGGTGTGTGGTAATAACCACCATAGACTGGAACTTGTTGAACAGGGGCTACAGGAGCCACGTTTGCAGGCATTGGCGCATTGTTGCTGTAAGGAATATTCGCATTTGACATCATTTTTTTTACTCTTCCCTTCGTTGATAAGGAGGGATACTGCTGTACGGATACCATATCATATGCCTATAGAGGAAATGTGAGCGCGTCTATTTTTTATCTGCATAAATAAAAATCTTCACAACAAACGGGTTCCCATTGCTTTTCGTTCCAGCCTTATAAGTGTTTGAACACTGATTACGCTTTATCATCAAAAACGGTTATTGGTGTGCATGCCCAGCTTTCTGTTCCCCTCTAGCCTGCTGATATTCAATAGATGATTGCAATCGTTCCTTACTCATCATCATCGCTACAATCAATGCTAGTGCCGTAGGAATGAGTGCCCACATAAATGTAGTTGTGATGGAGGAGGATAGGGCTGCCGTAATTTTATCTAAAATCGGTGCTGGTATCTGAGCGCGAGCCTCCGGCGCAAGCAGCACACGAGGGTCTTTAAACGCCGGATTTTCTGCCATTTGCCCGTTCCCCATACTTGCAAAAATATCATTTAGCTTCGCAGAGAAATCATTTCGTTGAATAATCCCGAAAACAGTAATTCCAAGTGACATTCCCAATGAGCGGATAAACGATACAGTAGCATTAACAGAGCCCCGCTGTGACGGTTCGAAATGGTGGATGGCCGCATTGCTTAGGACAGAGAAGGTGGCTCCAATTCCTAAACCTGCCAGAATCATGTAGATTGTCACTAGGAATCGTCCTGAATCTGGCTCTAATGTAGTTAATAAGAACATTCCTGCTGCAAAAATAATAGCAAAAAAGATCATGATGTTACGGTAACTCCATTTGCTCATTAAAAAGCCCCCGGTTGTAGCAGAAACAACCGAACCTAACATCATTGGGAGCAGGACGAGACCGGAATTTGTTGCAGTTCCCCCTAACACCCCTTGAATATAGATAGGGATATACACAGAAGCCGTAATGAAAGCCATACCGCTCAACAATCCTAAAAGATTGCTTGTAGCAAATAAGCGAACCTTAAACATTGGAAATGAGATAATCGGATCTGTTACTTTTCGTTCAATGAAAATGAAGGCAACAAACAACACGGTAAAAACAGCGAACAAGCCTAGAATGAAAGCTGAATCCCAATCATACTCATTGCCGCCCAATTCTAATGCAAACATCAAGCTGATTACGGCTCCAACTAGTGTGAAGGCACCCCACCAGTCAATTTTTTGTTTGGTGTGAACAGGTGATTCCTTATAGAAGAAAACGATAAATACTAAAGCCAATAAACCTAAAGGAATGTTCACATAAAACACCCAGCGCCAGTCCAGATAGTCTGTGATATAGGCACCTAATAGCGGACCAAAGATACTGGATAAACCAAATACAGCTCCAAATAATCCTCCTAGCTTTCCGCGTTGTTCAACTGGTACAGTATCAAACATAATTGTAAAGGCGATTGGGATAAGTGCTCCGCCGCCGATTCCCTGGATTGCACGATAGATACTAAGCTGGACAATGCTGTCCGCCATTCCGCACAAAATAGATCCTGACAAAAAGACAATTAATCCAAAAATAAAAAACCTTTTACGTCCGAACATATCCGACAGTTTGCCGAATATCGGCATCCCCGCCATTTCAGCAACCATATACGCAGAGGTAACCCATACGAACTTATCGAGCCCGCCAAGTTCACCTACAATTGTTCCCATTGCGGTAGCGACAATGGTATTATCCATAGACGCCATTAAAATTGCTAACAAGAGACCCGCCAGCACAGCTTTTAAATTGCTTTGTTTTATCCTCATATTTATGAATTCCTTTCTTAATTTAGAGAAAATCAGTAGCAATGCAAAAAATATAAACCTTTATTCATTTGGATATTTCGAACTTAAAGCCCCCCCTTGTAAGCAAAAAAGCATACTTGCCTTCACACTTTATGTATTGCGTACAAAAAAAGAACAAAAGAGTTCCTGATTGAGATTATGAGGTACAGTATGTTTATAGACTCGCTTGGGAAAACCGCACGTCTTCACTCTCCTCCTTTGGTTCATTCTGGTAATCTCATTCTACTAAAAGAACATATGTTTGTCCACTGATAATTCTCTACTCATAAAGCAAACTCGCCGATTGGTGAGCCCTGCTCTTAGGCGAAGCCAGAGGCATCGTTTCCCTTATACTGTATTCCTAAAGTTTCTCGCTACGTCGAATTGTCTTCCAGCTAGAAATTTCTTAAAGTGTAAAAAAGCTAGGTGACATTCATCATAGAAAAATGACCATCCTGATTCAGATGTGAAATAAATCAGGATGGTCATTTTTTGTCTGCTTATATCATTTTCTTAATTTGGCGGTCATGAGGCACTCTCTTCAAATGCACTTTTTACTTTCCTCTACTGCTTTAAAGAGGTAATTTCCTTTTTTAACTTTGCAAATTGCGCTTCATATCCATTTTGGGCTTCAAGCGCTTTTTTGTTTAGTTTCTCAATTTCTTTCTCATGCTTGTTTTTTACTTTAGCTGCATCTACTGTTTGTTTCTCGATGATACGGTTTAACTCTAAAACCGTATCATTCATTTCTTCTCTTTTCTTAACTTCTTTGGATAGCTCCTCTTGATGTTCAGTTAACAGCTTTTGTTGCAGCTCTAATATTTCACTTTGTTTTTCTAAATCTTTTTGTTCAGAAATTTGTATTATTTCATTTGTGTGGGTTTCAACAGCAAGGGATAACTGCTGTTCTAAATCTCCTATTTTTTGCAATTCTTGCTGTGCAGCATGTAATTGATTCTGCAAATCTGCTATCTTTTGTAGGGATTCCTGATTTTCTTTCGTTGCTGCCTCTACTTTAAGGTGCAGCTCCTCTTTATCAGCTGCTAGCTTTTCCTTATCAGAATGAAGTGTCTCAATTGTTGCATTTAATTTTTCGATAGAAGTTTTTTGCGTTTGTGTTAATTTTTCTAAACGTGCTTCAGCCTTTTTTAATTCAAGAATTTGCTTTACTTGGGATTTTGTAAGCTCTTCTTCAGAATTTAGCTTAGCTGACAGCTCCTCTATCTTTCCTTGTAATTCCTTTTTATTCTGTTCAAAACCAAATGGATTTTGTTCTAGCCTTTCTCTCGATGTTGTAATAACGGAAGTGAAAATATCATGCAGTCGAAAAGCCAATTTGTTTGCTCTTTGGATTTGAGTTCCAAAAGTTTCAACGCTTTCTAATGAAGTAGCAAAATAGCGGGCTGTTAATGTTTTCATCGCTTCATTAAAGTGAGCAACACTCTCTAATTCTACCATTCTATTACCCTTCGCTTTTTCTTCATCAGCTATGCGTGTCGATTTGTTATGTAGTTCCTCTTTCTTTTTCAGTCCCTTTTCTCCTGCTGCTTCAACTGGGAACACTTTTGTTTTATCAGTCATGATTTTTCCCCCTTGAAATTACCAATTCATATCTATCTTTATTGTATTCCTTTTTTGCTAAGAAAACAAACCCATCGTACAACAAATCACTTAAATTACCATATGCAATTTAAGATTCTAGCGCAGAAAATCTAGTAAACTTGGGCATATTGATATTATTAAGCTAGAAAATGAAAAGGCTTTAATAGGAATTGAGGCAGATTAAATATATTCTTCCAGATTCCCTCTCCTTTCACTCACAAAAAGGGTGCCCTCATTTCGGGACACCCCTCCTCACCAGTTTCTTATTTCGTAAACTGCTCTTCCTCTGTAGATCCCTTCAACGCTGTTGTTGAAGATGTTCCTCCAGTAATAACCTGAGCTACTTGATCAAAGTAGCCTGTTCCGACCTCGCGCTGGTGACGGGTTGCGCTGTAGCCATGCTCTTCAGCAGCAAATTCAGCCTGCTGTAGCTCGGAATATGCTGCCATGCCGCGCTCTTTGTAGCCGCGCGCCAGCTCAAACATACCGTAGTTTAGAGAATGGAAACCAGCTAATGTTACGAATTGGAACTTATATCCATATGTCGCAATTTCACGCTGGAAATTTGCAATTGTTTTGTCATCTAATTTCTTCTTCCAGTTGAAGGAAGGCGAACAGTTATATGCTAAGAGCTTACCTGGGAATTTCGCATGGATGGCATCTGCAAAGCGCTTTGCGTCCTCTAAATTCGGCTCAGACGTTTCGCACCAAATTAAATCTGCGTATGGTGCATAGGCAAGACCGCGGGCAATCGCTTGGTCGAGACCCGCACGCGTACGGAAGAAGCCTTCTGCTGTTCTTTCACCTGTAATGAACGGCTTGTCGTTGTCATCGATATCACTTGTGATCAGATCCGCAGCGTCAGCATCCGTGCGGGCAACAATAATTGTTGGAACCCCCATCACATCAGCTGCAAGGCGTGCAGAGATTAAGTTGCGTACCGCTGTTTGCGTCGGAAGCAGCACCTTTCCGCCTAAATGACCGCATTTTTTCTCCGAAGATAATTGGTCTTCAAAATGAACACCGGCAGCCCCCGCTTCGATCATGCCCTTCATCAGCTCAAAAACATTCAATTGACCGCCAAATCCAGCTTCTGCGTCAGCTACAATTGGAACAAAATAGTCAATTTCTCCATTTTCCTCCATATGCTGAATTTGGTCAGCACGCTGAAGCGTCTGGTTAATGCGTTTTACAACAGCTGGCACACTGTTTGCCGGATACAGGCTTTGATCTGGGTACATGTGACCGGCAAGATTGGCATCTGCCGCCACCTGCCAACCGCTCAAGTAAATAGCTTTCAAACCAGCCTTTACTTGCTGCATCGCCTGGTTTCCAGTTAATGCGCCAAGTGCATTGATGTAATCCTCTGTATGAAGACCCTTCCAGAGCTTTTCTGCACCGCGGCGGGCAAGCGTATATTCAATATCAATAGAACCGCGCAGACGAATTACATCCTCAGCAGTATACGGACGCGTAATTCCTTTCCAACGAGAGTCCATTTCCCAGCTTTCTTGTAATTGTTGAATTCTTGTATTTGTCATTATCATGTCATCCCCTTTACATAGTATAAAAGATACATTGCTTATAACTTACTTTCTTATAGAATGTCGTAGGCTGGCAGTGTTAAAAAGTCTACGAATTCATCATCCCGTACGAGTTTCGTGAATAACTCTGCCGCTTCTTCAAAGCGCCCGTTCGCAAAATTCTTGTCTCCGACCTCTTGCCGAATTCTCCGCATTTCCTCCTCTTGCAGCTGCTCAACAAGTCTGAACGTAATTTTTGTACCATCTTCAAGCTTGCCATCGTCATGACGCACCCATTGCCATACCTGGGCCCGAGAAATTTCCGCTGTTGCAGCATCTTCCATCAAGTTATAAATAGGTGCGGCTCCCCTCCCGCATAGCCATGATGCAATATATTGAATTCCAACATTAATATTGGTGCGCAATCCTTGTTCTGTGATCGTTCCAACAGGCACCTCGATGAGCTGTTCCTCTGTCACATGAACATCATCGCGCTTTACATGAATTTGATTTGGCGTTGCCATCGCCTGATTAAATACCTCGATTGCCACCGGCACAAGTCCCGGATGGGCAACCCATGTCCCGTCATGACCCTCCGTAGCCTCACGCTCTTTATCGGCACGCACCTTTTGGAATGCTTGCTCATTCGCCACCGGATCATTTTTGATCGGAATTTGTGCAGCCATGCCTCCCATTGCTGGTGCATTGCGGCGATGGCATGTTTGAATGACCTTAAGGCAATATGCCTTCATAAATGGAACCGTCATCGTTACCTGAGCACGGTCTGGAATTAAGAACTGCGGCAGCTTGCGAAAGGTTTTCAAAAAGCTGAAAATATAATCCCATCGACCGCAATTGAGACCCGCAGAATGATCGCGCAGCTCATACAAAATTTCATCCATTTCAAATGCAGCATGAATGGTCTCTATAAGTACAGTTGCTTTAATGGAACCGTTTGGAATGCCGATATACTCCTGCGAGTAGACAAACACATCATTCCAAAGTCTCGCTTCTAAATGACTCTGTAGCTTTGGAAGGTAAAAGTATGGACCGCTCCCTTTTTCCAGCAAGTTCTTCGCATTGTGAAAGAAATATAATCCAAAATCAAATAAGCTTCCGGAGATTTCTTCACCGTCTATGAGAATATGTTTCTCGTTTAAATGCCATCCTCTCGGTCTTACAAGAAGAACAGCAGTTGTTTCGTTAAGTTTGTATTGTTTTCCATTTGAGTGTCTAAGTGAGATTGTTCGATTGACAGCATCGCGTAAGTTGATTTGACCTTCGAGGTTGTTGTGCCATGTAGGAGAGTTAGCGTCTTCAAAATCCGCCATAAACATTTTTGCACCGGAGTTTAAAGCATTGATGACCATTTTACGATCAACCGGACCGGTAATTTCCACGCGGCGGTCTTGCAGGTCTGCCGGCAGCGGAGCAATTGTCCAATCACCGTTTCGTATATGCTCTGTTTCTTTCAAAAACCTAGGAAGCGCTCCAGCGTTGATTCGCTCCTGCTTTTCCTTGCGAAGCGCAAGCAATTCTTTTCTTCGCCCATTAAATTTCCGATGCAGAGACTTAATAAACGCCAGTGCTTCCGGTGTTAAAATTTCAGAGGTGGCAGCTGTTGCTTCTTCAGTAATTGTTACTCCAGCCGTTTGTGTTGGCATATGACCAACTCCTTTCTACATCTTCTGTATTATAACATGATTCCTTTACCTGTTTTATATTATATAACAGATTCACAAAAATGGAAGATGTTTTTTGAATTTTATGGTAAATTTTTATGTAAAATTTGAACACTAAGGAAAAATAAGCCTAAGATAAGGAAAACCCGTCGATTGGCGATCCCTGCCCTTGGGTAAAGACAGCGGCGTAGTTGCCCTTATACTGTACTCCTAAAATTTCCAACTGCATCGAATTCGTACCTAGCTGGAAATTTATACTTTCTTACAGTACAAGGAGAGAAATTAAAATCTCCCTGCTAATTTACTGCGTTCTTATCCTATTTTTTCACAAACGAAATTGACCTAAAAAGGAATATGCATCCCTTTTTAGGTCAACCTGTTAATTATAAATAGACGGTTCCCTTCACTTCTTTCCATACTCTTCTAAGTAAGTAATTCTCTCCAGCATCGTTGGGTGTGTATACAGGAAAAATTTTACAAGTCCTGGTGGGTTTACTTGACTTAAGCTTGTTTTGGAAAGATCTTGAAAGGTCTCTACAGCCGCTTTCTTGTCTTCCGTCATTTCCATGGCGTATTGATCAGACACCCGCTCCTCCATACGAGATACATAGTTTTCTGCCGGACTAACTGCAAAGGAAAGCACGGAGGAAACAAGAAAAAATAACGGGAGCACCGACAAACTGGCAAGAGTGCGTATGTTCAGCACGCCTCCCCATTTTGCAATGATAAACTGTAAAATGCGATGTATGAGATATAAGCCGACGAATGATATGGCGATCGAACTGGCTACAGCCCAATAAATATGCTTTTTCACGTAATGCGCCATTTCATGAGCCATAATAAATAAGATCTCGTTTTCACTCAACTGCTTCAGAGTTGTATCCCATAGTACGATACGAGAGTTCGATCCGATACCTGTTACATATGCATTTAAAGACTTCGTTTTTTCGGACATATTTACTTCATATACATTGTCAGCAGGAATATCTGCTTCGCTGGCAAGAGATAGAATTTTTTGTTTCAATTCCTGGTTCTGCAATGGCTGAAAGTCATTATACAGCGGGTCTAGGACAACCGGCTGGATAAACGTTAGAAAAATGGTAAACGGTACAGACAAGGCCCAAGCATGGAACCACCATCGTTTTTCACTTTTTCGGATCAGCCACATCAAAGTAGCAACAACGAGCAGCATGATGCCAAAGTTGACCCAAAAATCAATCACAATATCCTTGAACCAGCTTGCTAATGTTTGTGTTGAAATCCCATATGATTTTGACACTTGATAGCCCATCCATTTAAAGGGAAGCGCTAAAACTGTCGTTACCAGCGATAAGTAAAAGAAGTAAATAGCAACTTGCCCAACACGCAGCCTCGTAATCAGTTTAGCCGAATCCTCAAATCGTTTGGAGATACCAAGAACAAGGATCAGGAATAAAACAAGCCACTCAAATGGTGTCGCCAAAAAGAACAGCAAATACTTTGTGCGAGAAAATTCCTGACTCAGCATAAGCTCGCGGGCATTCATAAACGTTGCCGGATCTGCGCTTGTTCCCTTATACGCCTCTGGAATGTTCGCGCTTGTTCCATAAAATAAATACCAATATATAAACAGCCCGAAACATACATACATGAAAAGAGACCAACTCACTGCTTTGCGCATTTGTTCCCCTCCCCTTTGATGTACAAACTACTGCACGTACTATTATTGTAGTGCACAGCAGAAAAATTAGAACAAGCAATGCCGGATATCTTTCAGTTCTTCCCTTCAATTGCTTCCTTATAGTTATTTTTCTCACATTGTGGTTCATAAACAGAAGGGCAAAGGTGTGACTTCATTTATTTGATTAAAGCACGAAAGCGTACTTCCCTTGCGATCGTCATGCTGTTCTCTTTCCGTTTATTGACGGATGTGCGTTTAAAGATAATACACAGCTTTTTGTCTTGGTAGTTTCTAAGAATAGTCAAAAATTACAAGTAAGAAAATATAAAGAAATATTTGTGTTCGATCAAAAATGAATGATAAAGGGCTCTCTTCCAAATTTAGAGAGCTTTTTGGGGGAATTGGAAAAATTTAAGCAGGGTGAAAAATGTGGTGATTTTTTTATGAATTTAAACTCTTTAAGTTGTTACATTTCTTTTGAAGTATGTTCTATCACCTGTTCTTTATCATCAGCAAGGGATATCAATGTGCCTATGACTTCATCAAGTTCCGGTGACCCAACAAATATTCCCTCATTTGCGTTTCTTTCTTTCTCAATGAGAGCGACAACAGCTTTTACTAGGGCCTCATCCTTTTTCATGGCTTTTAGCCTCCTTTCTCCCATACCCCCAACCCCCCTGCCTCTAAAACCTCTTAGAGCACAATTTAAAGGCTTTGGTAGATAGTGTATACCACCTACTCCCGAAAAATACTCTAGTCCTTTAAAATGCCTATTCAAGCTCTGTTTGCTGAAGGGGATCAAGTAGCAGCTTATTTGGAATTTGAAGATATGCCTACAGGAGATGTAAAAGGTTCTTCACCACAGAAGGCGCTTTTTTTCTTTTACGGTGAAGGTTATTTTGCGGAAGGAAGTAGGCCGTGGGAGCTAGACATCGCCCCCAACAGTTATACTTTCATTATAAAAAAATGGACTGTCAGGAAAAACCTATCAAAATCAAAGGTTCCTATGACAATCCATTTTATATTTTCTCTTGCAGTTATTGTTTTCGCTAGCCTTTTCTATGTTTCAAACTATCGACATTGTACTTCCAGTTGTCTTTTTCAACAACAAATAATACATTATTTCGTACGCAAACGATCCAACAAAACAGCTAAAATAATAACCGCCCCTTTAATAACAAGCTGCCAATAATAGCTCACGTTTAACAAAGTAAGACCGTTACTAAGAACCCCCATAATAAGTGCTCCAATAATCGTTCCGCGAATGGTTCCGACTCCGCCGGTAAAGCTTGTTCCGCCGAGAATAACAGCGGCAATCGCATCTAGTTCAAAGCCAACACCGGCTGTTGGTTGTCCAGAATACAATCTACCTGCAAGCACTACGCCCGCAAGTCCTGATAAAAGACCGCTGATTACATACACTTTAATGAGGGTAGCTCCTACCTTAATTCCAGTAAGGCTGGCAGCTTCTTCATTTCCGCCGATTGCATAGACATGGCGGCCAAACATCGTATATTTTAAAATGAAGAAAGTAATGACATAAATGAAGGCCATAATGAAAATCGGTGTAGGAATGCCTACAATATCACCCGCGCCAAAAAATTTAAATACCGGATCTGCCAATACGATTGGATATCCTGCACTAATTACGTAAGCAAGTCCTCTGATGTATGTAAAGCTCCCTAATGTTACAATAAATGCCGGCAGCTTTACTTTAGCTGTTAAATAGCCATTTACAAATCCAGTTGCTACACCAATTGCCACACCGGCCGCCATCGCAATCATCGCATTAACTCCCTGCTGCGAAAGCATAACCGATATCACACCAGACAATGCAACTGTAGAGCCGACGGACAAGTCGATTCCGCCAGTCAAAATAACAAATGTCATTCCAGCTGCTAAAATAGCGATAATAGAAATTTGCTTTAATACATTAAGAAGATTATTCACCTCTAAAAAATTAGAAGTAAGCATTGACAGAACGACACACATTAACACAAGAATCACGATCGTGCTGTACTGATTCCATAGCTCTTTAATATTCCATTTTCCCTTTGCACGATTAGCCCGTAAAACTGACATGTCTGTTTTCATGCTATCTCTCCCGTCGCATAATACATAATTTTTTCTTGAGTCGCTTCAGCTCTTGGCAAGTTAGCCCTAATTTTTCCTTCATGCATAACTAAAACTCTATCACTTACACTTAATATCTCCGGAAGCTCGGAAGAAATCATGAGAATAGCCATTCCCGACTTTGCCAGCTCATCAATAATTTTATAGATCTCAGCTTTGGCCCCTATATCAACACCTCGAGTCGGTTCATCCAGAAGCAGCACTTTTGGCTGGATGAGAAGCCATTTCGCCAAAACAACCTTTTGTTGATTGCCGCCGCTTAAATTGACTACCTTTTGTTCAGGAGATGAAACTTTAATATGTAGCTTCTTAATGTAGTCTGCCGCCTCTTGGTGAATTTCTCTCCAATTTAAAACTCCTCCACTGCTATACTTTTGCAGCATTGTCATTGCTATATTCTCTTTAACAGACAAATCGAGAAACAAGCCTTGTTCTTTTCTGCTTTCGGGTACAAGGGCAATACCATTTTCAATTGCATCCCGGTGAGAAGCAATGTCTACCCGTTGCCCATTAATCCAAATCTCACCTGATTTATTAGCAACAGACCCAAAGATGGTTCGAACGAGCTCTGTTCGTCCTGCCCCGACTAGCCCTGCAAGTCCTACCACTTCCCCAGGATATACCTGTAGGTTGATCTTATCTATTACTTTATTATCAGATAATCCCTTAACCTCAAGAACAGGAACCTGCTCTGTCACCTGTACGCCGCTGCCAAGCTGTCGTTGGAATATATCCTTCGGTTCACGCCCCACCATTAATTTCACTAAATGATCTGGGTTCGTCTCCTCAATAGGCATACTGCTAACCCACTGACCATCCCGGAATACAGTACAGCGATCGGAAATTTTGAAAATCTCATCCATTCTGTGCGAAATATACACAATCGCTACACCTTTGGCTTTTAACTGATCAATAATAACAAATAGCTTATCAATTTCTTTATCTGTAAGAGTTGCTGTTGGTTCATCCATGATTAATACTTCCGCTTGAAACGAAAGCGCACGCGCAATTTCAACCATCTGCTGCTCTGCAATGCTCAAGGATGACACGAGTGTTTTGGAATCTAACGTTGAACCGATAGATTCCAAAACAACTGCCGCTTTCTCATATACTTCTGTCCATTTCACCATACCAAATTTATTTTTTGGTAAAACGGTTCCCATAAAAATGTTTTCAGCAATGGATAAGTTAGGAGATAACTTCAATTCCTGATGGACCACACTAATTCCATTCAATTTCGCTTCTAAAGTATCTTTCCACGTCACATTTCTATTCTTATACTCTATCATTCCGGAATCCGGCTGATACACGCCACATAAAATTTTCATCAAGGTAGATTTTCCTGCACCGTTTTCCCCCATAAGCGCATGCACTTCCCCTTTATACAGCTCCAACTGCACGTTATCAAGCGCCTTCACTCCAGGGAATGCTTTGCTTATACCCGACATTTTAAGAATAGAATTACCTTTTGTCAGAGGACGAGCTGTCATTTCAGCCTGTTTCACAATATCCCTCCTTCTATATATCATTGCAGTGCGAATGCTCAGTAACCACTAATTGTCTGGATTTTACCAGCCTTTGTAGCTATTAATTGTATCTTGTGTCACTAGTTCTACCGGTACCTTAATCTCAGATTCTACTTTTTCTCCTTTAATAATTTTCATGCCAATATCAACAGCTTGTTTTACAATTTCGTCAGGATGTTGTGCAGATGTAGCAACAAAGCTCTTATTTTCTTTAAGAGCATCTACAGCTTCCGGAGCACCGTCAACCCCAACAATAAAGAACTCCTTATCGCGTTTTGCCTGCTCAGCAGCAATCTTTACTCCCAGTGCTTCAGGATCGTTGATCGCAAATACAGCATCGATTTTCCCTGATGAATTCGCTTGCAAAATATTTTCCATTACGGTTAACGCTTTTTCTCTGTTACCTTCCCCGTTCTGCTTCGCTACAACCTTCACATCAGTTCCTTTAATTGCATCTTCAAATCCTTTAATACGATCTTTCACAGCAGTTACTGGAGGACCATCAATAATTGCGATATTCCCTTTATTTTGTAAACGCTTTAGAAGATATTCGCCAGCAAGCTTCCCTGCTAAGTAATTATCAGAAGCTACAGTTGCGCTTACTCCGCCGTCTGCGCCAACATCAACTGCGATAACCGGAATGCCTGCTGCCTTCGCTTGTTGTACAGCTGCTGCAATTCCTTTTGAATCTACTGCATTTAAAAGAATCATATCTACTTTTTTCGTTATAAAATCTTCCACCTGTGCCATTTGCTTGGACAAATCATAGTCAGCGCTTACAACAATCGCCTCGCCGCCTAGTTCCTTAGCAGCCTCTTTAGCACCTTTTGACATAGAAACAAAGAAAGGATTACTTAACGTACCCACCGTTAGACCAATTTTAATCTTTTTATCCCCTGAACCTGAAGCGGATGTGCTTGCCGAGTTACTGTTTCCATTACTGCAAGCTGCCATTATAAGCAACAATAAAACCATGAAAGGTGCCAACACTTTGTAGATAGCTTTTTTCATTCTTCTTGTTCCCCTTTTCTCTTTTAATAGTTCCCCTTACCTCTTCTTGCTCATTTTTGGACATTTGATGGTAACGCTTTCACCTCTTTGCTCATTTTTAATCAATTTTCACCATATGCCTTGGAATATAATGACCATATGTGATTATTTATGATTATAATTTATGCTTTTTTAAATTACAATGATATTTATGAATTTTTTTACCATTAAATATATTTAATACCATTAATGTTTTATTTAGTTAAAAAAGATTACTGATTGGCGATCTGTTAGGCAATAATAAAAGCCTAGTTGCGCTTAAAGCTTATTCCTAAAATTTCCTGCTGCGTCGAATACGCTTCTAGCTGAAATTTTATACTTTAAAATGTAAAATAACCCCCATACAGCCATTTTGGCTGCATGGGGGTTAGAAATAAGGTCGCATATACTACGGGCGAACAACATGCACATCAACTCCAGTTTCTCTGAGCTTCTCTACAAATGACTCAGGAACACCGGCATCAATAATACATTTATCGACATCATGAATATCAGCAAATTTTGCAAAAGTCGATTTCCCAGCTTTACTATGATCTGCCAATAAGATTACTTGTTTTGCGATTCCAATCATTTTCCTCTTTGTTGCCGCCTCAATAAGATTAGGAGTTGTTAACCCATCTTCCACTTCGATCCCGTTTGTCGCAATAAATGTCTTATCTACTCTGAGCATGGATAATCCGGCTTCGGCAAGTGGACCTACTAGCGCACACGTCTCTTTTCGGAAATTCCCCCCTACCATCACAACATCAATTCCTGAAACATCCTGCAATTCCTGCGCAAAAACAAGGGAATTGGTTACTACTGTCAGTTTTGAAAAAACCTGTAGTTCTTTAACAAGTTGGAAGGTCGTTGTTCCAGCATCAAGCAAAATTGTATCTCCCTCTTCAATAAACTCCAGTGCTTTTCTGGCGATTGCTTTCTTCTCATCCTGAAACTTATCTTCCTTCTCATCAAAGGTTGGTTCAAAATTGACATTTTGGAGAGCAATAGCCCCTCCATGCGTTCTTCTCAATAAATTCTCTTCCTCCAACTCCTTTAAATCCCTGCGAACTGTGGATTCAGATACCTCAAAAAATTGACTTAGCTCTTGAACAGATGCTCTTGAATGTTCTTGTACATATTGAAAAATTTTCATTTTCCGCTCTTCGACAAATAACATAGAAATATCCCCTCCCTATCGAATCTCTCTCTTTTTATTCCCCCCACATATAGCCGCTGCTCGCCAATTCAATGGGTCCGTCAAATACAGCCTTTGCCTGATCAACTAAATCAGCTATATTTCCGTAGTGCGGAAGATGGGTTAATAAAAGCCGTCCTACACCTGCTTCTCTCGCGATCATTCCTGCCTCTGTACTATTCATATGCCCCGGCTTCGTTCCATCCTGATCCGCATACATATTACACTCACACATAAATAAGTCTGCTTCCTTTGCAAACTCCATAAATTCCGATTTATAGCTGGAATCCGCTGTATATACAATTGTTTTGCCGCCAGCAGTGATTCTCATGGCAAAGCATGGAACCGGATGCTTTGTTTCTAGAAAGGAAACCGTAAACGGACCAATTTCAATTGTTTTTGTTGGATCATATGCGACTCCCTTTGTATAAGGATTATGTGTTAACGAAGTAAAACCTTTCTCATCCAGTGCATGACCGTAAATAGGCAGCTCCGGCACATTTCCGACTGTCAAACTTTTAATAAGACGTCCATATTGAAGTACCCCGATATCAGCTACATGATCATGATGATAATGAGATAGAATAACTGCATCGAGCTCCTCAACCTTTATGTACTTTTGCAGCTGTGATAGTACAGCACTCCCGCAATCAACAAGAAGCTGAAAGCCATTGTGCTCAAGCAAATAGCCAGATGTTGCCTCTCCCCCCTCTGGATAGCCCCCCCAAAACCCAATTACCGTCATTTTCATACCATTCACCCTCTCTTATTCTTTCCACTTGTTAGTTTTAGCACTACTTTACACTATAATCGGTAAATTGAACGTTTTCATTATTTTTTATTTTGTTATAAAACAGATGTTGACTTTTTATCGTTGTGTTAATACAATGATAATAACAAAAAGAACATTAACGATTAGGGAGGAATAAACATGTTACAGAAACCATTAGAATTCTTCAGAAATTTACCTTCAAAAAAATGCTGTGAGTGCGGACGAGAAATCGAGGAATTGCACGAGGTGTATCAAAATAAATGTGACGACTGTACTCATACAGCAGAATAAACAAAACTCGCCGACTGGCAAGCTGCCAGGCTAATACAGTCATATTTTTTACGGTAGAACCCTGGACCATTAGCTCCAATTCAAATTCATATACTTCTCATTTTCTAAGGAGGAACACACATGATACAAAAACCATTGGAATTCTTCAGAAATTTACCGTCAAAAAAGTGCTGTGAGTGCGGACGAGAAATCGAGGAGCTGCACGAAGTGTATCAAAATAAATGTGACGACTGTACGCATACAACAGCAGAATAAAAAAAAGCCCAGCATATTCGCTAGGCTAATACAGTCGTATGTTTCACGGTAGAACCTTTAATCATTAACTCCAATTCGAACTCATATACTTCTTGTTTTTTATAAGTTTTTGTTCGAATTTTTTCCATCATTAATTCAATTACTTTCTTTGCCATCTGATCAACGGGCTGACATACTGTTGTAATTGTCGGCTCCATAATTTCCGATAACAGCTGATTATCAAATCCGATAACGGCAAGCTGCTCCGGAATGCTCCACTGATGGCGCTTGGCTTCCAATATGATTCCTGCTGCTACTTCGTCTCCACCGGCAAAGATAGCAGTAGGATTTTCTTTTGTATCAAGAAGATCTCGAAATACCCTGCAGCCATCCTCCATATCGTAGGCATCCTCCACAAATTCAACAGAATCTACTTGCTCTTTATGCTCTGACACAGCATGCAAAAACCCTTTTTTTCGATGCTGCACGATCATACTGCTTTTATCGCTGCCGCTGCAAAACAACAGACGGCGATGCCCCTGCTCTAATAAATGCTTTGTTGCCACATATGCACCTTCCGCTTGATTAAATTTCACCATCGGAATATGCGCCTCATCTGTATACTCATTGCACATTACAATCGGTCCATGCTGTAAATATGGCTCTACAATCGACCACTTATTTTGCAGCGAGCATAAAATAATACCATCAACCTGCTTTGTTGACAATAGCTCCAAATATTCTAATTCCTTTTCAGGTAAATATCTTGTTTGGCAAATGATTAATTTATACTTATAGTCTGAAGCGAAAATTTCCAATGATTCTATTAATCTGCTGAAAAAGGGATTTGTGACACGAGGCACGAGCACAGCAACAGTCTCCGTTCTTTGCTTTCGCAATCTCCGTGCAGCGGAATTTGGCACAAATCCGAGCGTATTCATCGCAAACTTCACTCGTTTTTTCTTGTCCTCCGATACATATGGATGATTGTTAATCACTCTCGATACAGTTGTCCGTGACAAACCAGCCAGCCTCGCAACGTCTTCAATTGTTGACACCACATTCTCCCCCCTTTAACTGAAAGCGTTTTCTGTTTTTACATTATATAAGATACGATAAGAACTTTCAATGGAAAGAGCGGTTTTTTGTTATATTGAAAATATGACATTTTTTTGAACTCCTATCAATTAAGAAGATCTAATAGAAATATCGCTGACATTCCTCTATAGCTGCTGTACAAATTAGAAAACGAGAAACTTCTGTCTTTAAAGAAATGTTACAATGAGGAGAAAAGATTAGAGTAGATATCAGTGAAAATTTGTTGATAGATTGAACTGGAGGTCGCCTTACTTATGAGAAAAATTGCAGCAATACTTCTTATATCTGTATCCGTATTGCTATTATCAGCCTATGGATTATACAAGCTGATGAATGCTCGTACCTTTCAGCTATTCGGCGAGGTTGTCTCTAGCCTGGACACAAATCAAAAAACTGTAGCGCTCACCTTCGACGATGGTCCGAATGATAAGGCAGATCACGTTCTGCACATACTAAAACAAGCAAATATAAAAGCAACCTTCTTCCTGATTGGAGAAAGTATAGAAAAGTATCCAGAGGAAGCTGAAAAATTGGTACAAGCTAGTCATGAAATCGGAAACCATACTTATTCTCATCAACGCATGATCTTTAAATCTCCATCCTTCATCGAGAATGAAATTGAAAAAACTGACCAACTCATTCGAGAAGCAGGTTATGAGGGGGAAATCTTGTTTCGTCCTCCATATGGAAAGAAGATTCTAGGATTACCTTATTATTTGAGCAAGCATGATCGAAAAACAATTATGTGGGATGTTGAGCCAGAAAGCTACCCAGAGATAGCGAAAAGCCCAGAGACGATTGTTCAATACGTACTTCAACATACAAAGCCCGGCTCTATTATCCTGCTTCATATTTGGCATTACTCTAAGGACGAGCAAAGCTACATTATCGAGAACGTAACAAAGGGGTTAAAAGAAAAGGGATATACATTCCAAACTGTTTCACAGCTGTTACAATAGACTGCTTTTTAAAATTTGAAATAAGTAAAGAGGGGTGCACCGTTTCCCCCTCTTTACTTATTTTTTCATCTCATGACTTCCCTAGCACCCATTACTTTTACGAAACATCATAAAGGCAAAGAAAAAGCCAATCACCATCAGCCCAATGGAGGTCGCAAATAGTACACTACCTCTGCCGAAAGAAAGCGTTGATTATTTATTTCAGCGCTTTGACATAAGTACAAAAGGAGGAGCCCACGAAGGTCTTGGCACATATATAATCGCAAAAACAACAAAGCAGTACGACGGAATGCTACGATATACATACGAAGAGCCTATGCTTTCCATTAAAATCAAGGTGCCTATTGTTGTGGAAAAGAAACAGATAGAAGGATGAAACATGCCTTCAAATCATACTGTAAAGCTTAAGCCTCTCATTTTAGCATTTCCAATTCTATATCTCATTCACGATATAGAAGAAATTTTTACTATTGAACCGTTTCTGCAGCAGCACACAGTGATACCATTTCACGTCACAACGCTTCAATTCACTATTGCTTTTCTGCTTTTATGGGCTTTGACGTTCGTTGGGTGTGTACAAGCGCTCAGGAATAGACTATTTCTGGGCATGAATCCCCTTACATTCTTTTCATTTTTAGTGCCTGGCATCTTCTTCGCAAATGGCGTTGGTCACTTGCTTCAGTTTCTTTTCTTTCACGGCTATGTTCCTGGTCTTATTACAGCTATTTTGATTATTTATCCGTATTCTCTGTTTGCTTTGAGCCTGCTGCTAAGGGAAGGTATATTAACAACAAAGAAATTTTTGTTGTTTTTTTGCTTGGGGTTTCTTTTACAAGGTCCTTTCGCAGCAGCTGCGTTGTTTCTTGCGGGATTATTACTATAGCTGTGATTTCAGCCCTTTCTCCTATGCAAGAATACAAAGTAGTAGGCGCTCGCAAAAAAGACTAAGTAAATGGGCAATATACATACGCAAATGCTATAAAAGTTTGAATCATGATTTCGAAAACTTCAATCATTTAGCCGCTTCTTTAATAATTTACCCACTCTCCTTTCTTAGACACTAAAGATATAAAATACACTTAAAACAATATACAATAAACCCTTCATTAACCATAATAAGGAAAAATATTTAAATAATAAAATAGGAATTCTATATTTCGAAGTACATTTTATTTAGGAGGAATTCATGTATGACAGTCATCAATAATCTTAAGCAAACTCTTGCTGGATTAAAAAGTGCTCAAGCAAGCTTAGAAGGATTTGCGCTTGCCACTGACAACCAACAAGCAAAACAATTGTATCAAAATACTGCTCAGCAAACACAAACAATTATTGATTCTTTAAACCCTCGCATTCAGGAGATTCAGCAAGAAGAACCTCAATACAACCAATAATTACAATTCCCGCAGCCTAAGAGGACTGTAGTTGGACTATATAATTGAAAAGGATGATTTTATATCGTCCTTTTCTTCTTTGCTCAAAGTATAACAATAAAAGGAAATGGGATGATGGAATAATGAGCGGAGTAATTATAACAAAGTTTTTTTTCTCTATTCTCTTGTTCGCTGTCATTGTCGGCTGTGGTAATGAACAAAAGAAGGAAACAGCTAAGAATGAACCTCGATTAACAACAGTTAGCTCAGATTCTTTCAATCAGCTTCCCTCTCAAAATGCTGAAAAGCAAATTGTTTCTCTAGAAGAAGTAACAGCTGCAAAAGCTGTCAATTCGGATAAAGAGCTTTACGTTGCTGCAACACCACAGCATCACGAACGATTTCAACTAGATCGCTTAAAAAAGAAAATGAAACAAAAAATGAATGACGTTTATCCAAATTTAAAAAGCTATATAAGTGTTGATAAAAAAATCTTCATGGAGATGGAGCAGTTAAAAAATGACATTAAACGAGGGAAAGCAGATAAGAAAACCATAGAGAAAAAATTAAAAAAAATAAAATTAGACATGAATTCCGATACTTGATGTTTCGATAAAGAAAACTCGCTGATTGGCGAGCCCTGCCCTTGGAGAAGACAGAGGCGTAGTTGCCCTTACACTTTGTTCCTAAAATTTCTCGCTACGTCGGATGGTCCTCCAGCTAGAAATTTATACGGTCTTAAAGTGTAAAGAAAACTCGCCGATTGGTCTCCTAACTGGAGAAATTCAAGCATAGCATTTTACACTTTTTTTACCCTTATAAAAAGGAAGGTTTCATATGTCCAAGAAAAAGAAAAATATAACACCTGTCCAACAAGAATACCAGAATTTTGCGAGTGAGCGTGAAATCAAACGTCCAGTTTTGAAAAATTGCATCAAAGCATTCTTTGTTGGCGGATTGATTTGTTTAATTGGTCAGCTCATCTCCACTATGTATATTACTTATTTTGACTTTACGGAAAGGTCAGCAGGAAATCCTACTGTAGCTACAATGATTTTTATCTCGATGCTTCTTACAGGATTTGGGTTTTATGATCGATTGGCTCAATTTGGAGGTGCCGGCACAGCTGTCCCGGTTACCGGTTTTGGAAATTCGGTTATCTCCGCCTGTATTGAGCACCGCACAGAAGGATTCGTTCTGGGAGTAGGCGGCAACATGTTCAAACTAGCTGGTTCGGTTATTTTATTCGGTGTTTTCTCCGCCTTTGTCATTGCTATCATCAAGACTATTTGGATACAATGGGGAGGTTTTTAAATGTTACAAGGACACCGAACATGGGTATTCGAGAACAAACCCGTCATTTTATCAACTGGTGTAGTTGGAGGCCCTTTTGAAGCAAATGGAAACGTTCCAGAGGATTTTGATCTTCTTCATGAGGATTTATGGATGGGGCAAGACTCCTATGAAAAGGCTCATCGTGTCCTTTTGGAAGAAGCCTGCAAAAGAGCGACAGAGAAAGCAAAGCTGCGTACAAGCGATGTTCAATTCATATTAGCAGGGGATTTAATCAACCAAATTACTCCCTCAAGCTTTGCTTCCCGTACACTGGGAGTTCCTTATTTTGGATTATTTGGAGCATGTTCCACATCAATGGAGGGACTTGCTTTGGGTGCATTTATCGTGAACGGAAAAGGGGCCAAATACTTGCTAACAGGGGCATCCAGTCATAATACCGCTGTAGAGAAGCAATTCCGATATCCTACGGAATATGGAGGCCAGAAGCCTCCTACCGCACAGTGGACGGTGACAGGTGCAGGAGTTGCTTTGTTAAGTGATCAAGGAGAAGGGCCTTATGTCACCTCCGCAACAATAGGAAGAGTCGTAGACATGGGGTTAACCGATCCATTTAATATGGGAGGCGCTATGGCTCCCGCTGCGGTCGACACAATAGAAGCACATTTTAGAGAGCGCCAAATTGACCCTTCCTACTATGACTTAATTGTAACAGGGGATCTCGGGCGAATTGGTCGGGAAATTTCCCTTGATTTACTGCATAAACACGGATTGTCTATACGCAGCGAGCAATTTCAAGATTGTGGATTAATCATTTACAAGGAGGATCAGCCGGTTTTAGCTGGTGCGAGTGGTGCAGGCTGTTCTGCAACCATTGTTTACGGCCATTTGCTAAATCGAATGAAGAAAGGAGAATTTAGCAAAATTCTTGTAATAGCAACAGGCGCTTTGCTATCTCCTATATCCTTTCAGCAGAAAGATACCATTCCTTGTATTGCTCACGCCGTATCCATTGAATTTGGAGGTGTACAATAAAGTGATCTTTTTTTGGGCTTTTGTAATCGGCGGAATCATATGCGTAATCGGTCAAATCATGTTCGATGTAGCTAAGCTTACCCCTGCTCATACGATGTCTACCCTTGTTGTGATTGGGGCTATATTGGATGGGGTAAATCTTTATGAGCCTCTCATCGACTTTGCCGGAGCGGGTGCAACCGTTCCTATTACAAGCTTCGGAAACGCTCTGGTTCATGGGGCAATGGAAGAAGCGGAAAAACACGGATTGGTCGGGGTTATAACAGGCATGTTCAAAGTAACAAGCGCGGGGATATCTGCGGCTATCATCTTTGGTTTTATTGGAGCTTTATTATTTAAACCAAAAGGATAAGAGGTGTTTACATGACTATCGTTTCAAGTGTGAAATCTTGTCTTGCGAGCTTGAAAGGTGCACAAGCAAGCTTAAGCACATTCGCTCAAAATGCCGCTGATGAAGAGGCAAAACGGGTTTTTCATGAGTGCATGCTGGAAATGGATGATGTGATCCTAGATCTTCAAAAAAGAGTCGGTGTTTTGGAACGTGAAGAACCTCAATATAAAGGATTTTAGCCGAAAGGAGGAAAATGAATGCCTGAATTGCCGCATTGGCTCATGATTACTGTACGTTCGATTAGCTTTTTAATTATTTTATTTTTATTAACAAAATGGCTTGGAAAAAGGCAAATATCCCAGTTATCATTCTTTGAATACATAACAGGTATTACAATTGGGAATATTGCAGCTGAAGTATCAATGGGAATCGAACAAAGCTTCTCAGATGCTCTTATTGGTATACTCGTTTGGTCTGCAGTGCCTTTTCTGGTCGGGTTTATTTCTTTAAAAAGCAAAAGAATACGGAATTTTGTGGAGGGAGAAGCCACTATTTTTATTAAAGATGGAAAAGTTCTAGAGGACAATTTAAAGAAAGAAAAATATACAATTGATGAATTAATGGAATTACTGCGTAAAAAAAATGTGTTCAAGGTTTCTGATGTCGAGTTTGCTTTACTGGAGCCGAACGGAACTTTAAACATTTTATTAAAGAAAGAGAATCAGCCCCTTACTCCAAAGGTTCTTGGGCTGAAAGTGGCACAGGAGAAAGAAACACAAACAGTTATTATGGATGGGAAAATATTGAACCAGCCTCTGTCAGCAAGCGGTCATAATCAAGGATGGCTTAGAACGGAGTTGGAAAAGCTAGGCGTTACTTTGGATAACGTATTTATTGGTCAAGTGGACTCCTATGGACAGCTTACTGTTGATTTATATGATGACAAAATTCAAATTTCTTCTCCTCAGGAAAGGCCACTCTTATTAGCCACTTTGAAAAAATGTCAAGCTGATCTTGAACTATTTGCTCTAGAAACAGGCTCAGTTACAGCTCAAAATATGTACACAAAGAATGCCTCACGTATGCAGGGAATTTTAGATAAGGTAACTTACCTTCTGAAAGAATAAGAAATTCCTTTTATTTGTTTCTCCTTAAAGCAAAAAGGGGCTAATCCAAAAGACACATTAGATGAGTTTTGGTTAGTCCCTTTTTAAACCTTTATTTCGTTTTTACTCTAGCTGTTAATCATTCTTATTCCTGAACTAACTCAGCTTGCCCTATTTGTTTAAACTGTCTTCTATAAGCCACTGTAAAGTAAGTGATTGTTCCAACTACAGAAACAATCGCCCATCCTGCTAACACAAAGGCGTTATCCCACATAAGAGGAATATTGTCAGCTGAGATAATGGCACGGAATCCGCTAACCGAATATGTCATCGGCACATATGGCGCCAATACTTGCAGTGCATCCGCTACAAGCTCGACTGGATACGTACCTGCGCTTGCAACGAGCTGAATAATTAATAGCAGAATCGCCGCAAAACGTCCAACATCTCCAAACGCTGTAACAAGAAATTGAATTAGTGATAAAAATGTAATACTTGTTAAGAATGTAAATAGCATAAAATGCGGTACGCTTGTTACATGGATATCAAGACCAAGCAGCACAACACCATCAACGATTAAAGACTGCATCGTTCCCATAATGAGAATGACTGCATATTTACTTATAAACCAGGAGAAGCCGGATTTTGGAACCCCAGCTGCCTCGCGTAACGGATAAATGACTGTTAGCATAATAGAACCAACATATAAGCCAAGAGACATAAAGTATGGCGCTACACCTGTTGCGTAGTTGATGGCTTCGCCGAAGTCTTTTGTCACGAGATTCACAGGCTTAGCAAACATTTCGTATGTTTCTTTACTTCCGCTTGCTTCACTCGTTTCTTTTGCTGCATCGCTTAATTTAGTGGACAACTCGCCTGCACCATCCGTAATTTGGCTTAAACCATCGGTCAGCTTTCCGGAACCGTCAGCCAACTGCTCTGTACCATCAGCTAATTTATCAGAACCATCCTTTAATTGAGCAACACCGCCTGTAAGCTGAGTTGCACCGTTAGCTAGTGCTTGGACACCTGTTCCCATTTGCGCAGAAGCAGATGTTAATTGTCCCATACCGTTGTCTAAATCAGCTGCTCCCGTTGCTAAAAGCAAGGAGCCCTTCGTTACTTCTGACAATTTTCTTCCGAATAGCTCAAAGCCCTCCATATATTCTGTTTGACCGTTAACTAATGCTGTTGCTCCAGTTACTAGCTGCTTTTGTGCATCAGTTACTGCTTGCACCCCAGCTTGCAGCTGCCCGATTCCACCCTGCAGTTCGTTCGCCCCCGACGCTAGTCCGTTTGCCCCTCCAGCGATTTCTCCAGCTTTCACTGCCAGCGTTTTTGTTCCTTCGGCTACCTGTGCTGTTCCGCCCTTTACACCTTGGCTTTGAGCAAGCAGCTTTTCAATTGTCGGCTGCAATTGGCTTTTATACGGCTCCGGCATTGCTTCTACCTGGATTTGCAGCTGCGCTAAACCATCCGTTACCTTGTCTGCTCCTGCTGCAGCCTCGGTTGCTCCAATCCCCACACTCTCGGCGCTATTCTTCCAGGCTAAGCTTCCCTTTGATAAAGAAGCCGCTCCTGCTGCCAATTTGGCTGCTCCTTCCTTTGCTGCCGGAAGTTTGCCATTGATTTCATTTAATCCGGCGAGAGACTGTCCCAAACCGTTAGAAACATCAGTTGTTCCCTTTTGCAGTTTCAATGCATTTTCAGATAATGTCTTCTGACCGTCTTGCAGCTGTCCTAAACCGTTAGACAATTCACCAAGTTTGCTGCTTAACGTATTTAAACCGGCTGCTTCTTGTTTCATTCCTTGCTGAAACTGACTGGATTTGTCTGTTAGCAGATTTAAGTTGGCTGCAATCTCCTGAGACCCATTCTTTGCATCGGATAACCCGTTTTGAAATGAGATTGATTTTTCCGCAAGCTCCTGCAAATGAGTATGAAGCTCCTCTGCTCCATCCTTGGCATCAGTGCCGCCATCATGAAGCTTGCCTGCACCGTCTCCAGCCTCTTGCAATCCGTCAGATACCTTCGCGATAGAATCAAACATATCCTCAGTATATGTTTCAGTAATCGTCGCGGAAATCTCTTCCTTCATTTTCTCAACTGCGCTGTTTCCGATTTGCGCTGCCAAAAAGTTATATGCCTTATTTGGAATATATGCCAATTCCAAATGCTTTGGATGTTCATCCATGAGTGTTGTTGCATTCTCTGAAAAATCATTTGGAATGCGAATGACCATGTAGTATTTGTTATCCTTCAGCCCTTGCTCAGCCTTCTCTTCACTCACAAAGTGCCACTGAAAGCTATCCTTTTCCTTTAATTTCTCAACAAAGTCCTCTCCAACCGTCAATGCTTTTCCCTCATATGTTGTTCCTTTATCAAGGTTCACAACAGCCACTGGCAAATGGTCAAGCTTGCCATACGGATCTTTAAATGCATATAAATATGTTCCCGCATATAAAACAGGAATAAACATAATCGCAATAAGGGCTATCACTGTCATCCTTTTTTGGAAAAGTGCAGAGAATTCCGCCCGTAATGTTGTAAGTCTTTTCATACTTCCCCCTCTTTCTATGAATGACTGATTTGTTCATTTGGTCATATTGCTCTAAAGAAAACTCGCCGATTGGCGAGCCATGCCCTTGGACGAAGACAAAGGCGTAGTTGCACTTATACTTTGTTCCTAAAATTTCCAACTACGTCGAACTGTCTTCCTGCTAGAAATTTATACTTTCTTAAAGTGTAAAAAAGAAGGATTATCTATTTGGACAATCCCTTCAATAAATATAATTCAAACAGCTCAGCAATTTGCTTTTCTCCAAGCGGTTCATGATGCTGTTCCCAATCAGAAATGAGCGCAATGTACAAACGTCGCATCACAAATGCTGTAATCTCTGGATCACACTCACGGATTTCTCCCTTTTGAATAGCCAACTCAAGATGGTACCTGATAAACGAAAGGATAGCTCTGTCCATTTTCAGTAAGACTTCCTGCACAGCTGGTGTTCCGATATCCCGATCCTCTTGAAATAGCTTCCAAGCAAGTTTATGATCCTTTCGAAATGTTAAAATACTGGAAAGAGCTCGTAGTACGTTCTCAATAAACGTATCATCTTCTCGAATTGCCGCCTCTGCCGCCTCCTTCATCTCTGAAATTAAACATGTCACAATCTCATCAAGCAGCTCTTCTTTGTTTTTAAAAAACGTATAAATCGTTCCTTTGCCAACGTTGGCCATTTTGGCGACCTGATCAATTGTTGTTGCTTTATAACCAAACGATGCAAAGGATGCAGTTGCCGCCTCGATAATGGCCCGCTTTCGATCTATTGCCATCTTGCTTCACTCCTGAAATGACCAAATGAACAATTTAGTCAGTTAGTATAGTGGTATCTTATCATATGAATGTAGAATGAGCAAGAGCTCTGCAGTGTAAGATCTTTTCCTCTCTATTCATTTCCTACTATAAAACTCCCTCACTGCTACTTTTATGATTCCTACAATCGTTAATATTTAGTATTACCAGCGCAGTGAATAGTCTCTTAGTTGAAATTTACATTTTTTTACAACACTAACGAAAACTCGCTGGAAATTTATACTTTCCTACAGTGAAAAAAAGCGCGAAAAGGCAGCAGCCATCTCACGCTTTTACAATGGAGCAGCAGTCTTACCCATGACTGACTTGCTTTTTAAAAATTACATACTTGCTTATAAAGTAATTCACAAGAATTACTACTACGTTTGCCACGCATTTTGCAATAAAATCATTCATGTGCATTTGCGCGACTAATAACAGCATCGTTCCAATATCAAGGCCATAAGAGAACAAGCGCGCAATAAAGAAAAGAAACATTTCCTTTAGTACGAACCGCATGCTGGATTCCTTACTCCGAAATACATACAGCTTATTCGTGACAAAAGCGAATAAAACAGATACAATCCAAGCAATCGTGGTTGCCAGCTTATATTCTATCTGTAGCAGCTTTGTACAAAACAAATACGTAACAATATTAATGGCCGTTGTCAGCACACCAAACACGACATACAAAATAACTTCCCGTTTGCTATCCATCTGTCCTGCGTACCCCTACGCCCATTCTTCTACTAGGCTGACCTTCCTCATTGGTAATCTTCTGATTATTATACTCATCTACAAAGTATAGTGGCCTTTTTTTCGTCTCGTTGAAGACTCTCCCTAAGTATTCGCCTATAATGCCTAATGAAAGAAGCTGAATTCCTCCCAAGAATAAAATAACGGCCAATTGCAGGAAAGTATACATTTCCAGCTAGAAGCAAATTATACCGAAACCGCAAACTCCTTTTGTATACCATTAAGAACTTTCTCAACGACCGCCTCTGCCTGGTCAATACAATCTGGAATTCCCGCGCCAGCATATGAGCTGCCTGCCAAATATACCCCTGGTAATTCCCGCTCCATAAACTCATACAGCTTTGCCATTCGCTCCTTATGACCGACCGTATATTGCGGCATTGCTTCCTGCCAGCGGCTAACCACAGTAAATTCCGGCTCCGCATCAATGTCCATCGTTTTCTTTAAGTCTGTTAGGACAGTCCTAATCAGATCCTCGTCCGGTCGAACGACAATCTCTTCATCCCCTGGACGACCGACATAGCATCGCAGCAGCACCTTTCCTTTTGGGGTTGTATGCGGCCACTTCTTATGAGTCCATGTACAAGCTGTGATCGTGAAATTGCTATTCCGGGACACGACAAACCCTGTTCCATCAATATCCTTTTGAATCGCATCCTCAGAAAAGGCAAGAGCAACATTTGCAACAGATGTAGAGGGAATGTTGCGAAAGAACTGAAATTCTCGATATTTCGAAAACAGTGCCGGCAGCATCTTATGAGGTGTTGCTATAATCACTGCAGCTGCTTCTATGTCCTTTCCATTGCTTAGCATCAGATGATAGCCCTGCTCTGTTTTGTTGATTTTCTCAACGCGCGTAGATTTCATAACCGTTCCTGCTTCAAGGCGATTCTCCATTGCTTCTACGAGCGATCCTAGTCCTGCTTCCAATGTTAAGAAAATCCCTTTCTTCTTCCCCGCCCCCGGTGGCGTTTTCGGTGCCAGCGTCCGCATCCCGCGGACAATGCTGCCGTGCTTTTGCTCCACCTGATAAAACTGCGGAAATGTCGCCATTAAACTCATTTGATCAATATCACCTGCATAAATACCGGATAATAATGGTTCAATTAAATTTTCAACAACTTCATTTCCGAGGCGTCTACGGAAAAACTGTCCAAGTGATTGATCCGAAACCTCCTTGGAACGCGGCAAAATAAAATCAAAGCCGGCGCGCAGCTTGCCAAGAGGAGAAAACAATCCAGATGTAACAAAAGGGGTAACCTGCGTCGGGATCCCCATCATGGAACCGCTCGGAATACCGTGAAGCTTGTCATTCACAAGAACGTATGATTTTCCGGTTGCATTGTTTACCAGTGCGTCTTCCAAACCAACTTCCTTCGCCAAACGGGATGCACTTGTTTTTCGCTCTAAAAACGAATCGGGACCGCGTTCAATGACAAATCCGTCACGGCGCACGGTTTGAATTTTCCCACCCAGTCTGCCGGAAGCTTCAATTAACAATGTTTCCATTGGGAGCTGCTGCTCCCGTATATGCTTTTGCAAGTAATATGCAGCGGTTAATCCAGCGATGCCGCCGCCGATAATCACTACCTTTTGTCCCATGTTGGTGCCCTCCCTTGCTGCTAACGCAAAACGCTGCTTAATTGTTTCAGTACAACATCTGCTAAACTTTCTATAAACTCGTCCTGCGCATTCGGCATGGCTGGACGATAATAGCTAGCACTGATTCGATCAGTTACTGCTTTACATTCAATATCGTTATCGTATAAAACTTCTAAGTGATCTGATATAAACCCAGCAGGAACATAAACAAATGCCTTGTATCCCTGCTTATCATGTAAGTCCTGCGTCAAATCCTGAACATCTGGTCCAATCCACGGCTCCGGTGTATTACCAGCACTTTGCCAGCCAATCTCATACCGTGTAACCCCGGATTCCTTTGCGATAAGATCTGCCGTCTCCTGCAGCTGTTGAGGGTACGGGTCCCCTGCTGCGATAATTTTTTCCGGCAAACTGTGTGCAGATACGATTAAAACAGCATGATCCCGTTCTTCTTCTGTCATGCTAGCATATGTTTCTCTTACTTTGTTTGCCCAGTAGGAAATAAATTTTGGCTCTGCATACCAGCTCTCAATCTCATAAATAACAGGACCACCAAGCTTTGCAGCCTCTTCCTTCGCGCGTCCATTATAGGATTTCACGCTAAAAGTAGAATAGTGCGGAGCAAGAACAATGCTAACAGCCTCTTCAATACCATCAGCATGCATTCGCTGCACTGCATCCTCTACAAATGGCTCGATATGCTTTAATCCAAGATACATTTTAAATTGAACTTCGTCTTGCACTGTATTTAACTTTTCCTCCAGCTTTTCTGCCTGCTCAAGCGTGATTTTCGCAAGAGGGGAAATGCCTCCGATCGCGCGGTAGCGCTCGGTCAACTCTGCAAGAGCTTCTTCACTCGGTCTGCGTCCCCTGCGAATATGTGTATAGTACCGCTCAATATCCTCCTCTTTGTAAGGAGTGCCGTATGCCATTACCAGTAAACCAATCACCTTTTTCATCCGTATGATTTCGTCTCCTCTTTGTCTATAGTACTTAAAATAAAAAGTTATAGGCTTCTAGCCGCTGCAATCGGCGAGTTTTCTTTAAGACAACTGCAGTCTAGAATATTCGTGTATAAATTTGGTCAGGCGCTGCAATGTTTCGGGTTTTACTTCCGGGAATACGCCGTGGCCTAGGTTAAAGACATAACCTGGTTGCTTCATACCTTGGTCCAAAATAGCTTTTACGCGCTCTTCAATAACATTCCATGGGCAAAGAAGAATTGCGGGCTCTAAATTTCCTTGTACTGCTTTTTGAATGCCGCGCGCACGTGCTTCTTCAATCGACAAGCGCCAGTCTAACCCCACAACATCAAGCGGCAGGTCATTCCATTCATTAGCTAAGTGGCTTGCCCCTACACCGAACATGATGAGCGGCACATTCGTAGCGCGAAGCTCTGCAAAAATACGCTCCATCGTCGGCTTAATATATACGCGGTAATCCGCCACATTTAATGCTCCTACCCATGAATCAAAAATTTGGACAGCCTTCGCACCAGCTTGTACCTGTGATTTGACGTATGTAATAGTCATATCTGCAAGCTTCTCCATTAGTGCAAACCAAGCTTTTGGCTCTGCATACATAAACGCCTTTGTTTTGTTATAATTGCGTGACGGACCACCTTCAACCATATAGCTGGCTAGTGTGAAAGGAGCCCCGGCAAAACCGATGAGCGGCACATCCAGCATCTCTGTTGTCAATAAACGAATCGTTTCTAATACATATGGCACATCCTGCTCTGGATGGATCTCACCAAGTTTCTCAACGTCCTGCAAGGAGCGCACAGGGTTAGAAATAACCGGTCCAATACCCGATTTAATATCAACATCAACACCAATAGCCGGAAGCGGTGACATAATGTCTTTATATAAAATGGCTGCATCTACATTGTATTGATCAACAGGAAGCTTTGTCACGTAGGCACACAACTCAGGTTGATGCGTAATTTCAAACAGTGAATATTTCTCCTTTAGCTTACGGTATTCTGGCTGTGAGCGACCAGCTTGTCTCATGTACCATACCGGAACATAGTCTGTTTTTTCTCCCCTGCAAGCCTTTATAAATGTATCATTAATATTTCGTACCAAAACCCCTGTCTCCCTTCCTCGACAATCAGCATATTATTATCTTTTCTTACTATACCTTTTTATTAAGAAAAATGCATAAAAAACGGTCATCTGTTCAATAAATTGACATTTTTCAATGAATTACATCGTTTTCATTATAGCATACGGGCTATGGTCGAGGCTTTTGTTACGGGTGCACGCTTTCTGTTTTTTCCCCCTCCTGTTTTGTTTGCGGATTGAACGGCACTACATAAAATTCTGGAACAGAAAAGATGTTAATATATTTCGCATTAAATTCGCCCTTCCCTGTGACTGTACCGATTAGAATAGAGGAACTTCCTTCTTTTTTATAAACACGGTACTGGACCCGTTTATCTGGAAGGGGCGTCCATGTAACCTTAGCTGTAAACAATCCAAATGGTGTAAACACAAGCTTTACACGTACATTCTCCAGTTTATCAAGCCGGATTGGCTCTTCTACATTTTCTACATCCTTTGGCTGAGGAAACTTTGCAAATACTTCCGCGTGGGCATCTGTTAAGACTTTCTTGAACAATTTTGTCGGGTAATTGCTTCCGCCTACTAAGTAATGCTCCGAATCCGTACGGTCATATCCCATCCACACGGCGCCGACAAGCGATGGTGTATATCCTGCAAACCATACGTCTCTTGCGCCCTTGTTATTACCTGGGAGCGATGTTGTACCCGTTTTGCCAGCCAGCGCTCCTCCATACTGACCAGCTTGTGCGGTTCCTTCCTTTACTGCTCCTTCAAGCATGCGCGTCATGTACCAGGCTGTTTGCTTTGAGAAAATTTGTGTTTCTTTTGGCGCTGCTGTCGCAATTGTATCACCATTTCGGTTGACAATCTGCCTTATGACATGCGGTTCAATCACTTTGCCCCCTGCAGAAAAGGAACGGTACAGCTTCACTATTTCTAACGGAGATGTACCTTCCTTTAAACCGCCAAGAGCCGCGCTAAGCCCTTGCTCTTCAATGAAAATACCCGCTTTCTCTAGTGGCTGCTTCGCTGTTTCCAGACCGAGATGATCCAGCAGCCATACAGCAGGAATATTGGCGGACTCCTTGATGGCATCGTACATCGTAATTTCCTTTGAATAGTGGTCATCATAGTTTCGCGGCATGTAACCGTGGAACGATTGGCGTTCATTTGTCAGAAGAGAGTACGGCTTATACTCCTTCGTTTCAAGCGCAGGAGCATAAACAAGCAGCGGCTTCAAAACGGAGCCGGGCTGCCGCTTCACAAATACACGGTTCCAGCCCCTTGGTACATAGTTTCGTCCGCCTATTGCGGCGCGGATACCTCCTGTTTTGCTGTCCATCAATACGAAAGCACCTTCTGCATCCCCATCCGTCCCAGGAAAACTGCTCTCATTCTGAAATAGCTTATAGGCTGTTTTTTGTATATCCGGATCCATGGAAACGACAAAAGTATATCCTCCGCGCAGTACTTCTTCATATGATAGTCCATATAGATCCTCTGCTTCTTGAAATACCATATCAATGTATGAAAGATACGCTTGCTCTCTCTCGGTTTTGGTCACATGAAGAGACAAAGTTTTCCCTTGGTAGCGTACAGCATCTTCAGCTGATATATAGCCTTCTTCATGCATAAGGGACAAAACAGTATCACGGCGCTCCTTGCTTTTTTCTGGATGCAGCACAGGAGAGTATGTATTCGGGCCTTTTGGAAGAGCGGCAAGCAAAGCACCTTCTTCAACTGTGAGTGCCTGTACATTTTTGCTGAAATAAAATTTCGCTGCCGCTTCAATCCCGTACACACCATGCCCGAAATAAATCTGATTTAAATACATTTCTAGCAGCTGCTGCTTCGTGTAACGGCGTTCCAGATTTAATGCTATGATTAGCTCTTTTGTTTTTCGCAGCAATGTTTTTTCATTGGTTAAAAAAACATTTTTCGCCAGCTGCTGCGTAATCGTGCTCCCGCCTTCTACTTTTCCCCGCACCAATATATCCTTATAGAGCGCGCGAAACACAGATGGGAAATCTACACCGTGATGCTCATAAAAACGAGCATCCTCAGTCGCCACAAATGCTTGTTGCACGTAACTCGGCACTTTTGAAATGGACACAAGTTCCCGGTTTTCCGTATAGAGTTTAGAAATTTCATTTCCTTGTTCATCTACAATACGGGAGGCAGAGTTCAGCACAAGCTTTTTGTCATCTATAACATAATCCCCAAGAGAGATAATGAGAATATAACCCAAAATGGCTGTGAGCAGAACAACCGCCGTTCCGAGAAGCCATAATCTTATTTGTTTCAACGGAGTGTAACACCCCTTCCAAATAGTGGTTATTTTTATTATTTGAGAAATTTAGTCCTTTATGTATTATTTTCTTGCTTTTGGTTTATTTCTTATTAATTCATTCTGGAAAACTTACGCTTTCAATAAAGAAAACTCGCCGATTGGCGAGCCGTGCCCTTCGGCGAAGACAGAGGCGTAGTTGCACTTATACTGTATCCCTAAAAATTCCGATTACGTCGAATTGACTTCCAGCTGGAAATTTATACTTTCCTACAGTGGTACAAAAAAGCAGGAGCGCCTATAGGCGCTCCTGCCTCTCCTTAAGCCATCGCATCCGATAACAATTCATTGTAATTTCTCCAAGACGATTCATAAGCTGATAATTGGCATACGCTCCAACCGGTGCTCCGATAACGGGCACAAGCTGCAGCATCTTTGCCAAATCAATATAATCCCGATACTCCTGCTGCAGCTTTCTCCAATCCACTTGCTTATGGACACTATCCCAGTTCTCAATAGTCTCAAAAATTTCGCGGCGATGATCATCGCTGGAAAACGCCAGCTGAAATACGTGCAGGATAAAAAGCCGCTCCTCCTCTTTGCTTGTGTCATAACCATAAAGCGTTGCAGCATCAAACAAAAACTTAATCTTGATTGTTATAAGCAGCGGAAAGTCAGCTAATCCAAGTAAAATGCCTCCTGCTCCTGTACCCGCTCCCTCTACTGCCGCAATTTTTTTATAGTCTTCAATCTTTTTCGCAGTGCGTTCATCCCGTTCCTGCAGCGTTAAGCTTGTATCCTTTAGCTTGGGCTGAATAAAGTCAGATCCTACCACGATCGCCTGCAGCATCTTTTTAATCGTTTCTGTCAGCACAGCATGCGCTTTTTCAGGAATCAATTCCTGTACCTTTGTTTGCACCTGCTTGGACATGCGTGCCATAAAAGATGATGGCTTTATCATATCCTTTTTCCAATTATCAAGTTGCTGTTCAATCATTTGTTCATACTGTATCATTCATCTCTTCCCTTCACTCTATGTGAGAGCTTCTAGCTTTTTTGAACAATATGCATACGTAAATCCGTAGCTGAACACTATGTTTAGCATAAGTGTAAGCAGAAAAACAGACCACTCTGCTGCTGCAGCGCCAACAATTGCCGCCAAGATAAAGCTGCTCGCTCCAAGCAATATCAGAATAAGTGACAGAAATGCCTTTTTCTTATGCAGTTCCGGGATAGGGTATAAACTAAGCCAAATCTTTGAGCGATGATGTTTCCATAGGCTAAGCAACTGATAGCCAATTAAATAAAGGGAAAACACACTCACTAAAAATCGGCCGTATACAAAGGGTAATACGTAGACAACAATTCCGCCAATGATGAGAAGACGTAATACGAGACCGAAGTAATCCCCTGAACGCAGCAATGTTCTTATGTATAAATAGAAATAAGCATCCTGCCGTTCGCGAGGAAGCAGGGCAGTTATCCAGTCAAGCCATCTTCTTCGCTGAACCCGTCCTTTTAATGCCGGAACATCCGTAAACAAGTTGGCGATTCGATAAAATAGCATAAGCTTTTTTCCTTCCTCTGCAATGAGACGCTCCCAGTGCAGACTTTGCCCCTTCGCCTTTCCGTGCAGCAAAAGCAAATACAGGGCCATTATCCCAACAACACTTCCCGTATAAAAGAAGGAAAACTTCGCAAGTAAGAAATACGCGAATAAAAAATTGACCCCAAGACGAAGGGTACGATCATATATGATGACGGCATCATCCCTCATATATAAAGCTTCCCAAGAAGCAAATAAATTCCAAAGCTTTGCAAGCGCAAATAAAAGTAAAATGAGTAAATAAGATGAAATTGCTGGCTTCATTTGCTGAAAATACAAAGGGGCAGCGGCAGCTCCAGCAATCGCTATCGTATATAATGAAATAATATAGGTAAAACGCAAGCCTTTTGCAAAATAAGGCTTCATCTTCGTTTCAACCGGGAGCAAAAACACAAGGTCTGCCGGCTTTAAGAGCGTTTGAACCGATCCCACCGTTAAAATGACTGCAAACAACGCAGCAAGCAGGGCAGCTGTCGGAAACGATGCTGTTAACGTCGCAAGCCATTGCTGATAATAATATGCTCCCGCACCAATCGCAAAGATGAGCACAAACTTTAAATGATCATTAAATATATATTTTCCGTATGTACGGACTTCCTTCCAAAACAGTTGAAACCGCTGCCTCCATAGTTCATTTATATTCATTTTCTTCTTCCTTCGTCAGCTCAATATAAATGTCATCAAGCGTTGCATCTGGCATAGAAAATTGCTGCTGCAGCTCCTGAAGCGTACCGCTTGCACGCACCTGTCCATGGTGCAAAATAACAAACGAATCACAATAACGTTCTGCTGTTGCCAAAATATGTGTGCTCATTAAAATTCCGGCTCCGTTATGCTTCATATTCTCCATCAGCTGCAGTAAAGACTGAATGCCAAGCGGATCTAAACCAACAAATGGTTCGTCAACGATATAAAGGGATGGCTGTACTAAAAAGGCACACATAATCATTACCTTTTGCTTCATTCCTTTTGAAAAGTGAGAAGGAAACCACTTCAGTCTGTTCCCCATTCGAAATTCCTTCAGCAGCTTTGCTGCTCTTTCTTCATATATATGCTTTTCTACACCATAGGCCATAGCTGTCAGTTTTAAATGCTCCTCAAGTGTCAGTTCTTCATATAAAACAGGTGTTTCCGGTATAAAAGTGAAGCTTGCTCGATATACTTCCGGATTCTCACGAAACAGCTTGCCATTAATGGTAACCGTTCCTTGCTTTGGCTCCATTAATCCAATAATATGCTTAATGGTCGTACTTTTCCCCGCCCCATTTAAACCGATTAAGCCGACAAGCTCCCCAGATCGCACTGAAAATGAAACATTCTGAAGAACAGGGCGTTTCGTATAGCCCCCTGTCAGGCTTTGGACTTGTAATAATTCTTTCATATGTTATTCCTTTCTCACGCATTTGTTTATATTACCATCTTACCAAAAAATGTAGAAACTACATAGCACAACGAAAGTTATGTCAAGAAAACTTTTTTAAGATTCTGTTGTATAAGTCTTCGAAAACGGGACATCATAATTAGTGAGGAAGGGAGATGTTGAAAAGCGATAGCCGAGGAAATGATGAGTAGCTGTTGTAGTGATTCTTCATCATCGAAACGGGGTGTCGATCAAAGACGTAGTGACCATAAAATACGCAGATAATCAAGTCCACGAAACGGGGTGTCGGTAGGAGAGCAGATATTCGATTAGAGACCATATGTACTCTTGTTGAAATAAGCTATCTTCCAAAAGCTTCGGAGTAAAAAGGACACAGTATGAGGAAATAGCGCCAACTTTAACTGTAAATGAGGTGTCTCGACCAGAGCAGAGAGTAGATATACGTATAATTTCCAAATAAATGAGGTGTCTGTTAAAGATACGACTGTCTGAATAAATAAGACGCATGAATGAGGAAATATAAATCAACTTTAACTGCAAATGAGGTGTCTCGAGCAGAGCAGAGAGTGGATATACGCATAATTCCAAATAAATGAGGTGTCTGCATTGGGTACAATAGTCCAGTAAACTTTTCAACACACCTTTCTCAACCGGCAGGAAGCTGAATTCAGCTTCCTGCTTTTTTTATACTGTAGGAAAGTATAATTCGACGTAGTCGAAAATTTTAGAAATACAATATAAGTAAGGCTACACCTACACCTCTATCTTTGTCCGGGGAGCAGGGCTCGCCAGTTGGTGAGTTTTCTTTATACTTTAGAAAAGTATATCTTTTTAGCCAAGGAGCTTTTCTTCCACTGTTTTTTTCCTGTATGCAAATATGATAAAATACGACTAATAATAAGGAAAGGATGAAAAAAATGACTCACAACCCAGAGAATTGTATTTTCTGTAAAATTATAGAAGGAACTATACCATGCGCTAAAGTATACGAGGATGAGCAGGTACTTGCCTTTTTGGATATTAGCCAGTCAACAAAAGGGCATACGCTCGTCATTCCAAAGGTACATAAACAGGATGTATTTGCACTTACGCCAGACATCGCTGCTCACTTATTTTCCGTTGTGCCTGGTATTGCTAAAGCGATTCAAATGGAATACGGAGCAACAGGCTTTAATTTGTTAAATAATAGCGGCGAGCAAGCAGGTCAAACCGTGTTTCACTTTCATTTGCACCTTCTTCCGCGCTACAGTAAAAATGATGGCTTTAAGAGTACATTGGTATCATTCCAAAATGAATATACAGCAAACGTTTTACAAGAAATGGCAGGCGCCATTGCCCGTCGCATAGAATAATATAATTAGACAAACAGACAAATCAGAAGCATACATAGGAGTATTAAAGCACCGAGACAACTAGAGAACAAAGCGCGTTGCTTGAGTAGAAGCGCAGGCGGGTATGCACGTTTTTGTCTCAACGAGAGCAGCAGCAGAGCCGCTCGCATAATGCAAAATATACCGATTAAGAAAAGCACGAGCGTAACCAGGTTCATCGTTCATCCCTCCTCTTCCTATGGATATGCCTGTTATGTCCTATTCATGAACAGAGCAAAAATGAACAAGGAGGATTCCTATGACAAAAGCAAAAGCATTTATTACCGGAATACTTTGCGGAAGCGCTGTTGCCGGTATCGCAGCTTTACTTACAGCTCCCTCTTCGGGAACGGAGCTGCGCCGTAAATTAAAGGAAAAAAGTGAGGATTTCAAAAGATCATTAACAGATCTAAAAGATGATACAAAGCTGCTTACAGAGCAGATTGCGGGAACAGCTGCTGAAGGAAAGGATGTATTTATTGAGCTGAAAGGAGATGTCCAAAAAGTATTCTCTTCCTGGAAAAATGAAACAGCCCCTCATCGTGAAAGTATCCAACGAGAAATTGAGGAATTGCAGCAATCCATTGATTATTTACAACAATCCGTACCTAATAAGAATTAAAAGCATTACACATTGGAGTTGTAATCCAGTTGCAATGTATAATTTGTCAAGATTAAGCATATATATGCTTAATCTTGACAAAAAATTTTCACAATTCTAACAAAAGTACTTTATTAATTTTTATTTTACTGGCATAATAGGTACTAATTAATTCAGATTGCGAGGAGAGTAGGTGAGTCGATGAAAAGTGGGGAAAAGCATTATTCGGTCAAAGAGGCTATGATTTTCAGTCAAAGAATTGCTCAATTATCAAAAGCATTATGGAAATGTGTTGAAAAAGATTGGCAACAATGGATTAAACCGTACGATTTGAATATTAACGAACATCATATTTTGTGGATTGCGTACCATTTAAAGGGTGCTTCTATTTCCGAAATTGCAAAGTTTGGTGTTATGCACGTATCCACAGCTTTTAACTTTTCAAAAAAGCTGGAAGAACGCGGTCTTCTTTTATTTTCTAAAAAAGAGGATGACAAGCGGAATACCTACATCGAAATTACAGACCAGGGCGAAGAATTGCTGCTTAATCTTATGGAAGAGTATGAACCAGAGAAAAACTCCATATTTACAGGCGCGCTTCCGCTTCGTGATTTTTACGGAAAATTCCCTGAGAATATGGAATTAATGGCGATTCTAAGAAATGTTTACGGACAAGATTTCATTGATATCTTTGAGAAATCCCTAGAGAATATCGAAGAAAATTTCACAGAAAAAGGTAAAAAGGTTGTAAAGCTAGAAAGCTAAAAGCCCCTTTTTTCTTGTAAGAGTTCGGTAAATTGCAGCATAAGCGGCAGACTCGTTAGAAACATTTTTTAAATTCCGTAAGAAGCGGATGATAAGGTAGAAGTCCTTCCGCTTTTTGCAATTTGTACTTTTTGTTCAATGATTCACAGAATGCTAAAAATAGTTGCTTTTTTACTCCATTGTGAATAAGCAGTCTACTCGTCGACTGACAAGCTGTTAGACGAAGACAGAGACGTAGTTGCACTTATACTGGATTCCTAAAATTTTCGACTATGTCGAATGACTTCTAGCTAGGAATGTATCCTTTCCTACAGTGTAAAAAAGGATAACCATTCGTACTTGCTGGGTCTAGGAGAAGCACAAGCTAATATGCTATTTGTTCCAATCATTTGCTACAGTTCACTCTGTTTCCTCACTTTCTGTCGATAGTTTATAGGGAAACCTTTATAACACAACCTAGACAACCTATGATATAATACACAGCATACGGATGATTTTTTTATGCAAAAGGAGGACTCTCCTAGTGAATTTTGTTTTTGCTGCCTTTGCACTTATTGTTCTATTCTATACAAATTTTATGACTCATACGCTCTGCCACCAAAAACAACTGTCTGACTCTCATAAAACACGTGTGTTTCGGACAATCAACGTCTGCATAACGATTTTACTGATTTCCAGTTATGTAGAGGTTATGTATAAATAAAGAAAACTCGCCGACTGGTGAGTTCTGCTCTTAGACGAAGACCGAGGCGTAGTTGCACTTATACTATATTCCTAAAATTTTCTGACTACGTCGAATCACTTCTAGCTAGAAATTTATGCTTTCCTACAGTGTAAAAAAGACAAGCTCCGCTTATTTTTTTTGCAACGTTGACTGGGCAGGCTGTCTCTTCAGCATCATAAGGGGTCTCTGGGATGGTAGAAAGAACGCTCAGACAATGAATGGATACATTCAAAAATAAAAAGTTCGGCCGTGCGCGGCCGAACTTTTATAGTTTATTCCGTTTACAAAATCTTAGCAGCACACCCAAGCTGCTCCTACAATGATTAACAAGATAAACAATACAACGATTAGCGCAAAGCCTCCGAAGTGTCCACCATATCCGCCGCTCATGCCCTACACCTCCTTTATGTTATGGAGTAACATATACTATGCATTTTAATACTGAAAAGAGTAGGCTGTTATCCCGCTTTAGATAAGAAAGTCGATTAATATACGTAAGCGCATCCTACAATAATTAATAGAATAAACAATACAACAATTAACGCGAAGCCGTTACAAAAACCAGCACTCATCCTATTGACCCCCTTTTCAAACTTCCCTATATTGTATGGACGATAACAAAAATTGCCTATGCGAATGCCCCAGTGCAACATGCTGCTGTAGAGAATTGGGCATTTTTTTCCTTCCGAATAGGAAAAAGAAAGAAAATATGATATATTAATTGTTGTGTTATTTGACCATACTGGAAAGTAAAAAATGCATAGTAGGAGTGTTATAAGATGAAGAAAGCAATTATTGCGCTTGCTGCAACGAGTGTACTCGTTCTTTCAGCATGCGGCAATTCTTCCGAAACGATTGTATCAACAAAAGCAGGAGACGTGACAAAGGAAGAATTTTATGATGCAATGAAACAACAAGCTGGACAAAATGTCATTAAAAATCTTGTCATTCAAAAGGTATTCACAAAAAACTATAAAGTGGCAGATAAAGATGTTGAGGCTGAATACAAAAAAACAAAAGAACAGTACGGCGACCAATTTGACTCGCTTTTAAAACAAAGCGGCATGACTGAGAACTCACTAAAAGAGCAAATCCGCGCAAGCCTTGCGGTAAAGAAAGCAATTGGGGCTACGATTACGGAGAAAGAGCTAAAAGCACAGTATAAGCCGGAAATTCGCGCAAGCCATATTCTTGTGAAGGATGAGGAAACTGCGAAGAAGGTAGAAGCTGAGTTGGCGGCTGGAAAATCCTTTGAGGATCTTGCAAAACAATATTCTGAGGACACAGCTTCAAAAGAAAATGGCGGTGACCTTGATTATTTCGGGCCAGGTAAAATGGAGGCTGCTTTTGAAGAGGCTGCTTATAAGCTGAAAAAAGGCGAAATCAGCCAACCAGTTAAAACAAGCTATGGCTACCATATTATTAAAGTAACAGATATCAAAGAGCTAAAGCCATATGATGAAGTGAAAGACGACTTGAAAACACAGATTATTGAAACAAAAATGGCAGATACTACATTTATGAATGATTTTATTGATAAAGAACTGAAAAAAGCTGACGTAAATGTGAAGGATAAAGATTTAAAACCAGCTTTTGAAACGCAAGCTGCTACAGGAAGCCAGTAACATAAATATAAAAAACCGGACAAGCCTTGGCTTGTCCGGTTTTTTATATGTTCATGGCTCACCCACGCTCTTCTCCTATATTCCATGTAAAGGCATGTGCCATATAACTGGCGAGCCCTGCCCTTTAGCAAAGACGGAGGCGTAGTTGCCTTTATCCTTTATTCCTAAAACTTCTCGCTACGTCGAATGATCTCCCAGCTAGAAATTTATACTTTCTGGTGTAAAAATCCGGCAAGAATGCGCTGTCGGATTATAGCAAAACAGACTGATCATCCTGCTCCTGTGCACGACGCTCACGCTCTTCCTTAATGCGCTGCATATACATATTACCTTCGCGCTCGATGAATTCCTGATCGATGTCCTGTTCTTTTTTTGAAGTGTACAATACCATATAGCCGCTCACGATAATACCAACAATTACAACATATACCCACCAAGGCAATGTTTCCATCCCCATCTTAATCCCTTCCTTCCTAGACAAGCTTTACTTTCACTGTATGAAGGAAGGGTAAAAAGTATGACTATCGATGAAACGACGGTTTATAAAAAGCGCGTTGATCAAGCGCAAAAATTCGGTCCGTATACTCTCCAGGCTTGACACGACTTAACGCACGATCCATCATATTCATTTTCGCATCAAGATTATCAATATAATGAAGCACCTCTGCCTCACGCACAAGCGGCGGCTTTGGGCTTCCCCATTCTGCTTTACCGTGGTGACTGAGAACAAGATGCTGTAAAATCACAATCTCTTCTCCTTGAATATTAAGCTCCTCCGCCGCCTTTGCGATTTCGCTCACCATAATTGAAATATGCCCGAGCAAATTCCCTTCAACCGTATAAGAAGTAGAAATCGGACCAGACAGTTCAATCACCTTCCCTAAGTCGTGTAAAATAACGCCAGCATACAGTAAATCCTTATCAAGAGACGGATATAGGGAAGCAATAGCTTTAGCCAAATCCAACATGGAAACAACATGATATGCAAGTCCAGAAATAAATTCATGATGATTCTTTGTTGCAGCCGGATAATCAAAAAAGGCATCTTGATATTTTTTCAGTAAATGCCGCGTAATGCGTTGGATATTTGGATTACTCATTTCAAATATGTATTGTGTAACTTTTTCCTGCATTGCATCCTTTGTCAACGGTGCTTTCTCTACAAAATCAGAGATATCCGGTGCTTCATGCGGCTGTGCCAGCCGAATTTGCTTTAGCTTCAGCTGGATGCGCCCCTTATAATTTTGAGTATCACCAACAACCTTTACAACCTTTTCCGCTGTGTAATGCCCTTCATCCTCCTTTGAAACATCCCAAAGCTTTGCTTCAATCTCACCGCTTTGATCCTGCAGCATAAGAGTCAAGAATGGTTTTCCATTACTTGCAATTCCTCTTGCTGCCGACTTAATAAGTAAATACATATCAACTTGCTCGCCAATCTCATGCTGTATGAGCTTCTTTTTCATATATTTTCCTCCAAAATGACTAATTATCTTTAGTATACCACGGAAAAAACTTCCACATGAATAAAGAAAACTCGCCGATTGGCGAGCCCTGCTCTTGGGCGAAGACAGAGGCGTAGTTGCACTTATACTGGATTCCTAAAATTTCCGACTACGTCGAATGGTCTCTCGGTTAAACATTTATGATTTTTTAAAGCGTAAGGAAAGCTGGAGCACGGTTCGGACAAGGCTGATTCATGGAAGCCTTCCATATATTCACCTTTTGCAGGAATATTATTTAACTGTGAGGGCAAGAGCAAGACAAGCATCAAGCTGGCTCTGCGCCATTTTTCAAGACAATGACCGTATCCCCTGAAAAATGAGACAGCAGATGAGGATGACATGTAAATACAATCACCTGCCGCTCCCTGACAATCTCCTTAATCAGCTCAATCGTTTGCTTCGTACGTACTGCATCAAAATGCACAAAGCTATCGTCTATAATAAGAGGATAGGATTCCTGCATATCATAGGCACAGGCGAGTGCAAGCCGAAGTGATAAATACACCTGTTCAGTTGTCGCTTGACTAAGCTCATGACAAAAAAAACGCTGGCCATCCTTTCGTTCTACCTGCAATGCTTGCTCCGCAGACGGCGTAAGCAACCGAGTATATTGTCCGTTTGTAACATATGTAAAATACCGTTCCGCTTTTTTTAGAATTAGAGGCAAGCGCTCCTTATAATACCGCGCTGTTGTATTTTGTAAAGCAGCCTTTGCAACTGCATAAGCAGACCATTTCTTAACCAGTTCACGAAGCTGCGACCGTTTTGCTTCCCACTCATGGACGATATCCCTATAAGTACTTCCATTTTCAAGAGCAGTCATTTCTGCTGTACATGTAGCTGCTTCATGCTGCAGCTGTTGCTGCATTTCATGCAAGCGCTGTTGCTTTTTCACTGCTTCCTGCAGCAATGCTGCGCAGTCTTCTCCGATATCCGCTATGGAGGGATTAACAAGCCGTGTACGCAGCACCTCTATTTGTACTTCCAAAAATGAAAGCTGCTTTTGTGCTTCATGTGCCTCCTCAGCTTTTTGTCCGCGCATCAAAAACTGCTCCTCAGTCTGTGCGTCCGCAGAGCTCCAAAGTGTATCGCGCTCTTGCTCCAGCTTCGAATCTATAAGCTGCAATTCCTGTATTTCTATCTCCCACTGCACTATCTGTTGCTTTAGCTGCTGATGCTGCTGCACTTTCTGCTTTTCTTCCTTCAGTATCTCGCTCATCCCATACAGTAATGCAGCACTGTTTTCATCTCGCACGGCAAATATATCCTGAAGCCCCCTCATCTTTTCTTCAAAGGTCTTCGTTTCTCCCTCCAGCAGCCCTATGCGTTCCTTTCTTTTTATTGTTTCACGCTCCCCTTGCTGCAGCTTTTCAAGTCGCTCAAATGCAGGAATAAGCTGCGCAGCAGGGAGTGCAGATGGCAAACCCGTTTTCTCCTTCCATGCTTGTACTTCCTTCTGCAGCACATACATATTTTTCTCCCATTCCTCATATTGGGACACAATCCGTTCGTAGGCTCGCTCTGCCTGCTGTAGCTTAAATTGTTCACGCTCTAGCTGCTGCTTCCTTTCATCATCCATGTGCAGCCTATGCTTTGCCTGTATGGTTTCCTCAGAACGTCCCATTCCTTGCAGAGCAGCCAAGTCCTTCTCCAACTCCAAGGCAAGAGACTGCTGCTTATTGCTCCCGACCGTAAAGAAAAGAACTATACAGACAAATGCAAATAAACAAGCAAATAACACTAGCTTTACATTTAAAAATAAACTGGCCGCTAACACTATGGAATTTACTGATAGAAGGCTATAAAATAAAACATTACGCTTTTTTCGTCTTATTAGCTCTTCTTCTGCCTGTCTTCCCTGTTTTTCCTTCAGCAAATGGAGCATATGAGTTGAAGCTGCTGCCTCTGTGAATGCCTCATTCTCCAGCAGCTTTTCACATTGCATTCGTTCAGTAGCTGAGAGAAGCGAGCCTGCCACGTACCTTACCTGTTCCTCCAGCTGCTCCAACAATTCCTTGGCGGCAGCAAACTGCTCGTCAAGCTGCTGCTTTTGTTCCGTTAGCCGTTTAAACGCTTGTGCTGCTTCCATGACACCTTCCTTTGCTGAAAGACTGGCATGAAAAAGCAGAGCATCCCCTGAAAAGCCAATACTCGTTCGCAGCTCCTGCTTCTCCTCCTCAAGTCTTGCAAGCTCTGTCTGTAAGGAAAGGACATCCCGCTTAGCCGTTTCATATGACATATAACCAAGTCGGCACGCCTCCACAACTGCTTCCTGCTCCAATATGTGTTGACGGGTGGAAAAAGATTCAATCGTTTGCTCCGTATCCTCTATTTTCTTCCTTAATGTTTGCAGCCGGAGACGGATTGCCTTCCATTCCTCCATCAGCCTCTCATAACGGTTTATACCATTAACCGGAAATGAAGAAGCAGCAACCGAAGATAAAAAACTTTCATATTTCTTTTTCTCCAGCTGCAGCGGCTGCAATGTTGTCATTGTTTCGTAGTCCCTGATAGCGAGGCGAAGCTGTTCCTGCTCAAGCTGTAGCTCTGTCAATTGTTCCTCGCTGCTTCGTTTTTTCGAAGCCCAGTCCTTATATGTATCAAGCTTGTGCTGCCACCTCTCTAGCTCTTCCTTCAGTTTGCTTGCCTCTTGCAGTGCAGCGTTCACTAACGGCTTGCGGCCATTCGGTTTGAACAGCGCCTCCATGCCGCTATCCAGCTTTTTCTCCAGCTGCAAAATTGCATCCGTACCAATTGCACCTGCAGAGAATAAATAAGATCCAAGCTCTTCACGGCTGACTGTATGAATATTTTGTAAACCATGCACATCAAAAGAAAAAATAGAATCAAATAACGTGCTATCCATTCCTTGGAGGATTGCTTCCAATAATTCCTCTCCGCCGCGTGTACCGTCCTCTAAGTATATAGTTACTTCTCCAACAGCTGTTTTGGGAAGGCGCTCGATTTTAATTCGGCCGTACTGATTGGTTTGCAGTGTAAGCGCACCTCCATATCTTCCGCCTGTTCGCGGCTCATAGCGATATTGGCCGCGCGTTGGAAATCCAAATAGTACACTCTTAATGAATGAACGAATTGTCGACTTACCGGCCTCGTTTTCTCCATACAATACAGATAATTGCGATAGCGTATATTCTCGATTTTCCAGCCTTCCATAGCCGTAAATATGCAACATCTCAATTTTCAATATGCTCTCCCTCCCTTCATCATCTCTCCTATAAGCAAGCGCTTTGCTTCTTCTAATATGTCCTGCTTTTCCTCCTCTGAGAAGGGCTCTATCACCTTCCTAACAGCCGAAGTGCTCCAAAACGGCCGCAGCACTATATCTATCTCTGAAAAGGAGTCGGCCTCTTGAAGCAAATCCAATAGAAACGGGCTCTCCTTTAATGCTTCTTCTGAATACGTCCGGTTCAAACATGAGATAGGATAAACAAAATCGTTCCGTTCCTCTCCCTGAGCCAAAATCGCCACAAGTTCATCGACATGCTGACTGTCTTGTAAATATAATGCAAGCGGCCCGCTTCCGCTGATCGTCAAAACGAGCAATACTCCTTCTGTCTCACGGCGCAGGTCATTCATTACCTCTTCACAGCGCTTCAATAATTCATCTATCCTTTGCATTCCCTCAATGGAAATCTCTGCTTCCTTCCAAATAATGCTGGCAGTTGGAATGAATGTATAGGAGGCACGCCCCTCCATCAGTGTTACAAGATAACAGCCCTTCTCCCCCATTTCCTTCCGATGTCTTCCTTGTATATTTCCCGGATAAATAATGGGCGGCTGCTCGTTTAGCACAACCCGTTTATGAATATGGCCGAGCGCCCAATAATCGAATTGCTTTTCCATAAGCTCCGATAACAAAAATGGTGCATAACTGCTATGCTCATGATTTCCTTCAAGGCTGCCATGCAGCAAACCGATATGAAATGGAGCCTCTTCTTCTTTTTCATATTGAGCTGCCATCCGTTTCGTTACTGCCCTTTGCCCATAGCTAAAGCCGTACACATATGCAAGCAGTTGCCCTTGCTTATGAAAAGGCTGCTTCGTCACAAATGGCTGCTGAAACACATGAACGTTGTTTGGAAGCTCTATACCCGCTCCGTTTCCTCCAAGATGATCATGATTTCCATGACTTATATAAACTTGAATGTCATAATCATGCAGACGACGCATTTGCTCCCGTAAAAACAGCTGCGCGCGAAGACTTCTTACCTCCCTGTCATATACATCACCGGGAATGACAACGAAATCAACCTGCTCCTGAATCGCTGTATCTACAATACGCTGAAATGATTGAAATGTACTTTCCTTCATCGCTTCAAAGATAAACGACGGCATTGCTGTTTCCATCCCTTTAAATGGGCTATCCAAATGCAAGTCTGCCGCGTGAATGAACGTAAGCTTCATAGAATATACCCATCCTTCCTTCTATCATATACTTGTAGTCATTGTATCATGTTTCTTAGACGTGATTAGATCGTATTGAGGAGGTCAAAGAATAAAACAGATACGTTCATCATACATAGTTTGATTATCACTCTACGATTTTTCTTATGGAAACGAGCCATTTTATAAAAAAATAGGAATATAAATTAAATATCTCAAAGGGAAGGAGATGACAAAATGAAAGTGTATGTCTTAACTGCATTTGCCAAAGACGGTGCAAAGCTGTTGGAGGAATCCTTTGAGGCGATGACAGAAGCGGAAGCAAAGCAGCGAGGCGAAGAAATCCTGCAGCAAAACGATATTACCCAGACGTACCGCTGCACATCCTCAAGCGGCAAACTCATTTTATTTCATGCATAGATTTATAATAAAGAAAACTCGCCAATGATTGGCGAGCCCTGCCCTTGGGCGAAGACAGAGGCGTAGTTGCCCCTATACTGTATTCCTAAAACTCCCGACTACGTCGAATTGTCTTCCAGCAAGAAATTTACACTTTCTTACAGTGAAACATATTCAGATTATAAAACTCCTCTTCGCTGTACATATAGCCGCTTAGTATCCCTTCTTTTTGGAAGCCAGCATTCAGAAGCACACGTTCAGAAGCCCTGTTATCAGGATGTACGAGTGCACCGATGCGATAAACATCTAAGTAAGAGAACGCGAAGGAAACAATCGCACGAATTGCTTCTGTTGCATAGCCATTTCCCCAATGCCCTCTATCAATCTCGTATCCAATCTCACAGCTGTGATTGTGTAGATCCCAAGAATGAAAGCCACATGTTCCTAGAAAGACACCATCTTTCCTCCGAATAATTCCCCAGCGGATATGGCGGCCTTCCGCAAACCCCCGCCGAAAGTTTTCACACATAGCAGCAGCTTGCTCTAACGATTGCAGTGCAGGCATTCCCCAAAAGCGCATCACCTCTTCGTCAGACAAGCAACGAAACAATGCATATTCATCCGCAGGTGAGATATCCCGAAGCAGCAGTCTGCCCGTTCTTAGCACTGGAAATGAGGAAAGTCGAAAACTTTGTATCATAATGACCGCCTCCCACAACAGAAACGTAAAAGAGATTCTACCAGAAAAAAGAGCAGCTGTACAAATTTAGGAAAAATGAGATTCCTATTGAATGATTAGCAGCTTTTACTTACTCTCCCCCATATACAGGCGAGCGCTTTTGCAGAAATGCTGCTATGCCCTCCTGGTGATCCTTGGTTGCACGCATTTTGCTTTGGCCTTCCTTTTCAAGCTGCAAAGCTTGAAGCAATGCAGGCTTGTTGCGCTCACAAAGAATATTCTTTGTTTCAATCATAGCACGAACCGGCTTCTGCAGCCATTCTCCCGCCTTTTGCTTCACTGCTTGCTGAAAATCTGATTCCACAGCCTCATCAATAATGCCAAGCCCTAATGCTTCATGAGCATTCATCCTTTGACCTTCCCAAATAATTTGCTTCGCAAGGCTTTCGCCGACTCGATTTTGCAGGAAGAAATGACCGCCTCCGTCTGGAATAAGAGCGACGTTAATAAAATTCATCGCTATAATGGAGGATGCATCCGCTATCACATAATCACCAGCTAGCGCAAGACTTAAGCCAAGACCTGCCGTTGGCCCGTGAATGGCACTCATGACAAGCTTGGGCATTGTATACAATGTGATGATAAGCTCCGATATCATATCCATAATAGGTGAAAATTTACTTTCATCCCTATCGGAGAGCATTGACTTAATATCTCCGCCCGCAGAAAAGCCTCGCCCGTTCCCGCATAAAACCACAACATCAACTTTACTGTCCGCTACTTCCTTCAGCTTATCAACCAATTCCCGCAACATACTCTCGTCGAGAGCATTTAATACTTGCGGTCGATTCAGCATCACGGTTGCCATGCGTCCTTCATACTTGACAATTACAGACTCTGTTTGGCTTGAGACATTCATTGAGTCATCTCTCCTTCTCTGATTTTCCTTATCTATAAACAATTTGAGTTGGTGAAAAGGAAATCCTGCTTTTGTAAGGAAAAAACAACCATCCGCTCTCTGGCTCAAAAACTTACCAAAAGCTATCGTTACGCACAAAACTAGAAGTTTTTTATCTCCTTTCGAAGACGTGTGCCCACAGGATTACACACTAGGGGACCGTTTCACGATGTTCAGGAATTGCCCGTCTTCCTATGACTAAAGCAGCAGCCGAATGAACCTTGACCCGGAAACGAGTTTGATATTTTAATCTTCCAATGGGATAAGAAAAGAATCCTGAGATATACCCCAAGATTCTTTTTGACAAGTTATTATTTAATTATGCTGCGCTCCGTGAATAGTTCTTCTAATATTCTTAGCTTATCCTCTGTATATTTAACATAACCATCATTATACGATTTCGGGTCCTTCGGATTAGCGAAATGCGTAATCGCCCCTGTTTGCGGGTTCACGAATTTACTGGAAGCTCCGCAGCCCAGTCCGATAATAGACTGCACTTCCTCCATAATCACAATATTATAAATGCTCTCCTGCTCAGGAATTGCATACCCGACATTTTCAAGGTTTCCAAGAATATTTTTCTGACGGTATAGATAATATGGAACATAGCCATGACACAGCGTCCAATCCTCAGCCATGTGCATCATTTCCGTAATTTCCTCACGCCCTGCAACCTTGTACTTTCGTTTATTTTGCGTCATTTCTGATGCGCGCTTAAAGGAAAGGGTATGGACCGTCAAGGATTCAGGCATTAATTTCTCTGTTTCTTCCAGTGTATGCTCGAAAATGTCCAGCCCTTCTCCTGGCAGTCCGATAATTAAATCCATATTAATGTTATTCATCCCCATAGAGCGCGCGAGATGATATTTCTCAATCGTTTCCTCTACTGTATGATGGCGACCGATTGCTTTTAATGTTTCCTCATGGTATGACTGCGGGTTAATACTAATTCGGTCAATATTCCACTTTTTCAACACTTCTAGCTTTTCTGGAGTAATGGTATCCGGTCGTCCGGCCTCAACGGTTACTTCCCGAATGCTTGCTACCCCTGGAAACGACTCATACATTTCCTCATACAGCATATCCATCTCTTCTGCTGTAATACTTGTTGGCGTCCCCCCGCCGTAGTAGACAGTTGTAATAGTGATACCTTTTTCCTTTAAAAATTTCCCGATTTCCCGAATTTCATAATGCAGCCCGCCGAGGAAGGAATCAACAGAACCTTGTCTTCCGTTAATGGCATATGCCGGGAATGTACAATAGGCACATTTCGTCGGACAAAACGGAATCCCGATATAAATACTCACCTCATCCTTTAACTTATACAGATCAGGTACAGCAGCAAGCTGGCGGTCAACAATGCGCTGCATTAAGTCGATTTTCTCATCATGAATCAAGTAATCCTCGCGCAGCTCCTTATGTGCTTCTTCCTTCGTCATGCCGCTTTGAAGCTTTTTATGAAGCAGCTTTGTTGGACGAACACCGGTTAAAACTCCCCATTTTTGTTCAATTCCTGTCAATTGCTGCAGAACGGATAGGTACACATAGGAAACGGTATGCTTCACTTGCTTGAAGCGTTCCTTTTCATTCTCAAAAGCGGAAACATCCTTAGCGAACGTTTCTCTGTATACATTCCCTGTCGACATCTCAGTTAAAGCTGCCGATGCTGTAACAATATCCTCTCCTGTAATCGAGATATCGACCACAAGATCGCCTTTCTCCGCAAAACACACTTCACTCTCTTCATAAAACAATCCGCTGATTAACCGAAGCGGACGTAAAAATCTATCATCTTGTAAGCTTTGAATTGCAATTCGCAACGTTTATCACCTTTTCACATAAATTAAAACGCCCATCCTTGGATGGCCTAATTAGATGAACAGGACATATACAAGCCAAGTTCTTTCCTGCCCATTCATGTAAGATAAAACTCCCTTTAGTTTACTTGAACGGCTGGGAGAGGTCAATATGTGCAAACTTCTCATTTTTGATAAAGAAAACTCGCCGATTGGCGAGCCATGCCCTTGGGCGAAGACAGAGGCGTAGTTGCACTTATACTTTGTTCCTAAAACTTCTAACTACGTCGAACTGTCTTCCTACTAGAAATTTATACTTTCTTAAAGTATAAGAAAAGCGGATTCAGCCAACAAAAACTCCCCAGACATTTGTCTGAGGAGGTATATTTACCATTTTTTAATTTTAATATGAGCCTTAAGAAAATTAAGCGGAAATTGCTTACGGAAGTGCTCTTTAATCATATATGTGACGCCATGCTCGTTGTTAGAGCGTGTAACCCAATCCGCAGCCTTTTTGAGTGCAACAGGGGCATTGCCCATCGCTACGCCAAGACCGACGTTTTCAATGACTTCCAAGTCATCCATACTGTCTCCAATTGCAACCATTTCCCTCGGTTCAATCCCAAGATGGCTGCCAAGCTGCTGTAAGCCTCGCAGCTTGGAAACATTCGCTGGAAGAATTTCGATTTGCTCTCCTTCATACTCAATGATATGGATATCTTCAAACGCCTCAGCTAAAGTAGCAAGGGCTTGCTCTTTATCCTGTCTGCTTGAGAAAAACACATCAATTTTCGGTGCGGCTACTGGCTGATCACGAAGCGTGTCACCAAGTGATTCTACAAACTGGACGGGATAAAACACAGGATCGGCACTCGAAAGCACTGTTTTCGCAATTAAATTGGAAGCAAGGCTGCGGCGATTGCCAAGGGAAAATCGTTCATGGCAAATGCGGATATTGCAATCAAAATGCTCCAGCACCTGCACAAGATTGAATGTTTTTTCCTCAGAAATACGCTTTTGGATAAGTGGTTCATCTAATGAAGAAGAAATAAAAGCACCGCTATGCGTTATAAGGATGGAGCCTAGCTTTAACGCCCTGGCAATCTTTTGTGCAGATTGAAAGTTGCGGTTCGTAAATAACGTAACGTATACACCCTTCTCCCTTACAAAATCAATTGCTTCCTTCGTTCCCTTTTGCAGTCTTCCATTTGGACGAAGCAATGTTCCATCTATATTAATAGCTAATAAACGATAAATCATGCTGAGGAACCTCCCTTTCTTAGCTGTGGCACTCTACAATTAACGTATGAGGCATGGATGACAATTAGAACGAACGGCAGTAACAACCAATCTAAGTGGGTAAACTGTAACAGATAGCAAGACTTTCTAGCTGTATTCCTAAAATTTCTCGCTACGTCGAATGGTCTTCCAGTTAGAAACTTATACTTTCTTAAGGTGCAAGCAGAGAATTCTTCCAACACGCAAAATAGCTAACGCCTGATTCCTTAAAGCAACTGCAACATTCTACTTTCTGAAAAGGAGAACCTACTATGAAATGGCCTATAAACTGGTATGAAGGTGATACACTTGATGTAGCCAAACGTCTTCTTGGACATCGGCTTGTCCATGTGGTAGATGGAAAACGAAGAAGCGGCTTAATTGTCGAGACAGAGGCATATAAGGGCCCTGATGATAAAGCTGCCCACAGCTACGGAGGCCGCAGAACCGAGCGGACGGAGATTATGTTCGGTCCGCCTGGACACGCGTACATCTATTTAATCTACGGGATGTACCATTGCTTCAATATTATTACAGCGCCAGAGGGTACTCCACAAGGCGTACTCATCCGCGCTCTCGAACCCGATGAAGGAATAGAGGACATGGCATCGGCACGTTTTGGAAAAACTGATATTACGAAGCAGCAATATAAAAATCTAACGAGCGGTCCGGGGAAGCTCTGCCGGGCGCTTGCTATTACAATGGAGCAAAAGGGATTGTCTATGCAAAGCGACGAGTTGTTTATGGAAATTGTCTCCGACGAGACGCATCTATCACAGCGTTATGAAATCACAGCCGGCCCGCGGATTGGGATCGATTATGCAGAGGAAGCCGTTCATTATCCGTGGCGATTTTATTTTCAAGGTCATCCGTTTGTTTCGAAATAAGGAAAACTCGCGGACTGGAAATTTACATCTTATTACAGTAGCAAAAAACAACGCCTGCTTTTTATATGCAGGCGCTGTCTTTGTGCATTTACGCTAACGAACCGTATAAATCCTCAAGTGGTTTTAGGACAATTTTATTTAAGTCTCCAATGAAAACATTAACACGCTGCTCCGCCTGCATAAGCTGTGCAATCTTTTGGTTTTGCTGCACCTGCATGACAATTTGCTGCGCCTTCGCATTATCCTCTTCCGTAATCTGTTGGCCCTGCATCATTTTTTGCTGCAATTCAAGCTGTACATTGCGGAATTGCTCAAACAGTACCTTTGCATGCGGGTCTGCTTGTACAGTTGCGTAGCTTGCCTTTAAAGCTTGAAAATCCGGGTTCTCCGTAATTGCTTTTTGCAGCGCATAAGCTGCATCATACATATTAGTTGCCATGCTTTTTCCTCCTTTAGCCATTTCCGGCACGCTCTTAACTATATCAGACTATGTATCCTATGTGGAAATCTTTTTCATTATGACATGAAGAAATAAAGAAACCCTTGCACTTATATGGTATTCTTAAAATTTCCGACTACGGAGAATGGTTTCGAAACAGCATTTGAATAGGCACGTGATTCGTATATCCCCAATAATCGCACCAAGACTTACCATTTCAATTATATTTAACCACAAATTCAAGATAGTCCAACCTTCCATTTCACCTGTTGTATCATTTACTCATAAACTACATTATTATCTATATTTCATTATAGAGCTTGGACAAAATGCAAGCAAATGAGGGACTTCTATGTTTTCTACAACAACAGTAAGAATAACCGAAGGCAGCTTGATTGAAAATAATCAGACAATTGCCCTATCGAAACGACTCGCCAAGCTATGGATGATTGAACAGAATGATACAATTACACTTTTTTTTGGTCTAACAAGTGTAACTGTGAATATTACTTCAATAGGTGAAAAAGAAAATGCTATTCTCTGCAGCAAAGAGCTTCTTGCGATCCTGAAAATCCCTGGGGAATATGAGCTCCACTGCAGCTATCTCCCATCTCAAAAGGCACTGCATCTTGGACCTGTTATTGCGATTATTACAGAAATCAAGGAGCAAAGCTATCCTGTTTCCTTTGGTTCTCTTTCCTCCTTTTGCGAAGAGTTTGCCCTTTTAAGCGAACAAAGCGCTTGCTTTTGCTATATTACCTCTTTGTCTCTTTGGAAGGGTGAGGAAGTGTGGGGATACCGCTATGAGGATGGCCACTGGAAAAAGGAACAGATGCCATTTCCAAATGTTGTTCATAATCGCATTCACTCTCGAAAAACAGAGCAAAGCACTGTATTCTCCAGCTGGCTCCAAACCTTAAAAACCTACCATATTCCCCACTTTAACGACCGCTTTTTGAACAAATGGGAGGTATATGAGGCACTCGAGCAATTTGCTTATTTACAGCCATATATTCCCTGCACCTTCTTATTTGATAACAAACAAGTATTAGAGAAAGCGCTCGCTCTTTATGACTGCGTGTTTATCAAACCAGCTTATGGAAGCCAAGGGCGAAAAATTTTTAAAGTAACTCGTACTGAACATGAATATACATTAAACTATACGACCTTTTCAGGGGACATTCATACCTCATATACATCGGTCGATAGCTTATTTGCAGCGCTTAAGCCTTATATTGGGCACCGGCCTTACATCGTTCAGCAAGGTGTAACATTGTATACGTATGAAGAACGTCCTGTTGATTTTCGTATTCTTTGCCACAAAACGGAACAAAACCAGTGGAAGCTTACCTCTGCTGTTGCACGCGTTTCTTCCCCAAATGAATTTGTCTCTAATATCGCAATGGGTGGAGAAATTTACAAATTCGATGAGGTACTGCAGTTTGCCTTCTCCCAGAAACAAGTTCGACATTTAAAAAAGCTGCTATCCGAGCTGGCACTAGAAACCGCCCGGTGCCTTGGACAAAGCTATGACGGTTTATACGGAGAACTCGGGATTGATCTAGGATTGGACAAAGACGGAAATCCTTGGCTTATTGAAGTGAATTCAAAGCCATCCAAAAATATGCTTCCAACCGCGATACCAACGCCTATTCGTCCATCCGTCCGGTCCGTCTTGCAATATTGCTGCTTAATTGCTCAGCAGCCATATAAGGAGGAATCATAATGACGCTCGGCTTATTATCTCTTCGATCTGATCAAGAAACAGAATATTTTACAGAAATCGCGAAACGGGCTTTTCTGCATGGCATGCAGGTTGTTCGGTTTACGCCTTTTCAAATCATCCCCGCCACAGAGCAAGTTCATGGTTTATTGTTTGATTCCGTGCAAGAGCAGTGGGTTCAACATACTTTCCCCATTCCTCCTTTTATCTATGATCGCTGCTTTTATAATCGCACCGAAAGCTCAAGGCAAGGAAAGCCCATTGTAGAATGGCTGAAAAAGCGGCCACAAACCCAATTTTTAGGTCATGGCCTGCCCGATAAGCTACAAACCTATTCCATTCTCTCACATCATCCAGCCACGGCTCCTTATGTTCCCTATACCGTAGAAGCGACGATAGAGAACGTTTGGAAATATATATGGAGGCATAAACAAGCTGCTTTAAAGCCAGTGAATGGCTCTCAAGGAAACGGATTTTGCTTTCTATCCTATGGGCGCCGTTCTATTCAAGCGACCTTACAACAGGCTAAACAGACAATAACAGAAAGCTTTCTTTCCAAAGAAGATTTTTTAGCTTGGCTCGCCTCTCTCCTGCAATCGCAAACTTACCTGCTGCAGCCATTTTTATCCGTGCAAGATGCGTACGGACGTCCATTTGATATCCGTGTTTTACTGCAAAAAAATGAAAAGGGTGTTTGGGGAGAGGTTGGACGGGGGGTGCGCTGCGGCAATGAACGGGCTGTTGTTTCCAATTTGCATGCAGGAAGCCAGAGCATCACATATGAGGAATGGAAACAATCGTATCCGAAGCAGGAGCGGCTGCTGCTGGAGGACAATATTACAACTCTCCTCAAGGCTGTACCTATAGCTTTAGAACAAACACTGCCGCCGCTGTTTGAAATCGGTCTTGATATTTCTGTCGACCAAAATCAGGCTGTTTGGCTTCTCGATGTTAACTCAAAGCCTGGGCGAAGAGTAATGCTGGAGTGCAAACCAGAAAACGTTGATCACTTATATCACGCACCGCTTGCCTACTGCAAATACTTAACACTCGAGGCGCAAAAAGGAGCGGATTCCCAATGAAACTGCGTTCTTACATGCTGCAGAAAAGCGGTCGTGAGCCAAATACGGTATACCTCCCCTACACATTCGATAATATCCAATCCCTGAAATACATTTCATTTGGCACAAAAATTATTGAATGTGACGTACGAGCAGATTCTTTATCAGACAATACCATTTCCATAGGGCAGGAGATTATCGCAGATTTAAAGCTGCCATTTCTTACACCAATTCATGTATTTGTCTACGAAGAAACCATTGTAATAGGTCCGCTAATTGGAATTTTCACGGCCGGCTTTACAGAATCTTCTTTGCGGCCAATTGGGGAACGCTCACTGTTTTTTGCCAACCTGCTCACAGCTAAAGACGATACGAAGGCATACTTATTTGCATTTGGATCACATCAAATTAACTGGAAGGAAGGAACCATTACCGCTTACTTTTATAATGAACAACGCTGGGTACAACATGAGGTTCCATTTCCGCACGTTATATACGACCGGCTCCCAAATCGGAAAACGGAAAACCACCGAGCCATTGCCCGGGTAAAAGAACGGCTCCAGCATGAATACTTAATTCCTTGGTTCAATCCTGGATTTTTTAATAAATGGGATATTTACCGCTGCTTACAGAAAGATGAAGCGGCAGTTTCCTACCTACCGGAAACACATCGTTTTACAAGCTTTGAGCAAATTGAATTTCTTTTATCCAAGTACGGGCATGTGTATATTAAGCCGATTAATGGCAGCTTAGGAAGCAGCATTTATCAGGTTCGGTATGACTTTGAGGAAAATGAATATTACTGTCGCTATCGTGATGCCGATGGGAATAAGCTGCGTAAATACCATTCTCTTGAATACCTTATCAATCACCTCTTAAGCCGTTATAATTTAGAAACGTTTATCGTACAGCAGGGCATTTCGTTGCTGCGTATAAATGGGCAGCCTGTCGATTTTCGCATTCATACAAATAAGGATAGACACGGCTATTGGCGAATGAGCGCAATTGCTGCCAAAATCGCCGGTCAGGGCAGTATGACCACACATATGAATAATGGCGGTGATGTAAAAAGCTTGGACGAAATCTTTCCTGATCCTGTTGAAAGAGAAAGTGTGCTGCAAAAGCTAACAACAGCTGTCCTTCTGCTCAGCGAGAGCATCGACACACATCTAGACGGATGCATCGGGGAAATTGGCTTTGATCTCGGCTTAGATAAAACGGGCAAAGTGTGGCTGTTTGAGGCAAACTCCAAGCCAGGCCGCTCTATTTTTCATCATCCGAAGCTAAAGAAAAGCGACCGATTAACGAAGGAGCTCTTTTTGGAGTACGCACTGCATTTAACTGAAAAATCATTATTCTCCCCTGAGGAGCTGTTTCAATGAACCAAATTTTCTATGACTCGAAAACAGAGTGCTGGCATCATTATGAAACAGGGCGAATGTTTGGCCAATCCCAGCTTAAAGCTGGAACAGAGCATTCCTTCTCCTTTTCCATCCAGCAGCAAGACGAGCGGCTTGGACCGCTCGTTGGTATTTTGACAAGCGGTACACCAAAAGGAAAGCTTTACGGTGATTTCACACGGTTTGCCGCCATCCAAGCAGCCCTTCAAAGGCAAGGCGGCATTAGTTTTGTCTTTTCGCCGTATGGATTACAGGAGGAACATATTGAAGGCTATGTATGGCTCTCGGAGAAACGATGGTATAAATGCCGTTTTCCGTATCCTGATGTTGTATATAATCGCGTGCCCTATCGAAAGCACGAACAACGACCAGAAACGAAACAGGCCATTGAGCAGCTCACAAATCGTGATATCCCGTTATTTAATCCTTGCTTCTTCCCCAAGTGGGAGAGTTATCAAGCATTTTCTGCAAATGAAGCATTACGGCCGTATTTGCTCGAAACAAAACTGCTGCAAACGGAAGAAGACTTATGGCATATGCTCCACAGCCACAAAGAGATATATGTAAAACAATCTGAAGCCGCAAAAGGAAAGCATATTTTTTCTTTACGATTTACTGACGATAATCTAGTGCTTCAAAAAGACTTGCAGGGAGAGTACATACAATCTGTTTCTTATATCTGGGACTTCCTCTCAAAGCAGCAAAAACCGTATATCGCACAACGCGCCATTGCACCGGATATGCAAAACGGAAGAAAATACGATTTGCGTGTTGCTGTACATGCTGCAAGCAGAACATTTCACATTAGCGGCATCGGTGTGCGCCTTGCAAAAAAGGGGCATATTGTCACGCATGTCCCGCATGGCGGGGAGATTATAGTACAAGAGAAGCTGCATCGCCCAGTCCGCTATGATATTATCGAGATGCTTGCTGAGCAATGCGGCCAAAGCCTATGCAGCCGCTTTGGCCGCGTTCGGGAATTTTCATTAGATATTGGCGTGGATGAATCGGGTCACTATTATATATTCGAAGCGAACAGCAAGCCGATGATTTTCGACGAACCGCATATCTATACAGAAACGCTCCACAACCTGCTGGCCGTGTTTACTGCAGAAGCGGGATTTTCTAAACTAATGCCATAGTATCTTTTACTATTTGACAGCAACACAGTACAAAAGCATGTGGAGCAATTTATCAAGACCTAAATTATAAAAACCCTTAAAAATAAAGAAGAGCACATATTAGTCATGTATAATATGTGCTCTTCTTTTATTCCATTAAAGCGCCCTTTAATGGAATAACTAAGATATGTCATCAGTCCTAAAATCACTTAATTGTTCTTCCACTAACGCCCCCGTTCAACAAGAAACTACTCAACTAATCATCTAAAAGGTTGAAGTCCAAAGAAATGCATACCTATTTCTGTATTAGTAAAAAATACGGAAGAGGTGAGAACAAATGGAAAATGATAATTTAAAACTTACATCTTCCGAAATAGGAACACTATGGGGGGAGTATGTAAACGGAACTATGACCGAGATAGTAAATAGGTATATGATTTCTATCTTGGAAGACGAATCAATAAAAAAAGTTTTTGAAATTGCCATTGAGACATGGGAAAAGCAAAAGAAGCAGCTTGTTTCCTTCATTGAGAAAGAGGGATTTCCAGTTCCTATTGGATTTACTGAGTCCGACCTTAATAAAGGTGCAGAGAGATTGTTTTCTGACACATTCTGCTTAAATTATTTACATATTATGACTATACATGGTTTGTTGGGTCATACAACTGCTTTAAGTGTTTCTGTCAGAAAAGACCTACGGGAATTTTACAATTCATGTGATAATGATGCAAAAAGTATGTACGATTTAACCATTGAGTTATTGCTTAAGAAAGGAAAATTCCAACGAGACCCCTATTTCTATCCTAACGAAGGCCCTGAATTTATTTCTACCAAAGATTTTACTGATGGATTCTTCGGAAAAGAGAGACTTTTATCTGCTTCAGAACTAATCAGTATTTCTCTTAACATTAAAAAGAGCATTATGGCAAAAACTCTTTCAATTGGATTCAGTCAAGTCACAGAATCGAAAGAAGTAAGAAAGTTTTTTGAGGAATTAGAACAAGCCGCAGATGACAACCTACAAGCCCTTTCAAAAATTATGCACAATGATAATTTGCCAGTTCCAATGTCGTGGGAATCAGAGGTTACAACGTCAAAAGACTCTCCTTTTTCAGATAAATTAATGTTGTATCATATGGGCTTCTTGACTCAAACTGCACAAGTATATTATGGGACAGGTCTAGCAGGAGCCATGCGAAAAGACCTAGCTGTAGCTTATGAAAAAGCAATTCTAAAAACATTAGGAACTACCAAAAACTGGTTCGATATTATGGTGAAAAACAAGTGGTTAGAACAGCCACCACTTGCTCCCAATAGAAAAGAACTTGCACGAGATCAATAGGATATACCCCTCATTAGTGAGGGGTATATTTTTAATTAGCTTCTTATTTTAATGGATAATTCCAACATAAAGTGGTTATTCCTTCTTCAACATATATATTATATACCATCTTTTTAATATTTGATTATGGAGTATGCTATGTAAAAAATAAGAGGATCTATGCCTTTATATTGAACATAGTATCCCCTTCTAATTTTAGTATGTTTAAAGCAATCCACATGCTTTTGTACTGTGTTGAAAAATCTATAGCGCAGGTTTTACTTTAATGTTTTCAGTCTTTTTAATGCTAGTATTTTGTTTCAAAATAGTTTTACGAATAAATGGAATTACCCATCGGTCTAAACCAAATACACCGGCGTTAAACCCAGCTGCTAAAATAATTCCGCCTAATAGAATGTCAGTTGGATTATGAGAAACAGTTCCCGCAAGCAAGAAGCTAAAATTCATTACAAGACCAAAGAACGCCGCCGCTGTTGTTAAGCAGCCGAGCAACAATCCAAGACCTACAAGAGTTTCACCTAATGGAATTACAATGTTAAATAAGTCCGCATTCGGAAGAGCCAGGTTTTTTAGGAAAGATACATACCATCCATAGACAACGCCATCTGGACCAGCAACTGGTTTTGCAACAGCTCCAGCTAAGAAGCCAGCTGCATCAAATTGACCGCTTTGTAATTTTCCTAGTCCTGCTGTAAACCAAGAGTATCCTAAATATAAACGAAGAACTGTTAAAAGAGCTGCTGCAATTCGATTTTCCCTAACAAACTTTCCAAACATACAAGATCGCTCCCTTTCAAATTGGATTAAGTAATGATTACACTCTTAGTATATTTGAAAGTTTGTAAGAAGTATCAGTCTTGTGAATATATTCACAAATAGTTCAAAAGAAATTGACCAAATGGTGAATACTTCCTTCTTCCTAAATTCGGTAAGAACAACCGATTAAAAAGCTATATCATTCTACCTCCCGGGCAGAATGATATAGCTTTTTGAGCAGGAGTAGATTTTTGTTGCGCTGCAAGAAAGAAAATATAAATTTTCATCCGGAAGCCAATTTAACGTATTCGAAAATTTTAGGAATACGTTGTAAGGTAGCTACGCTTTTGCTTTTTCCTAACAGCTCGCCAATCCACGAGTTTTTTAGAACGAACGACCACATTTTTAGTCCTGTATATACACTTGTTCTTTTTGAAAAATGGAGTTTATTAGAAAAAAATACAAATCCCTATTGCATTAAAAAGAAATAAAAAGTAGAATGAAGGAGAAATGTTAACGTTAACATTTCTAAGTGACTTTCGCCCTATTATTTTTTTAATTTAAAATGTTAACGTTAACAAAAACTGTAGGATGGTGAAATAATGGAAAAATTTATGAATGAAAATTTTTTACTTAAAAATGAAACCGCTATCTCTCTGTTCCATGATTATGCGAAGGAAATGCCGATTATTGACTATCATTGTCATTTAAGCCCTAAAGAAATTTATGAAAATAAAAAATTTAAAAATATTACAGAAGCTTGGCTTTATGGTGACCATTATAAATGGAGAGCAATGAGAGCAAATGGAATCCCAGAAGAATATATTACCGGAAATGCAAGTGATTATGAAAAATTTCTTGCCTGGGCAAAGACGGTTCCAATGACAATAGGAAATCCTTTATATAATTGGACTCATTTAGAATTGCAGCGATTCTTTGGCATTTACGAAACATTAAACGAACAAAGTGCCCCAGGGATTTGGGAGAAAGCGAATGCCCTTATAACTGGAGAAGGATTTGGCGCCCGTGACCTCATCGTAAAATCAAATGTTAAAGTGGTTTGCACAACTGATGACCCGACAGATAGCTTAGAATATCATCAATTATTAAAAAAAGATGAAGACTATCCTGTCAGTGTTGTTCCGGGTTTTAGACCGGATAAAGGCTTGGAAATCAACCGAGATGAATTTCTAGAATGGGTTGGGAAGCTTGAGCAAGCTTCGCAAGTAAAGATTGAGAACTATAAGGACTATCTCGCTGCACTTGAAGTGAGAGTTCAGTTCTTCCACTTAGTTGGCGGTGTCGTCTCTGATCATGCATTAGATTCAATGGTTTATGAAGAAGCGACCTTTGACGAAGTACAGGAAATCTTTGCAGAAAGATTAACTGGCAGCAAGCTCTCCTTAGAAGCGGAAAAGAAATTTAAAACCTTTACATTAATTCACTTAGGCAAGCTATATGCAGATCTCGGTTGGGCGATGCAGTTCCATATTAATGCCCATCGCAACAATAATACAAACATGTTTAAGCGATTAGGACCTGATACCGGTTATGATTCAATTAATGATGATCAAATTGCCAAACCACTCGTTTCAATCCTGGATTCTTTAGAACAGGCTGGCAAGCTTCCAAAAACGATTATCTATTCTTTAAATCCTACTGATAATTATGTCATTGCAAGTATTATCAATAGCTTTCAAGATGGAAAGACACCAGGAAAGATCCAATTCGGTACTGCATGGTGGTTTAATGATACGAAGGAAGGCATGCTAGAGCAAATGAAAGCACTCTCCAATGTAGGGCTTTTTAGCCGGTTCATTGGAATGCTGACAGACTCTAGAAGCTTTCTATCTTATACGAGACATGAATATTTCAGAAGAATTGTCTGCAATCTGATTGGAGAATGGGTAGAGAATGGTGAGGTTCCAAAGGATATGGAATTATTAGGGAGAATCGTCCAAGCAATCGCCTACAACAACGCGAAAGAATATTTTCAATTTCAAGGAGTTACAGAAGGCCACCCTATTTCTTCTACAAGATCATAACGAAAGATGCTAAAGGTTGATTAATGCTGGTGAGGTAGTAAAATAGGATAATATATGCCACTTTTTCTAAATGAATGTAATGAAAAAAGGAAGGAAATAGAATGGTTACTATTAAAGACATTGCTAGGCTGGCCAATGTATCTCATACAACGGTTTCAAGGGCCCTCAATAACAGCCCGCTTATAAAAGAGCCAACCAAGCAGAAAATCCTTGAAATTGCCTCCCAGCTAAACTATACACCAAATTATAATGCAAAAAGCCTTGTGACGCAGAAGTCCCATACAATTGGTTTGTTTTTTTCAAGCATAAGCAACGGAACATCTCCAAGCTTTTTTGTCGATGCGCTCAAAGGTGTCAATCATGTCATCAGCCAGGATTATAATTTATTTGTCCGCGGCATAGATGATTATCAGGATTTTTCAACAATTAATCCCCTACGCTTTGATGGCATCATTTTAATGAGTCAAAGTGTGCAAGATAATTCGTTTATCTACCACACAATGCAAAAGGGAATTCCCCTTGTGGTACTTAACCGTTATATCGAGGAAAATCATATTATCAATATTTTATCTGATGATACAGAAGGATCCCGTCAAGCAGTAGAATACGTGATTAAAAACGGGCATCGGGATATCGCCATTATTGAAGGAATACAAGGCTTTAAGTCCACACAAATGCGCAAAGAGGGATATCTTCAAGCGTTAATCCAACACGGGATGTCCATTCAGCCCGAATACTCTGTTAGTGGAAACTATGATATGGAAAGCGGTTATCTCGCGATGAACAAACTGCTGTCATTAAAAAAGTCTCCAACAGCTGTTTTCTGTTCAAATGATGATATGGCCATTGGTGCCATGAACGCAGTTTTCGCTAAAGGACTAAAGGTTCCCGATGATATTTCAATTATTGGTTTCGATGATATAGGTTTTTCTCGGTATACAACACCGCGCCTAACAACCGTAAAACGCCCTACAGAACAAATCAGTATTTGGGGTGCGAAAAAAATTCTGTCATTAATCATGGGGAAACAAGAAAAGGTGGAAAAGATCTTTGCCAATACAGAGTTAATCATTCGTGACTCTGTTAAAAAGATGGAGTAATATTATTGTCCCGTTTTGGGACGATTATTGAAATAAATGTTCACGTGTGCATAACGAAGGGAGATACCTATAGATGCAGAGGTTAAATAAACACAATTACAAGCAGTCTGCTGTACGTCCAGAGAAAATTCTTCAGTTTGGAGAAGGAAATTTTTTAAGAGCGTTTGTTGACTGGCAGGTTCAAGTATTAAATGAGAAAACAGATTTTAATGGAAGTGTCGTCGTGGTCCAACCAAGGGGCTCGGAAAAAATTGAAAGACTGAATCAACAAGATGGTTTGTTCACCCTTTTTTTACAAGGAATGAAGGATGGGAAACCCGTTGATGAGCATATGGTGATTGAGTCGATTAGCCGAGGGATTAGCCTTTTTACAAACTATGAGCAGTATAAAGAACTGGCGGGAAAACAGGATATGCGTTTCATCATTTCAAACACGACAGAAGCCGGGATTGTTTTTGATTCTGAAGATCGGTTGGAAGATCGACCGCCAAGGAGTTTTCCAGGAAAGCTGACTGCTTTTCTTTACTATCGCTTTCAAGCTTTTTCGGGAGACGATAGCTATGGCTGCATCGTGATTCCTTGTGAGCTGATTGAAAATAATGGCGAAAAACTGAAAGAGGTTGTGCTTCAATATGCCAACCACTGGAACCTAGGTGATGAATTTATCAATTGGATCCATGATGCAAATACGTTTTGTTCCAGCTTAGTAGACAGGATCGTCCCAGGCTTTCCATTGGATTCAATAGACGAGAAAACAGCAGCGCTGGGCTATAAGGATGAATTAATGGTAGTCGGAGAACAGTATCATCTTTGGGTGATTGAAGGACCTGATTGGATCAAAGATGAACTGCCAGTTGCAGGTACAGGTTTGAACACGTTAATCGTTGATGATTTAACACCCTACCGAGTGCGAAAAGTCCGTATTTTAAACGGTGCTCATACCGCTATGACACCTGTTTCATACTTATATGGCCTAGACACTGTGGAAGAGTCGGTCAAGCATCAGGAGCTAGGGGTATTCATTAAGGAGTTGGTTGATAATGAAATTGTTCCAACTTTAGATGGATCGCCTGAAGAACTTGCTGCCTTTTCAAATGAAGTGTTAAATCGCTTTATGAATCCATATATCAAACATTATTTATTAAGCATTTCCTTAAATTCCATTTCAAAGTTTGCGGCGAGGAATTTACCAACGTTACTAGATTACGTGAACCAAACGGCTACTTTGCCGAAACGGCTCGTTTTTTCTTTAAGTTGCCTGCTGTATTTTTATCGAGGAAAACGAGGGAATCAGGATATTTCATTACAAGATAATCCAGAAATCCTACAATTCTTTCAAGCTCTTTGGGGGAAAGCCGATCAACATGAATTCCATATAGAAGATCTAGTTAAAACCGTGTTGGCTAACAAACAGCTATGGGCAATGGATCTTACTTCGATTCCAGGCTTGGTGAGCGCTGTAACAACTAATCTCCTGAATATTAAGCAGTTCGGAGTAAAAGAAGCCCTTAAAGAATTATACGGGACATCAATTAAGTGAGGTAATCATGCGGATGAAAAAATACTTGCAAATAAATGAAAACGATAACACTATCCTTGCCTTAAGAGACCTTAAGAAGGATGAAGAACTAAGCATCGACGGAAAGACCATTCAATTAAAACAGGATATTTATCGCGGCCATAAAATCGCTTTAAAAGAAATCCAAGAAAAAGAACATGTTATCAAATACGGGTATCCAATCGGCCATGCACTCACAACAATTGCGCCTGGAGAACTTGTTCATACCCATAACACGAAAACGAATTTATCCGGAACGCAGGATTATCGGTACACACCGAAACAAACGGACCTTTCATATAAAAATGAAAATCGGACCTTTAAAGGCTATGTAAGGGAAAATGGAAATGTCGGAATTCGAAATGAACTTTGGATCGTGCCAACAGTAGGCTGTGTGAATGGAATTGCCGAAAAAATTATGAAACGCTTTGAAAAACATGTAGGCGACATAAGTCCGTTTGATAATGTTCTCGTTTTAAAACATAACTACGGCTGTTCCCAGCTCGGTGACGACCATGAAAATACAAAGCAAATTTTGCTCAATGCTGTAAACCATCCAAATGCTGGCGGTATTCTCGTTTTAGGGCTTGGATGTGAAAACAATGAACTTCCTGAATTTAAAAGAGCGCTCGGTGACATAAATGAAGACCGAGTCAAGTTCCTCATTTCCCAGGCAGTTACAGACGAAATTGAAGAAGGATTTAAACTTGTCATGGACATTTATGAAAGCGCTAAAAATGATGAAAGAGAAGATGTTCCCCTATCAGAACTAAAGATTGGCCTGAAATGTGGCGGTTCTGACGGCTTCTCTGGAATAACCGCTAACCCTCTTTTAGGCAGATTCTCTGATTACTTAATTTCACAAGGTGGAACCACTGTCTTAACCGAAGTTCCAGAAATGTTCGGTGCCGAAACCATCTTGATGGAACGAGCGGCTAATGAAGCAGTATTTCATAAGGTCGTAGATTTGATCAATGACTTTAAGGATTATTTTCTTCAGCATAATCAGCCTGTTTATGAAAATCCATCTCCAGGAAACAAGGCTGGCGGCATTACAACTTTAGAAGACAAGTCACTTGGATGTACACAGAAGGCTGGTACTTCCACCGTCGTGGACGTTTTGAAATATGGGGAAACTTTAAAAATAAAAGGATTAAATCTTTTAAGCGCACCTGGCAATGATCTCATCGCTTCTACGGCACTTGCATCAGCAGGCTGTCAAATGGTGCTGTTTACAACAGGCAGAGGAACACCATTCGGGACATTTATTCCAACTATGAAAATTTCAACGAATACCCAAATTTACGAAACAAAACCACATTGGATTGACTTTAATGCTGGAACATTGCTTGAAGATGGGAGATCAATCGATCAAGTAATGACTGAGTTTGTCGACTATATTATCAAAGTCGCAAGCGGAGAATTTGTTAACAATGAGAAAAATGATTTTAGAGAGATTTCAATCTTTAAAAGCGGTGTAACATTATAAGCTGATTTTGTTTTTTTAAGCGAGTCTCCTTGACTTATTCTCACCTCATTCATTTTAGTTACCAGTACAGCACATTTCAAAAATATCATTCCAATATATCTGGAGGTAATTATGAGCACAATGTTAGCTACGAATAATTCCCAACAGGAACAAAATCCTAAGCACGAAAAGATCAGTATAAAAGAGAAAGTGTCTTATGGATTTGGAGACTTTGGTAATGGCTTCCTGTTTGATTTAGGTCAACTCTACCTGCTTAAATTTTTGACAGATGTTGCTGGAATCCCAGCTGCAGCAGCCGGTATGATTTTCTTAGTAAGCAAGCTGTTTAATGCTGTTATGGATCCAATTGTCGGTTCGTCGATTGATTATCGTAAGAACGTTGGTAACCGCGGCAAATTTCGCCCATATTTATTATTTGGCAGTTTTATATTAGGGATCATTACAGTGTTATTGTTCATGTCACCGGCTGCTTCGACAACAGGAAAGCTGATATATGCTTATGTGATTTATATGATATGGGGAGTAGCCTATTCATTTACAAACATTCCTTATGGTTCACTGGGTGCTGCAATTACCCAAGATGCAAGCGATCGCACTTCACTTGCAACATTCAGACAAATCGGTTCTTTAGGTGCTTTGTTGATTACAAGCGTTATCGTTATGCCAATCATTGTGCAATTTGAAAATCCACAAGTAGGCTATCCAGTTGCTATGGGGATGATGGCCATTATTGGTATTCTCGGATTCTATATTTGTTATCGGAATACAAAAGAACGAGTGATTGTAAAAGAGGCTCCGAAGGAAAAAATATCTGTAAAATCAATTATTAAAACATTTATTAAGAATAAACCATTGTTAACACTTGTGCTAATGACGATCTTTTCCATTTCTGCTTATAACATTAAATCAGCGCTACTGGTCTATTTTGCACAATATAATTTAGGAAATGTAACACTTGTAGCGAACATGAGCTTTATCATTATTGGTTCTTCATTTTTGGGTGTTATCCTTATGCCTAAGCTTGTTTCAAAATTTGGAAAGAAACATACGGCGATGCTGGGGTTTGCAATCTGTATAGCCGCTGATCTTGTGAATTTCTTGATTCCAACTAATATTTATTCATTCACAATTCTTTCAGCAATAGCTTTCATTGGAATTAGTATTCCAAATGGTATTACATGGGCATTGGTTTCGGATATTATTGACTATGGCGAGTGGGTATCAGGAGATCGAAAAGAAGCGACGACATATTCTTTATTTAACTTCTCAAGGAAATTGGCACAATCATTGGCAGGTTTTCTTTCCGGTCTCGGTTTATCTTTAATCGGCTATGTGCCAAACGTGGCTCAATCGGCTGGAACCTTGCTGGGTATTAAAGGACTGCTTACTCTATATCCAGCAGTTGCATTAACTATATCTTTACTAATCATTGGATTTATGTACAAGCTAACAGATGAGAAGCATGCAGAAATTATGAAGGATCTTAATGCAAAAGCGTAGTTGATATAAAAAGGGAACCTTCCTTCCTAACATAAAAAATGAATTATTGTGTAATTAAGAAAAACAAAAGCAGCCCTGTGTTTTTTCAGGGCTGTTCTTTTACATAGGTTTTACCATATATCTTCGTTATTCTTGTAATACCTTCTTATGAAACATATAAACTTATTCTTTTTTTGCTTGCTGCTTATTGTTTACATAGTCTATAAAATCCTTCGCTTGTTGAAATTCTCCTTGCAGTTCTCTAGGAAGCTTTTCCACCTCTATCGGTCCCTTGCTTGTATCTATTTCCCCTTGCGCCAACACCTTTTCATATGTCATGAGAGCCTCAATATACTGTTCGTGTTCTTCAGAAGTTAGGATTTCTAGCTGTAAAATGTTTGAGTATTCTGCACTTGAACCGAAAATAACTTTCTGTTTAATTTTGGAATATACATTACCAAAAACACAGAACGTCCTATACTAAATACAATAAAAGAGAACCATAAACCGTGATTTTGAAAACTAGGCACTGCAATAAATAGCGCCATGAGATAAGCAATCAACGCCAAAATCATCGAGTTTCGAATAGGTGCTGCTTCCGTTGCCCCTGTAAAAACACCATAAATAATGATGCCAAAGCTGGCTGAAATAGGAAATAGCGTAATCCATATTCCATAGGCATTTGCCAATTCAATAACACTTGGTATACTCGTAAATAGCATAATTATATTATGACCAAACAAGACGTAAATACCTGCGATAAAGCAGGACGAAAAGATAGCCCACTGACACGATAGCGAAAGTGTCTTCTTGTACAATTGTTTATCGTTTGCTCCAATTGCTTTCCCCACAAAAATACTAGAAGCATTCGCAAATCCGTCAAAGAAGTAAGCCATGAGATAGTGAATTTGGATGAGAACAGCATTTGCTGCCAAAACCTCTGTTCCAAAGGAAGCCCCTTTCGCCGTAAATATATTAAACATCGTTAATAAACAAAGGGTTCTGATGAACAAATCCCGGTTCACACTCATCATTTTTTTGAACGAAGCGGGATCAACAATCGCTTTTAAAGGAAGGCGCTTAAATGTAAAAGGAACAGCCTTCCATATGACAATAAGTCCTATAATAAAAGCCATTATTTCCGATAGTAAGGTTGCTACAGCTACACCAGCTACTGCCCAAGAGAATACGTTAACAAATAATAGAGATAGAGCGATGTTCATGAGATTCATAGATACTTGTATCATTAAAGAGGTTTTAATCCTAGACATCCCCATTAACCATCCGAGGATAACGTAATTCATTAAAGCGAACGGGACACCCCATATACGAATACTAAAATAATCTGATGCCAACGCCCGGACGTTAGACTCTGGGCTTATTAAGGTTAAAAATAAATGTTCGATAGGCCACTGTAGAAGAATAAAGGCAACCCCTACTACAATTGCCACTACAAATGGCCTTGTTAGAGCTAAAACCCCTTGCATATCATCATTTGCTCCATACGCTTGCGCAGCAAAGCCCGATGTACTAACTCGTAAAAAACCAAACAACCAGTACATCGTATTAAAAATAATGGTTCCTACAGCCACCGCCCCAATATAAGCAGGGTCAGGCAACTGCCCGACAACTGCTGTATCAACAGCCCCTAATAAAGGAGTAGTTATGGTTGAAATGATCAGGGGAATAGCCAACATAAGATAGGATCGATGATTCAATAGTTTCCCTCCTTTCTCTCTCATGCCAGAGGTTGGGCATAATGTCTCCCTCCAGAAAGAGAACGGTAACGGGGATGCTCGGAAAGAATAGACGAGAGCAAAGTTTGCACAGCAGGATGACGCGATGTGAACAGCTTGTCTTTACTTTTGCACTCCTCAACTATTTCACCTTTCTCCATCACAGCCAAAGCATCGGAGATAGAATAAGCAGCTTTTATATCATGGGTAATAAAAAGGTATGAGAGACCAAAAGCTGACTTCAATTCACTCAATAAGTTTAAAATATTTGTTTGGTTAACCATATCTAGACTACTTACCGCTTCATCTAATACAATTAGCTTCGGTTTTAAGGAAATCGCTCTTGCAATATTAATCCTTTGCAGCTGTCCTCCGCTAAATTGATGAGGGTACTTTCTCATATCCTCATGATTCAGACCTACTCTTTCTAGTAAATCTCCAACGGTCCGCTTCTGTTCATCCGGAGACATTCTTTCATAGTTTTGTAATGGTTCACTAATAATTTGTTCCGCAGTCATGCGTGGATTTACTGAAGAGTAGCAATCTTGAAATACTACTTGAAGATCGCGGCGAAGCCGTTTACGAGTGATGCGGTCTGTATTATAAAAATCATGCCCTTGAAACAAAACCTGCCCCTTTTGCGGCTTCTCCAATCCAAGGATTACTTTTCCAAGCGTGCTTTTCCCAGCTCCGCTCGTTCCGAGAACACCTAGACACATTCCTTGCCCTATGGAAATCGAAACGTTGGAAAGCACCCGTTTTCGTTGGTCTGTTCTGCTAAACAAATTATAGGAGCCGTACGTATGTGTTACATCCTTAACCTGCAGTAAACTCATGGACTCACCACCTGTTTTCTTAAGATATTAATGCTAGTCTAACAATGTTAGAGAATCCTGCGCTTTTTTGTACTGATCGGAAAGTATAAATTTCCAGCTAGAAGTGAATCCGACGTAGTCGGAAATTTTAAGAATACAGTATAAGTAGGGCTCAGTTTTCTTTACTAAATTGCAACGATGGTCGAGCATGAAGCAGCTTTTTCGTATATTCATGCTGCGGATGATCAAATAACTGATAAACATCTGCTTTTTCCACAATTCTTCCGTTCTGCATCACGATGACATCGTCAGCCAGCTCAGAAATAACTCCTAAATCATGAGAAATTAATAAGATCGCCGTACCATATTCTGAACGAATCCAATCCAACTGCCGCAGCACCTGCAATTGGTTTGTCACATCTAGCGCTGTTGTTGGCTCATCAGCAATAATTACAGCTGGCCGCAAGCACAAAGCAATAGCAATCATTACCCGCTGCAGCATTCCTCCGCTTAGCTGAAATGGATATTTACGCATAATGTCTGAAGGATTTGGCAAATTTACGTTGTGCAAAGAGTCAACAGCCAGCTCAAATGCTTCCTTCTTTGTTAAATTCGTATGAGTCCGAATCGTTTCAATGAATTGGTTGCCAATCGTATATACAGGGGTAAAAGCGTTCATTGGATTTTGCATAATAAGAGCAATCTCTTTTCCTCGGATCCGCTGCATCTCCTTCGCGCTCAGCCCATTTAATTCCCTGCCGCGCAATCGTATACTGCCTTCTATACTCGTTGTTTTACGGTCTAGCAATTGCAGGAGTGATAAGGAAGTAATGGTTTTTCCGCTGCCGCTTTCTCCAACAAGCCCGAGCACATGCCCAGGCTTTAGTTCAAATTGGATATCCTGCACCAAAGGAATTGTTCCAATGGAAGTTTTTGCTTTTACCTGAAGGCCGCTAACCTCCAAAATATTATGCTGCTTTTCTATCAATTATCTCATTCCTTTTTAAAAACGTCGTTTTACACCAAAGCGATCTGATAAAGCTTCTCCCAATACATTAAAAGTGATAACAACGAGCATAATCATTACACCTGGATATATCATTAACTCTGGATTGCTTCGTATATATGATTTTCCTTCATGAATCATAGCACCCCACTCTGGCGTGGGTGGCTGAATACCGAGTCCTAGAAACGACAGGGCGGAAATATCCATAATAGCCCAGCCTATTTCAAGTGTCCCCATTACGACAATTGGAGGAAGTACATTTGGGATAATATGCCGTCTAATAATTTTCCATTGTGAAGATCCGTTTATTCTCGCGGCGGCAATAAAGTTCTGCTCCTTCAGACTGAGCACTAAGCCTCGGAACATCCTCGCGTAATACACCCACTGCACAAGCACCATTGCCAAGATCACCTGTTTCATCCCAGGGCCGAATATTCCGACAAGTCCAAGAATAAGTACAAGATTCGGGAATGCCATCACTCCCTCACAAAATCTCATCAGTACAAGATCAATCCGGCCTCCCTTATAGCCGGCAAACGTTCCGACAAGTAAACCAATCCCCAATGACGAAATGAAAATTAAAAACGCAATCCCTAGGGAAATACGAGCACCATGTAAAAGACGAGACAGATTACATCGCCCCAAGTAATCAGTACCCAGTGGATATTCCATGGAAGGCGGCTTTAATTTTAAAGCTAAATTCACTTGAATTGGATCGTGCGGGGAAATCCACGGAGCCAAAATCGTAAGTATAAAAAGAACGATTAAAGTGAATAAGCAGACTGTGATGGTTGTTTGGTGCTTAAAAACACCCCTTATACTCGCAATCATTGATCCGTTCCCCCTTTCCAAGAGATGCGCGGATCCATATACATTTGTACAATATCTACAATCAGGTTGCACAAAATAAATAGACAGGCCGCAAGAAACACATAGCATTGGATGACTGGTATATCCCGGTTAAAAATCGCCTCAATAAAATAACGGCCAAACCCAGGCCATGAAAAAACGGACTCAACAATAATCGTTCCCGTCAGCAGCTTGCCAAAATTCATCCCAATCCCCGTAATCATCGGTAAAATTGCAATTTTTAATACATGCTTTACCATAATGGCACGCTCGTGAATACCTCTTGTTCTAGCATACAAGACATAGAAATCCTGCAAATTCTCCAGTACACTAATGCGCAGCAAACGAGTATAAATAGCAATTAGCGGTAAAGCCAGCGTTACGGACGGAAGAATAAAGTGCAGCCACGTTCCCGTCCCCTCTACAGGAAACAGATCAAATTTCACAGAAAACAAATAGATTAATAGATAACCAAGCCAAAACTGTGGAATGGAAGCACCCAAAAAAGCTAGAATTCTGCTGAACTGATCGATGACCCCGTTTCTCTTCACTGCAGCTAAAAATCCGATAGGCACACTAACGAGTACGGCTAGGAAAATGCTAGTAAAGGCAAGTTGGACCGTTGCAGGCATCCGGTATACAACCTCCTGCCAAACTGGCTTGTTAGAAAGATAAGATATGCCAAAATCAAGTTGGCATATCTTAATAAGAGATTGGATATATTGCACAAACAGCGGCTGATCTAGACCAAACTCCTGTCTTTTTTGTTCTAACATCTCCGCTGTCGGTTGAATATGGGCAGCTGCCAAATATGCTTCAGCAGGGTCGACCGGCGACAGATGAATGAACAAAAAAGTAAGCAGTGTGGCAAAGAGAAAAATAGGAATGATGGCAAAAAGTCGTTTCATAATATAGCTACCCATTATTTCTCCTCCTGCCGTTTCCTAGTTATTAATATTAATTCCACTGAATGGATGGTCATCACGATTTGCTGGGAATTCAAAGCTAGTTACATCCTTTTGATACACAGCTGTTTTCTTAATATAAGAAATCGGCACGATTGCTGCTTGATCCTGTAGTGTCTGCAAGATAGAGCTGTATAGTTCTTTTCGTTTTTTCTCATCCGTGGAGGCAAATACTTCTTTAATTTGTTGATCAAGCTGTTGTTTCACTGGTAAGTTGGACAAAGCATCTGAGAATCCAAATCCGTCTACGGAGACAATGTTAAGGAAGGTATGCGGATCATATGGAGCTCCGTAGTTGCTATAGAAATTCAAGTCAAAATCATTTTCACCAAAGCGTTTTACTTGAACGGGCAGCTCAACACCATTAATATTCAGCTTAACGCCGATCATCGCCCACTCAGCTTGAAGAGCTTCCGCCATTGCCTTTTGGATTTGGTTCGACTTGTCATACATCAATTCAAGCTCCAATGCTTTACCATCTTTCTCTCGAACACTTTTTCCAGCTGGCAGCTTCCAGCCCGCTTCTTCTAAATAACTCTTTGCTTTTTCTACATTATACTTAATAGGTGTTGTTTTAATATTGGTATATAACAGGTTGGGAGCTAGAATATTGTCTGCCTTCTCTTCCAGTCCAGAAGTCACTCCTTCTACCATTGCTTGCTTATTAAAACCGTATTGAAGTGCTAGACGTACCTTTATGTCGGAAAGCTGCTCTTTCGTCGTATTCATGACTAATTGTCTTGTTGCAACAGGTTCAGAAATACTTGTTTTATATTTTCCTGACTCCTCTAATTGTTTAAAAGCATCCAAACTAATAGCGCCCTCTCCATAAATTAAATCGAGTTCGCCCTTTTCGAAAGCAAGTACTCTTGTCTCTGCATCAGGAATTGTTTTAATCACGATTTTATCAACCTTCGGACGTTCACCCCAATAATTCGGGTTGCGAGTAAATACCGCATATTCATCTTTCTTATATTCCGCTAGCATCCATGGTCCCGTTCCAACAGGTTTCTTCACTCCTTTTGAAGTGTCACCGTCATCCGGAAAACCTGCTTCACCTAAAAAACGGACTGGACGGACCACTGCTAGCTCCTGCAATGTTGGATAATAAGCCTGCTTTAATGTGATTTTGAAGGTAGAATCATTGATTACCTCCGTCTTATCAATCATACTGATTAATCCTAACCAGCTATGCATTTTCACGTTTTTCATAATCGCATCAAAATTCTTTTTCACAACATTCGCATTAAACGCTGTTCCGTCAGAAAATTTTACATTTTGACGAAGATTAAAAGTGTACTCCTTACCGTCTTCAGATACTTCCCATGATTCAGCTAGAGCTGGTTCCAGCTTACCCCCTTCTTTATAGCTAACCAATGGCTCGTAAATCATTGATTGGGCAATCATTTGTGAAGGGTTGTAAACATGCGGATTCATCTCTCCTATATCCCTCGGCCAAGACAAAGTAAGAGTTTTTTCCTTATTACTCGTTTCCTTCTCTGTCTGCTCACTTTTTTGTGTTGTACAACCTACAAGGACAACAGATAAGAGCAGAATTACTGCTGATAGTAATATGGCGATTTTCCTTTTCCCTTTAAGCATTAGTAAATACTTCCCCCTTAAAATTAATAAAACAGATGGATACGAATGAAAATGATTATCATTCACTAATAATAGTTAACTAAGATACCCCCTGTCAATGAAAATTACGAATAATTTCACAATTAGAAACAATTCCCATATACTATGTCTTCCTTGGCATGCATATTGACCATGATACTTCGTAGATCAGTTTGCGGGAATGCGTTCCGGTACCAAGGTTCTAGCATATGTTACATCTATCTGCTTCCATTTAAAAATAAGGGAAGTTTATACAATTTTAAAAAAACTTAACCAGAAAACGTTTCCATTTGCTATTATAAATTTTAACAATATAACGATTTGAACCAAGACCTTGGACATAAAGTGTTTTTACTATTTTTATTTGCGGTCTAATGCAACTTGTATAACTATAACCGAAGAGGAAGCTTTTATGAAAACAACAGGCAGAATAACTTTTATCAGCATTACGATTATTTTTTCACTCATCCAAATTTTCTTTTTACATGAGCCGTTACAAATGCAAACTATCCAGTCCTTGTTAGCCGTATCCATTGCTTGGTTTGTAGGCAAACAATATGACAAAGCGAGGTTTTATGCGGAGAAGGAAAAAGTAAGTGAAAAGAGCTATAAACAACTAATTGAAACTATACCTAATGCTATTATTATACACTCGCAAAACCTTATCCTTTATGTAAATAAAGCTGGGGAAAACATGCTGGGCGCCTCCAAAAAAAATGATATTTTAGGGCAGACGATTTATAGCTTTATTGATGGTAATTATCAAGTTCTTGCAATGCAGCGTTTAAAACGGCTGCGCGAAGAAAATAGACCTCTTAATCAGGTCGAACAAAGGCTAGTACGTTTGGACGGAAAAAAGGTCTTTATTGAAGTCTCTAGCCGAGCTATTGTATATGAAGGAAAAGAAGCAATTTTGTCCATACTTAACGATATTACTGATAAAAAGAAAACAACAGACACCCTTCTTCAAAAGTCAGAAAAACTGGCAGTTGTGGGACAAATGGCGGCGGGAATCGCACATGAAATTCGAAATCCCCTCACTTCTATCAAAGGATTCATTCAGCTGTTTAAATCTAGGTATCCAAGTGATGAAGAATATTTTAATCTTTTATTAACAGAATTAGAACGAATTAATTTGATTGTTAGTGAATTCTTAATACTAGCTAAACCAACTGATATTGTGTTTAAAGAAAAAGATATAAAAAGTTTAGTTCAAGATATTGTAACTCTTATCAATACACAGGCCATTATGAATAATATTCAAATCCTTGTAGAATTTGAGCCGGATATTCCGATTATTGTGTGTGAAGAAAATCAGTTAAAGCAGGTATTCATCAATGTTTTAAAAAATTCCATTGAAGCGATGCCAAATGGCGGCATAATTCATGTAAAGGCAGCTATTAAGGAAAAAAATAAAGTCTCCTTATATTTTATTGACCAAGGATCTGGTATCCCTGAGGATCGATTGCCAACTCTTGGGGAACCTTTTTACACCACAAAAGAAAAGGGGACTGGCTTAGGATTAATGACAAGTTACCGAATTATTGAAAATCATGATGGGGAGCTGAAAATTTCAAGCAAAGTAAATGAAGGAACTACAATTGAAATTATATTACCTACAGTTCCCCAATCTCATCTGGTCCAGTTAACTTAGAAGATGTTTTTATTTGCTCATGAACGTCTTTGTACTGTATGAGGGCTAGGTCCGAAAAAATAGAAAAATCGATTATCATTAAATAACTAGTAAAACTAATAGTTTCAATGATAATCGATTTTATATTTTCCGTTCATGTTTACTATTGATCAGTGCGCTTTAAAAAGCAGGAAAGTTACACCTCTTAGATACTTCTTAGTTACTTCCTCATTAGCTATGAAACCTTTGAAATCCCTTTTACATCTTGATTCATTTTACGCACGCCAAAGATAATTGCAGCCCCCCAGCCAAGTACAAGCAGCAAATAAATATAAGGATGGAATGAAGCATTTGCTACCCATGTGTTTAATATTGTTCTTACGTTGACAAGGATAATAAAACCGCCTACTAATAAGCCCATCAGCTGTGGTGGAACAATCCGAACGAACCAAGCAGCGATTGGTGCAGCAATAACGCCGCCAATCACAAGCGCAGCTACCCACATCCAGTTCACTGACTCCCAGCCAAGTGAAATCACAAAGCCCACTGTTGCTGCTACAGCAATAGCAAATTCACTCGTATCTACTGTTCCTACTACCTTACGTGCAGACATGCCTTTTTTTGTTAAGAGAATTGGTGTCGCAATTGGCCCCCATCCTCCCCCGCCTGTTGCATCAGCAAAACCCGCAATTAAGCCCAATGGAATAGATTGCTTAATTGATAGCGGCTTTGCTTCTGCTTCCTCACTCTTACGAAACACAAACAGAAAGCGAAACAACACATAAAATCCAAGAAGCATTAGGAATGTGGATACATACGGTTTGGCAACATCCCCAGGCAGGCTGCTCAAAAAGCATGCTCCTGTAAATGCACCGATTGATCCAGGAATGATAAGACGGTAGACCATTTTTCGATCAACATTGCCAAATTTAATATGCGAAATACCAGAAGCTGCTGTTGTTGCTACCTCAGATAAATGAACAGAAGCAGACGCGACTGCCGGTGCGATTCCAAATGCTAACAACAATGACGATGAGCTTACCCCATACGCCATTCCAAGCGCACCATCAATTAACTGCGCGAAAAATCCAATAAACGCCAAAATCAATAATTTTTGCATTTTCATCCTCCTAGTTGGTTATAGTTATAACCTCATACCCAATTCAACCTTACTTATCCTGTACGTATATAGTTAAGTTAGCCCCTAACCTTTAATACATATTGGAATACTATGAATTAAACCAAAAAATAAACATATACCTTTCAGGTAAATTACTCCTTTTTATATAGATAACAAGCTGCCTATCAAGTTGAAATCTTCTGAATTTAATTTCTCTTATCTTATTCCAAGTTCACCACTATGTCAACTTGTATTTTTAAAAATATATAGGTACATCCTACTCTCCTTCGGAAAAGGCAATGATATAAATAAAGACCAAGACCTTGCTTCATTTTCAAATTGGAACGTGTTTTATGAGGACAAACATAAGAGTTCATGAGTAAATATCTGAATTATCTAAACTTACAAATATTATACTTGAGTTATCATAGTAGCAAACATCTATTAGATCTGTCCTTGACGAATCTGGAAATTAACACCATTTTTCTACTCCTTAGCTTCCTCCCCCCTTAATTTATATTAATATAATATTATAGTTAAGTAGTTTTATTGCTATAAAACTGGCAATGATTAGCTTGTATATAAGATTTTCACTTCTATCATAAGGGTATTTTAAGAGTTTTGGTTAGATGGTGAATTGATCTTTATGTTTTTAATAATTAGCTAGATAAAACAAGGGGAGAGCTGTTATTGATGAATGGTTGGGTAAAACAAAATACATTATCAGCATTACATAAAACAGCCGTTATTGTATACGGCCTGACAACTTTTTTGTCATTTTTTTCTCATGTATTTCCGATCATAGGAGTGATTGTATTCTTTTGTTTTACTGCTTTGCCTAAGATATGGAGGATGTTAATCTTTTTTGCAATTACCGCATGTATTGTTACGCTTCTTCCATTTTTAGCACCCATTGCAGTTATTTTAATGGTTGTATTTTTGATTATGCGCCTAAAGTATATTATCCAAAATTGGAGACCAATTATCGGAGGAATACTTGTATACGGTTCATTTTTTATTATGTTTAATAATGCTTATCAATGGCAATATAGTCTGAATATATTCAGTGCTTTATTTACTGGTGTTCTTGCTGCTATATTGCTCCATTTTTATATGAAATGGTTATATCGAAATGGATATAGCGCTAGCAAGGCTTTAGAAATTATGGGTGCTGTACCAGTTGTCCTTTTAGCACTAATACTCCCTTTTTTAAAAATGGTAGACTTTGCGGATTTTAGTCTATTTGAAGGAACTGTGGATCACGCTCCTGTCTCTGAGGGAACTAGCCATACTGTAACAACTGAAACTGTTCCTGGAGGAAGCCACCCTGGCATGCATCAAGTGGCAGGACATATGCGTACTGCTCCAGATGGAATTATCGAAAATAATTTATCGTATCATGGACCAGGTAAGATACCAAATACCCCTACAGTGCACGTTGATTCATATGTACGAACGAATCCAGATGGAATAATAGAAAATAATCTGTCATACCATGGTCCCGATAAACTAGTATCCTCTACGAATATAGACACACTCCCTCATACAACTGCTTCTTCTAGTGAGGGAGTGACAGTGACTGACTCTGACTCTCATATAACAGACGGTGTTATTAAGAGCAATCAGCAAAAAAGAAGAAAAACGGATTAGGCATTTCCTATAAAATTCTTAGGCTATAGAGAAGTCCTCTCTATAGCCTATTTTGTATGTAATCCTCCTTTTCTCTCAAAACTTGTAGTGTTGAAAAAAGACATGCTATAAGGAAGGCGGTTATTATGCATAAATAGTCAGCAGCTTTTTCTCCTGTTTCATTTTATCTTCGATTTGATCCTCTCTAACAAAGATGTGGGCATCATCCTGACAAAATGTACGAACCCGAAGCATTCCATTTAAAGCGCCGCTATATTCATGGCGGTGAACCTGGCCGAATTCTGCCAAACGGATAGGTAAATCTCGATAAGAGTAAAGATTATTTTTGAAAATTAACATATGACCTGGACAATTCATTGGTTTCATCGCAAATCTTGTCTGCTCCACTTCAGAAAAGTACATATTTTCACGATAATGATCCCAGTGACCTGACTGCTCCCATAATCGTTGATTCATCATAAATGGAGTACGAACCTCATCATAATTAGCACTGCTTTGAAGCTCACGAGAAAAATTTTCTAACTCATTTCTAATAATTTGCCCTTTTGGTAAATAAAACGGCATTCCCGGAGCTTCCTCGGAAAACATAAATAACTCCAATTGCTTCCCTAACTTACGGTGATCTCGTTTTGCTGCTTCTTCTAAGAACCTTACATACTCATTTACATCCTTTTTATGTTTAAACGCCACTCCATAAACTCGTTGCAGAACTTCGTTTTGACTATCCCCCCGCCAATAAGCTCCTGATACGCGAGTTAACTTGAATGCTTTTATTAAACCAGTAGATGAAAGATGAGGACCACGACAAAGATCAGTAAATTCTCGCTGTTGATAAAGAGTTATTTTTTCATCTTTTGAAATGTCTTTTAATATTTCTAACTTAAATGGCTCACCTTTTTCTTTAAATAACTTTTCAGCCTCCCCATAAGGAACCTCCATTCGCTTGATTGTTAAATTCTCATTTATGATATCTTCCATCTCTTTTTCAATGGCAAGTAAATCGTCGGAGCTTAAGCTGTGCTCTAGTTTCAAATCGTAGTAAAACCCCTCCTGAATGACTGGCCCTATACCTAATTTCACACTACCATAAAGTCTTTTCACAGCTTGTGCCAATACATGCGCTGATGAATGTCTTAGAACTTGTAATCCTTCCTCCGAGTCTAGAGTTAAAACGGAGAGTTCCACATCTTTTTCTAGTTTGTAGCTTAAATCCACCAGTTGTTCATCTACCTTCCCTACAACTGCAGCCTTTCTTAGACTGGAGCTAATAGAATCTATTACCTTTTCTATCAGATTTTGCTGAAAGAGTACCCCTACTTCAATTTCTTGAAGGGAATGAGCCCAGAAATAAGTAGGGGGTGAATTTCAGCTTTGCGAAGCAAAAAATTCTTTCATCGTGTACTGGAATTTGTTAAAATATAAACAGAACGTATGATCGTTTGTTATCTTGGAAAGAGACGAGGTGAAGAGAATGTTAACCAACAAAGCGTATAAGTTTCGTTTATATCCAAATCAAGAACAAGAAGTGCTGATTGCGAAAACAATTGGCTGCAGTCGTTTTGTCTTCAATCGCTTCCTTTCTTTGTGGAACGAGACATATCAAGCAACAGGAAAAGGCTTATCATATAGTGCTTGCTCTTCTCAACTTACACAACTGAAAAAAGAATTCACTTGGTTACAAGAGGTTGATTCACATTCTCTGCAATCATCCTTGAAACATCTTGCAGACTCCTTTGACCGTTTCTTTAAGAAACAAAATGAAGCCCCACGTTTTAAAAGTAAGAAAAATAAGGTGCAATCTTACACGACAAATATTGAAAAGAAGAATCAGCTTCCTGAAGTAAGTATTGCAGGCAATCGCATGAAATTGCCGAAGTTAGGTTGGGTTCGTTTTGCAAACAGTCGTGAGGTGCAAGGGCGTATCCTGAACGCTACTGTCAGACGAACTCCTTCTGGCAAGTACTTTGTATCCTTGTTAGTTGAAACAGAAGTGCAGGAACTGTCTAAAACTCATTCCAGTGTAGGGATTGATGTGGGTTTAAAAAACTTTGCCATCCTTTCCAATGGTGAAGTTTTTACCAATCCAAAATGGTTTCGCACATTAGAGGAGAAGTTGGCTCATGCACAGCGCATTCTGTCCAGACGTAAGCAAGGTTCTTCCAATTGGAATAAACAACGTATCAAGGTAGCACGCATTCATGAACGGATTGCTCATGCGAGAAAGGACTACTTGGACAAAATTTCAACGCACATCATCAAAAACCACGATGTCATAGCGATTGAAGATTTACAGGTAGCGAACATGCTCAAAAACGGCAATCTTGCAAAAGCAATTAGCGAAGTATCATGGTCAACATTTCGCAAGATGCTGGAATACAAAGCAAAGTGGTATGGAAGGCAAGTCATAGCTGTGAATCCACATTGTACGTCACAAACATGCAATGTATGCGGTCATACAGCGAAAGAGAACCGCAAAACACAAGCCTCCTTCAAGTGTGTATCTTGCGGTCATGAAGACAACGCTGACATCAATGCTTCCAAAAATATAAAGGATTTAGCAATCGCAAACTGATTCACCTTGCAGGAGACTTGCTACAAAGTCGTTTGGACTGCCAACCGTCGGAATGACGGGCGTAGCCTAATTCATTAGGAGCCGAGAGGCTTCTGTACTTAGGAATCCCCCACGTTCAACGAACGTAGTGAGTAACTGGGGGTAATTCAAAGAATATGCTTTTCTCTCTATTGGAAAGTTCAATAGCAATAGCTGTAACAGCTGTGATGTTGCCAGTTTTCCATCGTTGGTATGCCTCTACAAATTGATTTGTAAAAGTAGCTTTAGGTCTCCCTAAATTAGATTTTTTTCTGTAATTCATTTTAAACAATAAGCTGGGTCTATTATTATAAACAGTAATGTTACCACTCGATTTGTTTTTCATCCCTAAAGAATTCCCCATTAGGTCCTTCTGGTCCAATAGTTGCTAACCAAAGGATAGATTCAGCGGCTTGTTTTGGCGTTTTTGGAGCAGATGGTCCGCCCATATCTGAGCTTACCCATCCTGGATCGACTGCATTTATTTTGATATCACCATTGATTTCTGCAGCTACCAATCGTGTCAATCCATTTAGAGCAAGTTTAGACAATTTATAAGCGCCTACTCCTTGATATGACATTTCGCTCATCGCTCCATATTCTGAGGAAATATTAATAATTCTCCCATAGCCTTGTTTTTCCATGAGGGGAATAAAGGAACGAATGACATGGTAAGCGCCAAAGAAATTAGTTGCCATTGTTTTCTCTAGAATGGACGGTTCCATATTTAATAACTTTTGATTCCCATCCAAATAAACGCCAGCATTATTAATCAATACGTCTAATCTTCCATACCGATCATTTACTATAATCGCAGCTTGGTGGATGCTTTCTTGGTTGTCTACGCTCATCACCACAAAGGAAACGTCCAGATCTGACTGCTTAAGTTTTTGCGCAGCTTCATGACCATTCTCCGCATTTCGACTTGTCAAAATGACTTTAAAACCTTTCAAAGCTAATTGTTTGACTAGCTCATATCCAATTCCTCGATTACCACCGGTTACAAGAGCAACTTGTTTTTCATGTAACATTTTAAACTCTCCATTTCTCGTCTGCGGATAACCTGGGCTAAGGTAGTTAGTACTTTTAGATTGTTCCGTTCTTTGATTAAGTTACACCTAGAAATCCTGAAAGCAAATAGAACAGGAATGATAAATCAATAATGATTAGTAAACCCTAAAAAAGTTAAATTGATTTCCTATCTAAAAGGTTGTTTTGTACACTACTACCCATGTGGTTTCTCATTAAAATAAATACCAAACTCAATAGTAACGATAAAACCCCAACTAATACGACGTACCCGGTACCTATTTCTGATATAAATACCCCGCCTACAGCTGCACCCAATGTTGTTCCTACGTTACAGGATGATATAAATAATCCATTGGCAAAATCAGGCGCTTCAGGAGCTGAAGACGCAATCAAATATTGATTAATATTTGCCATTATGCCTCCAGCTAATATTCCCCAAATTAAAGTTATCATTGCCATAGGTACGGTAAACTGTCCTGTGAAGAATAAAATAATGTAAACAGCACCCAATAACAAAGGAAAAGATACTACGGATTTGGTGGCACTATGAGTAAGTAACTTTCCTGCGACAATGTTTCCAATAATATTGGCTCCACCGAAGATGAATAACGTTAAACTTATGGTATTCGGAGACATATTCGTTACTGTTTTCAGATATTCAGCAAGATAACTATAAACCCCAAATATAGCTGAGTTTAACAAAATGACAGTCACGATAGAAATCCACATAATGGGTTTTTTTAATACAGAAAGTTGTGTACCATAAGAAAGTATTTCTTCAACAGGCATAGACGGTACAAAAATCAATGTAGCAATGAATACAATAGCATTCACAATAGCAAAGAATGCCATCGCCATTTCATATGAAACGGTATTATCAATAAAACTTGCGATTGGTACGCCGGCTACCATACCAGCAGATACGCCTATAAATACTTTGGCAACGGCTTTTGGAGCTTCTTCTTTACTTACTGAGGAAGCAGCTACTGTAAATGCCAAAGAACAATAAATAGGATGAAAAAAGGCCAATATTACACGAACCACTAATGTAATGGTAAAGCTAGCTGTAAATAGGGAGACTATGTTCCCCAACAAGAAAACACCAAGTACAAGTAACATAGCCTTCTTTCGATCTATACCTGAAAATAATAACGGCATAATAGGACCAGATATTGCAACACCAAGGGCAAAAAAACTCACCAGCCATCCTGCTTTTGGTATGCTGACATGAAAGTGATCAGCAATGGAAGGCAATAACCCAATAACCCCCATTTCCGTATTTAGAATGCCGAAAACACCGATGGTTAATATAAATATGAGCAACTTGTTTTGTTTAGCCAAAAAATATACCTCCTAATTTCTCCTTTTAATCAATTTTTTCAATTTGAACTGTAAAATTGCCCTTCATACTTTCAAGCTTTTCTACTCCAGATTGAATCTTGCCTAATTGAATAAGTCCATTTGAATACCCGAAATCTTTATAAAATATAGCTAAATTTCCCCAGGGAGCATAATAAGTGAAATCTCCGACTGAAGGTTCACTGCCTGATGGCGCTTTTTCTATAGATAGTTTTTTTGGTAGGTAACTAATTTTTTCAGTTCTTGCATGATCTTCGAAGGTTACTGTTAACGGAAGTTGTGCTACAAAATCTCTGCTTGTTGGATTATCATACATATTCACAATTACTTCCTCGTTGTTAAACGTTAATTTTATTGCAACATCTTCCATACTAACTAACCCTCCATTATCAATTGTAGAATCCTTGCTACCCTGCTCGTTCGGTTCATCAGTTTTAACTGCTTGCTCACCACTTGAATTTGTATTTGCAGTATCATCTCCATTAATGTTTTTCTCATTATGACTACTGCTGCAAGCTGTTAGAAATAATGAAATAACCAATATAAACAAAAGTTTAGATTTAACTCCTTTTCCCATCAAAACGTCTCCTTATTTATTCTTACAATTGTTTGGGAAATAACATAGATGAACAAAGATTATCACGAAACTATCATCAGTAAAAAATTGCTTCCAACAAGCTGTGGGGCAACTTTTTCATTAGGAGATTTTATGGAAGTTGTCTTGTAGGACGAATAATTATTTCGTTAATCGCAACATCCATTAGATAATTTGTTTTGTTGGACGAATCAGGATTTCGCTTACCGCTACAGTTTCAGGTGTGTGCACCCATAATAATAACAACTTTATTTTGAATATTAGACATACTAAATAACATCCTTTCTTTGTTGTTTTAAAAACAATTCATTTGCAACTATAATGGTGGACATTGACTTCGCCCAGTAAAGAAACTCATCATTGATTGATTAATCAACATCTGCTTATAATTATTAAATAGAAACACGATGCTCTCAATGGTTAAATGAACGTAATTTGTTGATTACTCAACAAATCAATCAAAATTGTTGATTATCTTTAGGAAAGTCTGGTGACGTAACAATGCCAAAAGTAGATAGAAGAATAACCAAAAGCCAAGAAGCCATTAAAAGTGCTCTGATCGAACTGATGTCTGAAAAAAGTTTTGATCATATTACCATTCAAGATATTTCTGACAGGGCAAATGTGAACCGAGGAACCATCTATCTTCATTACTCCGATAAATTTGATTTATTAGATAAGATCATGGAAGAACATATAAACAACATGAGTAATTTTTGCGAGTCGGCAGCTGAAATGGATTTTATAGAATCGACTGTACATTGTATGGAATACTTTGAGAGTAATTATTTATTCTTTTCGACGATGTTAGCGAGTGAAGGGGCTCCTTATTTTCGTAGTCGGTTCCTTCAGTTTAATATCGAAGAGTTCAAGCATGATGTGGACATAACAAAAGGAAAAAACTATGGTCAAAATGAAGATGTACTTGTTCAATTTGTTGCAAATGCTTATGTAGGGGTAGTGGAATGGTGGTTAAAGAATGGAATGCCTTATCCACCTCGTGTCATGGCAGAAAAAGTAGGGGATTTGTTAGAGAGAATTGTATAAAATGTCCCTTACATTAGTGAAGAAGAAAGGGACAATTCCTTTAGAAGAGGCTTTTACTAGGGTATTGTCTCTTACTATTCATTAAAATATAGATTGTACTTAAAGTAATGGGTGCCAATGTTACATAAATCAAATGAAATTACTTTCTCTAACTAACGGTGCTTATGTGAACATGAAATCCCTCCAGTTAATCTGGAGGGATTTTGACAGTATTGACTCCCGACTTGGGGCTTCTTTCACACTGACCTTGTTGATATGTGCGCCCATTCCTCTCTCGGCTTCAGTAATAAACCAAACTTCCTTCAAAATACTCAACAATTTTGATTCATTTGTTCAATAATCAACAAATCGCGTTCATTTAACCATTGTAAGCATCCTGTTGCTATTTATAATTATAGACAAATGTTGATAAATGAGCTTTTGTTTTTTAGAACATCTCATTTAGTTAAATCGAAGTAACTTAAATAGTTGTTCAAATTTTAGTGACCAGCAAGTGAGTGATGAAGATGTTGAAAGAATCATTCATGGAATCGTCAAAGGAGGAAAACCTCGTGAAATCCAAAATTACATAAGGAAAAGAGGTCATGATTATGGGTTTTACAGAGGTGAGAGGCCTTGTTCCATACATCCTTGTTTCAACATCGGCGAGTCATACATGAGGTCGAAACTTCAAGTCAGTTATATAGAATAGAGTATAGGAGGAGAGGTATGGAAAGGAGGACACTTTGGTTCTTTATAGCTTCGATATTTATAATCAATCTCATTATCATTTGTGGTGTAAAAGTATTGGCGCACCAAATGAAATATCAGATAACTTCACCGACTGAGCAAAAGGTAACTATGATCATAAATGATGAAGCCGTTCGGAAAAAAGCAGAAACGCTGGGGATTCAAACGGAGGGAAAGAACACGCTCTTGTTAGAAAAAGAAATACAGGAAATAGAAGTGAAAAACGAAGCAAAGCAGCTTGGTATTGAGGTGGAAGGCAAAGGGCTGGCAGAGCTGTTCGAAGCCATTTATGAAACAAAACTTAGAAACGAAGCGGAGGAGCTTGGCATTGCCACAGAAGGCAAAGCGGCTTCGAACTTAATACAAGAAGTCTATGACGTAAAGGCAAGGAAAGAAGAAGAGGAACAAGGCCTTGTTATAGAAGGGAAAGATGTATCTGCTATTGCGGATGAGGTAATGGAAGTAAATTGAAAAATTTAATTGTTTATTTTTCAAAAAAAGAGCTATAGGAGTACGAGAACAATGGTTGAAAAACAATTTAAAATAATTACGAGTACGGGATTTGCTCGGCAAGCAACCGCATTGGTAAGGGTTGCTTGTCAGTTTGATTCGAATATATTTATTGAATATAAGAATAAGTCAGTAAGATTAAAGGGCTCTCCTCAATCTATCCTCGATGTTATGTCATTAGGAATTAGACCTCACACTCTATTTCATATAAGGATCGAAGGAATGGACGAGCATGAGGCTTTACAATCGCTAGAAGATCATTTGAGCAAAATTTAAGATTTATCCAATGAAGATAGGAGTTCTCCCTCAGACGATTTATATCTTCTCTAGGCGGAAAGACAAACATTTGGGAATTATGTTACATGATGATTAATCACGTTTTGTTACATACCTTATCCATAGTCCACTGTCGTCCAGTTTTTCGAGTGCTTTTAAGGAGAAATTTACTGGATTCGCTTTGTTTAGAAAAGAACTCGTTTCAAATAGTGTTACAGAGTTAGAGGCACCATCTGCAATTGGAACTAAAAGCAGGCTCAATTCATCAATTAATCCTTCGTTCAAAAAGGAGCCATTTAAAAAGCCTCCACCTTCTAGCATTAATTTATCGATTGAAAATAGACTTTTTAGTTTTTGCACTACGACAGTAAAATTTAAGTGTTCTTTCCCACCAAAAATATAAGATATACCTATTTTTCTCAGATGAGCTAAATAAGCATCAGATACTTGCTCTGTAAGTACCTCTACTATGTGGTCATCTGTCCTATGCTCATTCCATGACTCAATTGAATTTTCAGTCCATCCTAATTTCCCAGAGGGGTCTACTGCTATAGCATAACTTTCAGCATTTTTGTTTGCAACGTAATCAGTTCTAGGGATAGGTAGGATGTCTTCGTGTTTTAAATCTAATTTATGTCCAAAGGTAAAGTGTTCCTCCATGGTAACCCTACCACACATCCAAGCTTTAGATCCGTAACGTTCATGGATTTCTTCGTATACCTCTGTAAAAACAGCTGCTCGTTCCACTTTCAAATAATCTCCAATGATTTTCCCATCCAATGAAGTTGCCATGTGGCAAATAATATACGGTCTTTCCAAGCTTACAACCCCTTTAAACGATAAAATACTGCCCCAGAAATATGTACGATCATTTTATCCCATTCATCAATTTTCTTCTTGAAAAGAAAAGATTGGGGCATTAATCCAACATTATTGACTAATACATCTATTTTCCCAAAATTTTCGAGTGTATATGCAGCCAACCCTTCCATCCGTTCATGTGAAGAGACATCTGCTACTTTATATATAGCTTGTCCACTGTTGTTTTGAATCTCTTCTTGTAATTTCTTTAATTGGTTTTCACGACGAGCCGTTAGGACCAGCTTAGCACCTTTAGACGTAAGCTCTTTTGCAGTAACTTCTCCAATTCCACTAGAAGCACCAGTAATAAACCAAACTTCCTTGAACATACTCAACAATTTTAATTCATTTGTTCAATAGTCAACAAATCGCGTTCATTTAACCATTGTAAGCATCCTGCTGCTGTTTATAATTATAGACAAATGTTGATAAATGAGCTTTTGTTTTTTAGAACATCTCATTTAGTTAAATCGAAGTAGCTTAAATAGTTGTTCAAATTTTAGTGACCAGCAAGTGGGAGGGAAGATGTTGAAAGAATCATTCATGGAATCGTCAAAGGAGGCAAAACTTCGTGAGGCGGTTGCAAAAGAATTATTTTCAAAACAAAAATAAGAAAGGGTGTTATTTTAAAATGAAAAAAAAATCTATTATCACGCGTGTACTCACAGTGATAGCACTGGTCTTGCTTTTATCCGTGACCATCGTTGCATCCAAGACCAGCGTTGTCGCTGCATATACGCCGGACTTGTCCAATGGAGCAGACAACTTTTACAAGAGCAACAAGGTAACTATGAAGAAGGTTGAGTTTAAAAATCAATACAACATGAATGTTGTAGGGAATCTTTTTATTCCCAAAGGCTTGAAGAAGAATACCAAAAATCCCGCGATCATTGTCGGGCATCCTATGGGCGCAGTAAAAGAACAAAGTGCGAATTTGTATGCCCAGAAAATGGCTGAACAGGGATTCGTTACTTTGTCCTTGGATTTGTCTTTCTGGGGAGAGAGTGAGGGGCAGCCTCGTAACGCTGTTTCGCCGGATATCTATGCCGAGGATTTCAGTGCTGCGGTGGATTTCCTAGGCACCCGGTCGTTTGTTGACAAGGAACGGATTGGTGTTATTGGGATTTGTGGCAGCGGGAGCTTTGCCATCAGCGCAGCCAAGATCGACCCGCGCTTGAAAGCCATTGCGACAGTCAGTATGTACGACATGGGTGCCGCCAACCGTAACGGGCTTAAACACTCGCAGACTCTCGAGCAGAGAAAGAAGATTCTCGAAGAGGCAGCGGAGCAACGCTATGTGGAGTTCACAGGTGGTAAAACCAAATACACCAGTGGGACAGTACATGAACTAAATGAAAACTCTACTGCCATTGAGCGTGAGTTTTATGACTTCTATCGCACTCCAAGAGGTGAATTCACTCCCAAGGGCTCGTCACCTGAACTCACGACACACCCGACGCTTACTAGTAACGTCAAATTCATGAATTTTTACCCATTCGCAGACATAGAGACGATTTCTCCTCGTCCGATGCTTTTCATTACGGGTGAAAACGCTCATTCCAGAGAGTTCAGCGAAGACGCCTACAAGCTGGCGGCCGAACCGAAGGAACTCTACATTGTTCCGGGTGCAGGTCATGTGGATCTGTACGACCGGGTGAATTTAATCCCTTTTGACAAGCTCACATCCTTCTTCAAAGAAAATCTGAAGAAACAATAAGGCTTGTGTTGAAGATTGTAGAGGGCTTTGCGTGCCAATGGTGCTTTGATTGAAAAAGCTGTGTGAATCCTGCATATCTTGTCGGGGTTCACACTTTTTTGCACTTTAAGCAAGTATAAATTTCTAGCTGGGAGACCATTCGACGTAGCGAGAGATTTTAGAAATAAGGTATAAGGGTAACTATGCCTCTGTCTTCACCCAAGGGCAGGGCTCGCCAATCGGTGAGTTTTCTTTATCTGAATAGAATTCCATATGCTATGTAGGTTTGAAGGGGCGGTGTTACTCATTACCATATGCTGGAGTTTTTTATGCTTGGCGGATATAACGAATAGAGAGGGAGTCAGTATGAAAGTAATTCTCTTACCATCTAAAGACAACGCTATTCAACTTGGATTAAGAGTCAGATAGAAGCCAAGTCATGATGAATTTACGAGACAATAAAACGAAACTTGAAGGAGGAAAACGGGATGAAAAAACGATTATTTCATTCATTTGCGTTGCGTATTTTGGCGGTATTAATTGTAATCTATGGGGTGCATTCCTCCTTCGAGAGAGATATGGGTTCTAAGCTAACTATTTATAACCCCTTTGGTAATTGGTTCAATGATGATTCTATTATAAGATTTTTAATTGATCACCTATCTATCATAGGAATCTATATTTATGGGACACATTATGCTTTGAAATTCATTCAGAGACAGGAACAAAGAGCAGTTCAAAAAATCTGATATTGATTAGCCAAATGACAGAATAAAAGGGCATTAACTAAGAAATGAATTAATGCCCTTATTAAAATATTTTGTCTTAGGGAAGTTTTATACAATTCTGTCTAACAAATCCCCTACTTTTTCTGCCATGATACGAGGGGGATAAGGCATTCCATTCTTTAACCACCATTCCACTACCCCTACGTAAGCATTTCCAGCAAATTGAACAATAACATCTTCACTTAGACCTTCATTTTTTTCATTTGTTTTATGCAACTCGTTCTTGTACCCTTCCATAACATACTCTAGGAACTTACTACGAAAAGAAGGGGCTGCTCCTTTACTGGTTAACATGGTCGAAAAGAATAAATAATGAGTCTCAAAGTATTCGAAAAAGATCTGAATTGCATCTATCCATTCCTCTTGACATGCCCATTCATTTGTTTCCTTAAGCTCGTTTATATGCTCTTGTATCATTTTATCTAATAAATCAAATTTATCTAAGTAATGAAGATAGATGGTTCCTCGGTTCACATTTGCCCTGTCAGAAATATCCTGAATGGTAATGTTATCAAAACTTTTTTCAGCCATCAATTTAGTAACAGCTATTTTGATGGCTGCTTGGCTTTTGATTATTCTTCTATCCACCTTAGACATTTTAGTTCCCTAATCTTTTCTCAAGATAATCAACAATTTTGATTGATATGTTGAATAATCAACGAAATGCGCTAATTTATCCATTGTATGCAACCTGTTTTTATTTATAATTATAAACAGATGTTGATAAATCAATGTCTTAAGGTAAACGCATACAGAACGGATTGTTACTGTTAAATCAGGCAAAACCGATTACTTTAGGAAGAGGTAAGGGTTTTGCCTTTTTCTATTACTTGGAGGGGATACAGTATAAATCTGGGGGGTAGACAGTGAAAATCGAGAGAATATTAAACAATAATGCAGTTATTTCAACAAAAGATAAACAAGAGATCATTATCGTCGGACGAGGTATAGCTTTTAAAAAACAAGTTGGAGAGGAGGTTAATCAGGAACAAATAGATAAAGTTTTCACTTTAGAAAACGAAGATATAATGAAAAAGTTCAAGACCTTAATTGCTGATATGCCAATTGAATATATGGAAATATCTGAAAAAATCATTGCGTATGCAAAAATGAAGTTAGGTAAGAAGTTAAACGACAGCATTTATATTCATTTAACTGATCATATATACTTTGCAATTGAGCGTTATAGAAATAATTTGCCTATAAAAAACGGACTACTATGGGAAACAAGGCAATTATACAAAGAAGAATATGAGATTGGACTAGAAGCATTAAATATGGTATGTGAACAATTTGGTGTCATTCTACCTGAGGATGAAGCAGGGTTCTTAGCCCTTCATATTGTTAATGCTGAATTGAATGAAGAGATGCCCATTGTAAAAAATATGACGAAGGTTATGCAAGAAATATTAACGATGGTTAAATATCATTTTAAGATCGAGTTTAATGAAAATTCTTTACCATTCTATCGTTTTATTACCCATCTTAAGTTTTTCGCACAACGTCTAGTCAAGGGCAATCATTACAACAGCACAACAGATGATGGCTTATACCATGTAATACAGGAAAAATATCCAGAAGCCCATAAGTGTTCACAGAAAATAAAGAAGTTTATTGAGAGCTCTTACACATACGAATTAACAGACGAAGAAATGATTTATTTAACGATTCATATTGAAAGAGTGGTAAAAAGTAATTAACGGATGATCTTAGGGTTGTAACCTAACGGGCAAAACCTAAATCAAACATTCAAAATTGATTGTTTGATTTAGGTTTTTTTTATTAAGCTTTTTTACCATACGAATAGTTAAGCAGGGTTAGAATTTAACAAGAAATAAGGGGTGGAGAAATTGAGTTACCAAGGCTTAGCGAAAGAGATAGTCCAGTTGGTCGGTGGAGAACAAAACATAATTAGTGTTGTGCATTGTGCGACACGTCTACGTTTTACATTAAAAGATCATGGTCAGGCAGATAAGAAAAATCTTGAAAATTTAGATGGAATTCTCAGTGTTGTAGAGAATAGTGGGCAATTTCAAGTTGTCATTGGGAGCCATGTCTCCGAGGTTTATAAAGATGTGATAAAGATTGCAAATGTAGGTAGTACAGCAAAAGAATCATCAGAAAGATCAAAGGGAAATGTTATTGCAAGAATATTTGAAGTGATTTCAGGAAGTTTTTCTCCATTGCTCGGAGCCCTTGCTGGTGCTGGGATGCTTAGAGCGTTGTTAGCTCTTTTAACAATGACAGGGGTATTATCTACGGAAAGTGGAACGTACTCTATTTTGGTAGCGGCTGGGGATGCAATCTTTTTCTTCCTTCCCATTTTTCTAAGCATTACCCTTGCTTCAAAGCTTGGCGCAAATCCATACGTAGGTGGAATGATTGGGGCTGCGCTATTAGATCCGAATTTTACTAGCCTGCTGCAGAATCAAGGTGATATTACTCATTTTCTTGGTATACCGGTTGTTTTGATGAACTATTCTTCTTCGGTGTTCCCGGTTTTTATCGCAGTCAGTATTTATGCTGTTTTAGATCGGTTCCTTAGAAAAATCATTCACAAAGATTTACAAATGTTTTTGGTTCCGATGTTGTCTCTGATTATCATCGTACCATTAACGGCAATGGCATTTGGTCCTTTCGGAGTCTATTTGGGGAATAGCATTGGAGTATTTATTAATTTTCTATATTCTAAGAGTGGAATCTTGACAGGCGCCTTAATGGGTGGTGGATGGACTTTCCTTACCTTACTTGGGATCCACACAGGATTCACTCCGTTTATTCTTGAGAATTTGGCTAAGGGTGGGGATCCAATACTTGCATTGGTTTCCGCAGCTGTATTTGCACAAATAGGCTTGGCATTTGGGATTTTCTTAAAAACAAAGGATAAAAAAGTAAAGGCACTTGCTGGATCTACGTTATTGCCTGGACTTTTGTCAGGTATCACAGAACCAATTCTGTATGGGCTAATGCTTCGTTACAAGCGTACAATTCCTTATGTCGCAATAGCTGGAGTTGTTGGAGGAGGAGTTAGTGGTTTAGTTGGAGCAAAATCAATGGCATATGCATTTCCATCTGTTTTAAGTATTCCAATTTATTCACCATTAGTATCATATATTATTGCTATGCTATCTGCCTTTGCTGTTACAACGATTCTAACGGTAATTTTCGGATATGAAGATAAAAAGAAAGTAGAAGTGGAAGAAAACAAGGTAGAAGCTGGACAGACAATTATAAAACAAGAAGCAATTGTCAGCCCATTAACTGGGGTAATTAAACCGTTAGCAGATGTGGATGATCCAGTGTTTTCATCAGAAGCTATGGGAAAAGGGATTGCAATTGAACCAACTGTTGGAAAAGCTGTATCACCTGTGAACGGTACAATCACAACAGTTTTTCCGACAGGACATGCAATTGGAATTACGTCAGACGAAGGAGCAGAAATATTAATCCATATCGGAATCAATACAGTTCAATTAGGAGGGAAATATTATTCACCGGTTGTTAAACAGGGAGATCGGGTAAACCAAGGTGATCTATTAGTTCATTTTGATATTGAAAAAATTAAAGAGGCCGGGTACCCAGTTACTACTCCAATTATTATCACAAATACAGATCGTTATATCGATATTATCGAAATGAATAAAGAAACTGTTCAAGAAAATGATGGTTTATTAACATTAGTCATTTAATGTACTTTTTTAATATAGGGAAGAGATCTAGTTGCTCTTCCCAATAATTAAACTATAATCACGGAGGATACTAATTATGAGAAACGAAAAAATGAAATTTCCAGAAGGTTTCTTATGGGGCGGAGCTACTGCAGCAAATCAATGTGAAGGCGCGTTTGATGTTGATGGTAAAGGGATATCTGTGGCTGATACAATGCCTAGAGGTAAGGATAGATTTTCAATCATTGCTTCACCGGACTTTGATTGGGAGATAGATCCAAACAAATACTATTATCCAAACCATCTGGGTATTGATCATTATCATCGATTTAAAGAAGATATTGCTTTATTTGCAGAAATGGGATTTAAAGCTTACAGGTTTTCAATTGCTTGGAGCCGAATTTTCCCAAAGGGTGATGAAGTAACACCTAACGAGGCTGGACTGTCTTTCTATGAAGAATTGATTGATGAATGTTTAAAATACGGAATTGAGCCTGTGATAACAATTTCTCACTATGAAATGCCAGTTCATTTGGCAAAAGTTTATGGTGGCTGGAAAAACAGAAAACTGATTGGTTTTTTTGAAAATTATTCAAAAGTTGTATTGGAAAGATTTTACAATAAGGTGAAGTATTGGATGACTTTTAACGAAATCAATTCTGCAATGGAATTTCCGGCTTTATCTCAAGGGCTGATTGTATCTTCAGACGCTCAAGACTATACAAATCGGTTTCAAGCTTGGCATCATCAATTTGTTGCGAGTGCTTTAGTAGTAAAAATTGCTCATGAGCTAAGAGAAGATATTCAAGTAGGGTGTATGCAGATTTATGCCCCGTTATATGCTTTTGATTCGAATCCTGTAAATCAGTTTGCTTCCCAATTCAAGCAACGAGCTTTTGATTATTTTACGAGTGATGTTCAAGTTCGTGGATACTACCCAAGCTATTTCAATCAATTACTAAAAGAGTACAATGCAAAAGCTCCAGAAATTGAAGATGGAGATTTAGAGATTCTAAAAAACAATACGGTGGATTATATCGGATTCAGTTATTACATGAGCTTGGCAGTTAATGAGACCAATTCTGAAAAGAGCGATCCAGCGTCAGGAAATCTTATGCAAGGAGTTAAGAATCCATTCTTAGAAGCTAGTGAGTGGGGATGGCAAGTTGATCCTTTAGGGTTGAGAATCTCGATGAATGATCTCTGGGATCGCTATCAAGTTCCCTTGTTTATCGTTGAAAATGGGCTCGGTGCAAAAGATGAAATAGATGAAAATGGTGAAATTAACGATGATTATCGAATCGATTATTTGAAAAAACATATTATTGCTATGCACGAAGCTATGGAAGATGGAGTTGATTTAATAGGATATACGCCTTGGGGATGTATTGACTTAGTAGCAGCTTCTACAGGAGAAATGAGCAAACGTTATGGTTTTATTTATGTTGATTTAGATGATAACGGAAACGGTTCTCTCGATCGTATAAAGAAAAAATCTTTCTATTGGTATAAAGATGTAATTGCAACAAATGGAGCAAACATATAAAACTTTTATCATTTTTATATCTTTGTTAAACTAATTCGCATTGCTTTGATAACGACTAAACCAGGTTTAGATAATTAGCACGAAAAAACTCCCTTCGTTATTTCTAGAAGGGAGTTTTTAAAAATAAATGGAGACACTTGCATCTCCTTATCCAATTCATGTGCTTTGTTGCCAAAATAAGTGTAGCAGATCCAAGCTGAAAAATAGGACAACTTTATTTACACTGTTTTGTAGAAAAACGATATCTATTTGGAGGGTGGAATTCATTATGACATGGCGTCCAGACTTGCTTTCCCCCTCAATAACTTCAAGACTTAGGAGAAGGATTGTATGACTAAACGAAATAATTTACTTATATTCATATTGGCCGTAGGGGTTTTCGGAATTATTAATACTGAAATGGGGGTTATTGGGATATTACCTGCTATTGCTGATCACTTTCATATCAGTGTATCAAAAGCAGGATTGCTGGTGAGTCTTTTTGCTCTTACTGTTGCAGTAGCAGGTCCAACGATGCCATTATTGTTTGCGGGTGTAAATCGGAAGAAGGTCATGTTACTCGTACTTGGTGTTTTCGTTCTGGGGAACATTGTCTCCATCTTTACATCTAACTTTACCATTGCATTACTTGCTCGTGTAGTTCCAGCCTTTTTTCATCCCATTTATTGTTCGTTGGCCTTTACAGTAGCTGCTGCCTCAGGTAGCAAAGAAGAGGCTCCAAAAGCTGTTTCTAAAGTATTTATAGGAGTATCTGCGGGTATGGTAGTCGGTGTACCAATCGTAAGTTTTATTGCTAATACCGTTTCTTTAGAAATGGCTATGTCATTCTTTGCCGTTGTGAATGCTCTAGTATTCATTGCTACAGTATTATTTGTACCATCGATGCCTGTTAAGGAAAAACTTTCTTACGGTGCACAATTAAGCGTATTAAAAAAGCCCATTACATGGCTTTCCATTGCGGCTGTCATTTTATTAAACTCAGCCGTATTTGGAGTTTATAGTTATCTTGCAGAGTATCTAAAAACTGTTACGAATATGTCTCCGAATACAATTAGTTTAATGTTATTCATCTACGGTGGGGCCAATATTATTGGAAACATTGTGGCAGGGAAGTTACTTACTCATAGTGCCATCAAATCTGTAATATCTTTTCCTTTTGTATTGGGGGCTGTTTACATCATATTATTCTTCACAGGACAGTTTACCTTACCTATGGCAATCATTACTTTAATTTGGGGAATATTAGCTGGTATAGGAGCGAATATTAATCAATATTGGATTATGTCTTCGGCTCCCGAGGCTCCTGATTTCGCTAATGGCTTATTTTTAACATCCGCTAACTTAGGAACAACAATTGGTGCCGCTGTAGGTGGATTATTTATATCAGAATTAGGTACCGGGTACGTCGTATTGGTGGGAATCCTATCATTGATACTAAGTTTGGTAACTATTTTACTTAGAACCTACATGTTTACTCCTACACAACAGCTTTCTAGATAATGAATTAGGTATGGAAGGCTAGGGGGAATTCAAGTTTTATAGTCAGCAAACAAAAACAAGTCATTATATCGTATGGAAACGAAACACCGAAAGAACCATTCTCAAACGGGTTATGATGAGAATGGTTCTTTTTATTTCAGATTATTAACTTTATATAGTAATTTTTTATTAATAACTACTGATGAGGCTTCATTTTAACACTTCTTTTAGGAAATCTAGTTTCAACTTCGCGTTATCTTTAGTAATAATATCTACACCTGTATCAATATTTTTTCTAACTCTTTCTCCCTTTATTACTTCCCATGCGGTTTCAACACTTATATACCCCATATCATAAGGGTTTTGTGCTACGGTACTAGGTATAGTTCCATCTTCAATTGACTCAACCATTTTAGTAATTCCATCTGTTCCTACGACTGGTACTGTATTCCCGTGCTTCTTAATAACCTCTAAGGCATTTAATGCCATGACGTCATTGATGGCAAAGACACCTTTTATATTAGGATACTGCTGTAAAATCCTTGTCATTTCTTCTTTAACGTCCAAAGGTCTAAATGGTAATTCTACCAGCTTTTCTACAATTTTGATTCCTGCAGTTTCTAAACTAAATGTAGCCCCTTGGATCCGCTTATTTAAAACTGTACTGGTTAAATCTCCGGCAATCAGGACAACTTCATCTTTAGGATGCAGCTGCGAAGCTAATAATTCCCCTGCTATTCTGCCTAATTCAAAATTATCGGCACCAATATGAATGGTTCTATTTTTTAAAGGAACATCTGTGTCTAGTAACACTACAGGGGTCTTAGTTTCAACAGCCTTTTTTAAGTTGGATAGAACAACAGGTGATTCAAATGGAGAGACAACTAGTATATCTGGATGTTCCTTAAGAATATTTTTTATCATAGCTGCCTGTACATCTGCTGTTGAGCCGTAAGGAGGTGCGATAACTTTACCATCTATATCGAATTCTCGAAACCCCTTTTCCGCGCCTGCCTTCATAATATTCGAATACTGTGAGTCTAGGTCTTGTAAAACAACGATTACTTTAGGTCTATCGTCCGCTCTAAGGAACTTAACTATACAAGTGATCAGAAGGACAGTGATAATCAATAGGATGATCCATTTCCTTTTCATGATTTATCTCCCTTCTAGAAGGAGTAGTGCCAAGATTTTTCAAATTTACAATGTGAAGGACAAGCATAGTCCTATGAACATTTCCTGCTCAGTTCCAGGTAGCCAGTGATTTACCAACAGCATGAATCTTCATTAAGTTTGTAGTACCTGCTTCACCAACTGGTACACCTGCTGTGATCACAACTGTATCACCACTGTTTATAGTTCCTGTCTCTATTCCTGTCTGTATTGCTATTTCTAGCAGTTCATCTGTGGAATTCACCTGTTCCTTCGCAAGGTAAGCTTTTACTCCCCATATAAGAGCTAGCTTACGGCATACTCGTTCATCAAATGTAACTGCCACAATCGGGGATTTCGGACGATATTTCGCAACCATCTTTGCTGTATAGCCGCTCTCTGTTGGCGTTACAATCGCTGCTACATCTAGTGCAATGGCTGTATGTGCTACAGATTGACTGATTGCATCTGTGACTGTAGGTTTTGTTTCTTTTAGGTGCTTACGGAACGCGTCTTGATATTGTAACGAACGCTCTACGCGAGATGCAATGGTTGCCATCATGTTTACGGATTCAACCGGGTAAAGTCCTGCAGCGGTTTCACCTGAAAGCATGATGGCATCAGTTCCATCAAAAATTGCATTTGCCACATCACTTGCCTCTGCACGTGTCGGACGTGGGTTGCGCTGCATAGAATCCAGCATTTGTGTAGCTGTAATCACTGGCTTTCCTAAGATATTGCACTTCTGAATCAAACACTTTTGGACAAGAGGGACTTCTTCAGGCGGGATTTCTACCCCCATGTCGCCGCGTGCTACCATTAAGCCGTTAGATACTTCCAGAATAGAATCAATGTTATCAATACCTTCTTGGTTTTCAATCTTTGAAATGATCTGAATGTGCGTTGCACCGTGCTCTTTTACTAATTCACGGATTTCTAGTACGTCGGATGCTTTACGTACGAATGAGGCTGCGATAAAATCTACGTCTTGCTCAATACCGAATATGATATCCTGTACATCCTTTTCTGTAATACCCGGAAGCTGGATGCTTACGTTTGGCACATTTACGCCTTTTTTATTTTTGACTACACCACTATTCAATACTTTCGTGCGAATTTCACTATTTACTTTCTCAAGTACTTCTAGTTCAATTAAACCGTCATCGATTAAGATACGGGAACCGGCTTCTACATCATCGTAAAGCCCTTCATAGGAAACGGAGAATTTCTCTACTGTTCCTAGCACTTGTTTTGTAGAAATCACAACTTCTGCGCCTGCCTTCAGTTCAGCTTGTCCGTTTTCAAAGTCATGTGTACGAATTTCCGGACCTTTTGTATCAAGAAGAATGGCTACTGTTTTATTCGCTTGCTTAGCAGCCTCACGAATATTTTGAATACGAACCGCGTGCTCTTCATGACTTCCGTGTGAGAAATTAAGTCGAGCTACGTTCATTCCTGCTTCTATTAATTGTACTAATTTCTCAACACTTTCACTTGCAGGGCCAATTGTACATACAATTTTCGTTTTACGCATAACATACCTCCGGATATTTGTTGGAAACATTACTAAGTTCTTAGACTATTATTAGAAACTCTCACTAAGCCGCTTCGGTTCTTGCCTTACAAGGTATTATTCCTTATTTAAAAGAAATTCCTCCAAGGCTAAACCCGCCTCTTGTTCATCCTTTCCAGTTACAAGGAGTGTAAGTTCTGATCCCTCCCTAGCTGCTAGAGACATAACTCCCATAATACTTTTCCCATTTACTGATCTACCAGCTTTTATTACCAGTATTTCACTATAAAAGAAGGATGCTTTTTGTACAAATTTAGCAGTGTGTAGGGCTTGAAGCCCCTGTGGAAGTTGGATACTCACCTTTTTTTTTATCAAAAAACAATCGGCTATCTTTCTTAAGGATGATTCATATCAAACCCAAATATTGAGATGGGATGTATATGCCCTATATAAATAAAGATGTGAAGATTCGTAGTATATTTATCGCTGAGCTTGATAGCTCTCTCGGATGATTAACTCTGCCTTAAGCGCCGCTTACATTTCTAGCATGTAAGCGGTCATGCAAAAAACTTGTCACCATTTATTACTACTCAAAGTAAAGATAAGTAATTTTAAGTTAAATTTACTAAATTTATAAATAGAACATATCAAAAAAATCGTTTTCATTCAATGTATTTTTGATAAGTTCACTTAATTTTTTAAAAGTCAACTCGCTATTAACTGTAAGCTTTTTCGATTACCCTAGTGATTTTATGCGAAAAATGACAAAAAAACCTATAAAAAATAAAAATGCATGCTAAATGTGTGGGAAACATCAAATGATAATTTTAGTTAACGTAACTAAAATTATCATTTGTGAAATATGAATAACTTTAAGTGTGTTAGGTAATATATGGAATTAATGGTAAATTATTAATTAATCTATGATATCAAATCCATAATAAGGATCTTAATATTCGTTAGTCTTTAAAAGGGAGAATATTGCGATTGGAGGGTAAAATATAGTCAAAGACAATATTTTACCCTCCAATCGCAATAACCTACCGTTGAGGTTATTATGCAAGCATTTTATTATTATTTGTGTACATTATGAAGTTGAACTTTTATTTGATTCATAAAATAGCCGTCCCTACGAGATGATGACACTTTATTATGAATCAACCATCGGGAATCTTGCTTTATGGAGCAAGCCTTCTTACTTTATTATCAGAATAGCTTTGCGTCTAATTTATTTCATTCATGAAAAAAGAGACTATAGGGAGAGACCACGAATTATGATTATAAAACATTATTTTCTCAACGAGCTAGAACGGGAAATATGTGAACAAAAGCTGTTGAAACAAGACCCTGCATTAGATGAAACGGCAATTCTAGAGATGGATGATCGAGAACTGGTAGAGATGGATAAATCAAAGTAATACGCTTATTCTTTCTAAAAAAGGGTTAAGCACGGGGTACTCCCGTGCTTAACCCTTTTTTAGAGTAATAATATCAGTATGTCTAAGGTTTAAAGAATCTCCATTTCAACTCACATTTCTAAGTATGTTTCAGTGAAAAATAAACGTATGAGTATCTTAACAAATTTATGATAAACTAATTTGAAAATCGAAAATGAATTAGGGGCAGAAAAATGGAGTTAAGAGTACTTAGATATTTTTTGACAGTTGCACGTGTAGAAAGTATTACTCATGCGGCTGATATATTACATGTAACACAGCCTACGTTAAGCAGACAATTGGCGGATTTAGAAAAAGAGTTAGGGGCTCAACTACTTATACGCGGAAAAAGAAAGATATCACTAACAGATGCTGGTATGCTTTTTCGTCAGAGAGCAGAAGAGATTCTCACCCTTGCAGATAAGACGGAGAAAGAATTTAAAGATCGGAAAAACCTTGTAGGAGGTACAATATCTATTGGAAGCGTTGAAGCAACGGCATCACAAGTATTATCTAAAATATTAAAAGGATTTCACACTGAATATCCACAGGTAAGTTATCATATTTTTACCGGAACCGGGGATGAAATAAAGGAAAAAATAGATAATGGATTACTTGAGGTTGGAATTTTATTAGAGCCTATCAATATCAATAGTGAAAAATACGATTTTATCAGGTTGCCACAAAAGGAACGATGGGGAATACTTACAAAGACATCCTTTTCTCTTGCACAGAAGGATCATGTAACTCCTAAAGATCTTATTGGAGTTCCCCTATTCATTTCTGGTCGACCTGCAGTACAAAATGAAATTGCGAGTTGGTCTGCTGACGACTATGTTCATTTACATTTTGTAGCTACCTTTACTTTGATTTCCAATGTAATTAGTCTTGTAGAAAATGGTTTGGGACATGCAATATGTATTGAAGGTGCTCTTGCGATGAAGGATTCCAACCATCTTTGTTTTAGACCGTTTTATCCTGAACTCCAATCAGGGTGTGTGATTATTTGGAAAAAATATAAGATTATGAGTGAAACTGCGACTCGCTTTATTCAATTTATCAAGCATGCTTTACAGGCATAATAAAGTATAGATTATAGGTATTGGATATAGTTATTTATTTGGTGCTAGTATAAAGGTGCAAGGGCGAATATTGACCTTATTTTTACGTTAGTAGAGGCAGGTATTGGAGCGACGATAATGCCGGATTATATTTTAAGTCACTTTCATAAAAATAATATACGCTCATTACATATTGTTGGCTCTTCGTTGCGTAACGAATCTGCAATTGTATGGTTCAATAACCGCTATTTGTCGAAAATAGCTAAAAAATTTATTCATACATTTTTAAATAATTAGCAAGATTGTTTAAAATAATTCCCGAGTGAGCAGAAAAGCCCTAGAATTCTATGGAATACTAGGGCTTTTCTGCTTTTTGACTTAAACTTTAGTCTGGATTATATTCTACCATTTTTGCGATAATTGCACCAAGTATAAGCGCCCAAACAGGAGCACTAATATGAAGAAAGGACACGTTTGATAAGGCAACAATAAAGGAGAATAATGCACTTAATCGATATTGGTTTCCGGAAAAACCAGCCTGTAAGCTGGAATGCAGGGCTCCAATTAGAGCAAAACCAGCTAATAGGGAAACAAATGCCTGCGGTAAGGATTGGATGAACGGGACAATCTTCCAAGCGAAAACTCCAAATAGTACAATTATAATCCCCGATATAAGGGCGGCCATATATCGCTTTGACTTTGGCCCTGCATCAGGACCAGCACAGATTGCAGTCATCATTCCAGCGATATTAGCACTTTGTCCTCCGAAAAACCCCGCGATGATAGAAAAAACACCACTAACAGAAACAATTTTGCGAATGGGAGGATTAAATTCAGAACTTTCTAATGCAGCTATTCCAGGTGCTGCATCATTGCTAAGAATTAGCGCAGCAAGAGGAAGAGCCAATGTTACCAATCCCATCCATGTGAATTCTGGAGTCTGTAAGGATGGAAAGAAAAAAGCGGTTTCTGTGGATGTCATGTTCAGATTCTGAGTCGATAACATCACAAAGAAAGCCACGAATACAGCTACTATCACAGGTGGTAAACGTCTACTATATTTTGTGGCAATGAAAAAACTAATCAGTGCTGCTCCCCCAACCAAGGGCATCTCTTTAACTGAAGGAACAAGCCGAACGACATAACCAGTAACTAACCCCGCTAGCATTGCCGCAATAACCTCTCTCGGGACCCATTTAATGATTTTTGTAAAAAGGCCGGAGATACCGACGAGAAATATTAACAGACCAGATATCACATACCCACCGATTAACTGTGGATAGGTAAAATGAGAAGTAACTGTTGCTAGGAAGGCGACCCCTGTAATTGAATGACCACCAGTAATTGGAATCCGAAAGGCTAAAGGCATAAGAATACTGAATAGTCCACCAAAAAAATATACAGCGAACATCCAGTTTATGGTCTGTTGAGCCGTAAAATGACTGGAAGTCGCTGCCTCTAAAATAATGATCGCTGGTCCTGTCATGACCAAGGTGCTAGAAATTAGGCCGGAAGATATGTTTTGAGCTGTTATATTTGCAAGAAGATCATTTTTTCCTGATCCTTTGCCCAATAGAAAACTTTTTTGTCTTTTGTTTTCATCTGGTAATCCCATTTAATTAAATTCCTCATCCTTCTGTTGTCTAGTTAGCATAATCATTGGACAAAATTAGTGGATTGTCAAGAAGTCTTGTTTTTTTATGCCCTGTAATGATTAGTGTGTACACGTGAGGAGAATGCTATTTTAGTTAGGGTAATGAGTTCTATTTTGCAGGATAATCATTAAAGTAATACAAATTTAAAGGGGGGTGCCCCTCTAGTGAAAATAAAATGGAAATCAAGCACAGTTAAGATGTTCGTTTTATAGAGATAGATAAATGAAATAATGTTTTATTAACCATAAAATAGAAAAAGAATGCAAAGCAATTCCTGTTTTGAGTGACATACGGGGGTTAATGATAAAAGGAAAAGGTAGCTTGGATTAGCTACCTTTTGTTTTAGGTGAAAGCAACCTTTCAATGTTCAAGAACTGAGTGAAATAACTGGTTCAGATTTTTTATGATTAATCGGAGTGAACTAACTACATCATAAGTATATGAGGTTTCAATATGTTAGTAAGAAATAGTAACCATAATCTGGTCACTATTTCTTTTTTTGTACTGTTAATGTGTGGGTAGTACTTAAAAAATGTCGGTAAGTTCGGTATCTGAATAAACGGAAATTAACAAAACTGCTTTTCCCTCACCAATATTTTTAACAAAATGCGGTACACTTGCATTCCAACTGAAAGAATCACCTTCTTCAATAATCATCGAGTCTTCGCCTTGTTCTGCGATGACTCTTCCCTCTAATACTAAATGGCATTCTTCTCCCTCATGGGCATTTGCTTCACCCATTGAAGCACCAGGAGGAAATTCAACCAACATCATTTTTAATCCTCCTTTGGAAGATAAATGTTCTATTTTCAAATTGTTAAAGGTAGAGTGCGTTCTTTCAGTCTTTTTAATTACTCGCATGTGCTGCTTCTTTTCTAACAACAAATAGGGTAAAGGTACCTCTAGAAAATTTGATATGGTTTGCAAAGTGTTAATGGAAGGAGAGGTATTATTGTTTTCAACATTGCTGATAAATCCTTTTGAAAGTCCTGTTCCTTCACACATTTGAGCAATGGTGATTTTTTTCCTCTTTCGTATTGCGCGAATTTTTGATCCTATTTCCAAATTTCTCACCTCTAAAGTTTCCTAATAAAAAACTTAATTCTATATTAACAAAAAAACAATTGACAATCTACAAGGGGAATTGTTATCTTTTAGATAAATAATATTCATATAAGAAAACAAAAGCCGATTAGATGACTTATTTGTTCGTTGATATGTTTTTTTATATTCACATATTATCCTTGGTTAACAAGAAGAATCATTTTTAAATGCATCATTTTGATAGAGTGCTGGGAAAAGGTGATCTATTAACATTAATATGTTTAAATATACCTTTTGAAGGGATGATGAAAGTGAACTCACCAATGATTTATGAGCTTCGTCGACCGAAACGAGTCGAGCCAGATAAAATTTATCCTGCCCTTTTCGTAATGCATGGAATCGGAAGTCATGAACAAAACATGCTGCCTCTGGTAAACGGCTTGGAAGAGCAATTTTATATCTTTAGTATTCGTGGTCATTTGAAGCAGCCTCCCGGTTTCGCTTACTTTACGATTCAAGGGTATGGGAAACCTCATCGGGAAGTATTTGATGATGCTATTCATAAATTGTCGAGATTTATTGATTATGCCTCTGAACAATATCCTTTAGATTTAAGTCAATTGTACTTATTTGGCTTTAGTCAAGGAGCTATTCTTTCGATGACTCTTGGTCTGACATTAGGAGATCGAATAAAAGGCATTATTGCTCTAAGTGGCTATATTCCTGCATTCGTTAAGGATGAATACAACATAAAATCAGTCAAACAAATGTCTTTATTTATTTCTCATGGAGTAATGGATCAAGTCCTACCTTATGAGTGGGGAGTAGCAAATTACGAGTATTTTCAAGAGCTGGGTGTAACAGTAACGTTTAAAACATATCAAGAAGGACACACAGTATCGTTACAAAATCACCATGATTATATGAAATGGTTGTTTCATTCATTGGAAAAGTAAGACATGAAATATGTTTGGAGATGATATCATGCTTCCATCATTTTTTATTGCTCATGGGGCCCCGTTACTTGCAATTGAGAACAATGAGTACACTCAGTTTTTAAATCACTTAGGCATTACACTATCTAAACCAAAGGCAATTATTTTATTTTCGGCTCACTGGGAGTCGAATATTCAAAAAGTGAGCAGTGTCAATGAGTATGAAACGATTTATGATTTCGGCGGATTTTCTGAGGATTTGTATCGTATTAAATATCCGGCAAAGGGAAATGAGGAAATTACGAAGGAAATTATACAATTGTTTATAAACCAAGGTGTTCCTTATGAAGTGGATACGAATCGTGGATTAGACCATGGAGCCTGGGTGGTTCTAAGATTGTTGTATCCAGATGCAGACATTCCCGTTATTTCTATGTCTGTCAACCCGTATCTTTCACCGGAGGAGCAGTATAAGATTGGGAAATCTTTATCGGCGTTAAGGGAAAAGGATGTTTTAATTGTAGCTAGTGGAGGAACGGTGCATAATCTCAGAGCTTTGAATTGGGGGAAAGACACTACTGGGGAAATTGATGATTGGGCACTTGATTTTGATAATTGGTTATCCAATCATTTGAAAAATTGGGATGTAGAATCACTTTTCAAATACCAAACTTTAGCCCATAACGCTAACCTCGCAGTACCGCCGTATGGCGTTGAGCACTTTGTTCCCATTTTCTATGCTATGGGAGCAGCAGATGATCAAAGAACAGCAAAATTATTGCATCGTAGCTACCGATATGGAAATCTAAGTCATAGTGTTTGGCAGTTCGGTTGATAACTAGTCATCAAACACGCTGCAATATTTCAGTAATTATTCTTTTAAAATTATCATTTGGAGGAAATAACATGAAAAACAAATTTGAGGTAAGTACGTTGATTTTACGAGTAATCTTAGGAGTTAGTTTTTTTATACATGGGTTAGTCAAATTCCAAGGAGGAATTGAAAATATTGTAGGATGGTTTGAGAGTATCGGCTTACCTGGGGCATTGGCTTATGTTGTCGCATTCGTAGAGATGGTTGGTGGATTGGCAGTAGTCATTGGTTTAGGTACTAGAATTGTATCTGTTTTATTATCACTAGTCATGATTGGAGCTATTATTAAAGTGAAATTAGCTGTTGGCTTTTTAGGTAATGGACAAATGGCAGGTTATGAATTGGATTTGGCTTTTCTAGCGATGGCTGTGGTTATTGCGATCAATGGCAGTAACATATTTGCGCTTGACCACTTAATTTTTAATAAGCCAACGAACAGAAATAAGAGCAATACAGTAGCTTAGTTTTATCTTTACTGAAAAAGGATAAGACTCAATTAGGCATTACTTCAACCTATGATAGGATGGGTGAAATTTCATTTTCTGTTAGGTAATTCTGTGTTAAAAATAACATTAATTTCCATTTAATCAACATTTTTCATCACTATTCATCTTGATCTTAATGTAAGTTCATAGAACCCGTTACCTCTTTCCCATTATGCGAAAGAGCGCGAAGAAAGCGAGTACTTCGGCGACTTTGTTATCCATGCTGGTATCGTCAAAGCAACCACAGGCGGCACGAACTTCCCTGATTAAGATGTGCTAGAGACAGGAAAGATATCCTGTCTCTTCTTTAGTTTATCTTATTATTCAAGGTCTCTTATTATTCGATACATAGATAGAGATCTTGATTCGGTTTAAAGTGGTTGGTTTGAAAATCAATAAATTGGAGGGTTACTTTTTTTGTGTGGTCGTTATGATTAAGAAGAGCAGAAAGGTCTATGATTGTTTTTTCTACATGTATTTTAAGCCTAGAAAAGACAGTTGAAGTCACTATTGAAGCAAAAAAGATAGATAAGAACATAGCTAAAATAAAGTTTTGTGCCATGGAGAATATATAGGAATAAATTAAACGGAAGGCGGAAATCTGTGTGGGAAAAGGATTGGTAGGGAAGCGAGTTGCTATTGGCGCTTCGCGTAATACAGATGAAATTAGTACATTAATTCAAAAGCAAGGAGGTGTTCCTGTTATTCGCTCCCTTCAAGGAACCGTTTTTTTAGCTGAGAAGGAAGTGGAGCCTGACTTGCAAAGGTTTGTTCAAGAAGGGGCAGATTGGGTTATTTTCACGACAGGGGTTGGAACGGAGACTCTTTTAGATGTAGCAAGGAAGCTTGGTTTTGAGGAACAATTTTTAAATATAATTCATCAAGCTAAAGTGGCTTCAAGGGGATATAAAACATTTTCGTTTTTAAAGAAGCTTGGGGTTAAACCAGTTGCGGTGGATGGAGATGGGACTACCCAAGGACTCATTCGTTCTTTAGAAAGCTTTGATTTTTCAGGGAAAAGAGTGATGGTCCAGCTCCATGGGGAAACAGCACCAAAGCTAACGGAGTTTCTTGAAAGTAGAGGGGCTTCTGTATTAAAGCTTCTGCCTTATCAGCACATCGCTCCTGAGTCAGAGACAGTTGCAAGGTTGTGTCAGGAGTTGTTGCGTAACGAATTAGATGCTGTATGTTTTACAACTGCTATTCAAGTTCGCTCTCTCTTTGAGTTTGCAAGGAAACAAGGCTACTTTACAGATATCGTGCATTCTTTCCAAAGCGATGTCTTAGCTGTTGCTGTTGGGAAGGTTACCGCGGAAGTCTTAAAAGAAGAAGGTATTGAGCAATTACTTGCTCCTAAGCATGAAAGGATGGGGGCAATGATTGTAGAATTATCCCGCTACTATGAAAAATAGTTATGGGTTAACTAGCTGTCAACCTTGAAAAAGGAGAGATATGATGATATTTGCCATTAGCTTAGTCGCAATTATAAGTGTTATCTCGCTTTTGGGTACAATACTGGTTTCCAGAAATGTGGATACCTCATAACTGGTAAGTACAGAACTTTTATCAGATGAAGCAGTTAGAAGAAAATATGATGGTACAAGAGAATAGATAAAAAATATCTGATTGTATTTGGCAAGCAAAACATTTGCAGTATTGGACTAAATATGTTTTCCTTAGTTAGATAGCTTGGAAGATAGATGTTTGATTTTAAATGGGTTTTAAACAAAGCTTCATTATAATGAATAAAAATGTAATGATAGCAGGAAAAGTATATTGATTGAACTGGCCTACAAGTATATATATCTTGCAAATATAGACAACAGATAGGTGGTAAAAATAGCATGACAACTGTAAAACCGTATAGAGTATTATTGTATTACATGTATGTTCCGATTGAAAACCCAGAAGAATTTGCAGCGCAGCATTTAGAATTTTGTAAAGAGCTTAGTCTTAAAGGCCGAATTCTTGTGGCGGAAGAAGGCATCAATGGAACGGTATCTGGAACGATTGGGCAAACGGAGGAATATATGCAAGCAATGCAAAAAGATTCCCGCTTTGCAGAAATGGTGTTTAAAGTGGATGAAGCAGACGGACATGCATTTAAAAAGATGCACGTTCGCCCTCGGTCGGAACTCGTAACACTTCGATTAGATGATGATGTTAATCCGAACAAGTTGAGCGGTAAATATTTGAGTCCCAAAGAATTTTTTGAAGCGATGCAAAATGAGGATACGATTGTAATTGATGCTAGAAATGACTATGAATATGATTTAGGTCATTTTAAAGGAGCAATCAGACCTGATATTGAAGCCTTTCGTGAACTTCCTGAGTGGGTAAGGGATAACAAGGAAAAATTAGAAGGAAAGAAAATTCTTACCTATTGCACAGGTGGTATTCGCTGTGAAAAGTTTTCTGGGTGGTTGCTCAAAGAAGGGTTCCAGGATGTCGGCCAGCTTCATGGAGGGATTGTCACATATGGAAAAGACCCAGAAGTACAAGGAAGGCTGTGGGATGGACAATGCTATGTATTTGATGAACGGATTAGTGTTCCTGTTAATCAGACAGAACATGTTATTGTCGGAAAGGATTATTTCACAGGAGAACCATGCGAACGCTATGTAAACTGCGCCAACCCGGAATGTAATAAACAGATTTTATGCTCGGAAGAAAATGAACATAAATATTTACGCGGGTGCAAGCATGAATGCAGAGTACATCCAAGGAACTTATATGTAAAAGAACATGATTTAACTGATGAACAGATTGCTGCGAAGCTAAAACAGATCGAGGAAGAAGATACAGTACGATTAGGATAAGGATAAGGAGACTGACCCAAAAGGTTGCTGAAGCGCAATCTTTTGGGGGCAGTCTCTTTGTTTTGGTCACAAGTTTGGGTATAACTGAATGATTCTTAGGGGATGACCTTAATAGTGGATGATTTTCCCATTAAAAACAAGTCATACAGCATCGAGTTTCACGACCTCCGTGGGGAAATATTGCTCGATAGATAGGGAATATTCGGCGACCACTTTTACAATTTTTATAATCTAAAACTTCTAACATCATGAGGATAGATTTAACTTCCTACTGTCCGACATACACAGTAAATAATGGAAGCGAAGTAACCTATTCTAAATTGGATGGTCAAAATACATCTGTATTGGCCGGTTTGTTTTTTTTTGCATTCTTTATTATAGAAAGAGAAGTAATACTAAATGATTCGATTTCATATCCGTTCTTTGATTATGATTAGTTTCCATATAAAAAACAGGCTGATCGATGGGAGAAAGAAGTAATTATGAATAGAGGTAAAGTGTATTTAGTGGGGGCGGGATCAGGCGATCCCAAACTCATTACTGTGTATGGATTAGAATGCATTCAAAATGCAGATGTTATTGTCTATGACCGTCTGATAAGTAAGGAATTATTAAAGTATGCACGAAATAATGCAGAATTAATTTATTGCGGGAAGCTGCCAGGTAAGCATGAGTTAATTCAAGAGCAAATCCATGAGGTGTTAGTCAGAAAAGCGGAAGAAGGGAAAGTAGTTGTACGGCTAAAAGGTGGTGATCCTTTTGTATTTGGCAGAGGAGGAGAAGAAGCGGAAGTACTTGTAAACCATGACATTCCATACGAAGTCGTGCCTGGTATTACCTCTGGTATTGCTGGACCGGCCTATGCAGGTATACCAGTAACTCACCGGGATTACGCTTCATCGTTTGCGATTGTGACAGGCCATGGACGTGCCGAGAAGGGAACGGATATTGTTAATTGGTCTGCACTGGCTCAAGGTATTGATACGATTGCTTTTTATATGGGAATAGGAAATTTATCACATATATGTATGAAGTTAATTGAGCACGGAAAAAATCCACAAACGCCTGTTGCTGTTATTCAATGGGGAACTACTTCTTCGCAAACAACCGTTACCGGAGATTTAAAAACGATTGAAGAAACAGTCCGACAGAACAATATTACGCATCCTGCCATTATTCTTGTTGGACAAGTCGTGAGAATGAGGGAAAAGATAAAATGGTTTGAGAATGTATTAGAGGTTGTTGTTTCCGAGTGAAGGAAAATCCTTTTAAAGCTTATGAATCGATTTGCAAACTGGCTATGAAAAAAGACCAGTATGGGCTTTTGGGAAGTTGAATACACAGGAGGTTATTAGCTTGAACAGCTTAGCTGAAAAATTAAACGAAGTGATACAAAATCAGAACCCATTTATATACGCTATGTTATCAGAACTAGGTAGGAAACTGTATTATCCAAAGGGTATTTTAAGTCAAAGTGCTGAAGCAAGACAGAAGGCATACCGTTTTAACGCTACTATTGGTATTGCAACAGAAGAAGATGCTCCTATGCATTTTCAGCATATACAAAGCCATTTTTTAGACTACGCACCCGAGGATATTTATCCGTATGCTCCACCTGCTGGAAAGCAGAGGTTACGCGAAGTGTGGAAGGAAAAGCTGCTAAAAGATAATCCTTCTTTACGTAATCAAAGCTTTGGGTTACCTATTGTTACAAGTGCTCTTACGCATGGGCTAAGTATTGCGGCAGATTTATTTGCAGATCCGCAAGATTGTGTACTAGTACCAGATAAGTATTGGGGGAACTATCAATCGATTTTCCAAGTGCGAAGAGGAGCACTATTAGTAACATATAAGCTGTTTAATGAAAACGGACGGTTTCATACGTCCGCTTTTCGAGAGGTTCTATTGAAACAGAAAACGGCCGGAAAGGCTATTGTGTTACTCAATTTTCCGAACAACCCAACAGGTTACACACCGCATCTAAATGAGGTAGAGGAGATTATTTCTGCTTTATGTGAAGCTGCTCAAGAAGGAATGAATCTTGTTGTCATTCTGGATGATGCTTATTTCGGATTATTTTATGAAGATTCTGTAAAGGAATCATTATTTGGCAGATTGGCAGGACTGCACCCAAGGATTTTACCCGTTAAAGTAGATGGTGCTACAAAAGAAAACTATGTTTGGGGATTAAGGGTTGGTTTTATCACATATGCCAGCACAAGTCCTGCTATATTGGATGCACTGGAGCAGAAAACAAAAGGGATTATACGAGGAACGATTTCTAGCAGTGTCCATTTATCTCAAACTATTATTTTAAAATCCCTAGAATCAGAGGAGTTTGATCTAGAAAAACACCAAAAATTCAAACTGATGGAGCGTAGAGCTAGTAAGGTAAAAGAGGTATTACGTCAGGAGAAGTATGAAAAGTGTTGGTCTTATTATCCGTTTAACTCCGGTTATTTTATGTGCTTAAAGCTTAAGCACATAAATGCTGAAGAACTCAGAATTCACTTGTTGGATCAGTATGGGGTCGGTGTTGTTGCCATTAATTCCACGGATTTAAGGATCGCCTTTTCTTGTGTGGAAGAACAAGATATAGAAGAATTATTTAACCTTATTTATAAGGGTGTCAAGGATTTAACAGAATCTGCCGTAATGTGAGGGTAGGGGTGAAGATAGGGCGTTATTATGACAATGATACTGTCGGTTTGTGGACCTGGTGATAAAATCCTAGTACCGCGCAATGTGCATAAATCGATTATGAGCGGGATTATCTTCTCAGGTGCTAGGCCAATTTTTATTCACCCAGAGGTTGATCAAAACTTAGGCATCTCGCATGGGATTACACCTGAATCTGTGAAAAAAGCATTGGAGCAGCATCCGGATACTAAAGCTGTCCTTGTAATTAATCCTACCTATTTTGGAGTTTCCGGAGATTTAAGAAAAATTGTAGATATTGTCCATTCTTACCAGATTCCTGTACTTGTGGATGAAGCGCACGGTGCTCATATTCATTTTCATGATGCTCTTCCTCTTTCTGCAATGCAAGCCGGTGCTGATATAGCTGCAACAAGTGTGCACAAGCTAGGAGGATCAATGACGCAAAGTTCTATTTTGAACGTTAAAAAGGGCTTGGTATCCCCGGAGCGCGTGCAGACTACTCTAAGTATGTTGACGACAACATCCACGTCTTACTTATTGCTTGCTTCTTTGGATGCAGCAAGAAGATCCTTAGCGACAGAAGGACAAGCCTTACTAGAAAAAAGTATTCGGCTTGCTGAACAAACACGTGCCCAAATTAATGAAATTGCACATCTCTATTGCATTGGAGATGAAATCTTGGGAACGAGCGCTATATTTGCCATGGACCCAACAAAGCTCCTCGTCTCGGTAAAAGAGCTTGGGATTACTGGCCATGATGCGGAAAAATGGCTTCGTAAAAGGTTTAATATAGAGGTTGAAATGTCTGATCTTTACAATATTCTTTGTATCATTACATCTGGTGATACCGAGGAAGATTTATTAAGGCTCGTACATGCATTAAAGGAACTTGTGGACGAGTTTGAACATCAGGCAGATTCAGATATAGACACAAATATGGTGTTGCCTGAGATTCCAGTTCTCGCATTAACCCCACGAGATGCTTTTTATTCAGAAACAGAAATGGTGCCATTTGAGGAGTCGGTGGGGAGGATTATTGCTGAGTTCGTCATGGTGTATCCACCAGGTATTCCTATTTTTATTCCGGGTGAAATTATTACAGAAGAAAATCTGGCATATACAAAAAAGAATATAGAAGCTGGTCTTCCTGTTCAAGGAGCTGAAGATCATAGTTTTCAATTATTGCGTGTTATAAAGGAGCACTCTATAAGTTAGATAAAAATCAATTTATATATTATATATAAGATGAGGACGGATTGAAGAATGGTGGTGCCGCTCTAATGCGATCATATTTATCGTCAAAAGTTGAACAAGTAAAGCCTCCTGGCATTCGTCGTTTTTTGATTTGGCAGCTATAGTATGGAAGGGGTTATCTCTTTAGGGGTAGGAGAGCCTGATTTTGTTACTCCCTGGTCCAGACGTGAGGCTTCTATCTTATCTCTACAACGTGGATACACATCTTATACAGCAAATGCCGGTCTAATAGAGCTTCGAAGTGAGATTGCAGATTACATGCAATCACGCTTTCAAGTCTCCTATTCTCCAGAGTCTGAGATCATTGTGACGGTAGAGTGATGAGGGGCATATCCGTTGTTCCTATGCCTCATCTATCGAAGCCCTTCAAGAAGCAATGAAAAGAATGAAACGATTTGTAGAGAGTTTGTGTACGGCTTCTTTTTAAGAAAGGCTGTGTTAATTATTAGTACTGATAATGAAGTAGAATTAGGGAAAACCTGAACCTTAAAGGTTTCCTATTTCTACTAACGAATACGTTGCAGTATAATGTTTCACAAAGTAGCGACATATTAACAGAGCTAGTTGATTTTCTTGAAAAACTGTCCGACCTATAACATTATAAGTTATAGAATAATGTTAATTTAGAACGTAAGGGGATAATGAAATATGACATGGGCTGTTTTGGTTCCAATGATTCTCTTGGGTGTTTTTAAAATAGTAGTAAGTTCGCTTCCAAACAGTACTGTGGGATGGTTTATTGGCAGGTTTGAAATACATTCAAAACTTAGTGATGCGGATGCCAGCATAACTATTGATGGAAAACGGTTGGAAGGTGAAGACAAAACTCAAGTAATTCATTATTTTAACGAAGCTACATTTGTAGAACGATACCCTGTGTTTCCAGGTTACGAGCAATCATATTTACATCCAGAGAACAAAGGGATTCCAGTAATTATTGATACAAAAAAAGGAAAAAAGGGTGTTAGGTTATTTGTATACATTTATAACGATCGTGTTAATGTAGTCAAACAGCACAAGAAAAAAATAGTCGCGTATCGTCTGCTTTCCGAAAGCCTCCAGAAAATGTTTTATGATAGTGACGAGGAGGTATCTTAAGGTTATAAAATTTTCTTATATAAAATTCATTTTGAAAACTAAACTTGTAAAATAAGTTTGAAATTTTAAGTATTTTGGAGGGTTACTTTTTTTGTGTGTGGTCGTTAGGATTAAGAAAAGCAGAAAGTTCTATGATTGTTTTTTCTACATGTATTATAACCCGCACCCGACAATTAAGGCTCCAGTTGCGATTTGATACCAAATACAAAGGCACCCTTGTCAAGCATGATAAGGGTGCTTTAGTTCTTTAAAAAATAAGACATATAGTTATCTACATGGTTAAAAAAACTGGTTGATATATATACACTATTAATTTCTAAACCAGCCCTTTTTCTTAAACCATAACACCATTCCAATCCCCATTATGCCCATAATACCTAGTACAACAAAATAGCCGTACTTCCAAGTTAACTCTGGTATATTCTCAAAATTCATGCCATAGATTCCTGCAATGAACGTCAGCGGCATAAAAATTGTTGTGATTACTGTTAATGTCTTCATAATGCTGTTCATGTAATAAGAATTCAAAGAAAGGTAATTATCTCGAATTTCTGAGGTGATGGCTCTGTTCGTCTCAATCAATTGCCCCAACTTTATTAGGTGATCGTGAATATCTCGGAAATACGCTCTTCTATTTTGCTCAATCGGAATACGATCTGACTCAAGTATACGATATAACAGCTCACGCATCGGAGTAATTGTATGATGAAGATGCAATAAGTCTCCTCTTATAATGAAAGTTTCATTAATCAAGGAAGACATAGCACCCCTTCGTCCATGTCTTTCCAGCCCTTGAATCTGCTCTTCGATTCTATAAACAACAGGAAAATACATATCTACCAGTTTGTCCATAATTTTATGTGTTGCGTCTAGTGGTCCTTTTTTCTTTATATCTTTTAAATGTCGAAAGTACTCCCAAGCAGATTCGATTTCGTTTAATTCATGAAAATGGAAAGAAACAACAAAATTCTTTCCTACAAATAAATCTACTTCGCTTGCTTCCAAAGTACTCTGATTAATTGCATGAACCACTAAAAAACTGTAATCATCATAATACTCCAGCTTTGCTCGCTGTAAATGATGAAGACAATCCTCAATAGCTAATGGGTGGAATTGAAAATATGAATCTAATAATTGCGCTTCTTCCTCCGTTGGCATGTTAAAATCTACCCAGTACCATTTGATATCATTTCTTTTAAGAATATCTAACCCTAAATCGTTTAAAATTTGATGAGTATGCGTAATAGCTAATACACGAATCAAGTGCTTGTACCTCCAAATCTCTGTTTCAAAATTCTCTGAGGCAAATATAGCAACCAATCCGACAAAAAGCAAATTGAGAAATGGAACACTTATCACGGCATGGGGGCTAGAATCCTACTGCTTCAGCTGTGGGAGTGTCAAACAAATAGAATGAGAAAGATATTTTTTTACTTTAAGAAAGTATAAATTTCTAGCTGGAAGACCATTCGACGTAGCGAGAAATTTTAGGAACAAAGTATAAGTGTAACTACGCCTCTGTTTTCGCCAATCGGCAAGTTTTCTTTAGTTCCAAAAAATCTAGGTCATAGTATGTTTAAATCTTAAATTATAAATTTTCCATAAAAAAATGTCGAAAATTTACTGAGCACATCTTGTCCCAATTAAAGTACAATTAATACAGGTTTAGGTTTCCATAATTTGGAGGTGTGTTAGGTGAGAAGATTTAGAGTGTTACTATTAACAATTTTATTCATACTAACTATGGCTCTGCCAGCGATGGCACAAGGTACTCAAAGTAATTCTCCTGTAGAAAAGACTTCTATAGATGTTGCAACGTTTTACGGTGGGAAAGGGTCTACCAATACATATGCTAATCTTACTACTGACTATGAAAATCAAGACCAATATATTTTGTATGTAGAAAAAAACAATAATTTAACTGATGAGTATTATTATGGTCGAGTTAAAATTCCAAAATCTGATGTAGTTTTTAACACAACAAAAGGAACGGTAATGGTCAGTAAAACAGTAGCTGTAAATACAGTTGAATGGGTATATGATGAAGAAAGTGATTCTTATAAACCTATTGAAAAATATGTAGGTGATGAAGCTATCAATCTTACTTGGTCATTTAATCCTAAAGATTATTCGGATTATAAATATATTGATAAAAAGATAGAGATAGGGCCCAATGAATATCTTCAAATTGGCAGAACTACTACTAAGGAGTACAATCATGTTACAGCTTCAGGTAAAATAGGTGATACGGAAATTAAAGATTTTGATGGCACCGGTGCTAATGTTTCAACAGGAACTTCCTTTGCAGTAATTAAATAACTATATAATTTGTTTTTGTTATTTTAATCAATAAACCTAAACCCCAATTGTATAAGTAACTAAAAGGTTGGTTGTTTTTTACACCGACCTTTTAGTTATTATCTTGCCATTTCAATAGAATCTTTTTATTTGAAAGGAAATGAGGAGTTAGATGAGGAGATTGAGAGGTTTTGTGTTATTAGTTATTGTGATGATTTTGTTTGGAAGTTCGATTGGAACTACTGCTGCTCAATTTGATCCAGCTAAGAGCAATAAGGCTAATTTACAGACAGAAAAAGAAAGTTTCCAAAAGGAAATGGTGGCAGGTGCTATAAAAGAAGGAGATATTCCTTTAAAAAATGCAATTCTCCTTATTCAAGCCAAGAACAAAGACTCAAACGTATATGAGGTTGTAACGAATTCGAGCGGGAAGTTTAAAGCCGAATTATCAGATGGCAGCTACACAATCAAAGCGTTTAAACAGAATCAGGATGACCCGTGGTACGTTACGAATCAATCTTTTTTGGTGGAAAATGAAACTGTAAAGGGCCAGAGAGAAAACCAGATTAATATAGCAAACAAAACAAAGCTGAAAGAGCACTTGAAGACATCAGAAATCAATGTTCAAGGTGTTTTGCAGGAGGGGAAAAAGGGAATCAAAGGTGAATTACTTCTTGTAAAAAGCAGCGAAAATGGGAACGAACTATTTGCTATTACCTCAAAAAACAATGGGACATTCTCTGCATCTCTCCCTGATGGGACCTACAACCTTTGGAGCATCACAATCGAAGGTGGAGTTTATCCATATAATTTAGCATTTTCAGTTGAAGGCAATGATGTTTATATAAATGGGGAAAAACAATCCTCTATTACTATTTCCCTGCCTGAAAACCAATATACCGGAATGGTTCATGACAGCGCGGCACCGGTCGCAGATGCCTTAGTGTTATTGGAAAAAATGGTCGGCAACGATGAATATGAGTTCGTTCAATCTGTGGTTTCAAATAAAAAAGGAGAAATACAGCTCAGGGAATTACCGGATGGAAAATACTCATTAAGGGTCTCCTACAATGATTTTGACCCTTCACGGATAATTGAATTTGAAATAGTATCAGGAAAAGTACTTATAGCGGGAAAGAGTGTTTCCATATTTGATATTAAAGTTCCTGATATTACTTTAACTGGCATACTCATGGATGATGGGAAACCTGTCGGCAACGGTGGTCTTCTCATTAAAGAGTATAGTAATGAAGGATATCCGATACAGGAATTTTATGTAGCTATTGATAAAAAAGGAAAATTTGAATACCGACTAAAGGATGGGTCCTACAAAGTGGTTTCGATTGATGAGCCGGGACGAAGCACAGTAACAGATACACCGTTCTTAATTCATAATGGGAGATTAGTTCAGGATGGTGAAGAAAAGGATTCATTGTTTATGAGTCTTCCGGCAATAACCTTTAGTGGAAAGTTAATAGAAAATGGCAATGTACTTCAAGGTATGGTAAAAGTAGAAAGTGTTATCCAAGGAGAAGAAGCGAGCTCGTATTACGCCCAGACAAATGATCAGGGAATTTATTCTCTTCGCTTGCCTGATGGGCAATACAGGGTTTCTTATGTATATTTATCCTCTGAAGGTTTTTCTATCTCGCTTGCATTTGAAATGAGGGAAGGAAAGCTTTATGTTGACGGTGAACAAAAGAATCTTTTTGAGCTGCTAGTGACTCCAGTCACCTTACATGGTATTGTCCTTGATGGTGAGACTCCCGTAACAGGTGGGGATATTATCATTAGCTTTGAAAATGGCGAAGGTCATTTTGGCGGTTGGATACGCCCCGATGGGACCTTTCATACCCGTTTACAGGACGGAAATTATGTCGTGAATGGAATCTATCTTGAAGATGGAACATACGTGTCCATCAATAAAGGCTTCACCATCAGCGGTGGCAAGCTTTACGTAGATGGTAGTCTAATCGAAAGGCTCGAAATTTCTCTTCCTTAATTACATGAAAAGGCGGTTTATTCGAAAATGGTACTCTGATTCACGGAGGATTATAGATCATAGAAATTGTTCATTAGCATTTAAATTATTACTGCTGGCTAAGTTAGGCATAAAGTTGAGTAGGAAAAATAATACGATAAAAGGGAGGGGGCGTAGCATTGCTATGGCCCCATTTTTTATTTTATTGGCTGATTAGTTGGTTATTTTATCATTTTCCGACAGAAGACCCCCACCTCAAGGAGCATTAGCGAGTAGGTGGGGGGAGTTCAATGTATAGATTTATAACTTAGGTGTAATGTCCTACCCGAATATAGAAGCTAGTTACGCATTTTAATTTGAATTGGATGGTCAAAATACATCTATATTGGCTGGTTTGTTTTTTTCTTCATTCTTTATTATAGAAAGAGAGGTGATACTAAATTATTCGATAGCGATCATATTTATCATCAAAAGTTGAACAAGTATAGACCTCTGGTATTCGCCGTTTTTTTATTAAGTGGATGGTTTAAAAAGTTTAGAATTGGATGGTTACTTTTCTGGAATGATTGTTAACATAAGAAGGAAAGAGCGTTTTAGTGAGAATTTTCTCTATATGTATCTTTAAGCTGCAAAAGTTAATCGGATTCAATAATCATAGTGCTATGTATAAGATGTGACAAGGTTTTACTTGTACCATCCACCTTTACTATAATAGGGTCAGCAAAGAAACGATAGCAAGGATGAAAAGGATATGGAATGGAAACCGAATCGCGAAGATAAGAAGCCTATCTATAAACAAATTGCAGACTATATTGAACACGGGATTTCTTTAGGTGAATTCCCGCCAGACAGCGTTTTACCCTCTGAACGTACTTTAGCGAAGGAGCTACAAGTAAACCGAAGCACCGTAGTAGCTGCATACGAAGAGCTGCAGGCGCTTGGGGTCATAGAGCGCAAGAAAGGAAGCGGAACACGCGTAAGTACAGATATATGGGGGATCGCACATAAACGTATCCCGAACTGGGGGCGATATATGGAGGACGGCTCTTTTCTTCCTAATTTACCTTTGGTGCAGCGAATACGTACAGAAACGCAAAAGAACGATTTAATCAATTTAGCCAGTGGTGAATTATCACCGAGTTTGTTTCCAACTAGTCAGTTTCGTACTATTTTATCTGAAGTCCCCTTTGAGGGACAATTAGGATATGATCATCCACAAGGGAATGAGCTGTTGCGAAAAACTATTTCCGCACATGTTAAAGAGTATAAAAATATAGAGATTGATCCTGCTTCTATTTTGATTACGTCAGGTGCTCAGCAAGCTTTGCACTTGATTGTCCAATGCTTGCTTAAGCCAGGAGATGCTGTTGCCATCGAGGATCCGTCCTATTGTTTTTCCTTGCCAATATTCCAGTCCGCGGGGTTACGAACCTTTCTTTTACCTGTAGATCAGCATGGTATCAATCCAGATGATCTTGTATCCTTACACAAAAAGCATCGAATTCGAATGCTTTTCCTAAATCCAGATTACCAAAATCCTACAGGAACGGTCCTTTCATTGGAACGCCGGAGGAGAGTGTTAGAACTATCATCGGAATTTGGCATTCCAATTATTGAAGATGATCCGTACAGTCTAACTTCCTTTAAAGAGGAGGTAAATCCTACTTTAAAGTCGATGGACACGAATGGCAATGTTCTCTATATTAGCTCTTTATCAAAAATTGTAGCATCCGGCCTGCGAATTGGCTGGGTGATTGGGCCCCCGCAAGTGATTCAGCGTTTAGCAGATGCAAAGCAGCAGGTTGATTTTGGCCATAGTGTGTTCCCGCAATGGATAGCACATGAGTTTTTAGGTTCGGAATATTTCAGCACACATATTAGTATGCTCCGAAAACAGCTGAAACAACGAAGAGACGAGATAACTTCAAGTATTAAAGATCTTTTAGATAGTCAAGTTGAATACTTCGCTCCAGAAGGCGGAATTCATCTATGGTGTAAATTGAAGAGTTCTGTGAATGAATACTCTTTATTAGAAGAGTCCATGAAAAATGGGGTAGCTTTTGTGCCGGGAAGTGTATTTGGTTCAAGGAAAGGATATGTGCGTTTTACTTTTGGAAGAGGAGAAACAACCTTGATTCATGAGGGGATTTTGCGATTTGCGGCTGCTTTAAAAAGTATTCAGTAAGTATTTCTGCAGTGTGTTGATGAAATGAGCTTAAGTGAAGCAAGTTGTCTGTAAAGGTTCCTGTTTCAACCAACGCATCTGTTAACTAAAGTACAAATTTTCACAAAAAGTGAGGCGGCGATAAAACAATCTCGTTTTCAAAAAAACTATCCGCCCGATAACGTTATAAGTTATATAATAATGTTGATTTAGAACATAACGGAGATGATGAAATATGACATGGGCTGTTTTGGTTCCGATCATTCTGATGGGGATCCTTAAAATAGTAGTGAGTTCTCTTCCAAACAATACTGTGGGATGGCTGATCGGCAAATTTGAACTGCATTCAAAATTGAACGAGGAGAATGTCTGTGTAACTGTTGCTGGAAAAACCTTAGAAGGTGAAGACAAAGCTCAAGTGATTCATGATTTTAACGAAGCTACATTTGTAGAACGATACCCCGTATTTCCAGGATACGAGCAAGCGTATTTACATCCAGAAAACGGGGGGAATCCTTTAGTTATCGATACGAAAGGACGTAAAAAGACTGTTAGGTTATTTGTGTACATTTACGACGGTCATGTTAATGTGGTCAAACAGTACAAGAAGAAGGTAGTCGCGTATAAGCTGCTTTCTGATAGTCTTCAAAAAACGTCCTCTGTTAGTAATAGGGATCTAGCCTAAAAGGAAAAAGGATTCCTCTGCTTAGCAACACGATAGAAGCAAAGCAGTCCATGTGGCGAGTTTTTAGCCGCATGGACTTTTAATATGGAGAAAACCCAGATGTGCTAGGGCACTTAATCATCCAATTTTTGATTCGAAACAGAACTAGTCTCAGTATCCTTAACCTTAATCATACAAGCTAGTGCAAGGAGCATGCTTCCTGCAGCAGCAAAGAATAACATTTTAAAACCCCAGAAATCAATTAAAAGCCCTAAGGTTGGCGGGGAAATAATGGCAGCTACTGAAGAAACTAAATAATATAAACCAGTTCGTGTTCCGTAGCTGTGTTCACCCCCGGTAGAAACAATAAAAGGATATGCATTGATATTGATACATGCCCAAAATATCCCGCCAATTAATAAAAGGGTTCTTAAGATAAAGACCGATTCTGCCCAATTTAATAGAATGAAAATGAAAATTAATCCGACGATTCCGATTAGTATTATATTTTTCTTACCGTATTTTGCACCTAGTAGACCGCTGGGTATCGAGGATAGGACAAAGCTTAACGAAAAAAAGGCCAATGAAAATGCGGAAGCACTTTTTGAAAAACCAAGCGCATGGACTGCATACAAAGTAAATAAAGCCTCCATTCCCTGGACAGCAATAAACCAAAAAAAGATAGCAGATAATAGCAAAACAGTTGGTGGATTTAATTCTATCTTATAGTCTATTTTCGCTGTAGGCGTCACTGTATAAGGAATTGCATCGCGATTTTCGTTAATATTGTTAAAGATAATCCATAAAGCTATTAAGAAAATGACGGAGACTGCTAAAAATGGTAAAAATGCTTTAATATCATATAAGAGAGAGCCTATACTAAGCGCGATTATTGCACCACAGCCTCCCATGAAATTAATGATGCCATTCGCTTTTGTACGTTTTGAGTGAGGAGTAATATCTGGCATCAAAGCAATGGTTGGGGAACGGAAAATGGCCATGGACAAGTTCATGCATACCATAAAAATGACCAACGTCACTAAACTTGTGTGAAAGGGGATCAGAGCAAAAAATAAAGCAGCGCTCGGAATACCGATCAGTAAATAAGGCATCCTTCGACCGTAGCGTGTATTTGTACGGTCACTGCGATTTCCGATATAAGGCTGTAAAAACAAGGCAATATAATTATCAATCGTCATTAGAAATCCAATTAAAGCTGTGCTTGCAAGATAATCATTAAGAAAGAATGGAACAAATCCGTTATACAATGCCCATCCTAAACTGATGCTAAAAAAGCCAAATCCTAATAGCCATGTCTTTTTCATTGCCGTTCTCCTTTAGATTAACTAATATTCAAGAAATCGCTTAGGACATTCTATGAAAATACCGAACGTATCAGTGAGAATTAGCATTTTCATGTTGATGCATTTTCTTTACACTTTAAGACAGGATAAATTTTCAGCTAGAAGCGAATTCGACGTAGTCGGAAATTTTAGGAACAGGGTGTAAATACAACTACGGCTCTGTCTTCGCCTACTAGCTTGCCAATCAAAGAATTTTCTTTAAAATGAGAAGCACAAGATAGTACAATTTATTATTATATTATGCGGTTTAGCACTTTCTTTTGTTTCTTTTTTCTTGGTTTATAAATCTTAAAAATTTTATATTTTTATATTTTGAAGTAGCTTAAATATAAAGAGATTGTTCCTTCGATACAGGAAATGTTCAACTTAGACAAGAGGAATAGTGAATAATGCAGACTAAATGAAATGGAAAGAACAGATACCATCTTAGAAGAGGGTCTCTGTTCTTTATCTCACTCCTAAATGTTTCTATGAAAGAAACCTTGTGAGAAAAGCAAAGAACGTATCACGCCTGATTGAGAATAGCTTGGCATTCCAATCCCTCTTGCACGGCCTCTGCTATATAATAATTCTGGTAAAAGACCACAAAATGCACTATTCTGGTAGTTATGGTTAAAATATTTCCATGCCTGAGTGACATCCCCTTTCACTAAAAGAGCCTCAGCTAACCAAAAAGTCGGTCCTGTCCATGGCTTTAAATCGCCTTCTTCTGTTGTTAAACTCTCGTGTCGCCAAATCCCTCCAATAAAGGGATCTTCCAGTCTTTTTTGAATCGCTTTTACGGTTTGTTCTAACCATTCTTGCGGAAATATTGGGAATTCTGAGAAGAACAAGGAAACCGATGCATCCAATAAAGTACTTTCCATGGAACGGCTTACAATTCCATTATCGACATTGTGTTTAGCGATAGCCTGGAGCAGTTCGTATGATCCTTCTCTGAATCGCCGCGCTCTCTCGGTTTTCTGGATAGCTTCAGCCATTTCTGCAGCCTTAATTAGTCCGAATGCCGAAATAGCAGATGTCCAGGTCATGTGCTCAAAGGATTCTCCTAAATGAGGTCCGAAGGTTTCCCAAATTCCTGCGTCTGGAAGGATGAGCCCAGTGAAGTCACGATTTCTTAAGATCCAATCGGCAGAATGACTAATAATTGGCCACAGATCGTGTAAAATGGCGTTATTTTTTGCTAAAGACCATACCTGCCAAATTCCGTATAAAATGAGTCCAGTTGTATCATTTTCAAATGCATGCTCGTTCGGTAGGCGTGTTACAACATTGTATGCAAAATAGTAGTTGTCGTCAGGACGTTCCATTAGATAGCTAAGTGTTGCATACAAAGCCTTCACAGCATCCTTTATATGGCCAGCTAGCGCTAGTGTAGACACGATCCATAAGCTATCACGAATCCATACATTTCCTTGATATGGTTTAAAGCCAATAAGAATCGGAGTACCATCTTTTTGTAGACTCATCTTTAATAAGGTATTGCTAACTCTCCAGTAATACTCAAGTTCAGGCGGGAGTGAGCCGATATTTATAGTTCTGCGATGCCAAATTTCCCATTCCTGTAGTGTATGTTGTTCACTCTGTTCGATCGTTACTAATGTGTCGTGCAGAGCCTTAAGTGCCTCATCTTTGGTAGCGCCAGCCACAAACACTTGGTAAACGGGTTTGCTATAGTGTTCATTAGGAATGGTTTGGGGAATGGAGAAAATTAGCGGCGTAGGAAGCAAACTATGTTCGAAAGTAGAGATTTGGCCTCCTGTCACAGCTTTGGCAACATCTCCTGTTATCCCTATAGAACTAGGAGAGACGGTTACTGCTAACCATTGATTCTCAGAAATGCGTGAAATAAAAATATTGTCTATTCTTTGTACGATGTTTTGGAGGTGCACTACTGGGAAAATAGATACTATTGTAGGGTTGTTGCGGAGTGTTTTTACTTGAATAGAACGGATGAGAGCATTTCTATGAGGAGGAGTCCAGGTTTTTGTTTTGACAACGGTGTTGCCTTTATGAGAAACAACTTCATAGACGCCGGAACCATTAATATACTGAGTGGTATTTATTGATACAATTTCACCCACTTGCCCAAATTTCTCTTGTACAATGCCGTATGGATCATACCAGACTTTTTCATTTTGATCTTTTGCTAGTACATAGGATCCATGTGTATCTAACAAAGCACTTGAAAGATCGAAGTTCGGGAAAAACAGCTGGCTTATTTTATCGACAGGACGGCAATCTGCACTATATTGCTGAAGCCAAGCTAATACATTGCCGTTAGAGATAGGGGCATGGTTATCTTGATTTTTGCCAATAAAGTAATGCATGAATTCACTCTCCCTCTAGTTAGTATGGTTACAACTTTTGCAATCGTTATAAAGATAATTATGATAATTAAAAACAAAAATATATATTGTCCATAATAAGTGAGCTAGCGAGATTATTGGCATGTTCTAGCGAATGGGATACACTTGGTGTAGTAAAAGTTTTGTCTATAGCTAATCAAGGAATGGAGTTTTTTGATAACTATGAAATAAATCAAAGGTAAGAAAGAGGGTTTTTTAGTGGAAATAGGTGTAAGTACATTTGTAGAGACAACACCGGATGTGAAAACTGGTGAGGTAATTAGCCATGCGCAACGGATACGTGAGGTCGTTGAGGAAATTGTACTAGCAGATCAAGTAGGATTGGATGTTTTCGGCGTGGGCGAACATCATCGCGAAGATTTTGCGGCGTCTTCTCCCGCCGTTCTCCTGGCCGCAGCTGCATCACAGACAACACGGATACGATTGACAAGTGCTGTTACTGTACTTTCTTCGGCTGATCCAGTGCGAGTGTTCCAGGATTTTGCCACACTTGATGCAATCTCAAACGGTCGTGCAGAGATTATGGCGGGGCGAGGTTCCTTTATTGAATCCTTCCCGCTGTTTGGATATGAATTAAAGGACTATGATGAACTGTTTGAGGAAAAGCTGGAGTTATTGCTAAAAATACGGGAGTCCGAGAAAGTCACTTGGAAAGGCGGACATCGTCCGGCAATTCAAAACTTAGGTGTGTATCCGCGCCCGATTCAGAAGCCTTTGCCTGTATGGATTGGCAGTGGCGGCAATTCTGAATCTGTAATCCGTGCAGGACTTCTTGGATTGCCTTTGGTGTTAGCGATTATTGGCGGCAGTCCGCTACAATTTGAACCGTTGGTGCAGTTATATAAAAAGGCTGCCAGCCACGCTGGCCATGATGTATCAAAGCTGTCGGTTGCATCGCATTCGCACGGTTTTATAGCTGAAGAAACTCAGGCAGCTGCTGATAAATTTTTTCCTTCTACCCAGCAAGTCATGAACAAATTAGGTCGAGAACGAGGGTGGGGGCATTATGACCGATCAGCTTTCGATGCCGCTCGCAGCTTTGGGGGAGCGTTATACGTAGGCGATCCCAAAACGGTTGCTGAGAAAATCATCCATCTTCGAAAATATGTCGGTATTACACGTTTTATGCTGCACGTACCGGTTGGCACGATGCCTCATGAGGACGTGATGAAAGCTATTGAACTGTTAGGAACAAAGGTGGCACCAATAGTGCGAGAAGAAATAGCTAAATGGGAAGCGGATGGCGAAGAGAAATAAATAAGCCTGTGTCCTTTTAACAACAACGTAAAAACTTCTTACATAAATAAGGGTTAGTCTTTCGGAGATGTAATAGCATGAATGCTATAATTCCTCGAAGTATTGATTAAATCACGCTTGAGTAAAAAGCTTGGTAAAAAGATAGAGGTTATCCCAAGAGAGTGACGCAGTACACTGCCCATTGGGACAACCTCTTTTGATTATAATGTTTTCATATGTGAACGTATTCCTGTCCCTTCTCTTTTCGAAATACTTAGGAAAGCTTGTACTACATTAGGGTCAAATTGATTGAGTGTCTCGCTTTCTCCCGCAGACGTTTTTGGCCTGCTGCATAATTCAGCATGGATTCCTCTTTCTCTCAACCGATTCACTATACGTTTTAATGAGCTTACATTTTCTATCATCTTCATCGGCCACTCCTTTTCAAGGAAGTTCTCCATTTTATATTTTTTGTTTTTCTCTTCCAGCTACATGCCCACATTGTGTTTACAAATGTTATTAACTATAGATTACCTTTCTTAAATGAAAGTTTGGTGAAAGAAACACCGATGTTACTCGTAATGAACAAGAAGAAGCTGGTTATGATGAAAGGTATACAAAGGTTTGTTAGTTTAGAAGTAATCTATCTAGAGAGACGATTGCTGGGGAGGCATGGATGACTCCTCCTGGTATTTGGGAACCAAGCTCGAAAGTCAGCAGAGTTCTGTAACTTCTCCTAACAGGATAGTAACGAATAGTCTAATCTCGAAAAAAAAAAAAATCAAAATGTATTGACAATGAGAATTATTATCAGTTATAGTTTATTACAACGGTTACTGATAATCATTTTCATCTGTAAAATGGTTGATACAGTTATTTGTTGTTTGCTGCTGTTCTATACGTAACAATAAAAGTGATCCTATATAAACGAATAAATAAGGAAAAGATAAAGAAGGTATATATTGATTGCGAATAGGCATGTTTGCTTGTAAGGGAATAGATATAATGTAGTCATCGGAAATTGATGTTTATGGGTTATGTTCTTGCAGTAGCATAGGGGATTAGAGTGTGAACTTCCCTAGAATTTAAAATGCGAAATAGAAAAGAGGAAAAAAGATGTCCAGTTCATTGCTCATCGTAGGTGCAGACGATTTAGGAATCATCCTAAAAAAACTATCGTCTGTTGGCTTTCATGAAGTCTTTCATATTAATGGCCGTAAAGAAAAAACAGTAAAAGCAGGGATACCGAAAAATATTGATATGATTTTAGTCTTAACAGATTTTGTTAATCATAATTTATCAACAGTTATAAAACAAAAAGCAAAAAGTCAATCTATTCCTATTTTCTTTGCAAAGAGATCGTGGCCTTCAATTTATCAGACCTTAATTAAAGGAAGAACAACAATAAATAATTAAAATTTTTTATTTATAAATGATAATGATAATCATTTATAAAGTAGGAGGTGAACTGACTGTTGAATAAAGATCATACATAATTCTTTTTTTATGCTTATACATGACATTTATCATGTTTTGTCCATGACACGTATGTCTACAAGACCGGATTTCCTTCCTCTATAATTTAAGATAACAAAAAGAGAAGGGACATAAAAGATGACGATACAAAAACAGAAACATTTAAGGAAACAAGTAGCTCCTTATGAAAAATCTGATACATGGCATAGTGTAAGACAACTTGTTAACACTTTAGTGCCTTTTTTTATATTATGGTTCTTGGCTTATCAAAGCTTATCGATTTCATATATACTTACGCTAGCTTTGTCAGTGGTTGCGGCTGGCTTTCTCGTACGAGTGTTCATTATTTTTCATGACTGCTGCCATCACTCTTTCTTTAAAAATCGGACTGCTAATGAAGTTATTGGAAACATAACAGGTGTTTTAACTTTATTTCCATATAAACAATGGCAGCACAATCATTCTATTCATCACGCAACGAGCGGTAATTTGGATAAACGAGGAGTAGGGGATATATGGACGTTAACAGTTGAGGAGTATGTGTCAGCACCATTTCGGACTCGGGTGGCTTATCGGCTGTACCGCAATCCGTTGGTCATGTTTGGATTAGGACCGATTTATGAGTTTCTGATTTCGAATCGTTTTAATCGAAAAGGTGCTAGATGGAAGGAACGGATGAACACCTATGCTATAAACGTAGCAATTGTTGCTTTAGTAGTTGTGCTTTGCCTTACATTGGGGTGGCAGTCTTTCCTTTTAGTACAAGGGCCAATTTTTTGGATTTCAGGCTCCATGGGAATTTGGCTGTTTTATGTACAGCATACATTTGAGGATTCGTACTTTGAAGAGGATACGGAATGGGAATATGTAAAAGCAGCGGTGGAAGGAAGTTCTTTCTATAAGCTTCCGAAGCTCCTGCAATGGCTTACAGGAAATATTGGCTTTCACCATGTTCATCATCTAAGTCCGAGAGTCCCGAACTATAAGCTTGAGAATGCGCACAATAATACGCAGCCGTTACAAAATGTGCCGACGATAACTTTAGCTACAAGCTTACAGTCATTACAATTCCGCTTATGGGACGAACAGAGTAAAAAGTTTGTAGGGTTTAAAGACATCAAGGTTCCGTCAAGATCAAAGAGTGTCTTGGTTCAGCCTAAACCTAAGGTATAGAAAAATATATAGCATCCACTAAACACACTACCTAGAGAAGAGGCCATAACCGGGCCTCTTGTTTTATACTTTAAGAAAGTATAAATTTCTAGCTGGATGCCAATTCGACGTAGCGAGAAATTTTAGGAATAAAGTATAAGGGCAACTAGGCCTCTGTCTTTGACCAAGAGCAGGGCTCGCCAATCGGCGAGCTTTCTTGATTGGGGAAGCGGTAGAGGACATATATGGATAAAAAGTGGTAAAATAAATTAGGAAGGCAGATTTACGTAAAATATGTAAAATCAAAAAAGAGGTTTCAGTCATGATTAAAAAGTATTTAACATTCCAGAAGAATAACGGAATTTCTCCTTATATTTGGACGATTCTTTGTATTTTACCGTTTTACTTTATTTTTCAAGCCTCCTCCATGTTCAAAATAATTGTAGGGATTTTCCTTACAATTTTATTTTTTATCTTTTACCGAATTGCCTTTGTTTCTAGAGGGTGGCCCGTTTACTTGTGGACGCTCATTCTGATTGGGATCTCGATTACATCAACGAACCTTTTCAGTTATGTGTATTTTGCCTTTTTCCTAGCGTACTTCATAGGCAATATAGCAGATCGGGTCGCATTTCTTACATTGTACTTTATTCATCTAATTAGTACCTCTGTTTCAATAAATTACAGCATTGTAAAGCAGGATGAGCTTTTCTTAACGCAATTGCCATTCGTAATTATCATTTGGATCAGTGTCATCCTTCTTCCATTCAACATTTACAACAAGAAAGAGAGAGGGCAGCTGGAAGAAAAGCTAGAGGATGCAAACAAGAAGATAGCTGAGCTTGTCAAATTGGAGGAGCGGCAGCGGATTGCCCGAGACCTGCATGATATACTAGGGCAAAAGCTTTCTCTCATCGGTCTGAAGAGTGATTTGGCGAGCAAGTTAATTTCTACAGATCCTCATCAAGCGCATCATGAATTAAAAGATGTTCAACAGACGGCAAGAACTGCGTTAAGTGAAGTAAGAAAGCTCGTATCTTCCATGCGGGGTATTAGATTGAAGGAGGAGATTTTTCGTGTGCGACAAATTATGGAGGCGGCACAAATCGATTTTGTATTTGATCAGAAAACTCCTCTAACCAATGTTTCCCTGCTAACGGAGAATATTCTAAGCATGTGTTTGAAGGAGGCTGTAACGAATGTGGTAAAGCATAGCGAGGCCACTTCCTGTTGCATTTCCATTGAACAATCGTGGAAGGAAATTGTGATTACTGTACAGGATGACGGAACCTTTAAGGATGCGGAAGATTCCCCAGTTAAGGGGCATGGATTGCTAGGAATGAAGGAGCGTTTAGAATTCATAAACGGCGATTTGGAAATGAGAACAGAGGAAGGGACAACTTTAATCATAAGAGTTCCGAATGACGTCAAGCAGACAGATAAGGAGAAGCTTAAATGATTACAATTGTGATTGCGGAAGACCAGAAGATGTTGTTAGGGGCCTTTGGTTCGCTACTAAATTTAGAGATGGATATGACAGTAGTGGGACAAGCCTCTAATGGAGAGGAAGCCGTAGCTTTGGTACGGGAATTTCGGCCAGATGTTTGTATTATGGATATAGAAATGCCTGGAAAGAGCGGGCTTGATGCTGCTGAAGAGATTAAGGGGCTAGGTTGTAAGGTTATTATTTTAACAACTTTCGCCCGTTCTGGTTATTTTCAACGTGCGTTAAAGGCTGGGGTAAGCGGCTATTTATTGAAGGATAGCCCCAGTGAAGAGCTGGCAAGCTCGATACGTGATGTAATGGCAGGAAAAAGAATTTATGCGCCTGAACTTATGGACAGTGTTTATGGTGAGGAAAACCCTCTTACCGATCGGGAAAGGGAGGTATTAGGGCTCGTAGCTGATGGGAAAAACACAAAAGAGATTGCTGATGAGCTTAGTATAAAAACAGGAACGGTTCGAAATTATATTTCTCAAATATTGGATAAATTAGAAGTCAAAAATCGTATAGAAGCAATTGTCCAATCAAGGGAAAAGGGTTGGTTTAAGTAGTGGGTAACGGAGATGTTATTTTAGATGGCAAAAGAGCCAGTATCATTCTAGATACTGGCTCTTTGCTTGTTTTACAGTAGAAAGTAGAACTTTCTAGCTGAGAGACCGGTCGATGTAGCGAGAAATTTTAGGAATAAAGCGCAATTACCCCTCTGTCTTCGCCTGCCGGCTTGCCAATCGGCGAGTTTTCTTTACACTGTAAGGAAGTATAAATTTCCAGCTGGAAGGTCATTCGACGTAGTCGGAAATTTTAGGAGTACAGTATAAGTGCAACTACCCCTCTGTCTTCGCCTGCCGGCTTGCCAATCGGCGAGTTTTCTTTATAGCGTGGTATGGTTTGTTGAACATAAAAACTATACCGACACAGCTCGTTAGTAGAATTCCCGTAATCAAAAATTGTACCGGTATTGCTACTGTTAGCAAGCCTAAGCCTGAAGAACCTACAATAACACCGATGGAGAAAAAGGCGTAAAAGTAACCATATGCTTTTCCTCTTGTTTTAGGAGTAGTTGCTTGTATAAGCAACAAATTAATTGCGGGGAATAAAAAGGCAAACCCAACACCATATAAGGCTAAACAGGCATATAGAAGGGCTGCCGTATTGGCCTGCCCGATTAATATTTGACTTACTCCCATGCTGCCTAAACCAATCGAAAAACTAATAAAGGGCGATATACGATCAAATAATTTATTAGTCGGTAAAAGAAATAAAGCCACTGCCACAATTCCAAACATACTCAGCAAGGTCCCGCTCAACCGTGAACTGTAGCCCAACGCTTCTACATGCAAAGGCAAAAGATACGCTAATGCTCCCTGGGAAAACATTAAAAGGAAGGCACCTGCAAAGGATTGAATAACTCCCCGATTAAAAATAAACTTATCACTCTGTAATTCTTTTGTTGAAGCCTGTGCCTGTTGTTTCTTGAAGAGAAGAATGGTTATCAAAAATAATAAAAATCCAAAGATAGCAACAGTCATAAATACAAAAGGTACTGATGTTTTACTTGCCATAATGCCACTATAGGCAGGACCTACGATTGCGGCAATGCCGACAAAGGAACCTGTGAAGGCGTTTTGGCTTCCATGTCGATCGTTCTTTGTTTGGTTGGCTAAATAGGTAAAAGCCGCTGGTACAATTAATCCCCCAAAAAAACCGTGAATACATCGAACGATGAATAACCCTTCGACACTTGTAATAGCATTGTATAAATTTAGAGAAATGCTAGTTGTAAGCAAACTGATACATAAGACAATAAAAGCTCCGTATCTATCTGTTAATACACCGGATAAAATATTTCCAAATATATTTGTAAAGGAATACACCCCAACAATAAAGCCTGCAAGCATTGTAGTTGCACCTATAGAAGTAGCAAATGTACTCATCACAGGTAACTGTGTGAATAAATCAATAAATGTAAAAAAGATAATGATATAAATCAACCATATCTTAGGGATCGGTTTAATAGTAAATGTATTTTGCTGTTTTTTTAAGAATACATCATAAATAAAATTACCAAATGGGATAAATGCGACAAGCACGGCAAAGAAAGACCATTTTACATGCCACTGAATCCGGACTTGAGTATAGATAATTGCCAGCGCATACAAAATAAAAATACACCCATGAACGGAGCCCGCCACAGTTACCGCATAAGGATAATTCGCTATGTACTTTAACGGCATGGCTATTCCTAATAACACCAATAATGATACTCCATCAGCTATTCCGGTCCACCTTAACCAGTGAATAGGCGATGTTAGTAGACGTATCGCTTTCAATATACAAACACTCCTTTGGATAATATCCTTACCTCTGTTTGATTACCATAGAGAAGATGGTCCGCTTCAAGAGGAAAGGAAAATCCTTTTGATGAACCTAATGTATTAGATTGAATTGAGGCATTAACATGTTGTAGTTTCCATGATTCATGCATAATATCACAATATGATTGATCGGTAAATAAACTATAGCGTTCTGTCAAAAAATATTCTAAACTTCCGCTTTTTGCATGGAACCATTCTCCAAATGGGGTATATTCAACCTGATATTTATGATCTTTTCGCATGCTGTGAAAAGAAACAGTTGCATCAAATTGAGCTTGAATATTTGAATAGGTATAGGGGAGAGAATAAAATCTTTTGGCAAAAAACACAGCCAAATGATTTGCAGCGTCACAGCTTAAAAAGTACACGCCAGACTTTCCTTTGTGAGACACGTATGTGCGCACATTGACCTGAGGGTAGCGAATAATGCCGAAGCTCATATCAAATGAAACAATGCCAATCCAGGCACTTCCTTCACATGTTTCAATCTCCAGCGGGGCCGGAACCCAAGGACGTAAGGATTCCACCGGTACTCGGTAATGACAAAATAAAAGATTGCTCCATCGTTGTTTCATGTAGTTTCCTTCTTTCCTTTAATGTCGAAGAGATAGACGATTTACGATCGTATTAAGCTTTTGCAAGCTGGAGTTTACCCCGCCCGATTCGCTTTATCCTTATCAATATGAGAAGGATAGCTTTTTTACACTTTAAAAAAGTATATATTTCCGGCTGGAAGTTAATTCGATGTAGAAGGGAATTTTAGGAACAAAGGGTAAATGCAACTACGCCTCTGTCTCGCCAATCGGCGAGTTTTCTGTATTTACAGCAAATTTGAACAGTCACTATATAAAACCAAGAGCAGTTCCTGTCACTTACAAAAGTGTTAGGAACTGCTCTTAGTTTTCACGATTAACTCACTTTTATCATCTTAGGCTGCATAAGACCTATGGAGTTGCAGGCGGTTTTGTTATAGCTGAGGTGCTGTTACGGATCACTAAATGGTGAGTCACATTAGAATGATGGGGAATTACCGTTTCCCCTTTAATCATTTTAATTAGGTTACGCGTTGCTGTCATTGCAATCTCTGTCGCAGAGTACGAAACCGTCGAGAGTGTAGGCCGTACTATGGCTGACATGAAACTCCCATCAAAGCCGAAAACGGAAACATCTTCAGGAACGCGTAGTCCTTGGTCCATTAAATAATTCATCGCTCCAATTGCGATCCAGTCCGTTGCGCAGAATACAGCAGTGGGCATTAGACCGCTTTCAGCAATTGTACGCATGGCCTCCATACCGTCTTCTGTGGAAATCCCGCTCTCGACGACCCAATCCTCATGAATCGGAATACCCGCATCATTCAATGCCTGCTGATAGCCCTGAAAGCGGTATTTCCCGATATCCGGACCAGGACCGTGAATGATTGCAATTTCACGGTGTCCATTTTGAATGAGATATTTTACCGCTTCATAAGAAGCAGTTACATTATCTATATGAACGGAAGGGACAGAGGAAATAGATGAAATCTGCCCAACTAAGACGCAGGGAATGTTATATTGCTCAATCATCTCAACATGTTTTTCCTCAAAGGCAGAACCGATAAAGATAATGCCATGCACCGTCACTTTACCGAATAAATTCAAATAATGCAGTTCGTTTTCGGCACCCCCATCAGTTGAGCCGATCATAATATCATACCCATATAGCTTAGCTACATTATTGATACCTTCTAGGAAATCATTGAGAACAGTATGGGTGGATTGAGGTGTAATAACGCCGATTAGGCGGGATTCATGCCTTTTTGGTTCAGGACCAAATGTGTTAGGACGATAATTAGTTTGTTTGATAACTTCTAAAACCCGTTTCTTGACATCTTCTTTGACTGGTTTGCTGTTATTGAGGACTCTGGAGACAGTGGCAATGGAAACGCCTGCCATTTCGGCAATGTCTTTAATTGTTATTTTCAAGTGAATCACCACAATCTTTTAGAATATATGTGAACTAGGAAAAAATTTTCCTTTAGTGTTTATATAGTAAGATTCTAAAATCAGCTGCCTTCCCCTGATATGTACGCAACAAGAGGCGGAACTAACTAAGTTTTTAGTAGTAAAGAAACGTTTATAGTTTTATTTGTAGGTACAAAGTAGAGCTAGTGTAGCGAATTACAACATTTTTTAGGAAAACTCACCTTATAAATCATAACACAAATAGAAAGAATAGTTCAAATATACATTGACTAAGGAAAATCAATCCTATATAATCGGCTTTATGGGAAACGTTTTCCTAAAAAGGGCGAAGTTTTAAGTTTTTTAGTTGGTTTTTGATGTTTTTTTATAGAATCTATGTTTATTCTTCTTTATAAGGAAAATATTTTCCTTAATGATGTTTTTGAAAGCGTTGTTATAAAGTGTCGATTATTTTCTTGTAGGATTTTGCTAGAGTGGTAGGGGGTATCTTCGGCTTGCTGTCATTTGATAGTGTCCGATGACTATAAAACTAATTTTAATAAAGGGGAATGGAAAATGGTATTTAAGCAACAAGAAAAGTATCATTCAATCGCTGGGGAAAAGTATGACATGATGAAGCAAGTAAAACGAAAATTAGGGTTGGTTGCACTGACTTCCATCCTTACGTTTTCGTTGGCTGCTTGTGGCGGAAAATCCGCTTCTAACGAAACGAAAGCATCTGAACAACCATCAGGAACAGCGGCAACGGATGAATTAAAAGCAGAGCCGGGTGCAGAGCTTCTTCTTTGGGATTCTAAAGATCCTTTTGTAGAATATGCGTCGAAGGAGTTTGAAAAGAAATACAATGTGAAGGTAAAGTTTGAGAAGGTGGAATCAACTGATACTGTAAAACGTCTCTCAACAGACGGTCCAGCGGGTACTGGCGCTGATGTGGTTGTGTTCCCACATGATCATCTGGGAACTGCGGTAAAATCCGGAGTTATTCTACCAAATGACTATTTTGAAGAAGAAACAAAGAAAACAATTGTTGAACCTGCGGTACAAGCCTCGACTTATGAAGGTGTTCTGTATGGTTATCCACGTAACATTGAAACGTATGCATTGTATGTAAATAAGGATTTGGTGAAAGACGCGAAACTTGATACTTGGGAAGATATCATTGCATTTTCGAAGAAATTTAATGATGTCCCTAATAACAAATTTGGCTTTTTGTACGAAGCAAACAATCCGTACTTTAACTATGCGTTTATGGCAGGATACGGCGGCTATGTGTTTGGGAAAAATGGTACCGACAAAAACGACATTGGTATCAATAATGAAGGCGCTGTCAAAGGGATGGAGTTTTACCGTTCGCTAAAAGAGATTATACCAGTTAACCCAAAGGATATTACAGCTGATGTGAAAACTGGCTTATGGCAAGAAGGCAAGGTAGCAATCAATCTTGATGGAATTTGGAATGCTGGAAACTTTGCGAAATTGCCATTTGAAGTTGAAGTAATTCCACTTCCGAAAATGCCTGGTGGAGCAGAACCCGTTGCATTCTCAGGTGTGAAATCTTACTATGTGAGCTCCTACTCGAAATATCCAAATGCTGCTAGATTATTCGCTCACTTCTTGACAACGAAGGAAATGATGTTGAAAAACTACGAGTTGAACGGTGTTCTTCCTGCCGCGAAAGGTCTTGAAAATGAGGAAGCGATCAAAAACGATAAGATTATCGCAGGATTCATGCAGCAAGTAGCAAAGACGCAACCAATGCCAAGTATTCCAGAGACACAGTTCTTCTGGCAAAGTGTAACACCAGCGATTGAGCAAATTTGGAACGGTGCTGATGTGAAGGCGACATTGGACAAGGCTGCTGGAGAGATGAAAACAAATATTGCCACTGGTAACAAATAGACGGGATAGTAGCGTGTATTGAAGGATATAAAATTCGCTCACCCGATGCGGCGTACTAGGTGAGCGAATCTATTAAGAAGGAGTTGATTAGAATGCAGCAGCAATACAAGGCAGTAATAGATAAGCAACAATATAGTTTGGACGGAATGAGGCAGCATCGTAAGACAGCAACGCTCTTATCTATCCTCGCTATGGGAATGGGCCAACTGTATAACAAACAGTATGTAAAAGGAATTTTAATGTTGATGCTTCATCTTTCAGGTATTTATTTCATTGCTACTAAATTACCGCATGCGATTTGGGGTGTATACACACTTGGAGAGACAAAAACTGAACTGAAAAAGGTAGGAAAGTTGTACCAGCAAGTAATGGGTGACCATTCTATTTTCTTGCTCGTTGAAGGTTTAATTGTTCTTTTTATCGTGATCGTATTGGCCTGCATTTACGTAGCAAATGTGAAAGACGCGTATCGGATTGGACAACTGCGCGAAGAAGGGCAAGTGCCAAACACGTTTAAGCAGACCGTGAAATATATCGCAGATTATCGTTTTCCACATTTTGTGATATCGCTTCCAATGCTAGGTATTTTATTCTTCACAGTATTACCTATTATATTTATGATTTTGCTTGCATTCACAAACTTTACTCGAGAAAATATGCCGCCAGCTAACCTGGTTGATTGGCACGGTTTTCAAACGTTTAAGGATATGTTTCAGATTAAAGCTTGGAGCGGTACATTTTACGGGGTAGCATTATGGACATTTGTGTGGGCGGTCTTTGCAACGTTTACCTGTTTCTTTGGCGGATTCGCTGTTGCGCTTATCGTACAACAGAAGGATATCCGATTTAAAGCATTCTGGCGCACACTTTTCATTCTTCCCTATGCAATCCCGGCGTTTGTATCAACTTTGATTCTGCGCAATATGTTTAATGGACAATTTGGCCCAATTAACCAGTATTTAGCAATGATGGGGATTTCCAAAATCCCTTGGCTGACAGATCCAATGTGGGCCAAATTCACAATTATTCTAGTTAACTTCTGGTTAGGTTTCCCGGTTTCTATGTTGATGATTATCGGTATCTTGTCTACGATACCGAAGGATATGTATGAGGCAGCTGATATTGATGGAGCGACTGCTTTCCAAAAGATGCGCTGGATTACATTCCCTGCTGTAATGCAGTCCATGGCACCGCTCTTAATTATGCAGTTTGTTGGAAATATCAATAATTTCAATATTATCTACCTATTAACTAACGGAGAACCGTCTAATGCAGAGTATAAGTTTGCAGGACATACAGATATTTTAATTACTTGGTTATACAAGTTGTCCTTAGACCAAGGGCAATATAACTTTGCTTCGGTAATCGGAATCTTCATCTTTATCATTCTCGCAGTATTCGCAATTTGGAACTTACGCCGTACGAAAGCATTTAAAGAGGAGGAAGCATAATGAGTCGGAAAAAAGCAAAGAACTCTATCCGTTTAGTACTCAGTTATACCGTACTTGTAGTAATTGCTATTCTTTGTTGTTATCCAGCGTTATGGGTGGTGATGTCTTCCCTTCGCCCGGGAGGTGCTCTTTATAGTGAAACATTGATTCCGAAGACTTTGACATTTGTTCATTATGCAGAATTATTTTCCAAATATCCGTTTGGTCAATGGTATATGAATACATTAAAGATTGCAGTGATCAGTACAATCATTGGTACGACTCTTGTCATGCTGACAGGCTATGTGTTCTCGAAGTTCCGTTTCTCGGGACGTAAAAACCTGATGAGCGGTTTGCTTGTGCTTGGCTTGTTCCCTGGCTTTATGAGTATGATTGCTGTATATATTTTGTTAAATCAAATGAACCTGTTAAATACACATTTTGCCATCATTTTAGTATCAGCAGCAGGAGCTCCGCTTGGCTTTCTATACGTAAAAAGCTACTTTGATACAGTTCCGACTAGCTTGGTTGAAGCGGCAAGAATTGACGGTGCATCCAATTTGAGTATTTTGTTCCGAATCATTTTGCCAATGTCAACACCGCTAATTGTATTTACGTCGTTAACGATTTTTACCGGAGTATTTACAGATTTTATTTTCGCAAAGCTAGTACTGCGATCTCCTGAGAAGCTCACTCTTGCGGTCGGTTTGTTTGACATGATTAACAACAAGTTTGCGACTGAGTTTACTGTGTTTGCAGCAGGTTGTGTCATGATTGCTCTCCCGATTACAATTTTGTTTATGATCATGCAGCGTTACTTAGTAGAAGGCTTAACAGCTGGTGCTGAAAAGGGATAAGAAGGTTCATTGACAGGTTAATAGATAACCAAAGCAAAGAAAACGGAAATCAAACCGTCCCGCACCCTGTTGCGGGACGGTTTGATGTGATAGATGTAAAGAACAGACAAAGGAGCCGAGTATATTGAAAAAACATGAAGGAAGTTATTTTAGGAGTTTGTCCAGAAGATTTCCATGATGAGCCTGCATTTATAGAAGCTTTCCAAGGGACAAATGTAACAATTCGGGTAGAAGTAGCAGAATTAATGGGAGCTGAAACTATGGTGTACTCTGAAATTAGCGGTCAAAGTTTTGTGGCTCGTGTGGATGCCCGCACAGAAATAAAACCGGGTCAACAGATGAAGTTAGCCCTAGACATTAATAAGTTCCATTTCTTTGATGCCAAAACAGAGATTCGCCTGTCTTAGGGAAATAAGGGAGGAATAATTTTGATTACTCGTGAAGCGATATATCACCGTCCAAAAAACAACTTTGCATATGCTTATGATACAAAAACATTGCACATTCGTCTGCGTACAAAGAAAAATGATATAGAGAACGTAACCCTCATTCATGGTGATCCGTATATCTGGAAGGAAGGTGTTTGGCAATACGAAACAAGCACGATGAATAAAATAGCAACTACAGAGTTGTTCGATTATTGGTTTGTTGCGATTCAACCGGATTTTCGCCGTTTGCGTTACGGCTTTGAATTAAGAAGCAACGAAGAAGTAATTGTTTATACAGAAAAAGGATTCTTTGATGAAATTATTACTAAGGTTAATGCTCCTTATTTTTGCTTCCCGTATTTAAATGCAGAAGATGTATTCAATCCACCTGCTTGGGTGCGCGACACAGTGTGGTATCAAATTTTCCCAGAGCGCTTCGGCAACGGTGACCCTTCCATCGATCCTAAAAGTGCATTGCCATGGGGTAGCGAGGAGCCGACACCGACAAACTTCTTCGGCGGTGACTTTGAAGGCGTCATTCAAAACATTGATTATCTTGTGCAATTAGGCATCACAGGCATCTACTTCACACCGATTTTCAAAGCAACGACAAACCATAAGTACGACACGGTGGACTATATGGAAATCGACCCGCAATTCGGTGACAAGGAAACATTTAAACGTCTTGTACAAGTTTGTCATGAAAATGGAATAAAGGTGATGCTGGACGCCGTATTCAACCATAGCGGTTTCTATTTTGCACAATTCCAGGACGTATTAGAAAGAGGTGCATCATCTAAATACAAAGACTGGTTCTACATTTGGGACTCTCCAGTACAAACAGAACCTGTACCTAACTACGATACATTCGCATTCACTTATATGATGCCTAAACTAAATACCTCTCATCCAGAAGTGAGGGAATATTTATTAGAGGTAGGCCGCTACTGGGTACGAGAGTTTGACATTGACGGCTGGCGCTTAGACGTAGCAAACGAAGTAGGGCATGATTTCTGGCGTGCATTCCGTAAAGAAGTGAAGGCTATTAAGTCAGATGTGTATATTCTCGGTGAAATTTGGCACGATTCCATGCCGTGGCTGCAAGGTGATCAATTCGATGCAGTGATGAACTACCCGTATTCAAACGCAGCTATTCAATTCTTTGCTCAAGATATAATTCAAGCAGAAGAATTCGCAAACAAGGCAACGGAGACACTTCTTATGTATCCAGAAAACGCAACCGAAGTAGCCTTCAATTTATTAGGGAGTCATGATACACCGCGTATTTTAACGGTATGCAAGGATAATAAGGAAAAGATAAAACAACTATTTACTTTCCTGTTTTCGTCTCCGGGTACACCTTGTATTTACTACGGAGATGAAATTAGTATGTCAGGGGAAATGGATCCCGGCTGCCGTAAGTGTATGATTTGGGATGAGGAAGAGCAAGACAAGGATATGTTTCATTTTGTTGCCCAATTAATTCGTTTACGCAAAGAAAACTCCGCATTCGGCAACTACGGTACATTTCAATTTGTTACGGCAAGCAATGAAACGAACCATGTCATGTATACAAAAACATTTGAAGAGCAGACAGTGCTATTTGCATTCAATAACTCTGATAAAGAAATTACAGTGGATGTACCGTTTAACTTAAAAGGCAAAAAGATTACGAACTTACTGACAGGTGAAGAGGTTTCATATGGAGTGGAACATGTGGATTTAGTCCTTGCAGCTCATGGATTTGTCGTATTGGAATTTTAATGATGAAAAAACTTACCAGAGCCTTGTTTTCGGTTCTAGTACAAGAAACCTAATAAAGATCAGAGAGAATCAGAAAGAAAAGAACAAAAAATAAGGGTGATTATTAATGATAGAAAAAAAGATTGTCATTGGTCTTCAACATGGACTTCAAGCCCGAAATGCTACTGAGTTCGTGCAAAAAGCATCCTCCTTCAGCAGTGAGATCAACCTTATTAAGAACGGAGGATCGGTAGCTGCTAAAAGTATTATGGGGATTATGGCCCTCGCAATTAGAAAGGGGGAAGAAATTACACTCATTGCAGACGGAAGTGATGAACACCAGGCTGTTATAGCCCTAGAAACTGTCCTTTTGAACAAGGAATGATATTTTTAAGATTCTGGTATGAAATAAATTACAGTGGATAAGGTGTAGCTACAGTAAGCGAGTGAAGAATATATGTTTACCTTTTTATAGATAGAGTAGGAATGTAAGTTAGCAAGTATTGAAGATACTTACAAATTTATGGTAGGAGAAGGATGATGATGATGGGCGACAGATGGTTAGTAGGTGTTGATGTAGGCGGAACCTCGATTAAAATGGCGTTTATCAACTTGATGGGTGATATTATTTACAGTTGGGAAATAGACACGGATAAAAGAAAAAGCGGTCGCTACATTCCCATAGATATTGCAAGATCAATTGATAAAAAGTTGAATGAATTAAATCAAACAAAAAGTAAGTTGATTGGTATTGGTATCGGAGCGCCGGGCCCCGTTAACGAACAAGATGGTTCTATTGAGATTGCAATTAACTTGGGGTGGGAGAACTTCCCGTTACAAAACATCCTTGAGCGGGAAACGTCTTTACCTGTTGTGGTAGACAATGATGCAAATATTGCAGCAATCGGGGAAATGTGGAAAGGTGCCGGCAAAGGCGCAAAAAACTTAATATGTGTAACACTAGGAACTGGTGTTGGTGGCGGGATTATCGTCAACGGTGAGATTGTGCGCGGTGCAAATGGAGCAGGTGGTGAAATCGGCCATATTACATCTGTTCCTAAAGACGGCTCACCTTGTAATTGCGGAAAAACGGGATGCTTAGAAACAGTAGCATCAGCAACCGGAATTACCCGTCTAGCATTAGAGGAACTAGCTTCTGCTAATAGGATTAGTAAATTAAGAGATCACTACGATACACATCAAACAGTAACATCTAAACTAGTTTTTGATGCAGTAAAGGAAGGAGATGAAATAGCGAAACAAGTCATTGATCAAGTTACATTTTATTTAGGAGTAGCTATAGCAAATTTAGCGAATGGTTTGAATCCCGAAAAAATTGTAATTGGCGGTGGTGTTTCGAAAGCTGGTCACGCGTTACTGACACCTTTGAAAGAACAATTTTCTCAATTCGCTTTTCCAAGAGTAGCCCAGGGAGCGGAGTTAGTTATCGCAACATTAGGCAATGATGCGGGTATAGTTGGTGGTGCCTGGCTAGCGAAGGAAAAACTGATGAACGAGTTACAAGTATTGAACTTATAAGCAGTTACATGTATAGAACATTGTCATAGCAGTAGGAACGTTCCTAGAAATAAGCGGAGGTATGTTATGCGTAAAACAAAAATTGTATGTACGATTGGTCCAGCAAGTGAAAGTATTGAGAAATTAATCCAATTAAGGGAAAGGTTTAAATCATGGGACAATCGAAAGATGAAAAAAAATTGACTTTATTCGCTCTTACTTGGCCAATTTTCATCGAACTCCTTTTGCACATGGTAATGGGAAGTGCAGATACACTCATGCTAAGCCAATATAATGATAACGCCGTAGCGGCTGTTGGTGTGTCAAATCAGATTCTCCAGCTTGTCATTGTTATGTTTGGTTTTGTTGCGACGGGAACAGCTATTATCGTCGCGCGACATTTAGGGGGAAAGCAAAATAAAACAGCAGCTGAAATTGTTATGGTCTCAATTGGGGTTAATTTTATCTTTAGTGTGATCCTAAGTGGAGCTTTATTGCTATTTGGCGAATTGTTCTTAAAAGCAATGAAGCTTCCATCTGAATTGATGGATAATGCTTTAGTATACTTGCAGATTGTTGGCGGTTTTTCTTTTATGCAGGCTTTGTTGATGACGATTGGAGCAAGCCTAAAAAGCTATAGTTTTACCAAGGATGCCATGTATGTAACAATTGGTATTAACGTATTGCATATAATCGGAAACTATCTATTGATATTCGGCATCATGGGATTTCCTGAATTGGGTGTAAAAGGTGCTGCAATTTCTACTGTTGTGAGTCGTTTAGTAGGTCTCATCATCATTTTTATATTATTAATAAAGCGAATTCCTCAAGGGCTTCCATTCAAACAAATACGTACATTGACTAAGGAACATACATCAAAACTACTTAAAATTGGTGTTCCTACGGCTGGAGAGCATATTGCTTACAACACATCACAAATGATGATTACTGTTTTTGTTACAACTTTAGGTACAACAGCAATTACAACAAAAGTGTATACTCAAAATTTAATGATGTTTCTGCTTTTGTTTGGAGTTGCAATCGGACAAGGTACGCAAATTTTAATCGGTTATCTTGTCGGTGCAGGTAAACAGGAGAAAGCATATGCTCGCTGTTTAAAAAGCTTACGAAGTGCTATGATTGTCTCAACCGTCATGGCCATCATATTTTCTGTATTTTCAAGAGAATTGCTTGGCATCTTTACTAAAAGTCCAGAAATCATTAGTTTAGGGAGCACTCTAATTTCATTAACCATTATTTTAGAACCGGGACGTTCATTCAATCTCGTTGTGATTAACGCGCTGCGTGCTGCAGGAGATGTTAAATTCCCTGTTTATATGGGAATTCTTTCAATGTGGGGGGTGGCAGTACCACTCGCTTATCTATTAACAATTCATTTCAATATGGGGCTTAGTGGAATTTGGATTGCTTTCATTGTAGACGAGTGGTTACGAGGAATCCTCATGCTGTGGAGATGGCGTTCAAGGGTATGGGTAAATATGAGGTTTATAGGTTCTAGTTCTAGTGCGAGGTTAACTCAATGAGCTACCTATTTAACAAAAGGAAACGATGGAAGACACTTTAGTGAACACTACATCGTTTTTCTTTTTGTAATTTAACAATTCAAATGCCTGACTGAGTAAAGTTAGAAACTAATAAGAGGAAATATGTAAACTATTTTTGTAGAAAAGAGATATATACCTATTTGTTAATTTTTATATATGTACGGTTGAGCGATTGTTTAGTGCTGAGATATAAAAAACAGCTAAAGAATCGTCTTCAGCTGTTAATTCAATGAATTTCGATGAAGCACATAAAAGGTATGTGGGTAGATATTTCTTTCATCTACCTGTCCTTCCTTTTCAGAAACGGTCGTCCACTCTGCTTTGTTGAAAGAGGGGAAATACGTATCTCCGTCAAATGTATAGTGAATTTGTGTTATGTACATTTTATGAACGTAAGGAAGAAACAGTTGATAAATTTCTGTTCCACCAAATATAAAAATCTCCCTAGGATCATCTTTGAATTCTGAAATTACTTCTTCCAAAGAGTGGTTTACTTGGCAACCATCTATCTGTAAATTCTTATCTCTCGTTAATACTACGTTTAAACGGTTAGGTAAAGGCTTTCCGATAGATTCAAAGTTTTTTCTGCCTAGAATAATAACATTATTAGTTGTTAATTCCTTAACTCGTTTTAAATCGTTAGGCAAATGCCAAGGTAAATTATTGTCTTTTCCTATAACTCCATTTTGATCCATTGCAACAATTAATGAAAACATATGTCATGGCCCCTTTCTAGATTATAAGCTGTATTCGTTGTAGTGGGATTTGTTGATTGTATTTTTATCCAATGATTCTTAGAAAATCTATTGAATATACGTTGAAGATGCTCCCTGTATCTTATCACATGCTACTAAAATGGTATACGTATTAATAAGGGAATGTTAATCGTTCGGAGGCTTGGATTTGGGGGAATATGGCCAGTAAATAGAATGACTTAATTTAATTAAATTGTACTGTCTGGAGAATAATATTAGATGGTGTTAATATGTGTAACAAGAAACATGAGTTGATTTTATTGGAAAGAGTAAAAGTGCTCTTTATGGTTAGAAATGTTAATTCTTTGATTCTGCTTTACATACTTTAAAACTTATATTTAAGGGAGGAAATTTAGTATGCTTTCCGGTCTTGTCGCAATGGACAAAAATAGATTAATCGGTAAAGATAATGATTTACCTTGGCGGCTTCCTGCAGATTTGGCGTATTTTAAAAAGGTAACAATGGGGCATCCAATTATCATGGGGCGAAAGACATTTGAAGCGATAGGAAAGCCGCTTCCAGGAAGAAGAAACATCATCGTGACAAGAAATGAGCAATATAAGCAGCCAGGCTGTGAGGTGTTGTCTTCTATTGAGGACATCTATAAAGTGGGCGATGGTATTGAAGAAGTATTTGTCATTGGGGGGGCAGAAATTTTCAAAGAGGTGCTGCCGATGATGGACCGGCTATATGTTACATATATTGATGAGGAATTTGAAGGAGACACCTATTTTCCAAATATAAATGATAATGAGTGGAGAATTATTTCGGAGGAACCAGGAATAACAGATGAAAAAAATCCTTATCACTACCGCTTTGTTGTGTATGAAAGGCAATAATGGCTGGGAGCAATGTGATTTGGTGGAGGTCTGCTCATAAGGTGGACCTCTATCTATGCAGAAGTGCTCTAGTTTCCGTGAAAAAGACTAAGCAAAAACCTGCAGGAAAGACATTTTTTTCTTTACACTTTAAGAAAGTATAAATTTCTAGCTGGAAGACAATTCGACGTAGTGAGAAATTTTAGGAATACAGTATAAGTAGGGCTACGCCTCTGTCCTCGCCCAAAGGCAGGGCTCGCCAATCGGCGAGTTTTCTTTAAACCGTTTTTACCTTCTCTCTTCTCTCATTTTCTGTTTCTCTTCTTCTTTTTCTTCTGCTCGTCCTGTATAATGGATACGAATGTATTTTAGATGGGGGTCTTTTATGATTCGTACTATTTTTTCTGCTGTATATATTTTCATTCTTGTTCTTCGGACCGCGCCAAGATTACTTCCCATGCAAAAGCTGGCAGAAACGATTCCGCCTGAAGAAAAGGATCGGCTTGTACATAAAACGCCTGACTGGTTTGGTAAGCGGATGGTGCGTGTCACTGGTTCTAAAGTGGAAGTAAAAGGCTTAGAGCATATACCGCAAGACCGAGCTGTTCTTGTGGTTGCCAATCACCAAAGCAACTTTGATATCCCTGTATTAATGGGATATTTAACCAAGCCAATCGGCTTTATTTCGAAGGTAGAAATGAAGAAGATTCCGATTGCAGCACACTGGATGGAACTCATGAATAGTGTATTTATGGATCGAAGCGATCGACGTCAATCACTGCAGGCAATTAAAGATGGTATCGAGACTTTAAAAGCAGGTCATTCACTTGTTGTGTTTCCAGAGGGTACTCGCAGCAAAAGTGGTGAAATGGGAGAGTTTAAAACAGGCAGCTTTCATCTTGCAACAAAGTCTGGTGTTCCGATTTTACCAGTTACGATTGAGGGAACGTATAATATTTTAGAGGGAAATGGGAATAGAATTCGTCCTGCTCGTGTTACACTTACGATTTCTGAGCCGATTTATGAGGAAGAGTACCGCGATATGGATTTAAAAGAACTTGCTCGTTATACACAAAATATTATTCAATCTAAATTATCGTAAGAAAAGCGGGCCTTGAGAGCTACACATCATCCCGAAAAGTTATGCTTTCTTACAGTGTAAAAAACGAAGCTGTCTCCAAAAGATTACGTGTAGCAATCTTTTGGAGACAGCTTTCTCTTTTTTTACTTATTTTCTTGCTCAAGTAACATTCGGATTCCAGTCACAATCAATTGGTGATCTTCCTCCTGAGATAGCCCAGACACTGTGATTGTACCAATCACCCCGACATGTTTAATCGTCAGTGGAAAGGATCCGCCATGAACAGCATATTCCTCTGGATTAACAGAATACGTTGCAAAGTATGAGCGATTTTTAGACTCATTATAAAGCCTCATGAAATAGGAGCTATGATAATGCCTTTCGACAACTCTAGATTTTCGTTTGATCCAATGCTCTTGATCAGGGCTTGTTCCGTTCATCGCATGATAAAAAAGCTGTTGTCCTCCTCTTGTAATAGCAACTGCGATACTCTTTCCTTCTTTTTTAGCTAATTCGATAATGAATAACCCTAACTGTAAAGCTGTATCATTAGTAAATGTCGTGAACTGCAATTCTTTTTCTTGAGCTTGGATCAGTGCTAATTTGTTTTCGATTGAATGAACCTCCATTTTTTCTCCTTACTTGTCAATGAAGACAGCTTGTTTTTCGGCGCTGCTCTTAAGTGCGGCATGAATCATTTGAATGGTTTGTAAACCTTCTTCTGCACGAACTGGGCAAGGCTGTCCGTAACGAATATGTTCAAATACTTGTTTATAATAGGATGTGTAGGAACCAGGCAGCGTTTTCACCTTGGTTACGACCCCTTGCTCATCCTCGTGGAGTATTAATGTACCATAACATTCAGGATTGTCCTCGCCCCAATCATCAGCTGTTGGAATTTTCCCCGCTTTTAATGCATCTTCTTGTCCGTCAATTCCGTATTTAATAAAGCTGCCTTTGCTGCCATGTAATGTAAACTTTGGTCCTTGGCCTGCGACAATTGAACCGCAGTGTAAAATAACCCGTAGTTTGCCATAACCCATAATGATGTGGAAGTAATCATCTGTTTTTGCGCCGTCCCTTTGTGCAACTACGTCAGCTAGTACAAATTGCGGTTTGCCAAATAGGTGCAGCGCTTGATCAATTAGGTGGGAACCTAAGTCATACAGTATCCCAGCCCCTTTGACTGCTTGCTCTCTCCAGCGATCTTGTACGTGAGGGCGGAAGCGATCAAAGTGAGCCTCGTACGTATTAACCTTTCCGAGCGTATCCTCTGCAATTAAACGTTTAATGGTTAAGAAGTCATTATCCCATCGTCGGTTCTGATATACACTTAACATAAGCTGCTGTTCGTTTGCTAATTGAATCAGCTCTTCCGCTTCTTCGGGATCTATGACCATTGGTTTTTCAATGACAACATGTTTCCCAGCTAGTAAGCTTTGTTTCGCCATTTCATAATGAAGCGTATTTGGTGTTGTAATGATAACTAGTTCGATAGTCTCGTCTTTTAGCACATCTTCTATCGTTGCAACGACCTGTACAGCTCCTAAAGTTTGCGCAACCTTTTGGGGATTCCGGGACATAACTTTGACGATCTCATATTCCGTTAATGCTTGCAGAAGAGGGGCATGAAAGGTCTCTCCAGAGAAGCCGTATCCGATTAAGCCGACTCTCATTGTATTCATTGGTAATCACTCCTCATGTTTTTGTTTGTTACAATTAATTCGATATTATAATTGTGCAGCTGCTGCTCTATTTCTGGAGGAGGAACTCGATCCGTTATGATAATATCAATCTCTTCTAGTCCGCATACCTTATGCAGAAACGTTTTTTGAAATTTTGTAGATTCAGTAAGCACTATTACCCGTTGGGACGCCCGGATCATGCCTTTTTTTACATAAGCTTCGCCTTCGTCAGGGGCGGTGAGACCGCCTGTTCCGAGGCCGCATGCTCCAATAAATAATGTATGAGCTTGATATTTTGCTAGCTCTTCAACGGTGTGCAAACCAATAAAATTCCGATGATAGGGATTGAATTTTCCTCCGACCATATAAACGGTAATGTCGGGACGATCGCTTAAGCTTGTAACAATATCGATGGAATTAGTAATAGCTGTTATATCCTTGCTTCTCATATAGCGGGCAGCAAGCTCTACAGTGGTGGAGGTATCGAAGAGGATAGTATCTCCATCATGAATCAATGAACAAGCTGTTTGGGCAATATGTTCTTTTTCTTGAGAGATATTTCTCTCCTGATAATGAGGTACGTGAGAATGTTTTGAGGAGAGAATAGCACCTCTTTTTACTCTTACAATATCCCCATCTTCCTCAAGTTTCACTAAGTCCCTTCTTGCGGTATCACGTGAGACCTGAAATTTCTCCATAATGTCCTCAAGGCTAATTTCGTTATGGGTATGAAGCGATTCTTTAATCTGTTCGATGCGTTTTTTCTGGGACATGTATTCACCTCTATTTTCCAATAGGTAACATTGTCTTAAGAGTAAGCTTTTTTTAAGTAATAATCAAGTAAAAAACTTATATTTTATAATATTTTAAGTTTTTTACTTGATTTTGGATTAGAAGAGACTTGAGGAGGAAGACGAAGTCAACATAAAAAACCCACAGAGAATATCTTCGTTGCTCTGTGGGTTCACTTTATCATAAAAGGGTTTTTTAGACAGAAGTATTTTTTATAACAAGTACAACAAAACAGAAAAAAAGTGCATCGTCGTGCCAGCAATAACAAATACGTGCCAAATGGCATGATGAAATTTAAAGCCGCGCCAAACATAAAATATGGCGCCTACCGTATATAAAATGCCTCCAATCACAAGCAGAACCACTCCGTTATGCGGGACACCCTGCACGAGGGGCTTCCAGGCAAAGACAATAAGCCATCCCATTATTACATATAGTAAAGTGGAAATGTGAAGGAATTTCTTTACAAAAAAAGATTTGAAAACCGTTCCAGCAACAGCAAGTCCCCAAACAATCCCAAATAATGTCCAGCCGAGCCATCCCTTTACTGCGATGAACAAAAATGGTGTGTATGTGCCAGCAATGAAAAAATAAATGGAGGAATGGTCAAGTATTTCGAATACATCCTTCGCTTTTCCACGTGGAAGAGCATGGACGAGTGTAGACGACAAGTATAAAATAACCATGGTGCTTCCGAATAAGGTGAAGCTTACAACATGCCAGGCTGTACCGTGCAAGGCGGAGAATACAATGAGCAAGACGAGGGCAGCGATGCTTAGCAGTGCCCCAATTCCATGGGTAATTGAATTTGCAATTTCCTCTCCTTTAGAAAATGTGTGTGTAGTTGCCATCTGTATCCTTCCTTTCGAACGCGAGGCTGGGAATGAGTAGATGTAGTGTTTTTTGCCTCGTTCTTGAAAAAACATTAATTCTACCATATCATATATCAAGCAAATGGAAAACTGCCATACGTCCGATTTCAAAATCATTTGTTTTCCGTGATACATATTGCTGCAGAAGGAAGAGTGGTCATTGTGTTAACATTGCTTCAAAACGGCGAAGTATACGCTCCGCATTATATAGGAAGAAAAGATGTTTTGCTTGTCGGCAGCAAAATTGGGTATATACAGGATAGGATTGAAGTTCCCACTAACTTTGTGGCTGTGCGGGTAATAGATGCTTCAGATACATATATTGTTCCTGGATTTATTGATCCGCATGTTCATATTATCGGCGGCGGAGGTGAAGGCGGTTTTAAGACGCGCACACCGGAGCTGCAATTAACAGATGCGACGACTTCGGGTGTTACAACGATAGTTGGGTTGCTCGGTACAGACGGAACAACAAGACGGATGGAAAGCTTGCTGGCAAAGGCACGTGCACTTGAGGAGGAAGGCATTACTTGCTATATTCATACCGGCTCGTATCACCTGCCTGTACAAACGCTAACGAATCGTATTCAGGATGATATTATTTTAATTGACAAAATTATTGGGGTTGGGGAGATTGCGATTTCAGATCATCGTTCTTCACAACCTACATTTGAAGAGCTGGCAAAGGTAGCGGCAGCAGCGAGAAATGGCGGCATTTTATCAGGTAAGGCCGGCGTAGTGGAGATTCATGTTGGGGATGGCATGGCGCAGCTGCGGTTGCTCGAAGAGATTGTCGATCAAACAGATATTCCAATCCGGCAGTTTCATCCAACTCATATAAATCGTAATGCTGAGTTATTTGAAGCGGGAATTCACTATGCAAAGAAAGGCGGTTATGTGGATTTTACAACGAGTACCATTCCGCAGTTTTTGGAGGAAGGGGAAGTGAAATGCTCGCGTGGTCTGCGAATGATGTTAGAGAGAGGTGTGCCGATTGGCTGCATTACATTTTCTTCGGACGGACAAGCAAGCTTGCCTGCGTTTAGTAGTGATGGAGAATTTCTTGGGCTGCAGGTAGGAAGTGTCTCTTCCCTTTTCCAAGAAGTGCGAGATGCAGTGTTACAGGAAGGGGTTTCCCTTGAAACAGCATTGCAGGTTATTACTTCTAACACATCCCATGTGTTAAGGCTACCGGATAAAGGGTATGTAAAGGAAGGAAAGGATGCTGACATTGTGCTGCTCGACAAACACACGCTGCAAATTGACTCTGTCTTTGCGAGGGGGAGATTGATGGTAGAGGGGGGTACTCCTGTTGTGAAAGGAACGTTTGAACGCTAATAGTAATTTAGCACATATTTGTGTCAAAGCAATGCTTGTCATTGACGGTTCTCCCTTTTTTTGTCACAATATAAGTAGCAGTAGCATGCCATGCTAAGGGGGATAAAATATGCCGAATATTGGATTTCCAGGATTGATTTTAATTTTACTTATTGCTCTTGTTGTATTTGGTCCGAAAAAACTTCCGGAGATTGGGCGCGCATTCGGTGAAACGTTAAAGGAGTTTAAGAAATCGACAAAGGATTTGCGTGATGATGTGCTGGATGGGGACAGCAAAGACAAAAAATAAAAGCTATATAAAAGATGTAAGGTGACAATTCTCTTGCATCTTTTTTACACGGTAGGAAAGTATAAATTTCCAGCTAGAAGTGAATTCGGCGTAGTCAGAAATTTTAGGAATACAGTATAAGCAGGGCTACGCCTCTGTTTTCGCCCAAAAGCAGGGCTCGCCAGTCGGCGAGTTTTCTTTATATGAGCCAGGGAATGGGAAATGTGGTGAAAGAATGAACGATCAAGAGATGAGCGTGGTAGACCATTTAAGTGAACTGCGCAAGCGTATTATCATTACAATGATATTCTTTTTTATCTTTTTAACGGTCGGCTTTATGTATACAAAGGAGATTTATACGTTCATTGTCAAGGATTTGCCGATGAAGCTTACCGTGCTCGGACCTAGTGATATTTTATGGATTTATTTTATCATTGCCAGCGTTTTCTCTATTGTATGTACAATTCCTTTTGCAGCATTGCAGCTTTGGCTGTTCGTGAAGCCTGCATTATCTCCGAATGAGCAGCGGGCGACGCTTTTATATGTGCCCGCATTATTTTTATTATTTGCAGGTGGACTTTGCTTTGGGTATTTTGTTATTTTACCGTTTGTGCTGCAGTTCTTGGTGAATCTTGGAAAAGAAATGTTTCAATCAATGTTTACAACAGAAAAGTATTTTGAATTTGTTTTAAATATGACACTGCCGTTTGCGGTTCTATTCGAATTGCCGGTTATTGCCATGTTTTTAACAAGCATTGGTTTATTAAATCCAATTGCCCTTCAAAAGGTGAGAAAGTATGCTTATTTTGTTTTAATAGTGATTGCGGTTAGTATTACACCGCCGGATTTTGTCTCAGATTTCTCTGTAGCGATCCCGTTGTTATTTATTTATGAAATCAGTATCTCTGTCTCTAAGTTTGTATACAAACGCAGGTTAAAGCGAGAGATGGAACACCCGGGAGAAAGTGCCTCATATGAGTAGGCACTTTTTTCCTTTTTTAGTTATAATATTTATGAAAGCGTATACAATAAAAAGAAAGAAGTTGCATAAAAATTTAAAGAAAATTCATGATTTTCCTGAAATTTAGACAAACTTTTTAGATCTATTCATTTATACTAAAAATAAATTCCAAAAGAAGGATTGATATTTGTGATAACAAAAAGCTTTTATTTCACTCATTCGTCTGGAAATTGCATCAAGATTGTTGATATCCCCGTGCTAGAAGTCCAACATCCTTTAACATTCCAAATGCAGTCACGTCTTCAATTATTGGTCTCCAAAATTCAAAAGCATAGCAGTCCGAGATTTTCTTACTCATTCCGGGAATATTTACGTAATTGTCTCCCTTGGACTGATTACTCCAAAGTATATGAGATTAATTCGCTCGAAAAAAATGCATAGCAGCAAGTGTAAAAAGAGCGGGGGCAGCATCCGCTTTTTTTCGCACTGTAAGAAAGTATGAATTTCTAGCCGGAGGCCAACTCGACGTAGTAAGAAATTTTAGGAATACAGTATAAGAGCAACTACGCCTCTGTCTTCGCCTAACGGCTCGCCAATCAGCGAGTTTTCTTTACATCATTGCAGAGATAGAAAATTGGGCTACTGAAGGAAATAAGATATAGTAAGCGTTAGTAAAGCAGCGCAGCTTATGCAAAGGCGTGTTTGTACATAATTCATGATAAAACCTCCTAAACGTCTTTATATATAGAATGTTCAGGAGGTTTTATCTGTTATACATAATAGTAGCTTTTTTCTTATATTTTACTTGAGGCAATTACATAAGTTTGTCTGTTTCGTGAATAAAATGGGTGATACCGTTTTTCTTTTCACGTCCTTTTGTTACAATAAAAAGGATGGTATGGAAAGGGGTTTATATATGATGAAAATAACTCACATGAGATTTGCAGCCATAATATTTCTTTGTTTGATGATACTGGCTGGCTGTAGTACAGGATCGAAAATCCCTAAGGCGTTAAATTGGGATATTGCAGATTTTAAATACATAAATCAAAATGGGGAGTCCTATGGTTTAAAAGATTTAAAAGGGAAGGTATGGGTTGCTGATTTTATGTTTACGAATTGTACGACGGTCTGTCCACCGATGACTGCCAATATGGCGCGTCTGCAAAAAATGGCGAAGGAAGAAAAGTTGGACGTGCAATTTGTTTCTTTTAGCGTTGATCCGACTGTAGACAAACCTGATGTTTTGAAGACATACATACAAAAATATACAACAGATACAAGCAATTGGGCACTTTTGACGGGCTATTCACAAGAAGAGATCGAACAGTTTGCAAAGGAAAGTTTTCAAACGCTTGTCGATAAGCCGGATTCAACAAATCAAGTTGTACACGGTACGTCTTTTTATTTGGTTGATCAAAATGGAAAGGTTATGAAGAAATATAGCGGTGTATCGAATACCCCGTATGAGGATATTGTTCGGGATATAAAAAGATTGTTAAGATAAGTTATCGTATGCGTTAGCATAGAAGTTTATAATGCATGTAAGAAAATATGACAAAAATATTGACTAGAGAGGCCTTTCTTACAGAAGGGCCTCTCTTTTTTTAGCAAAGAAGCGAAAAAAAACGGATGTTTAGTAAAGTGAAACTTATAATGTTACCGCTTTCAATCGGAATTTGTAGAAAATTTACCAAAATATAGTTGTACTTACCAAAAAAATATGTATAATGAAAATATCAAAAATGTTACATAATCTAACATTTTATGTTAAGTTTTCTTACAGGGGGTGTTTGTGAAAAAAGAAAGACTTTCTCATTGCCGTGAGAAAGTCTTTCCAGAACCAGCATAAATTGTCGAGTTCTATGCTTGGTTCTGATTATATCATATGTAATTAGAATCTGATAAGGGGTGTTTGTATGGGATTTGGGAAGTTGTTTCAAAAAGGATGGTCAAAGAAAACCGTTGTTGCAGCAGCAACAGCAGCAACTTTCGCGTTAAGCGGATGTGCTGCATCTACAGCAGTTGATCAAGAAGAGAAAAAAGAAACAAGTACAGGAGATACAGTAAAAGTTGGTGTGCTTCATTCATTGAGTGGAACAATGGCGCTTAGTGAGGTATCCTTGCGTGATGCAGAGCTTATGGCAATTAAAGAAATTAATGACGCAGGCGGTGTACTTGGTAAAAAAATTGAGCCTGTTGTTGAAGATGGAGCCTCTGACTGGCCGACATTTGCTGAAAAAGCGAAGAAGTTGTTGCAAAAGGATCAGGTAGCCACCATTTTTGGGGGATGGACATCTGCAAGCCGTAAGGCGATGCTGCCGGTAGTAGAACAAAATAAGGGTTTGCTTTGGTATCCCGTGCAATATGAAGGTATGGAATCTTCCCCGAATATTTTCTATACAGGTGCAACAACAAATCAACAAATTGTACCAGCTGTATCATGGCTTTTGCAGAATAAAGGAAAGAAATTTTTCTTAATTGGCTCTGATTACGTATTTCCGCGCACTGCCAATAAAATTATTAAAGCGCAGTTAAAGGCAGAAGGAGGCACGTTATTAGGGGAAGAATATACGCCGCTGGGTCATACAGATTACGGCACGCTAATTAGTAAAATTAAAGAAGCAAAGCCGGATGTTATTTTTAATACATTAAATGGTGATAGCAACGTTGCTTTCTTTAAACAATTAAAGGATGCAGGACTTACATCTAAAGATGTAACGGTAATGTCGGTAAGTATTGCGGAAGAAGAAATTCGTGGAATTGGTCCAGAGATTTTGGCAGGTCATTTAGCTGTGTGGAACTATTTTCAAACAACAGACACGCCTGAAAATCAAAAATTTGTAGACTCATATAAGAAGGCATATGGTCAAGAACGTGTGACAGATGATCCGATTGAAGCTGCCTACTTTGCTGTATATTTATGGGCAGAAGCCGTGAAAAAGGCAGGGTCATTTGATGTGGAAAAGGTAAAGGCCGCTGCTGATGGTATTGAATTCAAAGCACCAGGCGGAACGGTTAAAATTGATGGCGCAACACAGCATACTTGGAAAACTGTTCGTATCGGGGAAATTCAAAAAGATGGCCAGTTTAAGGAGATTTGGAACTCTGGAAAGGCAATCCAGCCAGATCCATATTTAAAAGGCTATACGTGGGGCAAGAATTTGAACTAGCCGAACAAGAGAATAAGGGAAAGGTAGTTTAAGATTCCCTTATTCTTCTTTTTATGAACAGAAAAGGAGTGAATTATATGTCTGTTGTTATTACACAGCTTTTTAACGGGGTCAGTCTAGGTTCCATCATGTTGCTTATCGCTCTTGGATTAGCGATTACCTTTGGATTGATGAATGTCATTAATATGGCACACGGTGAGCTTATTATGGTTGGCGCCTATATGACGTATGTCGTACAGCAAGTATTCACGAAGTACTTACCAATGGATTTATTTGATTACTATTACATAGTAGCTGTTCCTCTCGCTTTTTGTGTCTCGGCGCTTCTTGGGGTGATAATAGAGAAAACGCTGATTCGATATTTGTATAATCGCCCTCTAGACAGTCTACTAGCAACATGGGGCGTCAGTTTAATTTTACAGCAAGCGGCACGTTCTATTTTCGGGGCGCCTAACGTAGCTGTTACAGCCCCTTCGTGGTTAGATGGAGGTTTAGTGATTGCGGGGCTTGTTTTTCCATACAAGCGTTTATTTATCTTGTTTTTAGTGCTTGTTTGTATGACTGTCTTATACTTCTATTTGGATAAAACCGCTGCAGGAAGAAGAATGAAAGCTGTTACAATGAACCGGAGCATGGCATCTTGTCTTGGGGTTTCAACGAAAAAGGTAGATGCCTATGCATTCGCTCTCGGTTCTGGACTTGCGGGGATTGCGGGTTGTGCCCTCACCGTTCTAGGACCAATTGGATCTACAATTGGAACCTACTACATTGTGGACGCTTTTATGGTTGTAATTTTAGGCGGCATTGGCAAACTTGTTGGGACAATACTTGGGGCATTTGGAGTTGGAATGGTCGAAACGATTGTAGAGTATTCGACTGATGCATCTATGGCAAAAGTAATTGTTTTTGTACTTATCATTGCATTCTTACAATTTAGGCCGTCCGGACTCGTTAGTGTCCGTACCCGCTCACTGGATTAAGGAGGGAAACAAATGAAACATAAGTGGGGATATAGCTTGTTTTTTCTTATCTTATTATTGGGCCCCTTCTATTTAACAGAATTCAGGCTTGCGTTATTAGGGAAGTTCCTTTGCTTTGCAATGATTGCGCTTAGTATATGTCTGATTTGGGGGTATACAGGTATTCTCAGTCTTGGACATGGTGTGTATTTTGGACTGGGTGCTTACTGTATGGCTATGTATTTAAAATTAGAGGCTGTGAACGGGAAGCTCCCAGATTTTATGGAATGGAGCGGCTTGTCTGAACTGCCGTTATTTTGGAAGCCTTTTTCTAATCCGGTATTTGCAATTACAGCCGCTGTATTCATTCCAGCTTTGTTAGCTGCTTTTTTAGGATATCTAACATTTAAAAATAGAATCAAAGGTGTATATTTTTCTCTTATCAGTCAGGCGGTTGTGGTTGTAGCGGTAACTTTGTTTATTGCAAAACAGGACTTGACTGGTGGAACGAATGGTCTAACAAACTTCTCCACTGCATTTGGTTTTTCACTTTCCTCACCACTTGTACAAATTGCCTTGTACATCCTTACCGTCTTCGTACTAGCGTTAGCATTTTGGGTGTATTCGTTTATGACAAACAGCCGTTTTGGCCGTGTATTAATGGCAATCCGTGATGGGGAGAACCGAGTTCGTTTTCTTGGCTTTAATCCAACTGCTTACAAGGTATTTGTCTATAGCGCTTCAGCAGCGTTGGCTGGATTGGCTGGTGTTTTGTTTGTTCTGCAGGTTGGCCTTATCTCACCCGCGATGATGGGTATCATTCCTTCTATTGAAATGGTTCTCTGGGTAGCAGTCGGTGGCAGACATTCATTAATTGGAGCAATCATCGGAGCGATTATAACCAATAGCGCTAAAAGCTTTTTCAGTGAGACCTATCCAGATATTTGGCTAATTTTTCTCGGTCTTTTGTTTATCATCGTTGTTGTGTTTTTGCCAGAAGGAGTTGTGGGAGCGTTTCAGTCGCTTAAGCAGCGTTTTATGAAGACAAAAGCAAAAGGAGGACAAAAGGATGCAGCCGATTCTATCGTGTCGTAATATTCTCGTGGATTTTTCTGGGTTCAAGGCCATTCAAGGAGTCGATTTAGAGGTTCAACCACAGGAGGTTCGTTTTTTAATTGGTCCGAATGGAGCAGGAAAAACAACAATGCTTGATGTGATTTGCGGAAAAACGAAGGTGAGATCTGGTGAGGTTTTGTTTCAGCAGACAAAGAAAATCACAAAATTACAGGAGCATGAAATTGTAAATCTCGGCATTACAAGGAAATTTCAGGCACCGTCTATTTTTTCAAAGCTTACAGTGTTTGAAAATTTAGAACTGTCTGTTAAACAGAGAAGAAATTTATGGTCAGTGCTTCGGGCGAAGTTGTCTGGTGAGGAGAAGGACAAGATTGTTTCCTTGCTTGAAAAAATTGGCCTGAAGGAACAGATGAGTGAAGCAGCCGGATCACTTGCGCACGGTCAAAAGCAATGGTTAGAGATTGGTATGCAACTTATGCAAGAGCCTCAGATTTTGCTTCTCGATGAACCGATTGCTGGTATGAGTGAGTCAGAGCGTTATAAAACAGGTGAGCTTATTCATGAAATTGCTGATACATGTTCTGTTCTTATCGTAGAGCATGATATGGAATTTGTGAAAAATTTTTCTAAAAAGGTAACGGTTATGCACGAAGGAAAGGTACTATGTGAAGGATCGATGGAGGAAATTCAACAAAATGAGCAAGTGGCTGAAGTGTACTTAGGAAGGAGGGGAAAAGCTTGCTGAAAGTAGCTTCGTTACAATCCGGATACGATGAGAGTATGGTGTTAGAGAATATTGATATGGAAGTACTCCCAGGATCTGTTGTTGCTGTTCTAGGCAGAAACGGTGTTGGAAAATCAACACTTATGAAAAGTATCATAGGATTGCTCCCGCTAGCTGCAGGTTCTATTATTTGGGAGAACAACCCTATTGAAAAGCTGCCTCCTGAGGAGCGGACGAAGAGAGGTATGGCTTATGTTCCACAGGGAAGAGAGATTTTTCCGACGCTTACAGTGGAAGAAAATCTGCTACTTGGACTTGAATCTCTTCCGAAACAGGAACGAAAAGGGATACCAGAGCACTTGTTTGAGATGTTTCCTGTTTTAAAGGAAATGCTCCACCGAAAAGGAGGGGATTTGAGTGGGGGCCAGCAGCAACAGCTTGCAATTGCCCGTGCATTGGCGGGCCAGCCAAGATTACTGCTTTTGGATGAGCCGATGGAAGGTATTCAGCCCTCCATTGTCCAATTAATTCAACAGGTCATATCACAAATTGCCGCTTCGAAAACAGTAGGAATTGTGCTAGTAGAGCATAGTCTGGATGTAGCGTTCGAATGTGCGGATTATTACTATGTTGTTGACCATGGTAAGATTGTTGCGCATGGGGATATCGCTTCCGCACAGATGGATGAAGTGAAAAAGTATTTAGTCGTATAACAGGGAAGGGAAAGGGTGATTCACATGAAGCTGACAGCTCGTGAACAAGAGAAATTGTTAATTGTTGTAGCAGCAGATTTGGCAAGGCGTCGCCAGGCAAGAGGATTAAAACTCAATTACCCGGAAGCTGTCGCGATACTTACATACGAAATTTTAGAGGGAGCACGTGACGGGCAGTCGGTTACTGCTCTTATGCGTTATGGCACAACCATTTTAACGAGAGATGATGTAATGGAAGGAATTCCTGAAATGATTTCAGATATTCAGGTAGAGGCGACATTTCCAGACGGGACGAAGCTTGTTACTGTTCATAGTCCAATTCGCTAGGAGGGGTTATTGTGATACCAGGAGAATACAGATTACAAGCAGAGCCGATAGTTTGTAATGCTGGCAAGAAGGGACAAACGGTGTCTGTGCTCAACCGGGGAGACCGTCCGGTGCAGGTCGGTTCACATTTTCACTTTTATGAAGTCAATGCAGCACTTTCCTTTGAGCGAGAAAAGGCGTATGGCATGCACTTAAACATTCCGGCAGGGACAGCTGTTCGCTTTGAGCCGGGGGATGCGAAGGAAGTAGAACTCGTTCCGTTTTCAGGCTCCCGCCATGTATATGGCTTAAATAACGGTGTGAACGGAGCGTTAGATAAGGAGGGAGAAGGATGAGCTTTCGTATGTCACGACAGCAATATGCGGATATGTTTGGTCCGACTACGGGGGACTGTATTCGTCTTGCGGATACGGAGTTGTTTATTGAGATTGAAAAGGATTATACCGTATATGGGGATGAAGTGAAGTTCGGAGGCGGAAAGGTGATTCGTGATGGAATGGGTCAGCATCCGCTTGCGGGACGTGAAGCTGCCATGGATCTTGTACTTACAAATGCTGTTATTCTCGACTATACGGGCATTTATAAGGCGGATATTGGGATAAAGGATGGGAAAGTCGCTTCTATCGGAAAGGCGGGCAATCCGTTATTGATGGATCATGTAGATATGATGATTGGGGCTTCCACTGAAATCATTGCTGCTGAAGGAATGATTGTAACTGCAGGTGGCATTGATGCTCATATTCATTTTATCTGTCCACAGCAAATTGATACTGCACTTTCCTCTGGGATTACAACAATGATTGGCGGTGGAACGGGACCGGCCACGGGTACAAAAGCAACAACATGTACTCCAGGTGCATGGAATATATTTCGGATGCTTGAGGCGGCAGACGCATTTCCGATGAACATCGGCTTTTTAGGGAAAGGAAACGCCTCAGCTGAGGAGCCGCTTATTGAGCAAATCGAAGCGGGTGCGATTGGCTTAAAGCTCCATGAGGACTGGGGTACAACAGCGGCGGCAATTGATACCAGCTTGCGCGTGGCGGACAAGTATGATATTCAAGTGGCAATTCATACCGATACGCTCAATGAAGGCGGCTTTTTAGAAGACACTATTGCTGCAATTAATGGGCGTGTTATTCATACATACCATACGGAAGGAGCAGGGGGAGGCCATGCGCCTGATATTATGAAAGCTGCGAGCTTCCCGAATGTGCTGCCTTCCTCCACAAACCCGACTCGCCCGTATACCAAAAATACACTAGATGAACACTTAGATATGCTTATGGTCTGTCACCATCTGGATCCTGCTGTCCCCGAGGATATTGCTTTTGCTGATTCACGCATTCGTAAGGAAACGATTGCTGCCGAAGATATTATGCACGATTTAGGCGTGTTTAGTATGATTAGCTCTGATTCGCAGGCAATGGGCCGCGTTGGGGAGGTAGTATCCCGTACGTGGCAAACAGCGGATAAAATGAAAAAGCAACGCGGGAAGCTGGCAGAGGATACCGGAAATGGAGATAATTTTCGGGCGAAGCGCTATGTTGCCAAATATACGATTAACCCAGCGTTAGCGCATGGAATTTCGGAGTATGTTGGCTCGGTGGAAGTTGGAAAGCTTGCTGATTTAGTGCTATGGGAGCCTGCTTTTTTTGGAGTGAAGCCCGAGCTAGTAGTAAAGGGAGGAATGATTGCCAGCAGCTTAATGGGAGATCCAAATGCTTCTATCCCAACGCCGCAGCCTGTTTTGTATCGGCCGATGTTTGCAGCCTTTGGTCAAGCACTACATAAAACAGCAATTACATTCGTGTCGCAGGCAGCAATGCAAAGCGGCATCCCGGAAAAGCTTGGCTTGAAAAAAATGGTGCAACCTGTGCATGGTGTGCGGACGCTGCAGAAGAAGGATATGATTCACAACGGTGAAATGCCTCATATTGAGGTAGATCCGCAAACATATGAAGTGAAGGTAGATGGAGAGTTAATTACATGCGAGCCTGCGGAAGTTGTGCCGATGGCTCAGCGATATTTCTTATTTTGAGGTGAGATGTATGATTATTGAACGCATTGTTGGAAACATCGAGACGGCGGAGAAGCTTGCTCCGCATAAGGAAAGGGTATACATGGAGAGCAGTGATCTTGTGAAACGGATTCAGCGTGTTACGACGGATCATGGAAAAGAGATTGGAATTCGCTTGAAGGATGCAAAGGATTTACAGGATGGCGACATTTTATATCAAGATGAAAAGAATATGATTGTTATTAGCGTACTCGCAGATGACTTGCTGATCATCTCACCAACCTCGCTGCAGCAAATGGGAGAAATTGCGCACCAGTTGGGCAATCGTCATCTTCCGGCACAGTTCGAGGGAGGAGAAATGCTGGTGCAGTATGATTATCTTGTAGAGGACTTACTACAGCAGCTTTCGATTCCACATCGCCGGGAAGAGCGAAAGGTGAGACAGGCGTTCCGTCACATTGGGCATAAGCATGATTAATAAACTGTTGCCCCTGCTGCAGCTGTGCGACTCGAATTTTCCGTCAGGTGCCTTTTCACACTCCTTTGGATTAGAGACGTACATATATGAACAAGAGATTCACAATACCATAACGTTTCAGGCTGCTCTTCATACATATATGGACATACAGGTGACGTATACAGATGGATTGGCATGTCATCTTGCTTATGAGTATGTAAAAGAGGGGAATATAGAAAAGCTATGGGAACTTGATGCCATGCTGTCTGCACTCGCGCTTGCGAGGGAGACGAGAGAAGGCAACCGTAGGATTGGAGAGCGGCTAGTAAAGCTTTGTAGTGTACTATATTCCGAGTTTGTTCTTCTTGCTGAATATGAGCAGCGTATAAGAAAGAAGGAAGCATACGGTCACCCTGCAATTGCATTTGCACTTGTTGCATACGGTTTGGAAATTAACCAGAGAGAGACAATAGCGGCATACATATACTCAGTTGTGCAATCGCTGATTCAAAATGCCGTTCGAGCGGTTCCCCTTGGTCAAACGGATGGACAAAAGCTGCTATTGTTTGTGCAGCCCCTTATCCAGCAGGCTGTGCAGAAAATTGAAAAAGCTGATGCAGAAGAACTAGGCATGACGTCACCAGGGCTTGAGATTGCCCAAATGAGGCATGAGCATTTACCTGTCAGATTGTTCATGTCATAACGATAGATAAGAAGGGATGAATGTGAGATGGAACCAGTACGAATTGGTGTAGGCGGACCTGTGGGTGCCGGTAAGACAATGCTTGTGGAAAAGCTGACAAGAGCGATGCATAAGGAACACAGTATGGCCGTTGTTACAAACGACATTTATACGAAGGAGGATGCGCTGTTTTTAATGAAAAATGGCATTCTGCCAGAGGACCGCATTATCGGCGTTGAAACGGGAGGCTGCCCGCATACCGCGATTCGCGAGGATGCATCTATGAATTTTGCGGCAATTGATGAATTAAAGGAACAGCACGCTGATTTAGAGATTATTTTTGTAGAAAGCGGCGGCGATAATTTAGCTGCAACATTTAGCCCAGAGCTTGTTGATTTTTCTATTTATATTATTGATGTTGCGCAAGGGGAGAAAATTCCTCGAAAAGGTGGACAAGGAATGATTAAATCCGATTTATTTATTATTAATAAAATCGACCTTGCTCCTTATGTCGGCGCTAGCTTAGAGGTAATGGAACGCGACACGAAAGCGGCACGTGGAAATAAGCCATTTTTCTTTACGAATCTAAAGGACGAAACAGGATTGAATGAGGTGGTCGAGTGGATTAAAAAACAAGCGTTGCTTATAGGGCTGTAGGTATGGAACACACTGGTTCTCTCTGCTTAGAGGCGATGCAAAAGGATGGACAAACTATCATTTCTGATTGCTGGTTTGAAGGGGCATTTAAAGTGACGCGACCTGTATACCTTGAATCCTCTCATCCTACGATTTACTGCATTCATGTAGGGGGAGGGTATGTAAATGGTGATTCCTATGAAACCAGCATTTCCTTAAAGAAGGATGCAAGGCTGACGGTCACAACGCAAGCCTCGACCAAGGTATATCGAACACCAGATAAACCAGTCCGTCAGTATACTTCTATCTTATTGAAGCAAGGAAGTATACTCGAATTTTTGCCTGACCCTCTTATTGCGTATGAGAAATCCCGCTTTGTCCAGGAAACGACAGTGCATATGGAAAGAGGGGCAACTTTTTTATATAGCGACATTATCACGCCAGGCTGGTCCAAAACAGGGGAACACTTTCAATATGATTGGGTTCGTTCTAAGCTGAAAATCTATGAGGATGAAAAGCTTCAAGTATATGATCATCTTTTTTTACAGCCTAAAGGTCACGATATGTCTTCCTTTATGCAAATGGAGGGGTATACGCATTTTGGAGCATGGCTTCTCGTTTCCCCGTTTGTTACCGAACAATGGATAAAAGAGCTAAGTAATATATTAGAAACTTGCAGTAGTGAAGCAAGAATTGGCTGGTCTGCTTTAAAAACAAATGGCATTGTTGTTCGTGTGCTTGCTTATCATACACAAACAATTGAACGTATATTTCAAGCGTGTACGGATTTAGTGAGAAGGCAATGGCAGCAAGTACCGCTCGATTTAAGAAAGTATTAGGGAAACACAGGGGGATTTGTGTATGAGTGGCAGTTTTTTATCTATATTGGCACTAGGATTTATATTAGGAATCAAGCATGCAACTGAGCCAGACCATATTATTGCTGTTTCAACCATCGCAAGCCGGACAAAGAAACTATCACGTTCCTCTATGACAGGAATATTTTGGGGTCTTGGTCATAGTGCAACTCTTTTAGTAGTCGGTATGATTGTGATAGGTTTAAAGCAGCAAATTTCTGAGCAAACGGCGGCTTTTCTAGAGTTTTTCGTTGGTATTATGCTTGTATACCTTGGTGTGAATGGGGTTCGTCTAAGTAGAAAACAAAAGGTGCATGAACACGGAGGCACAAAACATTTTCATGCGAAGTCGTTTGCAATCGGTTCAATTCACGGCTTAGCTGGAAGTGCAGCGATGGTGTTGCTTACTTTAACAAGAGTAAATACAACAATGGAGGCGTTCCAGTTTATTTTAATCTTTGGAGTCGGAACAATCGCCGGCATGCTTTTATTTACGACAGCGCTTGGCCTACCATTTATATGGGCAGCTTCCCGTCATTCTTTGCAGTCTTCCGTTGCGGTGATGGCATCCGCGCTTAGCTTGCTGTATGGCTTATATTACATGTATAGTATTGCATTTTAGAGGAGGAAGCCTTGATATATCGAGATTTTTAAGGTGTATTCCGCATTTTTAATGCCGTGAATTTTAAATTAGCTATTTTCTGAGAGGTTTCTCATGAGTTGCATTTGTATAGCAGGTGTAGCTGTCATGTTACTGCCAAGAAATTAATCAACTTTCTAGATCGAGTTTCTAGTAACAAAAGTAAGAGCAGCCTCACAATGCGGGGCTGCCTTTGCTTTGTTGATGACTTGGATACACCATCATAGTCCTACATATTCGGTTCTTTCCTAAATGTTTAGTACTCATTTAGTCAATGGACAAAATGTCGTTTGTGTATGCTGCTCGCGGTGCACGGATTTCTAAAACACCATTTTGATAAGACACTTTTGTATTTTTCTTGTTGATAGGGTAAGGCAGCTTGATGAGACGAGTAGCTTCTGTGAGGGAGCGTTCGCGGCGGTAATAGCTATCGGTATCGTTTTGCTCCTCTTCTAGCACATCGTCCTTTACGGAAATACGTAAATAATCACCTTGTACTTCTATAACAATTTGATTTTTGTTTATGCCTGGCAGTTCGGCTTGAATGACAAGGGAATCACCTGATTCATACAAATCAACAGGAAATGTCACTAGCCGATTTCCTTTTTGAAGCAAATGATTCATTTCTGCGATGATATTGCGTAAAGGTGTCTGCTCAAAAAAGTTATCAATTTGTTTTAAGTAATTTTTGATTTGAGAACGGTTGAGCTCATTTTTATTATTTTCGCTCATTATCATTACCTCCTTAAAATGACTCTGCGATATCATATGATGCATTTGCCTAAAGGTGATGGATCTCTTGGTAATGAAAGCGATTTTATTATACTTTTTCTCGCAGTCTTGTCATTCTTATGCTAGTATTAATAAGGTCAATATGGCAGTACAGAAAAAAAACAATGGAAATTGAAAGAAAGAAGGGTAAGAGCTATGTGCGGTTTTGTAGGGTGTTTGTACGAAAAACCTAAAGCACTTTCCAACGAAGAAATTACGCAGTTTGAAAATATGAATACGATAATTTATCACCGCGGTCCGGATGATGAAGGATATTTTCGCGATGAATATGTGCAATTTGGCTTTCGGCGTTTAAGCATTATTGATTTAGAAGCGAGTCATCAGCCGCTAACATATGAGAATGAGCGATATGTCATTATTTTTAATGGAGAAATCTACAATTATTTAGAGCTGCGAGAGATGCTTCTTGAAAAAGGTGCGACATTTGCTACACACGGTGATACAGAGGTTATCATTGCACTGTATGCAACGATGAAGGAGAAGTGTGTTGAGTATCTGCGAGGGATGTATGCATTCATGATTTGGGATCGTGAAGAGCAGGTACTCTTCGGTGCGCGTGACCATTTTGGTATCAAGCCTCTTCATTTTGCTGAGGATGGGGATGCAGTATATTTTGCTTCGGAGAAAAAGAGCATTTTACACGCGCTTCGTGATAAGGGTGTAAATCCAACGTCACTGCAGCATTATTTCACGTATCAATATGGTCCTGAGCCAGAAACGCTCACTGTGGATATTCGTAAAGTTGAGCCGGGTCATTATTTTGTAAAAAAACCGGGACAACCGATTTCCTTCCATCAGTATTGGAAGCCGCACTTTAAGGCGTCCCATGCGACAAAAGATGAGCATATCCAAAAAATCCGTGATGTCTTGTACAATTCAGTTCAAGTACATATGCGCAGTGATGTACCAGTTGGATCCTTTTTGTCAGGGGGAATTGATTCATCTATTATCGCATCCATTGCGAAGGAATTTAATCCGAACTTGCTAACGTTTTCGGTTGGCTTTGAACGAGAGGGCTTTAGTGAAGTAGATGTAGCAAAGGAAACAGCAGAAAAGCTGCAGGTGAAAAACTATAGTGTCAATGTAACACCAGAAGAGTACATGAAGGAATTTCCAAAAATCATTTGGCATATGGATGATCCTCTTGCGGATCCAGCGGCTGTTCCTTTGTATTTTGTTGCTAGGGAAGCTCGTAAGCATGTAACAGTTGTGCTTTCGGGGGAAGGATCCGATGAATTGTTTGGCGGTTATAATATTTACCGCGAACCAAATTCTTTAAAGATGTTTTCTTACATTCCAGAGCCAGGAAAACGTGTGCTTAAGGCATTAAGTGGAGCTCTTCAGGAAGGTTTTAAAGGGAAGAGTTTCCTAGAACGCGGCTGTACGCCAATTGAACAACGCTATTACGGAAATGCCAAAATTTTCACAGAAGCTGAGAAGCAGCAACTGATGAAGAGTTACAATAACGGAGTTAGTTATTTAGACATTACTAAGCCGCTTTATGATGAAATTCATATGTATGATGATGTAAGTAAAATGCAATATATTGATATGTATACATGGCTGCGTGGTGACATTTTATTAAAGGCAGACAGAATGACGATGGCACATTCTCTTGAGCTTCGCGTTCCGTTTCTCGATAAAGAAGTGTTCGCTGTTGCTGCGGAGATTCCAACTGAACTCAAAATTGCTGATGGCACAACGAAGGCGATTCTACGTGAGGCGGTAAATGGGATTGTACCGGATCATGTGTTGGGACGTAAAAAGCTTGGTTTCCCTGTTCCGATTCGTCATTGGTTGAAAAACGAGATGCATGATTGGGTGGTTTCTATCATAAAAGATAGCGCTACAGAGCATCTAATTGATAAACAATATGTATTGGGATTGCTAGAAGCACATTGTGCTGGTAAAGGTGACTATAGCCGTAAAATTTGGACGGTTCTTACTTTTATGGTATGGCATCAAATCTTTATTGAGCGTAAATATAATACGGAAGCATTTCATGAAGCGACTGTACAGGCTTACGCAAGAGTATAAGGAAGGGGTCGCCGATTGGTGAAGACTGAGGTGAGGTGTAGTCACACTTACACTTTATTCCTAAAGCTTTCTACTGTGTCAAATTCGCTTTTAAATGGAAACTCATACTTTCCTAAAGTGAGAAAAAAACCTTAAAGCGGTTTGCTTTAAGGTTTTTTTCATAAATACTTGTCCGCGTAATACATTTATATTATGAGAACGTTTGGAGAGATGATATGTTCACACTGGAACGCGTTACGGAAGATAATCTAGATGTAATTAAGGAGATCTTTCATTCTAATCCTGCCTATAATGAATGGGAAAATAAGGGATCCTTGTGTACGGATGAAGAACTGAGAAACCGTTTTTTTCATCCTATTCCTGAGCGGGATCTATATTTTATTAAAGCAGATGACACTTATGTTGGTTTGCTCGATTATATGGAAGGTTCTAAAAGGGATGGGGATGTCCGGCTTAATTTGCTGATGATTCATGGTGATTATCAGGGATATGGATATGGAACAAATGCGTACTTTTTAATTGAAAATATGTTCAAAGAAAAGGGGATAACAGGTCTAGAGATTGCTATCCCGAAGCAAAATAAAAAAGCGAAACGCTTTTGGGAAGGGCTTGGCTTCGTGTGGTTGGAGGAACAGCAAACCTCTAATGGGGAAGCTATAGACTACTTTGAAAAACAACTGTTGTAACGGAGGAAACATCATGAATATTCGTCACGCTGTACTAGAGGATGTACCAGGCATCTTAGACATTTATAATGACGCTGTTCGGAATACAACAGCTACTTTTGACTTGCGAGAGCAAACACTAGAGGAAAGACACGAATGGTTTCAAAAATATGGAGATACGTATCCGCTTCTTGTAGCAGAGGAGAATGGACATGTGCTTGGCTATTGCTCACTTTCTGCGTTTCGTGAAAAGGAAGCATACAAATCCACGGCTGAAATTTCCGTTTATGTACATAAAGATGCGCGTGGCAAGGGAGTGGCTCATACGCTTATGCAAATCATTCTTGAATTGGCACCTGACAAAGGCTTTCATATGATTGTTGCAGGTATTACAAAAGGAAATGATATAAGCGTTAAGCTTCACGAGGATTTTGGCTTTAGCTTCGCCGGATGTCTCCTCGAAGCTGGCTATAAGTTCAATGAATGGCAGGATGTGCTCTTTTATCAGCTTATTTTAAAATCTTAAAGCGAAGGCAGGGGTATGATGTCAGCTACGTGGGGGATTGTAAGTGCTGTTAGTTGTTTAGTTTTATGCGAAACGATAGGGTTTATACTCATGAAGCGGCTTGGCGCAAAAGGAGTACCTTATGAAATGCCCCATCTTCCAGTACTTGTTCTAACCTTCTCAGCACTGTATGGCATCGAGAAAGTAGCTTTATTTTCTCCAAGTCTACGGGTTATTGTCCAATTTGGAATGCTTTACTGTATGATTGCGGCTGGTGTGCTGCTCCTGCTGGCTTTCATCCGGCATGTCCATTATCAATCTTATATTTTTATTTTAAATTGGTTAAAAAAATAGATAAGCCGCCTGTTTTTCAGAACAGACGGCTTTTTTACACTGTAAGAAAGTATAAATTTCCAGTTAGAGGTGAATTCGACGTAGTTAGAGATGTTAGGAATACAGTAAAAGTAGGGCTATGCCTCCATCTTCGCCAAGGGCAGGGCTTATCAATCAGCGAATGTTCGTGCCAGAAAGTATAACCTTTCGGGGTGATGTCTAGCTCCCAAGGACCAAAATGGCAGACTCCGGGCTGAACCTTCGCAAAAGGCAAAAAGCACCGCCACCCCTACGCTGCCATAAAAGGCGGGCCTTGTCCGCTTTTCTTAATTTATCGTAAAAATTGCACTCAGTACGGCAGGAATATAAATAACATAGCAGAATAGTACTATATTAAGTAGAATAATTTTTGAGTCGATTTAGTTTATCTACATTTGGTCGGGAGGTTGGAGATATGGAGGAGAAATTGCGTCGTATCCAAGATTTAGCGCAAGAGATTGTGGAAACATTGCTGCAGGAAGCGTTTTTTAATCAAAATACGCAAATGCGTCATTCGGTAGAGCATCTTGCTAATACGGTGGCGGCTCTCGCCAAAATCCAGTTGAACGAAGATGACAACATTGAGGATACTCTTCGTTATACCGTGACCAAAATGTGCATTGTGCGTAATGCAATGGAGAAAGAAAAGCAGCATAAGAACATAAAAGAGTTTGCCTAACACCTGATTACAAGTCAGGTGTTTTTATTTTAGTAATGGAAACTTTAAGGTTGAAAGGATGACATGCATGAGTATGCGGAGTTCCCTTCTAGTTTTTGAAAAGCCTTCATACAATGATAAAAGCATTGAAAAAGGAGGGCAAAAACGTGAAGCTCCAGCAAGCTCTTCATCCAAATCTGGTGAAGCGATTGCAGCATATGGTGTTCGTCGGTATCGTGATGCCGCGAGAAGCTGATAATCCTCGCTTTTTCGTAAAGTGTTTATCACCTATTCCCAAGGTTATTTCTGACGCATTGGTAGAGCCAGGTATATTGTTTGAAGGACTATCCACTATACGGCACAATGAGAAACTGTTATCTCTTCTCACAAAAGAAATGCAAAAGCAGCATGTGGCTATTTTTCGTCTTCGATATGCTAATGGTTCTTTGTATGTGGAGTTGCTAGAGTTGAGAGCAGGAAAGCCGTGTGAATCGTATCGTATTGTCCCAATTCCTTACTTAACATCTGATCAAACGAGAGCAGTTCTTGAAAAAAAACTTACAAAGGGATATGTGTCACTCATACTTAGAAAGTATCCGATTGATTTTGGAGCTCCTGAATTTTTACTTTATGAAGGTCGGTTATATGGAAATTTATCTTTAAAGCCATCAGTCAGTTCTATTATGTATTCTGAACAAAGACGGGAGGTAGTATATTGTGATGTAATCGATTGGCCAAGTGAAAATGACATTTCTGTTGGGGATCACTTATATTTTATAAGTGAACAAACATATAATACGCTAAAAAGACAGCTTGCAGAAAAGGGAGGAAAATTGGTTGAACCGGATTCTGCTCCAACTAAGGCGAAGGAGCAAGGGAATAAGCGGGAAATAACATTTTTGCAGCATGTTAAAACGCAGGCTCTGCAAAGGAAGCTATATATGGAGGAAACTGATTTATATAATCTCCATATTTGTTTAAAAACCAGTCCTATTACAATTGTTGCAGGTATGTCAGGAATTGGAAAATCGCAAATTGTGAAGCTGTATGCAGAAGCGCTTGGTTTGCAATACGGGAAAGAGCTGCTTTGGATTCCGGTCTCTTCTTCTTTTCAAGAACCGCAAGATTTGCTTGGGTATCTTCATCCGAACGGGACATATATGGAGAGTGATACAGGGTTAGTGAGCAAGCTGTTAGAAGCGCAAAAAAATCCTGAGAGGCTATATATGATTGTTTTTGATGAGATGAATATGTCACATATTGAACATTGGTTTACTCCATTTCTATCATTGTTAGAACTGCGGGAAGAGGAACGATTGCTTTCTTTATATGAAGGGGAGCAAAAGGGAGAAATTCCATCATCTATAAAAATTGGTTCAAATCTTCTGTTTATCGGTACCATTAATTTTGACGAAACGACGAAGGAATTATCGGATCGGCTTCTTGATCGTACCCCTATTGTAACTTTTCGAAAGTTGCCTTTTCGAGAGGCTGCTCTGATGCGGGAACAATCGCTGGCAAAGAGATGCAAGCTTTCTGTTTCGGCATTAGAGTATTGTAAGCAATGGAAGCAGGAAGAAGATGCATTTTCTGTATTTTCTGAGGAGGAGCTTGAAATTCTTGATGCTTTGCATGCTGCATTGCAAGTACATGACCCATCGAAAGGGGTCTCGTTTCGTGTTGCGGCAGCAATTGCAAATTATATAGCTAACATTCCACGGGATGAAGATGGAGCCCTTCTCATGAGCAGAGAAGAGGCATTTGATTTACAGCTGAAGCAGCGTATTTTTACGAAGTTGCGTGGCATGGAAGCTGTAATCGGTTCGCTTCTTGCAGAGGATGGCAGGAAAGGGAATTCCCTTTTTTTACTTTTGCAATCTCCGCTTGCAAAGGAAGTATCAGCATTTACTCATAGTATATCTTTTTTAAAAGAAAAAGCGAGAGAGCTGGAGCTGTATGGGTATGTTCGATAGCGGAACAGATATTATTGATAGTGGTGAAAAGCTTTCGTTTGTTCTGCAGCTTATGGTAGGGGGAGGAGAAAAAGGAGATGTTATTTTTCTCGATCGACTTTGTGAATCACCGCGTTTTATTTCGCAGTGTATTTATGACGTACAAGAGCTAAAGCCGATTCGTCTCTCTATCCAAAATAGCACAGAAAAGGTTACGTTTACTTGGAATAAAGTATATGAGGGGAAAAAAGGAGAAAAGGAATGGAAATATGAGCTCGGCCCTGAAAAAGCGACTGTTTTAATTTATGAACATGGAAAGACCGACTATCTATATCCATGGCGTTGCGGTATGTATCATTTTGAAGTGATGGTTGCGGAAGCATGTTATTATGGAGCTTTTCGTATTACACCTAAAAATTTTTCCAACGATGGCATGCAGCTTATTCAGGAGAAGGTCATGTCTATTGTGAGCAGCCTGATTGTGGATCGCGGACATTATAAAAAAACATTTTCTTCGTTTGCAGAACTAGAGGACCACTCTTATATGCAAACAATACGCTGGCTTTCTCAGCACACAGTGCGAGTTAAGCAGCTGTGTGCACAGATTGAACACGAAGTACAGTATGGGAAGGGATATCGAACGGAGCAGCGTATACGCAAACAAACAAAGCATACTGCTCGAAAAAATGCTTTGCTTGCAGAACGAGGAGCAATGAAAAGCTGCAACGTGCGGTTTTTTGAAGATTATAATAGCGCATCAAATCGCTATATGAAGAGAAAGCTCAAGGAATTCGAACAGCTTATTTATCAGCTCCTCCGCTTTTTGAATGATCATTTAGACAAACTCGAGAGGTTGGAGGAGAGCAGTAAACGGGAAAAACAGGCGATTCAAACTATTTTGCAGACAATTGAAAAAAATGGTTCTGTCACAGATCGTGATAAGCAAAAGTACCGGAATATGAATCTTTTAAAGGATACTGATCTGAGAAAAGCGTTGATGAAGCGTCAAGAGTACAAGGTGTTACATGAGATTGTTCGGGGGATGCACCGTGATCTGTCGGCTTTCCTTCATTCTCGTTTTTGGGGTAGTATTTCTGATGAAGGGAATGTAAGATTGCCAAATACTTTAACACCTCCCCGGCGTCAGTTATTAAAAATTTTAGAAACATCCTATCGGAAAAGCAGCACCCACATGAACGAGCCAGCCTTTTTATTTGTGCATAAACCGACATTTCTTATATATGAGTACTATTCATATTTTGCTGTTATCTCTATTTTGGAGGAAATCGGATTTCGGCCTATTGTTCCTGTCCGTGAGCAGATTCAATCGTATTTTTACCTTGATGGCCTTCAGGACGGAACAACTGTAGTGCTGGAGCGAGGGGATGCAGCGCTTCATATTGTTTTTAATGAGCTAATTGAGACGCATCCAATCGTTGCTTTAAGTAAGGGAAGTCACTTCTACAATGGAGAAGATACAAAAAAGCCAGATATCCGTATTGATTATTATAGAACAGATCATGGTATTAAGCGGTATCAATCTTCTGTTATTGTGGAAGTCAAATACAGTCCGATGTATAACATTTTTCAACCTGTCGGAAACACAAAGGCCACAGAGCAAATGTATAAATACTGGTCAATAAAGTATGTAGAAGAGCAGAATGGGAAACGTATCTTTCAGCGACGTGCGATTTATGAAGTTGTATGTGTATATCCAGGCAGCCAAGTACACGCAAAAAAAATTGAAGCTGGCTGTGGTGTATTTTTACAATTCTATCCTCATAAAACAAAACAACGGGGAGAATTTCTCGTTGGAAAAGGGGAATGTATTCGTTTGTTTCGTGAGTGGCTGCAGCTATAAGGCGTCGGGGTGATGTTTAGCTCCCAAGGTCCAAAATGGCAGCGTAGGGCTGGACCTCCGCAAAAGGCCAAAGGCGCCTTTTACTCTGGCTCACCCCTACGCTATCATAAAAGGCGGGCCCTGTCCGCTTTTCTTCATACATATTCGGAAGTAAAAATCATCAATAATAGAATTGTAGTTTTTGTAAAATAAAGAGCCTTTTTATTGCAGTTTATAGTTTACATCATATAGGATAAATAATGAGAACGTTAGCAAGGATAAATATGGAAGGAATATAAGGCATAGATAATATAAAGAAGAGAAAGGTGGGAAAATATGTTTCTGCATGTTCGAACGAAAAGGGAGCATTTTGTGTTTGAGCAATTATGGGGAGATTTTTGTGAAGAACGCGATTTGATGTTTGTTGAACGAAATTTAAACCCATCACGCTATCTGCTTATCGGTGAAGGGGAGCGCTATATAGGTACGGTAGAATGCGCTCCTTATCAAAAGCCCGAAGAGTCTAATGCTGAGTTTTTCTATCCATTTTCTCAAAATAGACTTATTACAGAATTGAATAAAAAAAGAGTATTTGAGATTGGAAAATTAAGCATTTCCAAGCATTTTCGCGGAATGGGCCATTTTAAGCGACTTGCAGTTATTTTATTTATTCATGCGCTTGAACAGAAGGTAGATTGGTATATTGCAGTTGTTACAAAACGGATGTATATGTATTTACGTTCACTTGGTTTTCAAATGGAACCGATCGATGAACCATTTCTGTTTCATGAAACATTAGTGGGTGTTCCTATCCGCCTGCATGCTTGGCAAGGAATGAAGTATTTATATTCCTTGAAGGAGTTTCGCGATGTGATTCATGCGACACCGCAAGCGCAGCAGCTCATACAGGAAAATGAAAAAAGGATTATGCTGACATATTGAGCGTTGATTTCAGAAATACAGACATTGTTCACTTATTTGTAACGAGATCACATAGATTCCTGTGATTCTTATCACAGTTTCTTGAGCTTCTTTCCTATATCCTAAAGGTGTAAGGATGAACAGGGAGGAGCTGGAACTATGTTTTGTCATCAATGTGAACAAACGCCAACAGGCGGCTGCAAAGTAATCGGAGTTTGTGGTAAGGATGAAACAATCGCAAGCTTACAGGATATACTTGTATTTGGATTAAAAGGAGTCGCTGCTTATCGCACGCATGCAGCGCAGCTTGGATATACAGATGAATTTGTTGATGCAACAACGCATGAAGCTTTATATATGACACTTACTAATTCTAACTTCAATGAACAAGAGCATATTGACATGGCGATGAAGGTCGGACAATCGGCAATTCGGGTGATGGAATTGCTTGATAAAGCTCATACGGATCGGTTTGGTATTCCTGAACCGGTAAAAATTACACAAAACAAGGTTGAAGGAAAAGCGATCGTTGTGACCGGGCATAACTTGTTCGCGTTAGAGGAGTTGTTAAAACAAACAGAAGGTAAAGGAATTAATATTTATACGCATTCTGAAATGCTCCCGGCACATGGGTATCCGCAATTAAGAAAGTATGCACATTTAAAGGGAAATATCGGTAAGGCATGGTATGATCAGCGCCGTTTGTTTGAGAAATTCCCAGGTGCTATTTTAGCAACAACAAATTGCGTAATGCCAATTAAGGGGACATATGCAGACCGTTTCTTTTCTTATGATTTAGCAGGATTAGAAGGCGTACGCAAAATCGAAAATGATGATTTCACGCCGTTGATTGAAAAAGCATTGGAATTGCCAGAGGCAAACATGGAATCAGAGGAGAAACTATTTACAGGCTTCCACCATGAAACAGTGTTGTCCATTGCTCCTGAGATTATAGAGGCAGTAAAGACAGGGGAGATTCATCGTTTCTTCGTAATTGCAGGCTGTGACGCTCCTGGCAAGGGGGGAGAATACTATCGTGAGCTTGCGACATCACTTCCTCCAGAAGCTGTTATTTTAACAACATCATGTGGGAAATTCCGTTTTAATGATATGGATTACGGCGTTGTACCAGGAACAAACATTCCGCGTTACATTGATTTAGGACAGTGTAATAACTCGGTTTCAACAATCAAGATTGCTGCGGCTTTGGCTCAGGCATTTGAATGCGAAGTAAATGATCTTCCTGTTAGTATTGTTCTATCATGGTTTGAGCAAAAAGCAGTAGCGATTTTACTCGGTTTATTTAGTCTTGGGATTCAAGATATCCGTATTGGACCGAAAGCGCCAGAGTTTATTTCTCCAGGGGTACTAGAGGTTTTGCAGGAATCTTTTAACCTACAGCTTATTACAACAGCAGCAGAAGATATGGCTGCTATGTTAGCATAAAAGAAAGTCCCCGGAAAATCTGGGGACTTTCTTTTATGCTCTTATGGGTTATATTGTGAGCGAAGCTGTATCATTTTTAGGGTACTTATAGATTTTTTCCAGACAGTTAGTTTTTAGTAGGTAAAAACGGATTTCTCCATTCCATAATGACCCCATAATTCTGTGATTCTTCATCTTCAAGATAGTTTTGTGCTATGCCGACCGGAGTGCGACCACAGTGGAGCAAAAATGTAATAACAGGATCGTATAACGTTCCTGTGACAACTCGCTGTAAATATTGTTCGGGTGTTAATTGGCTTGCGACTGTATGATAGCCTGGCATGCGGCCGCCCCCTGCAAGACGTTCTAAATTCAGATGTAATACAACATCATACATTGCTTGCATAAGATGTTTTCCGAGCTTGAGTTTGCGGAAAGACGGACGAATGCAAATATCCACTACATAAAGCGTGTTTCCATTTTGGTTATGATTGCGGATATAGCCGTTATCAGTAATTTCCGCCCATGTGTGATGAGTGTCATATCGATCTAGCTCCACAATAAGTCCTGTCATAGAGCCTGCAAGTGTACCGTTTATTTCCACACAAAGTGCACCCTGAGGGAAGCGTGTGACATGCTCTGTTAGCTGCTCTTTGTTCCACCATAATTCAGGCGGAAAAGGCGGCGGAAAGCTCTCGCTTTGAATGGCGATCAGCTCGTCAAAATCTTCTTTTGTGTAGTTTCGAATCACTGCTTGTACAAATCCGTCCTCGCTTGGAAGATAAAATTGTTTTCGGTACATTATCTCACCTATCCTTTTTTGGCTAACCTAGCATTTGTGGAGCTGGTCTTTCTAATAGAGTTGGTTCTTAGTGTGAATTTGCTAAAGCAAATTCTAATCTTACACTTTGAGAAAATATAAATTCTTAGCTGGAAGACCATTCGATATATCTGGAAATTTTAGGAGTACAGTGTAAGGGCAGCTACACCCCTGTCTTCGCCCAAGGGCAGGGGTTGCCAATCGGCGAGTTTTCTGTATTCAAAGGTATATATCTATTGTACCAAGTGCAAAGAAGGATGCAAATGAGATGGATTAAATTTCATGTAACGAAATAAAAAAGGTGCTTGCACAAGGAAGAAAGAGGGGAGTCAATCTTTCCATTGAGCTGCACCTAGAATCTCTATAATCCAAATATGCTAAAAATTATGCTTCGTCGCTTTGGTTTAGTAGCGGAATAATCAGGTACAACAGCCAGAGGCTGTTTTCGTCTTTCTAGCTGCTGCAACGCAGCCTCGAGACTTTCTACTTTCTTTTGGAGTTCCTCAATGTCATTTCGGTGCTGCAGCAGCTGATATTGTACAACGCCGTCAGCCTTTTGGCGTAATCGATCTTCATTTTGAAGGAGACGGTATTCTATATCATCTACTTGCTTTTGCAAAACGTGAAAGGAATCCGTCGCGGGGGAACTTCCCTGTGTCTTTACGGAATGGGGCTCCTCTATCGTGCTGGAGGAATTTCCCTGTGTCTTTACGGAATGGGGCTCCTCTATCGTGCTGGAGGAATTTCCCTGTGTCTTTACGGAATGGGGCTCCTCTATCGTGCTGGAGGAATTTCCCTGTGTCTTTACGGAATGGGGCTCCTCTATCGTGCTGGAGGAATTTCCCTGTGTCTTTACGGAATGGGGCTCCTCTATCGTGCTGGAGGAATTTCCCTGTGTCTTTACGGAATGGGGCTCCTCTATCGTGCTGGAGGAATTTCCCTGTGTCTTTACGGAATGGGGCTCCTCTATCGTGCTGGAGGAATTTCCCTGTGTCTTTACGGAATGGGGCTCCTCTATCGTGCTGGAGGAATTTCCCTGTGTCTTTACGGAATGGGGCTCCTCTATCGTGCTGGAGGAATTTCCCTGTGTCTTTACGGAATGGGGCTCCTCTATCGTGCTGGAGGAATTTCCCTGTGTCTTTACGGAATGGGGCTCCTCTATCGTGCTGGAGGAATCTCCCTGTGTCTTTACGGAATGGGGCTCCTCTATCGTGCTGGAGGGATCTCCCTGTGTCTTTACAGAATGGGGCTCCTCTATCGTACTGGAGGGATCTCCCTGTGTCTTTACAGAATGGGGCTCCTCTATCGTACTGGAGGAAACCTTGTTTTCTCGAGGAAGGCTAACTGTTGCTGCTGTTTCCTGAGAAGAAGAGTAGTTCGCCATAATTGTTTGTACGTCTTCTTCATTGAACACGTAATGGCCAAATTTATTTTTTTTTATTTCCAAATTCAATTGTTGAACAATTCGCATTACAACCTTCGTACTGACACCCATCTTCTCTGCAATCATCGGAGTTTTATATTCCATCTTAACATCCTCCTTGATTTTCTTGTTATAGTTGTTTTCGCTGGAAATCACACCTTCCCTTCCTGTGTGACAAAAGAAGTGTTGAATCGGCAAAGAAAGAAAAAAAGGACTAAAAGACGTGAGGATAGTGTAGTGAATGTAGAGAAATGGCGAAATGTGATGTTGGCATAGCAAGAAAATTTAATTCTTCTTTATTGGACGAAGCATGTGATTTTCGGTATGATGAAAAGTAAATATCTGTATGTATTCCTGCATATAGTGTATAAACATCAAAATAGAGATTGTGCACCATATGAGCTCTGTAGAAGCAAGTTTTCTTTCCTTTATTATGTTTTCCTATAAATAAATTTGTAGGAGGTGGCTTCCTTACTTACAAAGATAAGTGAGGAAAACGTATTTGGACATATTAAATATAAGTATGCTTGCGGTTTTAATTGCTGGTACTGCCTTTTTTGTCGCATCCGAATTTGCTCTTGTGAAAGCAAAGGGCTCTCGTATTGACTTTTTAGCAGCAGAGGGAAATAAACGGGCTCTGGCTGCAAAAACAGTACGATCAAATTTGGATAAGTATTTATCTGTTTGTCAATTAGGTATTACCGCAAGTGCCTTGGGGCTTGGATGGTTAGGAGAATCCACTGTGAAGAGGCTGTTTGAGCCCATTTTTGCAAAATTCGAGGTGCCTCCCTCATTCATCTCCATATTGTCAGTATGTCTATCTTTCGCGATTATTACCTTTTTGCATGTTGTAGTAGGAGAAATGGCACCGAAAATATTTGCGACTCAAAAAGCTGAAGCCATTACCTTGGCAGTAGCAAAGCCGCTCATACTATTTTACCAACTTGTATATCCTTTTATTTGGCTATTAAATCGGTCGGTACAATGTATTGCCCATTTGTTTGGCTTAAATCCAGATGCCGAGAATGAAGGGGCACATTCTGAGGAAGAATTAAGAATGCTTGTTTCTGAAAGTTATAGGAATGGAGAGATTAATCAGTCGGAATATAAGTATGTAAATAAGATATTTGAATTTGATGATCGTCTTGCAAAGGAAATTATGGTGCCGCGTACGGAGATGGTGACCATTGAAAAAGGGCAGCCGCTTAAGAGTGTGATGATAACGATGGCGGTTGAAAAATACACACGGTATCCGATTATTGACGGTGATAAGGATCATATCGTCGGAATGATTAACTTTAAGGATGTATTTACGGATTTCCCCAGGAGAAACAATGAAGAGGAGAGGAATGTGCAGCAATACGTTCGACCAATTATTCAGGTGATTGAATCCATTCCCATTCACGATTTATTTCTAAAGATGCAAAAAGAAAGAACGCATATGGCTATTCTTGTCGATGAATACGGCGGTACATCTGGACTGGTAACAATTGAAGATATACTTGAAGAAATTGTCGGGGAAATCCAAGATGAATTTGATACGGATGAACAGCCAGACATTCAGCATATTAATGATTATCGGACTATTGTGGAAGGAAAAGTGCTTGTGACAGAAGTAAATGGTTTATTTGGTCTTGCTATTAATGACAGTGATGTAGATACAATCGGCGGCTGGATTTTGACTGAATACTTTAATATTAGGCAGGGTGATAGTGTTCAGATTGATATGTATACATTCTGTGTGCTGCAAATGGATGGCCATTCTATTAAAAAAATAGAAATTACAAAGCAGCCATCCACGTTTTGTCCTCAGCAACCGCAGGCTGTAAAATTGATTGGACAAATGGGTTCATCGCCTCTGTGACAAACAGAGGTTTTTCTTTTCCATGGTAGGAAAGTATCAATTTCGAGCTAGAAGCAAGTTCGACGTAGTAAGAAACTTTAGCAACAAAGTGCAACCACGCTTCTGTATTTATGAAGATCTATATTACTTTAGTTATACCATTGAAAAGGAGCTAATGCTCCATTTCTCGCTGGAACATCTCATCTCGTATAAAAATTTCGTCCCTATCTACAGCTGTCTTATGAGCAAGTAATAAGCCTATTGAGGTTTCTTTTTCTTCATTTTGCACAATCGTAAAGGGCGTTTTATACTGATCTGCCAGCTTGATGTATTTAGAGAGATGAGGGTAAGCAATGGTGCCATTGAGAAGCATTTCTAAACCAGCCTGAGCCTGGACCTTTAAGACATTTTCTACTTGTGGGTATATATTGGGAGCTATTACTTGCCCGATTGTGAGAGCCAGTTCAACTCGTTCCCGAAACGTACTTAAAAATACACCTCGTTCTTCTCGATGGATTTCTTTTGCTCCATAGATTCCTTCTTGTATATAATCATCAACACTTTTGGGAGTCATTATGCTTCCCCCTCCTTAATTATAAATACTTTTATATGGTGAACAGGAATGACTCTATTTATGTACATATTTGTATTAATAAGATAATGTTAAACTTTACTTAGAGATGACAGAGGTATTAACGAACTGTTATTTTTATGATACTATTCAGAATATACAGTCGTTTTTTCTTTTGAGAAGGGGGTTTTACAATTAAGAGCTATGCTGAGCAGCAATTTTGTACATACTTGGTAGAAAATAAAGATACAATTATAGAGAATTGGAACAGGAAAATTATTGTATCACAAAATGATCCCTTCAAAAAAGAGATTCTTACCAATGGGGATCAAGTTATGTCCCTCATTATTGCTCTTATAACAGAAGAAAAGCAAATTGAGGATATTCATGCAATATGTAGAAAGATTGCGGCGGAACGGGCGCAGACTGGCGAAAATATAGGAAACTTCGTATATAATACAAACTTAGGTCGCCATGAACTGTTTGAAGCAATGTTTAAAATGGATGTGAAGGCTTTCGAACTGCAGCCGATCGCTTCGAAAATTCATCTTTGTTTTGACTATCTTATTTATTATACAGTGCTTATATATTCTGAAATTATAGGGAAAAATCTGGAAGAGAAACAACATTTTATTAAGGAAACCCATAAGGAAAGACTTACAATACTAGGGCAGATGTCAGCAAGCTTTGTACATGAGTTTCGAAATCCGCTTACCTCGATTATGGGATTTGTAAAGTTATTACGCGCAGATAATCCGGAACTGCCATATTTAGATATTATTTCTCATGAACTAGATCAGCTGAATTTTCGGATTTCGCAGTTTCTGCTCGTTTCGCGCAAAGAAATGTGGGATGAAAAAACGGATTTCTTGTTGAATGATTTGTTTCATGATACAATCCATTTCCTCTATCCGAGTCTCGTAAATGCGAATGTCTCTATTGAAGAAAATATAGAAGATTCAGTTCCTTTCTATGGACATCGGAGTGAGATTCGCCAAGTTTTTTTGAACATCCTTATGAATTCGATTGATGCCCTACAGACGGTTTCAGGGAAAAGACAAATTATCATTGATGTTTCGCAAACCAAAGACGATGTTCATATTTTGATTCAAAATAATGGGCCTAGGATTCCTGCCGACAAGCTCGAAACGATTTTTGAACCGTTTGTCACAACGAAACAGCTTGGTACAGGCATTGGATTATTCGTTTGTAAACAGATTGTGGAGAAACATAACGGTTCAGTGCAATGCGAATCAATAGAGGATTGGACAAAGTTTATTATTGTATTTAAGAAAAATGTGCTGGAGGAACGTTAGTTTGTTAAAAACAACGCCTCCAGTTTTGGCTCTTTATTGGTGAAACCGATTGCATATATGTTATAGATTTTGTTGGCCTCCACTTTTACATCAGGCAGCGATAAAATAACATTTTTCATTCCCGCCACATGTACATCCAAATCAGCACCGCCAGGGCTTACCTCAAGGAATTCTGTTGCTTGTTTGAACGGAACATTTGCGAACAGGATATCGCTGTCTTTCATTGCGAGATCTATTGCTGGCGCATCTGGTGAAAGATGGGTGAACCGGATTTTTGCCTTTCCGTACGGTAGATATGTGCCATCAGCAAAAGATAGAAGCTGCAGCTTAGCGATATCACCAGCGGCTGCGATTGTGTAGATATATCCCCCCATGGCAGGAACAATAGCCGAAAATAAAGGAGCCGATTGTGTGTTGGTTGGATACACATCAATCCGATATTGACCTTGTGGAAGTGAAACATAGTTACTGTGCTGTTTAAAAGTTATGTTTTGGACAATACGTTGACCGTTTACGTATATGTCGACTGCGGGAGTATTCGGCGAAGCATGCAGAATACGAATTTGTGCGGGCTGCATGCTTTGGGATCGTCCCTGCTGATACATAGCTATGAATTTTTGGACTTCTTCGTAATGCTTCATGTAAAACTCTATATGTTTTTGTGGATGAGAGTACTTGTAATACTTAGCAAGTTGGTCATACATCCATGCTTTCGATGCATGTATATCTGCTGCTGATGAAAGCAACCTTTTCACCTCCTAGTTTATCTCTACACTATATGCCGAGAAGGATGAGGCTTATGCTCATTTTGGGTCCCACTGTAGGAAAGTATAAATTTCCAGCCGGAAGCCAATTCGATGTAGTTGGAAATTTTAGGAATACAGTATAAGTGCAACTGCCTCTCTGTCTTCGCCTATCAGCAAATTTACTTCCTTCTGCCTCCTATTACCGTGATAATTCTGTTTGAATGAAGTGTAGTTGTACACAAGTACTATTGTCATATGCTCATGACAGTCATAACGTCGGTCACTAATAAACATAACAGGGCCGTTTTTTAGTGTTTCAAGAGATTTTTTCTTTTTCTAGGCGAATGCACATACCGTTTTACACTTGTTTTACATATTTTGTGAATGTAAACCAATTCAAAATGATGTAAGGAGTGAAAAACTATGTACGGATACGGTTATGGTTTTGGTAATCCTGGTTACGGTTATGGCTATGGAGGCGGCTATGGAGGCGGCTATGGAGGCGGTTACGGATACGGTTTCGCGCTAATTGTTGTATTGTTTATCCTTTTAATTATCATTGGAGCAGCTTGGATTTGCTAATGTCCTGATCAGCAGAGCGTCAACCACTATTGACCGATTAACAAGATGTTAATCGGTTTTCTTCATACATTCTCAAATGTATAAATTTCTGGCTGGGAAATCGTTCGATGCGGCGAGAAATTTTAGGAATGAAAGCATCAGGGCAACTAGTCCTCTGTCTTCGCTCAAGGGCAGGGCTCGCCAATCAGTGAGTTTTCTTGACACTTTAAGAAAGTATAAATTTCTAGCTGGATGCCGATTCGACGTAGCGAGAAATTTTAGGAATAAAGTATAAGGGCAACTACGCCTCTGTCTTGGCCCAAAAGCAGGCTCGCCAATCGGCGAGTTTTCTTTATTTCAAAGGTATGTATCATAATATGTTGCATGTGACTAAAAAAGCCTTCTAGAACTATGAAAACATAGTCTTGGGAGGCTTTTTGTATGAAAGAAACAAACATTTCTCTCATAAGATGATAGAAGAAGGGTGAGGGGGAGAGGAATAGATGCGCGAATATTTAATTAAGCCGTTGGTCGGACAGCCTTATCCGACTATTTCTCACGGCAACGGCATATATTTGTACGATACGAATGGAAAACGGTATTTAGATGGTTCTTCTGGAGCTATTACCGCAAGCATTGGGCATGGTGTGCAAGAAGTAATTGGGGCAATGACAAAACAGGCTGAGAAAGTAGCGTTTGTATACCGCTCCCAATTTACGAGTGAAGCGGCGGAGAGATTAGCTAAAACGTTAAGCGATAAAAGTCCAGGTGATTTGAATTGGAGCTTTTTTGTAAATAGCGGCACTGAAGCGATGGAGACGGCGATGAAGATCGCGATTCAGCATTATCAAGAACGTGGCATAACAAGCAAGCAAAAGGTTATATCACGTCATATGAGCTATCATGGTATTACAATTGGTGCGCTTTCGATGTCGGGTCATCCGCTGCGCCGCCAAAGATTCACTCCTTTGCTTGAGGATTACCCCATTTTACCACCTCCATATTGCTTTCGATGTCCATTTGGTTTGGAGCATCCTTCCTGCCAAACAGCGTGTGCCAAGCAATTAGAAAATGAGATAGAGAGAATTGGCTCCGAGCATATTGCGGCGTTTGTAGCAGAGCCGATTGTTGGTGCTGCTGGCGGAGCACTTACCCCACCTGAGGATTATTACAAAATCATAAAAAGCATATGTGAACGCTACGATATTTTATTTATAGCTGATGAGGTTATGACAGGTCTTGGTCGAACAGGAGCATGGTTTGCGATGGAACATTGGGGAGTGGTTCCTGATCTCATTGCACTTGGGAAAGGATTAACGGCCGGATATGCGCCGATGGCAGCGACATTAGTGAGCGATCGGGTGATGGAGCCGATTTTGCAAGGGTCACGGCTTGTTATGGCGGGGCACACTTTTAGTGCGAACCCCCTATCAGCAGCAGTTTCACTGGCAGTTATAGAGTATGTTGAACGTTATAGCCTCGTAGAAAACGCTGCTGAAAAGGGGGGATACTTATTAGAAAAATTGCATGATTTTAAAAAGGAGTTTCCCATTATTACAGATGTACGTGGAAAAGGGCTTCTCTTAGGACTGGAGCTTTCTATCCCATGTTTCCATCTCATTCAAGCAGCGGCAAAATACGGTTTGCTTTTGTATCCAGCAGTCGCAGGAAGGAATGGAAAAGAAGAGATAGCGGTGCTTGTTGCGCCGCCCTTGACAGTTACGCATGCGGAGATTGATGAACTGCTGCAGCTGTTGTATGCGAGTCTGCAGGAAGTAATGGGAGGGTAGCGATAATGGGGAGAACAAATCCGTTTGGAAAGATAACAACCGTAAAACAAGTGATGACGTTATTTCATGATGGTATGACACTCATGTTTGGTGGATTTGGAGGAGTTGGATCGCCTCCTACAATTATTTCTGCCATTTTAGCAGAAGGAATACGTGACATGCATCTAATAGGAAATGATACAGGATTCCCTGAAATCGGCATTGGGCCCTTAATCACAAACGAACGTGTAAGTTCTATTATTACCTCTCACATCGGCTCGAATCCAAATGCGGGACGGCTTCTCCATGAAGGGAAACTACAAATTGAATTTTGTCCGCAAGGAACGCTTGCGGAACGGATTCGTGCCGGTGGAGTTGGATTGGCTGGAGTTTTGACTGATGTTGGTATAGATACAATAGTGGAAGAAAAAAAGCAAACGGTTGTTTTAGAGGGACGTCGCTATCTTGTAGAGACTGCCTTAACGGCAGAGGTGGCTATTGTATATGCGAAGAAGGCAGATCCGTTTGGGAATCTTGTATTTGATAAAAGCGCACGAAATATGAATCCACATGTGGCCATGGCAGGCACGATTACAATCGCTGAGGTTGAGGAAATTGTAACGCTTGGCTCATTAGATCCAGACGAGATTGTAACACCGGGGGTATTTGTGGATTATGTTGTACCTTCAGAAGGGGTGAACTGGAAGTGGGCATGGGAGTAGAGGTTCGAAATCGGATTGCAAAAAGAGCTGCAAAGGAAATTCATAATGGGATGATCGTAAATTTGGGGATTGGTATTCCCTCTCTTGTACCGGATCATTTACCTGCAGATCTTCAGGTCATGTTCCATGCGGAAAATGGAATTCTTGGTCTAGGACGGAGCCCGGTAAAGGGCGAGGAAGATATGCATCTATGCAATGCTGCAGGTTTTCCGACAACAGTTATAGCAGGCGCAAGCTATTTTGACAGTTGTACGGCGTTTGGCATGATTCGAAGAGGAATGTTAGACATTACGATTCTTGGATCGCTGCAGGTAAGCGAAACAGGTGATTTGGCAAATTGGATGGTGCCAGGCCGACGAGTCCCAGGTATTGGCGGCGCAATGGATTTGGCGCAAAAGGCAAAGCGTGTGATTGTGGTTATGAGCCATGTTGATAAAGATGGGAATCCAAAAATTGTAAAAGAATGTACACTGCCGCTGACATCAAAGGGTTGTGTTCATGTCATTATTACGGATATGGCTGTTATGGAAGTAACAAAGAATGGTCTCCTTGTAACAGAACTAATGTCTCCGTATACGATTGCAGATGTTCAAACATATACGGGGGCCCCTTTTTCTGTTAGCCCTTCTCTAAGTACAATCGACTAAAATGAGGTGAAGCGGTTGGAACAGTATAAAAAAAGTGTGCGAAGCTATATTCAAGCTCATCAATTGCAAGGAGTACGTTTATTAAAACGACTTGTGCAGGAAAAAAGTGTGTCAGGAAATGAAAGCAGCGCACAAGCGATCGTTATTGAAAAATTAAGGGAGCTTGGGCTGCAACTGGACATTTGGGAACCATCTTTTCGTGAATTAGAGCGGCATCCTTATTTTGTCTCGCCGCGAAGCAGCTTTCTTGACAGTCCGAATGTTGTAGCGGTATTAAAGGGAAGCGGAGGGGGAAGGTCAATCATTCTGAATGGCCATATCGATGTAGTGCCAGAAGGGGATGAACAGCAGTGGAAGTATCATCCTTATAAAGGGGATGTGGAAGGCAATCGTCTCTATGGGCGTGGTGCTACCGATATGAAGGGAGGAAGTACGTCGCTTATTATGGCACTGGAAGCGATTATTGCCTGCGGCATTCGTTTAAAGGGGGATATATGCTTTCAAAGTGTAATTGAAGAAGAAAGCGGAGGAGCAGGATCGTTGGCTGCCATTATAAGAGGATACAAAGCTGACGGTGTTCTCATTCCCGAGCCGACAAATATGAAAATTTTCCCAAAGCAACAGGGCTCTCTATGGTTTCGCCTAACGGTAAAAGGACAATCCGCACATGGCGGTACACGCTATGAGGGGGTAAGCGCGATTGAGAAGAGCATAATTGTCATTGAACATGTACGGAGGCTGGAGAACATAAGAAATGAACGTATACAAGAACCGCTCTATCAGTCTATTCCAATCCCGGTTCCGATTAATATTGGCAGAATGAAGGGTGGAAATTGGCCATCGTCCGTGCCTGATTTGCTTGTGTTAGAAGGGAGGTACGGTGTAGCACCAGATGAGAAATTAGCAGAGGCAACACAAGAGTTTGAAAATTGGTTTCGTAAGCTGTGTGAAGCAGATGCTTGGTTTTTGGAGCACCCTGTTGAGATTGAGTGGTTTGGCGCAAGATGGGTACCTGGTTCGCTCGCAGAGGAGCATCCGCTTGCACAAACGCTCAAGCAGAATTTTACGCTTGTGCGAGGGGAAGAGCCTATTATCGAAGCCTCTCCATGGGGGACGGACGGGGGTTTGTTTACAAATGTCGCGAATATTCCGACTCTTGTATTTGGTCCAGGAGAAACGAAGGCTGCACATCAGCATGATGAGTATATAGAAATTGATAAGATGGTAGAAGCTGCCGAAATGATCGCCTGCATGCTGCTCGATTGGTGCGGGGTGGAGGAATGAAGTATTATGAATCTTTCTCAGAGCAGGGAAGGAACTACACGATAGAAGGAGTGCTGGACTACTTTAATGAACGGATTCGAGTCGATGCATATACAGGAAATTTACAGGAGATTATTAATCGAACGGAGCAATTGGCAGAGCGGCATAGCCTTTCTAAACTTATTCTAAAAGGAAAACACGAGCACTTTTCTTCTCTCATCTCAAGCGGATACACGCTTGAAGCCATCATTCCCCTCTATTTTCAAGGGCAGGCTGCCTATTTTTTCACCAAATATCGAAAAAACGATAGAAGAAACAGCATGTTTTGGATGCAAGAGGATGAGATTGTCCGTAATGTGAAAGCGCAGCAGGATACGAAGGCAAAAGAGGTCCCTCCCTCCTTTGTGCTTCGTCTTGCAACCGAGAAGGATGCAGAGGCGCTTGCACAGCTATTTAGACATGTGTTTCAAGTATACCCGACCCCACTCGATAGCCCTGAGTATATTCAAAAAACGATGCGGGAAGATACGATCTACTATGTGTATACAGCGAACGATCAAATTGTTAGTACTGCGTCAGCTGAAATGAATTGCTTGCAGGGAAATGCAGAATTGACAAATTGTGCCACAATTTTGGAGTTCCGTAAACATGGATTGATGAAGCAGCTGTTAATTGCGCTTGAGAAGGAGTTATGCATGCGGCATATCTACTGTGCATATACAATTGCGAGAGCTTTGTCTTATGGTATGAATGCAGCATTTTATCAAATTGGTTATTCCTATACAGGAAGACTGGTAAATAACTGTTATATTTTCGATAAAATGGAGGATATGAACGTTTGGGCAAAGGATTTATCACAATAAACCGAACATTCGGTATGGTATATGCCAAATGTTAAGCAAGGGGGGAGAGAGGTGCCTGCATCGTTTACAAAGGAAATGATGGAAGCAATACTAAGCGGTATTGATGAAGCGGTTCATGCAGTAGACGAGAATGGCTTTACGATTTTTTATAATGCTGCTGCTGCCAAGCATGATGGAACAAGGATAGAAGATGTGCTTGGAAAGCACGTATTAGAGGCGTTTCCATCTTTAACAAAGGAGACGAGTACGCTTCTTATGGTGCTGGAAACAAAGCGTCCGATATTACAGCAGGCACAGCGTTACCAAAATCGCAGCGGTCTGGAGGTTTGTACTGTAAATAGTACGATTCCTATTTTAGTTGAAGGCCGGGTAACTGGGGCTGTTGAAATTGCAAAGGATTATTCAGCTATTCAGAAGCTGACAGATAAGATTGTAGAGCTGCAATGGAGCAGAAAGAGAACAATTGTAGAAGATAAACAGCATAATGCAATAACATTTGAACAGATTTTGACGGAGGATCCACACTTTTTAGAAACAAAGCGTTTAGCAAAACGAGTAGCGCCGACTGATGCATCCGTGCTGTTATATGGTGAGACGGGAACTGGAAAGGAGCTATTTGTGCATGCGATTCATGAGACATCTCTCCGTAAATCAAAGCCTTTAATTGCCCAAAACTGCGCAGCCTTGCCAGAGTCATTGCTCGAGGGAATTCTATTTGGAACAGCAAAAGGAAGTTACACGGGAGCAATAGACCGAGCTGGATTATTTGAACTTGCCGATGGTGGAACGCTGCTGCTTGATGAGATCAATTCGATGCCGCTTAATTTACAAGCGAAGCTGCTACGCGTATTGGAGGATGGTATGGTTCGCCGCATTGGCGGTCAAAAAACAAGGAAGGTTGATGTCCGGGTGATGGCGGCAATGAATGAGCATCCTGAACGATGTATAGAAAATCGGACGCTGCGAGCTGATTTATACTATCGGTTAAATGTTTTTTCACTATGCATTCCACCGCTTCGGGAACGAACGGGCGACATTCTCCTGCTGGCACATCATTTCTTGCGTCACAATAATAATAAGCTTGGAAAGCAGATGAAAGGTTTTGATGCCTCTGTAAAACAACTCCTTCTTTACTATCATTGGCCAGGGAATGTGAGGGAATTGAAGCATGTTATGGAACATGCAATGATTATGACGGATGATTCAACGATTAAAATGGAGCATTTACCCTATTCATTTTCCCGGGTTCATAGGGTTCTGAATATAACATCTTTGCGTGAAACACTGCGTGAAACAGAGGAACGGCTGATTGAGCAAGCGCTGCTGCAAACAGATGGAAATATGATGCAAGCAGCAAGACTGCTGGATATACCGAGACAAACGCTGCAATATAAACTGCAAAAACATCGACAGGCTGCCGAATAATAGGGCTAAGCAGATAGAATCGTTATCAAAAAGGGATCTCTTGGGCAATTCAAGAGATCCCTTTCTAGATTTTGCGAATTTCTCATTTAGATAAACCGTGGATTATGGAAGTATTTCAATGTTTGATTGAAAGTAATGCTCTTGTGTCAAATACTCCGGTTCCTAAAGATAAGACAGAATTGTTTCAGTATATGAAAAGGTATCATGGAAGTCTCCCGGTCTAAAGAGGATGCTTCAGATCGGAAAACAAACAGGCATGCCAAAAAATAGGCATTAAAGTGCCTAAAATTGGGCATTCGACCGGAATGCATATAATCTAATTAGCCTGAAAAAGCCGTCTTTAGACGGCTTTTTCAGTTTCACCTAGTGCTTGCTCCTTTCATATAAAGAAAGTAGATGAATGTTCCGACTTTTAATATTTAGTAACGAATCAAAGCTTTGGCACAGTTTTTGCTTAGGTATAGATAAGAGCGCAACAAAGGGGGAGAATTCATGCTGCACGATATATATAAACCAAAGCGTCATTGGCAGGATATTGAACTATGGAAGGATGTAACCGAGGAGCAGTGGAATGATTGGATTTGGCAATTAACGAATACAATCAAAACATTAGAGGATTTAAAGAAGGTAATTAATCTAACACCAGATGAGGAGGAGGGAGTTAAAATTTCTACAAAAACCATCCCTCTTAATATTACACCCTATTACGCCTCCCTTATGAATCCAGATGATCATCGTTGTCCAATTCGGATGCAATCCGTTCCGATTGCGAAGGAGCTCTACAAGACAAAATATGACCAAGAAGATCCGCTTGGGGAGGATGAGGACTCTCCAACGCCTGGGCTAACGCATCGTTATCCGGATCGCGTCTTGTTTCTCGTGACAAACCAATGCTCGATGTATTGCCGATATTGTACACGCCGCCGCTTTAGCGGACAAATTGGTATGGGTGTGCCGAAAAAGCAGCTGGATGATGCGATTAACTATATCCGTAACACGACGCAGGTGCGAGATGTATTAATTTCCGGCGGTGACGGACTATTAATCAATGATAATATTTTAGAATATATTTTAAAGAATCTGCGTGCCATTCCTCATGTCGAAATTATTCGCATTGGTACAAGAGCACCGGTGGTCTTTCCTCAGCGCATCACAGAAAATCTTTGTAATATCCTCAAGAAATATCATCCGATTTGGCTGAACACACACTTCAACACATCCATTGAGATTACAGAGGAATCCAAAAGAGCTTGTGAGATGCTCGCAAACGCAGGTGTGCCTCTTGGTAATCAGGCTGTTATTCTAGCAGGAATTAATGATAGTGTAGCGATTATGAAAAAATTGATGCACGATCTCGTCAAAATTCGTGTTCGCCCGTATTACATTTATCAATGCGATTTATCAGAGGGTATCAGTCATTTTCGCGCTCCAGTTTCAAAAGGCTTGGAAATTATTGAAGGGTTGCGAGGGCATACGTCTGGTTATGCTGTGCCAACTTTCGTCATTGATGCTCCTGGCGGCGGAGGCAAGATTGCGGTACAGCCGAATTATTTAATCGCCCAAAGTCCCGATAAAGTGGTACTCCGCAATTTTGAGGGCGTCATCACCACGTATCCAGAGCCCGAGAACTATGTGCCAGGTCGTGCGGAAGGATATTTCGGTGAAGTTTATCCAGATTATGCGGAGAAAAAATCGAATATCGGCATCGCTGGTCTCATGAATGATGTAAAGCCTAACCTTGTGCCGGAGGGGCTGCAGCGTTTAGACCGTCGCAAGCAGTATGAGGCAAATCCAGAGCACTCTTCCTTGAAGGATAAACGTGAAAAGCGCGATCAGTTGAAGGAGAAGAAGTTTCAGGCGCAGATGAAGAAGCTAAGCGAAGGCAAGGATAAGGAGGAGTAGGAGATGCCAGTATGTGAGTGGTGTGGTTCAGAGCACGCGAGAGATAGCGGCAACACCGTGTTTTGGGAACTGCCGGACGGGACGAAGACGATAGGGATTACGGAGACGCCTTGTGTTTGCTGTGATGACTGTGGGATGGAGTATCAGACAGAGGAAACGGTGAAGAAGATTGAGGATCAGCTGTTTCTTATCAATACCAAGCAGCTGGAGAAACAGCTAACATATGCGGAACTGATGGCGAAGCCACGGCTATTGAAACGGAATTACTTTGATTTTTCTTCTTAGGATTTAAAAAGGTACTCAGAAATGGCTGCCATTTATCCATTAAAATTTTTAAGGCTCTGTTCGATGTTGATTTTTTATCGAAAGAAAGACCGACTAAAAATAGTCGGTCTTCTCGGTGATAGAAGGGATGTTATTAACAATTTTCATAGGGCTTTGTTATTTTAATAGCTGTAGTAGCCCTTAATTAAGGTCGAAACGATCTGCATTCATTATCTTAACCCAAGCAGCTATAAAGTCACGCACAAACTTCTCTTTGTTATCGTCTTGTGCATAAACTTCTACAATGGCACGTAGAACTGAGTTTGAACCGAACACTAGGTCAACACTAGTTGCTGTACGTACTACTTCACCTGTCTTGCGATCACGTCCTTCAAATACGTCTCCCTCTACAGGCGTCCACGCTACTCCCATGTCAAGCAAGTTAACAAAGAAGTCGTTAGTAAGTGTGCCAACACGATCAGTGAAAACCCCGTGTTTTGTGCCACCGAAGTTAGTACCTAGAACACGCATACCGCCAACAAGTGCGGTCATTTCTGGTGCAGTAAGGCCAAGCAGTTGTGCCTTGTCTACTAGTAACTCTGCTGAACTTACACTATACTGCTTCTTCTGATAGTTGCGGAAACCATCAGCGATAGGCTCTAGTACTGCAAAGCTTTCTAAGTCAGTTTGTTCTTGGGTTGCATCGCCACGTCCTGGAGCAAAAGGAACAGTTACATCAAAGCCTGCATCTTTTGCAGCTTTTTCTACTGCGGCACTACCACCAAGTACAATCAAGTCAGCTATGCTGACTTTCTTATCTAGATGACCTTGAATACTTTCTAATACAGTAAGTACTTTTGTAAGTTGTTCAGGCTGATTCACTTCCCAATCCTTCTGTGGAGTAAGACGGATGCGAGCACCATTAGCACCACCACGCATATCTGAGCCACGGAAGGTACTTGCTGAAGCCCAGGCAGTTGTTACTAGCTCGTTGATTGTAAGTCCGGAATCTAGGATCATGACTTTGATCTTTGCAACTTCTGCATCTGTTAATTCATAATCAACAGCAGGTACAGGATCTTGCCAGATAAGAACTTCTTCTGGAACTTCTGGGCCTAGATATCTTGCACGAGGACCCATGTCACGGTGTGTCAGTTTAAACCATGCACGAGCAAATACATCTGCAAACTCTTCTGGATTCTCATAGAAACGACGGGAAATCTTTTCGTAAGTTGGGTCAATACGTAAGGCCATATCCGCGGTAGTCATCATAGTCGGAACACGAACTGATGAATCCTCTGCATCTGGGGCAAGATGATCCTCAGCAGGATTGATTGCAACCCACTGATGTGCGCCTGCAGGGCTCTTTGTAAGCTCCCATTCATATCCAAACAGTAATTCAAAGAATCCATTATCCCACTGTGTTGGATTAGCGGTCCAAGCACCTTCAATACCGCTAGTGATGGCGTCACGACCTTTTCCGTTACCATGTGTGCTTATCCAACCTAAGCCTTGTGCTTCAATAGGAGCACCTTCTGGCTCTGGACCAACAAGAGCGGCGTCTCCTGCACCGTGTGCCTTACCAAAAGTATGGCCGCCGGCGATTAGTGCAACTGTTTCTTCATCGTTCATTCCCATACGTGCAAAGGTTTCGCGGATGTCACGGCCACTTGCGAGCGGATCTGGTTTACCGTTTGGACCTTCAGGGTTAACATAGATTAGCCCCATCTGAACTGCAGCAAGTGGATTCTCAAGCTCACGATCGCCTGTGTAACGCTTATCACCTAGCCATTCCATTTCAGTACCCCAGTAGATGTCTTCTTCTGGATGCCAAACGTCTGCGCGTCCTCCCCCAAAACCGAATGTCTTTCCGCCCATTGATTCAATAGCAACATTACCTGTTAGAATAAATAAGTCAGCCCAAGAGATCTTGTTGCCATACTTTTGCTTAATCGGCCATAGCAGTCGCCGGGCTTTATCGAGGTTGCCGTTGTCAGGCCAGCTGTTAAGTGGAGCAAAACGCTGTGTGCCAGTTCCACCACCACCACGGCCGTCACCGGTACGATACGTCCCTGCGGAGTGCCAAGCCATACGGATAAAGAATGGACCATAATGTCCATAGTCAGCAGGCCACCAATCTTGACTGTTTGTCATTAAATCGCGAAGATCCTGTTTAAGAGCATGGTAGTCTAATTTTTTAAATTCTTCTGCATAATCAAAGGTTTCTCCCATAGGGTTAGATTTTCTGTCATGCTGATGTAGAATGTTCAAGTTCAACTGGTTTGGCCACCAGTCTCTGTTAGACGTACCACTAGATTTGGGACTAGTAGCGCCACCGTGGTGTACCGGGCACTTTCCAATGTTAGCAGTTTCTTTAGCTTCCATACTTATTTCCCCCTTATGTGTAAATTATGTAGCAAACAATTATGCTTCTAGTCGTACGAAACTTACAAACTAGATAATAATAATTATAATATTATTATTAAACTATTACTATGATTGAAAGAATTAAAACTCACGATAAAGAATTTAATTGATAACTTTGTGAACACATCGATGGCAAAGCAGGGGTAGGGAATGCCCCTCCTTATCTACCCTTGGGCTTCGCCCTTCACAGGCTTGAAGAAGGGAATTCTTTCGGAAATCTGTTAAACTACGGGTTAATTAGTAAATTGACTTCCGATAATGGATAGTGGGTAATGAAGCGTACAGGATCAAATCAAATTCTGATTTTAGTTCAAATATATTATAACTACCAATAACACCTCATTATGTAAACATAAGGCTCTTCAGATCATTTAATTGAAGGGCTTTTAGTAGTTTTCAAGTACATTATTGACTCTCAATAATTAATTATATAAACAAAAAGGAATCTGTTACATACCATATTTTAGGATATGCTTCTGTCATATGATACGACAAGGGAAATTGACTTTTTTCTATCATTTTCTCTGTTACAAACCTTTAAAGAAGTATGACATTTATATGTTAATTGTATGTTTTTCTTAGTTACGTGAAATGCGGTTGCTATAATTCGATTATTACATACAGAAGCCGGGGGTAAACGAATGAAGAAAGTGCTAGGTATGACAACAGCAGCAATCTTTGGGTTAGGGTTCTTTGCAGCTAATGCAGATGCAGCAACGGTTGTAAATACGGATGTATTAAACGTTCGACAAGCTCCGAACACTGACTCATCCATACTTGGAAAAGTTACAACAGGACAAACACTACAAGTAAAAAATGATGCAAATGATTGGCTAGAAATTGAATATAACGGACAAAGCGCTTATGTAAGCAAACCATATACAAAAGATGACGGTGTATATTATGTAACAGCTGATATATTAAATATACGCGATGGTGCTGGCACAGATCATAATGTAATTGGTAAGTTGGAAAATGGACAAGGAGTGCAAGTGATCGGCGATGCTGGAAATGGCTGGGCAGTTATTGCCTTTAAGGACGGATCCGCATATGTCAGCAAAGAATTTTTAGGTACACAAACACCAAAACTACAAGTAAAAGCAGCACAAGAACTCCAAGTTGAGGCTACCTCATACACACCTTATGAAGAGGATGGTTATAACGGTATGACCGCGACAGGTATAGACCTGCGCAAAGACCCAAACATGAAGCTGATTGCGGTTGATCCAAAAGTCATTCCGCTCGGTTCGAAAGTATGGGTAGAAGGATATGGTGAAGCAATTGCCGGCGATACAGGCGGTGCCATTAAAGGAAACCGTATTGACGTATTAAAACCAACACTAGATGAAGCGCTGCAATGGGGACGCAAGACTGTAACAGTACGCGTACTCGAGTAATAGCAATCCATGGGGGTATTTTCGTAAAAGGGGCGTAAATCTAGCATCGCAATCTACTTTTGATGCTTTCCGTCCTTTGGGGAGTCCATATTGAGGCAGGTACAGAAAAAGAACAACGAGGCTAACCTCATTGTTCTTTTAATTTTCTGTCACATTTTGCCGAAAGAGTCCCTGCTTCAATTTCGTGAAGCGCAGCGCAGGTGGGGGTAATTCAACGGGTCAAGAATTAATTAACAAGCTAACTTCTTCTTTAAATTTTGGATAAATGTCAGGATGAAGGAGATCCTCAATTTTAGCTAACTCGTTCAACAGCTAGGGAGAGGGCCTGCAAAAAAGAGATTCTACAGTGGATTGTTTTTGATCATGTTCATATGCCCCAACTTGGATGTTTTAGGATTACCTTTGGATTAACCTTCTTTTTTGGAACGCCTACCCATACAACACATATAGCGTCTGGATTCCGAAGCTTTACGTCTTCCCAATTTGTTTGGACGCTTGCCTCAACTTTATCTTCAAAAATGTTTCGTCCCCTACAACCCTACTAATCACTGTTAGTCAATTACTGGAACATGAGGTGAATATTGGATTTTCCCACTACTCCTAATACAGTGTTATTCGTGAATCTACTAGATGACTTAGAGCTTCGTGATATTTAATAATACTAGTAATTTTTCTTCCAATTTCATTGCAAACCAAGACAATAAAAATATTAATTACCGTTATATCTTCTATTTGACTTTTCTTTTATGATATAACTATTAGATACAGGTTTGTTTATTAAATGGAGAATGAAGGATGAATTTTGAAAGGGGATACTTTGTTTGAATACGAAATACTTAGATTTATTGGCTCAAAAATATGACAGTGAAGAGAAAGTGGTAACAGAAATTATTAATCTTGAAGCTATTCTCAATCTTCCTAAGGGGACCGAACACTTTGTCAGTGATTTACATGGGGAGTACCAAGCCTTTCAACATGTGCTAAGAAATGGTTCGGGGAATGTAAAAGAGAAAATCAGGGACTTGTTTCAAGATGTTTTATTTGAAAAAGAAATAAATGAATTTGCGACATTAGTTTATTATCCTGAAGAAAAATTACAGTTAATTAAAAATAGTTTTGGCAATGAAGAAGAATTAAACCAATGGTATACAGTAATCATCGAGCGGATGATCAGGCTTATTTCTTATGCTTCCTCCAAATATACACGTTCGAAATTACGTAAAGCATTGCCGAGTCAGTTTGTGTATATTATAGAGGAGCTGTTATACAAAGCAGATAAATCTACAAATAAGGAGCAATATTATACGGAAATTGTCCAGCAGATCATCTCCTTAGGTCAGGCTGATAAGCTCATAACAGGGCTTGCTTATACGACTCAGAAATTGGTTGTCGATCATCTTCATGTAGTTGGGGATATTTATGATCGTGGACCTGAGCCTGATAAAATCATGGATACCCTAATCAACTATCATTCCGTTGATATTCAGTGGGGAAATCATGATGTACTATGGTTAGGTGCCTTTGCTGGTTCAAAGGTTTGTCTTGCTAATATTATTCGTATCTGCGCTAGATACGACAATTTGGATATTATTGAAGATGTGTATGGAATAAATCTTAGACCCCTACTCAATCTTGCGGAGAAATACTATGGGGACAATCCAGTTTTTAGACCTAAGATACATTCTGATAAAAAATTATCTGATCATGAACAATTACAAATTACGAAAATTCATCAAGCAATTGCAATGATTCAGTTCAAACTTGAAATCCCTATCATAAAGAGACGCCCGTATTTTAATATGTCAGAAAGGCTTTTGCTGGAGAAAATTGATTATGACAAGAATGAAGTAACGATTTATGGGAAAACCTACCCGCTAGAAAATACCTGCTTTGCAACGATTAACCCAGAGCGGCCTGATCAATTATTAGAAGAAGAACAGCAGGTTATGGAAAGATTATTATTTTCAGTCCAGCATTCAGAAAAGCTGGCCAGACATATGAACTTCCTTATGAAGAAAGGGAGCCTTTATTTAAAATATAACGGGAACCTATTAATACATGGCTGTATTCCTTTGGATGAAGAAGGGAATATGGAAAAAATGACGATTGAAAATAAAACCTATTCAGGTCGTGAGCTGCTTGATGTTTTTGAACGTTATTTACGGCATGCTTTTGCACATCCTGAAGAGACAGATGATCTTGCGACAGATATGGTCTGGTATTTATGGACAGGAGAATATTCATCACTCTTTGGAAAAAGGGAGATGACAACTTTTGAGAGATACTTTATTAAGGATAAGAAAACTCATAAAGAGAAAAAGAACCCATACTACCATTTACGTGAACAGGAAGAAGTTTGCCGCAAAATCCTAACTGAATTTGGCCTTAATCCTGACCAGGGGCATATTATAAATGGCCATACACCAGTTAAAGAAATTGAGGGAGAAAATCCAATTAAAGCAAATGGTAGGATGATTGTAATTGATGGAGGTTTCTCCAAAGCTTATCAATCAACAACAGGTATAGCTGGATATACGTTATTATATAATTCCTATGGTATGCAACTGGCCGCCCATAAGAAATTTAATTCAAAAGAAGATGTTCTATGTAACGGAACGGATGTTTTGTCAGTAAAAAGATTGGTGGACAAAGAATTAAAGAGAAAAAAGGTTAGAGAAACGAATATCGGTAAAGAATTATTACAGGAAATCACTATTTTGAATAGTCTGAGGGAATATCTGTATATGAATTGACACAAGTTGTTCCAATTCAATTTAAAAGAAGGATAACGGTTTGGCGGTATGAATTTGGCATTTTACTAAATTCATACCGTTTTTTATTTGGTGTATTTTTATTCTCAAAATGAGTAAATTCACTTGAGGTAATTTTCAGTCTGCTTATAAAGATACTAATGATATAAATCCTGCCAATAGAACGATGCATCTTTGGATCTTTGAGGTGAATATTATCCATAAACTGAAGACATCCTGTGATTAAAGCAATGCAAGCAAAAGCTATATGAGAGAATATTACACCGGAGCCGAAGTAATTGTTACTCGGCTTTTAATACTTTTTTAAGAATTGATTTAGAGAATCTTTAGCTTTATCGGATACGATAAAAATAATGCTACCTTAATAAAAGATACCTCAAATATGAGAAATCCCTACGGATAAGGAAGGATGAACGTGTCCATTCAAACAAGATTTTTATTATCTTATATTGGAGTCATATGTATTTCTGTCTTTTTATTGCTTACAGCGGGTTTTTTAGTTCTTTTTACTATTACCGGTGATGTTAAATCTGTGAAATATTTTTATAAAAATTCCTACACTAATAAGCCGCTGACCGCGGCTGAGGAAAATACGTTTCTTGATTTAAAGCTGCTGGCAAAGCATGCACCAGATCAATTGTTGGACGAAAAGCAACTGCAGGGAAAGGAGGATGTTGAAATTGTTGTCAGAAAGGGGACTGCTATCACTTATGCTTCTCCCGAACTGGAGCGAAAAACACTCCAACAATCCCTCCCCACCTTTGAGTCCGCCAACATAAATACGCGCGATACGATTCAAGTGAACAATACATTCTATACGTATGTAAAGTTTGATTTCTACTTCAGTAATCAGGAAGAAGGGAGTATTTTCGTTTTGCGCAAAGTCAGTTCATATGCGGAGTTGGCACGTAAGTTATTTCCGATATTATTTGCTTTGCTGCTTCTTTTGCTTGTTGTTACGCTAGGTTTTTTGAACTATGTAGTTTCGCGCAGCATCATTAAACCTATTACAATGCTGAAGCATGGAATAGAGCGTATGAAAGCAGGAGACTTGAATTTTCAGCTGCATACTTGCTCGAATGACGAGGTAGGGCAGCTCACCCAATCGTTTGAGGAAATGAGAAAGAAGTTGAAGGAGTCCATTGAGATTCAGGTGCAATACGAGGAGAATCGAAAAGAGCTGCTTTCTAATATTTCGCATGATCTCAAAACACCTATTACTTCTATTATTGGTTATGTGGAAGGAATACGGGACGGAGTTGCAAATACGCCGGAGAAAGTGGATAAATATTTGACCACTGTCTACACAAAAGCTAAGGATTTGAATGCCATTATAGATGAGCTATTTTTATTTTCTAAGCTGGATTTGCAACGTGAGCCCTTTACATTTGAAAGCGTGGATCTCCTGCAATATCTAAAGGATTATATAGAGGAGCTGCATCTTGACTTGGGTGATCAAGGAATAGAAGTTCTTTTTTCTTCGAGCCGAACTCATCCCAGCTATGTCAAGGCAGACCGAGATAAACTGAAGCGTGTGTTATCGAACTTAGTCAATAATAGTGTAAAATATATGGACAAAGAGTCAAAGCAAATCATTATTTCCTTGCTTGATGAAGAGAGTACGGTTACAGTTCAAGTTACTGATAACGGTTCGGGAATTTCATCGACTGCACTTCCTTTCATATTCGAACGTTTTTATCGTGTAGAACAATCGAGAAATAAGCGAACAGGAGGAAGCGGGCTTGGATTGGCCATTGCCAAACAAATTATTCAAGGCCACGGTGGGTCTATCAGTGCTGTGAGTGAAATAGGGGAAGGGACAACGGTTTTCTTTTCCTTGCTGAAAGTGAAAAGATCAGGGGAGATACGATGACAAAAATTTTAATTATAGAAGATGAAACGAGCATCGCTGAATTACAGCGTGACTATTTGGAGATTAACGGATTTGAGGCTGAGATACAATCTTCTGGGGAAGAGGGGCTTCACCAAGCTTTACGAGGAGATTATAATCTTATTATTTTGGATATTATGCTTCCTCATATAAGCGGATTCGAAATATGCAGACAAATTCGTGCGGAGAAAAACATTCCGATTCTGCTTGTATCGGCTAAAAAAGAAGAAATCGATAAAATACGCGGTCTCGGGTTAGGTGCAGATGATTATATCACAAAGCCATTCAGCCCAAGCGAACTTGTCGCAAGGGTGAAAGCGCACCTAGCGCGTTATGAACGGCTGGCGGGCAGCCGTTCTGCTGAGAAGGAGAAGATTATATATGTTCATGGTATTTCTATTGATCTGTCTGCTCGCCGCGTACACATTCATGAGCAAGAAGTTCCGTTCACAACAAAAGAATTTGATTTGTTAACCTGTTTTGTCACGCATCCCAATCAGGTGCTTAGCAAGGAGCAACTGTTTGAGAACATCTGGGGATTCGATTCTGCCGGAGATGTTTCTACCGTAACGGTGCATGTGCGAAAGCTCCGAGAAAAAATAGAACGCGACCCTGCAAGTCCGCAATACCTGGAAACGGTGTGGGGAGCCGGCTATCGTTTTAATATATAACTTTGCTGCACTCCTGCCATTTATGGCAGGAGTTTTTTGTTCTGTTGTAAGAAAGTATGAATTTCTAGCTAGAAATCATTCGATATAGTTGGAAATTTTAGGGGTGCAGCATAAGTGAAACTACGCCTCTGTCTTCACCCAAGGGCAGGGCTCGCCAATCGGCGAGTTTTCTTTAATAAGAAAAGTTTTCTGCTTTGTTTATAGATTTTTAAGAATTTGTTTAGAAGGAGTTTAGACCTCAGCATTATTATGAGCTTAGGCAAGTAAAACATAAAATAAAAGGAGAGCGCAGAAATGAAAAAGAAATACTTGAAATACGTTGTGTTAACAACTGCAATTACGACAGGGGTCTCTATATATTCTCAAGCCTCGGAAGTTCATGCTTCTGTCCAAAACAAAGTAGAGCAAAATCAGCAGCAAGCGTATGCTGATATGATTCAAGTAGTGAAGCTTAAAAAGTTAAATTCGATTGCACTGGAGATCACTTTCTCAAAGCCGATTCCCCAAGAGGAATTAAATCTGGACCAAGCGAAGAAAAATTTCGTGTTCAGCAATGGCTTGCAGCTGACAAACATCCCGCAGCTCAAGACGGGAGCGAAGTCCACATATATCGTACCGGTCTCTGTGCAAAAGCCCGGGGAGAAATATACATTAACTTATAAAGGGAAAAAAGTGCGTACATTCATCGGGAGCGAAAAAAAAATAGAACTAAACTCAGTACGGCAAGTAACAAACGATACGTTTGAACTTGAGTCTTTCCGGACAGATGGTATTCTTGATTATCAATATGTAGTGGCGGCAGATGCAGATAAAGTAGGAGATTTGGCTGTTACTCTTAATAAACACAACAAATACAATGGAGTACGCTATGACATCATTCCTTCCTTAAGGGATCAAAAAGTAACAATCACTCCAGATGGAGGACAGCCGATTGTAGCGAGTTATGTCCCATTTACACAAGCTACAGATGGCAGACAAGCTCCCAAATTCCGTTTACCTGCCGGACAAACACTGCAGCCGGGAATAACTTACACAGTAACAGCTGATTGGGCAACTGTAAGACAAAGCAAATTTACAACGAAGGAAGTTGCTCCGCTTGTTATTCAATCCGCTAAACAAATTAATGCAACAAGCGTTGAAATTACTTTGACAGAAGATCCAAAAGATGAACTATTCGCCTTGCGTCAAGTCAAGCTTACAGCGGAAGGCGGATCTGAGCTTATCGCCCAATACAAATTCACTTCGCGAAAAGGAGCAACCGGAACTTTCGATATTTTAAATAATGGTTCATTGCAGCCGGAGGCAACGTATAAAGTAACTCCTATAGGCGCATGGGCGGAAGCAAAAGATATTATGATTCAAAACTAGTAGGGTAGGGCCACATCGCCATCAAGGTAAAGCAATTAAATGCCCTCAGCTACAGAAAATGAATTTAGGTATTTTTGAAGAATAAACGAGTAACAAAAATAATTTTAAAGATAATTGAGCAAAGCAATGAACAAGAGAAAATCGTAATAGAGACGACAAACCTGCTTAAAGAAATTGTTGATTCTGAATGTAATAGTAATTTGAACATCTACAAAGAACCTTGGAATGATTATTTGAATTTTCGAAAGAGACAATACTACTCAGGGCGCTGTTTTAGGCGCTCTTTTCTAATATTTGTAACAAAACATAACTTCTCATAACTTCTGTTTCCTGCCTAGCATTTAGAAGATCAGGGCTTTAATTTTTAAAAAATGTATTAGTGGACAATATCTGTGTGTTAAGACAAATAAAAGCATTCCTCTCGGCTGTTGGCAAAAGAGGGATGCTGCATCGGGCCACGAGAGAATTTCTATGAGGATTTGAAACGACATCTCAAGTAATATTTTCCAGATATATTATATATATTCCAAGATATGAATTTTGTCGCTGGTTCATCTTGGGCAGAACATAACGCAGGTACGAATGCGATTGGAACAGCAATTGTTATCGGTTCTCCGATTCAAGTGTTTGCTGGAGAACATTTTTGCCAAGAGTTACAAAAGTGGACATTTTCAGCTGCTCCTATCCGTGATCCAGCTACCCAAAAAACTTTGGGAGTCATTAACATGGCAGGGCTATGGGCAGTCAACCATCCTCATATTTTATCAGTCGTAGCTTCAGCGGCACAAGATGTAAATGGGATGCTGCGCAAGCAAGTAAAGTGGGAACGATTTAAGCTGCTCAAATATTATCAAAGCAGAAATATTTCTTGGCAGTCAAAGTCCTGTTTAGCCGTTTTAGATCGAGGAGGGAAGGTGATGAAAGCATCGCCTTTATTATATGAACAAGCTTTGATTGATTCGAACCATTTCTTGATCAGCATTCCTTCTCGATCATTACCCTTAACGTCAAGGATGTATGGGGAATGTGAACATTTAAATGGGACCTGGCGTTTTGAGCTAACCCCGTATATCTATGGAGGAATGCCTATCGGTGCCATTGTTTATGTTATTCCTCCAACCTTAACAAGTTTTAAGGGCATATACTTTGCTGCAAAATCTTCCTTCACAGGTGTGATGGATGCAACGCTTCCATCTTTATCAAGTACAAATAGCTTAAATAGCGGGGCTATAATCCGCAATCTTAATGATAAGAAACAAGCTGTGGAGAAAAAATTGATTCAGTTGCCCGATTTTTATAAATCTCTCTTTGATCATAATCCTGACGGAATCTATTCTTGTGATTTACAGGCAAATTTATTGGATGTGAATCCGGCTTTGGAAAGAATGATTGGTTATACGGTTAAAGAGCTTCAAGAGATTTCGCTTCCATCACTATTTCTTCCAGAATCCCTGGAAAGGGGAATGGAATATTTAGAAAAAACAATGAAAGGAAAGCAGCAGGAATATGAGGTGGCGATTAGGCACAAAAATGGATACCGAATAGATTTAGAGGTAAATAATTTCCCTATTTTCATAGACAACGAGATTGTTGGAGTTTATGGAAGTGTAAAAGACATTACCAAAAATAAGCAAATAGAAGAAGATTTGAAATCGACCAGACAACAATTGGACTTATTCCTTAAAAATACGGTGGATTCTATTATTATTTTCGACTTAAAGCATAATGTCATAAAAGTGAATCAAGCATTTGAAGAAGTCTTTGGCTGGACTGAACAAGAAGTAATAGGAAGAAAAAAACCTATCATTCCCAGTTTTTTAGTTGCCAAATATACAGAAATCCTTCAAAAAATAGTGAATAACAGGCATGTGATGTCGTTTGAAACGATTAGGCAACGAAAAGATGGAAGTCTTATTGATGTTAGCAGCTTTGTTTCCCCAATTGTAAATGCGAAAGGAAATGTGACAGCTTTCGTATCCATCTTAAGGGATATTACGGAGCATAAACGAATGGAAGAAGCATTGAAAGAAAGCGAGAAACGATTACGTACTTTAATTAATGCGATGCCTGACGTGGTTATCCTTAAAGATGGTGAAGGAAGATGGCTTGAAGCGAACGATTCTGCTCTTTCTTATTTTCAGTTTGAGAATGTTCCTTATTATGGCAAAAAAAATAGTGAACTGGGGAAAGGAACAAAAGTTGATGTCATTCTCCCGACCTATTATAAGGCTGCGTTCGAGAGAACTGGAAGCGGCCAACGAAGCGTGAAAACCCATTCCTTTAGGGATGGGATGGTGTCGTAGCGATAGATATGTTGACAAAGGGCTATTGCTTTTGCGCTTGAGCCGAATCGTTTGTCATACCGATTATTAGGGAAAATGAAAGCAGAAAAGACCATAGATCTAGATAACAGTGAACCACCACGACCCTAAAGGTATCGTGGTTTTACGCCCACAAATATAAAATTATAGAAAAGATAAGAAAATTACTTCGAAATTCTTTATAATGTAAAAGTAGGACAGATAGTAACTTGAAAGGAATGGAGAAGTGTGAAGAAACTGGATGTACTGTTAATGGTACTCAGCTGCCTGTTTCCAATTGCAGGTGTTATGAAACAATTCCCTCTTACATTATCACTAGTTGTGGGAGGACTGTTATTTTTCATTAGTTTGGGAAGTTATTTCGCTAAACAAACCAATTGGCGAGTATTTAGCTGGATAGCATATGCTGTATTTATTACATTCTTGTTATTGCTTCGAAACCCGTATATAACGACAAGTTTCCTCTTGGAAAATATGAAAATCTCGGCATGTATTGCTATTATCCCATTTTTGTTCCGGTTTCGTACGTATGCGATTACGATAGGATTGCTTGGATTATGGGCATTCTTATTATGGGATGTAAAACAGGTCGGTTCGTTAGAAGCACTGCAGCATATTATGTATGTAACTACGTCAGAACAAATATATTTGCTGCCATTCGGGATTGGATTTTTATTTGGGGGATGGCTGGGACATATAACAAAACCTTCTCCTAAACGCGAAAAGGGGCGGAAACCGAATAAACCGAAACAGAAAAAACAGCGAAAGGGATGGAATATTACAATTCCTATTCCGAGTCTACCGAAGTTTGGTATTAAAGTATCAAAATCTCGTCGATATGAATCCCCGGTACAGCAAACAACCCGCTTGCATGACTCGAGGCAAGAGGAGAATATGGAGCAGTATGGATCAGCAGAAGAGAAACAAGATATAGAAACAGAGTTTATCCATGAAGAAACTAGAGAAACCCGAATGGGGCGAAGAAAGAAAAAGGCTAATATGTAATATTGAATTGAAAATAACTGAAGATAAGTATTACTAATGCGACGACACATGTTGTTTCACAATGCAGCTTTAAGGCGTATCAACACTTTGCTGGATACGCCTATTTTCCACTTTAAGAAGGTATAAATTTCTAGCTGGAAGCCAATTCGACGTAGTTGGAAATTTTAAAGAATCTCCAGCACTCTACTGGAGATTCTTAAGATTATTTATTAAACTTCTGCGGAAATTGCTTCACAACTCCCGCGGAGATAGTATCTGCCATTAGGATTATATGTGAGACCCCTTCATCAATCGCAACGATTCTTGCATTCCAATCCTTTGCTAAGCTTGCAGATAAGTCATTTGTCACCAATTTTAGATGCATATACAGCAACTTTTTTAGATTTTCATTTTTTAAATAAGGGTTGGCACTGCTAAGGAACGCTGCTATATCATCAGCATTTTTATACCATTCTTTGTTTAGCTGATTCACCAAGGCTTTCTTTCCGGCTTTAGCCGCGTCTACAATCTTGCCGGCAATAATAATATGTTCCTTAAGCAACTCCGTAAGTTTGTTCCCTGCCTTTTCCCCGTAGACCGGCTTCACAGCATTCCCAATATCTTCTTGATTTTTCAGCAGTCTTGACAACACCTGCTTTTGGTCTTCTGCCCCTGCTGTTGTTGCACTTGTAATATAATTACTCGTCCACAATACATGATCAATCCAAAGTTTCCTGAATTCATTTTCGAATTTTACCTCAGATTGGCTAATGCAATGTTCTTGTGGTTGAGCCACGGCACCAATTGGTTCAGCCAGTATGGTTAGCGGAAATAACAAAATAAATCAATAATAATTTCTTCATAAAAATGGCTCCTTCCAAATTGAACAAGTATCCTTAGTATTATTTGTACATAGGATTTTTTACATTCCTCAAATAAAATTACTTTGATTTTAGCTCATGAAACCAGTCGATCTGGATCATTTTTCCATTGTCTATATGGCACTCTACTATTAAGAAACACCATGTTTTTTTGATGTAACAAATGACATCAGATGGCATATATGTCGCATTCACTACCCTCTATGTATTTTTATCGCGAAACTACCTATAATCTTTAACGGAGAGATATTACAGCATACTGATACATGAACAGATAGGAGATATGGAATATGAACCATGTACAGAGTAAGTTTCCAGAAGGCTTTTTATGGGGCGGAGCAACGGCTGCTAACCAAGTGGAAGGCGGATTTTATGAAGGCAACAAAGGAATGAATATTGCCGATGTTCTTCCTGGCGGTAAAGAGCGTCTTAAGATTTTACTGTCACCTGGTTTTGATTTTAAAATTGACAAGGAAAAGTATAGCTACCCAAACCATGAAGCAATTGATTTCTATCATCGTTATCAGGAAGACATCGCATTGTTTGCAGAAATGGGCTTTAAGGTATATCGCATGTCCATTGCGTGGACACGCATTTTCCCAAATGGTAATGAATTAGAGCCGAATGAAGATGGTTTGGCGTTCTATGATCGTGTATTTGATGAATTGCATAAACACGGAATTGAACCAGTCGTTACCATCTCTCACTACGAAATGCCAGTGAATCTTGTAACAGAATATGGCGGTTGGAGAAGCCGCGAGGTTGTAACCTTCTTTGAAAGATATGTGAAAGCGATTTTCAGCCGTTACCAAGGTAAAGTGAAGTATTGGATGACGTTTAATGAAATTAATAGTGGCTTACATTTCCCAATTATGGGTCTTGGTTTTGCCATTCAAAAAGAAGAGGACAAATATCAGCCTACTTTCCAAGCTTATCACCATCAGTTCGTTGCAAGTAGCATAGCGGTAAAACTATGCCGTGAAATGATGCCAGATGCTCAAATTGGCTGTATGATTCTTTATGCGCCAGTGTATGCTTATGATTGCAACCCTGAAAATGTAATGTATGCTCTTAGGGAGCAACAGCTTTTTAATTATTTTTGTGCTGATGTGCAAGTACGCGGGGAGTATCCAGCTTTTATTAAACGTTATTTCAAGGAGCACAATATCGAGCTGGCAATACAAGAAGGCGATCTAGAGTTAATTAAAGAAAACACGGTAGACTATATTGGCTTTAGCTATTACATGTCCCGGACAGAGAAAAAGGTGAAATCAGCAGAAGATGCGGCACAAGGAAATATTCTGTCTGGTGTAAGAAATCCATTTTTAAAGGCTAGTGACTGGGGCTGGGAAATCGATCCAACAGGCTTACGCATTTCTTTAAACGAGCTTTACGATAGATACCGCATTCCGCTCTTTGTTGTAGAAAATGGTCTAGGGGCAATCGATACAGTCGAGGAAGATGGAACGATTAACGATGACTATCGCATTGATTATCTGCGTGATCACATCAAGGCAATGCGTGAGGCTATTGAAGATGGTGTGGAACTGATGGGATATACAAGCTGGGGATGTATTGACTTGGTAAGTATGTCAACAGGCGAGTTCTCTAAGCGTTATGGCCTTATCTATGTTGATAAGCATGATGATGGCAGCGGTACATTGGAACGCAAGAAGAAAAAGTCTTTCTTCTGGTATAAAAATGTGATTGCAACGAATGGGGAAGAGCTATAATCTTATATTTTATAAATGAGGTAATGTTCATTTTTCTGAATGAGATGATCCCAATATAGGCCGTACGGTAGTCTTAATAACAAAAGCTCCCATACTGAATAGTTTTTTGGAAAAATCCTGCTTCCCTTATTAGTAAGTAAGAATCAGGATTTTTTGTGTCCAGTCTTAGTCGGGATGAACCTAATAGGACCAATGTGTTAATTAATTATTGAGTGGTATATCCACAATTTATTTTCTTCAGCAGTCTCCGTAGATTTTTTTCCGCAGCTTCTCCTTCAAATAAGAATAACAAGCACATGTTGTGAAAAGACTATAACAGGTATCAAATCATAAGGGGGGACATTACATGGATAAGCAACGTGCAAAAGACATTGCAGCTTCACCAGTTATGGCAAATGTAACGTTTGATGGTCATCAAATTTATATCGAGAAGGTAGATGAGCAAAATGGAACTGCTACAATTTATCCTCTTGATCAGCCAGAAAAGAAGCAAAATGTGATGGTAGATCATTTAGTCGAGTATTAAAGGAAAGCCTGTAGATCCTTCATATCGAGACAACTTATTTCATTACCAGAATAGCAAGCAAAACCTCCCACATATAGGGAGGTTTTTGGAGTTGCAGAAAATACCAGTTGATAATTATTATAAAATCATTAAAATAGACTACACATAAGGTCAAAGATAGTCAAAGTCAAAAACGACTTTCATTTTAATAGATGGATATATAGAGAAAAGGAGTGGCGTGATATGAAATGTCAAGCATGTGGTCAACAAATGGCTGCTGTATTAGTAAATATTCGCGTAAATGGTCAAAAAAGTGAAAAGCATCTCTGTCATGCTTGCTATGAAAAGGAAAGACAGAGCGTATTCTCAATGGGAGGAAATCCATTTGGTGGATTCTTTAATCTATTTGAAGGAGGCGCATCAAAAGGAATGCCGAATATGGAAGAAGAAAAGGGACAAGCAGTAAAGGAAAGCGGTTTGCTTGGACAAATCGCACGCAATTTAAGCGACGCAGCAAAACGTGGCCGTATTGATCCTGTTATTGGCCGAGAGAAGGAAATTGATCGAGTTATTGAGATCTTGAATCGAAGAAATAAAAATAACCCTGTATTAATTGGGGAACCTGGTGTTGGTAAGACTGCGATTGCAGAGGGATTAGCGATGCGCATTGTCGAAGGAAAGGTTCCAGCTAAATTGCGGAATAAGGAAGTTTACGTACTGGATGTTGCTTCCTTAGTGTCTGATACAGGGGTTCGCGGGCAATTCGAGCAGCGTATGAAGCAATTGATCGAGGAGCTGCAGCGAAACGATAACATCATTTTGTTTATTGATGAAATTCACACAATTGTAGGGGCGGGCTCTGCTCAAGGTTCCATGGATGCGGGGAATATTTTAAAACCAGCATTGGCACGCGGTGAGCTCCAGGTTATTGGTGCAACGACTTTGAAGGAGTATCGTGTCATTGAAAAGGATGCGGCATTAGAGAGACGCTTTCAACCCGTTATGGTAAATGAGCCATCTGTAAAGGAGGCCATTTCGATTTTAATGGGCTTGAAAGAGCAGTATGAGCGTTATCATCAAGTTCAGATTCCGAATGAGGTTATCCAAGCATGCGTAATGCTTTCGAATCGTTATATTCAGGACCGTTATTTGCCAGATAAAGCGATTGATCTCCTGGATGAAGCTGGTTCAAAAGTGAATCTGCGCGGAGGCAATAAGGAGGCAGCAAGTCTTGAGCTAGCATTAAATCATGTTCGTGCGGAAAAAGCGAAAGCGACGGAGAAAGAAGATTATGAGAAAGCAGCTCAGCTTCGCGATGAGGAAAAGAGCTTACTTGAAAAATTACAAAGCGCAGAGCAATCAGATGCAGTTGTAACCGTGCAGGATATTGAACATATTATTGAAGAAAAAACGGGTATTCCTGTAAGTAAGCTACAGCAGCAGGAACAACAAAAGCTGCAAACTCTACAGCAGCGTCTAACAGAGAGAGTAATTGGGCAGGAGCAAGCTGTCGAGAAGGTGGCAAAGGCTGTACGCCGCGGCCGGGCTGGTCTAAAATCTAAAACAAGACCGACAGCCTCCTTCCTATTTGTAGGGCCAACAGGGGTTGGGAAAACAGAACTTGCTAAAACGCTGGCAGAGGAAGTATTTGGTGATCGAGAAGCGATGATTCGTCTTGATATGAGTGAGTACATGGAGAAACATTCTGTCTCTAAGCTAATCGGTTCTCCACCAGGCTATGTTGGTCATGAGGAAGCAGGTCAGTTGACTGAGAAGATCCGAAGAAAGCCGTATAGTCTTATTCTGCTTGATGAGATTGAAAAAGCACATCCAGATGTACAGCATATGTTCCTGCAAATATTAGAAGACGGTCGCTTGACGGATAGTCAGGGGCGCACTGTTAACTTTAAGGATACAATCATTATTATGACAAGCAACGCAGGTGTGACTGATAAAAAAGCAACTGTTGGATTTGCTGCATCCAGACAAGAGCAGTATAGCAATCTCCTAGATTCCTTAACTGCTTATTTTAAACCGGAATTTTTGAACCGTTTTGATGGAATCATTCCATTCAATCATTTGGAACGAGAAAGCCTAGTGAGGATTGTTCGACTTCTATTTAAGGAACTACAAGAGAATCTAAATGAACAGCACATTGAACTGGCTGTGGAAGAAGAAGCAATGCAAATAATTGCTGAAATCGGCTATCATCCAGCATTCGGTGCGCGTCCGTTGCGCCGCGTTATGCAGGAAAAGATAGAAGATGCTGTAGCAGATCTTCTTTTGGAGGATAATGTGGAGGGTATTCGTGTGTTCGCAGCAGGTGGTAATCTTCAAGTTGCGAAATTATAATGATAAAATGCTGCGCCAAGCTGTTTGCTTGGCGCAGTTATCTACATATATGCTTGAAAGGAGCAACAATTATATCGATAACAGCTAGACAGTTGTATCCGTTAAGCAAGAACGATTTTTGTTCCTCATCATACATGCTAGTTTTTTTCTTGGACGGCATGTATAATAAGTAAACAAAAAAGGAGAGAATTTCTATGAATAAGTCATTCTATCATTACATGATGAAATACAGGGATGGTCGTAAAACAGACAGTATGACGCAGCTTGCAACTAAAATTTATGAAGACTATAGCTTTCCGAAGCAATCATCAGATTATGACGAAATTAGCTCATATCTCGAGTTAAGCGGCCTATTGCTGACTATGGCTATATTTGATGAAGCATGGGATTATTATGTTACAGAAGCATAAAACAGCACACTCCGGTAAGAGAGTGTGCTGTTTTTTTACACTTTAAGAAGTATAAATTTTTAGTCGGAAGACAATTGGATATATGTGGAAATTTTAAGGAGGTGTAAGGACAACGCTGTCTCTGTCTTCGCCCGGGAAGCAGGGCTCGCCAATCGGCGAGTTTTCTTTACACTGTAGGAAAGCATAAATTTCCAGCCAGAAGCAAATTCGACGTAGCAGGAAATTTTAGGAACAAAGTGTAAGTGCAACTACGCCTCTGTCTTCGCCCAAGAACAGGGCTCGCCAATCGGCGAGTTTTCTTTAGAAAAAATCGAAAAATTCTTTTTTACATACGTGTGTATAATAAGCGTTTTCGCAGCGAGCGCATATACTGTTATCGTCACAGCACTCTTCAATCACGACTCACAAAAGGAGAGAAATACATTGACTAAGAAAAAACAACCTAAATATAGCATTGGCGATATAGTCGTGATTACATTGTATGGAACCGTTGGCAAAATTACGAACGTAAAGATGCTCGATGGTGTATATCTATATGAAGTGAATAATCACGATGGTATTTACGTGGAGCATACATTACAACTAATAACAGATTATGAGGGACGGAATGTGGAAAAAGAATGGATTGAACTGCATTATAAGTTTACCTTCGGTGATCTTGTCCAGGTAACTGGATATGAAAAAGATGTATTTCGGGTAGTTGGCTATCGTACGGAAGTTTGGCGTTATAAAAATGATGCATGGGAAGATACAATTTATGAGTTGTCTCGCATTACAGACGGTGAGTGGCTCGAGGCGGACGAATCTGATCTTACACTCCTAGCAAATGCTCAAGCGGCAAATAGTATATTAAAGAAGCTGAAAAATGACAAAACAGGTATTAACAAGCTCGACCTTGAAAAACTCAAATCTGTCAATAATTCTAAACGTGTTGGAATTAAAACCAACCGTACAGAAATTATTAATGGCTTACTTGATGTATATAATGATTATAGAGAGCTGTATCACACATTTCAAGATGAAGAGTACAAAATTGTGATGGATTTGGTTCTCAGTTACTTAACAAAACTAACCAAAAAGAAGTAATCATGTTTAGAGAGAGAAGAGAAATTGCAATAACACATGTATTGTGAAGGGTATGCCCACTATAGTTAAAAAGATAACGAGAGCTTTTATCATACGATCGGTCCACATATCGAAGTGTTCATTAGCAAATACGGTCAGACGTGATGTGTCTTCCTCTGCTTTCCAGTCAATCATGCTATTTTTTTCCACAACATCGTTCCCCCTTTAATAGCTTGTACTACATGGGTATGCACAGGCATGGTTTGATATGACTGGTACATACTAAGCCAATTAAAAAAATGTTTTTTCGTTTGTACACATAAATTTCATTTTCCCTCATAAAACAGAAATAAAGGGGTGATGAATGTGAAAGAAATTGAAGTGGTCATTGATACGGAAGAGATTGCCGAATTCTTTTACAATCAATTAATCCGAAGGGGATACGTGCCAGAGCCGGAGGAAATGGAGGAGCTGGCAGATATCACATTTGATTACTTACTTGAAAAGTGCATGATTGATGAAATTTTTGAGGAAGAAGAATAACAGCGAAAGTAGCGACGGGTTGCACTCGTCGTTTTTCATTTCTGTTTTACGAAATTGTAACAACCTTCGACTTCTAACAACTGTTATAATAGAGACAAATGTGAGAATGAGGTGAAGCAATGTTAAAGAAATTACTTAAAGCCTTATTGGGACAAAGTCATAAATATCGTTCTTATTCTAGCAGTGATTACAAGAAGCACCATCATTATGGAAATCATCACCATCATGGAAATCATCACCATTATGGTCATGGTCATTATAAAAAGAAGCATAAAAGCCATAGTGTTTTTTCTAGCTTCTTTAGTAGCTAATGACGTTTTTTTCGCGTATCTCCAGTATTTTTGATAGACCGCTGAAACTGGGTACTGTTTTACTGTATTATCGCATCGAAAGTGTAATTGGCATGGGAAGCTACGGATTTACGTATCGCGTTACTGATTTGAACACAGGGGAAGAAAAGGTGCTAAAACAGCTGCGGAAAAGTAAACAAAAGCTTGCGTCGGGAAGAAAATCATTTCAGAATGAGCAAGCAATTTTGCAGGAAATCAAGCATTCTTGTATTCCGCAGTTGTTTCATTCCTTTGTTTGGAATGATGAGCCGTTTTTTGTAATGACCTACATACAGGGAAAAACATTTGAGCAGCTCATTTTTGAAGAGCAGCACGTGTATACTGAGGAGAGGGCATTTTCCATTATTTACGATATTTTGAGGATTGTTTCGCATTTTCATAAACAGGGTATTATTCATAGAGATTTGCGCATTCCAAATATCTTAACGGAAGGCGGGCGGATCTATATTGTTGATTTTGGTTTAGCCTGCCGCATGGGTGAGAAGGATACAAGAGAGGAAACCTTTTTTGGTGAGAAGCAATATATGCGAGAGGTTCATTATCGCAGCGACTTTTATGCGCTAGGACATTTTCTTCTCTTTTTGTTGTATTCGGGCTATACACCTGTTTCAAAGAAGGAACGTCCTTGGTATGAAGAGCTGCCCCTATCTCATGACGGGAGAAGCATAATTATGCGTATGCTGCGTATAACAACGCCGTATGAAAATGCAGAGGAACTGATGAATCATATTGAAACAATGGAAAAGGAGAGAAGTATATGTTTCAAAGATTTTTAGCAAGTGTCGGCATTGGGGCAGCTAAGGTTGATACAGTATTGCAGCGCGATGAATGGGCAGTGGGAGAAGAAGTGAAGGGGATTGTCCATATTGCTGGCGGCGCTGTTGAACAAAATGTTGATAGTATTTACCTTACACTTTCTACTACGTATACACGAGAGTCAGATGACCGAAAAGTATCAATTACACAGGACTTGGCGAAAATTCGCTTAACAGATCCCCTTGTGGTCAAGCCGGGAGAAAAGCGAGAGGTGCCATTTTCCTTTACGTTACCTATTGAAACACCTTTAACATTCGGTCTCAAAAAAGTATGGATCCGTACGGGGTTAGATATTAAACATAGCATGGATCCAAGCGATACGGACTATATTCAAGTGCTGCCGGGTACTCTTATGAGTGACGTAATGCAGGCCGTACAGAGCCTTGGCTTCCGATTACGCCAAGCAGAATGCGAAGAGCTGCCGCACCGTTTGCGAGGCAGCGTTCCTTTTGCGCAGGAGCTTGAGTTTTTACCTGTATCAGGTCCGTTTTACCGAAAGCTAGATGAGTTAGAGCTCCTTGTTTTCCCGCGTTCCCTGAATGAGCTGGAGTTTATTATGGAGATTGATAGGAAAGCAAAAGGATTAGCAGGCTTATTTTCTGAGGCGCTAGATTTAGACGAGACGCGTGTTCGCTTCACAGTTACACCTTCTGATGTGGCAACACTTGCACATAGATTAGAACAGATGATAAAAAAATATTGTTAATGCATAAAATAAAAAATAGAGGGGAAGCTAAGAACCCCTCTATTTTTTATTTGAGCGAGGTTGATGAGAGCGATGAAACAACGCGTACGTTTACTAGAGTGGATGATACTTTGCGCGGGTGTTTTTATTGGCATGGCGAGTACATATGAAACAGCAGTTCTCGTTTATACTGATGTAGCGGTGAGTAAATACATCCACTCTTTTCGCAATGACATGTTTACTATGTTTTTTAGGCTTATATCAGATATAGGCTCCATTCGACTGTATGCGCCGCTTGTTTGTTTGCTGGCACTGTATTTTTTGATTCGAAAACGCTGGTTAGTTGTTGCTTTGCTAGTTGTTAGTTTATATGGTTCCCGTTATTTGAACTTTGCACTAAAGTCTTGGTTTGAGCGTGCACGACCCGACATTCATACACTTGTAACTGCCACAGGTTATAGTTTTCCGAGCGGTCACGCGATGAATGCGACAGCGTTTATCGGCTTTATTGCTTATTTGGCAATTACAGAGCATCGTTTGGAGCTTCGACAGAAAGCGATTATTATTACAGTGGCTTCCTTGTTGATTTTTTCGGTTACTTTAAGCCGTGTATACCTAGGGGTACATTATCCCACTGATATTCTTGCGGGTTGTGCAGCAGGAGGGGCTTGGCTTATACTGTGCATTTTGTTTCATCAATTTTTTTCTAAAAAAACAGCTTAGCATCAAGAGGATGCTGAAAAAGTCTATTTAACAAAGAAAAGAAGCTAGACAACTACTGCAACTGCATGTAGATGGATAACTTCTTTTCTTTGTATATGAATAAAATTTTTTAACGTGCTCAAAGCAATGACTGTTTCAGCAGCCTCTAATCTTAAAGCTGTTTTTTATTTTAAGGAGATATGGATTCTTAGCTATAAGCTAATTTAACGTAGTGGAAAAGCTTAAGCATAAAATGCAATGCAAGTGCACTTACGTCTCCATTTTCGTCTAAAGGCTCGCCAATCGGCGAGGCTTCTGTTTTCTTTATATTTGTGGGCGTAAAACCACGATACCTTTAGGTTCGTGGTAGTTCACTGATGTTTTGTTTTACTTGGTTCTACGTGAATATGGGAATGGAGAATCTGATGTTCTTGTTTTAGAAGCTCTTCAATTTCATCTGTAATGCGGTGGCTTTCTATTACATCCATAGTTGCGTTTACTTCAATTGTAATGTCCACATAAGCTTCGTTTCCATACATGCGGCCTCTGATGTCCGTAATTTTATTGACCCCGTTCACCATAGCTACTGTATGTTTATATAATTCCATCTCACCCGGATCAATGCCATCTGTTAATAAATGAGAAGCATCTTTGAATATATCCCATGCTGTTTTGCAGATGATAATCCCAACGATAAGTGCTGCAATTGGATCAAGCATCGGTACCCCATATTGGGAGGCAATGATGCCAATTGTTGTGCCAATGCTAACAAGCATATCGGAAAGATTATCCTTTGCCGCGGCTTCAAGTGCTTTGCTTTTTGTTCGCCTTGCAAGAGCCATATTGTATAAATATACGCCGTACATTACGACCGCACAAAATATAGCTACCCATGCTGCTGTTACACTAGGTGTTGTTTGTTCACTTTGAAAGAATAAACGCACGGCTCCAATCATTACATCAATTCCTACGCTTGCCATAATAAAGGAAGCTGCTAGAGAAGCGACTTGTTCGGCACGGGAATGACCGTATGGGTGATTATGATCACGTGGTTTTCTAGAAATTTTCAAGCCGATTAGTATGGCGAGGGATGCCCCGATATCTGTTAAGTTGTTCAGGCCGTCTGCGCGAAGAGCGCTTGATGCGGTAATGTAGCTCACAGTCAGCTTTATTGCTGATAAAAATATGTAGGCGGCAATACTAACAATCGCACCGTGGTCTGCTTTTTTATGAGAATATGCTTCCATGTGCATATCACACAACCTTTCGCAAAAATGTTCCTGTATAAGAGTAACAGATAAGAATTGAGTGGGTCTATACAAACATTGTTGTGCAAAAGTAGTTTTTTAGGAGCAGGATAAGAGTGTTTCGGAGAGGCAACATCTCAGATTATATATGAGGTTGATAATAATATTATTATGTAAACATATAAGTGTGTAAGTGGACGATGTTTATATTTTGATACAAACATAAAGTCAATTAAATGGAAATTCGCCCATGCAGTCAAAATACAATAGGATTAAGGAAGGGGGATGGCGGGGATTGAAAAAACAATGGGTTATTACACAAAGTGAAAGGGATCAATGTTTTGTTGATGCTTTGAGAAGGATACGGGAAAATGTTGATATCCTAAAGGAGAGCGCAGCAGAACTGGATCATGTTAAAGAAGGGATTGAAGGATCATATCATCAGATTTTAAAGGACCTAAAAGCTTTAAAACTGTACAGATAAGAGAGCATCCTTCGGGGTGCTTTTATGCTGTAAAGGCAATTTGGCATAAGGGGAATTTATAAAACAAGCGTAGTGAGAAGACTTGTACTTTCTCTTATCTTGTCATCTGTTCTTTGACGAGATAAGATTAATAAGAAGAACTGTAAAATAAAGGGGATGAAGCAAATGAATTTTGAAATGCATACCCATATCGTTTCTCATGATTTAGAAGTGCGTGTTGACGCAGAGGACAATTTATTTGAACTTCGGCTTGATGGTTATCATGTATACCCATTAGAAGAGACAGTACCTATATATAAAACTGAAAAAGAAGCAGTCGGGAAGGCTGTACCGAAAATGATTGTTTGGAATGAAGGAAAAACGATTCTCCGTTATCAACTCGTTTCTCTTCATTCTGTCAACTAAGATGAGGAGAGAGAAGGCATGAAGTTTTTTCATACGGCAGATTGGCATTTAGGAAAATTAATTCATGGTGTGTATATGACAGAGGACCAGGAGTTTGTACTGAATCAATTTGTAGAAGCCATTCGGCTAGAGAGGCCTGACGCTGTTATCATTGCGGGGGATTTGTATGACCGGGCTATTCCTCCGACTGAGGCTGTTGATTTACTTAATCGGACATTAAGAACGATTACGATTGATTTACAAACTCCTGTGTTTGCAATTGCGGGAAACCACGATAGTCCCGATCGGATCCATTTCGGAAGCGAGTTGATGAAGGCGCAAGGTTTATATCTTGCTGGACAGTTTCAATATCCGTATGAACCAGTAGAGCTTGTGGATGAGCACGGGAAGGTTCATATTCATTTAATTCCATATGCAGATCCAAGTGTTGTTCGATATAAATTAAAAAATGATGATGTGCGCAGTCATGATGATGCAATGCGTATTCTTGTAAATACGATTGCTGAAACAATGGACCAGGAAGCTCGCCATATTTTTGTTGGACATGCCTTTGTAACGCCATCGGGAGAGATGGAGGAGAATACGAGTGAAAGCGAGAGACCGTTATCAATAGGTGGCGTTGAATATGTGAATAGTCATTATTTTAAGCACTTTCATTATACGGCACTTGGGCATTTGCATCAGGCCCATTACATACGTGAGGAGAAAATTCGGTATGCGGGCTCGCCTATGAAATATTCCATTTCGGAAGAACACCATAAAAAGGGTTTTTATATTGTGGAATTGAATGGACAAGGGGATATCACGATAGAAAAGCGGGAACTGAAGCCGCTGCGTGAGATGAGAACTGTGGAAGCTAAGCTAGATGAGCTGCTGCGTCATGAAATTTGTGCAGATTATGTATTTGTAAGATTATTGGATGAAAATCCTGTTTTGCAACCAATGGAGAAAATTCGCACTGTGTATCCGAATGCAATGCATGTCGAACGAGTCTTGCATAAGCAAGGAAAGACAGATACAGGAGAAGCAGCTGCATCCCGTCATCAAATGGATGATATGTCCTTGTTAAAGGCCTTTTATAGAGAAATGCGGGGGAACGAATTGTCAGATGTGAAGCAGCAAATTTTTTTAGAAGTGCTAGACGAAGTACGTGAGCGGGAAGGAGGGCGACGATGAAGCCGATTCGACTTATTATGAATGCGTTCGGACCATATAAAGGGAAGGAAATTGTGGATTTTGAAGAATTGGGTGAGCATCGCTTATTTTCAATTTCAGGGAACACAGGTGCTGGAAAAACAACAATCTTTGATGCGATTTGTTATGCGCTCTATGGAGAAGCAAGCGGTGAAGAGCGGAATGATGCTGTTATGCTGCGCAGTCACTTTGCTGAGGATCATGTGCATACGAGCGTTGAGCTTATATTTGCTATTAGAGACCGGGTATATCGGATTATGAGGCAAATGGCGCATAAAAAGAAAGGAAATAAAACGGCAACAGGCGGAACGATTGAATTTTACGAAATTGTTGGAGAAGAGCAGGTGCCGTGCGTGGACCGTGTTCACGTGACCGATATCAATCGAAAGGTAGAAGAGCTGCTAGGTCTAAATAAGCATCAATTTAGTCAAATTGTAATGCTTCCGCAAGGGGAATTTCGTAAGCTGCTGACTTCTGAAACAGAAAATAAAGAGGAGATTTTGCGCCGTATTTTTAAAACAGACCGCTATAAGCTTATGAGGGAGCTATTGGATGGGAAACGGAAGGCACTGCACGACAAGCTGCAGGGCAAGAGGAAGGAACGCGATATTTATATACGGAACGCGATGCAGCTTCCTGTACGTGAGTCGTCTTTTTTAAAAGAGCTTACAGAACAAGAGAGTGTAAACAGCTATCAAGTGCTGCAAGCCTTAGAAGAAGAACAGGCCTTTTATCAAAGTCTATTGGCAGCATTGACAAAGAAGACGGAATTGCAAGTAAAGGAGCTTGCGGAAAAAGAGGAATTCTATCATAGGGCTAAAGCAGTCAATGATAGATTACTAGATTTACAGTTGAAGGAAGAACGCTATGAACAGCTGCTTCTTGATCGTCAAGTGATGGAGCAAAAGCAGCAGGAACTGCAGCTTGGCGAGAAGGCAAACCGTCTTGTGCCATTTGAGGACACATATCTGGAGGCTGTTCACATCGCTGGGCAAGCAGAAGCAAGGGTTGCTATGCTGCACGGGAAACAAACAGAAATAGAGCAGCGTTTCCAAAGGACTGAGCAATTGTACAACGCTGAAAAAATGAAGGAACCGCTGCGTGAGGAAGCAAAGCGAAACAGAGAAGCTTTGACAGAGCTAAAGCCTATTTTAGAAACCTTCGCCTCCAAAGAGCTGCAGCTAAAGGAAACAGAGAAGAAGCTGCAAAAGGAGAAAGAGCGGCTTCAGGCTGTTGTCCAAGAGGAGCAAAGAAGCTTAGAACAACGTAAGAATCTAACTCAAGCGCTGCAACAGCTTGATGAGTTGTTACGTGACTATGCGGCAATGCTTGAAGAGCGAGCGGCATTACGGGAGGATTTTAAAGCGCTCAAAGTATACCTGGAAGCTTCGCAATATGTGAAAGAGCAAGAGGCTCATCTATTACAGGCGAAGAGTGTGGCCGAGCAGTGGCAAAGGAAATATGAAGCAGCTGAAAAGGCAGGGCTTGCAGAACAGGCTGGACATCTTGCGCTGCAGCTAGAGGACGGTTGTCATTGTCCTGTATGTGGAAGTACTTCCCACCCGAATAAAGCGGTATTCCGTGAACAGGGAATTCATAAGGATGAACTGCAACAGCTTCGCAGCAAGCGGGAGCAGGCGGAGAAAGAGTATTTTCAATACGAGGGAATCTGGCACTCGGCAAGCAAGGATTGTGAAGACAAGGCACGGGAGATTGAAGAACGCGGCTATCATCGTGCCGAAGCTACACAAGAATATGAGATGCTCATGAAAAAAGGAACACAATTATCTGAAAAAATTGAGATCTTGAGGCAAAAGGAAACTATACGGAATGATATAAAGCTAAAAATCCAAGAGCTCGAGGCGCATATAGAAAAGCTGCAGAACGATAAAGGACAAATCGAAGCTCACCTGCAGCATATGGAGCGTTCGTACATGGAGGAGCAGGTTGCCTATAAGCATGATCAAACGAGAATTCCAGTGCATATTTCCAATATGAGTATGTGGAACAGCAAATATCAAGAAGCAGAGAGTTTGATTCAGACGTTGGAGGAGAGCTGGAAGCTAGCAGAGCGGCAGTATGAGCAAGTGACAAAGGAAAGATTTCAAATCCAAGCAGACTATGGCTCCGCGCTGCGGCAGCTAAAGGAAGCTCAAGAGCAAAAAAGTCAACGATATGAGCGTTTTGCGGCAAGCCTGCGGCAGGCCAGTTTCATAGATGAAGCCGCTTATCAAGCTGCGAAAAGGCCCCAAGAGCAAATTCTGTCCCTGCAGCAAACAATCGAGTCCTACTATTCAGCAGTACAGTTGCTTTCCAAACAAATCGAGGAGTTGCGCAGTGAGCTAACGAATGAAAAACGAACTAATGTAGAGGAATTACTGGGGACAATCGAAGAACTGCGACAACAAGCAGAACAAACGAAGGAACAGCGTCAGCATACAATGATGACCCTTCAATATATAAAACAAACTGCAGAGAATATTAGCAGAATTGATGAGGACATTCAAGAAGAAGAAACTGTTTTTCATGAGCTTGTTGATTTGTATGAGGCTGTCAAAGGCGATAATGAGAGCCGGATTTCTTTTGAACGATATATCCTTATTGAATATTTAGAGCATATTGTGCAGGCAGCAAATGAGCGGCTTCGTAAGCTTTCAAACGGTCAGTTTTATTTAAAAAGAAGCGATAGGGTGGAAAAGAGACTTCGTCAAAGCGGTCTCGGACTAGATGTGTATGATGCGTATACCGGACAAACACGCGATGTAAAAACACTATCTGGCGGCGAAAAGTTTAACGCATCTCTTTGTCTGGCGCTCGGGATGGCAGATGTGATTCAATCTTATGAGGGAGGCATTTCCATCGAAACGATGTTTATTGATGAGGGCTTCGGATCTCTTGATGAAGAATCGCTTGTAAAGGCAATCGACACGCTAATAGACTTACAAAAGTCGGGTCGTCTGATTGGTGTAATTTCCCACGTGCAAGAGTTAAAACATGCGCTTCCAGCTGTTTTGGAAGTAACAAAACAGAAGGATGGCTGTAGTCGAACACGGTTTGTGATACAGGTATAGTCATATGCAACAGAGGTACACAACTAGACCGCACAACAGTTTAATAAGATATTTACTACTCCTGGGAATTCGTAATGTTCGATGAATAACGAATAAAAAACTTTATCCATCTTGTAAATGAATCCTTCTTTTGTCTATGTTTTGTTTTTTAATTAGAAATAAGATGAACCTTGCCATTAGTTGGCAGGGTTTTCTTCATCTATCCATATATCCTCCATATGCATTTCTAATGCTTTAGCAATACGCATACATATAATCAATTCAAAATACACTAGTGTGAATACTTTATACAACTCCATAACAAATCAAAGGGAGTGCATCTTATGAAAAGAACTGCTGAACTTGTTACTGGATTGATTGGTGGAATTTTAGGATTACTTATAACGGGATTCTTATTCTTAATGCTTATATTTGACCCGTACATTTATTCAAATGATGCCGATACTCAATTTGGTGTGCTAATTCTAATTTTTGTGTATTTTATAATGCAATCTGCCTCAATAGTTTTAAGTTGCTTTGTCAACAGAATCAACAATGTTGTTTATGGAATCATTATGATTGTAATTGGTACGATATTATTGATTTTGTCTATGTTCGTTATGTTCATCCCATCATTACTACAGATTATTTCTGGATGTGTAGCATTTAGGACGTTGAGAAATAAGGAGAATTCTAATGATATTCAGTATTAATTAAGTGAATAAGGCTTACAAAAGTCGGGTCGTCTGATTGGTGTAATCTCCCACGTGCAAGAGTTAAAACATGCGCTTCTAGCTGTTTTGGAAGTAACGAAGCAGAAGGATGGCTGCAGCCGGACACGATTTGTTATACAAGTATAATCATACTGACTTACGTAACCGCTTATCCCTAGAATGGATATTATTAAAAGGAAACAAATCAATAAAATCAATTACTATTTGGTAGGCAAGAAATATTAAATGAGGAATGTTTACAAATCATTTCTAACTGATTACTCAGGAGTAGTGCTTCTCTGGAGCTCATCGATGAATCCTGCCGTCAAACCTAATTTCAGCAATACGCATACACACAATCAACTCAAAATACTCTATTCCAGACTGACAATTTCTTGTCGTTTCATATATCAATATATAACTTGTTTTTCAATGTTACACTAGAGATTGGCAGAAGGATAAGGTATGCTGAAAGAGAGTACATCCTTTTTATATTTAATGATTGATGTTATTTCATAGACAGTATTTAAGAAAAGCACCTTACTTTTTTACGCTTTAAGAAAGTATAAATTCCCAGCTAGAAGTTCATTTGACGCAGTGAGGAATTTTAGGAACAAAGTATAAGTGCAACTACGCTTCTGTCTTTGCCCAAGAACAGGGTTCGCCAATCGACGAGTTTTCTTTACACTGTAAGAAAGTATAAATTTCTAGCTAGAAGAGCATTCGACATAGCGAGAAATTTTAGGAATACAGTATAAGTGCAACTACGCTTCTGTCTTTGCCCAAGAACAGGGTTCGCCAATCGACGAGGTTTCTTTACACTGTAAGAAAGTATAAATTTCTAGCTAGAAGAGCATTCGACATAGCGAGAAATTTTAGGAATACAGTATAAGTGCAACTACGCCTCTGTCTTCGCCCAAGGGCAGGGTTTGCCAATCGGCGAGTTTTCTTTATAACAAGATAGTGAAGGACGAGGGCTGCGGTATTACAAAGGAAAAATTGAGTCGTCTTGGGGAACCATTTTACTCAAATAAAGAAAAAGGTACAGGTTTAGGTCTTATGGTATGCTTTAAAATTATTGAAGAGCATAAAGGGAGAATAGAAGTTGACAGTGAGGTAGAAAAGGGAACGACGGTTACGATACATCTGCCAATAGAAGGAATGAATTCTATAAGGGAGAATTAGAATTCAGACATTGTATCTGTAGCCGAACAAGGTTTGTTATATACATGAAAGAAAAGACTTTTAATTATAAACCGTATGTATATGTAACGTTACTATTTACTTATTGCGAAACTCCTTGTAATCTTATGTTTGAATCATAAAACTTTTAAGAAAAACAAAAGAAAGAGACAGGAGTATACGACGATGATTAAAGCAATCTTTTTTGACCTTGATGATACGCTTCTTTGGGATCAAAAGAGCGTAGCGGAAGCTTTTAAGGCAACATGCCAAGCCGCACAACAAAAATACGGAATCGATCCTGAGGCGTTTGAAGAAGCGGTTCGCAAGGAAGCAAGAGAACTGTATGCCTCTTATGAAACGTATGAATTTACACAAATGATTGGTATTAATCCATTTGAAGGACTATGGGGGAACTTCCTAGACGATGATGATAATTTCCGTAAAATGAAGGGAATTGTTCCGACATATCGAAAAGATGCGTGGACGAAGGGACTTCAAGCATTTGGGATTAATGATCCTGCATTTGGTGAAGAGCTAGCGGAAATGTTCCCTGCACAGCGCCGTAAGAGTCCGTTTGTATATGATGAAACATTCCAGGTGTTGGATGAGTTAAAGGGAAAATATCAGCTACTATTATTAACAAACGGCTCACCGGATTTACAAAATACAAAGCTTGATATTACACCTGAGTTGGTTCCTTATTTTGACCAGATCGTGATCTCTGGTGCTTTTGGAAGAGGTAAGCCAGATCCATCCATTTTTGAGCACGCCTTAGAATTAATGGGTCTTCAAAAAGATGACGTGATTATGGTTGGCGATAATTTAATGACAGATATTCTTGGAGCGTCTCGCGTTGGAATTACGTCCGTTTGGATTAATCGTCATGATAAAGAGCGAAACGAAGTAATCCCTAGCTATGAAATTAAGCATTTAGAGGAATTGTATCCTATTCTTGCTGAGCTTAATAATAAATAAAAAAACGAAAGGACGGACAGGCTCGGCAACTGTCCGCCTTTTTGTTTTTCTATTTTACACTTTAAGAAAGTAGAAATTTCTAGCAGGAAGACAGTTTGATGTAGTTGGAAATCTTAGAAATAAAGTGTAAGGGCAACTACGCCTCTGTCTTCGCCCAAGGGCAGAGCTCGTCAATCGGCGGGTTTTCTTTATCCAGTTCGCTTTTTGTCTAGCTCCTGAAGTCTTGACACTAGCTGTTCAAATAACAATCTATCATTTTTGTCTAAGGCCTCGTCAATTTGCCGCTTAACCCTTTCTATTTCCTGCTCATGTGAAATTTTTTCAATGAGGGCTTCAGCTGCTCTTGCGTGACGTTCTGATTGCTCGTACAAATGAATGGAATCAGCTTCAGGAGAGTCTAGCATTTGTAAGTAACGATGATTTAATAATTTTCCGTAGAAATTTAAAATGAGATTTACCTTTTCAGATGGATTGAGCGTTAAGTCATGTAAAGCTTGTGATACATCTTCTGTTTTTCGATAACGGTCGTAAAAGGCAAAGCCGCTTTCATCTGATTGCATACTTGAAACAACTATTGTTTTTTCGCGAGGCTTTATTTTATCAACAAAGGAGAGGTTCTCCAAAAGATGAGGACGGTGTATGATAAATTCCAATATTTTGCGTGCGTCCGTAGATTTCAGGCGATGATTGTCTAAAAACCATTTTAAGAAATTGCGCTTTTCTGTTATTGATATCCATTTTCTCATGCAAAATTCACCTGCTTTTTTAGTTTGAATGATAGCTGCAAATAGGACTACCTAAAATGATACCATAAATTGGTGAATTTCGTGATGGAAAAGTGAGGAATAAAAAGTGCTTTGTTTCAGTACATTGTTGGCTCGGTGCAGGGGAAAGATCCTCCGAGCAATGAAGTAAAAGCAATTCATCGTTCGGAGAACTGTCCTCGTTTGTTTACACTGTAAGGGAGTATAAATTTCCAACTAGAAGTCATTCGATGTAGTCGGAAATTTTAGGAATATAGTGTAAGGGCAACTACGCTTCTGCCTTCGCCCAACGGCTCGCCAATCAGCGAGTTTTCTTTACTGAATCAGCTGTGATCCTATCGTGCCATTTATTGAATAGCTAACCGAAATATCCGCGTTCAGTGAATGGGAAACAGAGCAATATTTATCTTTTGATAATGTAATAGCCCGCACTACTTTTTCTTCGGGCAGCTCTCCTTCAAGCGCATATAAAATATGAATGGTTGTAAAGCGTTTTGGATGCTCCTCTGCTCGTGTACCATCTATTTCTATATGGAAGGAGCTCGGGTTGAGACGCATTTTTTGCAAAATAGAAATAATATCAATGCCGGTGCAGCCGGCTACTGCATGTAAAAGGAGTTCTGTAGGCCTCGGACCGCTGTTTTGTCCTCCTATGTCTGTTGCTGCATCCATTTTAATTTCATGTCCTGATGGAGCACTGCCAGAAAAGGACATTTGCCCAGTCCAAGTTATGTTCATTTTCATGTGATTCCTCCTGCTACACTACGTAATATAGTGCTTTACTTTCGATTTCTGTCTGACCGGAGAATCTCGCTGTTTGTAGGTGCGTTCAGAGCGTAATTGCCGTTATTATCGATTGTCACCGTCTTTTTATCATATTCACCGTCTGCATGCTGCTTTTTCTTTACAAATGGATCTTGATTGTTTCCCATGTGTATCACCTCCTGTAATACATAGTATTTGTCAATCATATGTAAGTTTGTCAGGTGAAGATGGCGTAAAATATGGAAGTATTCTCCGTAAACAAGTACAATAATAAAAGCTAATATAAATAAAGGAGATAAATTTATGGTTAAATTTGGTTTAGTTGGTACTAACTGGATTACAGAGTCGTTTCTGCAAGCGGCGAGTCAATTGGATGATTTTTCCCTGACTGCTGTGTATTCCAGAACGAGTGAGCGGGCGACGGAATTTGCCGCAAAGTATGGCGTAACATTAACATTTACTGATTTGGAAAGCATGGCAAAAAGCTCAGAAATTGATGCAGTATATATCGCTAGTCCTAATTCATTTCATGCAGAGCAAGCTATTCTTTTCATGAATCACGGCAAGCATGTATTATGCGAGAAACCAATCGCATCGAATGCTTTTGAAGTAAAAGCTATGATTCAGGCAGCAAAGGCAAACAATGTGCTGCTTATGGAGGCGTTAAAATCTACGCTTGTTCCGAATTTTAAAACTGTGCAGCAGCATATACATACAATTGGAAAGGTCCGCAGGTATGTGGCGAGCTATTGCCAATACTCTTCTCGGTATGATGCGTATAAACAAGGTGTTGTGTTGAATGCCTTTAATCCAGCATTCTCAAATGGTGCTTTGGTAGACATTGGGATTTACTGTATCTATCCGCTCGTTGTATTATTCGGTAAACCGCTTGCGGTACAAGCAAACGGGCTGCTTCTTGAATCGGGTGTTGATGGCGAAGGCAGTATTTTGCTGAAGTATGAAGAGATGGAAGCCGTTATTATGTATTCGAAAATTACAAACTCCACAATTCCTTTTGAGATACAAGGAGAAGAAGGAAATATAAGAATAGATAAGGTAAATACACCAGAACAAGTGGAAATTTATTATCGAAATGGAACAGTAGAGAATATTACACAACCGCAAAAAGGTGATTCAATGTTTTATGAGGCAAAGGAGTTTATTGAACTGATTCAAGCAGGGAAGCTGGAATCTTCCACAAACTCTCATGCTAATTCGCTTGCTGTGATGGAAATTATTGATGAAGCCCGCAAGCAAATTGGTGTTGCGTTTCCGAGCGATAAGAAGGAATAGCTTTATGCTATTCCTTTTGTTTTGAATAGACAGGTGTTTTATTTGCCCAGCAGGGATAGATACGGCGCTGGTTCGTACAAAAAGTGCAGCAGACATTTTGGTTTATACCGTATATATGTGTACGATACTATCTAGAGAATATATCCTTCTAGGTCGCTTATATGAGAAGCTAGGAGCTCTTTGGCTAAAACTGCAGTGATAGGATCAAAAAGAAACGATACACCGTACGGAGTTATATGTCGGAGGGATTGTATGAGAACTTTTTCCAAACCAATAGTTGTAGTAAGTAAGTGTCTAGAATTTGATGCATGTCGTTATAATGGCGACGTTATCTCAGATCCAATTGTAAAAAGTCTAATGCCGTATGTGCGGTTTATCCCCATTTGTCCGGAGGTGGAAATCGGTCTCGGAACACCACGGGAAACCATTCGCATTGTGGAGGAGAAGCAGAGTGGGATGCAGCGGCTTGTGCAGCCATCAACTGGAGAAGATGTAACAGATCGGATGCAGCAGTTTGCAGAACGTTTTTTAGGCTCTTTGCCTGATGTAGATGGCTTTCTTTTAAAAAATCGCTCCCCAAGCTGCGGTACACGCGATGTTAAAATATATGCTGGAAGTAATAAATCTCCCAGCAACGGCAAAGGCAGCGGCTTGTTTGGCGGAAAGGTTATAGAGCGATTTGGCCATCTTGCGGTTGAAGAGGAGGGAAGGCTCAAGAATTTTACACTTCGGGAGCATTTTTTTACGAAGCTCTTTACAATTACTGAGTTTAAAGTCTTGAAATCGCAACCAACTATGAAGCGTCTTGTGCAGTTTCATGCGGATCAAAAATATTTGTTTATGGCATATAACCAGACAAAGCTAAAGGAAATGGGTCGAATTGTCGCAAATCATGAGAAGCGTCCGGTGGCAGATGTGTTTGCTGCTTATGAACAGGCTTTATATGCACTATTAAAGCGAGCGGCGCGTTATACATCCAATATTAATGTTTGTCAGCATATTTTTGGGTATTTTAAAGATTCGCTTAAGAAAGAGGAAAAGGAGCATTTTCTGTCGCTTCTCCAAAAGTATCAGGAGAAGAAAATTCCGTTAAGCAGCGTGTTGACTTTGCTGCGGTCGTGGGCTATTCGGTTTGAAGAACAATATTTACTGAGACAAACATATTTCGAGCCGTATCCTGAGGCGTTGGTGGAAATTACTGATTCCGGAAAAGGACGCGACTACTAAAATAAGAAGAGTATCGTCCTTTTAAGTAATCCTGCATTGTTGTAGAACAATGTAGGATTTTTTTTAGACTATTGTACTAGCATACGCTTTACAATAAACTAAGGACATTTTTGCTCAAATTATCTGTGTTGGGGTTCGTTATCATATGCTGTTATGCAGAAATGATAAGGGGTGTGAACGATGGATTTTTCATTAACGAATGAGCAGCAAATGATTCGAGATATGGTTCGCGAGGTTGCGGCAAAGGAGATTGCGCCAAAGGCAGTATACTATGATCAAACGGGTGAGTTCCCGCAAGAGACGTTCCAAAAGCTAGGGGAGCTTGGACTGCTGGGGATTCCGTTTCCTGAAGAATACGGTGGTTCTGGCGGAGATATGATTTCTTATGCGCTCGCAGTAGAAGAAATCGGTCGTGCTTGTGGTGGCACAGGACTCAGCTATGCGGCTACGATTTCTCTCGGAGCAGCTCCTATTTATTATTTTGGTACGGAGGAGCAAAAACAAAAGTATCTGGTTCCAATGGCATTGGGCAAAACCTTGGGGGCATTTGGATTGACAGAGCCTAACGCCGGGTCAGATGCAGGAGGGACACAAACGAGGGCGGTTCTGACTGGTGATGAATATGTAATTAACGGAGAGAAGTGCTGGATTACGAACGCAGAGTATGCCGGGACTGTTATTGTAACCGCTGACAGCGGTGTAGACGAACGAGGGAAAAAACGGATTTCCGCCTTTATTGTGCCCACGGATAGCAAAGGATTAAAGATCTCAAGTCCGTACGACAAAATGGGAGTTCGCGCTTCTAATACTTGCGAAATTATTCTCGACAATGTACATGTGCCGAAGGAAAACATACTGGGAGATCCGTTAAAGGGCTTTAACCAATTTTTGTATACACTAGATGGCGGACGTATTTCAATTGCCGCATTGGCCGTCGGTATTGCGCAGTCTTCTTTTGATAGGGCACTTCAATATTCGAAGGAGCGAAAACAGTTCGGAAAAAGCATTTCAACATTTCAAGCGATTCAGTTTAAGCTGGCGGACATGGCAATGGAGATTGAACTTGCACGGAATATGGTATATAAGGCAGCTTGGCTGAAGGACCATAATAAGCCGTTTGGAAAAGAAGCGGCAATGGCGAAGCTTTTTGCATCAGAAACTGCAAGCCGGGCTGCGAATCAAGCGGTGCAAATTCATGGAGGATATGGCTACATGAAGGAATATGAGGTAGAACGCCATATGCGCGATGCTAAGCTATTGGAAATTGGAGAAGGGACGTCGGAAATTCAACGCTTGGTTATTGCAAGGCATCTCGGGTGTCGATAGGAGGGATGGAGATGTTTTCTAAGCTTCTCATTGCGAATCGGGGTGAAATTGCTGTTCGGATTATCAAAACATGCAAGCGTCTTGGGATTACCACCGTGGCTGTGTATTCAGAAGCAGATGTATCCGCTATGCATGTGAAGCTGGCAGATGAAGCGTATGAAGTTGGAGGGGCGCGTGTACATGAGAGTTATTTAAATCTGGAAAAAATCATTGAGATTGCCAAAAAAACGAGGGCCGAGGCGATTCACCCTGGTTATGGATTACTGTCGGAAAATCCAATCTTAGCCGAGCGCTGTGAGGAAGAGGGAATCGTCTTTATTGGTCCTGCTGCTGATGTGATAGCACAGATGGGAAGCAAAATTGAATCACGTAAAACGATGATACAGGCGGGCGTTCCTGTCGTACCAGGTATCGTTGCTCCTATTCCTACAGCGGAGGAAGCGAAAGAAATTGCAAAATCGATAGGGTATCCCCTTATGCTAAAGGCATCTGCCGGCGGGGGAGGGATTGGAATGCAGGTTGTAGACAATGAACAAATGCTTATCCAAGCGTTTAGAAATAATCAAACACGCGCAAAAAATTTCTTTGGAAACGATGAAATGTACATGGAAAAGCTTGTGACAAATGCGCATCATATTGAGATACAGGTGTTAGCAGATTCATTTGGAAATACTGTATACCTATGGGAGCGCGAATGCTCGGTGCAACGCCGGAACCAAAAGGTGATAGAGGAAGCTCCATCTCCGTTTGTCAGCGAGCAAACGCGGCGTAAGATGGGAGAGATCGCTGTCAAGGCCGCAAAGGCAATCGGCTATAAAAATGCAGGAACAATTGAATTTTTAGTCGATGAGCAGGAAAACTTTTATTTTCTTGAGATGAATACGCGTCTGCAGGTGGAGCACCCCGTTACGGAAGCAATTACAGGTTTAGATCTTGTGGAGCATCAGCTTCGCGTTGCATATGGAGAAGCCTTATCCTTTACGCAGGGGGAAGTAGACAGAAACGGTCATGCGATTGAGGCGCGCATATATGCGGAGGATCCAAAGACGTTTTTTCCTTCACCTGGTGAAATTCAGTTTCTTCAACTGCCGTCATCCCTTCGTATTGACCATTTCCTAGAAGAAGGACTAAGAATTACACCATTTTACGACCCGATGATGGCGAAAGTGATTGCACATGGCGCAAATCGAGAAGAGGCAATGCAGCAGCTGCGAGCGGCTCTTGAAGAAATAAAAATAGAAGGAATTAAAACAAATATTCCGATGCTTTTGCAAGTCTTGCAGGACGAGGTGTTTAAAAGCGGAATATATACAACAAGCTTTGTTTCGAAGCGACTTATCCAAAAATGAATCTATTGAACCGCCCCATTGATAGATGGGGTGGTAAAGCCTATTTTGATTTGAAGAGGGGGTACAGTATGGCAAAGGTATATGCACCAATGGCAGGGAGTGTATGGAAAATTGTTGTAAGTATCGGAGATAGGGTCGAAGAAGGTGAGGATATTGTCATTCTGGAATCTATGAAAATGGAAATCCCGATTACTGCGGAGCAATCTGGCAGATTGGTTACATTATTTGTAGCCGAAGGGGATTTTGTGAATGAAGGCGATGTGTTAGCAGAGCTCGAATAGGCAGGTGATAGAATGCTTGGATGGCAGAATATTCGTTTAGACTACATTGCGCCGCATATCGCAACGATTACTCTGAACCGGCCGCAACAGGCAAATGCGTTGTCGATCTCCCTGCTAGAAGAACTGCAGGCTGCCTTGGGACAGGTGAAAGAAGAACGGAAAATTCGTGCTGTTATTATAACAGGGGCCGGAGAGAAGGTATTTTGTGCCGGCGCAGATTTAAAAGAAAGAGCTAGAATGAATGAAGAACAGGTACGTCAGGCAGTTTCGATGATCCGCTCGTCTATTAATATGATAGCTTCGCTTCCGCAGCCTGTGATTTCGTCAATTAATGGGATTGCATTAGGCGGGGGATTGGAATTAAGCCTCGCGTGTGATATTCGCATTGCCTCCGACACTGCAATTCTCGGACTTACTGAAACTTCATTAGCCATTATTCCAGGAGCTGGGGGCACACAGCGTTTGCCGCGTTTAATCGGACTTGGCCGTGCAAAGGAGCTTATTTATACTGCAAGACGGATATCGGCAGAAGAAGCTTATCAATACGGATTAATAGAGCATGTTGTATCTTTGGCAGAACTCGAGCAGAAAGCAATGGAAATCGCCGAAAAAATTGTCATTAACGGCCCGATTGCTGTCAAAATGGCGAAACGTGCCATTTCCCAAGGAATCGAAACGGACTTACAATCTGGATTGGAGCTGGAGCGAGAGGCGTATGAAGAAGTAATTGGGACAAAAGATCGGGTAGAGGGACTGCGAGCGTTTAAAGAAAAGCGAAAACCGTTGTATAAGGGGGAGTAGCACATGCTAGAGCAGCAAAAACAGATGACGCTGAAAGAACGAATAGAGAAAACGAAGCAAGGCGGTGCAAGTAAGTACCATGAACAAAATAAGGAAAAGGGAAAACTATTTGTTCGTGATCGGCTTGTATTATTGTTTGATGATCAGGATTTTACAGAAGATGCGATGTTTGCAAACTGCGATAGTGAAGATCTTCCAGCGGACGGTGTTATTACGGCAATTGGAAAGATTCATGGTCGTACTGTTTGCGTAATGGCAAATGACTCTACTGTCAAGGCGGGTTCTTGGGGATCTCGTACAGTGGAAAAAATCTTGCGTATTCAAGAAACAGCAGAGAAGTTGCGTGTTCCTCTTCTTTATTTAGTTGATTCTGCTGGGGCGCGTATTACAGATCAAGTCGAAATGTTTCCAGGTCGACGAGGTGCAGGACGTATTTTCTATAACCAAGTAAAGTTATCAGGTAAAGTGCCGCAAGTTTGTTTGTTATTCGGCCCGTCTGCAGCAGGAGGCGCATATATCCCTGCGTTTTGCGATGTCGTCATGATGGTCGAGGGCAATGCATCAATGTACCTTGGATCTCCGCGTATGGCAGAGATGGTTATCGGCGAAAAAGTAACACTTGAAGAAATGGGAGGCGCACGTATGCATTGCTCCGTATCTGGTTGCGGTGATGTATTATGCAAAACGGAAGAAGAAGCGCTATCACTCGCCCGCCAGTATATTGCGTATTTCCCAAGTAATTATTTGGAAACAGCACCGTCAGTAGCTCCCCAAGATTCGAAAATATTTGAAAAAAACCTTGAGCAGATCATTCCACAAAATCAAAATGCTCCTTTCAATATGATGGACCTCATTCACCGTATTATAGATGAAGATACATTTTTTGAAATTAAAAAGCTGTTTGCGCAGGAACTTATTACAGGCTTAGCACGAATTGATGGAAAACCAATTGGAATTGTAGCGAATCAATCTCGCATAAAGGGTGGTGTACTGTTTCAAGATTCTGCGGATAAAGCTGCTAAATTTATTGCGCTTTGTGATGCATTTCATATCCCTCTTTTGTTTTTGGCTGATGTACCAGGATTTATGATTGGTACGAAAGTAGAGCGAGCGGGTATTATTCGACATGGTGCCAAAATGATTGCCGCTATGAGCGAGGCAACCGTGCCGAAGATCTCAATCATTGTCCGTAAAGCGTATGGAGCCGGGTTATATGCGATGGCCGGTCCTGCATTTGAGCCAGATTGCTGTTTAGCTCTTCCGACAGCATCGATTGCCGTGATGGGGCCAGAAGCAGCTGTAAACGCTGTGTATGCAAACAAAATTGCTGCTCTTGGAGAGGAAGAACGAGCAGCTTTTGTAAAGGAAAAACGAGAAGAATATAAAAAAGATATTGATATTTATCATCTTGCATCTGAGATGATTGTTGATGGCATTGTCCACCCCAACCAACTGCGAGAAGAGCTTATTCGCCGTTTTGATGTATATAGGAGCAAATATCAAATATTTACAGAACGTAAGCACCCAGTATATCCAGTATAAGCAAGTCCTCTCTCCGGACTTGCTTTTTCACACTATAGGAAAGTTTAAATTTCAAGCTAGAAGTCATTCGACATAGTCGGAAATTTTAGAAATACAGTGTAAGTGCGACTATGATCTAATGGCTCGCTAATTGGCAAGTTGTCTTTAAAGGAGATGGGGAAATATGAATAAGGCTGTTTGGTTTCCGACAGAAGAATACAAGTCATCCACTCGCTTACATCAATGGATGACATCACTTGGGTTTACTGATTATGAGACGTTTTATAAAAAATCGATTGAAGATATTTCTTGGTTTTGGGGGGAAGCGGAGCGAGCCATTGGTTATCGTTGGATGAAAGCATATACTGAAGTGCTGGAGTTAGAAAATGGTATTCCTTTTCCAAAATGGTATGTAAACGGTACGTGCAATGTTGTGGAATCCGCGCTAGACCGCTGGATAAAAGACAATGGAGTAAGAACAGAACCTGCACTCATTTGGGAAGGAGAAGGCGGAGTAAGTAGAACCTTTACCTATGAAGAGCTGGATGAGTGGGTGAGTCGTGTTGCTGGCGGCCTGCAGCAGCAAGGAATTCAAAAGGGTGACCGTATTACAATTTATATGCCGATGATTCCAGAAACGGCTGTTGTGATGCTGGCTGCTATGAAGATTGGAGCGATTGTGTCTCCCATCTTCTCGGGGTTTGCGGCAGCGGCAGCGGCAGCACGCGTACAGGCAGCAAAGTCAAAGATGATTGTAACAGTGGATGGCTTTATGCGCCGGGGAAAAGTAATACCATTAAAGGCTGAAGTGGATCGTGTTTGTGAGCAGTGCGCAACAGTAGAAAAGGTTGTTGTTGTCCGGTATGCAGGAAATGTGTGTCCGCCCAAAAAATATGATCTATTATGGAATCAATTAGAGAACGCAAAGCCCTTGCGCCAGTCACTTGAGATGAAAAGTGATGATCCGCTTATGCTGATTTATACATCCGGTACAACTGGGAAACCGAAGGGGACGGTGCATACACATACTGGCTTCCCTCTAAAGGCGTCCTTCGATGCTGCATTTGGCATGAACGTGCAAACAAGAGACCGTCTTATGTGGGTAACAGATATGGGATGGATGATGGGCCCTTTCCTGCTGTTTGGTGCGCTTATAAATGGAGCGACAATGGTGATGTATGATGGAGTGCCAGATGCTCCTGCAGACCGTCTGTGGGAAATGACGGATCGCCATCGAATTACGCATTTAGGCATTTCACCGACCTTAATCCGTTCTCTTATGGCAAAGGGAGATGAGTGGGTCATGAAGTATTCTCTAGCAAGCTTACAGGTAATTGCTTCTACCGGTGAACCGTGGAACTTGGATCCTTGGATTTGGTTATTTTCTACTGTTGGAAAAGGAAGACTTCCGATTTTTAATTACTCAGGTGGAACGGAAATCTCTGGTGGTATTTTCGGCAATGTTCTTGTAAAACCGATTGCACCGATGGGATTTAACTCACCACTCCCAGGAATGGCAGCTGTAGTATTAGATGGAGAGGGTCGCCCGCTTGTTGGCGAGGTAGGGGAGCTTTGTATTGAAAAGCCATGGGTGGGCATGACAAAGAGTTTTTGGGAGGATAATGAGCGGTACATCCACACGTATTGGTCCCGGTACAAAAATAAATGGGTGCACGGTGATTGGGTGAAATTTGACGGAGAACAGTACGTTATTACCGGTCGTTCTGATGATACGCTAAACATCGCTGGAAAGCGGATCGGACCAGCGGAATACGAATCTGTTCTCGTGCAGCATGCCGACGTAGTGGAGGCAGCGGCAATTGGGGTACCAGATGAAAGGAAGGGAGAGGTGAGTCATTGTTTTGTCGTACTGAGCGAAGGAGCCATTTATACAAAGAAGTTACAAGAAGAGCTGCTGTTTCTTGTCAGCACGCACATTGGTAAGGCGCTTTGTCCGAAGGTGATCCATTGCATTGCTGATCTGCCAAAAACACGCAATGGAAAAGTAATGCGCCGCGTTATTAAAGCAGCATTTTTAGGAGAGGCTCTTGGGGATTTGTCCGCCCTTGTGAACCCTGAAATTGTTATAGCTATTCAAGCTTTAGCAGTGCAAAGAAAGAAATAGCGGGCAAATGGGATAGCAATCCGGCATTTCTGGACTTTTGTATTCATAAATTTATCCAAAGATATTTGCAAAAAGATATTTCCGTCAGTGTAATGATATGAGATGATAAGAATAAGATAGGAGTAAGAAATAAGAGGGGGATTCTTAATTGGGACTTTGGGATAGGTGGTTTGGCAGTAGAATGTCTAACACCGTTATTGTGCACACGCTTCATCTTTGTCACGGGTATAAACAGCGGATTTGGGAAATTGGTAAGGACGTTGATGCAAACGCTATTAGCAGCAAGGCTGATAATAACGAGTTGTACGTGCTTTATTCCTATATAGACGGTGAAGAAGTGGAACACATTACAACAAAGGAATTATTTAAGGCCGCGCTCGATCAGTATGAAGAGATTGAACAAGGTGTGGAAGAATCGATTCAACAAGCTTTTCACTAAATAGATGCTGACCTTTGGAAATAAACCCTTGCATAAGCAGGGTTTTTTGTTTTGCACTGTAGGAAAGGATAAATTTCCAGCTAGAAGTGAATGTGCCGCAGATGGAAATTTTAGGAATGCAGTATAAGTGTAATTACGCCTTTGTCTTTGCCCAAGTGCAGGGCTCGCCAGTCAGCGAGTTTTCTTGAATGCTTACAAGCTGTAAAAAGCCTGTTGCAAACATTTGTACAAGCACCTAACAAATAGTGATTTTCTCTAAAGAAATAAGAATTTATTGTTTTTGCGCATGAATTGGATTTTATATGGAAACATATGTTGGTATGCATACGGTTTGGAACACTGTATCTTTCTGCTGTGAAAGGAGAATATTGTATGGAAAAAATTGAAGTAGGCGAAATTTTTACTCTTAGCGATGAGGATGATCAGGAGCAGGAATTTGAGGTTCTGGGAATTATGAATGTCGAAGGAATGGAATACGTGGCTGTTGGTCTTGTGGAAGACATTCAACAGGAAACAGGTGAAGACATTGATATCTTCTTTTTTAGAGTAGAAGAAGATGGGAATTTGTCACATATTGAGAGTGACGAGGAGTTTGAACAGGTGTCTGCTGCGTTTGAGGGGAGTATGGATGAGTAAGATGCCTACATGTTATACATTACACCTAAAAAACCTTGCTGCGTAGCAGCAAGGTTTTTTAGGTTATCTAATCAGGAACATTTGAATGACTTTCCCAATAAATCTCCTATTGTAGCACTCCGTCAAGGCTTCCTTGTTAGATAGAAATGTTAACTTATTGTATAATCCACCAACAAACGTCAACATAGAATCATTTTTGCTTTGAGAGTATGTAATTTTTTTAGGTTGATGGTCTAATTTTTAACTTAGCCTATAGGATTATCAAAGATTTTCTTATGAATTGCACTATGTAAAAGTTCATTTTTGTTGTAACACAAAAAAAATAAAATTAATTTATAAAAAAGTTAGCAAGAAGCTGACGATAAGTTTTTGGGAGGTGGCTATAGCAAGATGAGCAAGGAACAGGGGGATGCATCAGTGAACTTAATTGCACAGAATTATACTTCGTTATTTTGAGCAAGCAGAAGCTGAAAACAAGAAATTCCAATCAGCATAGTAAGCTTTTATAAAGTGAAATAATAGAGAATGGAAAGGTGTGTTTCTTTATATGCAAAGGATGAAAGCGTTATAAAAAATTACGTTGCCCTAAACCTATATATTACTCAGTATTTTGAAAATAGCTAAATTTGAAGAAGTATAAAGAGAGAATACTATATTATAAACTTTTCTTATATAATTTTTTGTTTCAGTTTATGAATAAATTACATTGTTTACAAATCGTAATGAACCCGGAGAAACATTGATATTAAGGTATTGTAAATCGTAATGAACATAATAGATAGAATATTGACAATATTTTTTACCTTTGCTAAATTATCCATGTGTTTAACGTTATGTCCCAGTAATGACACTATAAGGTACTGGTTTTTGGCATTCTCATATTGTTATAAAACTAATATCTTTTGGTTGTTATAATAAAATAATTAAAATCAAGGGGGACTTGTTATGAAAGAGGTTCGCACCGTATTAGAGAGCTTGAATAACGTTGGAATCGATTCGGTCAAGGCTGTAATTGGATCTGTTTCTGACGTATTTCAATGGGAGGAACAAAAAGTAAACGAAATGAAGGGTTACTTGCTGTCAGAGAACTTCAGATATCATTACGAACACAATGCGTATTATCGAATGCTTTGTGACGACAACAATATTACCCCAGCAGACATTCAAGACTTCAAAGACCTACATAAGATTCCTCTGATTCCAGTCACCAGTTTTAAAAGACCAGATTCTCATCTTTTATTATCTACTTCATTAACCAACATTGAATTTGAAATGCGCAGTACAGGCACAAGCGGTATTCCTAGTATTTCTCGCCGTGACCGTGAGACAGTTGACCGAAGTATATTCAGCCTCTATGCGATGTACAGGGACATCTTTATGTTTTCCAGGGGCGCTGCTTTATTTTTGTTCCCTTCACCAGAGGAAATGCCAGAGATGGGAATGGTGAAGGCTTTAAACATGCTTTCGGGTCTATTCGATGCGACAAAATGTCTAGTAAAGCGTGCTTCATTTAAGCCGCAAGAAGCTATTGAAGTACTGGAACGATGGGAGAATATGCATACCCGTCATATCATTGGCCCTCCTTTCCTTGTGTATAAACTTGTTAAGTATTTGAAGACAAATGCTATCCGCTTAAAGCTTGATAAAAGAACCATGGTAATAAATCTTGGAGGGTGGAAGAAGTTCTCTGGTATGGAAATTCCTCGTTCACAGTTTAATGAAGACTGTGCCGAGTATCTAGGCATCCCTAAGGAAAATGTCCGTGATATGTACGGTCTTGTTGAAGCCAACTTATTAGCAATTGAGTGTGATAAGCAATCTAAACATGTACCGCCATGGGTTCATTTTTCTCTTCGTGATCCAAAGGATTTAAGCAAAGAAGTTCCGCAAGGCCGACGCGGTGTTCTGGCAATTATGGATCCAACATCTTTGTCATATCCGGGGTTCATTCTAACGGAAGATCTCGTTTATTTAGAAAAAGAAAATACATGTGAGTGCGGTCGGAATGGACAAAAGGTTGTCTACATTACCCGTGTGCCAGGTGCTGAAATTGGTTGCTGTGCCATTAACCTAGAGAAGCACATGGATGAAGTAGAAGCTCAAAAAACTACAGTTGCACCTTAGGAGGTGAAAGAGGATGTATAACCCAACCATTGTAGCTCATTTCAGTAATCCTAAACATTCAGGTGAGTTGCCAAATGCGAACCAGGAATTAAAAATTGGCAATTCAGTTTGTGGAGATACGATTTTTTTAAAGTTACGCATTGTCCAGGAAAAAGTGAAGGATGCAAAATTCACTGCATACGGCTGTGCTACATCTCTTGCCACAGCAGATATTTTTGCTCATTATATCATCGGAAAGCAACTATCAGAGATTATAGCCACACCTATTGATATACGTGAAGCAATGCTAGGGGAACTAGAGCCTCCGCAAATGCATTGCCTGTACATTCTGCACGAATTGTTTACTCAACTTGAACAAGTGGCTGTGTAGGAGGCTCTCGTTATGATTGGCAAATACTTTGATTACAATGCCACCACTCCTCTTCGTGAGGAAGTGGTGGATGTTTTAAAAGAGCATATTGGTACATTTGGGAACCCCTCTAGCATTCATTCTCTTGGCCGAATAGCTAAAAGCAAAGTGCAAGAAGCGAAATTACAAGCTTGCAAGCTAATTGGTGCAGGGGAAGACAATCAAATTATTTTCACATCAAGTGGAACAGAGGCGGTTAACTTTGCTTTGAAGGGATATTTGCATGCTTTTGAAGAGGAAAATGTCCATATTATTACTACGCAAATTGAGCATCCAGCTACTTTAGAAGTGTGCCGCTTCTACGAGAATAGAGGAGTAGAGGTCACATATTTACCTGTTAACCAAGAAGGTATTGTTCAAATTGAAAGCTTGGAGCAAGCAATGCGTCCGAATACGGTGCTGGTCTCAGTTATGATGGCAAATAATGAAACGGGGACTATTCAACCTATTAAGCAAATGCTTCAAACGATAAAGGCTATCAATCCCCATGTTTTCTTTCATGTAGATGCGGTGCAAGCTGTTGGGAAAGTTCCTGTACATGTAACGGATTTAGGAGTTGATGCGCTATCCTTTTCTTCTCACAAGTTATATGGACCGAAGGGGGTCGGTGCTTTATATATGAAAGACTCGACATCCTTGCAGCCTTTAGTACATGGGGGAGGTCAGGAGAATGGCTGGCGTGGCGGAACGGAAAATGTGCTGGGGGCCATAGGATTTGGAGTTGCTTGCAGCTTAGCGTATGCGGAACTGCCTGTACAATACGATAAGATGATAGAATTGAAGGCTTATTTGTTGGAGAGGTTGCAGACGTCAATAGCAGATTTCGATGTAAATGGAACAATAGACACCGGCCATAGCTTACCAGGAACGTTGAATGTGGCATTTGCTCATATCCGTTCCGAAGCATTGGCGGCAATTTTGAATGAGATATACGGCATAGCAGTTTCTGTAGGATCCGCTTGCAGTTCAGAGAAAGTAAAGCTGTCCCATGTTTTGCAGGCATTAGGACATTCTGAAGATAGAATTAAATCATCGCTGCGAATCAGTTTTGGAAAGTACACAACACGAGAAGATATAGACTACCTAATTCGAAGTTTATCTCAGTCTGTATATACGCTGCGACAGATGCTTCCGCAAGTAAAGGAGAAGGTGTAGATGTTAGACCAATTAAAGCTTGTTGCGCCTGTACGATCCAAGTTTATGCTGCAGGAAATGTTAGAAGCTGGAGTTGATGAAATTTATGTCGGTGTTCGACATCCATTGCTCCAGCAGCTTTCTTTTGATAATCGTTTCCAAACCGTTGCTGGATATCCAGCGCACTTTGAAAACTGGGAATCGCTTCAAGAAGTGATGGATCTTGCCAAGAGGAAAAGCGTTCAGGTTATCTTTATGGCGAATGCATCCTATATTCCACGGGAACTTGAGCAGCTATACATAGGGCACGTGGCCCAAGCTGTTGAATTGGGAGTGGATTTTGTGACTGTCTCTTCGTTTCAAACGCTGGAACTTTTAAAGGGCTTTCAAAAGCGTGTAGCCTTCATTTCTGGATCAACGATTGCTCCCGTAAATAAGTACGCAGTCCGTATGCTTCGCGAAAAGGGGATTGCTCGTATTACAGTAGGGCATAGTACAACGCTTGAAGAAATAAAGCGCTGGAAACAAGAAGGTCTTGAGATGATGATAACCGGGAACTTTGGTACCGGCAGCGTGCCGGCAGCATGCCGGCTGTGGGAGAGTCCTAATAATGCTGAAATAGGCGAAGGGATACGATCTGGTTATCGTGTAGAGTTTCCAGACGGCAGTATAGTGAGTCAGATGACGTTACTTGATAGTGCAACAGACTGCAGTTTGTGCAATTTGGAAGAACTTGTGGAGGCTGGTGTACGCGCCATTAAATTTATAGGCAGAGAAGCCCCAAACCCTGTTTCTCTTTCTCTTGTAGTCGATGTATTCCGGCAATGGAAAGAGCTTGGACTTGAGAGCGTTTCTATTGCAGTCAAGAAGGAAATCATGGAGCAGGAACAATTAATGTGGGTTATGAAGTGGGTACCGAGGTTTTGTGAAAAGTGCCGCTGCACATATCTTCCTACGCGCACCAATCAAATGTATGTATAGGAGGGCGAAGCTTGAATACTTCCAAAAAAGAACTCAGAGTTCATCATGATCAGCTGTATACATTATCGAGTCTTTTCCTTGAGGATTATGACACTATTTGCTTGGGACATTCGGGTTGTATTCATAAGATGGCGGGATTGAACGAAGAGCATATTCAATATATTTTACAACAAGGGAAGAACGCTAAAATTGAACTCCCTATCTTGTTTGAAGCCCATTTTGGGCGTGTAATGGAAAAGGTTCAGCAACTCTTTCATCTTCCTCTTAACATTGTAGTCAATGACTGGGGAACACTTCATTATTTGGTGTCACAACAAAATCCGTCGCATGTTTCTTTTTCATTGGGAAGACAGCTTGTATATAGCTTTATAAATTGCCCATGGTACGAGGATATTTTACAAAACGAAACTGCTGACATTAGGCAAATGTATTTTCAAGTAAATGTGGACTCTGATTCAATTATAGTGTTGCTCCAGCAATATGGAGTGCAGGAAATTGATCTGGATATAGGACCGGGAATGCAGGAGTCTATTCAATCGCTTCGCAAGGAAGGCATTGCTGTTAATGCTTTTTTAGGCTATGCGATGGCATCGATGTCCCGTTCTTGTCATACAGCCCGCGCTTATAATGAAACTGTCGGAAATTGCGGTCATTTATGCAATGAAGCGATTTACATTGAGCCTCGTCAACGGTGGAATAGATTTGAAGATACTATGATACGAATTGCAAAAGAGAATCGCCAAAGGTTGGGTGAACTGATTGTATACGGCAATATCGTGGTACAAAACAAAGAATGGGCTGGAGAGGAGTCGTTTGAAGTTGACTCCATTTGCGATGATTTTCGCTTTTCTCCAAAACAAATTAGACAGGAGACCGTAAAGTGAAGACACAGGAATTGCAACAGTCACTCTCGGATATTCTGGAAAAAGTGGACGATGTTGTAGTGGATTACCTCATCCCTAATGCGAAAAAGTGGGATACGGAACGAGCATTTCCAAGAGAAAATCTGGCTGCGTTGGGAGAAGAGGGGCTTTTAGGTCTTATGATTCCAAAAGAGCTTGGAGGAATGGGAGGGACTCCTCGTATATACAAAGAAGTTGTAGTAAAGCTAGCACAAGCATGTGCATCGACAGCCCTTGTTTATGTGCAGCATACATCAGCCGCGTCTATCATGTTATATGGTAAGCAGCAGCTATATATATCAGAGCAGCTAGGGCTTATGGCACAAGGGAAACGTTTGGCAACCATCGCTTTAAGTGAAGCGGGTTCTGGATGTTATTTTTTCCTACCAGTCAGTCAGGCAGAAAAGATAGATAAGAATTTCCGGCTAAATACGAATAAAATAATGGTAACAAGTGCGGGAGAGGCTGATATATACGTAACGAATTCCAAAGCCACTTTCGCAAAGAATTCTATGCAAAGCAATTTTTATGTGATTCCTAAGGAACATCCTGGTATTACCTTAGGGGGAATTTGGGAAGGGATGGGATTGCGCGGAAATCAAAGTGCTCCGATGACTATTGATTGTCAGCTTGATGAAGAGATGCTCATTGGAAAAGAGGGAGAAGGATTTAAAATCGTAAGGGAATCTCTGCTTCCGATGGGACAAATCGGTATTTCTGCGTTAAACATCGGAATTGCGAAAGCGATTTATGAAGAGTCCGTATCCTATGTCAAGAAACGTTTTTATGCGCATATTAACACGAATCTATCAAATTTTCAAAGTATCCAGCAAATCGTGGGAGAAATGAAAATTATCTGTGATCAGGCGGAAAAAGCGTTAGATACAGTAGTGCTGAAATTAGAACTAAATCAATTGGATATGGTAAGTACATTGGAAATCAAGGTGATGGCTTGTCAAGCTGCCATGCAATTGGCTGATTTAGGGCTAAAGGTATGTGGTGGGTACGCGTACTCAGCGCACTCTCCGATTGAACGCTATATTAGGGACAGCAAAGCAGGTTCTGTAATGGGCCCTACACCTGAAGTGTTAAAGGAGCTTATCGGTAAGATTGTATTGGATGTTCCAACGCAATTGTAAAATGGAGGGGAAAGGCTATGACAAATCAACCGACAGTACAATACGGTGGTTTGAAACAGGTATTCGCAGTCAGTCTTGGCTTATTTCTTGTGTTCTTGGACAGCACAGTCGTAAATATAGCGTTGCCAACCATTATTGAAGATTATGGTATCACTCTAAGTGTGGCATCTTGGATCATCAATGCGTTTGTTCTTACATTAGCAGTTTTACTGGTTACCTTTGGGAAGCTTGCGGATATGTTTGGAAGGTCGCGTTTCTTTTTGATAGGGCTTGTCATTTTCACGATCAGTTCCTTTTTTTGCGGAATTGCACCAAACGAAGAAGTTTTAATTGTCGCCCGGGTGCTTCAGGGAATTGGAGGGGCTATGATAATTCCTGCTAGTATGATGCTTGTGCGTACAGCGGTGCCGCCAGAAAAAACAGGCTTGGCAATGGGGATTTGGGGAGCGGTAGGAGCATTGGCAGTCGCTGTTGGACCGAGTCTAGGCGGAGTAGTAACTGAATATATCAACTGGAGATGGGTTTTCTACATTAATGTTCCGGTTGTCGTTCTATCATATCCTTTCATACGGATAGCATTTAAGGGGCATCACGATGTGCGGACACCGTTTAGCCTTGATTTTTGGGGAATAGCGACACTTAGTGCAGGCTTATATTTTCTTACTTATGCGATTCTCCAAGGCGAAGAATTAGGATGGACTTCTCAAGTAATTTATCTGTATTTTGGGATAAGTTTAGTGTCGGCACTATTATTTGTATTAATAGAAAGAAAAGTGCGTCAGCCCCTGGTAGACTTCACGATTTTTCAAAATCGGCATTATGTCGGAGGAATTCTGTCTAACTTTTTGGGTGGTGTACTCTTGATGGGAACACTTATCCTGCTGCCAATTTATTTTACGCAAGTCAAAGGATACGACACTTTACAGTCTTCCTTTCTGATTACACCACTCTCGGCCGTTATGCTTGTGGTAGCACCTATGATTGGCCGTTTGATTGATCGTATTGGTTATTTTATGCCAATGGTTTTGGGATACATATTTACAGTTGCAGGCTTTGCATTGTTAGTTAATTTGGATGCGAATGTATCCCTGAAACATCTTGTTTTTGTAATGATAATGCTCGGTACTGGGTTAGGTATTATCATGGTTACGAGTGTGACAGTTTGTACGGCGTCTGTATCAGACAAACACGTATCGTTAGGTTCGGGCATTTTTGCAACATCACGAAATATGGGAGGCGCAATCGGGGTATCGTTATTTGTATCTCTCACCCTGAGCTTTTTAAATACTTACTCTTCTGAAATAGTAGATAAGGGGATAACACGTTTCCAAAAAGCAGAGTTACCTTCTCAAGTGACAGAGCAAGCCATTGCAAGACTGGAGAAACAAAGAAGCAACTTCTTTGAAGAAGCGAAAAAGCTGGGGGAATTTAAAATATCAGCTGAATTGCGTCAACAGACTATTGTAAAGAAAAAACAAGAAGTTCTGCAAACATTGCCACAAGGAGCTCAGCTGCCACCACAAGCGGAAAAGGAAATTGAAACAAAAGTGGACGCGGAGCTGCAGAGTACTGAAAAGGAAGTAAATGATATTCAAGGTGACATAAGAGATGATGCGGAAACATATTTAGTAAAAGCAATGACGAAGGCCTTTTGGAGCGGCTTAGTATTGGCTGTTGTATGCAGTGGAAGTTTGTTGTTTTTACGGAAGCGTGCTGTAGATGCAGCGCTAGATACAGCAGTAACAGAATAATCCATCAAAGATCGGTGAAAGCCGATCTTTTTTTACAGGATAAGAGAGTATAACTTTTCGGGGAGGTGTCTAGCTCCCAAGGCCCAAAATGGCAGCGTAGGACTGAACCTCCACAAAAGGCAAAAAGCGCCTTTTACTCCGGCCCACCCCTACGCTGCCATAAAAGGCGGACCTTGTCTTCTTTTCTTACACTTTAAGAAAGTATAAATTTCTAGCAGGAAGACAGTTCGGCGTAGTTAGAAATTTTAGGAACAAAGTATAAGTGCAACTACGCCTCTATCTTCGCCCAAGGGCAGGGCTCGCCAATCGGTGAGTTTTCTTTAGCGGTCTCGTACAGCTGCATTAGTTATTGAAACCCTAATTTTTGGTCGAAGGAAGTCCTTTTGAAGAAAATGAAGCTAGATAAGCGAGTTCGAGTATTCTGGGAACAGTGAAATTAAATGCATGTCACAAGTATCCCTCACATATATTGGGATAAGCATAGGATTAGGAGGATGTTATGGAAGATGTATACATAGGAATCATTGTATCTTCTATATGTACTATATTAGGGGCTGTTCCTGCCGTGTTTTTACAAAACATTTCGCATCGTCATAAAGATAACTTGCTAGCTTATACAGCTGGAATTATGGTGGCTGCCGCTACGTATGGATTAATTCCTTCTACACTAAAAATTTCTAATTTATTGGTACTTTCAATCGGGATTATTTTAGGAACACTAGTGTTGACACTTTTAGATTATTATCTTCCTCATATAGATTTAGATCACTCATCTACTGTATCATTTCAAACAAGTGCACCCTTGTTATTTATCGCCATAGCTCTTCATAACGTACCTGAGGGTCTTTCCGTTGGTGTAAGTTACGCCAGTGATTATCAAGATTTAGGGCCGGTTGTTTCCTTTGCAATTGCACTGCAAAACATTCCGGAAGGGTTTTTAATAGCTTTATTTCTTATATCAAATTATGAGAGTCGCTTTAAAGCCTTTTTATATACTGCTATCACCGGGTTAATTGAACTTATTTCGTCAATGATAGGCTTTCACTTTACTGGTGCGTTTTTATTCATTGTTCCTTATGGACTAGCTTTTGCTGCAGGTGCAATGCTATTTATTGTATATAAAGAGCTGATTCCAGAAAGCCATGGGGATGGAAATGAAACAACTGCAACCTTTTCCTTTATTTTTGGCTTACTTTCTATGATAACATTAACAAATTGGTTTCGATAATATCTGAAGTGAAATTATTTTGTTAGGTACTCTTGTCAGATTTTCCTGAGGAGCACTTTTACTTGTCTGTAACAAAACCAGCCTCTCTCATTCCTGATAAAGGGGCTTGGCATAATCGAAAAAGAACATAGAAAGGTTTCCTATGCTCTCTTTTCCCCCGCCTCTTTGTCATTGTTCTGTTGAGAAGGCTGCTTATTGTTCTGTTGAGAAGGCTGCTTATTGTTCTGTTTAATCGGTTTTTCGCGCTTGTCGGTTTGAGAAGGTTGTTCATGGTTCTGTTTTATTTGTTTTTCAGCTTTGTTCGTTTGAGAAAGCTGTCCATTGTTCTGTTTAATCGGTTTTTCGTACTTGTCAGTTTGAGAAGATTGCTCATGGTTCTGTTTTATTTGTTTTTCAGCTTTGTTTGTTTGAGGAAGCTGTCCATTATTCTGTTTAATCGGTTCTTTGTGATTGTCAGTTTGAGAAGATGATTCATGGTTTTGTTTTATTTGTTCTTCAGCTTTGTTCGTTTGAGAAAGCTGTTCTTTATTCCGCTTAATTGGTTCTCCATGCTTGTTATCTTGGTACGATGATTCTTTTTCCTTTTTCACCTGTTCTTTTTCTGTTTCTTCTGGGGTATCGGAATCGTGCCGTTCTTCTGAAGGAGAAGGTGCTTTCGGGATGAGCAAAGGAGATTTCTCAGTTTTCTCTTTTTTCATATAAGTGCCGGTGCTCATGTTTGATTCCTTGGCGTTTTCCCTCATTTGAATAGTCCCCTCTTGGTGCACTATCGATACACTTTCCTTCGCATACTTTGTTCTTACCGTTTGTAAAACGGGTTCCAGCTTTTGTTGAAATGCTTTATTATTGTCGGCTACAACAGAGGTAAGGGCAACCTGTGTCCCTTTTCTTAGATATCCATCTAGTTGGCATTGATTTATAACCTGTTCAATAACATCAGATAGAGGTTGCTTTTTCCAATTTGTAAGCTCTTTTAGAATTTGTTTACCCTCTGCATTATAAGCCTCTAAGCGGAGTACGCGAAGGTTGCTATCCACGCTTACTTCCACACTTGGATTTATATCGACAGATACGTAAGCCATAACTTTATCATGCTCCCCGTCATAGAAAAACAAAGATGAAGTAAGGAAGCAACAAATTAATATAAATATGGGTTTCAAAAAGGGGGAGCTGAATAAATGTGTTCTGTTTGGCAGCAATTCTTCCTCGGTAAATATAATTTCTTGCCCAATTGCATAGCTTCCTTGCTTTTTTGTGCATTTCACAAACCTTCCGTCGCGAGTAAGGAGCAAAATATTTTTCTTTTGAATCTCTAGCACAGTTCCTTTATTCACTATTCATCCCCCCTTTTACATACTCCTTAATGTGCGTGTAATCGCTGCTGGAAATAATACATATAGCAATGATATATTTCCTATGTCGTTCCAGCGTTTTTCGGCTGGCTCGTACCCGACTTTCTAGTTGTTTTAACGGGAGCCTTTTTTTTTGAAAGAGTTCTTGTAGCATTTGTTCATCCTGTACAATTGTTTGAGCAATTTCTATTAAATGTTCCCTTGTATCGCTGTGCTTCGGCGAAACGCTTACAAGATCTGTAAAGGAAATGCGGAATTCCTCCAATACCTTTTGAAAATGAAAAATTTCTTCTTTCCGGGTCTCGTTCTCTAAGTTATTCAAATATTCGGAAAAAGAAAATTTTGTATCTATCAAATTCTGCTCTTGCTGATCTTCTTTTAAAAAGACAAGATTTTGACGCAATTCTTTTCGTATGTAGTCAATCACATCTCTTTTTATAAGAAGCCCAGCAAATGCAAGAAATGATTTTCCCTTCTTATAGGAATATTTCTCTATAGCTTGATGGAATGCAAACAAACCAATACTATATGCATCATCCTGTTCCGTTATGTAACGCTTGCAAACATTAGAAACGACTTTTCGAACGAAAGGCTGGTACTGAGCTATAAATGCGTTGCTGTCACCTTCTCCTGTTTGAAGGCGAAGTACAACTTCCTCTATTCTTTCCTTGGGCTTAATAGCTTTTAATAGTAGGGTTAGCACAAACTCTCTCCTCCTTTCTTTGCTTTATATAAAATGAAAAAATAATCTCAGTGCTGATTTTCTTTATATTGTATGACTATGGCACTTGTGCGTTAGATTAAGAAGATGAACCACTAAACATAATATCAGTTACTTAGATTGGATTTCAAGGTTAATAGCGGATTGTTAGGAATGAAACAATAGTGTCACAATAGATGAAGGACAATTTACATAGATTGATAGCCTAGCTATGTGTCAGTGCCCCATGTCTAGAGATAGTTGTACTCGATAAACATGCTGTACACACACGCTGCATATACTGTACAAGCAAGGAGAGAGAATCGCGGAGGAAGGGAGTGCTATATGAACTGGCTAGAAGCTTTTTTGCTTGGGATCATTCAGGGATTAACGGAATTTTTACCCATTAGCAGCACGGGTCATTTATATTTAGGTCGCCATCTGTTTGGGTTGGATGAAGCTGGTCTATTTTTAGATACAATGCTTCACATTGGGACATTAATAGCTGTGTTTGCTTATTATAAACACGAATTTATCAAGATTTTACGAAATCCTTTTAGTAGGATGACCTATTTATTAATAGTTGGGACGATTCCGGCGATAATTATAGGCTTGTTGTTCAAGGACTTTTTTGAGGAGATTTCTAAAACGGGCATTACAATCGGATGGGAGTTTATAGCGACAGGCCTTTTTTTATATTTAGCGGAAAGAGGGAAAAGTGGAAAAAAGAAAATGGAAGATCTTACATATCAGGATGCTTTGTTTATTGGTGTTTTTCAAGCTTTTGCAATTTTTCCAGCAATTTCTCGTTCCGGTATGACAATTACGGCAGCTCTTTGGAGAAAGCTTGACAGGGAAACGGCAGCTTATTTTTCTTTTCTTTTGTCAACACCAGCGATTGTTGGAGGGATCATGTTGCAGTCCGTTGATGTACTTAAAGGAAAGGCTGAGACAATTTCAAGCACATCTCTCGCTGTCGGCGCAATCTCTGCAGCTTTTTTCGGTTATATCGCAGTTTCGTGGATGATTTCATATTTAAAGCATCATTCTTTAAAAATATTTGCGTATTATGCGTGTGGACTTGGGGTCATAATACTTATGTTGCAATTTGCAGGCATATTCTGAACGATATGCCTGTTCTCTATTTTTAAAATTTTTCTCATTTTATGTATGTGCCGTATATAAAGGTTGTCATGGCGGCTTTTACCATGATACTCTTGGTTATATGCTATAAAAGAGCAGAGGATGGATAGAGAGTTGAAGAAAGTGATAAGAGAGGCGTGGAGTTGGATTAGTTCTTTTGCGGTCGCTTTGGCGCTCGCTATCGTAGTAAGTGTTTTTGTTGTTCAACCCTATAAGGTGGAGGGACATTCTATGGACCCTACTTTGGCGGATCAGGAACGAATTATTGTCTCTAAATTACCGCACACCTTCTCACGTGAGCCTGATTACGGTGATATCGTGATTATTGATAGTCGTGTCGACAGGGAGCGCACAGTTAAGGATGATTTTCTAGAAAACCCGCTGTTGCAGTTTTTAGCTTCAGAAGATGAAGGGCACGCTCTTTATGTGAAACGGGTGATCGGAAAGCCGGGCGATGAACTGGAAATTAGGCAAAATAAGCTGTATCGAAACGGACAAGAGCTGCATGAATCGTATATTAAAGAGGCTATGTATGTTGGAGTTAACGAAAAATGGGTAGTGCCAAAGGACAGTGTGTTCGTGATGGGAGATAACCGAAATAATAGCCGTGATAGTCGACAGATTGGATATGTTCCTTTAGATCATGTGCTTGGGAAAAAGGTTTTTGAAATTTCCTGGACAAAATAACTATGCTGTTTTCATTTTGTATTTATTCCAAGTTGAAAAGGGTGTTTCAAAGTCGTCTTTTGAAACACCCTTTTTAACATTGTAGGAAAGTATAAATTTTCAGCTGGAAATCATTCGACGTGGCCGGGAATTTTAGGAATAGTAAATGCAACTGTAGAGAATCTTCTCATTGCGGTCATAAACCAAAATGTGTGGAGAAAAGGAAAAAGCTTGAGTATAAGCTGGAGTTGCTGTATGATGACAAACAATATAGGATAGTTTCATTAAGATATTTGTACATCAAACTATCACGGTGCAGATAAGCGAGATGTAATAAGGAAAGCTACATATCAAAGAGGTGGAGAAATGAAAGCAATCGCATGTAAAGAGAGTAGAGCAGTTAAGACAAGTCGTGTATTCCCAAACGACACAAACAACCATCAAACGTTGTTTGGCGGTAAGTTAATGAGTTGGATAGATGATATAGCTTCTATCTCAGCTGCTCGCCATTCTCGAAAATCAACTGTGACAGCCTCAACGGATTCTGTCGATTTTCTGCATCCGATTACGCAGTCTGATTCGGTATGTTTAGAATCATATGTCACGTACACGGGAAGAACATCTATGGAGGTGTTCGTTAAGGTAACAGCAGAGAATTTGCTTTCAGGAGAGAGAAAGATTGCGGCTACTGCATTTTTAACCTTTGTTGCCTTAGATGAACAAGGGAGGCCGGTAACGATTCCTTCAGTTTTACCTGAAACAGAAGAAGAGGTGTATTTGCACCGAACGGCCCCAGAACGGACAAAAATGCGCAAGGAACGAAAAAAACATAGTAAAGAATTAGCTGCTTTTATGACAACAACCAAACCGTGGGAAGCGTAAAAGGTTTGCAATAGACGCCGGGCACAATGCATGGCGTCTATTGCTGCGGGTTTACATTGACTAAAATGGGGAGCCTAGCTTATTTCACACTAAAACAGAAAGTATAGAAGCCGGTACGTATGGTCTTTGAGACTAACTTAAAAATTGATGCTAAGCAAGCCCTCAAAATAGCCTTTAACAAAGTCGTAAAACAGCTTTTCAGAAGGGGCAAGCTCTCGGTGCTGCGGGGAAATTAAACCTACCTTCCGTGTCACCTCTGGATCGCGGATTTGTATCCTTACCGTATTTTTCGGGAGCGTCTCATAAAGCGTAACCTCAGGAAGCAGGGTAACACCAATCCCTGCAGAAACCAAGCCTTTAATGGCATCCAAATCTTCTCCCTCAAATGGAACAGATGGATGGAAACCCGCTTGCAAACAAGCGTCTACTGCCAGCTTGCGGAGGATAAATCCGTTTGGGAAAAAGATAAAGGAATCATTTGCAAGCATTCGAAGAGAGATATGTGTTTGTGCTGCTAAAGGATGTGTATCTGGGAGCAGGGCAACGATTTTCTCTTTGAAAAGAACATCCACGCGCAAATCAGGATCACGTGTCGGTGCCGGCCCGATAAAGGCTAAATCAATGTCGCTTTGTTTAATAGCATCCATGAGGAAATGGTTCGAACCCTGCCTCAAATGAAAGCTAACATTTGGATATGCTTTTTTAAAGGCTGAAATGACTTCAGGAAGTATGTGACTAGCTAGGCTAGAAGGAAACCCCACTCGGACTGTTCCTCGTTCCGGGTCTAAGTACTCATCAATTTTCTGCTTAGCATTGTCGATAGCTTGTAAGGCGATTATTGCATGCTCCGCAAATAACTTTCCAACAGGTGTGAGCTTAATATTGCGGCCTTCCCTCTTAAGTAGAGGGATCCCCAGTTCCTCCTCTAAATTAGAAATTTGTCGACTTACGGCGGATTGTGCAATATGCAACGCATCTGCAGCCTCGGATATATGCTCTCGTTTTGCTACCTCTACAAAATACTTTAATTGCCGTAATTCCAATGTTGGTTCCCCTTTCATATCAAAATGAGATGAATATTATCTTAATTATATATTGTTTATATCGATAAGGGAAATTACAATGTAGATATTCAGTGCGATAAATAGAGAATAGAGCGGTAGAGAAGGGGGACATCGGAATGGAGAGAAACTTCCAACCACAAGGACTATATCATCCGGATTTCGAGCATGATGCTTGCGGAATCGGTATGTATGCTCATATAAAAGGTAAAGCAACACATGAAATTGTTGAAAAAGGACTACACATGCTTTGTCAAATGGAGCATCGTGGCGGGCAAGGCAGCGACCCGGAAACTGGAGACGGTGCCGGTATCATGCTGCAAATTCCTCATGAATACTTAAAAGCAGTATGTGCTGACATTACTTTCCCTGAAAAAGGACGCTACGGCGTAGGGATGATTTTCTTCCCGCAGGACGAAACAGCGCGTCAATTTTATCAAAACACACTACAAGAAATCATTACGGCAGAAGGCCAAACTTTGCTTGGATGGAGAACGGTTCCTGTTAACCCTAATGCAATCGGTAAAGCAGGAAGAGAAAGCCAACCATACATCCAACAAGTAATCATTGGCGCAAGTGATGATGTAGTAGATGCAGCAGCATTTGAGCGGAAGCTTTATATCATTCGTAAACAACTTGAAAACATTGCGAGCAATGAAGAAATTGGCCTTTATATCCCAAGCTTTTCAAGTCGCACAATTGTTTATAAAGGACTTTTAACACCAGAGCAGCTTCGTGCTTTCTATTTAGACCTACAGGATGAGCGTTTTGAGTCAGCATTCTCATTAGTGCATTCTCGTTTTAGTACAAACACATTCCCAAGCTGGGAGCGCGCGCATCCAAACCGCTATCTAATCCATAACGGTGAAATTAACACAGTTCGTGGAAATGTAAACTGGATGAAGGCAAGAGAAAAACAGTTTGTTTCCGAAGTGTTTGGTGAAGAATTGAGCAAAGTCGTTCCTGTAGTCGATACAAACGGAAGCGACTCCTCTATGCTGGATAACAGCTTCGAATTTTTTGTGCTAGCTGGCAGAACGCCTGTGCAAGCAGCAATGATGATGGTTCCAGAGCCTTGGATTCATGATGAGCAAATGAATGAAGATAAAAAAGGCTTTTATGAGTACCACAGCAGCTTAATGGAGCCATGGGATGGTCCTACTGCGATTTCCTTTACAGACGGAAAACAAATCGGTGCGCTTCTTGACCGAAACGGACTTCGCCCGGCACGTTACTACGTAACGAAGGACGATTATATTATCTTGTCCTCTGAGGTAGGCGTTATCGATGTAGAACCAGAGAACGTAGCATACAAAGATCGTTTAAGCCCAGGCAAGATGTTGTTGGTTGACTTAGAAGAAGGCCGCATCATTTCTGACGAAGAAATTAAGATGCAAATGGCAACAGAAAAGCCTTACCGTCAGTGGGTAGAAGAACAGATGGTAACGGTTGAACAATTGCCTGCAGTACAAAAAGAAAAAGCATCTGACCTAGACTTATTAAAACTTCAAGTTGCTTTTGGCTATACGTATGAAGAAGTAACGAAAAATATCGTGCCTATGGTCCAAGAAGGAAAAGATCCGATTATTTCCATGGGTAATGATGCACCGCTTGCTGTATTGTCCAATCAATCGCAATTATTGTTCAATTACTTCAAGCAATCCTTTGCGCAAGTTACGAATCCGCCAATCGATGCGATTCGTGAGCATGCAGTAACAGCATCTTTAACGTTCTTAGGAGCAGAGGGTAACTTATTGCATCCGGATGAAAAAGTAGCGAGACGTATTCGTTTAGAAAGCCCGATTTTATCTAAGGGAGATTTCGAACGTATCTGCAATAACTCATATCCGGAATTCCAATCAGCTACACTATCTATTCTATTCCAAGGTAATTTAGAACAGGCGATGCAAAACCTATTTGCTGCAGCGGACGAAGCGATTGAATCTGGTGCAAGCCTACTTGTACTATCTGACCGTGGTCTAGACAAAGATAATGCAGCAATTCCATCACTTCTTGCTGTAAGTGGATTACACCATTATTTAGTAGACAAAGGTACGCGTACAAAGGTAAGTTTAATTGTTGAAACGGGCGAAGCGAGAGAGGTTCACCATTTTGCGATGCTAATCGGCTATGGAGTGGATGCAATTTATCCATACCTAGTATTTGAAACAATCAAGCATTTAATTCAAGACGAGGTTCTTTCCGGTAGCCAAGAACAAGCAGAGAAGAGCTTCCTTGTTGCTGCGACAGAAGGCGTTATAAAAGTAATGTCCAAAATGGGTATTTCTACTGTACAAAGCTATCGTGGTGCGCAAATCTTTGAAGCAATTGGTATTGGGAAATCTGTAATTAATAAATACTTCAAAGGAACAGCTTCTCAAATCGATGGTATTGACCTAGATGTAATTGAGAAAGAGACGTTTATGCGTCATGAAAAAGCGTTCCAAGAGTCTGTGTATGAAGAACAAACATTAGAAGCAGGAAGCGACTTCCAATGGCGTAAAAATGGGGAGCACCATGCTTTCAATCCTGGAACGATTCATTTGCTGCAAAAAGCATGTCGTACGGGTGATTATGAGTTATTCAAGAAATATTCTGAATTAGCTAATGAAGAACAAATGGCGTTCTTACGCAACTTGTTCACATTCAAAGAAGGACAAAAAGCAATTCCGTTAGAAGAAGTTGAATCGGCTGAATCTATTGTACGCCGCTTTAAAACAGGAGCAATGTCATACGGTGCTCTAAGTGAAGAGTCTCATGAAGCTCTTGCAATTGCGATGAACAGACTTGGTGCGCGCAGCAACAGTGGAGAGGGTGGAGAAAATCCAGCTCGTTATACTCCTGATGCAAATGGTGATTTCCGCCGCAGCGCAATCAAGCAAATTGCTTCTGGTCGTTTTGGTGTAACAAGCCACTATTTAGTAAATGCAGACGAAATTCAGTTGAAGATGGCACAAGGTGCGAAACCGGGTGAAGGCGGACAGCTTCCAGGACAAAAAGTATATCCTTGGATTGCTGATGTTCGTGGCGCAACACCAGGTGTAGGCTTAATTTCACCTCCACCTCACCATGATATTTATTCAATTGAAGACTTAGCGCAGTTGATTCATGATGCGAAAAACGCAAACCCTGCAGCACGTATCAGCGTAAAGCTTGTATCAAAAGCAGGTGTTGGAACAATTGCTGCCGGCGTAGCAAAAGGTGTAGCTGATGTTATTGTAATCAGCGGTTTTGAGGGCGGAACAGGTGCTTCTCCGCGTACAAGTGTTAAGCACGCAGGTATGCCATGGGAGCTTGGATTAGCAGAAACACATCAAACATTATTGATCAACGAATTACGTGATCGTGTAGTTGTGGAAACAGACGGAAAATTAATGACAGGCCGTGACGTAGTACTTGCAGCGCTTCTTGGAGCAGAAGAGTTTGGCTTTGCAACGGCTCCTCTAGTTGTATTAGGATGTATTATGATGCGTGTATGTCATAAGGATACATGTCCAGTCGGCGTAGCGACGCAAAATCCAGAGCTTCGTAAAAAGTTTGCAGGAAACCCTGATGATGTAGTGAACTACATGATGTTTGTTGCAGAAGAGGTACGTGAGCTAATGGCTGAGCTTGGATTCAGAACACTTGATGAAATGGTAGGAAGAACAGACGTGTTAACAGTAAGCGAGCGTGCTGCTTCCCACTGGAAAGCGAAGCATTTAGACCTATCTCCAATGCTTTACCAACCGGAAGTTGCAGAAGGTGCATCACGTACATTCAAGCATCCGCAACAGCATAAGTTAGAGCAATCGCTTGATATGCTTCAAATTCTTCCGTTAGCTGAAAAAGCATTGAACGAGAAGGAACCTGTTGAGATTTCTGTCTCCATTGGCAATACAAACCGTGTTGCTGGAACAATTCTTGGCAGCGAAGTAACGAAGCGCTACGGCGAAGAAGGTCTATCAGAAGATACGATTACATTGAACTTTACAGGCTCTGCAGGTCAAAGCTTTGGTGCATTCGTTCCGAAGGGGATTACGCTTCATTTAGAAGGCGATGCAAATGACTATGTAGGAAAAGGTTTGTCTGGCGGTAAAATTATCGTTCGTCCACATGCAGAGGCAAGCTTTGCTGCGGAAGATAATGTTATTGCAGGTAACGTAGCATTTTATGGTGCTACATCCGGAGAAGCTTATATTAACGGAAAAGCAGGGGAACGTTTCGCGGTTCGTAACAGCGGTGTGAATGTTGTTGTTGAAGGTGTCGGCGACCATGGCTGTGAATATATGACAGGCGGACGTGTTGTAATCATTGGTTCTGTTGGTAAAAACTTCGCGGCGGGTATGTCTGGCGGTATCGCATATGTGTTAACAGAAGACAAAGAAGCATTTATTGCTTCTTGCAACAAAGAAATGGTGCTTCTTGAGGACGTAGTAAGCGAAGCAGACGTAAAAGAATTAAAAGATTTAATTGTAAATCATTACGAATATACAGCAAGTTCTAAGGCTGCATATGTATTGGCAAATTGGAACGAAGCGGTGACTTCCTTCGTGAAGGTCATTCCGAGCGATTACAAACGTGTAATTGAAACAATCGAAGAACTAAAGGCTACAGGAATGAGCGAAGAAGAAGCAGTCCAAGCAGCGTTTGAAGTTAACACCGGTCAAACGAAAACTGCGAAACAAACAAAGAAAACGGTTTTGGTGTAAGGAGGAGCGGTCATGGGAAAAGCAACCGGATTTATAGAATACGCACGGGAAGAAGCACAAGAACGTGATCCTCTTGCCCGTCTTCAAGACTGGAAAGAATTTTCTGTCAGATTATCTGACGAATCATTAAAAGTACAAGGAGCCCGCTGTATGGATTGCGGGACTCCTTTCTGCCAGATGGGTACGGAGATTCGTGGATTAACGTCCGGATGTCCGGTACACAACCTTATTCCAGAGTGGAATGATCTTGTGTATCGCGGCCGCTGGAAAGAAGCGTTGGATCGTTTGCTGAAAACAAATAACTTCCCTGAGTTTACAGGACGTGTATGTCCTGCACCTTGTGAAGGATCATGTACAGTATCAATTGCAGATCCAGCGGTAGGAATTAAGAACATTGAGCGTGCTATTATCGATAAGGGCTTTGAAGAAGGCTGGATGACGCCGCGTATTCCAAAAAGCCGCACAGGGAAAAAGATAGCAATCGTTGGTTCTGGTCCGGCTGGTCTTGCGGCTGCTGACCAATTGAATCAAGCAGGTCATTCTGTTACAGTATTCGAGCGTGCAGATCGAATTGGCGGCTTGTTGATGTATGGAATTCCAAGCATGAAATTAGAAAAAGAAGTTATTGAACGCCGTGTGAAACTGCTTGCAGAAGAAGGCATTCAATTTGTGACAAATACAGAAATCGGAAAAGATATTACAGCTGAGCAATTAAAAGCAGATTTTGATTCCGTTATCCTTTGTACAGGAGCACAAAAGCAACGTGACCTTGTAATGGAGGGACGTGAGTTTGAGGGAATTCATTTTGCAATGGATTATTTAACGCTTGCTACAAAAAGCTTGCTTGATTCCAATTTTGCAGATGGACAGTTCATTGATGCAGAAGGAAAAGACGTTATCGTAATCGGTGGCGGTGACACAGGAGCTGACTGTGTTGCGACAGCACTTAGACAAAATTGCCGCAGCGTAGTACAATTCGGTAAGCACCCAGAGCTTCCAGAGGATCGTGCTTATGATAATCCGTGGCCAGAATATCCGTTAACATTTACTGTGGAATATGCATATGAAGAAGCAGAAGCAAAGTTCGGATCTGACCCACGCATCTATTGCATCCAAACGAAAAAAATCGTTGGTGATGAGCAAGGTCGCGTGAAGGAACTTCACACAATCCAAATGGAAAAAACAAAAGACGAGAACGGAAAAGTTGTATTTAAAGAAATTCCTGGAACTGAGAAAGTTTGGCCAGCACAGCTAGTATTTATTGCAATCGGTTTTGAAGGAACAGAGCAAAAAGTGCTTGACCAATTTGCAGTTGAGAAAAACGGAAACAAAGTAAAAGCAGCTTATGGCAAATATACGACATCTGTTGATGGTGTATTTGCTGCTGGAGACGCAAGAAGAGGCCAAAGCTTAATCGTTTGGGCTATTCATGAAGGCCGTGAAGCTGCACGTGAAGTAGATCGTTATTTAATGGGAGCTTCTAACTTACCATAATGTCAGAAATATAGATAAAAAAAGCTAATCGTCTTATATATAGAGATGATTAGCTTTTTTTTGGTTATTTATCCTTCAAAATACTAGTTTTTGTTCCTTTCTTTCGGTACACTAAAAAAGAATTATACATCCAAAGAGGGTTTATTATGAAAGACATAGGATTGGTTTTAGAAGGCGGAGGAATGAGAGGACTATATACTGCAGGCGTATTAGAATATTTTATGGAGCGAAATCTCTTTTTTCCATATGTAGTTGGTGTTTCCGCAGGCGCTTGTATGGCAGCTTCCTATTTATCTAGACAACAAGGCAGGAATAAGAAGGTCAACACCGGGCTTGTAAAAGATCCTCGTTACTTGTCGCTACGCAATTTATTTCTGAAGCGACAGTTGTTTGGCATGGATTTTTTATTTGACGAAATTCCAAATAAAATCATTCCGTTTGACTTTAAGACATTTTTAAGTGAGAGTGAACAGTTCATCGTAGGTACGACTGATTGTGAGACTGGGGAAGCAGTATATTATAATAAACAGGAGCATGGAGCTGATATGCTTACTATTATTCGGGCTTCTAGCTCGCTTCCCTTTATTGCCCCTCCTGTTGAATACGATGGCAGACAATTGCTTGATGGAGCGATTGTAGATCCAATTCCGCTTCAAAAAGCAAAGCAGGATGGATTTCATAGAAATATTGTCATTATGACAAGACCGTCTGGTTATCAAAAGCCAGCTAGTAAGCTGTCTTCTCTTGTGCGGATGATGTATCGAAAATATCCACAGGTGGCTTCCCTGTTAGGCGAACAGTATGAGTTGTATAATAAAACGCTATCGTTTCTCAATTCTGAGCAGACGGCAGGGAACTGCTATCTCATTCAGCCGAGCGTCACCTTACCTGTCAGTCGAATTGAGCGAAATGAGAAAAGGCTAGTCGATTTGTATGAATTAGGCTATCAGGATGCCAAAAGGCATGAAGATGACATACAACGTTGGGTATACCGATAATATTTAGTCGTTGCAACACTCCTGTTAACAGGAGTGTTCTTTTTTGTATAAAAAAGGAACCAAAGGGCTCCTTGAAAATTGGGGTATATCTTTTAGTAATCGTCGGTTGAATCAGAGCGTTGAAGCAAGATAAATCCACTTACACTAGTAGAGCTTCCTTTACACTCCACTTCAAAACCATATTTCAGCAAACAGTTCACCGCTTGTCGAAGTGAGCCTCCCGGTTTAATTACTCCGAAGCAAGGCTGTGTACTTCCAATTACACGTGCATCTGTGATTGTAAAGCCTGAGCTTGAATCTAAAGGATTTTTTTCAAAAGTAAGAAGCACTAAATCTGTCGATCTTGGAATAGATACGTCCAATGTTCATTTCTCCCTTTTTTTTATATTACTTATATATAATGCCTGTCCGGTGAAATCGCTTGTTTCTTTGTCATGGTTTTTAGAAAATGGGAAAACTATCTATGTACAACAAGATAGCAGGAGGCTAATGTATGAAACACATTCCAATAGGAGTATCAAACCGCCATATTCATTTGAAAAAGGAGCATGTAGAACAGTTATTTGGAGAAGGCTATGAACTAAAGGTTTTCAAGGAACTATCGCAGCCTGGGGAGTTCGCGGCAGAGGAAACTGTGACGATCCGTACACAAAAATCAGAAATTCAGCACGTCCGTATTTTAGGTCCGATTCGCAGTTTGACGCAGGTTGAAATCTCAAAGACGGATTCGTTTGCTCTTGGTGTGAAGGCTCCAATCCGTTCATCCGGTAATATTGAAGGAACACCGGGCATTACAATTATCGGTCCAAGGGGAGAAATGAATGTTGACCACGGTGTCATTATAGCAGAGCGTCATATTCATATGACAACTGATGACGCAGCAGCCTTTGGTGTGAGAGATGGGCAATATGTAAGTGTGAAGGTCCTAGGAGAAAGGGGACTTATTTTTAATCAGGTATTGATTCGAGTAAAGGATACATATGCTCTAGATATGCATATTGATACGGATGAAGCGAATGCTGCCGGCTTAAAGTCTGGCGATACAGTAGAATTACTCCTATAGTTACGATGCAGGGGCCTTTTGCCAAACAAGCCAATAGGCCCTTTTTTGCACTGTAGGAAAGTATAAATCTCCAGTTAGAAGCAAACGCGGTTTTTCACCATTAACTGTAGTTGACAAATACATACTTATATAGATTACAATAGGGGACATTTTCAATGGTTAAACTTTTATGAAATGAAAATGATACCTACCGTGAAGAAATGATCAGATGAACCGTAAACTCAACGCAGCAGGAAATTTTATCAACAAAGTGTAAGTGCAGCTATGTTTCTGTCTTCGTAAATTGGTGAGTTTTCTTTATTAATGGTAACAAAAAGGGAGCGATGCTATGTGTTACAAATAGTTAGATGTTGTATACTCTGTTTTACTGTTATTTTTACCTTACCTAATCTAGACAAAGCTGCAGAGTTATATGAAAATCAACAAATTCCAGCCTATGCAAAATGGGGACTTCTGGCTATGCAAAAAACAAAAGAACGATATCCAAAGGCAAACATCATTGATTATCTTCATATCGGACGGGAAACAAAAACTGCTAATGTAGCAGTGGAAAGATTTAAATTATGGTTACAAGAGAATGGGAGGGAATATGGTGTATTGATTGAGATTGAATTTGAGCTTCAAACAGAAAAAGTTCTATATATTACCTTTACAGAAACAGACAGATAGTGCTTAGCTGTTTGTTTTCTTTTCTAAAAATTTCATTTACTGTAATAAGTGATAAAAAATACTTTTCATGGATTTTTCTTCATTCTTTACATAAAACAACATTCTTTACAAAAAAATAGTTATAAAACATTGATGTTCCTAGGGAGGTTTCTATATGTTCGCTAAAGCTTTCTTCAAGCCGCAGCTTATATGTTCGTTTTTCCTTGCTTTTGTTTTAGTAAGCAGCGTTCATGAAAAGGAAGCAAAGGCTTTCTCAAGTCAAGTGATTCAAAGAGGTGCGGTTGGGGATGATGTGATTGAATTGCAGGCTCGTCTGCAATATATCGGATTCTACAGCGGTAGGATTGACGGTGCATTTGGCTGGAATACGTATTGGGCCGTTCGCAATTTTCAATCGAAATTTGGGTTACCTGTTGATGGGATGGCAGGAGCAACAACAAAGCAAAAGCTGACAAACGCATCCAAGTATAATGAGCAATTTGTAAAAGAACAAATACAGAAAGGAAATGAATTTACGCATTACGGCGGGAAGCCTCTGGAGCAGCAGGTAAAAAGCAGTGGAGGGCAAGCAAATGGTAATGCAAGTCAATCTCAAAGTGCCAATAATCAGCCAGTGAAGACGACTGCTTCTAATGTGCCGAGTGGATTCTCACAAAATGATATTCAATGGCTTGCAAACGCAGTATATGGGGAGTCGCGCGGTGAACCGTATATCGGACAGGTCGCGGTAGCCGCAGTCATTTTGAACCGGGTGAGCAGTCCATCCTTCCCGAATACAGTTTATGGCGTCATTTTTGAACCGCTTGCCTTTACAGCGGTGGCTGATGGACAAATTTGGTTAACACCGAATGAAAATGCAAAAAAAGCGGTACTGGATGCGATTAATGGATGGGATCCAACTGACGGAGCGGTATATTATTTTAATCCGGAGACCGCAACAAGTAAGTGGATTTGGGGGCGTCCTCAGATTAAAAAGATTGGCAAACATATCTTTTGCCGATAGGATGGAGGGGATAAAATGTTCAGAGCATTACTTATTACGATTTTATCAATCGGTGCTATTAGTACTGCTTATTGGGGGTATCGAGAGCATCAAGAAAAAAATGCTGTACTGATTCGTGCCGAGAATAACTACCAGCGAGCGTTTAATGATTTGACGTATGAAATTGATTTGTTACATGACAAAATCGGTGCTACTCTTGCTATGAGCACGCGTACGTCACTTTCTCCCGCTCTTGCAGAAGTATGGCGGCTCACTTCAAATGCTCATAATGATGTTGGTCAGCTGCCACTTACATTGCTGCCATTCAATAAAACAGAGGATTTTTTAGCGCAAATTGGTGATTTTAGTTATCAAACAGCTATTCGTGATTTGGAGAAAGAACCGCTTAATGAAAAAGAGTATACATTACTTGAGCAGATGTATAAAAGGGCGGGAGACATCCAAAACGAGTTGCGCGGTGTCCAGCGTCTGGTATTAAAGAATAATTTACGATGGATGGATGTAGAGCTTGCACTTGCTGCGGATAAGAAGCCGCTTGATAATACCATTATCGATGGTTTAAAAACGGTGGAAAAAAATGTAGCGTCTTACGCTGAAACAGATTTCAGCCCAACGGCTACAAGTATGGAAAAGGACGAGAAAGGATTCTCTCGCTTAGAGGGCAGAGAGATTTCCAAAGAGGATGCCAAGAAAATTGCCAAGGAATTTCTTGGGCTTAAGGGAATGGAACAAATGTCTGTCGAGCAAAGCGGGAAAGGGGCAAATAATCGCTTTTATAGCGTCTCTATCCAGCAGCCAAAACCGAACAGCATAACATACATGGATATTACCAAAAAAGGAGGATATCCAATTTGGGTTATGAACAATAGGAAGATTCAGGGGCAAAAAATCAGCCTCAATGATGCGGGGGCAAAAGGTCTTCAGTTTTTAAAGGAACATAAGTTTGAAAATATGGAGCTATATGATAGCGCACAGTATGACTCTATTGGAATGTTTACATATGTGACAAACATCAATGGGGTTCGGATTTATCCAGAATCTATTCAAATGAAGGTTGCCCTTGATGATGGGGGGATTATCGGTTTTTCCGCAAAGGATTATTTATCGTCCTATAAGAAACGTACTATTGCAAAACCAGCTATAACTGTAGAAGAGGCAAGAAAACGCATTAGCAAAAATGTGAAGGTGATGGAGGAACGGCAGGCAATCATCGTGAGCAATCTTAAGAAAGAGGTATTATGCTATGAGTTTTTAGGTGTCTATGGTAAAGATACGTATCAAATTTTTATTAATGCACAAAGTGGTATTGAAGAAAAGGTAAAGAAATTGCAAAACGTGGAGCCAGTGTATGAGTGAGAAGGAGATGAAGAGCATGCGGAGCATTGTCTATCTATGTATGTTGCTTTTCTTTTTGACAGGCTGTGTAAAAGCTGATTATCGCGCTAGTAATGATAAGGAGAAGACGCAGGTTTCTGTACAAAATACGGCAGCTCGTAAAGAGAATTACCGCTCAAATGAAAAGGTGGCTAAGCATTTGGGCAGTTTAGCTGCAAGCATACCGAGTGTGAAAGATGCAACAGCTGTTGTTATCGGTCCATATGCAGTGGTAGGTATTGATGTAGATGCAAACTTAGATCGTTCAAGAGTAGAAACAATCAAGTATTCGGTAGCGGAAAGCCTGCAGCATGATCCAAACGGAGCAAAAGCAGTTGTTGTAGCAGATCCCGATCTGTATGAAAGATTACAGGGGATGAGAAGACAGCTTCAAAGTGGCAGGCCAGCAGGCGTAATGGAGGAGCTGGCAGCGATTGTTGGGCGTGTAATGCCGCAAGTTCCAAATGATACATTGGAAAATCAGAATATCCGTTCTACAAGACAAAATGATGACCAAATGCACAAGAATGAACAGCAAAAATTAAAGAACGAACAGAATGATCAATCTAATTCTCATATGAACACGAGGTAAAATGAGGAGTGAAATCTCCTCGTTTTATCCAAATTATATTGACGTTGAATAATATTTTAGATAGAATATATAAGTGTCGAGAGTAGAGTTTTTAAGTGAAAGATGCAATTAGGGAGCTAATTGCATTGGTAGATACTATCATGCGGTCGTGGCGGAATAGGTAGACGCACCATCTTGAGGGGGTGGCGGGCATAGCCCGTGCGAGTTCGAGTCTCGCCGACCGCATCCAATGCGCGGAAGTAGTTCAGTGGTAGAATACAACCTTGCCAAGGTTGGGGTCGCGGGTTCGAATCCCGTCTTCCGCTTTTTATCATACAGTCTTGAAATATATTTACTTTCGGTTAAAATTTCAAATAGTACTGTAGATAACGGGGCCTTAGCTCAGCTGGGAGAGCGCCTGCTTTGCACGCAGGAGGTCAGCGGTTCGATCCCGCTAGGCTCCATTTTTATTTTGTCTTCCTAGCCAGTATGAATCATATAATAAAAACCCTTTCCTATCGTGTGAAAGGGTTTTTATTATATGATTATATGATGGATCCGTTAGTTTATCTTGCAGATGGATATCATTTGGTATATAATGTAAATACATACGTACGATTTACTTTTATTCCAATTCACATATTATCAAGCGTCGAAGGGGGATATGCACTGCCTATGATGTTTTATAATGTGTGAATTCTTTATTTTTTTCTGGGAAAAATAAGAACAGCATATTATATTTATCTGTCAAGGAGGAACAATATAATGCAAGCAACAGGTAAAGTAAAATGGTTTAATGGCGAGAAGGGTTTTGGATTTATTGAAGTGCCGGACGGAAACGATGTATTTGTACATTTCTCTGCTATTCAAGGTGAAGGCTTTAAAACGCTTGAAGAAGGTCAAGAAGTAAGCTTTGAAATTGAGCAAGGCAATCGTGGACCGCAGGCAAAAAATGTTGTAAAGCTCTAATTGACATCCAAAAAAGGCTGTTAACAGGTAACGTTAGCAGCCTTTTTTGTTCCTGCTTCCTGCAGGATCGAGCAATAGTCTACTACATCTCTTAAAGGAGGCAGCAAACTATGAACTGGGGTAAAAAGAAAGAGGCTTTTCAACAGGAACGGGAGCAAGTACCTGTTGCTGTGTGGGAATGTGAATCAGACGATTGCATAGGATGGATGAGAAAAAATTTTTCCTTTGGTGATCATCCCGATTGTCCACTATGCGGAATGAAGATGAAAAGTGGAGAGCGCTTGCTATATACGTTACCTGACTAATATTTGATAAAAGGCTAAGCTATTTCTTCATTACAGCTTGGCTTTTTATTTTACTCAAGATTTTGGCAGAGTCTTTAGTTTATCCAAGAAGGTAAAAATGGCGATAATCCCAATGTTGAGCAATTAAACAGAATACGGGGTGAGATGATGGAAATAGAAAGAGTAGCAAAAAAGTTGCAAAACCGTGTTCCTGATATTTTAGGGAATGAAGATTTTTCAAAGTTTGCGGTTCTCTTACCGCTCATCAAAAAAGAAAATGAAATTCATATTCTATTTGAAGTGAGGTCTCTCCAATTACGAAGGCAGCCTGGGGAAATTTGTTTTCCTGGCGGGAAAATAGATCAAACCGACCGGGATGCGGAATATACGGCAATACGGGAAACATCGGAGGAACTTGGGATATCCTTGGCAAGTATTACAAATGTATTTCCTTTAAATTATATGGTTTCTCCTTTTGGGACCATCATTTATCCGTATATAGGGTTCCTTGAGAACATAGAACAAATGCAGCCTAATCCTTCAGAGGTTGAAGAGATTTTTACAGTTCCTTTAGACCATTTACGGAATATCCAACCCGAAATTTATAAGCTTCATTTTAAAATAGAGCCTGAGGAGAGTTTTCCTTTTGATTCAATTGTCGGTGGTAAAAATTATAACTGGCAGGTGCGAGGTCTGGATGAATATTTTTATTACTACGAGGATCGTGTAATTTGGGGGTTAACGGCTAGAATTCTTGCACATTTCTTGGAAATATTGGATGAGAAGTGAGTCCGAGTCGGTAATTTTGAAAACTTTTTAAATTATTTCTTGAAAACTTGACATATTTAATCTATGATAGGAATTATTAAATCATAAAATGTTAGAAAATTACATATTTTGTTATAACTCAATAGGATAAGATGCCAGAAGGCTTAAAAGGGAATTCGGTGAGAGTCCGAAGCTGTCCCCGCAACTGTAAGTGTGGACGAAATGAGCAGACCACTATATAAGAATGCTTCTGTAAAAGAGGGGCTTATATGGGAAGGTTCAAAGTAGAGTGATACACAAGTCAGGAGACCTGTCTTATCTTATAAAGTTTCAATTTCTTCGGGGATGGAGAATGGGAAGCGACGATGCAAGGGACTGGTCTCTATTTGCCTTTTTGTGTCCACTTCATCCGCTCAAATTCCATTGGGCGGATTTTTTGCATTTTGTTAGCTCCTAGTTCTTATCGTTCGAATTGTTTTCCTAAAATTGTATTTTGGGATGGAAAGAAAAATTATATATGACTCGAGTTAGGTGCACAGCATGTGTTGTGTTTAAAAGGGAAGCACGGTTAAAATCCGTCACGGTACCCGCCACTGTATAGGGGAGTTTTTTTGCATATATGTCACTGAGTTTGATTGGGAAGGCGCAAAAAAGCAAAGATCTGAAGTCAGGAGACCTGCCTAGCATGATTTGTTTCACGAAACCTACGGGCTTATAGGGGAAGTGCAATATCGCAGCATTTTTTCTTATGCGCATATTCTGCACCCCTATCTGATAGAGGTGCTTTTTTATTTTATTAGGATAAGAGGAGGCGTTAAGATGACAACTTGGAACTTACGGGGAACAAAGCATCATGTGCTGATTTGTAATGGAAGCAGTTGTATGAGAAAGGGCGGGGAGGAAGTTACAAATGCAGTTCGCGATGAGATTGCCCGTTTGGATTTAGATACGGTTGTACATACAACGAGAACACGCTGTAATGGGCGCTGCAAGGATGCTTGTGTGCTGATTGTATATCCAGAAGGGACTTGGTATCAGGCTGTTACGCCAGAGCTGGGGACGGAAATTGTAAGGCAGCATTTGGCTGGAGGACAGGTTATAGAAGATGCGATTATATATGAGTATAACGATGCTGGTTTTGTGGCACCAGAGCAAACAGACTGTATTGTTGGAGTATCAAAACCTGTAAAGGAGAAGGTCTAAATGGAATTTGCTATATTAGCGATTTTGATAGCGATCCGATATGGCATGGATAGGGATCAGGCGACTGAGATTGGAACTTTTATTTCCGCCATATTTATCATGTTTGGACTTTTGTGGAGACCTATAAAGGCTAGACTTTGTCCTGTAATGGATTCTATCACAGGGGTGTATGGTCTTAGGGTTTGAGGATGTTTATGTTACTGAAATGCCGGAGGGAGGCGCTTAATGATGAAAGGAAAATTACTTGTAATTGGCTTTGGTCCAGGAAGCTTTGAACATATTACCGAACGGGCAAGAGAGGCACTACAGGAAAGTGATGTTATTATCGGCTACAAAACCTATGTGGACTTGATTGCAGGGTTATTAACAGGACAACAAATTGTCAGTACTGGTATGACAGAAGAAGTAAGTCGTGCTCAAGAAGCGGTGAAGTTAGCTGAGCAAGGCAAGAAGGTTGCTGTTATCTCAAGCGGTGATTCCGGTGTATACGGAATGGCAGGTCTTGTGTATGAGGTGTTAATTGAACAGGGATGGAAAAGGGAAACAGGCGTCGAGGTTGAAGTTGTACCGGGGATTTCTGCTATTAATTCTTGCGCTTCTTTATTAGGCGCTCCTGTGATGCATGATGCATGTACCATTAGCTTAAGTGACCACTTAACACCGTGGAGCATAATTGAAAAACGAATTGAGGCTGCAGCTGCAGCAGATTTTGTAGTTGCACTCTACAATCCGAAAAGCGGAAGAAGAACGAGGCAAATTGTAGAAGCGCAAAGAATTTTACTTCAGCATCGTTCTCCACAAACTCCTGTTGGATTAGTGAAAAGTGCGTATCGCGACCGTCAAGAGGTTACGATTACAAATTTACAGGACATGCTAGAGCATGATATTGGGATGCTTACAACTGTTGTAATTGGGAACTCTTCCACGTTTTTATATGAAGATTTGATGATTACACCGCGCGGATACCAAAGGAAATATACGCTAGGAAAAACAGAGCAGCCTTTAAAACCGCATCAACGTTTACAAAGAGAAGCGGAGCCATGGGCGTTGGAACAAACAATCGCGATCAAGCAGGAGCAAAAACCGCAGGCAGTTTCATCAAGGGACATAGCTGAGCAGGCACTTCTGGCTGTTACGGGTGGAGAATATAAAAATGAAAAATCTATCCTTACACAAGCGGTTCTTTCTATTTTTGAGGTTGCAGTCAGCCCAGGGGTTGCTAATAAAACATTTACCCCAGCACAAATGATGGCAATTGCCGAAGCTGCGGGGGAGGAAGGTACCATTACATATACGCCTGATCACTATGTAAAGCTCCAGGTTCCAACCGATAACCCGCAGAATTTAGTAGAAAAGCTTACTGCTAGAGGTTTGGTGCTGTCTCCAATTGGTGAAGTAGCAACAGTGAAGGCGTGTGATTTTTGTGATGGGGAGAAGAAGGATTCCATTCCGTACGCTGAAGCGCTCCAAGAGAGCTTAGGTAGTATGGAGCTGCCAAAGGAACTGAAAATTGGTTTTAATGGTTGTGCGATGGCGTGCTACGGAGCAGTGCAGGAGGATATTGGAATTGTGTATCGTAAAGGAGCGTTTGACTTATTTTTAGGCGGAAAAACGATCGGACGAAATGCACATCCTGGTCAATTAGTTGCAGAGGGGATTCCAATGGATCAGCTTGTAGATGTAGTAGAAACTATTGTTCATGAATATAAAGAGACAGGGTACCCAAATGAGCGTTTCTTTAAATTCTTTAAGCGCAAAAAAACCCTGCAAGGATTTCAACATGAGGATGTCACGCCAAAGCTACAGATAGAGCCGGCTGCATGTGGGGATTAACAGAAACAAAATCTTTTCTATATAGGAGGAAATAAGATGCAAGCAGTTTTATTTGTCGGACATGGCAGCAGAGACCCGGAAGGAAATAAACAGGTAAGGCAGTTTATTGAAAATATGAGCTCCAGCCTAGATAATTCATTATTAATTGAAACATGCTTTTTAGAATTTGAGCGACCAACAATGAGTCAAGGAATTGATACATGTGTAGAGAAGGGCGCGGAGCATGTGATTCTGATTCCAATTATGCTGCTTCCGGCGGGACATTCGAAAATTCATATTCCAGCAGCAATTGATGAAGCAAAGAATAAGTATCCAAATATTCGATTTACGTACGGCAGACCGATCGGAATTCATGAGGAAACGTTTGAAATTTTAAAAACAAGGCTGCAGGAAATTGGAGAGAATATAGAAGAAGCGCCAGAGGATACGGCTGTTATGCTTCTTGGTCGAGGCGGCAGCGATCCGGATGCAAACAGTGAATTGTATAAGATCGCAAGATTGCTATGGGAAAAGACGAATTATAAATTAGTAGAGCCAGCCTTTATTGGTGTTACAAGCCCTCTTACAGATGAGGGAGTATCGCGCTGTATCAAGCTTGGAGCAAAGAAAATTATTATTCTTCCTTATTTTCTATTTACAGGCGTTTTAATCAAGCGTTTAGAAGAGATGACAGAGCAATTCCGCCTCGAATACCCAGAGGTTGAATTTCAATTAGCTGGATATTTTGGCTTCCATTCTAGATTGCAAACGATTTTAAAAGATCGTGCAGAAGAGGCGCTGCAGGATGAAGTGAAAATGAATTGTGATACATGTCAATATCGTCTTGGCGTGATGGAGCATATACATCATCATCATGATCATGATCATCACCATCATGATCACGATCATCACCATCATGATCACGATCATCACCATCATCATGACCACGACCACGACCACGACCACCATCATGATGCGGATGAAAAGGCGGGAGTGCGATGAAGATATTTTTGCTAGCAGGAACAAGTGATGCCCGTGCGCTTGCTTTAGAAATTCAGCAGACTGGTTACGATGTCCTTGCGACAGTGGTAACGGAAAATGCAGCCTTGGAGCTACGTAACTCAGGATTGAATGTACGTACGGGACGTTTAACTAGCGAAGAAATGGCAAGCTTTATTTGTGAAAATGAATTTTCTGTTGTGGTAGATGCAAGTCATCCATTTGCGGAAGAAGCTTCTAAAAATGCAATAGATGCCGCAAAGCAGTGCGGAGTGCCTTATATCCGTTACGAACGTGATTCTCAAACATTCGCATACGAAAACATGACGGTCGTAGATAGCTACGAGGAGGCAGCTGAAGTAGCAGCAAAGAAAAAAGGCGTTATTATGCTAACAACCGGCAGCAAGACACTTGATATTTTTACGAAGAGATTGCTAGAAGTGCCGGATACGAGATTGATTGCCCGTATGCTTCCACGTGTTGACAATATGGAAAAATGTGAACGGCTCGGACTTCCTCAAAAAAATATTGTTGCCATTCAAGGACCGTTTACGAAGGAATTTGATAAGGCACTTTATAGGCAATATGGCGTAACCGTTATGGTTACGAAGGAAAGTGGACGTGTTGGTTCGGTTGACGAAAAGGTGGAAGCAGCAAAGGAACTGGGAATCGATATTATTTTAATTGGACGTCCAGTAATTGATTACGGAACGGTGTATTCTGAGTTTTCAGATGTTATACAAGCTTTACAAAAAGCTAGCCTATGAGAATAAAAGAAGGAGTGAGGATAGATGGATTTTTTAACAGAATTTAAGCCTCTTACTGTACAGCCGGAGCAAATTGAAGAAAAAAGCTTTCAAATGATTGATGAGGAAATTGGAGAACATCCCTTTACGCCTGAGCAATATCGTGTTGCGCAGCGTGTTATTCACGCTTCCGCTGATTTTGAATTAGGGAAAAGCATGCTATTTCATCCAAAGGCGATTGAAGCAGGTATACAGGCGATTCGGAGCGGAAAAAAGGTTGTAGCAGATGTGCAAATGATTCAAAGCGGTGCAAATAAAACAAGAATTGAGAAATATGGTGGAGAAATTAAGGTTTATATTTCTGATCCAGATGTTATGAAGGAAGCAAAGCGCTTAAATACAACACGTGCGATTATTTCTATGCGAAAAGCAATTAAAGAAGCTGATGGCGGCATTTATGCAATTGGAAATGCACCGACTGCATTGTTAGAATTAATCCGTTTGATTAAGGAAGGGGAAGCAAAGCCTGGATTAATCATTGGAATGCCTGTAGGGTTTGTATCAGCTGCCGAGTCTAAGGAGGAACTAGCCAAGCTCGACGTTCCGTTTATCACCAATATCGGAAGGAAGGGCGGCAGTACCGTTACAGTTGCAGCGTTAAATGCGATTTCTATTCTTGCAGATCGGGTGTAACAAATGGAAAAGGAAACCAAGCTGAGGGAAGGGTATACGACAGGTGCATGTGCTACTGCTGCCACAAAGGCTGCGCTGACTGCGCTAATTACTGGAGAAATACAAACAGAGTCTACCATTTATTTACCTGTTGGCAGGTTTGCAACCTTTTCGATTGAAAGCTGTGATACCACTGGCGGCTCTGTAACGGCAAAAGTGATAAAGGATGGCGGTGATGATCCGGATGCTACGCACGGAGCCGCCATTCTTGCAACTGTTACATGGCAGGAGCAAAGCGGTATTGTGCTAGATGGTGGAATTGGTGTCGGGCGCGTCACGAAGGAGGGGCTTCCTGTTGCTGTTGGGGAAGCGGCCATTAATCCCGTGCCGCGTCAAATGATACATGAAGCGGCAGAAGAAGTGTTACGGCATTATCATGTAGACAAAGGAATACAAATTATCATTTCTGTGCCAGATGGCGAAGAAATCGCAAAAAAAACATTAAATGGACGCCTTGGCATACTTGGCGGTATTTCTATTTTAGGAACACGCGGCATTGTTGTTCCCTTCTCTACAGCTGCTTATAAGGCAAGCATTGTGCAGGCTATTCGCGTAGCACGGGCGAGCGGCTGTGAGCATGTTGTGATTACAACCGGCGGAAGAAGTGAAAAGTGCGCGATGAAGCAATTTCCTTCTTTACCAGAGGAAGCGTTTATTGAGATGGGAGATTTCGTAGGATTTACGTTAAAGCAATGTAAAAAGCAGGGTGTGAAGAAGATTTCCATGGTCGGAATGATGGGGAAGTTTTCAAAGGTTGCACAAGGCATTATGATGGTACATTCGAAAAGTGCGCCTGTTGATTTTTCGTTTTTAGCCCAGATGGCGAGGGAGTCAGGCGCTTCTGACGAATTAGTAGAGAATGTTCGGCAAGCGAACACTGCTTCACATGTTGGAGAAATGATGCAAGCGCAAGGAAACCTGAAGTTTTTCGAAACGCTTTGTACGTATTGCTGTCATGCAGCTTTAGAGGAAATAGGCGGAGGCGCAGAAGTAGATACCTCTTTATATACAATGAAGGGGGAATTTTTAGGAAAGGCGGTGCAGAGCAGATGGGATTGAAATTGATTGGAATCGGTGACGATGGAATTCAAAGTTTGCTGCCGATGTATGAAACATGGATTCAGGAGAGCGAAGTGCTAGTAGGAGGAAAACGCCAACTTGCGTTTTTTCCGGATTACGAAGGAGAAAAGGTTGTAATCGAGGGAAAGCTTTCCGCTCTTGTTGAGCGTTTGAAGGAGGAAAAGAGAGAAGCTGTCGTATTAGCATCAGGAGATCCTCTATTCTATGGCATTGGCAGTTATTTAGCGCGAGAGTTGGAGATTGAGGTATATCCGTATGTAAGCTCTATTCAACTTGCATTTGCGAAAATAGGAGAACGGTGGCACGATGCGTATGTAACGAGTGTACACGGAAGAAGCATGAAAGGGTTGGCGCAAAAAATTGATGGCAAAGAGAAAATTGCGCTCTTAACTGATGCAGAACATTCTCCAAATCGGATTGCATCATATTTGTTGTCATTTGGAATGACAGAATATAAGGCATTTGTTGGAGAAAATCTTGGCGGGGAGCAGGAGCGGTGCCGTTGGTTTTCTCTTGAAGAAATGGAGAAGGAAGAGTTTTCTCCATTGAATGTTGTCATATTGAAAAAAACAGCAGAGGGCCCATCATGGTCAATTGGCATTGAGGATGAAGAATTTGCTCAGCGGAAACCGGATAAGGGCTTAATTACAAAGAAAGAAATTCGGACTTTGAGCTTGAGTGCAATGCGATTAAAGGAAAACAGCATTGTTTGGGATATTGGTACATGTACTGGATCTATGGCGATTGAAGCAGCAAAAATTGCCTGTGAAGGCCAGATATTTGCCATTGAAAAAAATGAAGCGGATTTAGAAAATTGCTTAGCAAATATGAAGAAATTTCGCACGGATTTTATAGCCGTTCATGGTAAAGCGCCGGAGCGGCTCGAGGAATTTCCAGATCCTGATGCAGTTTTCATTGGCGGTACGGCAGGAGGGATGGAGGATATTCTCTCTATTTGCTGCAGTCGGCTAAGAGTGAATGGAACGATTGTTTTAAATGCAGTAACGATTGAAAATTTAGCGGAGGCAGCAGCAATTTTTAAAAAGCTCGGGTTTCAAACAGATATTACACTTGCGCAAGTTTCAAGAAGTAAGCCAATTTTGAATCTAACGCGCTTTGATGCGCTCAATCCCATTTATATTATTGCTGCAAAGCATAAAGAAGGAGAATAACTATGCTCGGTACATTATATGGTCTCGGTGTTGGTCCGGGAGATCCAGAATTATTAACAGTAAAGGCATTTCGGAAATTAAAGGAATCCCATGTCATTGCATATCCAAAAAAGCAAAAAGGAAGTAAAAGCTACGCTCAAAAAATTATTGATGTATACGTACAGCCAGGAGAGAAGGAAATGCTCGGGCTTGTGTTTCCGATGACAAAGGATCCTGTCATCTTGGAACAAAAATGGAGCGAAACGGTTGAGAGTGTTTGGGAAAGGTTGCAAGAGGGGAAGGATGTTGCATTTGTGACAGAAGGAGATCCTCTTTTATATAGTACTTTCATTCATATGATGCGTCTCATGCAGGAGCGTCATCCAGCAGCAGCCATTGAGGTTGTGCCAGGAATTTCATCCATGAACGGGGCGGCTTCTAGGCTCGGACTGCCACTGGCGGACGGCGATGATCATGTCGCTATTATTCCAGCTCGTGATGACTACGATGCGATGAAGCGAGCGATTGAGGAGCATGATTGTGTGATTTTTATTAAGGTTGCAAAGGTCATCGACTTAATGCTTGCTGTGCTCAAGGAGCTAAACTTGCTGTCAAAAGCATCCGTTGTAACAAAGGTCACATCAGATGAAGAAATTATTTGGAAAGCAGATGAGTTGCAAGGAGCAGAGTTAGAATATTTAACATTAATGGTGGTGAGAAAATGAAGCTTTATATTATTGGCGCTGGTCCGGGAGATCCGGATTTAATTACCGTAAAAGGATTAAAGCTGCTAGAAGAAGCAGACGTTGTTTTGTATGCAGATTCCCTTGTGAGCGAAGCATTAATTCAAAAATCAAAGGAAAGCGCAGAGATATTAAAAACTGCCGGGATGCATTTAGAAGAGATGGTAGACATTATGGTCGACCGAATTCGCCAAGGGAAGAAAGTTGTACGTGTACATACAGGAGATCCAGCTGTGTATGGAGCTATTATGGAGCAAATGGTTTTATTAAAACAGCAGGGTATTGAGGTTGAAATTGTACCAGGCGTAAGCTCTGTATTTGCGGCAGCGGCAGCGGCACAGGCAGAGCTGACGATTCCAGATTTAACGCAAACGGTTATTTTGACAAGAGCTGAGGGACGCACACCGGTTCCAGAATTTGAGAAGTTAAAGGATTTGGCAAAGCACCATTGTACGATTGCTCTTTTCCTAAGTGCTACCTTAACAAAAAAGGTCGTAAAAGAGCTAATAGATGCGGGCTGGGCTCCAAGTACACCTGTTGCGGTTGTCTATAAGGCAACATGGCCTGATCAAAAAATTGTTCGTACGACAATTGAGAATTTAGATGAAGCAATGCGTCAAAACGGTATTCGTAAGCAAGCGATGATTCTAGCTGGCTGGGCGCTTGATGAAAATATTCATGATAAAAACTACCGTTCTAAACTGTATGATCAAACATTTACACACGGATTCCGCCGGGGGGTGAAGGGGTGATTATCACTTTGCAGGAAGGACAGCTGTCTGACGTTCAGCAGCGCGGTGACTATGCGATTGTTGCTATTACAAAACATGGGGTACAAGTTGCAAGAGAGCTCGAACGTTCTTTCCAAAATGCGGATTTGTATTATATGAGCAAGTTTGAGCAAGGTGATGAACAGGAGAAGGGGATTCAACTGTTCACCGGAAGTGTGCGATTGTTGCTGCCATCTCTATTCAAATCCTATAAGGGACTTATTATTATTATTTCCCTTGGCGCAGTTGTTCGGATGATTGCACCTCTCCTGCAAGATAAAAAGACAGACCCTGCTGTAGTGGTGATTGATGATAAAGCTGAGCACGTGATTAGCGTATTGTCCGGACATATAGGTGGAGCAAATGAGTTGACGAAGGAAGTTGCAGCTATATTAGGAGCGCGTCCTGTTGTAACAACAGCCTCTGATGTACAGCAAACGATTGCGGTTGATTTATTTGGGAAACGATTTGGCTGGACGTGGGAATCAGCTGAAAAACTGACTCCTGTTAGTGCTGCGGTTGTCAATGAGGAAGCTGTTGCTGTTGTGCAGGAATCAGGTGAGAAGTCATGGTGGCAGTATGATAGATCTTTGCCGACACATATTCGCACGTATTCCTCAATTGATGAGGCGCTTGCTCAAGCTCCAGCTGCTGCACTGGTTGTCACACATCGAAATCTATCAAACGAAGAATCCCAAATTTTACATAATGGCGTATTATATCGACCAAAGGTCATTGTCCTCGGAATGGGTTGTAATCGCGGTACATCATCGGAGGAAATTGAGGAAGTCATTCAGACAACGCTAGACGAACTAAATTTTTCTATGAAAAGCGTAAAAGCTATTTGTACAATCGATTTGAAGAAGGATGAGCAGGGGCTGCTGGCTGTTGTAAAGAAATACGGCTGGGAGTTTATCTACTACTCTCCTGAACAATTAAATGCTGTTCCAATGCAGCAGCCCTCACAAACAGTGTTTCAATATACAGGGGCGTATGGTGTTAGTGAACCGGCTGCTCTTTTATATAGCGGAGCGGAAAAGCTTGAGCTTGTGAAGAAGAAATCAGGAAATGTTACGATTTCTGTTGCGGTAGTGCCACATTAAGCGGAGGGAGGAGAGAGCGTATGGAACATCGCAGACTTGTAATTGCAGGAACCGGGAGCGGCGTCGGAAAAACGACGCTTACAATCGGGCTTATGGCAGCATTTCAAAAAAAGGGTTTCACAGTACAAGGATTTAAATGTGGACCAGACTATATTGATCCTACCTACCATACCGCTGTGACTGGAAGGCCGTCCCGGAATGTGGATAGTTGGATGTTATCACATGAAATGGTACAAGAAATTGTACAAAGAGGCAGTGAAGGAGCAGATGTTTCTATTATTGAGGGAGTAATGGGGTTTTTTGATGGAAAAAGCCCAACGAGCAATGCGGGAACAACAGCGGAAATTAGCATGATTACGAAAAGCCCGGTTATCCTTGTTGTGAATTGTGCCAGTATGGCGCGTAGTGCTGCTGCAATTGTGAAGGGGTTTCAATGCTTTGCAGAAGGACCAAATATTGTTGGGGTTATTGCAAATCGCGTTGGCAGCGAGGGGCATTTTCGACTGGTCCAAGCAGCAATTGAGCAGGAATGCGGCATTCCAGTTGTCGGTTATTTAAAAAGGGATGAAGAGCTTGCAATTCCAGAGCGGCATCTCGGACTTGTTCCATCGATCGAACGCGGGGAACTAGATTCATTTTTTCAACGATTAGGAGATCTCGTATTAGAAACAATTGATATAGAAAAGCTATATGAACTAGCGAAAGCACCTCAGTTGTCTGTTTCACATTCGCAATTTCAAAGAGGGGAAACCAAAAGCAACAGCGTACGTATTGCGATTGCAAAGGATGCATCCTTTAATTTCTACTATAAGGAAAATCTGGAACTCTTGCAATCATATGGAGCAGAGTTGGTGGAATTTTCACCGCTTAAGGGAGATGTTCTTCCTTCCAATATACATGGCTTGTATATTGGGGGTGGGTTTCCAGAAGAGTTTGCAGAGGAGTTAGCAGGACAAGAGGCAGTGAAGCAGTCGATACGGATAGCGATCGAAAATGGTCTTCCCACTTTAGCCGAATGCGGCGGTTTTATGTTTTTAACAGAAGCCATTGAGGAAACAAACGGCAGAAAACATGAAATGGTCGGTATAATTCCCGGAAGTGTGAAAATGCAAAATAAATTAGCTGCTCTTGGGTATCGTGAAATTACAGGAGCAGAAGGAAACTTTTTACTTGAGCAAGGTGTGAATGCCAAAGGGCATGAGTTTCACTACTCTGTGTTTCAGCCAAAAGGAGAGATTCCATATGCATATGAAACAAAGGGAATGCGCGGTAAGAAGAGGGAAGGGTATATGAAGGAGAATCTAATTGCGGGATATACGCATTTTCATTTCGGATCCTGTCCGCAAATGGTTGAAAGCTGGATTCGGCAATGTAAGGAGATAAACTATGAGTAAAGCCCTTCCGGTTATGTTTCAAGGAACGCATTCGGATGCGGGAAAAAGTGCAATTGTCACAGCATTTTGCCGCATTTTTTATCAGGATGGATTTAAAACCGTTCCGTTTAAATCACAAAATATGGCCTTGAATTCCTATATAACGGTAGATGGAAAAGAAATTGGAAGAGCGCAGGGCGTGCAGGCTGAAGCAGCTGGAATTATGGCAACGACGTATATGAATCCGATTTTAATTAAACCGACCCGTGATAATGAATCACAGATTGTTGTACATGGAAAGCCTTATAAAAACATGAAAGCTACTAGTTATAGATCGGAATTTTTTGAAACTGGACTACAGCTTATTCAGGAATCTCTGTCAGTTCTTTCTCATTCTTACGAGAGAATAGTGATTGAAGGTGCAGGCAGTCCTGCAGAAGTCAATTTGAATGATAGAGAAATGGTAAATATGCGCATTGCTCGCATGGCGAACGCTCCTGTTGTGTTAATTGGGGATATCGAAAAGGGAGGGGTTTTTGCCAGTTTAGTAGGAACACTTCAACTGCTTGAGCCGCAAGATCGTGACCGTGTCATCGGCGTCATTATCAATAAATTCCGGGGAGATATGAGTCTGTTAGAGCCAGGACTTAAGTGGTTTGAGGCATATACAGGGAAGCCGGTACTTGGTGTTGTTCCATATTTGCATCATTTAAATATAGATGCAGAGGATTCGGTTATTTTACATCAATATACAGCGCTGCGTAATACTGATAAGGAGCTGGATATTGTAGTCATTCAATATCCGAAAATCTCAAATTTCACGGATATTGACCCGTTTTTTGTAGAGTCGGATTGTGATGTTCGCTTTGTAACAAGAGCAGATCAACTAGGAGAACCCGATCTTATCATTTTGCCGGGGAGCAAAAATACAATCGAGGACTTTTTGTTTATGCAAGAGAGCGGAATCGCGGATAAGGTAGTATCCTTATATGATAGAGGGAAATCTCTAATCTTCGGTATTTGCGGCGGGTATCAAATGCTAGGACAGCATATTCATGATCCGTTTGCTGTAGAATCACCGGAATTATACACAAAAGGTCTGGGATTGCTGCCTCTCTCGACAACTATTACGCAAGAAAAAACAACTGTATTATCAGAAGGTATCTTGAAGCTTTTCAATAAAGATATAAGTGTAACAGGCTATGAGATTCATATGGGAGAGTCGGAAGTCCATGATATGTTTGAAGCTCTTATTCAAACAGAAAATGGCAAGGAAGGCTGTAAAAGTCCTGATGAACAAGTAATAGGTACATATTTTCATGGCATATTTCATAATGATGCATTTCGTGAACTGCTGTTAAACCGTATTCGCGAGAAAAAAGGTTTATCGCCGATACATGACCGTGTTTCGTTTAATAGGCTGCGCGAAGAAGCGTTTGACCGATTAGCTGAACATGTCAGAAACCATGTTCAAATCGATGTGATTGAACAAAAAATGGAGGAATTTCAAAGAAGGGGGATAGAAGTACAATGAACGTTACAGCTCACATCCAACCTGTAGATAAGGAAAAGGGCTGCCGTGCGAGGGCTTATATTGACACATTAACAAAGCCCCAGGGAAGCCTTGGCAGATTAGAAGAACTAGCAGTGCAACTTGCTGAAATAACAGGCGAGGATTTCCCTCTTGTTACGCCCCCGGGAGTTATTATATTTGCTGCAGATCATGGTGTTGTAAAAGAAGGTGTTTCTGCTTTTCCACAAGAGGTGACTGCGCAGATGGTAATGAACTTTGTAAACGGTGGTGCGGCTATCAATGTGTTCAGCAGACAAATCGGTGCGATGCTTGAAGTTGTAGATGTTGGAGTTGCTGCAGATATAGCTGCTGACGGTATTGTTCATAAAAAGGTACGATATGGAACTAGGAATTTTTGTGAAATAGATGCGATGGCACGTGAAGAAGCAAAGCAGGCACTTCATATCGGGTATGAACGCGGAGAAGCGATGATTCATCGTGGCGCTAAATGCCTCATTTTAGGGGAGATGGGGATTGGAAACACGACGGCAAGTAGTGCGATTGTGGCTGTACTAAGCGGAAAGGATGTTGCCGACCTGGTTGGTCGCGGGACAGGCATTGGTCAAGAGACGATTGCTCATAAACAGAAGGTTATTCAACGAGCAATTGAAGCGCGAAAGCCGGACCGAAATGATCCAATCGATATACTCGCGAAGCTTGGAGGACTAGAAATTGCTGCTATCACAGGTGCGATACTGGCGGCGGCAACGCATCGTGTTCCGATTTTGATTGATGGTTTTATTTGTACGACAGCTGCTTTATTAGCAAAGGAAATGTGTCCGGATGCAGTGGATTATATGGTGATTGGACATCGTTCTGCTGAAATTGGACATGAAACAGCGGTACATTTGCTGGGAAAAAAGCCGATTTTAGACTTAGGATTTCGCCTAGGAGAAGCCAGTGGTGCGGCTGTTGCGTTTCCTATTCTGCAGTCGGCATCTCTCATGCTTAAAGAGATGGCAACATTTGATTCAGCAGGGGTATCCAATCGAAAATAAAGATAAAGAGCGGTGATATATAGTGGAAAAAGGTATGGTATATCTTGTCGGAGCGGGACCTGGCGATCCTAAGCTTATTACAGTGTATGGGATGGAATGTATTCAAAAAGCTGATGTCATCTTATATGACAGACTAAGCAATGAAAAGCTTTTACAGTATGCAAAGAAGGATGCAGAGTTGATTTTTTGCGGCAAGATGCCAGGAAAGCACGAGGTTGTGCAGGAGAAAATCAATCAATTACTTGTCGAAAAGGCATTGGAGGGGAAGGCTGTTACACGTTTGAAGGGCGGAGATCCATGTGTGTTCGGACGTGTTGGCGAAGAAGCGGAGGTATTGGTGCAGGAAGGGATTCCATATGAAATTGTCCCTGGGATTACGTCAGGAATTGCAGCCCCTGCGTATGCTGGTATTCCTGTTACACATCGAGATTATGCTTCCTCCTTCGCGATTGTAACGGGACACGGTCGGTCTGAAAAGGGAGAAGACTATATTAATTGGGCAGCTCTTGCGCAGGGAATCGATACCATCGCCTTTTATATGGGAGTCGGCAATTTAAAGTATATTTGTCGAAAGTTAATTGAACATGGTAAACGTCCAGATACAGGGGCTGCGCTCATTGAATGGGGAACAACGGAAAAACAAAGGACTGTCACAGGGACACTGGAGACAATTGAGAGTAAAGCGGAAGCTGCGCAGATCACGCATCCTGCTATTGTTCTTGTGGGGGACGTTGTGAAGCTAAGACCAAGATTACAATGGTTTAAAGAAGGCTGTGCAAATACCGGCGATTTGTTTATAGATGCTCTTGAGGAAGCAGCAATAAAAAATTAGGAAAGCATTTGCACAAGCCTCCTTTGTGAGGGAAATCTGGTGCATGTATAAGGGGGAGGAAAAATGGGGGCTCAAAAGCAACGTGGGCTGACGCTTATATATACAGGCGATGGAAAAGGCAAAACAACTGCGGCTCTTGGACTTGCTATTCGTGCAACCGGACAAGGAAAGCGGGTATTAATGATTCAATTCATTAAATCTCCTGACAGGATGTCTGGTGAAAAAAAGATGTTTCAGCAAATTGGTATCGAGATGCATCAAACAGGGATTGGTTTTACTTGGACAAAAACACCTGAGGAGCATCGGGAGGCATTGCGGCAGGCGTGGGAGTTTACGAAGGAAAAAGTTTTTTCAGGTGTGTATGATGTTGTAATTTTAGATGAATTAAACAATGCCCTTGCGATTACAGGATTTCCAGTCGAAGACGTGCTCCCGTTGGCGGAGGTAATGCATCTCATTCAAACTCGCCCGGCCTCTATGCACCTTGTGATAACGGGACGCTCTGCTAAGGATGAAATTGTGGAAATTGCCGACCTAGTAACAGAAATGAAGCCGATTAAGCACTACTATGATGAAGGTGTTCCGGCTGTGAAAGGGATTGAATTTTAGTGGCCTGGATTGAAGCTCATGGACATGGCGGAGATATGCTTACCGCAGCAAGCGTATTCGGGCTGGAAGATAGGGCGTTTCTTGATTTTAGTGCAAACATTAATCCGCTTGGACCACCGCCGCGGGTGATGGAGCTGCTGCGCGACCAGCTTTCAGCAATTGTACACTATCCAGATCCATCTCAAAGGCTGCTAAAAGAGAAGCTTGCTGAGAAGCTGCATATTTCATCTGAACATCTTGTAATTGGCAACGGTGCTGCAGAATGCATGGCTGTTATTCTTCTTGCCCTGCAGCCGAAAAAGGTTGGAATTGTAAATCCATGTTTTTCTGAATATGCCCAGCTGGCAACGGCATTTGGTGCACAGGTTGTTTCGTGTGAGGGGAGATGGGAGCGTCATTATCAGCCTCATTTACCTGATTTATTTCAGCTGCTTAGTGAAGCTGATCTTGTATTTATTGGCCATCCGAACAATCCGACCGGTGTTGTATATACGAAGGAAGAGCTGACTCAAATCGCTGAGCAGGCAGCGAAAACAAATACATACTTGGTTGTGGATGAGGCATTTCTTGATTTTCTGCCCCGCAGTGAACAAGTCACGTTGCTGCCGAATTTAAATATGCACAGGCATGTGATTCTCGTTCGCTCTATGACAAAGTTTTATGCCATTCCTGGACTTAGGCTCGGTTATGCAATCGCGCACCCGGAGCTAATCGGGCAAATGAAGAGCAAACAAGTGACGTGGAGTGTGAATCAATTAGCCCTTGTGGCTGGTGAAGCTTGCTTAGAAGAGCATGGATACGAAGAAAAAACGATTGGGCTTGTACGTAAGCAAAGGGAGTATTTGAAACAACAGCTTGAGGAGCTGGGGTTATTTGTATTTCCAGGACAAGCAAATTTTTTGCTAGTGCGTCTTCAAAATGGAAGAACCGCCGCTGATGTGCAGTGGGATATGGGAAGAAGAGGGGTCTTAATCCGGTCTTGCGCCATGTATCCCGGTTTAACAGTGGATGATTTTCGGATTGCTGTTCGTACGAAGGAAGAAAATGATCAGCTTTTGCACGTTTTGAAAGAAATTTTGTAGGGGGAACAATATATGAGCTTCGTCTTGATTACAGGGGGCGTGCGCTGTGGAAAAAGTGCATTTGCTGAGCAGCTTGCTGCTATGCAATCAGATTCTGTTCTCTATGCGGCATTCGGGGTAGTAACAGACGAGGAAATGAAGAGTCGTATCGATGCGCATAAAGAGCGACGCCCTAAGCATTGGGGGGTATGGGAAGACACGGATAGTCTAATCATTCCGAACAATATTTTTTCTGGGTATCATGTAGTTTTAGTAGATTGTTTATCAACTTGGCTCGCCAATCGCTGCATGCAAATCCCTGAATCAGAATATAAGCAGCCATTCCATAGAGAATGTATACGAGAGGAAGTTCGGGAATGGCTGAAATGTATAAAGCAGTCCAATCAGCATATTATTGCAGTATCGAGTGAGGTTGGACTAGGCGGGGTTGCAATGTCACCGCTAGGACGTTTGTTTCAAGATCTGCTTGGGGAAGTCAATCAGTTGGCCGCAGAGCAGGCAGATGAGGTGTATGCTGTATTATCGGGTATTCCATTGAGGTTAAAAGGATGAAGGCATTTTTAAGCGCACTTATGTTTTTAACAAGAATCCCTGTTCCTTATATAAGTGTGACGGATCGGGACTGGAAGCGGAGTTCTATTCATTTTCCGTTCATCGGTTTGATCATTGGAGGCTTGTTATATGCTGAAGCAATGGTGTTAAAGCAAGTATTTTCCCCTTCTGTTTCGGTCTTTTTTATTATACTTACGTGGATTTGGATTACTGGGGGACTGCATATAGATGGATGGATGGATTTAGCGGATGGGCTTGGTAGCAATCGAAGCAAAGAGCGGATGCTTGAAATTATGAAGGATAGCCGCGTCGGTGCAATGGGGGTCATTGCCGCTATTTGTTTGATTGGCGGAAAATTTATAGCTGCGCATGACCTTTTTCAGGAGAATCTTTTTTTTGTTTTGATTGTTTCTCCGTTATATGCGCGATTGTTTCTCATTGGTGCGATTAAACTTTGGTCATATCGCAAGGAAGGCGGTTTAGGAGCAGGATTGCGAGAGGCGATTACGCTGCCCATTCTTTTGTTTCATTTCGTATGGATTGCAGGTATTACCTATGTCATGCTAGGCGCAAAAGGAATTCTGTTATTTCTAAGCACCATCGTACTTGGCAGCGGATTTACGGCGAGTATTTATCGGAGATTGCAGGTGCTCACGGGAGATTGCTACGGAGCCATCGTCGAGTGGTGTGAAGTAACATCTCTTTTTCTTGCTATTGCGATATGGAGGTTATTTTCATGAAAATCATATTTGCGAGACATGGAGAAACTGATGAAAATGCAGCCCGTCGCTATCTTGGCCATTTTGATGCACGTTTAAATGAAACAGGCCGTCAGCAAATCCATCGTTTGGCGAAGCATGTCAGACAGGTGTACGGTAAGGAAATCACTCGTATTTACTGCAGTGACCTGTCTAGGACAAGGGAAAGCGCAGAAATTATCGGAAGTTACTTGCAGCTGCAGCCTGTTTCTATACATGCGTTACGCGAGCTGCACTTTGGAGATTGGGAATGTGAAACATACGATAGCATTCGCGAACGGGAATTATTGCAAGAATGGATACAAAATCCCTTTCAGATTGCTCCTCCACACGGTGAAACATTGCAGCAACTCGGGAATCGAGTCGATACTTGGTTGTCCCATATATTGCTTCATGAGAAGGACGATGAAACCATTCTCGTTATGAGCCATGGAGGACCAATCCGCTGGGTTTTGGCGAAATGGATTTTGAGAGATCTGCAGGAATTTTGGAATGCAGAAGGAGTCAAACATGGCAGTAGTCTTGTAATAAAGCTTGGACGTGACGGCAATTCCTGTGCCATAATAGATAGAATGACATGGAATGAATGATGGAGGACAACAGGTGCAGCCGTTTCAACATAATAATTACTATACTTCAAGTGTGTGGCCGGAATTATATATATACAAAAAAGGGGATCATTTGTTGATTCCTTTTCCATTTTTATTAGAAACAATTAGCAGTGCAGTACATAGAGGGGGCTTCGGACAAGCAAGCCATTTTATAAACTGGCAAGTTCCGCTTGATTATAGCGCTGTTGACCCAATCGGGCATATGGGGCAGCAAGTAGAAGAATGGGGATATAATCCGGAGGAAGCAGTGGCATTGCAAACAGCAGCGAGAATTGATCTTGCTTCTGTGCAGGAGGAGAGCGGAGACGGATTTCGGATGGTTTGCTGCGTCACAGCAGGGATTGGAAACCGTGCTAGAGCAGGGAAACGGAGGCGAACGTTTCCGGCATATCAATGCGGGACGATTAATACATTTTTATTTATCGACAGCTGTTTAACTCCCTCTGCGATGGTAAATGCAATCATTACAGCGACAGAAGCAAAGGCTGCTGCGCTGCAGGATTTACATGTTAGGGATGAATCAGGCGAGTTTGCAACGGGCACGACAACTGATGCGGTTGTGATAGCTGTTAGTCAAAACAGACAGGAGTACCCAGTCCATCAGTTTGCTGGAACTGCTACTACAATCGGAAATGCAATCGGTCGTCTCGTATATGATGCACTTTATGAGACAGTGCATAACTTAGGAAGGGGATAGAGAGTGTTTACAAATTGTATATGTATTGGGCTTGCGTATATTGTGGACCGTCTTATTGGAGATCCACGTGTGCTTCCTCACCCAGTTATTATGATTGGGAAGTGTATAGCCCTATTAGAAAAGATTATAAGAAGGCTGGTTGTACAAGAACGAATGCTCAAATTAGCTGGAATTTTGTTCCCCCTTCTTATTGGTGGAGGAGCTTTTTTTGTCGTTACATTATTACTCGACATTCTCCGTCTATGGAGCGGTTGGCTTGGGTTTGCGGCAGAGGTTTGGATCGTGTCTACGACGATTGCTGTGAAGGGGCTGGGAGATGCGGCAATGGAAGTTTATCGTCATTTGCAAAATGGTGATTTCCAAAAAGCGCGGCATAGCTTGGGGATGATTGTTGGACGAGACACAGCTGATTTGGATGAAAGTGAAATTTCACGCGGTGCTGTAGAAACAGTGGCCGAAAATATTGTAGATGCTATTATTTCTCCGTTATTTTTCGCACTCATTGGTGGAGCGCCTCTTGCGATGGCATACAGAGCTGTAAACACGCTCGATTCTATGGTCGGATATAAAAATGAAGCATATCGTAACCTTGGCTGGGCTTCGGCGAGAATGGATGATGTGATGAATTATATACCTGCTCGTTTAACAGGTGTACTCATTATGGTAACCTGTTTCTTTATGAGGTTAAATGTGCGGCGCGCATGGACAGCGATTCGTCGGGATGCGAAACTTCATCCAAGTCCAAATAGCGGGATTCCAGAGGCGGCTGTTGCAGGAGCGCTTGGCATTCAGCTTGGAGGTACAAACTTTTATCAAGGAATCCCATCCCATCGAGCAAAAATGGGGGAGCCTCTTAGATTGATACAAAAGCAAGATATTATCCTGACTGTTAGGATTATGAATATAGCGGCAACAATATGTGTCGCTGTTTTATGTGTGATTGGCGTACTATTTGTAATCTGAGTGGAAAAGAAGGAATAGAGGTTTAGTGATATGAAGATAGGGAGTGGAAGTTGCAGTGGAACATTTGGCGAGCTTGTGCAAGGCGTGATAGAGGAACGCCCTTTTTTAATTACACTGCCAGTTAAGGAGTTAAAAAGCAGTGCTTTATTTGTGCCAGATCGGAATGCCACTGATATTGTGACTGTATGGGGCAGACAAAAGGCAAGAATGGCGTGTGAAAAACTTTTAAAAACCTTTGGTATCAAGATAGGGGGATATTTGCACATTCGCTCCAATATTCCAATCGGAAAAGGAATGGCTAGCAGTTCTGCTGATATTATCGCAGCAGTGCGAGCGGTATCCGATAGTTATTCCCTTCCTGTAACAGAGGAACTTATTTCACGCATAGCTGCGGAAATCGAGCCTACGGATGGCGTGATGTATGAAGGTGTAGTTGCTTATGATTACTTAAATGGGCAGTTAATTGAAGCATTTGCTTCGCTCCCTCCCTTTATTCTGATCGGTTTTGATGTAGGAGGGAGTGTTGACACAGTAGAGTTTAATCAACATAAGAAAGAATATAGCAAGAAGCACAAGAAGAAATTCCAACAAGCATATGAGCTTGTAACCGAAGGAATAAGGAGCGGGAACTTTGCTTATCTTTGTGAAGCCGCGACAATAAGTGCACGTATCAATCAGCAGTTATTACCAAAGCCGTACTTTGATGAGTTAGAGCAGCTGGCCCAGCAGTACAATGGAGGTGTGGTTGTCGCCCACAGCGGCACTGTGATCGGGATTTTACTAAATGCACAGCTGCCTAATATTCAAGCGATTACTCGAGAAATTAAACAGAAGATCCATTTTTTAATGGGAACCAGTATATTGCAATTTTCTTAAATTATCTAAGGAATCCAAAGGAGGACGAGCCTGTGTAATGCTCGTCCTATTTGCTAACGACGATGCTCTACAAGGTCAATTACCCCTAGTACAACGTGAGCGAGTCCAAATCCAAATACAGTGTTTGAGACCATAGGGCTTACTTTCCGATTTTGCTTCAGCGCATAACCAGTAGCAGAAACCGCTGTACCTAATACAGTTGGAATTAAACCTTCGCGAATGTTCAAGGTATTTCCCTCCCCATCGTACTTAACAAATGTATGGCAACCCATGTCTGAGTACCAAAATTAGTTTTTGTTTATTGCTTAAAAACATAAGTGTAGGTTATTGGAAGCACTTTTTCAGGGACTATCTAGATGAAATTGGAAGTGCCTATGAGCAGAGAGCAGGAAATAATAAAAACGATGACTTTGAAAGGAAGGAATGCTATATGTCGTTAGAATGGTTTGACCGAGTTACTGGAGAGCTGCAAGATTATTTGGAATCCATTTGTGAGAAGTACGATCAAGCTGGTCATATGACAATCGACAGAGGTGCCAAACATCCGCGAATTGAGTTTTTTGTTGAGATGGAGGATAACGAGCGTGACTATTTTTGCACCCTTTTCTTCGATCCATATAATGAAGAATTCTATATGGAGTCATTAGACATAGAGTTTGATCAAACGTCCAGAACGATTTTCAAGGATATTGAAGACATTGTTGATGCTGTTCATGAGAGTTTTCATCAGTATGTAAGCGAGGATATAGACCTAGACGAAGATGAGTATATGGTTATGGAAGATGATGAAAACGACCTAGATGATACGGATATGTACGAGGAAATAGATGCCGAGATGTATGAGGAAATTGACGTGAGGTGGACAACCCCTGAGGTAACTGCTTACGCTCATGAAGATGATGTAGAGATTACGTATCAATTTGGGATTGTAGAGGAAACAGGGGATGGAGTACTCCGCCGTGTAAATCGTTTAATAACATCTGACCGCGAGTTAATTGAGGATGAAACGAATTTTGTTTTCAGCAAAGAAGAGGCGAGCACGATTATTGCAATGATTGCGAGTCATATGGACTCTTTAAGTGAAATGGATTATGAACACTAGATAAAACGGAAGCAAGGCTTTTTTAAGAAACAAGTCGGTATTTTGGACCTTCATTTGAAGGTCCTTTTCTCGTGTTCACTAGTGTTTGAGTAAACGTATCAAAATCAAAGTATTTGCAGAGTATTGCAAGCCTTAATCCTTTTCACTACTTCAATTTAGTAATTGGAAGATGGAAGTAAAAGACTAAAAAAGCAGTGCCTACAAAACAAAGCAGCCATGCCCACAGAGGTCTGGTGTGATGGATACGGAACCCGATAAACATAAACACCCAAACAACAATCGACCACCAAATATTCCAACCGTTGTGATAAGTTGTTATCTTCGTACATACAAACATCCATTCAATTAAAGAAAACACTACGACCCAAGAGATAAGATAAGTTAACTGCCTGGGCAGTCGTGAGTTGTAAGGATATCGTGAAAGATATAGTAAGACAATGGCGGGGTAGTTTAGAAATTTCATAAAAATATCAGCTAGTACATGATTGGGAATGAATAATGTTTTTTCGAAATGCCAAAGCGAATGATTATAAGTTAGTATGGTGATGAGAAAGTTCACAATTATTGTAAATAGTATAGTCGGGTAATATTTTCTCCAATCTCTCCAATTACCGAAACGCCAAGCTGCAAATATGGTTAAGAACGCAACTACTAGCGTCATATAGGAACTAATTATATGTAACACCAACTGTCCTCCGGTCATCATAACCACTTTTGATTTAGTATTTACAAACATTAACATGTTTTATAAGGCTAAGCGTCTCAGTAGAGTATGATTTAGTTTTAAAATTAAGAATGCTCCTTTTATTAACGTCTCTTCTAATAATGAATGGTTATGGTAAACTGACATGTATGAAATATGCATCATTTTTAACCTATATTTGTAAAATTAAATAAGGACACACTTAAGATAAGAAATATGATCTTAAGAATTGAGGGTGACTAAAATTAAAAATAAATTTTCAATTGGAGAAATGTCAAAACTGCATAATACTACAATTAAAACTCTGAGATATTATGATGAAATTGGGTTGTTGAAACCGATTCAAATTGATGAAAATAACGGATATAGATACTATTCAACGGAACAATTTGAACAACTGAACACGATTAACTATTTAAAGGATTTAGGCTTTTCTTTAGGAGAAATAAAAGTACATTTAGAACATAGAAATATTGATGATTTTTTAGAATTGTTAGAGAAACAAAAAGAATTAACGGAAAATAAAATTAGAGAATTACAAAGAATCAACAACAGATTTCAAAGTCGAATTGCAGACATTCAGCATGCAAGGAGAATTCGAGAGTTAGGGATTGCCATCATCAAGGATATTAAAGAAAGGAAAATAGCACGGTTATTAGAAACAATCAGCTCAGAACCAGAGCTGGAGATTTCCTTGCGGAGACTAGAAAATATGTCTAACATGCATTCTTCTGTATTTATTGGAGGAGTAGGACTAACCATTGCTAGCCGTCAGATAAAAAATGAAAAGTTTGATGAATATAACTCAATATTTATTTTAGTGGATAAAGATGACATCCGAAATGAATTTGTAACAACCCTTCCACAGGGGAAATATGCTTGTATTTATTATAGGGGAAATCATAGTGATTCCCCGGAGTATTACAGAATCTTATTAAATTACATAAAAGAAAATGGTCTGCAAATTATTGGTGACTCAATAGAAAGAACGATAATTGACCATTATATTTCAAAAAATAAAGAGGATTATCTTACCGAATTACAAATACCAGTAATCTGATTGACCCTCCCCTTACAGGAGGGTTTATATTTATTTGTAAAGGAAAATTGAAAGGAGTTCTCTAAATGTTTGACGCAGCAACAATATTATTATTTATCGGCACATCCATTATCCTAATTGTGATTCCTGGACCAGACCTGATTTTTACGATTACACAAGGAATGACCAATGGAAGAAAAGCTGGGATTGTCACCGCAATGGGATTAAGTTTAGGAAACATCGTACACACTTTAGCAGCAGCACTCGGTCTGTCGCTTATTATTAAAACTTCGGCGGTAGTATTTACTATCTTTAAATCGTTAGGAGCAATTTATTTGTTTTATCTTGCTTTCCAAGCGATAAAACATAGAAAAGAAGCGATTCAGCTTCATTCTGAAAGCAACAACGAGTCAAAAGATCTTTTTCTCAGAGGATTATTAATGAATATTTTGAATCCAAAAGTAGCGATTTTTTATCTCACCTTTCTGCCTCAATTTATAAACTATAAATTATCCAATGTTCCCTTGCAGATGTGTATGTTGGGATTGATTTTTATTGTTTTAACTGCGATTATATTTAGCTTATTAGGATACTTTGCAGGAAGTTTTCGTGACCGATTATTACAAAATCCACGTTTTAGTGAATACATGAATATGACAGCCGCAGTTATTTTTATTGGATTGGGAGCAAAGCTTATCACAACTGACATATAATGAATCATTTTCAGATGTATGACAGCCGACCATGTGATGCATTATATTTGTAATTGGTAAATACCTTGAGGGATGTCTCTTAAGGTATTTTTGTTTAAGGCGAATTCGCTAATCACCTTAATTATAGACAAGCATACAATTTACGCTTGTGAAGAGGGAAAGCTATATCTACATAACAAGAAAGGAGAGATAATGAATGGAGCAGGGAAACGAGTATACAATTGTCGGTACGGATATAAAAGAAGTGAAGCGTCTCAATGCCCAGTCCGGTCTTAGTTATAAGCAGGTAAAGGAATTGTTAGCCCAAACTGGAGGGCGCGGAACGGCAGTTTACAGCAATACAAATATGGAAGAAGTTAGAAAACAATTGGAACCGAAGAGCAGGCATTAGAGAAGTTTCGAAAACCATTTTCTTATGACGGCTTATTAATTAAATGTTAGAGCGGAAGAGTTGTCTTGCTTCAATTGACTGATTATAGAGTGCTTGGTCCGTTGAAGTAAACACTCTTCGGTTCAAGAGTTGTTTTTGAGGAAGTGATCCGGTGTGATGGGAACTTATAAAGTTTTTTGCACCAGAAAATATAAGTTTCTAGCTAGAAGCGAATTCGACGTAGTCGGAAATTTTAGGAATACAGTGTAAGTAGGGCTACGTCTCTGTCTTCGCCCAAGAGCAGGACTCGCCAATCAGCGAGTTTTCTTTACACTGTAGGAAAGTATAAATTTCTAGCTAGAAGTGATTCGACGTAGTTAGAAATTTTAGGAGTACAGTGTAAGTAGGGCTACGTCTCTGTCTTCGCCCAAGAGCAGGGCTCGCCAATCAGCGAGTTTTCTTTACACTGTAGGAAAGTATAAATTTCTAGCTAGAAGTGATTCGACGTAGTTAGAAATTTTAGGAGTACAGTGTAAGTAGGGCTACGTCTCTGTCTTCGCCCAAGAGCAGGGCTCGCCAATCAGCGAGTTTTCTTTACACTGTAGGAAAGTATAAATTTCTAGCTAGAAGTGATTCGACGTAGTTAGAAATTTTAGGAGTACAGTGTAAGTAGGGCTACGTCTCTGTCTTCGCCCAAGAGCAGGGCTCGCCAATCAGCGAGTTTTCTTTACACTGTAGGAAAGTATAAATTTCTAGCTAGAAGTGATTCGACGTAGTTAGAAATTTTAGGAGTACAGTGTAAGTAGGGCTACGTCTCTGTCTTCGCCCAAGAGCAGGGCTCGCCAATCAGCGAGTTTTCTTTACACTGTAGGAAAGTATAAATTTCTAGCTAGAAGTGATTCGACGTAGTTAGAAATTTTAGGAGTACAGTGTAAGTGCAACTACGCCTCTGTCTTCGCCCAAGAGCAGGGCTCGCCAATCAGCGAGTTTTCTTTATAACTATTAATAATCATATTATTTTTATATTAAAAGTAATAATTAATATAAACCTGTGTCGTATATATGAAGATACAGCTTCGGTCGCCCCTTAAGATACGCCTCTTAATAAAAATACTTGTATCAAAATTACCTTGAGATTAAGAAATGGTTGATAAAGAGCTCGGCAATAGGGAGATTTGGCCAGAATGTGAAAAAATAATGGAGGGTTTATGTCAAAAATACAGAGAATTTATGAACTCTATTTTAGTGTGACATACATCACAGACCAATTAAACCTCTAAGCACTATGATTACCTTGCTAGGAGGAATCATACAAAAATATCAAAACTGAAAACTGTGTTTTGAAAGGAGATGCACCAAGTGAAAAACCGAAAGCTCTTTCATTTTTTTAGGCTTTCCCTATTGGCGGTAATATCTGCCGTATTATTATCCGGGTGTGATGAACGCTATATTGTCCTCAATCCGCAGGGCCCGGTTGCGCAACAGGAGTATGATTTAATCATGTTATCTACGATTCTTTGTGCCGTAATCATCATACCTGTTTTAGCAATCTTTATCTATATCGTGTACCGCTATAGAGACAAGCCTGGTAACAAAGCTCCGTATACACCAAATTGGGATGACAGCAAAATACTTGAAATTGTATGGTGGGGTATACCAATTGTTATTATTGGCATTCTTGGTTTTTATACAGCGAAGACAACCTATGCGTTACAAAAACCACCTGCAAGCGATGTTAAACCGATTACAATTCAAGTTACTTCCCTAGATTGGAAATGGCTATTCCAATATCCTGATCAGAATATTGCAACTGTTAACTATGCCGAAATTCCTGCCGGAGTACCTGTTCATTTCGTATTAACGGCTGATGCCCCTATGAACTCGTTTTGGGTGCCACAGTTAGGCGGACAGGCATACACAATGCCGGGGATGGCTATGAAACTATGGCTGCAAGCTGACAAACCGGGAACATATTTTGGATCAGGTGCTAACTTTACTGGTGAAGGGTTTGCCCATATGCAATTTCAAGTAGTAGCTAAATCGCAGTCAGAGTTTAACGCATGGGCGAATAAAGTTAAACAAACAGCACCAGTCTTAACAAAGGATGGCTATAACAAATTAGCAGAAAAAGGACTGGCTAATAAAACAGAATTCTCATCGTATCCAACAAATCTATTCAATGAAATAGTTGATAAAAATGGTGGGGAATATATGAAACAACATATGAATCAAACTGATATGACTAATATGACCGATATGCATAGTATGCATGATAAATAAACAAAGCGGACGGGAGGAGGAAAAATAGATGTTAGATAAATTGAAGGATTTTGCTTCTGAATTTTTTGTAACCGGAGATCCAATGATTTATGGAGCGGATGTTGCCATTGTTCTCGTTACGCTTAGCATTCTATTTGTTCTTACGTATTTTAAAAGATGGGGATGGCTATGGCGCGAATGGCTGACAACCGTTGACCATAAAAAGATTGGAATTATGTATATATTATCATCGCTCCTTATGCTTTTTAGAGGAGGGGTAGATGCTTTATTAATGCGTCTGCAATTAGCTTTCCCAAATGTTCAATTTTTAGAATCACAGCATTACAATGAGATTTTCACAACACATGGAACAATTATGATTTTATTTATGGCTATGCCTTTTATGTTTGGTTTATTTAATATTGTTGTGCCGTTGCAAATTGGGGCGCGAGATGTAGCGTATCCATATTTGAACGCTGTCAGCTTTTGGTTCTTTTTCTCCGGTGCAATGCTTTTTAATCTATCCTTCATAATAGGGGGATCTCCTGATGCAGGATGGCTTAGCTATCCGCCATTGTCTGAACTGTCTGGAAGTCCAGGACCTGGACAAAACTTCTATATTTGGGGTATCCAAATTTCCGGTATCGGAAGCTTGGCAACGGGAATTAACTTTATCGTAACAATCTTGAAAATGCGTGCTCCAGGCATGAAATTAATGAAAATGCCGTTGTTCACATGGTCTGTGCTTTCTAGCTGTATTACAATTATCATTGCTTTTCCAGTGTTAACTGTTTCCCTTGCCTTATTATTTGTTGACCGTTTCTTTGGAGCTCACTTTTTTACAGCTACAGGCGGCGGAAATCCAATGATGTATGTTAACTTGATTTGGATGTGGGGACACCCAGAAGTATATATCGTAGTACTCCCGGCATTCGGTATTTACTCTGAAATCGTAAGTACTTTTGCGAAAAAGAAAATTTTTGGATATAAATCTATGGTATTTTCCATGATGCTTATTAGTGTTTTTTCCTATTTCACATGGGTGCATCACTTCTTTACAATGGGGGCAGGCGCGGATGTAAATGCATTCTTCGCGATTACAACAATGGCTATCGGGATTCCAACAGGGGTAAAAGTATTCAACTGGCTATTTACACTGTTCCGCGGACGTATCCGAATGACGCAGCCTATGCTATGGACATTGGCTTTCGTTCCGTGTTTCCTTGTTGGCGGAGCAACGGGTGTTATGCTTGCAGTTGCACCAGCAGACTATCAATATCATAACAGCTATTTCTTAATCGCTCACTTCCATCAGGTATTAATCGGTGGTGTTGTCTTTGGCTACTTAGCTGGATTATATTATTGGTGGCCAAAAATGTTTGGATTTAAGCTTAATGATCGATTGGGAAAATGGGCTTTCTGGTTATGGAATATCGGCTTCTATGTATGCTTTATGCCGCAATACGCATTAGGCTTCATGGGAATGACTCGCCGTGTGTACACATATGGATGGGACATGGGGTGGGCGCCTCTTAATCTTGTTTCAACAATCGGTGCATTCTTCATGGGGATTGGCTTCCTTTTCCAAGGCTGGCAAATCATTTATAGCATCAAACATGAGGAACGCGATGTAACAGGAGATCCTTGGGATGGCCGCACATTAGAATGGTCGATTCCATCTCCGGCTCCGCTCTACAATTTCGCTGTTGTTCCACATGTAAACGAGGCTGATGCCTGGTGGGCAATGAAAGAAGAAATGGAAAAAATGGGGGCAAAGAAGGAAACCCGTGCTATAGAACCGATTCATATGCCGAAAAATTCCGGTATTCCATTTATTATGTCAATTTGCTGGTTTATTGCCGGATTCGGTTTAACTTTTAACTGGACTTGGATGGGAGTAACCGGATTAATAGGTGTCGGAATTTGTTTATTAGCACGCTCTTTCCAATATGACAAGGATTACTACATCCCGATTGATGAAGTGAAACGAACTGAAGCCTCATTAGGGAGGGCAATGTAATGGCACACACAGTTTCTCATACGGAACATCACAATCATGGTCATCATGAACGTGAGATGACAACGTTAGGATTTTGGATTTTTCTTGTAACAGACTGTATTTTGTTTGGTACTTTATTTGCAACCTATGCAGTGTTGTATACTCATACCGACGGTCATTTAACAGGACGCGAGCTGTTTGAAGTGCCTGGATTTACAATAGAAACATTTATTCTCTTAACAAGCAGCTTTACAAGTGGATTAGCATTATTAGCGATCAATAAAGAGAAAATGAAGCCGTTTATGGGTTGGCTTATTATTACCGTGCTTCTTGGTCTGTTCTTTGTGGGATTAGAAATCAATGAATTTGCCAAAATGATTGCGGAAGGAGCGAGCATTTCTACAAATGCTTTCCTTTCCTCATTCTTTACGTTAGTAGGTACACATGGTCTTCACGTTTCATTCGGTATTATTTGGATGCTTGCGATTATGATCCAAATTCGCAAGCACGGAATGAATGCTGTTACAAAACAGAAAGTGTTTATTGTAGGATTATATTGGCATTTTCTTGATGCTGTATGGATTTTCCTATTTACTGTTGTCTATTTAATGGGGGTGATGTAATATGTCTCAGCACAACAACCATAGCCCAGAAAAAAACTATGTGCTTGGGTTTATTATCTCCATCGTATTAACAATTATTCCTTTGGTGCTTGTAGTAAATCATATACTGAGTAAAGGAGTTCTAATCTTTTCGATCTTAGCGATAGCAGTTCTTCAGCTTTTGGTTCAACTCTTTTTCTTCATGCATGTGAGAGATGGTGAAAAGCCTGGCTATAATAAAATGGCTTTAATCCTGGGAGGTATTGTGGTTTTTACCATTGTAGCAGGCTCTATTTGGATTATGTCGTTTAATTCACAAGTGCAGTAATCGTACTGGTGAAGCTAGATTAATATATTGATTTAAGCTAGAAATGGGGATAGTGCAGGTGCGCTATCCCTGTTCTTCATTCTTCTCAATGGAAGGGGCAAGGATGGGGGAGAACTGTAGGAACCGCAAAAAATCTCGTTATAACCGACAAGTTGATAATCTGAGGAACTTACCATAATCGATATTTGTTGATAACAGGTAGCTGTGAAGCATGTAGTATTGAGCATTATAGCGTTTGATAGCATCTGAAAATCAACAAGGATATAAAGTAATGGCTGATATATTGTATTGGGGGGCTATATGATTGAAACCGATACCTTCTTGTTGGCAGAAGAACAAAGTGAAAAGGAAAAGTTCTTATTGAGTGAAAATAGCTGTCTGTTTTAGATTTTAGGTTCGTACTGTTGCCGGGATCTGTGCAAAAGGCAGCCTTTCTTAATTAAAAGGGTGAATCGCACCTCTCTATTTAAAATTTTAAGAGAGAAAGCGTTGACAGGGAACAAAAGAGGAAAGTATAATACAGTACAGGAACCGATACCACATTCTTTAATGGAATGATTGATCTTATCTAAATTTATTTTACTTCGTTTTGGAACCGGTTCCCGAGAAACTTTAGATGTTTTACGGTGCGAATATATGAAATGAATCGAGAATTTGGTTTCTCTTTTTAAAAATGGAGCACAAAAACTAAGCATATATTTTTTGTGATTTTGAGGAACCGATTTCATATATAGCTAAGCTCCTTAATCATCTAACATACTACCGTCATATGAATACGCTATTGGAGGGAACGATATGAAGAAGAAGTGGTGGCAAAAAGAAGTTATTTATCAAATTTACCCTAAAAGTTTTTATGATTCCAATAATGATGGAATAGGCGATATAAAAGGGATTACACAAAAATTAGATTACTTACAGTCTTTGGGGATTACGATGGTGTGGATTTGTCCCATTTATAAATCTCCTATGGCTGATAACGGATATGACATCTCAGACTATTATCAATTGAATCCAGATTTCGGAGATATGAAAGATCTGGACGAGTTAATTGTGAAAGCAAAAGAAAAAGGAATTAAAATTGTCCTTGATCTAGTAATAAATCACACATCAGATGAACATCCATGGTTCCAAGATGTATTAGAGAATCCATACGATAGTAAATATAGAGATTACTATATCTTGAAATCTGGTAAAGATGGTCACCCCCCTACGAATTGGCGCTCTGTTTTTGGGGGCAACGTATGGGAGCCTTTGAAGAATACGGGTGAATATTACTTTCACTCTTTTCACAAAAAGCAACCAGACCTCAATTGGGAAAACAAAAAGGTTCGAGAAGATTTATATAAAATGGTTAATTATTGGCTAGACAAAGGAATTGCCGGCTTTAGGGTGGACGCAATCACGTTTATTAAAAAAGACCAAAATTATGATAATATTCCGGCTGACGGAGTAGATGGTCTTGGAAAATGCACAAAGAAGACTCGTAATCAGCCGGGTATTGCAGAATTTCTTCATGAATTAAATGATGAAACCTTTGCCAAATATGATTGTGTCACCATTGGAGAAGCTCCTGGTGTACCTTATGAGCAATATGGTGATTATATTGGGAACAATGGCTACTTTTCAATGATTTTTGATTTTAGATATGCGGACCTTGATGTAGCTTCGGGCAGTGAATGGTTTAAGAGAATTGATTGGAATGTACTAGATTTAAAGAAATTAATCTTTACTAGTCAAAAGGAAATCCAAAAGGCAGGCTGGGGAGCAAACTTTTTAGAGAATCATGATCAGAATCGTTCCATAAGCAAGTATATAAAAGAGGAAGGAGAGCGAAACTTCTATTCTGCGACAATGCTAGGGGCAATGTTTTTCTATCTTCGAGGAACACCTTTTATCTACCAAGGTCAAGAAATTGGAATGACGAATTTTAAGCGTAAAAGTATTGAAGAGTTTGATGATATTTCAAGCATTGATCAGTACTATCGGGCCATGGATGAAGGATTTACTGCAGAAGAGGCATTGCACTTTATAAACTTGCGAAGCCGTGATAATTCAAGAACACCATTTCATTGGAATGCCGAGAATTATGGCGGTTTCTCAAAAGTCAAGCCTTGGCTAGGGATGACTGAGAATTACAAAACGATTAATGCAGCGCAACAAGAGCAGGATCCGGATTCTATCCTGAATTTTTATAAAAAAATCATTGGAGTTAGACAGGCAAATGAATGCTTAATTTATGGAGAGATTGAGCCAATTTTAGAAGAACATCCAACGATTGTAGCGTATAAACGCAAGTTAGAGACGAAAGAAGTCGTTTGTTATTTCAATTTTTCATCCAGGACTCAAAAAGTAGAGTTAGCGGATAACAAATATGATGTTTTACTAAACAACTACAAAGAAGAAGCAACGTTATATGAAAAAGAACATTCTTTACAACCATATCAAGCATTAGTACTCCTAAAGAAAGAAGAGAGCCATCATGAGTGAAAATAAATACGAACGTATAGGAAAAGAACTTGTAAATGTTATTGGTGAGGATAATATTGAATCGTATGTTCATTGTGCAACGCGATTACGTTTTTCTGTGAAAGATCGTGAAAAGATTGATGATGAAGCAATTGAAAGAATTGATGAGGTTAAAGGCGTATTTTTTAATGCTGGTCAATATCAGGTTATTCTCGGTACCGGTACGGTCAACAAAGTTTACTCTGCCCTAAGAGGGAATCAACCCCATCAAGAGGATGAGCGACAGAAGAAGGAAGCTTCATCTAATAGCAAAGACAAGGGAATCAGAAAGGCTGTACGAACGTTAGCTGATATCTTTATTCCGATTATTCCGATCATTGGAGCAACGGGTTTATTCCTTGGGTTAAAGGGGGTGCTATTCAGTGATGCCATCTTAGGCTCAATGGGCATGAGCGTTAATGATGTTCCAGATTATCTGCGAACACTCCTATCAGTTCTGACAGACACAGCTTTTGCCTTTTTACCAGCCTTAATTTGTTGGTCTGCATTTAGGAATTTTGGCGGTATGCCTATCATTGGTTTTGTACTAGGGTTAATGCTTGTTTCTCCTGCCCTTCCTAACGCGTATGCGGTAGCGGATATCAATAGCGGAGTAAAGCCCATTATGGCTTTCGGTTTCATTCCGGTTGTTGGTTATCAGGGTAAAGTGTTAACAGCGCTTGTGATAGGGATTCTTGGGGCAAAATTGGAGAAAAAGCTGCGGGCTGTCATGCCGAATGCCCTAGATTTAATCTTTACTCCGTTCTTTGTTTTATTGACTATGATGGTTACTGGTTTACTTATTTTAGGGCCTTTATTGCATTTTGTGGAGATGGGCTTGGTAACGGTTATTACACAGCTTATTCATGCTCCTTTTGGGATTGGGGGACTATTGATTGGACTTTTGTATCCGCTTGCGGTTATGACAGGAATGCATCATTTATTTATTGCTGTCGAAACAACATTGCTTGCGAATACGGGGTTTAACCCTCTAATTACACTTTGTGCGATGTACGGATTTGCGAATGCTGGCACTTGTCTGGGGATTACGCTAAAAGCGAAAAAAAGCACGGTAAAAGTGGCCGGGTTGAGTGCAACCCTTACGCAATTGCTAGGTGTTAGTGAACCGGCTTTGTTTGGAGTTGTTATGAGGTATAGCATGAAACCGCTATATGTTATGATTGGCTGCTCGGCTGTTGGGGGCGCAATCTTATCCATCCTAAATATTAAAGCTAATTCATATGGTTTGGCTGTGCTTCTTTCTCCTTTAATGTACATTTATGAGTGGAATCAGCTGATCGTTTATATTGTGGTTTCCGCTCTGGTTTTTACTGCCGCATTGATCATTACCTACTTATTTGCAGTTCCAAAAGAAGTTATGGTAGAAGATCGAAGCCAGAAACTAAGCAATGCAAGTTAATAGCTGCAAAATGGAATGAATCTATTCGCTAAAAACGAGTTGCTAGTGACTCGTTTTTAGTGTTTGAAATTATTTTTGGAGGGGACTTCAACTAGTGGGCTGTTTGCCTTTAATGTTATAAAATAAAAACGCAAAATCCTGGTGTTATTCTTTCCAGGTAGGAGATACATCGTGAAAAAGAAATGGATCATCCGATTGATTATCTCGGTCCTTCTTATTTCTATAACAGGATATGTAGTCAAGTTTCTTAGAACAGATGATAGACCTAAAGTAGTTGTGGTGTTAAAGGATGCAGATACACAATATTGGGAAATTGTGAAAGCTGGAGCGGAAAAAGGTTTTCGAGATTTTGATATAGATGGTAAAGTTATCGCACCCCGTTATGGATCAGAAGCAGATGCACAGGGCTTCGTGTTAAAAAGTATTCTTGCAGAACATCCCGATGCATTAGTTGTTTCCCCCTTTGAATCACCTCTTGTTATGTCTAGCTTGAAAAAAGCTGCCCAAAGTAAAATTCCTGTATTATTAATAGATACGGATATTCCTTTAGAAAATAAAACTACTTATATTGGTACTGATAATTTTGAGCTAGGCCAAAAAGCAGGGGAATTACTGGCTTCAGGGCTGCAGCCTGGAGATAAAGTAGCTCTTATTGCTGGAGACTTAACTAGTTCAGTTATAAGTGAAAGAATAAAAGGAGCTATATTGAGCTTCGAGGCTGCAGGAATCAAAATTGCAGTCGAAAAAACAGAATTACCAAATGAGTCTTTGCCGGTTAGGGCAGCAATGACAACGATTTTGCAGCAGTATCCCGATGTGAAAGGTGTATTTGCTACTACTGATATTATGGCATTAAGTGCTTTAGAGGTCATTCGGAAACACGGGAATAGTATCCCTGTCATGGGGGTAGATGGGATCGTTAAAATGGTTGAATCAATAGAAGAGGGAGTTGTGCCTGATACAGTGGCACAGAATCCTTATGATATGGGGTATATAAGTGTTGAAACTGCATGGAAAGTGATACAGGGAGAAAATGTTAGAAAAACTGTTGATACAGGTATCGATCTTATCACCAAAGATAATGCGGAGCAGAAGCTAGACTTCCTGAAGAAATTGTTGAAATGACATTTACAGCTGCTTTTGATTAGAAATAATACGCATTGCAAATTATCTCTTCCCTACAGTAAAATAAATATGAAACTGTTTTCATATTTACTTTGGCAGTGGAGTGATGGAAAAGTGTCTACAATATCAGATGTAGCAAAATTATCAGGATTATCAAAAACAACTGTTTCACGTGTAATAAATAATCATCCATATGTTTCGAAAGAGAAAAAAGAGCAAGTGCTAAAAGCGATGGAGGAGCTTGGTTATACACCAAATCCTTCTGCAAGAAGACTAAGAGGACAATTAACGACTACACTCGGGGTTATTGTACCGAGGATTGTGAATCCCTTCTTTTCATATTTGGTGAACTCGATTGAACAGACTGCTTATCATAAAGGATATCAAGTGCTGATTTGCCAAAGCAATGAAGATAAAGAAAAAGAACTTGCATTTTTAAATTTATTGAAAACGAAGCAGGTAGATGGAATTATTATGACGGCCATTGAAAATGATTGGAACATCATTCAGCCGTTTACCGATTACGGTCCTATCGTGCTATGCAACGAGTATGTGAATCACGCAGATGTTCCAATCATTCGTTTAGATCAATACAAAGGGACATATATAGGTGTGAAGCATTTAATTGAAAAAGGGCATCAAAAAATTGCTTACTGCACAGGAGGACTGTTTGACGAGCAGGGGAAAGATAAAGATCGCAATTATGGTTATCAAAAAGCATTAAAAGAAGCAGGGATTGTAATAAATCCAAAGTGGATTTTTGTGAATCAGCATACTATTGAGGATGGGAAACAAGTAATGAAGCAAATTCTAGAGATGGACGATCGTCCTACTGCCGTTTTTACTGGAAGTGATGAAATTGCTGGTGGGATGATGATTGAAGCAAAAGGGCACAGCTTAAGAGTTCCTGACGATATCGCAATTATGGGCTTCGATGACCAACCTCTTGCAGAAATGTTGGATCCCAAACTAACAACGATTCGTCAGCCTGTCGACCAAATGGGAGAAAAGTCAGTGGAAGTGATTATCGAGATGCTTCATAATCCTGAAATGAAGATTGAAACGTATGAGATGTCAATAGAATTAGTTGTTCGAGAATCCACATAACTTTTTATAGGATTATGTTGTAATTCCTGAAGAGGAATTTTTACTGTAAGTATCCAACGTTTTGTCATGTAAAAAATGATAGTATGTTGGAAAAGATTTAAGGATATGTTGGGCATAAAGCACCTTCATTTACTCGAAATTTGAGTGATGGAGGTTTCTTTTATATCTTGTATATATTATAATGTGTGTCTATGCCTGCTAACATAAGGAGAAACACGTTAGAACAAAATATAACTGTCTCCCGTAGTTTATGTGCGATTTTGCGGAAATTTGGTTAAAATGGAAGAGGGAAAGTGATTCAATGAAGGTATTAGACTTTGCAAAAGCTAAAGAAGAAAAAGAAGCGCTGTCTCAAGTGAAGGAAATGCCAATTGATGATATTAGACGGCTTTCGCACGATGATTTATTAACTCGTTTGCAATCTTGTATTGATTGTCTGTCATTAAATAGGCTGTTCTCAGAAGAATGGAACTCTTATAGAAATCACATTGACGATTTAATGTTAATTCTAGATGAGCGCTTGAAAAAAATAAAAAGACTCCCGTATTAGTGGGAGTCTATATAAGTTGAATTTAATTCTTGCACCTTCTTATTCAGTGCCTAAATCACCATTCAAATTACCTTTATAAGGCACTGTATTCTGTATGAATTTGTGCTGCAATGGGATTGTGAGAAAATATTTAGTTCAACTTATATAGATACCATAAATCATCGAGGGTTTGCAATGGTGCTTTACTACTACCTGTTGCTACTGTCGTTGCAAATGCTGTTAGGGCTGATGTAATAATTGGATCCATGATATTATCTCCATTCTTATTAGTACAAATATATCAAATATGACGATAAACACAAAAATATAATGGATAGTTTTTTGATCAAAACACCATTTTATACTAATCCAGAGGGGCAAAGATGCTCCTCTTTTTATTGTAGAAAGAAAACCACTGGCATTTCGGGGCGGATTTGTCTATTTTTAACGCTTTGATTTTCTATATCCGGCAGATTGAGCTTCTGATTCTGTACAGAACATTTCTTCGGCATCCGTTTTGTCATAGAATGCCTGTCCCGGCATGTGATAAATTTTCTCCCCGTTTGAAGAGATGTTACCTTTAATATTACAATTCTGTTTTGGTGTTTGAGTTGCAAGCAGATAAATAGTTTTATATAACAACTAAAATGTATTATTTGATATTCAAGGGTATGAAAATGTCTATTTGGGAGATGGGTTTCAGCCAATTAAATGAATTTGAATTGGCAAGAAAAAATTGCAGATTCTAAGAATGGTTTTCCCACTAATATAAATAATGTAGGAACCTTTGCGTTTAATGCTCTTGCAAAACGGTGTTTTTGTAATGTGACAGGTAGCGGGGAGGTCAATTACTTGATATTTGGTGCTGTTAAACATTCTGTAAGTTTGATTAACATTACTGTTTTTAGAGTACAAGAATATGGAGATAAGAGGAATCGATGAAAAGGAGAGTTTGCTCCATTTTTTCATGAGGATAGAATTTGGAATCATTACATTGAAACGCTTTGTGACTAACGAAGGTTAGGAGGAAATGAATTGGAGGTAATCGGGAAAAGCGTCATTCGTAAAGAGGCGTGGGATAAAGTGAAGGGCCGGGCGAAATACACGAATGATTACCAATCCATTGGGATGCTTTCTTGTAAAAAGGTCATTAGTCCATACGGGCATGCTAGAATCACTGCAATAGACACGACAGAAGCGCTAAAAATGCCGGGAGTTAGGGCGATTGTCGCTGGAGAACATTTTCCGCTCACAGGTGAGGCAATTCGTGACCGTCCGCCAATTGCTGTAGATAAAGTCCGTTATCACGGGGAAGTAGTTGCACTGGTTATTGCAGAAACTCCAGACCAGGCCAGGGCAGCAGCCAATCAGGTTAAGGTCGACTATGAATTATTGCCAGTAGTAAATTCACCGACACAGGCATTTCAAGAAAATGCTCCCCTTGTTCATGAAAAGTTAGGCGAATACAAAAAGGAGGAGGATTCACACCCGGTTCCGGGAACAAACATTGCAACTCATATTAAAATTCGCAAGGGTAACATGGAACAAGGCTGGGCTGATAGTGAAGTAACGGTAGAAGCAAGTTATTCCTTTGCTCCTTCTGACCATGCAGCAATGGAAACAAGATGTTCGACTTGTGAGATTTTACCCGATGGAACAATCAATATAATGACCTCCTCCCAGGCCCCTTTTATGGTCAAAACACTTATAGCCGATTACTTTGGTGAGGATATGGGGAAAATCGTTGTTCACACACCGTTTGTAGGAGGAGCCTACGGCGGAAAGGCAGCTGTTCAGCTTGAAGTACTTGCCTACTTAGCATCGAAGGCTGTCGGCGGTCGGCCTGTAAAGGTCTGGAATGACCGTGAAGAGGATATCATTACCTCCCCAAGTCATATTGGTTTGGACGCAACAGTTAAAATTGGGGCCGATCGCAGCGGGAAAATTCAAGCTATGGAAATCCTTTATCTGTGGGACGGCGGTGCTTATTCCGATAAAGCTATTGATGTAACGAGATCAGGGGCAGTGGATTGCACAGGTCCTTACAATGTTGAGAATGTCTGGGGTGATTCGTATTGTATGTACACCAATCATCCATATGCCTCCCCATTTAGGGGCTTTGCCCATTCCGAGCTTTCCTTTGTCATTGAAAGAACAATGGACTTACTTTCACAAAAGCTGCAGATGGATCCGCTTGAACTCCGTTATATAAATGCTATCCGTCCAGGAAACACGACACCGACAAGGGTTCCCTTAAATAAAAGTAATTTAGGAAACTTACCACAATGCATTGAGAAAGTAAGAGAGTTAATCCGATGGGAAGAAGGTCCAATCAAAGAGGTAAATGAGCGTTTTATTAGAGTAAAAGGTGTGAGCTGCAGCTGGAAAACGTCAACGATTGATGCTAACGCTCCCTCAGGTGCTATTTTAACATTTAATCGGGATGGAAGTATCAATTTAATGTCAGGACTTATTGAAATTGGAACGGGAACGAAGACTGTGCTGGCTCAAATTCTCGCTGAGAGACTTAAAATGGATGTCGATAACATTCATGTTCGAATGGAAGTTGATACCCAGACAATGCCAGAGCATTGGAAAACCGTTGCCAGCAGGGGAACATTTATGGCAGGCAGGGCTACCTTAAATGCCGCAGAAGATGTAATTAATCAATTGAAAGAAATAGCTTCATGTGTATTAAGAGCGCCAAAGGAAGATTTTGAAGTGGCAAATAGCCGGGTGTTTTTAAGGGATGATCCAGTGATCGGATTACATTTTAAAGATATTGGCTACGGTTATAAGTATCCAAATGGTAATGCGATTGGTGGTCAAATCATTGGTAGAGGAAATTATATATTACGCCATATAACACATTTAGATCCGGAAACGGGAGCTGGGAAACCAGGTCCGGAATGGTCCGTTGCAGCATATGGAGTAGAGATAGAATTTGACCGTCGGGATTATACGTATCGACTCATAAATGCTGCGACGGTGGTGGATGCTGGCCGGGTAATGAATGAAAAAGCGGCATTAGGTCAAGTGATGGGTGCAATGAGTATGGGGTTAGCGTTCGCTGGGAGAGAAACATTTTATTTTGATGAGCTTGGGAGAGTTTTGAATCCGCAGCTTCGGACGTATCGCCCGCTCCGCTATGGAGAGAATCCTCATTACTTGGTTGGTTTTGTAGAAAACCCGCAGATTGATGCGCCATATGGAGCCCGTGGAATAGGAGAGCTAGGATTAATGGGAATGCCTGGGGCCCTTGGGAATGCGTTGTCCGTGGCTGCTGGTGTTTCGCTTTATAATTTGCCATTAATTCCAGAATTGATTTGGAAAGCAAAGGAGGCAGCAAAGAATGCTTCCGTTTGATTTTGATTATTATAAACCATCTTCCCTTCAGGAGGCTGTTAATTTATATCAGTACCTAAGCCAGCAAGGCAAGAAGCCTATGTTTATATCAGGTGGAACGGAATTAATTACGCTTGGCAGAATTAACTTAGTCTATACGGAAGCGGTTATTGATGTAAAAGAAATTGCTGAAAGCAAAGCCATGCAATTTAGCGGAGAATATCTCGTGCTGGGAAGCTCAGTCACTCTTACTGAACTTAGCAAGGAGAATCTATTCCCTTTATTATCTAAAACGGCAAGTGAAATTGCTGATCATACTGCTCGGGTGAAAATTACGCTTGGCGGGAATATATGTGCGCAAATTTTTTACCGTGAAGCCGTTTTACCTTTTTTGCTCGCTGACAGCCAAGTAGTCACGGTTGGACCGGAAGGAACTAGGGTGACCCCTATTAATGAGATATTTCGGGAACGGCTGCAGCTCTCATCGGGCGAGTTTCTTGTACAAATAGCAACAGAAAAACGATTTACTGAGGCACCGTTTTTTACCTTCAAAAGACGCCAACAGTGGGATACTGGTTATCCATTAATAACAATCGCAGCCTTAAAAATCGATAATGAGATCAGGGTAGCTTTAAGTGGACTCTGTCCTTTTCCTTTTCGATCACAGGGGGTAGAAGCAGCTTTAAACAATAAAGAATTGCCAGAATCCGAAAGAATTGAACGCGCACTAGCTTCATTACCAGAACGGATTTTAGATGATGTCGAAGGTTCAGCAAACTATCGCTTATTTGTATTGCGAAATTTATTGTTGGATGTTTTAGAATTATTAGATAAGGCATGAGTAAGGAGGAAGATGAAGGGAGGCTAAATGCTTGAAAACACAAACAATCGTGTTGAGTATCAACGACGAGGATCAGACGATTACGGTAAGAGCGGCAGACACTCTTTTGTTTACACTAAGAGGAAAGTTGGGCTTAACTGGCGCAAAACCAGGTTGTTTAAATGGTGATTGCGGAGCCTGTACGGTGAATGTTAACGGCCGACCGATGAAATCATGCTTGATGCTCACCGTTGAAGCGGTTGGAAAAAAGATTACAACAGTTGAAGGATTGAAGGACTCCCCGATTCAACGTGCATTTGTAGAAAACTTTGCGTTTCAATGCGGCTATTGTACACCTGGCTTTATCATGAACTGCCATTCGCTGATCGAGCAGCATCCCGATGCTGATGATAAAACAATTAAAGAATGGCTGTCATCAAATATATGCCGGTGCACCGGCTATGCCGAAATTGAGAAAGCGGTAAAATCTGTTCTGGAAGAGAAGTAAGTAGTTGTTTTGTTGCAATCGAGTTGTTTAGAACACGTAAAAAAGGATTTCGCCTGTCGGCGAAATCCTTTTTTGAGTTATCAGAGTTTCTTAATATGCTTATGGAGTTAAGATAGCTACCTCACGTTCCAAGTTACACTTCAGGTGTAGCTGATTGGACTTGAATTTAAGGTTGGAGGTGGTCTTTCTACATCTTAATCCACTCAGATTAGTTCATTTTATAAGAGTGAGGGATATAGATATATAGTTCAATGTCGATTATATTATGCTTGAAGTGATTTCTGCTTTGATTTATTGATATTTTCAACAGTCATCCTCATTTCCGCGACAAGAAAGAGGAGATACACATAAACAGCTTCTAATAAGCATAGGGTGTTTTTCTTTAGGTTTGCTAGAAATAATTTCATATGGGTTGTCCTCCTTGTGTCTAGTAGGGATATCAGTATCATACTATTGATTATCCGCACAATGTGACTTTATGTCAGGTTTTCTATCATGGTTTTTTCATAGCTCTTGGGGAGTAATAAGGGAGAGGAAGCGTAGGTATTAAAAACTATGTTTTAGGATACCTGAACTGTAACTTGGTCTCTTGTGTGCTAAAACATATAGGAAAGGGGGAATGGATATCTTACCTGCAAAGGCCGAGTAGATTGTGGTGCAAACGGGGAAAGCATTGATAGCCCCGGAGAGAAAAGGAAGCCAAGCCATAGCTATTAAACTCACAAAATAAATTCCCCCTAGAACAAATAAACTGCTGAGTTCACTCGTCTTGGGGGGGAGTTCTTTAGTTTAATACTATACTTCAAGATTCTTTATTAGGAGGTTTTCTAGAGGATGTTTTATTAATAATGTAATAGCTTAAGATTAAAATAAGGATAACGAAAGCGTGTAGTAATGTATTGAAGGGGTTATCATGATCAACGATGATTAAGCGGAGCATTGCTGTAATACCAATATAGAGAAAGTATCTCATTGGAAAATGGTAATTTTCCCGAAAGTATTTTACAATCATTGAAATAAATTCAAAATAGAGAAAAAAGACAAGAATCTGTTCGAGGAAATTGTGAAAATTAGTTGTTTCAGATGTGATAATAAATTCTACAAAATGAAAAATTTCCTTAGCCATTAAAATACATAGAACTGTGGCAAGTATGATTAATGATGCATTTAAGATAAATTGTAATATCGATGGGACAGCGGTACGAAAAGTAGGAAGTTTGCTGAATTCAAAAATTGCTTTTTGCGAGGTCATTCTCCAAGTATCTCTCATTCATCAATCCCCCTTTTATCATAAATTACTTTTATATTATCAGCTGAAATAGAAATTTAGTTAAAAAGTGGAACATTATCTAACACATAAAATAAAAAATGTAAGAAAATATTACAATACAAAACCTAATGAACCAGTCTTATGTTAATGGATGAATGGTATTCCATCACGGTTTTGTATGATACATACACATTTCTATTAAGCTTTTTACATAAACAACAAGAAAGTTACAAAAAATTTAAAAATTTGCTTCACTCTGATGATAAAAGCAGTTCCTATGCCTCTTCCTTTTATAATAGATAGGACAATGGAGAAAGGATGGTTATGGTGGAGGCATTTGAATTAAAAGTTGAAGATTATGAACGAGCACGCGATGATTATGACAATTTGTTGCGAAAGATTGATGAAAAAGCGGTTGAAATTGTGCGCATTTTATTTGAAGAAGAAAAAGAAAAAAAGCTTTATATAAGATGGGAATACGGAACGTCATTTGTTCATAGCTCTAATGTGATCGTATTACTAAGATCAGACGGTTCCCCTATTTATTTGGAGCGAAACGAAGTGATGGGGATCATTGATACAATTGACCGATTATATAAAGATACCCTAGTAATAAACAATTAAAAAAAGAACGGGATATCTCGTTCCTTTTCAAAATAGTAAGGACGATTAAAAAGGATTTCGCTGGGCAGTGAAATCCTTTTTGAGATGTGGAAAAAATCTGAGTTTTTAAGTTTTTTGATTCGGTATGAATGGAGTATAGGCGTTTCGAACCAGTGATCTCCCTCTGTTAAGGGAAAAGGAGCGTTAGGGATATAGCTGATATGGCGGCTTGTTACACAGTCAACAGTTATCGGTAGAGGAAAGACAGACATAACAGGTAAGTTTTCCGTTGTTGTTCCCGGGCAAAAGTAGAGGTAACTGTAAAGGATAGTGCAAGGAATTATAGCCTGTACACAATGGGAACGGTAGTACGGTGAGTGAAAGATTAAATGTATATAATGTACCTATGTTTTGTTATAAAAGGTTACATTTAAGAAGAGCGCGAAAACAGTAATTAGGATAAGTGCACTAATGCTAATGGATGTACATTAGTAATGGTTGTAGCTTTTGCAGGGATGGGGTAACTCATCCTTTTTTCTTTATAAATATAATTTTTCGGAAACGTGGAATCACAATATTGTTTTAGCTATGGATTATGATAAAATTTCAAATGAGCTCGCGTTGGATAGATTTTACTCTTTGTTGAAGTTATTATTTTTTCAGTATATACATAATTTTCGTTCCGTAAAGTATTTGTTTGCAGTTTAAAATGATTTAAATTCTAGCGCGAAATGAATTTAAATCATTTTTTATATCAACTCATAGTATATTAAAATCCTTTCAATTACATTCTAATTAATCAATAATAATTTCAACTAGGATCTATTCTCTTCTGCTTCTGTATGGCTGAGTCTATTTAATTGATATTTTTAAAAAATATATTATATAATACTTAACAAAGTTAACTTTATTCAAGTTTTCTAAACATTTCAACCTTATTTTTCAATATAAACAAATTAGAAATTTTGAAAATATATGAATATTGGATTAAAAAAGGATTGAAAGGTATAAATAAAGGTTGTATGATACGTATTGTTACTTTTATTGTTAGAAGTTATTACATTTAAAGTTATGTTTTTGAGTGCCACGACTATGCTTTGGACTTTGATAAGCACAAGGGGACTTCTTAGAGGGGGGACTACAGCTAGAGAAACGGCATTAGGTGCAGGAGACGGGATGACAGGCGCTAGAGCTATTGAGGAGATATCTCTGTACAAGCAACTGTCGAGGAAATGTTTCAAATAAGAAGGAGGAATAAAAAGTGGACTCTATGACTTTTGTTCTATTTGGAGCGACAGGAGATTTAGCTAAGAGAAAAATTTATCCAGCTTTATATAATCTATTTATAGATCAAAAATTGCCTCAATCGATTTCTATTATTGGTTTAGGTAGAAGAGAATTATCTGATGTCACATTTCAAAATCATGTGGAGCAATCGATAGAAACATTTTCTAGGAGAATAGAGAATGATTATTCCAAAATGGGAGAGTTTCTTGATGCTTTCCGTTACAAGGCCTTAGATGTAACAAACACTGAAGATTACAGGGCTTTATTGAATTTTGTTGAGCGACGTGAGGAAGAATTAGATATTCCAGAAAATCGAATGTTTTATCTATCTGTTGCACCAGAATTTTTTGATGGGATTGCTTTAAATATTAAGGAGAGTGGATTAGGTTCGACAAAAGGCTGGAAACGTCTGATTATTGAAAAGCCATTTGGACATGATTTAGAATCTGCTCGTGATTTAAATACAAAGCTAAGCAAAGCCTTTGAAGAAGAAGAAATTTATCGGATTGACCATTATCTTGGAAAACCAATGGTTCAAAACCTGGAAGCTTTAACATTTGCAAATCCTGTTCTGCAAGCATTATGGAATAATCAATATATTGCTAATGTGCAAATTACAGCTAGTGAAACAGTTGGGGTAGAGGAAAGAGCTGGGTATTATGATGGAGTAGGGGCTATTCGTGATATGGTGCAAAACCATATGTTACAGCTGCTGATGATGACAGCTATGCATCTGCCAAAACAAATTAGCGCAAACGATATCCGTGAGGAAAAGAGAAAGGTTATGGAATTCCTTCGTCCATTAAAAAAAGAAGATGTAGGCTTACACGTCATGCGCGGTCAATATAGTACAGGGGAGATTAATGGTCAGTCGGTTGCTGGGTATACAGATGAGCCTGGAATTGAAGTCTCTTCTCGAAATGACACTTTTGTGGCTGCTAGGTTGTGGATTGATAATCCGTTTTGGACTGGAGTGCCTTTCTATATCCGTACAGGAAAAAGAATGAAAGAAAAATCTACGCGTATCGTAATCGAGTTTAAAGATTCGTTAAAAGAGTTATATAGAAATCGAAATGAGCAAACAGAGCCTAATCTTTTGATCATCGAAATCAATCCGAATGAAAATGTTTCCCTACAGCTCAATAGTAAAAATCCATTAAATGATGGAAAGATGGAGCCTGTGAGAATCCAGTTTGCGTCAGAACAAGAAGGTGTACCTGAGGCTTATGAACGGTTGATTTTTGATGCGATTCGTGGCGATTCCACGTTCTTTGCTCATTGGAAAGAAGTTGAATTGTCTTGGGAGTGGGTGCAGCCAATCTTAGAAGCCTTTGAGGAGAATCTTGTACCGCTTCATTTATATGAGGCAGGTTCATATGGCCCTGAGGCAGCTCATCACTTGCTGAAAGAGGATGGATTTAAGTGGCTGTTAGATAAAGAATCCCTTAAAACTTCAGAGTTAGCTCTACAAGCTTAACTATAGAAACAAAATGACAAGGAGAGAGTAAACGTTATGAATTCTAACATTGAAACATTGGCTATTAATACGATTCGAACTTTATCAATCGACGCTATCAATCAAGCAAATTCCGGTCATCCAGGTCTTCCGATGGGTGCTGCTCCAATGGCGTATGCACTATGGGCGCATCATTTGGATCATAATCCTGCAAATGCAAAATGGTTTAACCGGGATCGTTTTGTTCTTTCCGCGGGACACGGCTCTAGCTTGCTGTATAGTTTGCTTCACTTGGCTGGATATGATGTATCTCTAGATGACTTGAAGAGCTTCCGAAAATTAAACAGCAAAACACCAGGACACCCAGAATTTGGTCATACAGACGGAGTGGAGGCAACGACAGGTCCTTTAGGACAAGGGATTGCGAATGCGGTCGGGATGGCGATGGCGGAAGCCCATTTAGCTGCGAAATTTAATCAAGACGGATTTCCTGTCATTGACCATTACACATATGCTTTAGTTGGTGACGGAGATTTAATGGAGGGTGTCGCTTATGAGGCGATGTCGATGGCTGGTCATATGAAACTAGGAAAATTAATTGCTTTATATGATTCAAATGACATCTCTTTGGACGGTTCCTTAAATCTTTCATTTGCCGAAGATATTCAAAAACGAGCAGAATCTGCTCATTGGCAATATTTACGTGTGGAAGATGGAAATAATACCACAGATATTGCAAAGGCAATTGAATTAGCAAAACAAAATCCGGATCAGCCGACCTTAATCGAGATTAGAACGATTATTGGTTATGGCAGTCCAAAAGTTGCCGGAACAAACAAAGCACATGGCAATCCGCTTGGAGAAGAAGAAGCGAAAGCGACAAAGCAAGTGTACGGCTGGCATTACGAAGAGAATTTCTTTGTTCCAGAAGAAGTAAAAGCCCATTTTGCAGAATTAAAGCAAAAAGGGATTGGAAAAGAAGAGCAATGGAATGAATTGTTCCGTTCGTATAGAGAGGCTTATCCTGCGCTAGCAAATGAACTAGAACAAGCGATTACAGGTGGGGTTCTCATTGAGGCAAAAGATATTTTGTCATTTGATACAGGGAAAGCTGTTTCAACTCGCGTGGCGAGCGGAGAAGCAATTAACCACTTTGTGAAATCGATTCCTGCTATTTTTGGAGGAAGCGCAGATCTTTCCCATTCTACTATGACTGATATCAAGGGAGAGGCAGCATATGCAGTAGAATCCTTTAGCGGACGAAATGTCTATTTTGGCGTTCGTGAGCATGCGATGGGGGCAGCCGGCAATGGGATGGCTCTTCATGGCGGGGTAAAGCCTTTTGTAAGTACCTTCTTTGTGTTCAATGATTACTTAAGACCTTCTATTCGTCTCGCTGCTTTGCAAAAGCTGCCGGTTACGTATGTGTTTACCCACGATTCAATTGCGGTCGGAGAAGATGGTCCAACTCACGAGCCGATTGAGCATCTCGCTGCTCTTCGTGCGATTCCTGGTCTTACAGTCATTCGTCCATCAGATGCAAACGAAACAGCGAATGCTTGGGCATATGCTTTACAGCAAACAGATGGTCCGGTTGCTTTAGTACTGAGCCGTCAAAACCTGCCTGTATTCCATGAAACAGAGGCGAACATCGAGAATCTTTCTAAAGGAGCTTACGTGTTAACACAAACGGATGAAAACCCAGACGTGATCCTGATTGCTACAGGTTCGGAAGTGTCCCTGGCTGTGAATGCAAAAGCTGAACTGGAAAAAGAGGATGTATCCGTTCGTGTTGTGGCTATGCCGAGTTGGGAGCTGTTCGATCGTCAATCAAAAGAGTATAAGCAGCTTGTTCTCCCTGCTTCTGTTACGAAGCGTGTGTCACTCGAAATGGGTATTTCCCTTGGCTGGGAACGCTATGTAGGATTCGAAGGAGAAATTTTATCTATTGAAACATTTGGGGCTTCAGGAACAGGAGCTGAGGTTATGGAGTTGTTTGGATTTACAACAGAAAACGTTGTTCAAACTGTAAAAAGTCTGCTTCAAAATACAAAAAGTCTACTGCATTCTTAAAACTAGGAGGAAATGAATGATGAAATTTTTTATTGATACTGCAAATCTTACAGATATTCAAAAGGCATATAGAATTGGTGTGTTAGCTGGTGTTACAACCAATCCTTCCTTAGTAGCTAAAGAAGGCGTAAAATTCGAAGATCGTATTGCGGAAATTTGCCAAGCAGTTCCGCGTGTAGAATCAGTTTCGGCTGAAGTCACTCCCGATGCGGTTACAGCTGATGAAATGATTGCGCAAGCTGAAGAACTGATCAAAATTAACGGCGGAGATGAAAAGGTTACAATCAAACTTCCTATGACATTGGCTGGTTTGGAGGCTTGCCGTTATTTAGCAGACAAAGGTGTGAAAACGAACGTTACGCTTATTTTCACAGTAAACCAAGCGCTGTTAGCAGCTCGTGCTGGAGCAACGTATGTATCGCCATTCTTAGGCCGTTTGGATGACATCTCTGAGGACGGTGTACAATTAGTAGCAAAAGTAGCAGAGCTATTCCGTGTTCATAACTTTGATACGCAAATCATTGCGGCATCTGTTCGTCATCCAGATCATGTGACTCGTGTAGCAATGGCTGGCGCTCATATTGCAACGATTCCGTACGCAGTCATTGAGCAAATCTCCAAGCATCCGCTAACAGATCAGGGCATGGAAAAGTTTGCTGCTGATTGGGCGGCAGCTCCTAAAAATTAAGAGTAGCAATTTCCTGGCTCTTCATAGAGCGTTAGGTTCTATATAGATACTAACGCTCTCATGTATGTCTATAGGTAAGAAAATTTGATGCAAGAAAGAAGGATTAACTATGTCAAAGCAACAAATTGGGGTCGTCGGTGTTGGTGTTATGGGTAAGAGCCTTGCGCTGAACTTTGAGAGCAAAGGCTATTCCGTTGCCCTCTACGATATTTCAGAGAAAAAAGTAAATGAAATTCTCAAGGAACATCATGATAAAAATCTTGTAGGGACACATAAAATTGAAGATTTCATTAACTCCTTGGAATCCCCTCGTAAAATTCTTCTGATGGTGAATGCAGGAGATATTACAGACAAAGCAATTGATTCTTTATTTCCTTATCTAGATAAAGGAGATATTTTAATTGATGGCGGCAATACGTATTTCGTCGATACAGTTCGCAGAAATAAACGTTTGGCTGAGAAAGGTATTCATTTTATCGGTGCAGGTGTTTCTGGGGGACAAGAGGGTGCATTAAAGGGACCATCAATTATGCCTGGGGGACAAAAAGAAGCATACGAACATGTGAAGGAGATGCTTGAGGGTATTTCTGCGAAGGTGGATGGCGAGCCGTGCTGTTCCTATGTAGGGCCAGATGGCGCAGGCCACTATGTAAAAATGGTTCATAACGGAATTGAGTATGGAGATATGCAGTTAATTTGCGAAGCATACTTTTTCTTAAAACAAACATTAAATTTAAGTGCAGAAGAATTTCATCAGATCTTTACAGAGTGGAATCAAGGCGAACTGGAAAGCTATCTCATTGAGATTACCGCCAATATTTTCACAAAGAAGGATGAAGAAACAGGCAAGCCGTTAGTAGATCTGATTTTGGACACGGCGGGACAAAAGGGAACGGGAAAATGGACAAGCCAGAATGCGCTTGATTTAGGATCAGCGCTTCCGATTATTACAGAATCCGTTTTTGCCCGTTATCTATCTGCTGTAAAAGAAGAGCGGGTGCATGCGAGCGAAGTATTATCTGGTCCTACAGAAAAAGCAGCACTTGCAATTGGAAAGGAACAATTGATTGAAGCGGTACGCCAAGCTTTATATATGAGTAAAATTTGTTCATATGCGCAAGGACTTACCCAATTGAAGGATGCCTCAGAGCAATATGACTGGAATCTTGACTTGGGAAGTATCGCTATGCTATGGAGAGGCGGATGCATTATACGGGCAGGATTTTTACAAAATATCAAGGAAGCGTATGACCGTAATCCGAGCCTGCCAAATCTTCTGCTTGATCCGTACTTTACAGAAATTGTCGGGGCCTATCAGGGAGGACTACGACAAATTATTGCGATAGCAGCGCAGCAAGGAGTTCCAATCCCTGCATTCTCAGCAGCTTTATCGTATTATGATAGCTATCGCACGGCAACCTTGCCTGCAAACTTACTGCAAGCGCAGCGAGATTATTTCGGGGCACATACGTATAAACGAATAGATAAAGAAGGTATCTTCCACACGAACTGGATTTAAAAAGCGGAGAACGAAATACTAGAAGGAAGAAGTGACGGACGTTTGAAATGGCTTTATGTCCGCTCACTTCTTTCTTCTGTTTAATCTACAACGCTGCCATACCGAGTGTGATCCGTTCATACGTAACATCAATCCTATTAGCTTGCTTATAGCAAAGAAACCTTGGCTGTTAGGCTTCTTTACAAGATTTTCGTTTATTTAAAAGAAAGGCGGTAGGCTCTTACGATGATACCGTCAGCTGCAGGCTGAAAATCAAATTGAGGCAGCCGTTCAAAACCGAACTGTTCATATAAATGGATTGCATTTTTCATAAACTCTCCAGTATGTAATCCGATTGAACGGAAGCCTTTCGATTTCGCTCGTTGAATACATTCAGAAATTAAAGCGGCTGCGACTCCTTTCCCCCGAGCCTCTGGCGTTACCGCAAGCATCCGTATTTCAGGATAATCCAACTCATCAATCAAACCGTCATATGCATCAGTTTTCGCTGGAAATAAAACAGCGCTGCCTACTACCTTACCATCTAGTTCGGCAACCAATCGTTCAACACCTGCTTGTGTATCTGTGTCCGATACTATTGCTTGTTTTAGAGCGTTCCAATGCCCCTCTGGAAGCACTTGTGCATATTCTTTATAAGCGTTAATTCTCTGTTCTTGAATATAAGATAATTCGCCTTTTAGAGCATCTCGTATCCTCATAATCTACCAACTCCTTCGTAATATGTTTTGGTCCTATGAAAAAATCCTTTGAAAAGTTATATTCTATTTACATCTATAAGGAACTATAGCATAGGTAGTGTTTATGCTCATACCATTTTTGGGAAAATAGATAAATAAAGCTATTGAATTTTACCAAGAAATAGGGGAGAACATTCCCTTCTCAATTATGTGAAGGAGCGTTAGCAAGTAAGTGGCGGATAGTTCAGGTTAGTGTTTTGGTGTCTAAGTTCTGTTATAAAAACAGGTGAAATAAAGGTGGGAGATGCACTCTCCCTTTTGGAATAAAGCCTGTCCTCGATTGAGTTGTTGTTCTGTGAAGGAGTATGACAGACCATTTTTAGAACGGTGGATTAGGGAGTTACTAGTAGGGAGAATTTATCTCGGCAGATTTATTCGTTTTCCTTTGATTACAATGTCTCACCGGTTTGATAAACAACACTGAAAAACGTACATAAAACATAGCAGCAATCATTTCTTATTTATGTTAGGAGAAGAGATAATGAACAAATTCATTAGCATACCGATATTAATGATACTAGATATTCAAAAAGGCTTCGACGATCCCTAGTGGGGGAAGCGAAATAATCCTCAAGCCGAGGAAAATATTTTACGATTGCTAACAGAATGGCGTAAACGTAAGTGGAAAATCATTTATTCCAAACATTTATCTGTTTTGCCGCAATCACCGCTCTATCATAAAAATAAGAATGCAACAGACATTAAGGAGGCGCTTCAGCCTCAAGAGGGTGAAGTCATTTTTATAAAAAATGTAAACATTGCTTTCATTGGTACTGAAGTAGAATCTTACTTACGAGAGCAGCAAGTTAAATCAGTTATTATGACAGGCCTTTCGACACAGCATTGCGTTTCTACAACTACCCGGATGAGCGGGAATCTGGGTTTTGATACGTATGTGGTCTCTGATGCAATCGTGGCCTTTGAGATAACCGATCACAAGGGTACTCTCCATTCTCCTGATGCAGTTCAAGAAGTAGAACTTGCCACCCTGCATAAAGAATTTGCGACAATACTAACGACTGAGGAAATTTTGAGTCAATTGGAGAGCTTATGATAAAGAAGCACAAAAAGCACAGGATGATTATGCGCTTTTTTCTTGCTTATAAATAATCATCTTAGTTTTAAAAATTTTAAGAAACGGTGGTAGGGACACTTTGACAAGGATGAATCATCATCTCTTAAAAAATATTGCTTCCACTCATAGTTATCCTCTTTACCGTAGCTGTTTAAATTAGGGTGAATAGGGATGAAATCATAATTCTCTAACCGGTTTCTTACCATAGTTTTTATTCGTTCGGCATAGGAGGGTGACTTATTAAATTCCTGTAATACCCATCTAGGTGTAATGGCGAGCATCATAAAGTCAAAATGTCTGCTCTTTCTATTTTCGTGAGATGGGGTCGCACAATACATGAAATATTGTTCTCCATGATAACAGAATTCCCAAATAGGATCATGTGGGTCAGTCGGAATGTCTGTTGGCCATTCTATATCGTCTATCGCACTTAGTCCGCTTAGTTGTTGCCAGAATAGTTGTTCATATTGTTCAACATAGTATGTTTCTTTCATATCCTGTGGTGTTTCATAAAATATGATGAGGGAAGTATAGTTGCCAAATTGTCTTGAAGTTTGAGTGAACACGCTTAATAGCTCAGCAAGCTCATGTAATGTAGAATCTTTCCTAGGATCACCTATAAAGCCATAACGCAGTTGATTTAAGGAGAAGCCGATTGTAGCTGGTATACAAGGAAAGGGTTTCTGTTTATCAGTCATTTTTACCTCAAACTTTTCTAGGGCAGCCCTTTTCCAGTCATCGAGTTGATTTCTAATAGGTTGATAATCTGTATATAAGATTTTAATAATAATCACCTCACAATAACTTCTATAATGTATTCGAGGCAGGGATAATTGGGAGGATGTCCGTCTATATTTGGGCATTCATACCTGAACACCTAACAGATTCCTTGTTTATACTGTTACTAAAAGACGTTGCTTGCTTCAGTCTAGAGGGATAACTGTATTTTAAATCCATCGCGCTGGAGATTTTGAGCTATCGGTTCCAAATCAGGTCTATGGTTGCGGGGTTTCAAATATAGAGGAAATACTACCTTGAACAGACTACCTACTAAAAGAATTAAAAAGAAGATATATAAAAATATGCTCAAACATTCTCTCAGAAAGTCATAACCCTTCGTGTTTGGTATTAACCTTATAAAGGAGGGATGCTTATGAGCTTTAGAATGAAAGTCGTCCGTACCTTTAGCAGCCAACATCATATGACAACACATCAATATTCAAAAACTAAAAAGCTCGTCCTAGGCAGTTTGTTGGGGGCGATAGCAGCGATTCTTCAATCTGCAGGGTTAATTGCTGGAATTGGATATGTTTTTAGTATGTTAGCGACGGGTCCTATTGTTCTTGCGACTGTTTTATCTGCTCGCATTGGATTTTTGACATATATATTGACCTCTTTATTGTTGGTAATTATCCAGCCCACTGAAGTACTTATTTTCCTTTTTACAACTGGGCTCTTAGGTGTTAGCTTAGGTATGAGCTTTAAATTCGTAAAGAATAGTGCATTGGTTTATTTGATAGCAGGAGCATGTCTGACATTTGGGATTGCTATTTTACTGTATGTATTCCAATTTCCTATTCTAGGCCCTTCAATTACAACTCAAGTAAACGGAAAGGTTATTCTTGGCTTACTTATCTTTTCTGTTTTGTACAGTGCGGTATGGATGAAGATATCTGTGTTAGGTATGAAGAAGCTGAATAAAAAGATGCTCAGAAACGTGACTTTTGAAAATCAGTAAGGACTTGCAGAGGCTGTACTAGCAATCATCCGGCCTTTTATAAATTGGAGAGAACCAAGCGATAACTGCTTGGTTCTTCTTGTTGGGTTGGATGTATAGTTTTAGTATGAAAAGGCTACATACTTTGGTGGATCATCTTCGATTCGAAAGAAATGTATGTTAAAGAGAAACAATAAAACTGTAGCACACTGAGCCGTGTGTATAATCCGTTGTATTACTAATAGTTCAAATTAATCGCAGTTTTAGCATTTTTTACATCATTTGATAATAGAGCTTTCAAGTCTTGAGCTGGATACATCCCTTTTTTGTGCATATAGTTAAAAATTGTCTCATGCCAGCGGATCGCTCCCATTAACTGTTTTGTTAATACTTCCCGCAATTGTGGTGTGGCTGTTTCTGTAATTGCGGTTGCATAATTTTTCACAGAAGACTTAGCAGTTCCTAATAATTCACCCGCATAAAATCCTGTATAGTCTTGTCTGTCTTCCTCCTCATCTCTTGCTCCTTGGATGTCTGAAATGAAGGGCAGAAGCTCTTGTAAATTCCCTTCAATTGTCTGGATGGATACTTTATATAGGTTTTTTAATTCCGGTTCCGTTACACTACCAATTGTTTTTTTTAGTTTAAATAAACAAGTTGCATTGGAAGCAATCAACTCATGAAGCTCTAAGGTTTCATGCCAAGCCAAAGATTTTGCCCTGTTATCCATATCGTTCCTCCTAACCGAATTTCGTGGTAGTGTATGCTCGAATAGAAAAATGGGTGCCTGTATTGCTTAGACGGTACGACCTGAATACAAGCTTATCTAGGTTCTATTTATGGACACAGCCTAGTGAGGTCAGTACAATGAAGGATAGAAAGGAGCGGTTATATGAATTTTAATTTAAAAGAAGCTATGGAGGTTCTGGAGCGCACACCACAAACATTGGAGTGCTTTTTATCTGGTTTATCTGATGAATGGCTAAAACGCAATGAAGGGGAAGGAACTTGGAATGTCTCCGAAGTGATTGAGCACCTCATTGAGGGGGAGAAAACGAATTGGATACCAAGGTTAGAAATGATTCTTCAGGAAGGTGAAAGCAGACCCTTTCCCTCATTTGATCGTTATTCGCACTTAAATGAAACGTCTGAAGGATCCATTGAGCAAAAGTTGCTTGAGTTTAAAATGATTAGAAAACAAAATATAAACAAGCTTAAAGTTCTAATCAAACCTGAACTGCATCTTGAATTGACGGGTGTACACCCTGCATTCGGTGTAGTGAAGGTAAGAGAGTTGATTTCTACGTGGGTTGTTCATGATTTAACACATATTGCTCAAATTGTACGGGTGATGGCTGAGAGATATCGGACGGATGTGGGCCCTTGGAAAGAATATTTAGGTATATTGAAAAAGGAATAAGGAACACTCAATCCATTAATCGATAGCTACGCAGCATGATGCGGGGGCAAATAGAGCATCTGGTACCCCTTGTTTAATGGTTGTTATTAAGATATTGGCAATGAAACAATAGTTAGCAAAACACTTAGACACTCGCTCGAGTACTATGAGCAAAATGGTAGAGCGATTAGAGAAAAGCAGGATTGTCTATCGAGCATCTAGTCAAAAAGACACACAGATCAAAATAGTTGTCTTTAGTGAAAACTGAGAAAGATTATCGTGGCAAGGGAAAAGCTATGGGTAGATTCTCTAGCATAACCTTTTCAATACTTTCCGAAGAAAAAGGAAACTTTTCTTACTCGATAGAAAAGTTGGTATGTTATATGCCAAAGAAGAGAGAAAATATAAAAACAATCTGATGCAACAGTCCTTTGAAAGGGAGGTGTGCAGTTTGAACTGGAAAAGAACATTAGTCATTTTATGGATATCTGATTTATGCTGTGCGATGGGAATGAGTTTAATTTTACCTTTCCTTCCTTTGTATATTGAACAATTAGGGGTTCATCAAGTGGAAGCAGTGGAACGATGGACGGGCTGGATTTTTGCCTCTCAATTTATTGTTGCTGTCTTCTTTCAACCTCTTTGGGGATCAATGGCAGACAAGTATGGTCGAAAGGTCATGCTCTTGAGAGCTGGATTTGGGATGGGGATTGTTACAGCCTTGATGGGGTTAGTGAATCATCCTTGGCAATTACTTGTCTTGCGGATGATTAACGGGGTTTTCTCCGGATTTATTTCTATGTCGGTTTCTCTTCAAGCTTCCGTTACCCCCAATGAACAGTCAGGTCGGGCATTGGGTACTTTACAGACAGGGCTTATTGCCGGAAATTTGTTAGGTCCTTTAGCGGGCGGGATTTTAGCTGAGAAAATAGGCTATCATCATATCTTCTTTTTAACAGGCGCTTTTCTCTGTACAGCAGGTCTCCTCATCCTGTTCTTTGTACATGAAGAACATCAACCTGTGGCACAAGTAAAGCAGAAAAATAAAGTAAGCTGGGAAATGATCAAACCATTACTTCCAGTTTTTATTGCTTCCTTTGTTACGAATGTAGGAATGATGAGTATTGAACCGTTAGCCACAGTCTATGCTAAAACATTATATCACGGTGTGCATTTAGAATTTTTCTCCGGACTTGTTGTTTCAATTACAGGAATGGCTAATCTTATTGGAGCGCCTACTTTAGGGCGAATTGGCGATAAAATTGGTCAAAGAAAGGTATTAGCCTTTGCTTTATTGATGGCTGCTCTTGCATTTATCCCGCAAGCATTAGCAGGGAATCTAACCACCTTATTGGTTGGACGCTTCCTTCTGGGGTTATTTATCGGAGGCATGGTACCTTCTCTTAATGTTTTAGTAAAAAAATTGGCTCCGACTGAAATTCAAGGTACTGTCTATGGCCTCAACAGTTCTTCGCTTTTTTTAGGGAATTTTGTCGGACCTCTAATCGGCAGCCATGTTGCCGCTACATGGGGAATACGGTCTGTCTTTTATGTTACAATGAGCGTTCTCCTCATTAATTCTGTTGTGGTTTATTTTAACCGCTTCCTAGAGCCTAATGTATCTAGAGAAAGGAAAATGGCTTCTTAAAAAGAGCGAAAACCCTGTTTAATGAAGTATATCTGCTGCTGATCTGTACTAAAATTTGTGAAAGCATGTTGTTTTGGTGATTTTATTAAGGCCCATGTTGAGAGGTTGAATGATTACTGAGCAACATTGTAGTGAGGGAGGAGTACTTTTCACATTATGTAAATCACTGGTATATAGTTGTATAATACAAATAGTGGAGAGTTGTGTTGTCATACAACTATTTGCAAATAAAGTTGGTTTTTAACACTTTAAGAAAGTATAAATTTCTAGCAGGGAGACCATTCGACGTAGTGAGGAATTTTAGGAACAAAGTATAAGTGCAACTACGCCTCTGTCTTCGCCTAACGGCTCGCAAATCAGCGAGTTTTCTCTAGGAATCCTGAAAGAAGTCCCTTCCTCAAGCATGTGAAGGGCACAGCAGCAAGCGGAACAAACACTGGAAACGGATCTGTTCCAAACAGGTAACAGCAATTGGGGCTTCGGAAAACTGAAACAGAAGGAGCAGGAGCGCAGGGACAACCATCCAAACGATAAAAGATAGAGACATGACTTATACCTTTAGCCTTTATACTAAAGAAAATACATAGTGAACGAAGTTCTTTTGTTGAGCCAAATGGTATAATAAATTGGAAGAAGTAGACACTAAAAGGGGTTTCCTTATGCCCATATAGAAGTAGATAACTACAAAACTCATTTGAGTTGTATTTATGCAAAAGAAAAAGCTGAAAGAATAAAGGGAGATACGATGACCGAGAAAGAAGGAATCATAAAAGCAGGATGGAATTTAGACAATAGTTATTCCCGTTTACCGAAATCATTTTTTTCAAGCCTCAATCCAAACCCTGTATGCTCACCGAAGTTGGTTATTCTGAATAGTGCGCTGGCAGCATCCTTGGGGTTGAATGCCGAGGCTTTGCAAAACAATGATAGTGTAGAGGTATTTGCTGGAAACCGCGTCCCAGAGGGAGCTTTTCCGCTTGCGCAAGCTTACGCAGGTCACCAGTTTGGACATTTTACGATGTTAGGAGACGGCCGGGCTCTGCTGCTTGGCGAGCAGATTACTCCTGAAGGCAATCGGGTTGATATCCAGCTCAAGGGTTCAGGAAGAACGCCATACTCCCGCCGAGGCGATGGCCGGGCGGCACTTGGACCGATGCTGCGAGAATACATTATTAGCGAAGCGATGCATGCGCTTGGTATTCCTACTACCCGCAGCCTAGCAGTAGTAACAACCGGTGAGTCAATATTCCGTGAAACAGAGCAGCCTGGTGCAATTTTGACCCGTGTGGCCGCCAGCCATCTGCGTGTGGGCACTTTTCAATATGCTGCAAACTGGTGCACTGTCCAAGAGCTTCAAACCCTTGCTGATTATACATTAGAAAGACATTTTCCAGGCAGTGACACTGCCTCAAACCGTTATCTTTTCCTGCTTCAGGAAGTGATGAAGCATCAGGCCGATTTGATTGCCAAATGGCAATTGGTTGGTTTTATTCATGGAGTGATGAATACCGACAATATGGCTCTTAGTGGAGAAACGATTGATTATGGTCCTTGTGCCTTCATGGATACGTATGATCCAGCAACGGTGTTCAGCTCCATTGATGTGCAAGGTCGCTATGCTTATGGCAATCAGCCATATATTGCCGGTTGGAATCTTGCCCGATTTGCAGAAGCACTATTACCGCTGTTACATGATAATGAAGATCAGGCTGTTGAACTGGCTCAGAATGAGCTTTCGAAATTTATCGAGTTGTATCATAATACCTGGCTTAGAGGAATGAGAGCAAAGCTGGGAATATTTAATGAAGAAAAAGAGGATGAGTCCTTGATTGAGGGTCTCCTCAGTATGATGCAGGAGCATCGTGCAGACTATACAAATACCTTCCGTGCATTAACCTTTCATACACTAGAAGATACCGCCCTGTTCGGAATCCCGGAATTTAATCAGTGGTATGAGCGATGGCAAGCAAGGCTAAGCAGGCAGCCGGAATCAAAAGACTCCTCGCATGAGCTGATGCGAAACAGCAATCCTGCAATAATCCCTCGGAACCATAGGGTAGAAGAGGCGCTGGAAGCTGCGGTGGAACAAGGAGACTATAGCGTTATGCAGCGGCTGCTCCATGTTCTTTCAAGCCCTTATGCACACTCATGTGAACAGGCTGAGTATTCTACACTGCCTGCGCCATCAAATCGTCCTTACCGAACTTTTTGCGGTACCTAATATAAAAGCATTGAGTATATAGAAGGATATTTGCAGATTAAAAATGCTAATTGTTTTGAAAAAGAGGCGCTGCCCGCTGTATGGGGAGCGTTTTTTCTCACACTGTAGGAAGGTGTAAATTTCCAGAAGGGTATTTCGGATTCATACCAAATTCCCTCCCAGCCTCTTTTTCAGGTTGGTATATTCTGAACAAATAAATGGGTGAATGTGGGAATGCTATGAGGAATACCACCATAAATACTTATATATGAATTAATGTGAATGTGAAGGAGGTCATTCCAATGGTTTCGAAAGAAATACTGGATGGCTTTGAAATATACACATTACAAAACGAGAAGATGACTGCATATTTGTGTCCGGCACTGGGCAACAATTTGTATAGATTATGGGATCAGGTTACACAAAGTGAAGTGCTAAGGACACCAAAAAGTCTTAATGTGTTAAAAGAGAAAGCCATTTACTACGGTATACCTGTTTTGTTTCCGCCAAATCGAACGCGTTTTGGCCGTTTTGAGTTCCAAGGAAGAGTCTATCAATTGGATATTAACTGGGAAAACAAGCATAATAACCATGGATTTCTCGCGTGGCATCCATGGAAAGTAGCAGCCACTATGCAAATTGGTAACAGTCAGTCTGTCACTTCGACATTTGCTACGGTGGATTTCCCAGATGTTTTGCGACAGTATCCTCATGATTTGTTTTTTAGCATGACATATGACTTAAGTGGAAGTACGTTAACACAAAAAGTAAGCATTACAAACCGAGGAACAGTAACCGCGCCTGTTGGCTTCGGATTGCATCCATGGTTTCATATTGGTTATGAACCGGAAAAATGGATGTTTACACTTCCTGTGTCCTATGAGTGGGAGTTAGATTCTGAATTAATGCCAACAGGTAAATTGATGAACCTGGGTTCTTATGAATTATTAACTCAAGGGATGAATGTAAAGTATGTGGAAATGGAGAAGTTGTTTTCAATCGGCAGTCACCCCCATATGGCCGTGCTTTCCAGAAAAGATTATGAAATTCGAATCCAAACTTCTGAATTATATAAGTACTGGCTTATATATACAATGGGAGAGACTGATAAAATTATAAGTATTGAACCTTATACTTGGGTAACAAATGCGCCAAATCTCTCTTTGCCCCCTGAGTTAACCGGAATAATAGCTCTTCGGTACGGTGAAACAATAAAACTTACAACTACAATAGATATTACGCATCAAAGTGATAATAGCCATTGTAATAGTCAATTCTGTAAACCTCAATTTTTAGCATTATGCAATAGTCAAGATAACCATGTAATACTCCACAAGGACATTGACCAACAAAACCATAACCAAAATCAAAGGAAAGACTCCCCTTATAGTTATTACAATGAAAAATACCGTTCCCAGCTCCACTTTTCTCCAGAAAGAAATTGGATAAATGATCCCAATGGTTTGGTTTATTATAAAGGAAAATACCATATGTTTTATCAATACAACCCTTATGGTGACAAGTGGGGGAATATAAGCTGGGGGCATGCGGTAAGCAAAGATCTTGTACACTGGGAACAGCTTCGGGTTGCCTTAACACCTGATGGACTCGGACTGATATTTTCAGGAAGTATTGTAGTGGATAGACATAATACAAGTGGGTTATTTAAAGAAAGCTCTGAAGGTTTAGTCGCAATATATACTAGTGCAGGAGAAATGCAACAGCAAAGTCTAGCTTATAGCACGGATGAGGGAATAACATGGACTAAATACAAAGGTAATCCAGTTATTCCAAACCCAGGAATAAAGGACTTTAGAGATCCAAAAGTTATGTGGTATGAGAAAGAATACAAGTGGATTATGGCTTTAGCTGCAGGAGATCATATACAGTTTTATTCTTCTAAAAACTTAACGGATTGGAAATACATGAGTAGGTTCGGAGAAAATGAAGGATCTCATGGAGGTGTTTGGGAAGTTCCAGAATTGATTGAACTCCCTGTTGATAATGATCCGAACAATACCAAATGGTTATTGAAGGTCGATATAAATCCCGGATCTGTTGCTGGAGGTTCTGGAGGACAGTATTTTATCGGGGCATTTGACGGTATGAGGTTTATCAATGAAAATCCTCCGAATGAGATTCGCTGGGTAGATTATGGAAAGGATTTTTATGCTGCTCAAACATGGTTTAATACGGGTAGCCGAAAAATTTGGATTGGTTGGATGAACAATTGGCAATATGCCGATGTCACCCCCACTAATCCGTGGAGGGGTGCAATGTCTCTTCCAAGGGAATTAGCATTAAAAACATTTCGGGGAGAAGGAGTTAAGCTGATTCAAATGCCGGTTAAAGAACTGAAAGGAATTCGAAAAAGTCAATATCAATGGAAAAATGAAAAGGTAATGCCTGGGAAAAACATTCTTTCTAATATTAATGGTAAAACAGTTGAAATTGTAGCTGAATTTGAGTTGGGATCTGCTTCTGAGTTTGGGTTTAAAGTAAGAAAATCAGCCGCTGAAGAAACTGTTATAGGATATGATACAGAACGGCGCATCTTGTTTGTAGATCGTACTTGTTCAGGAGAATTTATTTTTTCTCCTGCTTTTGCAGGGAGACATGAGGCTATTTTGAATCCGATTCAAGATGGAATAAAGCTTCACGTTTTTGTAGATTGGTCCTCTGTTGAGGTATTTGGAAATGATGGAGAAATTGTTTTTACCGACTTGATTTTCCCGAATCCATCAAGTGATCGGATAGAACTGTATAGCAAAAATGGATATGTTAAGTTGAGTTCTTTAATAGTGAATGAATTAGAGTCCATCTGGCAGTAAGAAAATCGGACGCAGATTGGATAGGAGAGGGGAGAGAGTTACCCTCTCTTTTTGGTTTACACTTTAAGAAAGTATAAATTTCTAGCTGGATGGCCAGTTCGACGTAGCGAGAAATTTTAGGAATAAAGTATAAGGGCAACTACACCTCTGTCTTCGCCCGGGGAGCAGGGCTCGCCAATCGGCGACTGTTCTTTACGGTATGATTTCTGGTTGTTGTGTAATGTTAATGGTATGTAGATAAACAAAAAATAATGGATCTTTGCGTTGGTAAAGCTGGCAATAAATACATTGCAAAAACGTATTTAAAAACTTAAATGTTTGTTGTATACTGACTAAGCAGTGAACGAAATGCTTTAAATACATGCCGCTTAAATCGGTAAGGCATGATTGAATAAACATCGAAGTAACTGCTTCAGCGTACTCATCGAGCTGCTGTTTGAAATAGCCTTTTTGAGATGAGGACGATGAGAAAATTAGTAAGTGGTTGGGGGCAAGGCCTCTAGCTCGCACCATTGTTATCATGCGACCGTGGCGGAACGGCAGACGCGCTAGGTTGAGGGCCTAGTGAGAGCAATCTCGTGGAGGTTCAAGTCCTCTCGATCGCATATGTCCTGCAATGTTCGTGATCCCTACATGTTTTAAACCGTAAGATTGATTCGGGATTCCTAATGTATTTGACTGATGCCACGCCTACTCGTTTAGGATCGCAGGAAGGTCAATATGCGGAAACCCACCTGTGAGAGCGGGTTTATAAAACATCTGGGAACACGGCATATGGTGGGAATGCCTTTAAAAAAGACATAGTTTATTCTATATTAAATACATACCGTGATAGGCGGGGAGATAGCGGTGCCCTGTAACTCGCAATCCGCTCTAGCGAGGCTGAATTCCTTTCAGCGGTATGATGGATGTAAGGCTTGCCTTATATAAGCGGTGTTGACCTTTGGAGTCCTCGCAACAGAACCCCATGAATTTGGTCAGGTCCGGAAGGAAGCAGCCATAAGTGGAATGTTCTGTGTGTCGCAGGGTCGCTCTGAACGAGCTGGCTGTATAAGTAACACTTATGTCATCATATCAATGAAAGGTTCACGGTGTTTCACTCATTTGGGGCCTTAGCTCAGCTGGGAGAGCGCCTGCTTTGCACGCAGGAGGTCAGCGGTTCGATCCCGCTAGGCTCCACCATAAGTATTCCGCAATAGCTCAGCGGTAGAGCAATCGGCTGTTAACCGATAGGTCGTAGGTTCGAATCCTACTTGCGGAGCCAAATAGAGAAGTACCCAAGTGGCTCAAGGGGCTCCCCTGCTAAGGGAGTAGATCGGGTAACCGGTGCGAGGGTTCGAATCCCTTCTTCTCTGCCATACATATGATGATTTTTAGCTATAAGATATGAGGATCACAGCAATCATCATATGATAAGAGTGATGTTTTTTCTAAGGTTTCCTTTATTAAAAAGGGATTGCATGAAAGAAAAAGACATGTTATATTGTTCTTCCGCCAATGAGGGTTCATACGAAATGATGGTTGGAAAGAAAAAGAAATAAATTTAAAATCTATACATTTAGTTTATGTGTTTTGATGAATTCAATTTTTTTAAACATTTTCTGGAGGGGTAGCGAAGTGGCTAAACGCGGCGGACTGTAAATCCGCTCCCTCAGGGTTCGGCGGTTCGAATCCGTCCCCCTCCACCATCGGATTTGAATAAGATGTTTGAAGCTTGCGGGTGTGGCGGAATTGGCAGACGCACCAGACTTAGGATCTGGCGCCTTTGGCGTGGGGGTTCGAGTCCCTTCACCCGCACCATTTATAATTGTATATGATATAGTGTTTGTCATGCGGAAGTAGTTCAGTGGTAGAATACAACCTTGCCAAGGTTGGGGTCGCGGGTTCGAATCCCGTCTTCCGCTTTTATGCCGGTGTGGCGGAATTGGCAGACGCGCACGACTCAAAATCGTGTTCCTCTGGAGTGTCGGTTCGACCCCGACCACCGGTATTATTTACGAAAGAAAAATGAGAGTGCTCGTCATCTCAACATTTTTAGCGTTCCTGCTTTGGGCAGGGACGCTTTTTTTATTTCCCTGAAAATTAATAACGAATAAGGTCAAATCTGGCGCACCTGCTAAAGTGCAGTAGATGCTTGTATAAACAAAATTCAAAAGGTGGATTATATTGATGTAAGATAAGCAGACCTTCTAGTATTATAAAGGGGTTCCTTGCCATTCATGCTTAATATAGGATTGAAACATTTCTTTTTACCACTTACAACAGCGTTAACAATTAAATATGCAGAAGGTATATAATCATGAAAAAATATTTAGACATTTTGATTAGATTAGGCTTTACCTTACAGGTAACGAAAACCGCTCTTGCAGCAGCAGTATCCTGGTGGGTTGCCACACTATTATCCCAAAACCAATACCCATATTTCGCCCCGCTAGCTGCCATTTTAACTTTACAAGTAACTGTTGCTGACTCCTTGAAAAAAGCCTCGTATCGAATAACAGGAATTATCTTAGGTGTGGTAGTTACTGTATTAATCAGTCATTGGCATACCTTTGAAATCAGTGTTGGCACGATCTTTATGCTCGTACTTATTGCAATGACGATTCCAACAGCTATGCATTTAAACCCACAGATTATATCACAGGTTGGGGTTAGCGCATTATTAGTATTTGCTTTTGGCCAACATCAAGGATATGCAGCAGGAAGAATCATTGAAACCATTATCGGATCAGGAATAGCCATTATCATTAATGCATTTTTGTTCCCTGCTAATACGATGCCAGCCGCCGAGCAAAGCATCCTGGTACTTAGTCAACTCTCTTCAAGCGTTCTCAAGAGTTCAGTAACCTTATTGAAAGCAACTACTGAAAAAACCCATACAGAACGAAATAACATCAGGGATTTGGTGAAGGAAACAGAACGATGTATTCAAACCGTACAATTAACGCAGCAAAGTCTAAAATATAGTCCGTTTCTCATGAAGGTAAGAATACGATTAACGCATATTACCTTAGGAATGAATCAATTAGAAGATGTTACAATACAAGTCCGTGACGTATATAGAGGCTTGTTCGACTTACGTTCCGCAAAGGAGTTTCAAAATGAGTATGCACATATAGAAGGAGTGAAGCCTGCTATAGAATCAACAGCTTCTTGTATTGCTTATTTTGGAAAGGTAATTATTGAATCTTCGAAAGAATCTTTGTCTACGCTTATGACTAACATTGAAGGGGCGCGTTCTATTCAGTCGCGGTGCCTCTCAGATATACGGAATGTAGAATCTCTGCCCATACTGCGAGATTTAGGGGGAATTCTTACTGACTTAAGCCGTATATTGAGAGAATTAGAAGAAGCAGCTTTAGCTTTGACAAAAAACAACGGTTAAAATGACATCCATTACTGTTTCCAGCAGCCAACAGATAGACTGATAAAAGCTCCTGCTTCTGGTAAAATACCGTTCCGATAACAGGTCCGTATTGATGAGTCCAGCGCATAGTAGTTATAAGATCTGCCTATGAAAAGTTTTTTGAAGATGGGGCCTATACAGGCTTCTACAGTGCAGGCTGTAATTTTTACTTAAGCTAATTACAAATCAATACGCTCAGAATGTATTGATACTAAAGAGAATAGTAGATTCAGGCAAGTCTGAAACATCTCCAAGGAGAAATCGAGATCCTGTCCATGCAAGCGTGGAACATGTATGGTTTACCTCCGAGCAGCGGTTATCTTCATAGCACACGAATATACATGCAATGGGAATGGATGAAAAAGAGGTTACTCCATCATAACGAAAGTGGGGAGGGAGAAAATTGAAGCATCAACAGCTTATGAAGGATGGTAAGTTAAAATATAAGTTTGTTAAAGAATTTGAGGTTGAGGGTGATGCAAGACAGTTGGAAGCAAAACTTATTAAGCAATATAAAAAGTTAGGTCAAGCAAAATTCAACAAACATTGTTGACAAAAACAGGGGGCAGGTGCATAATTATCCATAATCTTACGCGTCGTTTTTTAGGAAAATTGAACAAATGTTGATTTGCCAATAGTCGGTGTGGGGTAGGTAGAGAGTTACGACTCAAAATCGTGTTCCTCTGGAGTGTCGGTTCGACCCCGACCACCGGTATCAACATAGTCAGAAAACCAGTAAAGTCAATGGAATACGAAATAAATTAGAATCCATCTGTAACATCCAAAGAAAAATTCGATCGTCAGTTGACAATCGAATTTTTCAACAATGTGAAAAACCTCGCAAAAGAATGATGCGAGGTTTTTGCATAGTTTTTAGCAGAAGCCGTAGCCGCCATAGCCACCGTAACCGCCGTGGCCGCCACAAAAACAAACTGCACCGATAATGATAAGTAGGATAAAGAGAACAATGATTAATGCAAATCCATGACCAAATCCATGTCCATGTCCATAACCAATTCCACACTCTGTTCCAACATTACTCATACATATTTCCCTCCTTGAGATTAAGGAAGGAGGTTCAACTACAGTATTTCCTATGGGTTATTTCACTATATTCCCCGCTGCTGTATCTTGTTACATTTCGTGGGCAAATGATGAAATCGCCTATTTTTTTGACAAATAGAGCTCTTATAAATTAATTGGAACGGAAATATGCAACTGACATACAAGCTGCTCACTATCCACGATCGGCTTTTGATGCGCTGCCAGTTTCGCTTGCGGAAGATTTTGTAACTCCAGTAATTTCTCCGAAGAATAATTTACGACACCAAGACCAATTGTTTCATCATTGCTATCTGTAATCTTAACAACTTCACCGTGATTGAAACGGCCTTTTACCTTCTGGATATGCGGAAGAAAGAGGCTTCCTTTCTTTTTCATAATAGCATTTTTAGCCCTCATATCCACAATCACTTCCCCACGCGGGCCAGAATTAAAGGCAATCCATTGCTTTTTCAAGTTTAGATTCATAGCACTGGTCGTTACTTCAAAGTAGGTTCCTATTGCTTTTTGGTAAACTGCATCATATAAAATATCCGGAGTGCTTGCTTTTCCCAGGAAGGAGGGAATGCCGGATGCTATTGCAATTTTAAAAGCATCGATTTTTGATTTCATTCCGCCGGTTCCGATAGCACTCCCCGCTGCACCAGCAGCCTGTTCTATGTCTGGGGTGATGTTATAGATCCTTTCGAATCGCTTTGCGTGTGGATGCTTTCTTGGATCAGCATCATATAGGCCATCGATGTCTGATAAAATAATTAACATATCAGCATCCACAAGCCCAGCGACTTTTGCGGACAAGGTATCATTATCGCCAAATTTTAGCTGATTTATGGCTACAGTATCATTTTCATTGATAATGGGAACAATCCCGCGCTCTAGCAAAATGTTAATCGTATTTCGGACATTGTTGTAACGATCTTCGGCAGAAAAATCATCTCTAGTTATTAGGATTTGGGAGGCAACATAGCCATGGGATAAGAAAAGCTCTGAATAAGCCTCCATTAAAAGCCCCTGTCCAATAGAGGCAGCAGCTTGTTTTTCTATCAGAGCAGTTGGACGTTGCAGGAACCCGAGCTTTCGATAGCCAGCTGCAACTGCACCTGATGAAACGAGGAGAACTTCATGTCCATTATCTTTTAAACGTACCACTTCATCTACTAATTTTTCTAGCTTCCTACGACTAATTTGACCGTGTTGGCTCGTGAGCGAGGTGCTGCCAATTTTCACAACCACTCGCTTATTCGTCGTGTCGGATATCATGTAATCACTCCTATCGTTTTTATACAGTCTTTGTTTCTTTCCTAAGCTGTGCACTAATTTCTTGTGACCGCTTTGCAGCACCTTTGACAGCTTGAGCAATCGCTCTTCCGCCTCCGTGTTTTTTGAGGGCTGCTAATCCAGCAGCAGTCGTACCATTCGGAGATGTAACTTTTTCCCTGAGCTCAGCGGGTGTGTCGTTTTGCTGCATGATCATTTTAGCAGCACCGAGAATTGTTTGTGCTCCGATGTTACGCACCACTTCGCTGTCTAATCCGGCTTCCTTTCCGACTGCTTCAATATGCTCCATCAAATAATAAAAATAAGCAGGGCCGCTTCCAGCAATGCCTGTAAAAATATCCATATGATTTTCATCAATGATGTATACTTCACCTAAACATTGCAATAATGTTTGCGCATACGCGACATTGTTTGCAGTCGTATATATTCCTGCCGAGATAGCGGTGGCCGATTCTTGGATCATCGCAGAGGTATTGGGCATTACGCGAATAACTTGTTGATCTTCATGAAGATAGTTCTCGATGTAAGCTGTGGAAATTCCTGCTAATACAGATAGGATCAACTGATTAGGCCGTATGTGGTGCTTGAGGGATTGCAGGACTGTTTGCGCGTGTTTTGGCTTCATTGCCAAAATAAGCACATCTATCTTATCAAATGATAGGTGCTCTTGTTTTATACCTTGTATTCCGTATTTGTTGTGAAGTTCCACTAATCGTTCTGTATTGCTTCGGTTCGTTACAATGATATGATTGGGAGGAGTTTGTTCTGTGGCAACGATACCAGCAATCATCGCTTCTGCCATGGAACCAGCTCCTAAAAAAGCAATCGTTGGATTCTTGGCCATCTCATCACTCCTGTTTTGTGATTCGTATGTTTTGAAGAGAACAATTATGCTTAGAAAAATCAAAGAAAGGTTAATTTTCCATTTTTTTCTAATTGCATCTGCGCTGTAATTTATCTTAACATTCTCACATTTGTTGTCAAGGGAGGGAGGGGATAACGGATTATATAAATGTAATGATATTGATTGGTGCAGCACTAGCTGTTTATATGTCAAAAATATCGTGATATTTTATGAGATGGGTATGACATAATTGTCTGAATATTTTTAATTCGATTTATTTTGAAACCGTTTTCTTTTCTTTGATCATGGGAGATAAGTACGTTGATACAGGCTTAAGAAAAGAGGAGTAAAGCTTGCAAACAGAGATACTTCTTGTTAGGATAAATAACCATAAGCTGTTGGGAGGATTATACAGCTAGGCTTTTTTCTGTAAAGGGTGATAAAAAAAGATAAGGGAGAGATTTTTATCAAATTTTTTCCCTCCATCTCTCTTGTAAATTACTTCATTTACTTTTTTTCACCGAAGCTAACGTTGCCTGTTTGGGAATTTCAATCCAGCTATTTTTGGAAGCCTCAATTTGTTGAGATGTATAAATCCCTGTATGTCCTGAGAATAAGTAACTAACAATACAGGCAATGAATAAATTACACTTGCTTCCGAACCAAAGAGCTCAATTTCCATAATAAAACATGCAATCGGTGTATTCGTTGCTCCGCAAAATACGCCGATAAAATAACAAGGTGTGGTACGTTTTATTGGAAAAGCCTGCAGAAATATGTTGTTTGATTTCTTTTAATGTTCGCTCTCCTTTTTTACTTAATGTTGCTCGTTTTCGATAAAAAAATGGATTCCTACTAGGAAAGTCCATTTCAGGTCACATCTCTAGTAGGAGTCATCAGCCCCGTTTAGAAAGGCTCTTAGTGTGCCCTTACGGCGTGGGTGCAGTTCATAACAGAAATATTAATACCCCTTTACATAGTCAACCAAGTTAATCCTAGGTATTGCTCCCTTGACGTAGTCACGTAAATTTGGAATGAAAATATCCTCTATTACACGTTTGTCATAATGCTCTGTTGAACCGGCCGTATGAGGAGTAATGATGACATTTTCCAACGTCCATAATGGGCTTGCTTTAGACAATGGTTCTGTTTCAAATACATCTAGCCCAGCACCAGCAATTTTCTGTTCCTGCAGTGCTTGGATTAAATGCTTTTCCGAAATCACTTCGCCGCGGCCGATGTTGATCAGGAATGCGGAAGGTTTCATAAGGTGAAATTGCTGCGGACCGAATAGATGATAGGTTTCTTTTGTAAGCGGTAAGGTCACAACCACGTAATCACATTGGGGAAGGATTGTATTCAATTGCTCAGATTTGTACATCTCATCAACATAATCCTCCGGTTTGCCAGAATGGCGCAATCCAATGACCCTCATGCCAAAGGCTTTGGCGATTTTAGCAGTTTCCTTACCGATGGCGCCGACACCAATGATACCAATCGTTTTTTTATGCATTTCCAGTGATAAATTAGAATGATGCCATGTGTGTGTCATTTGGTTTCGAACGTATGTATGAATTTTTCTCGTTAATGCTAGCATTAAGGCAAAAATGGTTTCCGAGATGGGATACGCGTGCACACCATTGGCACTTGTTAATACAATCGCCCTTACTGCCAGTTCCTCTAGGGGTAAGCTGTTCACACCAGCACTCCAGCTTTGCACCCAGCGTAGCTTTGATTCCTCCAAAAGGCATTGCTGTGCCATACTTTTTCTCCAACCAGCAATAATTTCAGCATCCAGTATATGGTTCTCCCAAATAGAGCTGTCTTTGCCCGTAATAATATCCCAATCGGGTATAATTTCTTGAATGCTTTGATAATGAGCCTGACTAACAGTTTGGGTAATTACAAGCTTTCTTTTTTTCACAATATCACCTACGTTTTAGTTTTTGGCCTGTACGAATTTCTTGCTGAGGGGGAGTCTTATTTCATTCTAGCATAAAATACAGAACATTTAGAAAATTGAAGGCTTGATAAAATGAATAGGGATAAAATCTATATAAGTTGAACTAAATATTTTCTCACAATCCCATTGCAGCACAAATTCATACAGAATACAGTGCCTTATAAAGGCAATTTGAATGATGATTTAGTCACTGAATAAGAAGGTGTAAGAATTAAATTCAACTTATATAGTTAAGCAAGAACAGAGTAATAAACCACGTTAGGTTTAAAAATCGGTGACGATTATGGAAAGCCTTCTTTAAACAATTTCTTCGGATTAATTGAGCCTAAAAAAAGAAATTTAGGTAATTTATTTGGATTGACTGAACCCAAAAACAGACATATGTACATTTATTCTGTTCACCGGTATGGGTGCAGTAGATATTATTCAATTGATATCAAGGTTTACGATACAATAACAAAAAAAGTATATAGCGCAAAGGGTGCAATGTCATGGTTGGAACCGGATGATATTTATATTAAAATATCTAATAATACCAACAAAAACAAAGAAATTTATGATTGGTTAACCAATAAAACTGAAGAGATTATTAGATTAGAAGAGAATAAATGGGATAAGGACCAGAAAGCCTATTTCAATGCAATTAGAGATTGGAAAGGACTAAATGGGACTGAGTTTTATAAAGGGGAACTTAAGGTTCGAGAGTATAAGGGGAAAATTCCAGGGACGCAACAAGGGTTATCTAACCTTAATCATATTGTAGACAATGAATATGAATGGGTATCTTTTGATAAGGGCGCTGTATTTGGCTATAGCAAGTCAAAAGACAGTTACTTTGTAGTGAGCAACTATACAAACGGCGTAGTCCATGTGGCAGGTGCTTGGGCCGCATGGGCTTTTTATATGGCAGAAAGTCAGATTTTCCAGGTTGCTTTTTACCTATTACCCAAATAAATGTTGAACGAGTAACAAATATAGGAAGATTAGGAGGCTGTTTTATTTGTATATGAGAGTAGGGGCTCATAATAATAATTTATGTTAACTAAAAATGAATACGCTATACAAGTTAATTCTCAGATGCAATTTTAGGATATAGGCAGGGGAAATATAAACAAGCATGGGCTTATGAAAGTGTGCTGTTGTTTTACATGAGTCTACCCTCATAGCTTTTCAATAGAAAATAATACTAAAAGAACTACAAAGCCAGGATAAGCTTTTAAAGCAGCTGCTGGAGCAACTGCTTTAAAAGCTCTTAAGACTTAACTCTTCAGATGAAAAAATTATCTCCATCTTCTTTTTGGTTATAGACATTAAAGCTATTTGAAGAGAAGTTATTCTTAAATTGATCTTCCTCCATAATGTGTTTGTGAATGGCATCGGGTACCTCCTGCAGTGAATGTAATGTAAGAAAAGCTCTTTGAGGCTTTACCTTCACTTCAACCATGTTATATTCCCATTCTTGTTCAGCAGGAATGTAAATGGCATTGATGCTCATTTCCAGTGCCGGCACTATATCAGTTTTTAATGAATTTCCAACCATCCAGGTTCTTTCAGGATCGGCATCAATTGTTTTTAATATATTCGATAAAGCAGTGGTATCTTTATGTTCTGAAATGAAAATACGATGTTCAAAATATGTAGTAAGTTCTAACTGAGTGATTTTCCTGCGCTGATTAGCTTCATCTCCGCCTGTGTGCAAATACAATTGATGGCCCGCTTCTTTTAATTGCTGCAGGGTTTCATTCATAAAAGGGATTGGTTCTACGGGGATTTTAAAAACTTTAAATCCCAGCTCTCTTAGAAATTCGATATCGGACGTATTCTTTTCTTTTCCCGTCAACCCACAAAAGTAGTGATAAGTACCAACGAAGGACTCCGGAAAACGCTCTGATGTTAAACCGTGTTCATTAATTGACTCCAAATCGATTTCAAGCTGCTTTTGTTCGATTTCCTCTTTTGTGATCGAGTCAAACCATATGGTCATTTGGTCAGCAAACTCCCCGATAACTTGGTTAAAATATCTATTACAATAGGCCAGTGTATCGTCAAGGTTAAATAAAATGTTTTGTTTCTGCATTTCTTTCTCCTTTTGAAAATAGTTTATGGCAATTCTTATCTTTCCCGCAGATTTTTGTCAATATTACCTTTTTTCACGATATTTCAAAAGACCAACTTTTCAGGGAAGCTGGGGTTATATGCTGTAAAAGCTTTTGGATAGCTACAATTAATTTTTAATATTAGCGGGTGAAAAAGCAACTCTAAAGATAATCCCTTTCTTCTAATTTTCATTGTAATGTACGGTTGTCCAACTTCTTATGGGATCAGTATAGCAGGGAACAATTGAATTTAAGATTCCCAAAACATTTTAAAAGGCTCTGTTAACTCTTCACGCGCATTTTTCGGAGTTGGAAAAACGGGTGCAATTGGAGTTTCCGGATGTATTTCACAGCAAAGACGGGCAATGTGTGCTTGAACTCATCCGCCACATTTCAAGCGAAGCCAGCGCAAAGCAAACCTGGGTTCTATGCGCATATAAGAGGAGCAGCACACATAGAGTGACACAACAGGGAATATTCAAACAAGGAAAAAAAGGGGGGAGAATGTGAGCTATCAAGTGTGGAGAAAGATGTTGCAACGCGAGTATACATGGCTGCAACAACATTACCCATTATCCATTCCGGTGAAACCCCTGCTTGTGCTCCCGTCTGACTCTTGGATTTTTACATCCTCTGATTCCCTGCCGCGAGCAGAGGGAGAGGTATTGGAAATGATGGATGGCGGATATATGATTGGAATCAGCATTCCCGACACACCATCATGGGATGAACAACAACTGCAATGGGCCAAGATGTATAATATCCCTTCTCAACACTTATACGCCTTCATTTTGTACCATGAGTATGCGCATCTTGTGGAAATGAACGAAGTCTATTTTTTACACGGTGAAGTGAGAATGAGGGAGATGATTGACGCGCACGGCGCACTTGTTGCGTGGCTGCGAAGCCAAGAAAACAGCTGGAGCAGAGAGGAGGTTGGCATGTGGTACCGATTACTGCCAATGGAAGAGTACGCAGATCGTTTTGCCATACGTGTATATAACATGCGCAAACACCTACTAAAGGGGGAGACATAAACTATCCGAAGGTTCCGTCGTTGGAACTTCGGTATTTTTTTGTGGAAAGGTTCTGTTAATTTTCCACAAAAAGGGTCCAGAGCGGTAATCATCCTTTGGACGTTTTTAGCGGAAATGGCGATATTGTGACTTCTTGTGGTAGTTTTCTACCATTTTGCCATAAAGACTACGGTGCCTTTTTTGAGGAAGTGGCGGTTGAAGAGGGACTAAGAGGCTGGGCTATGACGATGGGGGGAAGCAGCGACACGAGAATTTGGACCGGACATGGCATTCAAAGTGTGAATCAATCGACTAGTTATTTGAATGAGCATACAGATGAAGAGCTTCTTGGTGTCGAGGCTTGCTATCAGACAACTAAGATCTTAAAAGGAGTTTTTTAGAGGGAGAACAAATGAAGAATTGTACTTAGAAAAATGAATCACAAACAACAGGCTGCAAGGATTTATCGAAAAGCTCAAATGAAGGCAAAAATGGATTCTGACTTTGCCTTAATGAATGGCGGCGGTGTCCGAGCAAATCTTAATGCAGGCAAAGTAACATTGAAGAAGGGATAATTTCCCTTATAGTGAATATGTAATTTATAGAATAAATGAAAGGGGCTATTTTATGTTATCTCCTAAATCTAGATTTGAAAGAATTAATGGCATGGAGGTTCATTTTACTGAATGGGGAAATCCACAGAAGCCGACAGTGGTTTGTTGGCACGGTCTAACCCGGAACGGGCGGGACTTTGATATTTTGGCCCGCCATTTAGCCCGAGATTATCATCTCCTTTGTCCAGATACGATTGGGCGAGGATGGAGCCAATGGAGCTCTTCTCCTGAAAAAGACTATTGTTTTGAAAATTATAGTAAGCTGGCTATTGAACTATTAGACTGTTTAGGAATTGAACAAGTCCGTTGGATTGGAACCTCGATGGGGGGCGCCATTGGGATGCGTATTGCTGGAACACCTTTGCATCAACATCGCATTACCCACTTGGCTTTAAATGACATTGGAGCAGGTGCTTCCGATAATACTGTTCTAGATATTGAAGGAATTAAACGAATTATAAGTTATGTAGGGACTCCTCCACAATTCAACACCTTTACCGAACTAAAAAATTATTATAAGACCATTTATGCCGCGTTTGGTCTTTCTAATGAGCAAGAATGGATTGACTTTACCCAATATTCTTGTAGACGGAGAGATGGAGGTGGGGTTAGTCCTGATTATGACCCGAACATTGCTTTGCAATTTCAGCATACAGAGGACTTAAACTTATGGAACTACTGGGAAACTATTCAATCTAAAGTCTTACTCATTCGAGGAGAAGTATCAGACGTATTGCCCCTAGATGTAGCAGTGAAAATGGAAAAGAAACCAAACTGCCAAATGGTGACAATTCCGAAATTAGGCCATGCCCCAGCTTTAAATACGGAGGAACAGATCTCCATCATCGAGAATTTTCTTCGATAAATGATAATTATAGATGCAATATTTGTAGGAAGTAACTATAGAAACTGAGCAGTCCATACGGCAAGTTCTTACGCCGTATGGGCTTTTGTCGTGGTCGAAAGTCGGATTTTCCAGGTTGCTTTTTACTTATCACTCTAACAGATGATGATATTTTTCTCTACTTGGTTATTGAGATGGTAGCTTTCCTTGATGTAACAATGGATTCAAGTTCCATGCATATATTAGTAAAGTGGTTAAAGTGTTAGTGTGAGGTGGGATATGGAGAACTTTTATATAATAATGTATTGTGTTACGCCCAGAGATACTTTAGATTCAATAGCCAGGAATTTTAATTGCTCTATTAATAACATTATGGTGATAAATGGGTTGATATCTCCAATTGTATTCCCTGGTCAACCACTTAAAATACCAGTTCCTTTTTCAAGATATCAAGGGGATAATTACAGTTCAAAACGATCTACAGTTCCGAAAATAGGGAAGAACGCAATTATGGATAGGAACTTTTATATTTCTTCACCAGATGGCAGAGTTCATGTCATCTTTATGTTAAAGAACGGAGTACCTTATTATGCTGTTAGATATTCTGATAAAGACATCTTGGCTGCCTCAAAACTTGGTTTTATTTTCAAAGAGGGGGCACCGCTTAATCAGAACCTTTTTATCGCCAGCAGCAAGTATGATAGTTTTGACCAAACTTGGACCCAGCCTTGGGGGGAAGTAAAAGAGATTCGTAATCAGTATAACGAATTGAGAATTGATCTTGAGGAAGCTGCCGCAGCCCATCGTAAAATGACAATCGTTTTCCGTGTATACAATGATGGACTCGGCTTTCGTTATGAGTTGCCAAAACAAGAGCATATATCTGATTTTGAAATCATGGATGAGGAAACTGAGTTTTCACTAACAGGTGATCATACTGCTTGGTGGATTCCGGCATATCAAAAAGAACGTTATGAATATCTTTATCATAAAACGCCTCTCAGTTCTATTGCCAAGTCTTTTCATGCTGTGCATACACCACTTACTATGAAAGCAACTAACGGAGTTTACTTAAGTATTCACGAGGCGAACCTAAAAGATTATTCTTCCATGGCATTAATGCCCTTACATTCTAATAAGCTTAAGGCGGATCTTTTTCCTTGGTCAGACGGTGTTAAAGTGAAAGGATCTACCCCTTTTCAAACACCTTGGCGCACGATCCAAATTGCAGAAAATCCAGGGGACTTCATTACAAACTATTTAATTTTAAATCTTAATGAACCGAATCAATTAGGCGATGTTTCATGGATAAAGCCTGGCAAGTATATTGGTATTTGGTGGGGAATGCATCTTGGAAAGTATACTTGGGGTTCTGGACCTAAACATGGGGCAACTACCGAAAATGCTAAGAGATATATTGATTTTGCTGCTAAATATGGAATTCCAATGGTATTGTTTGAGGGGTGGAATCAAGGCTGGGACGGGGATTGGGGAGAACATGGAGAACAATTTAAGTTTACAATTCCGTACGAAGACTTTGACATACAAGAAGTGGCTTCTTATGCGGCAAAAAAAGGAGTAAAAATCATTGGTCATCATGAGACTTCTTCTGCGATTAAAAATTATGAAGAGCAAATGGAAGCGGCTTTTGCGTTTTATAAAAAATTAGGGATTCATGCAGTGAAAACAGGCTATGTAGGTCATGACCCAGCCATCAAACGTTATGATGCTCAAGGCAATGTGATAGGTTTAGAATGGCATCATGGACAGTACATGGTGAATCATTACAGGAAAGTGGTGGAGACAGCAGCTCGATATCAGATTATGTTAGATGTACATGAGCCTATTAAAGATACTGGAGAAAGACGTACTTATCCGAACATGATGACTCGTGAAGGGGCACGGGGACAGGAATATAATGCATGGAGTCAGGAGGGGGGAAACCCGCCAGAGCACACGACCATCCTCCCGTATACCCGGATGCTCGCAGGCCCCTTTGATTACACACCAGGAATTGTAGATTTATTATTCGAGGAATATGGGCCGAAAAACAGGGTGAAAAGTACCTTAGCTAAAGAGCTTGCCCTATATGTTGTTTTGTACAGCCCGCTGCAAATGCTGGCTGATTTGCCTGAAAATTATGAGAAAAACCTTCCAGCCCTGCAATTCCTTTTAGATGTACCGGTTGACTGGCAAGACACGAAGGTTTTAAACGGTGAAATTGGGGAATATATTACGATTGTCAGGAAGGATAGAAATAGTGATGATTGGTACTTAGGAAGCATCACGAATGAAAATGGACGCATGTTTGATATCTCTTTCTCTTTCCTTGACCCGTACAAGAAATACGTAGCTGAAATCTATGCAGATGGCGTCGGTGCGGATTGGGTATATCATCCATTGTCTCTTGCGATCGATAGGGTACTTGTTGATCATAACACGATACTACAATTGAGGCTGGCTAATGGAGGCGGGCAAGCGATGCGTATCCGGCCAGCTTATGAGCATGAAGTAAATCTTGCCTCCCAATTTCCATCTTAATATAGACTCAACTATAATCTTATAATGGACCAAACTCTGAACTTTGCACACATACTGCCTTTGATGAACACGTACTTAGGATGTAATTCATTTTTTTCTTTTTGTTCATTTCAAAGTATACTTAGCTCGCTTATTCTATCATAAGAGCTTTTCTCTTGATCATTTTTATCATTAAACTAATAGAGTTGCAGAAAATATTGGTGATGAAATAAAGCTACAAATTTTTGTGGATCAAAGCTCGATAGAAGTCTTCATTAATGATGGAGAAAACGTGTTGCTTCCAGTCGAATATTTCCAAATGAGGATCAAAATTATCTATTTATCGAAACAATCAATGGGAAAAGTGCTATTGAATTGGATTATTGGACATTAAAAGATTCAAACGAGAAGCTAAAGGCTACGGTCTACAAGTAAATGAGAAGCATACTTTTTACTTCAATACCCAAGCTGCTAAATTTAAAAATCATAGGAGTGCCAATCAATAATACTTAGATAGGTTAAAAGAATTCGTATGGGAGTTGTAAGTATCGGCGGTCTTGTATAAGGCCGCCATATTTAGCTTTTCTACAGATATTAAAATCATTCTGTAGTAAAATCTTGATCGTCATCCCTAGTTTCCTGGCGATTGTAACTGATATATTCTCTGAAAAGAAAATCCAGACATGAGCACCCTCCCCTGAGCGAGAGCGTTCTATACTGCAAGGCGCCTTTATCTGCTTACATGTATCCACAAATACCTTGACGTCTTATTTCCTCCAGCTAAGAGAGAAGATTGTTTCATGTCTCATAATGGGCAGCTTTTTGTAATGAGCTATAGAACCTCGCCGTGTTGCTTGTAGTTCATTATTTCTAATTATTCATCCGGCCTATCAACTTCTCAGCTGTGCTAGTGATGGTTGCTTATACTTTTAGTGCATTACACGAAGTTTCTATGAAAAGAGGACTCGCACGAAGCTACAAATTCTCCCAAAATGCTATAATAGAATCTGTAAAAACGAAAGGAGGCATCCTATGCTCACTCAAGCAAAACAATACCTAAAACAATACTTCGGCTACGACAATTTCCGTCCAGGTCAGGAGCAAATCATCCAAAGCGTGCTCGCAGGCAATAACACTGCCGGTATTATGCCGACAGGCGGCGGAAAATCCATCTGTTATCAAATCCCCGCGCTTCTTCTTACTGGCATTACCATCGTCATTTCACCGCTGATCTCTTTAATGAAAGACCAAGTGGACAGTTTGGAGAGAGTCGGCATTCCAGCGACCTTCCTCAACAGTACACTCAGTGCAGTTGAGGTACGTGAACGATTAAGGGGCTTGCGCCAGGGGGCATACAAAATCTTGTATATAGCACCGGAGCGGATGGATGCACCGCAGTTTTTGGACCTGCTGCAGGATCTGCCGGTTTCCTTGGTAGCGGTGGATGAAGCACACTGTATTTCGCAGTGGGGCCATGATTTCCGGCCGAGCTATTTACGCATTAAAGAAATGATGGAGTATATTCCAGGCAGCCCGGTCATGCTGGCGCTGACTGCGACGGCGACACCCCAGGTAAAAGAAGATATTTGCTTTTTACTTGATATTCCAATTTACAACACGATTGTAACGGGATTCGGACGGCCGAACTTGGCCTTTAAGGTTGTAAAGGGGCAGGACAGGCTGACTTATGTCATGCAGTACGTCAAACAGAACAGGGGAGAGGCCGGTATTGTATATGCGGCTACCCGAAAAGATGTGGATCAATTGCAGGAGCATCTGCAAAAGCAGGGTATTGCTGCAGCCAAATACCATGCAGGCATGAGCGACAGCGAGCGGGAGAGGCAGCAGGATCTCTTTTTGCAGGATGACGTAACCGTAATGGTAGCGACGAATGCCTTCGGAATGGGTATCAATAAAAGTAATGTGCGTTTTGTAATACATTATCAATTACCCAAGAATATGGAAAGCTACTATCAGGAAGCCGGCCGTGCCGGGCGTGATGGACTAGACAGCGAGTGTGTGCTGTTTTACGCGGCGCAGGACGTTCAATTGCAGCGTTATTTGGTGGAGCAGTCGCATGCAGAAGAGACTTTGAAAAATCAGGAGCTGCATAAGCTGCTTCAGGTAAAGGATTATTGCTATACGGAGGGCTGCCTGCAGTCATTTATCCTGCAGTATTTCGGCGAGGAGCCGACCGGCCCGTGCGGTCGCTGCGGCAATTGCACCGACCAGCGGACAGCAGTCGATGTGACAACGGAGGCGCAAATGGTACTGTCGTGCATTATCCGCGCGGGGGAGCGTTTCGGTAAGACAATGATCAGTCAGGTACTGGGCGGATCATTGAATAAAAAGCTGCAGGAACTGCGGCTCAATAAGCTGTCTACCTACGGACTGTTGAAGCATAAAAGTGCAAAGGATATTACGGATTTTATTGACTTTCTTGTTTCGGAGCAATACGCAGGAACGGCCGGCGGGCAGTATCCGGTGCTGTATGTGACAAATCGGGGGCGAGAGGTGCTTGTTGGGAAGGAACGCGTGATGCGCAAAGAGGCAATGGCGGTGACGCGTGTCGTATCCGATGATGCACTGTTTATAGCACTGCGGCAAGTACGTAAAGAAATTGCTGCTGAGGAGAGAGTGCCGCCGTTTGTTATTGTGTCGGACGAGACGCTGCGTGATTTGTGTGCAAAGCTGCCGCGAACCAAAGAAGCGTTGCTTGGCATAAAAGGAATTGGAGCGACGAAGCAGGAACGATATGGAGAACGCTTTTTGCAGGTCATCATGGAGTATTTGGAAAGCAATCCAGCCTATGCTCCGGCTGTGGAAGTGCAGGAACGACCGAAAGAGCAGGTGGCGAAACAGCCATCGCATTTGGCAACGTATGAGATGTATCAGCAGGGCAAAAGCCTTCAGGAGATTGCCGCTGAGCGTCAGTTATCCCGTACTACGATTGAGAATCATATTGTACAATGTTTGGAAGAAGGGATGGCGGTGTCATGGGAGAATATTTTGACACCGGAGCAGGAGGCACTCATTCGAGAGGCGGCATTGCGTGTAGGGATGGAAAAGCTAAAGCCCATTAAAGATGAGCTGCCGTCTGACATTAGCTATTTTATGATTAAAGCTGCATTGGTAAAGACAGCGTCAACGATCTAAAGGCAGTTCATAGAAGATTTACTTCCAATAAAGAGTTTTACGTGAACTATAAAGCCGCTCAAAAGGAGCGGTTTTTTTTGCTTTGCGAGACCAGCGAAGCTGTGGTCTGCTAGCCGGTGAAAGTCCAGCCCGAGTAAGTGCAAGACGCTCGGTAGCACGATTGGCAACTGGTGAAGCAATCTTAAGGTTGAAGCTCGATGACAACGTAGCTTCGATAAGAAGGGTAAGCAACTCAACAGGTTGTAATATAAAGTGAATCCTGCCGCTTCGTTAAAAGAGCCCTGAGGAAATTTTGCAACCCTTATTCCTTTCCTATAAAAATGTGTCTTTTTCTAAAGACTTTTCATAGCATATAACCCCTTTCTACATCATCTGAGAAAGGGGTTATATTTTGGAAAAGACAAAGCTTACCGGGCGAATCGTTACACCTGATGATGCTGAATATGAGCAGGCCAGAATAAATAATAATTTAAGCGTCTCTAAATTCCCAAGAATCATTGTATTTTGTCAGGATACAGGGGATGTATTAAACGCATTGAAGTGGGTGAGAGAAAATCATGTACCATTTCGAGTGAGGAGCGGTCGACATAGCTATGAAAATTTTTCGTTAGTAAATGGTGGTCTTATAATTGATGTCAGCGAAATGGATGAAGTTATGATCAATTGTGAAGACATGACAGCAAAAATAGAAGCTGGAGCTAATTTAGGGCAAGTATATAATAGATTATGGGAATACGGAACGACTATCCCTGCAGGAACTGAAAGCAGTGTGGGGCTTGTCGGTCTTACGCTCGGCGGGGGCATTGGGATGTTATCGCGATTGTTCGGACTCACTTGTGATAATCTTCTTGAAGTTGAAATGGTAATAGCAAGTGGACATAGAGATGCTAAACTGATTAGAACAAACAGGCATCACAACAGTGATTTATTTTGGGCCTGCTGCGGCGGTGGCGGTGGGAATTTTGGAATTGTAACGTCTCTTATATTCAAGGTGCACCCCATTTCTATGGTATCCATATTCTCAATTATATGGGAGTGGGAGGATTTCGAAGTTGCATTTGACGCATGGCAGAATTGGGCACCTAACACGGATGGACGCCTAACTTCGGAAATTGAATTAAAGTCAAAGGAAGCTAATCAAATTATCACCCAAGGTGAATTTGTCGGTCCGTCTTCCATGTTAAAGGAACTTGTCCAGCCTTTAATAGACGCAGGTTCCCCTACAGAAGTATTAGTACAGGAAGTACCATATATTGAAGCTGTTCGGTTCTTTGACGATCCAAGCGGAAATCAGCCAGCCTATCGAAAGAAATCAGGTTCTTTTCTTAATAAGCCTTTTCCGATGAAAGCGATCCTGACGATGAAGCAATTTTTAGAAAACGCTCCAAATGAAAAATCTAGCATTTGGCACCAATCTCTTAGAGGAGAAGTAGGGAGGTTTGCTCCAAATGAAACTGCTTTCTATTATAGGGATGCGATCATCGCCCAAGAGTACCTTGCTACATGGAGCAATTTTGCAGAAAAACGACGAAACATCTGCTGGATAGAAGAATTAAGGAGTGCTTTATCGCGATATGCAACTGGAGACTATGTGAATTGGCCAGATCGGTTCATCAGAGATTGGCCAACAGCATACTATGGAGAAAATTTTAAACGGCTTCGAGCAGTGAAAACAGCATATGACCCATTTAATCTATTTGAATTCCCTCAAAGCATCCCTCCTTTTATGAAATGGATTTAAAGACCAGCCTTAAAATTGGCGGATAAAGAAAACTCATCGATTGGCGAGCCATTCCCTTGGGCGAAGACAGAGGCGTAGTTGCCTTTATACTTTACGCCTAAAATTTCTCGCTACGACGAATTGTCTGCCAGCTAGAAATTACACTTTACCTCTAAAATTTCCTGATATGTAAAATTCGATTTCACATAGAAATTTATACCTTATTCAAGTTTGAAAATAATGCCCATCAAATGAGATGGGTCTTCCTTTTCTACTTTCCCTTTTTCCTGTTGGGTTACGAGAAAAGAATTAAGCAGTGCAGCAAATGATATGCTAATTTATTTCATTAACAAAAGGATGTTCCTTTTGACTCAAGCATCGATGGATTTTTTCTCTACAAGCATCTGGAGTGAGCAGCCCTTTTCTCTTCTCTCTCACTTCATTACATATCACGGGTTCACAGTTCTAAAAAGATACTTCAATTAATACGATTTTATAGATGTGTGAAGAGGAGGGAACGTATGAAGCACTATCGTGTTATTGGAAAAAGTGTTCCCAAGAAAGAAAGCTGGGATAAGGTCTCCGGGAGAGTAAAGTATATTGATGATAAACAGGAAATTGGTACATTGCATGTAAAACTGTTAACGAGTGTGTATGCACATGCCTGTATAGAGAGTATTGAAACAGAGGAGGCTTGGAAGGTACCGGGTGTGCGTGCGATTGTGACGGGTGAAGACTATCCGATATTGGTTGGCACTACGATTAAGGATCGCCCGTTGCTTGCCTTTGAAAAGGTCCGATATTATGGAGAGCCAATCGCCATGGTCATAGCAGATACCGAAGCAATAGCCATTGAAGCCGTCACATTGATACATGTTACTTATAAAATGCTTCCTGTAGTGAATTCACCTTTGGAGGCGTATCAGAAGGATGCGCCATTGGTTCATGAAGATATAGAACAATATCTAATTGACCCGGAGCAGGAAACCACAGGGACATCCGGTGGTATACAACCAATACCTGGCACTAATATCGCAAATCGACAAGGGATTCGCAAGGGCAATATTGAATTAGGGTTTGGTCGTTCTGACGTATTTGTTGAAGAAGTATTTTCTTTTCCACAATCTGATCATACAGCTATCGAGACAAGATGTGCCGAGGCAGAAATCAAGAAGTCCGGTGATGTTATTATACACTCTGCCTCACAAGAACCGTTCGAAATGAGAGAGCTAATAAGTGAGACGTTTAATATAGATGAAGGAAAGGTGCACGTTCATATTCCGTTAGTCGGCGGGTCTTTTGGTGCTAAAACAAGTGTGCAATTAGAACTATTTGCTTATGTTGCTTCTAAGGCTGTAGGTGGAAGAAGGGTAAAGATCCGTAATAGCCGAGAAGAAGACATTGTTACATCAGCTGTCCATATTGGTTTACATGCAAAGGTTAAAATAGGGTGTACAAAGGAAGGGAAATTACAAGCAATAAAGCTCTTTTTCTTATTTGACGGAGGTGCCTATGCAGAAAGGGCAGTTCCTGTTACAAAGGCAGCAGCTTTTGATTGTACGGGGCCTTACTCCATAGAGAATGTATGGTGTGATTCACTATGTATGTATACAAATCATCCTTATGTAACGGATTTTCGGGGATTCGGACGTACGGAGGCTGCATTTGCAGTAGAACGAGCAATTGATATATTAGCCGATAAATTGGGAATGTGTCCATTGGAATTTCGTTTGAAAAATGCGGTTCAACCAGGTGATACATCTCCTACCCAAGTTCTTTTGACAAGAAGTAATCTTGGTAATATCAAAGAGTGTCTATTGAAGCTTAGGGAGCTTATTGCCTGGGATGAGGGACAAAGAATTAAAATTTCGGATCGAAAGATACGGGCAAAAGGAATTAGTTGTGCATGGAAGAATGGAGATCCACCACCAGGCGTTGGAGCGGGTGCGATAATAACCTTTAACTCAGACGGCAGTGTCAATATTAATAGTGCAGCAGTAGAAATAGGGCAAGGGACAAAAACAGTTTTAACGCAAATGGTTGCAGAAAAACTGAATATGAACGTTGATGATGTGTTTATTCAAATGGAAATAGATACACAGTTGAATCCTGAAAGTTGGGAGACAGCAGCGAGCCGCACTACGTATCTAGCTGGAAATGCAGTGCTACGAGCGGCAGAAGATGCAATAAGGCAATTAAAGGAAACTGCATCAGTTGTATTGGAATGTTCACCAGATAAGTTGGAGGTCGCTAACAAAAAAGTATTTGTAAGGACAGAACCAGATATTTCAATTGATTTTTCTGAGATTGTGTATGGCTATATATTTCCGGATGGTACTGTTGCAGGGACGCAAGTTATTGGAAGAGGGTCTTATATCATTCCTGGACTGACAGAGGTGAACCCTAAAACGGGAAAGGGCATTCAGGGACCTGAATGGGGAGTGGTGGCACAAGCGGTGGAAGTTGAATTTGACACAAGGGACAATACCTTTACGTTAATACGTGCAATTAGTGTTGCTGATGCCGGAAAGATCTTGAACTACAAAGGTGCCGAGACGCAGGTGACGGGTGCGATGAATATGGGATTAAGCTTTGCAACGAGAGAAGGATTTCTGTATGACGACCTAGGAAAAGTATTAACAACCCAATTTCGATCGTACAAAGTGATGCATTTTGGAGAGCAACCCGAATATATTGTACATTTCATTGAAAATCCCCATAAAGGTTCCCCGTATGGTTCACGGGGTCTTGGTGAACACGGTATTATGGGTATGCCTGCAGCGGTTGCGAATAGTTTATCTAAGGCAGCAAATGTTTCCCTCCGTCAGCTCCCTCTTACTCCAGAGTATATTTGGAGAACAAGATTACAGGAAAAAGAATGGGGGGGACCTAATGCTACACTTTAATTTTGACTATTATGATCCTTCAACTATAACCGAGGCAGTTCAGCTGTTTGTTAAGCTAGAGGAGGAAAGGAAAAATCCGTTATATTACGGGGGTGGAACGGAACTCCTTACTCTTGGGAGACTCAATCAGATTTTTACGAAGGCAGTAATCGATGTTAAGAGGATTCCTGAATGTAATGTCCTGGATGTTAAGCGGAATTCTGTAGTTGTTGGAGCAGCCCTTACCTTGACAGACCTTGCGGAATCGAAGGTATTTCCTTTTCTTGGTGAAACAGCTGCAGTGATAGGAGACCGTACATCCAGGAATCAAATTACATTCGGAGGAAATCTTGCTAGTGACATCATCTACCGCGAAGCTGTACTCCCATTATTACTAACTGATAGTACATTTGTTATTGCGGGTAATGAAGGGGTTCGTCATGTACCTGTCCAACAAATTTTTAAAGGAAGGCTGCACTTAAACAAAGGTGAATTTCTTGTCCAGGTAAAAACGGATGTGCAATATACGACATTGCCATTTTTTATTGTGAAAAAAAGAAAGAGTGAAAGGGTGGATTATCCACTTCTTACACTAGCATTATTAAAAACTAACACTTCTATTAGGTTAGCGGTGAGTGGATTATGTGAGTTTCCATTTCGCTCTATTGCCATGGAGAAGGAGATAAATAACACTGATTTACCCCTAGAAGAACGGATTGAAAGAGCATTATGTTGTATCCCGGCCCCTGTAATAGACGATATACGTGGTTCCTCGGAATATCGTCTATTTGTGCTTCGGAATACGCTATTCGATGGGTTGACTTATTTAGAAGGGGTGAGAACGTGGATATAAAACTTACTCTTCATATTAATGGTGAAAAACAGGAAACGGTTGTTAGAGCGGCAGATACGTTGTTAGATACATTAAGAGGCAATCTTGACTTAACAGGCGCCAAGCGAGGCTGTGAGAACGGGGATTGCGGTGCCTGTACAGTGCTTGCAGATGGTTTGCCTATCAAGTCGTGCATGATGTTGGCAGTGGATGCGTGCGGGAAAAAACTCACTACAATTGAAGGATTACACGACGCTCCTATACAGCATGCTTTTGTGGAGAAATGGGCATTTCAGTGCGGGTATTGCACTTCTGGCTTTATTATGAATGCACATTCGCTCGTGAATAACCATCCTGATGCAAATGATGCGGTCATAGAAGAATGGCTAAGCTCTAATATTTGCCGTTGTACTAGTTACCAAGAGATTAAAGAAGCTGTAAAATCAGTTTTAAATAAGGCACGTGAGCAGAATTTCTTCTTCTAAATATTTGTGTTAATTTCTGGATGTTGAGATGAGAATATGTTTTATGATAAAAGTATGGGGCGTCGGGTGATTATATGAGAGAATTCTACCGATATATAAAAATATTAACCACGCAAAATAATGATCACTTCGTTAGGGGAACCGTTATTCAAGTGCTGGGATCAGCCTATCGGCATGAAGGTGCCATGATGTTCTTTGGAAAAGATGGCAGTCTTTTCGGTACTTTAAGTGCAGGCTGTTTAGAAGAGGATTTATCCTATCATGCAGCAGAAGTGATGGGCACTTTACAGTCTAAGATTGTTGAGTATGACTTGTCCACTGATAATGATATACTTTGGGGCACTGGAGCAGGCTGTAATGGACAAATTAAAATTCTCTTAGAACCATTTGGCTGGAACCATATACCTCCTAACCACAGCCAACCAGTATTGCCCAGAATAGAGCGGCTTCTAGACGATGGAAAAACAGTTTTTGTAGCAAGAAGCATAGAAGGAAAAGTAGAACCAGGGACTACATTTTTTTGTTCCGATGATCAAATGGAAATCGGTCAGACAGAAAATACAGACATCCTGCAAAGAATGGTAGACCATTTAGAAGAGTTTGCATCTTCCGGTACACATTTTCAGTGTACCTTCATGCATGATATGGAAAGTAAATTTATCTTCGAACGACTTGAACCAAAGGATGCACTATATATTTTTGGTACGGGTCCAGATGTGGAACCTGTTGTTAAACTAACCTCAGCTTTTGATTTTTCGACAACAGTAATTGACCCAAGAAGCAGCAGGTGTAATCGAACTTTCTTTCCATCAGCCGACTCCATAATTAATGAGCATCCCGAAGTGTTTTTTAATAAAAACAAGATTCGTGAAAATAGTTATGTCTTAATAATGACCCATAATTTTTCTCGAGATAAACAAATACTAGAGTTACTTTCAGAACAACCTTCTCCCTGCTATATTGGAATCTTAGGCCCTAGGATGAGAACAGACCGTTTACTCCCTCCGAAACAACTGCTTAATAAAATATATTCCCCAGTGGGTCTAAATATAGGTGCAGAAGGACCAGAGGAAATTAGCATAAGTATCATGGCACAGTTGATACAGGTTAGAAAGCAAAATTCGATGAAAACCAATGTTTTTTTCAAATAAATGGTTTCCATTCTGTCCTGCGCTTGTCAAGATAAGCTTTAGGTGAGGGACATATCTTCTCTGAGCATGCCAATTGTTCATGCAATATGACACGTATATAAACAAAAATGCCTACGTCAATATGAAGACGTAAGCGGTGTAAGTTGTTTAGTGCTATGTGACAGCAAAAAGTACAAAAGAATGGGGGCACTTGGGACATTCGAAGGTCTTTAGATGCCCTTAAGCAGATGTTCCTTTAAAACACAGGACCATGTGAGATTGTTGGAAATTTCCTTGGGTAAATGGGAATAGTTCCTATCGGAGTAATCTGTTTTGGAGCAGGGTTCAATACGACTGGAATAGGAGGAAGAAGAGAAGGACCAATCTTATTACTTTTTCGATCTTGTTGATTACCTTGACCATTAAGTAACTCCAGAATGTGTTCATTAGAGTATTCATTCTTATTATGAATGTCATTGTTCTTATGTTTAGGACCAAAGAAAAAATCATCAAACTTACTTTTAGAAGCCATATCATCACTCCTGAATTAAAAGTTTTTCATGATGTATATCCAATATATACAAAATTCGATTAATTGATTGGGCTGGATGAAGAAACTTTAAAGGTAATATGTAGAATTAAGTAACCTTGGGTTGCTGTTCTGTTTAGGAACTTAAAAAATAATGTAGATTGTTACAAACAATACGAGAAATATGTCATATAAATATTCACAAAAAATAAGAAGGTATGGTGTATTTAAAAAGTTAATAGAAACAAAACATTCATTGATGAAATGTAACATATTGTTACATATTGATCCTGTTCGTTTCATTCTCTATGGCGGGAAGGATATCTAGTATGGTTAAACCTTAGATCTTACCCCATCATAAAACGGTTCATGACATATGTGTATGGAATCGTTTTTATGATGGGTTTTTTTATATGTAATAGTCCAGCCAGGCTTCACAGTTGAAAAGGATAGTGGGGTTCTACGTTTCTAAAGAATTATATTTGCATCAGAACCGATTAATATATACGTATAAAACTTAAGTACTCACATATTTTGTTACAAGGACCTTTGAAGAATTTAGGAGGTGTTCTATAATGTACACAGGAAATTCCTATTGGCCACACCCTGCTTCGAATACAGCCTATTTTCGAAGACCCTCTTACTACTATCCTTATTTTCCGAGTATGTTACCCTCACCGTATGTAGGCTACAATGACATGCAATACAGGGCTTATCAGAATTCCGACAACTATCCTGTCCCCGCGAAACAGCCATTATCAAAAAGAATTATTGGATACTATCCAGCATGGGCCAGCTATTCTGGATATAATGTAACAGATATTGATGTTTCAAGACTAACTCATATTAATTATGCATTTGCGAATATAAGAGATGGAAAGGTAGTTCTAGGGTATCCAGAGATTGATGAACAGAATTTTGAGCAGCTTAAAGCGGCAAAGATAAAGAATCCTGATCTTAAGAGCCTTATTTTTATGAGAAAGGTTTAGTTACTGTTTTAGGACTTACACAATTAGCAGGAGGCATTCTTACGGTATGTAATAAAGAGGAAGTAGGGTCCACTTCCCATACGAAGACTACAGAACAGGGTAAGCAAGTGTTCAAAAATTAAAGAAGTTAGTTTCTATTGTAAATGAAAATATTGATATGATTAAGGAACAATCAGATAGCAGTGAGAGCTTCCTAAAGGCCCAAGATGAAGTTGAATTTATGGCAAATAAAGTGTTGGATAGGTTAACTCAGTCCCTTAAAACACACATACAGGGTGGTTAGAGTTACAATTAAATCAGCCTGAGTATGTATATAAAAATGTTTTTATTTTTAATTCATATTAATATATAGATATATTGTAGTGGGATACTGCAGGACAGAGCAAGAATAGTTACACAGACTGGCTGAGCTTGTTATGTTTCTAAAAATAGGGCTGGGGATATATATCAACCTATGTAATCTATACTTTATGATAATAAAGTATAGATTAATATATTAATGTAAGAGGGGAAAGAGTTATGAAGAAGTGGTTTTTAATTGGAGCATTAGTTGTTGTTGTAATTTTTGGAGCATTTATAGGAGTAAAGGTTCACCAAACGAATCAACAAAAAGCAGAGTTTTATACATTTCGGGAACAACTAGACGAGCGATTCTTCCCCTTGTTGAAAGAGAATCAACAATATTTTGATGATTTGACAAAACATAATAATGGTCTTTCATTAATGGATTGGAATGTAAAAGAAGGAATCGATACGCGTCTTAAATTACAAAAGGAAGTAAAAGAGATCCGTGAAGAAATCAATAATACTGATTTAAAATATCAAGACACATTAGAGTTAAAGCAAAATGCTATAAACAGCCTTGCTTTAATGGAAGAAATTTATAGAAATGTTGAGTTGTTCGGGAATATGGATGGATTTGATTTATTTGTCCAGCAGTTGCCGGAAGAGATTAACGCTTTGTCTGAGAATATAGAAAAGCAAAATAAAATCATGAGTAAATATTATAAGTAAAGACAGTGTAGGGGGGTGCCGCCTCTACCAACCTCTTTAATTTAAAACACGTCGGAAAGAGAAATATTATAGCCAAAATTGACCTATCCCGTTAATATCGTTAGGTAGAGACATCAAGATTTATAGAGGGAGGGAATCTGCATTTTGGGGGAAGAGAAATGGAACAGCCCTTTTTTAAGAAAATTTTTACCTGTATTTACTTCTGGAAGTATTTGAACGAAGAGGAAAGCTATGAGAGGGACCATAGAATATTTAATGCATATTCAAGGTTAGCAGAGTCTAATTTAATATTTGGTGTACTTCTTTTCTTTATTCTTTTAATAATTGGCAACTTATTCATACAAGACGGCGCGGAACTTTACTCATTTATGCAAGGTTCTTTTAGTACATCCATTATAGTAGCCATGCTACACTACTTCTTACAATACACATTAGGTCGACCTATTTATAGAAGAATCAGACGTGAAAAATGGGAAATAGCGAAGGAAGAGCTTAAAGAGCATTTCAAAAAAATGATTGAGAGTTTTCGAGAAATATTTAATGAAGATGAATCCGAGACCAAGGCGTTTAGTGATGAGAGCGCAGAAGAACATCGGGATTATTTTAAGGAGAGATTGAGTAATTCAAATGATGGTGAGAATAAAATAACTCTAATTTTGAAGAAATTTGAATTACCCCTTGATACAACGGATATAAAAGTTGTCAAAAGAAGATATTTAAAATTAGCCCAAAAGTACCATCCAGATATGCCGAACGGAAATGCAGAGTTATTTAAGCAACTTGTTATGGACTTTGAGACACTTAAATATCATTTTGAGGAATAGAATGCTAAATAAGCATGAGTATGTAGTGTAACGTAGTAACACAGATTTACAAGTTATTAGAAATTGTAATGGTGAGTATGAACCTCAGGTTATTAAAGAATTCTGACAGCAAAACGCATATATACGAGATCTGCGTTTTGCCGTCAGTACTCCATGCCTGCCAAGCTCATTCAAATACATATCCCATGTAACAAAAAACGCTATCCTTTTTTTGATTAAATAACTGATAAGGATGACATTTTTATGGATGTGAAATTATAGAAAGCTTTGTCCGAATTTTTTCTTAACGAAGACGATAATGCCGCTGTTTACAGTATTGCGTGTAGGTACGGAGAAACTAAGGACTATTAAAGACGAGCTGCCATCTGATATCAGCTATTTTATGATTAAAGCTGTATTGGTAAAGGCGACTTTGGTTTGAAGTTCCATTCTCTGTGGTGCAGCGTTGCTTCATAGGCGGTTAACAGAGCAGTTCAGTTGAAGAAGAGAACTTAATCTATTGCGTTTTCGTTAAAGAAAGAGTAGAATTCTCATATGTCGAGTTGGCAGCTTCTTAGTGCCTTATTACATCTTGTATTGGATTGAATAGGCTTACATAAACCTTAGCTTATATTTGTATATCGGGAGTCTGTGGTATCAGGCTGAGAGTACGGCTAATCTGTCGTAGACCGTTGAACCTGTTGGGTAATGCCAGCGTAGGAAAAGTGATGAAGAGGATATTTATGCACTTTGCTTACGCAAAGTGCATTTTTTTATATTAGGAAGAAGGGTTTGGAGACAATGGAACAGCAACAAGAAATCATGGAACATGTTCTGCGTTTTATACAAAGGGATAGCTCTGATGAGAATGACTTTAATGAACAAGCATTACAGCTATTTTTATATCAGTATCAATATAATTTACCCTATCGTTCGTTCTGTATGCAAAAGGGTAAGACACCGAGAATGGTCAAATCGTGGCGAGATATTCCTGCAGTTCCAATCAATGCCTTTAAAGATGTGACATTAAGTTGTACAGATTCGGAGCAGGCCGAAGCTATCTTCATGACAAGTGGTACTACGAAAGGGATAAGGGGAAAACACTATCATCCTACTTTGCATGTGTACGATCAGTCGATGATTCAGAACTTTCAGCAAAGATTCATGAAGGGGCTCAATAAAATTCGTATCGGTGTTCTTTTTCCAACAGCAACAGAGATGCCTAACTCCTCTTTGGCTCATTATTTATCCTTAGCTGTACAACACTTCGGTACAGAGGATAGCCATTATTTAATTAACAATGACGGAGTGGATATTGAGCGTTTCATACAAGAATGCAGACATGCCGAGGAAACAGGAGAACCATATGCTCTTATTGGAGCGAGCTTTAGTTTTGTTCATATGCTTGAGCAATTAGGACGTATTGGTAAAACATTTTCCTTGCCTAAAGGAAGTAGAATTCTTGATACGGGTGGTTTTAAAAAGCAATCTAAGGAAATGGAGCTAGACGATTTTTACAAGCTGCTTTCTGATGCTTTAGGAGTAGACCGTGCGGATTGCATCAATATGTACGGCATGACTGAACTGAGTACACAGTTTTATGATGATGGAAATGAGATAGTGCCCTCAGTCAAGTCCGGACCTAATTGGATACGAACAAGGGTGATTAACCCATTGAGCGGTGAGGCAGTCCAAAAAGGAGAACGCGGAGTACTTGTACATTGTGATTTAGCCAATTTTAATTCTGTGACGACCATCTTAACTGAGGATGTAGGAATAGAGGTAGATAATGGTTTTCTTCTGTTAGGAAGGGTGCAAGGAACTGCGGCAAAGGGCTGTTCTATTGCAGTGGAGGAATTTTTGCATGCAGCTAAGGGGCACTCAAAATGAGAGTACAGGCAGGTTACCTTCCGAATATCGGAGAAAACGAGTTTAAATATAAAGTTTTAAAGTATCGCAATAAGGATGAAGAAATAGCGGTGGAAATTCCACTTTTAACGACGGAACAGATGAATAAAGTCATTCAAAAAGTGAAACAGGCTAGTGCTGAAACTTTAAAATGCTATTCAAGTACGGAAATTGTGAACATTATTGATCAAGTAATCGAACGATTGCTTGATCGAGGTACCGTGTATCGCCAAATGGCTGAACGATTTTTACCAATCGTAACTGGTTATGACAAAGAAATTATTCGTCTTGGTCTCACGTCTTACTTAAAAACATTTCGAAAGCATGAACTTCAACGATTTTTAGTAGAGGATTTAGGAAATCCTTTATTACTTGATAATTTTCAGCCTCGTGTAAAAGGAGGGTTTTCGAAAGCTTTCGGGCCTGATCTTATTACTCATATTTGGTCTGGAAATGTTCCTGCTTTGCCTTTATGGAGCTTTATTTCAGGTTTGTTAGTCAAAGCTGGAAATATCGGAAAGGTACCTAGTGCAGAGCCGCTGTTTGCAGGATGGTTTGCTCACTTAATCGTTGAAGTTGAACCGAAATTAGCTGACTGTTTTGCCGTTGTTTGGTGGAAAGGCGGAGATGAGGAACGTGAGGAGGCTTTATTCCAACAAGCCGATGTTGTGGTTGGGTATGGCGGAAATGATTCGTTGCAATCTTTACAGCAGCGAATGCCGATAACAACTCGTTTTTTGCCCTTTGGCCACAAAATAAGCTTTGGGATCGTTTCAAAACTAAGTCTTGATTCCAGAAAAGCATGGCAATCCGTACATCAAGCGGCTCTTGATGTTATCCGGTATGATCAGCAAGGCTGCTATTCACCTCATATTTTCTATGTACAAGAGGGAGGAAATGTTTCTCCAAGGGAATTTACTAGATATATGGCGAATGAATTGGAGAATTTCCAGAAGCGTTATCCGCGTCGGGATCTTTCTATGGAGGAATCAGTGTCCTTATCTTCATGGAGACAAAAAGAAGAGATGAGTATGTTTAACCAGCCTGATAAAGAAGTACTCGGGAATGAGACAAATGACTGGACTGTTGTCTATGAAAAGGAACTGGACTTTGCACCAAGTTGTCTGAACCGAGTCATTAAAGTGATTTCATTTGAAAGTATAGATGACATTCTGCCTTTGCTTGCACCTTATCGATCTTTTCTTCAGACAGTTGGTGTAGCTGCAAGCCCAAAGGAATTATTTCAATGGGCAGAATTGTTAGGAAAAAGCGGAGTTACACGTATCACTGCTTTGGGAAGCATGACCTCACCTGAGGCTGCTTGGCACCATGATGGCCGATTTAATCTATTAGATTTAGTGAACATAGTGGACATTGAGTCTTCTGCGGAGGATTATAGTGAACAATTTGCCCCTTATGTTGATTAGGAGGTAGCAACATGAGTTTTTTAACAATCAATAATGTAACCTATAGCTATCAGGGACAGAATGTAATCATCGATAGGGTAAATTGGGAAATGAAAAAAGGAGAGTTTCATTGTTTGCTAGGGAAAAGCGGCTGTGGAAAGACGACTTTATTAAAGCTCGCTTCCGGCTTACTCCAGTCTGATACAGGAAATATACAGCTGCAAGGAAAGCAGGTAACAGAACCTTCTCATGAATGTGGATTTGTTTTTCAATCTCCTACCTTATTAGAGTGGAAAACGGTAATAGATAATGTATTGCTGCCAATCTCCCTTAGACGAAAGGTGACTTTATCGGACCGGGAGCATGCTGCTCAATTACTGGAACTAGTAGGGCTTTCCTCACAGTTCGAACGCTATCCGCTACAGTTATCTGGTGGACAACAGAGCCGGGTTGCATTAGCTAGAGCCTTGATTCAAAAACCATCCATGCTATTTTTGGATGAACCGTTTGCGGCATTAGATGCCATCACTCGAGAAGAGCTGCAGGATGATGTTTTGCGAATTTGCAATCTTCAAAATACAACGGTTCTCTTTATTACACATGATATTTCAGAAGCAGTCTACCTTTCTGACCGTGTTGCAGTTATGGAGAAAGGGAAGATTATCTATGCATCAGATGTAAAGCTTACAAAGCCACGTACATTCAAAACAAGATATGATGCTGGCTTTAACGAATTATGCTTACAGATACGCCAAGTGATGAGTGGAGGGCAGCCATGAGAAATGTAAGACTATATTCCCTCCTCCTGTTGTTTGTGTTACTTGCTCTTTGGGAAATGTTAGCGAAAAATATGTCCGAGCTGGTATTACCTGCACCCTCTGTTATCTTCTTTACTATGCTAGATGGAATGCGGAGCGGCTATTTGTTCCCTCATATTATTCGGACGACATTAGAGGTTGTACTAGGTCTATTTTGTGGGGGCTTGTTTGGGTTGTTCTTTGGAATTTTAATGGGCGAAGTAGAGTTTTTACGAAAACTGCTTTTTCCATATGTGATCGCTAGCCAAGCTGTGCCAAAGCTTGCGTTGGCTCCGTTGTTTATCCTTTGGTTTGGATTTGGGATGACTTCAAAAGTTGTCATTACAGCTCTTATTTGTTTTTTCCCTTTATTGGAGAATACAGTAACAGCGATTCAATATGTAGATAAGCAGAAAGAAGAGCTATTTCGAATGCTGAAAGCGAGCCGTTGGCAAACTTTAATTCATTTGAAAATCCCAGCTGGCATGCCCGGTATCCTGGCAGGACTTCGGGTGGCAGTAGTACTGGCAGTAGTGGGGGCGGTTGTCGGGGAATTCATTGGCGGCAGTGAAGGGCTAGGAGCGTTAATTATCGCATCACAAGGAATGATGGACACTCCTTTAATGTTTGTATCGTTACTTTTGTTAACCATCATAGGTATGTTTTTATACCAATTGGTTGCTATATTGGAAAAAAGATGGCTAAAGCCATATACAAGGGAGAAAAGAAAATGAAGATGAAACATGTATTAGCGGTAGTACTACTATTTGTAACCGTGCTGATTTCAGCTTGCAGCGCAGAAGAGAAAAAAGACGCAGCAAAAAAAACAGTTGAAAAAGAAAGCCTTAAGGTAGCCATTTGGAGTAAGCCAATAACAGAGCAAACGAATCTATTGGTGGATAAGAAGAAAGGATTTTTTGCAGATAATGGTTTAGACGTAACAGTGATTCCTGGTGCCGGCGGTGGAGATGCAATCAAGAATATTCTTTCCGGACAGGCTGACATTGCATTTACAGACCCAGGTTCTGTATATTCTTCTTTGGATAAGGGGGAAAAATTAAAGGTTATTTACAACATCTATCCCCAAAATGTATTTAATATTGTGTCGCTGAAAACAAGTAATATTACAAAGCCTGAAGATTTAAAGGGAAAAACGATTGGCGTATATAGTTTATCAAGTGGTACTCGCCAAAACTTGCTTGTATTGCTAAATCAAGTAGGTCTTTCTGAAAAGGATGTCAAGATTGTCGAAACAGGTATTGCTAACTTTGCACCATTGATGCAAGGACAAGTAGATGCGACAGCTGCAACTGATACAGGTTTGGCAGTTGCAAAACAAAAGGGCTTAGGAGAAGTAAATGTGATTGATGTAAAAAATCACTTGAATATTCCGAGCGATGTATTTGTTGTGACAGAAAAAACCTATGAAGAAAAGAAAGACGTGTTAAAGAAGTTTTTAGAATCCTATAAAAATAGTGCAGAGTGGATGATTAAAAATCCAGAAGAAGCTGCTTCTTTAGCGAAAACGTATGCAATTGATGGAAAAGATGAAAAACAAAACTTAGAAATGATTAAACTTCGTAACGCTTCAACTATATCGGAGTTAACAGAGAAAAACGGATTAGGAGCACTTGATACAACTATTCTTCAGCAAGGTGCAGATACGTATCAAACATTAGGCTTAATCACACAGAAGCTAAATATGGAAGAGGTTGTAACGAAAGAGCTGCTTCCTAAAAAGTAATGGAGGAATCCTATGGGGAAATTTCAAGGAAAAGTGGTCCTAATCACAGGGGCTAGCCGAGGGATTGGCGCGGCTATTGCGCGAGCCTTTGCAAAGGAAAAGGCTTTTGTCATTGTGAATTATCTCCAAAACAAGGAGGCTGCTGAACAGGTAGTCTCCTCCTGTATAGAGCTTGGAGGGGATGCTTGGGCTTTTCAGACAGATGTCACATCTGAGCAGGCTGTTCAAGGGATGATTGAGCAAGTCCTCTTAGAAATGGGAAGAATTGATGTTGTGGTAAACAATGCTTTCAAACCGTATATTTTCAATCCTGATGATCGTAAAATGTTTTGGGAGTTAAAATGGGAAGATTACCAAAGCCAGCTCGATGGAGCGCTTCGTTCTACTCATTATATGTGTCAAGCAGTTCTTCCTGCTATGAAAAAGCAAAGTCAGGGAAGTATTATCAATATCATTAGTAATTTAGTTGAAAGACCGATTGTCCCTTATCATGAATATAATACGGCGAAAACAGCCTTAATGGGATATAGTCGCAATCTAGCAGCTGAACTGGGACCTTTTGGTATTCGAGTCAACTGTGTAGCACCGGGGCTTGTTTACCCAACAGATGCAAGCAGGTTTACAAAGGAAGATATGAAGGAAATGATTATTGCTCAAACTCCGCTCCGCAGAATTGCTCTTCCTGAGGATATAGCGGGTCCTGTTTTATTTTTAGCTTCAGATTGGAGTCAGTTTGTAACAGGACAAACCTTGATTGTCGATGGTGGTTTTGTGATGTAGACTGTACAATTAATGTACTGCTGCGTTTGATATGCTAGGTTTATATAATGTGAATATTAATGCTTTTAAGAGGCCGTCTAATGATGCCTCTTTTTATTTTGGTTTTTAGTAATTTTAAAATAGCTCTTTAATTGCAGGGAAATAAGCCATTTTATTAGAATATTATGTAAAGAGGAGGTTGTTTTTATGACATTATTTATAATACTTGCTGTAATCTGCTTTGTCCTGTTTTTAGGCAGTTCTTTATTAAGAATGGATGTAAACAGACATAGATATAGTACAAATAGTTTAAAAAAAAATCATATTGATAGCCCTATGTATATTCATAATGGCTCAGCTTTGACAACCTCTGATTCTTCCTACTCAGATTGTGGATCAACAGATTCTGGAGGATTTGGTGGAGGAGATGGTGGAGGCTGTTCATAAGGTGAAATAAAAGGAGGCAGAGTAAAGTCTCTTCTTACTAGGGGATTATAAACAGGTAGGTTAGTAACCTTATTTCTGATAAGCTATCTTATATCAACCAGTCACCAAAGGGCTGGTTTTTTGTTTGTCTTACCGTAAAACCTTACCATCGAAGACAGACTTATTTTTCACTTCTAGCCTAAGAAATAATGGATAAGTAAAGCTTTTTGATAAGTAAGTCTGACCTGTCTAGATTTGCGAAATCATCTCATAAAACCCTCCAAAATGAAATAAACCCTTTTGTTAAAATTGCCTAACAAAAGTGTGTTTCATTCAATGTAATCAGCCTTTTGTCAGAGCATTCGGTGTCCATCACTACCCTAATGAAAAACGAGAATGTTCGTTATCTCAGCGTTTTTAGCGTTTCTGCTTCGGTAGAGATGCTTTTTTGCTTTCCTGAAAATGAATGAGGAATAAGTTCAAAGCTGACATACCTGCTAAAACGCAGTAGAAGGTGGAATGGCTAAATGAGAAGAGGAACAACGTATTGGATTGACGAGAATTACGCATAATGGAGATGAAGGTAAAAAATTACATAAAGTTATTATATTTCACATATTGGATAAATTATATATTAAATAGAGCGATTGATGGAGGTACATTTTATGACGGAACATAAAATAGAAGCTAGTAAAATGCCGCAATTCCCAGAACCCTATTGGAGAGATTTGTTAGAATTTCCGTCCTTTCCAAAGCTTGATAGAGATATTGAAGCAGATGTAGCAATAGTAGGAGGAGGCATTTCTGGAATTATCACTGCCTACTTGCTTGTACAAGAAGGATTACAAGTAGCCCTTTTAGATGCTAGTACCATTTTAAATGGCACCACTGGCCACACCACTGCAAAAATCACTGCACAACATGACTTGATTTATGATGAATTTATTAATCATTTAGGGGAAGAAAAAGCTAAACTTTACTATGAGGCCAACAACGAAGCGTTGCTTTTTATTAAAAATATGGTTCAGGAGCATAACATCGAATGTGACTTTACGGAAGAAGATGCTTATATCTATGGAAATACCGATTCTTCTGTTAGTAAGATAAATCAGGAATATGAAGCCTACAAGAAGCTGGGAATTGCCAGTCAATATGTAGAAAGTATTCCTCTCCCTTTACAAGTAAAAGCGGCTATTGTCATGAAACAACAGGCACAATTCCATCCATTAAAGTTTTTGCTTCATCTGCTTCAAGCTTTTGTCAAAAACGAAGGTATGATTTATGAAAATACAACAGCAGTAACTATTGAGAAAGGAGATCGCCCGAAAGTTATCACAAGGGATGGGTATAGTGTTACATGCAAAAACGTTGTATCCTGCTCGCATTTTCCTTTTTATGACATGCCTAACTTGTATTTTACACGGATGTATGCAGAAAGATCCTATGTACTCGGAATAAAGGCAGAAAAAGACTACCCTGGTGGAATGTATATAAGTGCAGATTCCCCAACACGTTCCCTTCGTTATACAACCTTTAACGGAGAGAAACTCATCTTAGTCGGGGGAGAAAGTCATAAAACGGGTCAAGGGATACCTACAATTCAGCATTATGAAGCATTGGAAGCTTTCGGAGAGGAAGTTTTTGGTATAAAAGAAATCCCTTACAGATGGTCTGCCCAAGATTTAATCACCTTGGACAAAATCCCTTACATTGGCCGTATCTCAGACAATCAATCCAACATCTTTGTCGCGACGGGATATCGAAAATGGGGGATGACAAATGGAACCGCAGCTGCCTTATTGCTGAGGGATTTAATTATAGGGAAGGAAAATCCTTATACGGAATTATATAGTCCCTCAAGATTTCATGCTGATCCAAGTATTAAGAACTTTATCAAAACAAATGCTGATGTGGCGAAGCATCTCATTGGTGGGAAAATAGGAATTATTTATAGAACCCCGGAGGATGTCGATATTGATGAAGGTGCTGTTGTCAATGTAAACGGAGCAAGGGCTTGTGCATACAGAGATGAGAAAGGATGCTTACATCTCGTCGATTCCAATTGTACTCACATGGGATGTGAACTTGAATGGAATAATGGAGAGCGGACATGGGATTGTCCTTGTCATGGTTCAAGATTTTCTGTAGATGGCGATGTAATAGAAGGACCAGCAGAAAAGCCTTTGAAAAGAATAGAATTAGAATAACCCTTGATACGTAGAGGTAGTTATCAGTAACCTTGCCAGGAACGAAAAAACTGCTAAGCATTAGCTACTCTATGATTCAGATTGCCTTGTTGAAAAATAGCTTACAGAATCTATGATAGACAAAGTATAAGAGCGGGATAATTTGGACAAGACTGACATTGAAAAAGGAGGTCTTGTCCATGAAATATACTCGTAAATGGCTGTCATTTATTGTTCTTGCTGGAGCTTTGTCTGTTACAGGCTGCGGTGCTTCCGGAACTGGAGAGGGCGCACAACAAGCGCCAAAAGAGGAAGCCCAATCTGTAACTCAGCTGCAGCCTGATCTCAAAACGGGAGTGAACAGTGTGCTGCAGGAGGTGCAAAAGCTAGAAAATTATTTAAAAACCTCATCTCAGCAAGAAACGATTAACAAGTTTGGAAAAGAGATCGCTAAAAAATGGGACTCATTTGAAGAGGATGTAGAGAAAGCATATCCAGATCAATATACCAAAATTGAGGCGAATTTATATCCTCTCATTGCCGAGACAGGAAAGCAACAGCTAGATATAGCCAAAATTCAGGAGTTGGTTAAAAAGGTACAAGCGGATTTGAACATATTCCTAAAGCAGCTTCAATCGTAATCAGAGACTCTTGATGTGTTAAAATGTTATGGGGCTATATGCAAAAAATCATTGACAGAAGAATCGTAACTATAATATGATTATTTCAAATAGTCGAATAAATCTCCTAAAGGGGAGTAGCTTTTACAACAAAGTCGTCATTTCGGAGCTGTATTGCTTCCGGCTTTGTTGGCAACATAATGTTGTTAGCAAGACCTTTACTTTTTCTATGGTAAAGGTCCTTTATATGTACGTAAAAAACCTTTACCAACGATGGTAAAGGTTTTTTTTTGCGCTTTGCGTGCCCAGCTAAGCTGTGGTCTGCTAGCTGGTTATACAGTATTTACAATGAAAAGAGAGGTAGATGGAGCTATGAAAAAAGTTAAAGTATCTTTATCAGAGTTAATCAGAAAAAATAAGGAGGAACTTTTAAAAGATAAGAAACAACTTGAGAGAATTGAAAAACGTATCGATGAAAAATATGTAAATGCTAAATAACATTATTGGATAAAAAATGTAATACCAAATGACAGGATGCTTCCTAAGAAGAAGCTTGATATTACGTAGACATTTTTCGTTGGGTGCTATGGCTTCTAAATAGCATGCAAAGGAATGTTAGTTGGCTTTTGCTTAGATGAATCGCCCTAATCAATAACATAGAGCGTTTTTTCAGCGTGGAAATGAGGAGTGTATACGAGTGGAGAACTGGATTACAAATATAATAGAACAATTCGGATATATGGGGATTTTGTTATTAATTGCCTTGGAGAATATATTTCCGCCGATCCCTTCAGAGGTTATTTTGACGTTTGGCGGGTTTATGACCACGACGACAAATTTAAGTGTAATGGGAGTTGTGCTGTTTGCTACGGTGGGGTCTGTAGGTGGAGCTGTTATGTTATATGGTATTGGCCTTCTTATGGATGTAAATAGGCTAGAGAAAATAGTCGATAAATGGGGCTTTATTCTGCGCTTGACGAGAAAGGATATTTATAAGGCAAATGCTTGGTTTGCAAAATACGGGGTATGGACTGTGTTTTTTTGCCGGCTTATCCCGTTAGTAAGAAGCTTAATCTCGATCCCAGCCGGTATGTCACGTATGAACTTCGTTGTGTTTCTCTTGTTGACAACGCTTGGCACACTTATCTGGAATGTGATTCTTGTAAATTTAGGTGCTGCAGTAGGCGGTTCCTGGGAGAGTATTGTAGGCTATATGGATATATATTCAAATATTATTTATGTAGGTTTAGGAATTCTTTTTCTGCTATTTGTAGTGATGGCTATAAGGAAAAGGAAAGCAGTGGAGATGAAATAAGCAAGGCTATAGGGGAGTCCCTATAGCTTTTTATACTGTAGAAAAGTAGCAATTTCCAGCTAGCAGCCATTCGACATAGTCGGAAAGTTTAAGAAGACAGCGTAAGTGCAACTACACTTCGTTCTTTGCCTAACGGCTCGCCAATGATAAATAGGGCACTTTAAAATTTCATGTAACGTATTAATTTTAATTTAAAATATATGCCAATTAACGTTTAAATCTCCTCAACCTGCTCGAAATTTTGACTATTACTTATATCATTAAGGATTATGAGGAAAACTAAATTTTGTAGAATATGGAAGGGGTGGAAGCCTGATGAGAAATTTAATTTATTTTCTGAATGATAAAATGGAAGCAGAACAATTAGCAGAGGATCTAAAGGTTCAATTAGAAATCAACCGCTTTAGGAATGTGATGGTAGTGCCTGTTAATGAGAAAAAAGAACTCATTATCCAAGTTCCTGAAGCAAACGGAGAATTAGAAGAAGCAGTAGAAGCTTTTATGGCGGACTATAAAGAAGGGGTAATGCTGGAATAAAAAACAGCACAGAGGACATTAGCCTCTGTGCTGTTTTTTTACACTGTAGATGAGTTTTCTTTATTTATGTTTTGTCTTCTAGGCTTCTGAATCAGGTAAGATCGGACGAAATGTTACAGGAGATGTTAAGACAACTGAGGTATATAAGTTACCGTAAGGCATCAAGCGATCTACAAGTAAACGTAAGCCATCCATCCCTGCTACAGCTGCTTTCATAAAATACCCAATATGACCTGTTACACGATGACATTCAATAATATCCGAGTCTTCAGCAATCATTTTCTCAAACTCATTTATAGATACTTTAAGATCGCTGACTTGGATAATTAAGAGGGTATCTTTTCCTATCTTAGCCGGAGAGATTCTCGCAGAGAAGCCTTCGATGACTCCCCGCTCTTGAAGCCGGAGCAGCCGTTCGGTAATGCTTGGCCGGCTTAAGGACAATTTCTTAGAAAGTTCGCTAACAGTCATACGAGCATTTTCTTGTAAAAGATGAAGTAAATCAATATCAATTTGATCCATATTCATGCACCTTTCATAACGAAGAATATTTTAACGAAACGTATTCAATATGTAAACTGAAATAGGGATAAAATGTTTATTTTTGTATATAAAACCTCCGCTTTAGATTATATCATGTAAATGGTAAATGTACATATACTGAAACTGTTTGGTGAGGAGAAGGTTATGAAGAGATCATTCTACATAGTATTAGGATGCTTACTTACGAGTATCGGAACAATTATTTTACAACATGCTCATGTTATGACAGGGGGAACCGCCGGACTTTCATTGATTTTAAGCTATAGGTTAGATATTCCTTTTGGTGTGGTGTTTTTTCTTATCAATATTCCATTTTATGTGTTAGCGGCTAGAGTAATGGGCTGGAGCTTTACAGTAGCGACCCTTGTTTCTGTTACCTTGGTGTCTTTTATGACAGGACTCGATCGATTGCTTCCTGGTTTTTCTATTCCTATGCCTGTTGGGGCTGTGCTAGGTGGCGCAATTATTGGCTTTGGAATATCAATGTTGTTTATGAACCGTACTTCGCTTGGAGGTACGAATATTCTTGCGCTTATCTTGCAAAAAAAGCTGAATTGGAATCCGGGAAAACTTAATTTCACATTTGATTTTCTTGTTGTGTGTTTCGGATTTTATTCTGTAGGGGTAGTACAGGGTTTACTCTCTATTTTATCCATTGCAATTACCTCCAGCGTCATTAGCTATTTTAAAAGCAAGATTGCGGCTAGCAATCAGTCTACTCAACATCATGGCTATGTAAAGCAATACTCAGCTCAGACAACGATTAAAGCCAGTTAATGAAAAAGCAGGTTTCTCTGCCTTAGGGTAGGAGTATCCTGCTTTTTTACAATGTAGGAAAGTAGGAATTTCCAGCTGGCAGCCATTCGATGCGGTCGGAAATTTGAGGAATACAGTAGAAGTGCTACTGCTCCTCTGTCTTAACCAATCGGTGAGTCTTCTTTAAATTACGATATAGAATTGGATGATGCTATAATCACTCAATTGGATGAGTACAAAAGGTGTTTTTGATTTTATACTTTAAGTATAAATTTCTAGCTGGCAGACCATTCGACGTAGTGAGAAATTTTAGGAATAAAGTATAATACGGAGAGGTTATAAATGAAACGTTGGACAATTGAATGTCTGTTACTTGCTGTTGTTGTAATTTGGGGTATTAATTATACGATTGGAAAGTATGGGGTCGTTGAATTAACTGCTATTGATTTTACTGCAATTCGGATGCTGATAGCTGCTCCTTTATTATTATTTATTACATTAGGGATAGAGCGTTCTATTCTTATTAGACGGGAAGATCTAGGGCGCTTAGTGATTGTGAGTATAGTGGGAATTACTCTTTATCAGACGCTATTTATGGAAACCATTAAATATATTTCTGCGACGAATGCTTCCCTTTTAATTTCGCTATCCCCTATTTTTACAACGATCTTCTCCTTGTTAATGAGACAGGAGAGATTTTCAATTCAAAAACTGCTCGGCTCTCTTACAGCATTTATAGGAGCTGCGCTTGTATTGCTTGTGCAAGATCCAGCAAATCATCAAAAAAATGTAGTAATGGGTACGATGATTGGGATTCTTGCATCTGTGAGCTGGGGAGTGTATCCTATTTTGGCAAATCCATTAATAAACAAGTATTCTGCTTTAAGAGTGACAGCGTGGTCAGCTATGATAGGAGCTGTGCCATTATTCTTGTTAAGCAGCTCAAATTTGCTTTCTCTCTCTTTTCACTTAAAGCTTACAACCTGGTTAGCATTATTGTATTCTATTCTCTTTGTTACAATCTTCGGTCTTGTTGCATGGTATGTAGGAGTCCAAAAAATTGGTGCGACGAATACCATGGTATATATGTATGTAACGCCTTTAGCTGCGGTTTTATTTGCAGCTATCTGGGCACATGAACATGTTTATTTTCAACAGATTATCGGAGGCAGTATCATTTTTATTGGGTTATGGCTTGTAAAACATAAGAGAATCGTCCGGATGGGCAGAGCGGAGCATGATTAATTCAAAGCTGGTTTGTTATCTATTTAATTAGGTTCAAAAAACAGTCACTTGTGTAAATATACTAAAACTTACTGATATTTAACTAAAACAGCTTCTTTTGGAATGAAAGGAGCTGTTTTTCTATTCCATGAGTATATGAAATATATAGCAAAATACATACCAAATACGATTACTATTTGTTATATGATTACTAATATTAACCCGTTACTTTAAGTGTAATTCTTCACAATCCGTTTAGTAAATCAAACAAGCAAAAGGCGATGCCCTTATTCAGGCACCGCCCTCGAAAATGATAGTTTTTAAAAACACGTAAACGAAAGAATTCTCCTTGTATCAATACCAAACATCATCCAAAACCTGCCATTCCATCTGAAACCAGCAACAGATCTTGGACCTACGAAAATGGGATAAAACCAAAACCCTTCACCATTGTTGAGCCATATAAAAGTATTACGAAACAGGCACAACCTAATTGCTCCTGGATCAACAGCAAATGGTGAAGCAACTGCTTGTTGAGGAATAAATGATGGAGGAGGAGCAGTTGGGGGTTGTGATCCGGGTAGACCTGGTAAACCCGATGGTCCCGGAAACTCAGGTCCTGGTAACCCCGGTAAACCTGGTGGTCCCGGAAACGGGGGCGCTGGTAGACTTGGAAATTGACGCTCTAATTGCTGATCATAATTTATATAGGAGTATACTGTCTGATCATACATTTAAAAGATCACCACCTTATCTAAAATAAATCTCTAAAGTATTAGTATGTTGTACTGTTCTTTTATGAAGCTCATTCGCAGTCTAAATTAATGCCCATTCACTTCTGGGAAATATTGTATTTACCAATTAAAAAATGTTGGTTATGGCAGTATGTTTTTTGAATGTAAACAAGCCGAAAATATACAAGAAATAAATAAAAATTTGCATATTTTCGGCTTGTTGATAATTTCAATTTATTTTAACACATAATGCATTGGTCAGCTTTCACAGGTTCTACCAAAAAATTTCTATATCACCATATAAAGTAAAAATGAAAGGGGATTTGTAGTAGTAAAATCATTGTAGAAGGCGAGGTTTATACTTTAAATCTCGCCCTTTTATTAATAAGATTTCGTATATGTTTTGATACATATACGAAATCTTCAAACCAGTAATATCAACGCTCAACTGTGTTTTGGTATAGATTTTACTCTATATTTTTGTGTGAGGCTGTTTTTTCTATAACTTTTGGGGGCTGTGTCTGCTGCTCTTACATTTTAAGAAAGGCTAAATTTCTAGCTGGAGGACTATTCGACGCAGTGAAAAATTTGAGGAATAAAGTATAACTGCAACTATGCCTCTGTCTTCGCCAATCGGCGAATTTTCTTTAATAGAAGCAAGGAAAAAGCAGCCCTAGGCATTTTGTGGTCATTGTAAAAACAACCCAAAAGGATACTTACATAAAAAATATTCAACATCTAAACCTCCTCAATCTTCATAAACGTTCTGCACATGAAAAAAATAAACGATATAATGAAAAAAAAGATAAAGAAGAGGTACATCATATGTATAAGCCTGAGTATTATATTGTTTTTGATATTGAACGGAATTTTAGGCCGTATCAGTCGGATATTCCGGCAGAAATTGTGGATATAGGTGCAATTAAAATTGAAGCGTGTACGATGAACGTAGTGGCTAGCTTTTCCTCTCTTGTAAAGCCAAAATCCTCTCTTTCTCGACATACAACAAAACTAACAGGAATTACAAAGCAGGATATAAGGGAAGCGGAACGGTTTCCTCAAGCGATTGAACGATTTCGGGAGTTTGTTGGAGAAGAGTATATGCTAGTAACGTGGGGAAAGGAGGATTACTCTTTTTTGAAGGAGGACTGTGCGTTGCACGGTGTAGAATGTCCGAATTTAGAGAAGGATAGACGCTTTGATCTGCAGAAATTTGTTTTTCACGCTTATGAGGAGTTATTTCCTAATCAGCCAAGCTTGAAGCTGGCGGTTGAGAAGCTTGCCTTACAGTGGGAGGGTGAGCAGCACCGTGCGTTCGATGATGCGAAAAATACTACAAGTATTTTTCTAAAGGTAGCTATGGAAAAGGATTTATATGGTTCATATAGAAGACAGAGCGAGCCGCTGCTTTTGGAGGAGGGAGTACTTACAGATAAAGGAAGAAAGAAGCTGACCCGCTGGGTGTTTAAGGAGTTGAAGAAGGGACAGCACTCTTCGTTGACATGGGGGGCTTTTACAAAGAGCCGTACATGGGAAAATGCACTCGATCAGCATGACTTTGACGATACAGCTTTACAGCAGCTGCAAGGGTATTTTAAAACGGCTCTGCGTAAAGCAAAACAACAGTTGCATGCATTGAATGCGTTGAAAAAGAAAAGTGACGGAATGGATCAAAAGCCGATCTAGGTTTGAGTGATAACCATAAAAATATTATGTAAACAGATAAGTTTATTCTTATCATAAATATATGCTTTTCGGGAAACGTAAGAAAGAATATGGGTGGAGAGAGGGGAAAGACAATGAAGACAACAAAGGCCATCATATTTTTTCTTTGTTTCTGTATGATCCAATCTGCAGCAGCTGCTGCTAAACTTGAGGATGAACATACACCAATTAGCTTCAAAGTTGAAATGCTTCCGTGGAAGCAAGTAAATGAAGTGCTGCCGAACAAATCGAAATTTACCGTGATAGATGTGGAGACAGGTTTGCATTTCAGGGTGCAAAGAAGAGCTGGCAATAGACATGCTGATGTACAGCCTTTAACGAGGGAAGATACAAAAATTATGAAAAAAATTTATAATGGCAAATGGAGCTGGAAACGAAGAGCAATCATTGTTTTATCTCATGATCAAATGATTGCCGCTTCTATGCATGGAATGCCGCATGGTGCAGGGGCACTTATAAATGGCTTCCCAGGGCACTTTTGTATTCACTTTGCTGGAAGCACGACACATAGATCGGGTCGCGCTGATGTATCTCATGAGATGATGATTTTGAAGGCAGCGGGGAAGCTAGAAGAGTATTTGCAGTATGCTGATCCTTATCAAGTAGTGAACACGTTTACGGTTGCCGTGAATCAACAGGATGCGAGCATGTTAGATATGGTCATCACAAACCCAACTAAGGCAAACAAGCTGCATCGTGCTGTTTCAAGAATTGAGTCCATCAGATTTGCAAATCTTCCTTCACGGTCTCAAAAGAACACAAGTGAACTGCTGTGCATGGAATTTGCATTAAAAGCGGATTTATATTTGAGAGAGGAAGGGAAGAGCAAAAAAACGGTTCGTTTTATCATGCGGCGTGATCATGTAGCAGATCGGTGGAGAATTGACTCAACTGCTTTATTAGAAAGTTTTATCAAATAGTTCTATAAGGTCTAGTAATAAAGTAATAAAACAAAGGAGGGAGAGAAATCTTTTTTTCAGCTCATCATAATCACCATTTTAAAGCCTATTCCTTTGAACATATTTTCATGATAGGAGTATTACTAGCTGGTCTTGCAGTAATCTTTGTATACCGTCTATTTTTTCGGCGACATGAGGATGCTTTTATTCGTACTGCACTTTTGTTGCTAATCGGATTTGAAGCAGGATATCATAGTTGGCTGATTTGGGATCATTCATGGAAACTTAGTACATCCTTGCCGCTTGAATTGTGTGATATCAATATGTACATATGTATTCTGCTTTTATACACTAAACGTTTTTTATTATTTGAGATTCTATACTTCAATGGCATAGGCGGAGAGCTGCAGGCCATTTTGACTCCAGCTTTATCCTTTTCATTTCCGCATTTTCGGTTTTTTCATTTCTTTTTCGTACACTCTATTGTGATTTGGAGTATCGCTTTTTTTGTATTTGTTAAGCAATATCCAGTATATGTCCGTTCTATTTGGAAAGCATATGTTTTTTTGCATATGGCAGCAGGAGTCGCTTTTATAGTGAATAAGCTGACGGGTGGAAATTATATGTTTTTGGTGCATAAACCACGGAGTCAATCCTTGCTGGATATACTTGGTCCATATCCATGGTATCTTCTATCCTTAGAAGGGGTGACTATCGTCATATTTTTTCTGTTGTGGCTTCCTTTTCGTCGGCGAGAAAGGATTATGTGAGTGATTTGTTATGCGGATAATCCGATTGGATAAAAAGGTTTTCCGTTAGTGCCCACAAAATTAAGTGCATGAGGTTTTTTTATTGACTAGAAGGATGTTGCTCTCCCTTGTTGAATGTAAAAATAGAGGGAGTGATAAAAATGAAAATAAAGGAGCTCATCGAACAACTGCAAAAAGTGTCTAACCAAGAAGCTGAAGTTTTGGTAAATCATTGGCTTGTTGCTACTAAATCGGATAAAGTGATTGTTAGCTTAAGTAAAGTGCAAGATGTAGTGTTTCCAGTTGACGGAGAGTTCAACACAATTACAATTAATACTGAAAAAGTAGAAGAGGATATTTGAATGATATTAGCTGAAACATCCTTGATTGGATGTTTTTTATTTTTCCTAAGTGACTATATAGGTTGAATTTAATTTTTGCATCTTGTTACAAAGCCTATTAATAACTTTCTCAGAGGTCTTATTAATAGATACCACTTTTTGCTTCATCTCTTCTGAATAACTTGAGATTGAAGAAAATGTTTATATAATTTCATTCACCGTAATTTAAAGAATTTTAACATATGGAAAACATCTTTTTATAGCATTTTCTTAGCTTAGTGGTTATAGAAACAACAGCCCTAATTTCCATCAACGAACATGTTGTTTTAAAACTGGATGTAAATGTACAAGAAGATTCATTTCGCAAAAAAGATGGCGCGATAGACCTTGAGGGGCTAAATAGGCATGTATTAGTATAAAGGAAAGTAAAAGATAAGTAATAACCTGATTCCTTAAATGGGATAAGGAGAATGAAAATATGATAAAGGAGGTGGATTATGCTTAAGGCTGCTGTTGTAGGAGTTAATAATATTGGCAAGATACACTGCCAAAACTACGTAATGAATCCGGATACTGAACTTGTGTGTGTATGTGATTTGGATGAAGAACGGGCACGATCGGTTGCGAATCAGTACGGGGTAATGGCTTATACGGACATACAGACAATGTTACATAATGAAGAAATCGATATTGTTAGCATTGCTACCGCAGGAGAGGAGAACGGTGGACATCATTATGCACCAGCTATTATGGCAATTGAAGCGGGTAAGGATGTCTTAGTTGAAAAACCTATCTCCAATCATATAGGAGAAGCAAGAGAAATGGTTCGCCTTGCTGCGGAAAAAAATGTCCGATTAGCTTGTAATTTAAACCATAGGTTTGTACCATCTGCTTATAAGGGAAGAGAGCTCATCGATAAAGGAGCTTTAGGAACGCTATTATTCATTAATATGAAGTTAGCTATTAAGAATCAAAAGGAAATGACTCCTTGGTTCCATCTTCGGGCATTGCATCCACATTCTATTGATGTTATGCGTTATTTCGGAGGAGACATTCAGAGGGTACAAGCTTTCTTAACACAGGCACCGGGGAGAACGAGCTGGTCTACGGCATCCATTAACCTCGAATTTTCCTCAGGAGCAGTCGGTCACTTGACCGGAAGCTATGATATGTCTATGCGCCATCCAATTGAGCATTGTGAGGTTGCAGGGGATAAAGGCAGATTTATCATTGATAATGTATATGAGAATTTTACATTTTATCCTCATGAAAGCGATGAGCTCGTAGTACTTCGTAATTCTATTATGACAGGTGTTGGAAGTTTCCATGAAACATTTAAAAATAGGCTCGATCATTTTATCAGTCAAGTGAAGGGAGGAGTTGACCCGAGCCAAGTTGATGCTTCAGGATATGATGCACTTGCATGTCAAGAGGTGATCGAAGCAGCAATTCGCTCTCATAGGGAAAACGGAGCAGTTATAGAGGTTCCTCCAGTGAAAAAAACAGTAGTGAAATAACTAATAAGAATTAGGTTTCTATTAGTAACTCAGAAATTCATCCTCAAAAAATCTAATTAAAGAATACTTTTATATGTTACTCCTATGACATTTCAAAAAGACTGAATACTGATCATTTCATTTTTTTAATAATAATTTCCGGTTTCATTATTCTGAATATTTAATAAATTAAATCTTAGTAAAGGGGGTGTTTGTTTTTTGGCTCTTCTTGCTAGCATGATGAATTAAAGGAATAACAAGCTTCTTAGAAAAACAGACAGCCTTAAAATGAGCAATAATAGATAATTCTAATCGGTTACAAAGAATTGAAAACGGTTTCAAGTGTGTGTGTGTTTCTATATTTTATCTGTTTGTGAATTCATTGCTGAATGAGGGGGAGATAAAAATGCTTAAATTGAAATCGAAAATTTCCAAATCGTTAGCGGTTGGGATCGCACTTTCTACTATATTGGCAGGGTGTAGCGGAAATAGTGAGTCAACAAGCGGTAGTGAGTCTAATTCAAATAAGCCGGTTACTCTTACGATGCTTTTGGGGGAAACGCAGAACACACCGGGTTTTCAAGCTGTTGTTAAAAAAATTGAGGAAAAGTACAATATTAAGACAGAGGTAGAAGTACATCCAGGTGGACCAGAAGGCGAGAATATCATGAAAACACGTCTTGCTACAGGAGAGATGGCCGATTTAACAATCTTTAATTCGGGTTCATTATTAAAAACGTTAAATCCTGAGCAGCATTTCGTGGATCTTACGAATGAGCCATTTATGGATAAAGTATCAGATTCGTATAAAAAGGTAGTATCTGATAATGGAAAGGTTTTTGGCATTCCTGCTTCCTCCAGCCAGGTTGGCGCATGGCTTTATAACAAAAAAGTATATGCAGAGCTAGGTCTTTCTGTTCCGAAAACATGGGATGAGCTGATGGCCAATAACGAAAAGATAAAAGCGGCTGGCAAAACTGCTGTAATAGGTTCATATGCTACTAGCTGGACATCACAGCTCATTTTACTTGCAGATTACTACAACTTGCAAGCTGAAGAACCAAATTTCGCAAAAGATTATACGAAAGGGAAAGCAAAGTATGCATCAACTCCTGCTGCCCTTAGAGGGTTTGAAAAATTGCAAGAGATTGGGCAAAAGGGCTATATGAATAAAGACTTTAATGCAACTACCTATGACCAAGCTATGCAAATGCTTGCTGAAGGTAAAGGTGTCCATTATCCAATGCTGACTCAAGCTCTTCCAATCATTGCTAAAAATTATCCTGACAAGATAAATGATATTGGCGTCTTCCCGCAACCAGGTGATAGTGCTGATAAAAATGGATTTACTACCTGGATGCCTAATGCGGTCCTCATTAACAATAAAACAGAGCATCTAGAGGCTGCAAAAAAATGGTTAGAATTTTATATTTCTCCTGAAGGTTTAGAAACTTATGCGTCTCAATCTAAGAATATTGGACCGTTTGTAATAGAAGGTGCTTCTGTTCCTGATGATGCATATGAGGCTGTCAAGGACATGATGCCATACTTTGAAGAGGATAAAGTAGCCCCTGCTCTTGAATTTTCTACTCCGATAAAAGGTGCTAACTTACCACAAATTACTCAACAGGTTGGCGGTAATATTACATCCGCGAAGAAAGCTGCAGAGATGTATGACAAAGATGTTGAGAAACAGGCGCAGCAGCTTGGCCTTGAGGGATGGTAAACCAATGCTTTTACACTTTAAGAAAGTATAAATTCCCAGCTAGAAGTTAATTCGACGTAGCGGGGAATTTTAGGAATAAAGTGTAAGTGCAACTACACCTCTGTCTTCGCCCAAGAGCAGGGCTCGCCAATCGGCGAGTTTTCTTTAAAAAATAAATAAAAAGAGAGCGCTTACAAGAGGTGCCTCCAAGATAGTGACCATCATATTTGGAGGCGGCCTCTTGCTCGTTCTAAAGGAAATAGGAGGGATAGACAAATGAATAGTGGGACAAAAAACATGTATTCTTATGCCTTTCTCATACCAGCAACGATTATTTACACTATATTATTCTTAGTGCCGACAATTATGTCATTATTTTTCAGCTTGACCAGATGGACACTTTTTGACTGGCAGTTTATCGGATTTGAGAATTACCTGAACTTTTTCTCCGAGCCCTCACTTCGTATCGGTTTTAAAAACACCCTTATTTATGCCTTTACTACGATGGGGCTAAAGGTAATTATTGGACTTTTACTTGCACTATTTCTTTGTTCTAAAATTAGAAACAAAAATTATTTGAGATCCGTTGTTTTTTTTCCGGCTCTGCTAAGTACAATTGCAGTTGGTGTTGTATTTAAATCAATGATGCATCCTACTTTAGGGCTTATTAATAAAACGCTAGAGGCACTAAACATCCCGGGTATCGACTGGCTGGGTAATCCTCACATTGCGTTGTTATCCGTTGCTTTGGTAGACGTATGGAAAGGTGTGGGGATTGCTACAGTTATATTCATTGCGGGTATCATGGCCATTCCGTCTGAGTATTACGAGGCGCTTAAAATCGATGGAGGAAATTCATTTCAGGAATTTGTCCATTTAGTACTCCCATTGTCAAGACCTGCTATGAATACAGTTATTATTCTAGCGCTTATTGGTGGATTACGTACATTTGACCTTGTTTGGGCAATGACAGGAGGAGGACCGGGATTTACAACCGATTTACTTGCCTCCATTGTTTATAAACAATATGCCGGGGGCTTCTACGGACTTGCGACAGCTGGTAATGTTCTCTTGTTCCTATTTGTAGGACTTATTGCGTTTCCGATCTTTAAACTACTTAACCGAAAAGAGGTGGATCTATGAGCATTAAGCATGAGGATAGTAATGTTGTCCTGCAAAACAATTTCGTAACGGAAACGAAAACGGAGACAGTGAATAATAAAAAGAAGAATAGATTACTTGCTATTGAAAGTTTTGCTGTTCTGGTATCTATTATTCTATTTGGGATACCGTTTTACTTTGTTATTATTAATTCGATGAAAAGTGGTAAGGAAGCTGCCGAGATGAATTTAGCCTGGCCTAGCGCTCTTCACATGATTGAAAACTATAAAGAAGTACTTACGGTAAGTAACGGTGTTGTTCTTCGTGCTTTCTTTAACAGTACGCTGATCACTATTTCATCGATAACAATTTTAATTCTCGTATGCTCTATGGCAGCATTTGTGTTACAACGTAGAGAAGGAAAAATTTCAAAAAAGGCTAACTATCTAATTCTAATGGGGCTAATGATACCGCCTGCCATCGTTCCAACGATTTGGGTTATGCAAACGATTGGTTTGTTTAAAACGTTACCAGGGATTGTTCTGCTCGAATCTGCACTGCATTTCTCATTTGCATGTATGCTATATAAAGCTTTTATGGCAACCATACCGCGTGAGCTCGATGAGGCAGCCCTCATGGATGGCTGCAGCAGCTTTAGATTCTATTTCCAAATCATACTGCCGTTATTAAAGCCGGTAACATCAACAATTATCGTTCTATCGTCAATTCAAATTTATAACGATTTCGAAAACATGCTTTACTTTTTCCCAGGTGCAGAGAATGCAACTGTGCAATTAACGCTTTATAACTTCATGGGCATGTTCGGGACTTCCTGGCATTTACTATTTGCTGATGTGCTGCTCATCTCTATTCCGCCACTGGTTCTATTTATTTTCTTTAACAAGAAAATTGTTGCAGGAATGACGGCTGGAGCTGTTAAAGGATAAAAATCAAAAGGGGATGGCTGTATAGACCATGTCGATGGCTCAATAAACAATGAATGGAAATTTTTGTGGTTTTACTATTTAGATAAGCGAAACAGAGGAGGAGATTACCGAAATATAATCGGATTTGTAAGCGCTTATATTAAGTGGTTATACGAAAATTTTTGATAAAGGGGAGACCGGAATGAAACTAGGCGTCAATTCAGTTCTATTTGGCGGATATGACCTAAAAACAGCTGTAGAGTATATCAAATTTAGCGGGTACAAGGGGATTGAACTAGCCTCTATAGTTGGGATGGCGGAGCACCTGGGCGACACGGCAAGTGATGCTCACCTGCATGAAATTCGAAAGCTGGTAGAAGATACGGGACTTGAATTGTATTGTGTTGAAGCAGCTACCAATATTTTAGTTCCTGAAAATCTGGAACGAACAAAAAGGGTATTTGCGAGAGCTGCAAAATTAGGGATTCCTATCGTGACAGTAGGAAGCTCGGGTGAATCCGACAATGAAGAAAAAACGGAAGCTTCTATTTTAGCAATAGAAAAACTAGCTCAAGCAGCAGGGGATGTGGGCATACGATTTGCACTTAAGCTGCATTACGGTCAAAGCATTTACAATACGAAAACAGCTCTTCGTCTTATGAAAGAAGTCAAACATCCAGCACTCGGGCTGAATTTTGATGCCACTCACGTGGGACGTGTAGGAGACGATCCAGTTGCTGCTATTGAAGCACTAAAGGACTATATTATTCATAGTCATATCCGTGATACTTTCATTGAACAGTTAAAAATTGCTGAGCCAGAATATCAAATTGCTGGCAGAGGAACTGTGCCGTTGAAGGACGTAGTCAATAAGATGGTGGAAAGTGGATATGAGGGTGCTACTGTATTAGAAATTATCGGAGCAAAAGATTATGAGTTGCCAAAGGTAGTAGCTATCGCGGCAGAAAGCCGTGGATACTTAGGTCGTCTGTTCCAAGAAGCTAGGGAAAGAAAGGAGAATGTAATATGCTAAAAGTTGCCGTTGTGGGGGTTAATAATATTGGGGAAACTCACTGTCGCTACTATAGCCAAAATCCAGATGTTAAGCTTGTGGCAGCCTGCGATTTAATCGAAGAACGTGCAAGAGCAATGGCTGATTTATATGGATGTAAGGTCTATACGGACATGAAAGAAATGTTAAGAAATGAAGAAATAGATATTGTTAGTATCGCTACTTCGGGTGAAGAAAATGGTGGAGATCATTTTGAGCCCGCAATTATGGCGATAGAAGCTGGTAAGGATGTTCTAGTAGAAAAGCCAATCTCCAATAATATTGAAGAGGCTAGGGAAATGGTTCGTTTAGCTGCAGAGAAAAATGTCCGATTGGCTAGCAACCTAAATCACCGTTTTGTTCCTGCAGCGTATAAAGGAAAAGAGTTAATAGATAAGGGAGAGTTAGGAACTCTATTATATTTAAATATGAAGCTTACGATTCAAAATCCAAAGGAGACAAGTCCATGGTTCCATTTACGTGCGCTGCACCCGCATTCAATTGATGTGTTGCGTTATTTTGCAGGTGATATTAGACGAGTGCAGTCATTTATGACGAAAGCACCAGGACGAAATATTTGGTCTACAGCTTCAATCAATCTTGAATTTGCATCTGGGGCAGTTGGCCACTTAACAGGAAGCTATGATTCTGCCGGCCGTCACCCGATTGAATATTGCGAAGTAGCAGGTAATAAAGGAAGATTCGTTATCGATAATGTTTATGAAAACTTCACTTTTTATCCACATGAGCGGGACGAATTGTTGGTTCTACGTAATTCCATTATGACTGGGGTCGGCAGTTTTCAAGAAACATTTAAAAATAGACTTGATCATTTCATAAAACAGATTAAAGAAGGGGTTGCCCCTGATCAAATAGAAGCTTCAGGTGCACACGCGCTTGCAGGACAAGAGGTGATCGAAGCAGCTATTCGCTCCCAGATGGAAGACGGTGCCGTCATTGAGGTTCCCCAAGTTAGAAAGGCGATGTTGCAATGATCGGGAAAAAAAGCTGGATTATTCCAGATGGTTTTTTACAGCCTAAAAGCCTGGGGGAACAGATTAGTCATGAAGCAGTATGCGTTTTGAATTTAACAGAAGAACACGCATCCATTCGGTTAACCTTTTATTTCGAGGATATGGATCCGATGGAAAACTTTATCACTGAATGTGGTGCAAGGAGAACCCATCATATTCGTCTAGATAAAATTGTGGACCAAGATGGTAAACAAGTACCTAGAAATGTCCCATATGCGATAAAAGTAGACAGCTCCGTACCCATTGTCGTACAGCATAGCAGGTTGGACACTTCCCAGGAAGCATTAGCATTGTTTACGACAATGGCATATCCTACGGAGTAGTTTTATTATCGGGGATTAGTGGAATAGCAGCTCCTTTAAATAACATGCTACATGTTGAATTGACAGGATAACGAACATATCTAGTGAAGAAAGAGAGGCGGAACACTATTGAGATTAGTAAGCAGCCAGTTCATGAATGAAAAGGAATTTCCTTTTTATATCCGTCGCTATATTCATACTAGTCATAACATGCCGTCTATTCATGACCATGATTTTGTAGAACTGGTTTATGTTGTTGATGGTGAAGCAACACATGTGTTTGAAGGAGAACATTACGATATTTTTGCCGGAAATGTTTTTATTATTAATCCTGGAGAGATACATACCTATCATATTAAGCCAGGAAAACGCTTAGAAATTATTAACTGCCTGTTTATGCCATCCCTTATTGATAAAATCTGGTTGAATTACTTGGGGATATCAGAATCAATGGACTACTACTATATTCATCCATTTTTAGATAAGCATGAACGGTTTCATCACTGCTTACATGTAAAGGGAACAGATGCTGGACATGTTCTTGCGTTATTAGACGGCATAGCTGCTGAATTTGAGGAAAAGAGAACCGGATACCCAACCCTTATCCGTCTTCAATTGGTTCAGGTGCTTATACAGCTATCCAGAATTTATGGAGAGCAGCAAATCACAACGAAACATGCTTCTTTGCGTTCACAGGAAAGAAATACACTCATTCAAAGAATTTGTGGTTATTTAGAAAGACATTATGATCAGAAGATTTCGCTTGCAACCCTATCAGAATTATTCAATATTAGCTCAAGGCATCTTAATCGGGTGTTTAAAGAAGAAACTGGAAAAACAGTGATCGAGGCTGTTCATCAAATTCGTATCGACAGGGCAAAAAGTCTCCTTCTTGAATCAAATGAAAAAGTTCTTTCGATTGCGATTGAAGTTGGATATGATGACCCGGCATTTTTTACTCGGTTATTTAGCCGGCAGGTTGGATGTTCACCTGGAAAGTTTCGTGACTCTTTCATCAATGATAAAGCTCTGTAATTAGACTTTAATTGAATGAAGTAGACTTTTGATGGAATGTTTTAAGAACTCTTACTTTCTTAGGAGGAAATCGAAACTATGAAAAAACCAAATGTGATTTTGTTCGGTATTGATAGCTTGAGACGAGATTATATGAGCAGTTATGGATATCACTGCTTGACCACCCCTCATATGGATAAAATTGCAAAGGAAGGAGTTTTATTCGAGAAGCATTTTAGCCCTAGTATTCCAACTACTCCAGCTTATGCTTCTATGCTGACTGGTATGGATTGCTTTGGAACAGACGTTGTTGCACTACGGCACGAAGGTCCTTTAGGTGATCACGTTCATACATTAGCAGAGGTTTTAGGGGACAATGGCTATAACACAACTTGTGTAGGCTTTACCGGGAATCCTTCATCAAGAGGATTTGACCATTATTTGGATTATGAGGCATGGGTCGCCGATGAAACCGGACGGTGCCCTAAAGCAGAAAATTTGAATGGAGTAGCTATTCCAGAGTTAAAACGACTAGCCAGGGAGGAAGAGCCATTTTTCTTGTTCCTTCGGCATATGGATCCACATTCACCATATCTTCCTCCTCGGCCGTTTGAAAGAATATTTTACGATGGAAATGAGAAGGATCCTGAAAACAAATCGATGGAGCCTGTATACAACTTTAAGCCGCATGCGGACTTTTTTAAATCCTGGATTCCTGAGGGTGTGACGGATGAAAAATACGTTTCGGCACAATATGAAGGGGCTATTGCCTATATGGATGCGTGCATCCAAAATATCTTTGCAACTGTTGAAGCCTTAGGCATCGAAGAAGAAACGTTAATCGTTATTACCTCTGACCATGGTGAGACACTTTACGAGCATGATTGTTATTTCGATCATCATGGAATATATGATAATTGTTTAACGGTTCCGTTAATTTTGAAGTTTCCTGGTAAAATTCCTGAAGGAAAAAGGTATTCTGATGTAAGCTTAATCCAAGATATCATGCCGACAATTCTTGAACTTATTGGAATTGAAACAAATATTCTATTTAATGGACGTAATCTTGTTCAACTAATAAAGGGTGAAGAAGTTCCTTCGGTAACGGAGTTTTATATTACAGAATGTACTTGGATGCGGAAGCATGGATGGCGGACACCTGAGTGGAAATTGATTCAGGCTCTCGAACCGGATTTTCATTTCAAGCCAGAGATTGAGCTCTACAATTTAATTGAGGATCCTAATGAAAATAATAACGTAGCACAGCATGAACCTCATATCGTAGCAATGCTTCAAAAGAGAATGAAGGATTATATTGCAAAGCGAGAGGAGCAAACAGGCAGAACCAATCCGATGTTCACAAATACAAATTACCATGGACAAGGTGACGGACCAATCAAGACATCTGAGGAAGCATATGAGAAGCTATATCTTGGGTCAATTACAAGTGCTAGAGCCATTCAAGCCAAAGAAAAACAGGATGTAAAGTAAGGAAAAGAAAAGGAGTTGACATAAAAAGCCCGCTTTCAGCAGACTTTTGGATTAACTCCACACTCTGACAAAGGGATTGCTATCGCAATCCCTTTGTCATTTATCAAGAATATTAAAATGCTTTCTTAAAAAATATCCTCTCTTCAGTGTGATAATTTATGAAATTTTGATTATAGGGATGCATAAAATTAACCTTTTTTATGCATCCAATTCTCTGCTCTAAAACCCAAAAAAAGTTGTATTATGATATAGTTATCTTAATAAATGAAAAGGAGTTGAAGTTTTATGTTTAACAAGCATATTGCTGAGATTGTAGCGAACGGGGAGGGGTGTGCAAAATAATACCTGCATAAGACCTCCCAAAGGTTACAATTGAAACTTTAGGAGGCTATAACTTTGAATACAATAGATATGAAGCATTTAGGACTTACTGAAACATTTATTCAGGAGTCTCAAAAATATAGAGATCTTTATATAGGGCGAGTGTCATCTCAATTTAAAAGTGTATATAAGGTAATCACAGAAAAAGGGGAATTAACAGCTGAAATATCGGGAAAGTTTCTCCACAGCGTAGGAGCAATGTCTGAATACCCGTCTGTCGGAGATTTTGTCATGGTCGATCGAACTGATAATGTACAAGGAAATGGAATTATTCACCATATACTTACACGGAAAAGCGTGTTTGCGCGAAAAGTGGCAGGAACTACAAGTGATCTCCAAGTAGTGGCTACAAACATTGATACCATTTTGATCTGTATGTCATTGAATAATGATTTTAATCTTCGGAGACTAGAGCGTTATCTTTCTATCGCTTGGGATAGCGGAGCGACTCCGGTTATTATGCTGACTAAATCGGATCTTTGTAAAGATCTTGAGAGCAGGCTTTACGATATATCATTGATTGCTATCGGTGTGGATGTTCTTGTAACGACTAGTTTATCGGACGATTGGCAACCAGCCATGAAAACGTATCTATCAGGTGGTCAGACTGTAGCATTCATTGGCTCTTCTGGTGTTGGAAAGTCAACCTTGATTAATTGTCTTCTCGGTCACAGCGTATTAGATACCGGTGGTATCCGAAATGATGATAAGGGGCGGCACACCACGACAAGACGAGAGCTAATCTTTTTGCCTGGCTTAGGTGTTGTCATTGATACACCCGGGATGCGGGAACTTGGGATTATTAGTGCGAATTTGTCAAAATCGTTTGCAGACATTGATGATCTCGCGGCTCAATGTCATTTTAACGACTGTTCTCATAAAAGTGAACCGAAATGCGCCGTGCAAAAAGCCATAGAGGATGGTCATTTGTCAGTTGAACGGTTGGAAAGCTATTGGAAGCTAGAAAAAGAAGCGAAGTACGATAACTTGAATTCTAGAATGATTGAAAAAGAAAAAATAACTGACATCTTCGGCAGCATGAGTGGCATGAAAAATGTAAGGAAATTCTTTAGAGAACAAAACAAAAGAAGATAAAAGGTTGTTTAGGAGCGCAACTACAAAAGGCCCTAATGAAGTCAAAACCACCCGTGAGTGAGAAAACGGGTGGTTTTGACTTTGGGTTTTACAAATGAATTTAGTCCTATTGAGGTATGAATTTGTTACAAAAGACCTTATATGCAGCAGCTAAACCCTACCTAATTTACTTCTTTGTAGTTGACGAGTTTGTTTTCAACAGTCTGAGACGTTGATAGCCCTAAATTTTTAGCTTTATATATTTTGAAGCATATTGAAGGGGTTTTTGTATATGTACTATGAACGAGTCATAACATCTAGTCTTTCACGACTTGGATTCCTTTTCCATTCATCCCATGAAAGGCCTGATTCAGAAAGGATTTTTTCAATTCTTTTACGAAATGGCAGGCCTTCCTTTTCTAACTGAATGAACATGGGATCCTCCTTGCCTTGTAAGACTGTATCCACCCAATTATGAAGATCCAGCTCAAACTGGTCTGCCAGTTCGATATGTGTTTCTGCTAGATTAATCGTTTCCTCGGGATCAGAGGATAAATCATATAGTTCTCTTTGGGGACGTGTAAAAGGTCCGCCGTCAAACGTTTGGATATATTTATATTTTTCTGTTCGTACCCCTCTTGCTGCCTGCCAGGCGCATTCACTGAGATAAACTTTTGAGCGCGTCCCATCCTCCTGGCCGAGAATTGATGGCCATAAGCTTTGACCATCAATATTTTCAGGGATTTTAATAGAGTCTATGTCGATTTCGGTGTTTGTATTAATAGCTTCTAAGATGGTTGGAAATAAATCTACCTGTTGAATGAGCCCCTTTACTCGTCTGCCCTGCGGGATATGTCCAGGCCATCTCATAATGATGGGGACATGAACTGTTGCATCATATAACCCACAGTGATCCCAGTAGACATCATGCTCTGTTAGGCTCTCACCGTGGTCACCAAATAAAATAAGAAGAGTTTCGTCTTTAATTCCAAGTTCTTCTAGATAATGATCGATTTCCTTCAGTTTATTATCTAAGTAGCGTATTTCAGCATCGTATAAGGAATTGATATAATCAGCATCCGTAACAGGGCCAAGTAAATCAAAATGGTGATGCTTAAAAAACGGATAGGCCATATGATTATAGGCCGGTTCCATACTGCGATTTTGTTGATCGAATGGATCTTTATTTTGATCGTAAAAAAGAGGGATATATTCTTGCGGTGGCAGATACGGTGTATGAGGATCCCAATAGTGTAGAAACAGAAAAAAGTTTTCATCTTTATGTTCTTTAAGCCATGGCTTTGCCAACTCATTTATTGTGTGTCCATCAATCCAACGAGTTTTCCCAACACTATTTGTATAATAACGAAAGCCTCGAGCAAACCACTCTTTTAGTTGATATAAATTATCTACTGCCCCTGTTGTGAAACCCGCTTGACGAAGTATTGTCGGAAGCCAATCTATTTTTTTAGAGAGAGTTGTTAACTCCGATCCATGTGATACGACTCCATTGCGAAGTCCTATCTTTCCAGTGAAAATCGAGGTATGTGCTACCTCGGTTGGGATATCTGAAGCAAAGGCCTTTTCAAACAGAACACCTTCAGAGGCAATCTTATCTATATAGGGACTTGTTGGTTTAGTATATCCATAGCTGCTTAGTCTCTTAGCACGGAGAGAGTCAAGTGAAATCATAATTATTTTCATGGTGTTCCTCCTTTATCTTTCGTTCAAATAAGGCTTTTAGATAGTTCTTGCATATGCGTATTACCATTATAAATTCCTGTATGTAAAATTTCGAAACCGATTACGCCATACAAATGGTCGATTCGGACATAATGCTTATATTAATCTAGTACCACGGTTTTTTCTTCTTTTCGTTTTAAATGTGAAAATGCAAGGTAGGAGGACCACATGACAATAAAGCCTATTAAGCTTCCTCCAAAAAGAGGGATTAGTCCCGGGAAATTTGACATTGTAAAGTAAAGGATGATCCCTGCTGCTATGAGCATAATTGTTGAAAGTGGAGAAACACTCATAATCAAAAAAGTGGTTTTGAGAATCTGTGGTATTTTCATTTCATAATGCACAAATACAGGGAACACGTATAAAAGAAATACAATGTAAATAATTGTGATGATAACAAGTGGATATCGAAGCCATACTGCAACCTCACTAACGGTTTGGTTCAGGAGAAGATAATACATAAAGAGAGTAAATCCTATAAAGGTTAGAATATATCCTAGAAGGTTGCTTCTTAAAAAATCTTTTTTATAGGAAACCCAAAACGTTGAAAAAATGGGGATTTCAGTATCACCCATAAGCCATTTTCGGATGACAGTAAGCATGGCTGTTGTTGCCGGAAAAACTCCTCCAATGAGACAACCTAAAAAAGAAAAAGCAATGAATAGAGCATTTAAATAAGCAAGCTTTAAAATCCAGTCAGAAATCTTTAAAATGCTAAATGCCTTTTGTTGCATAGATACAACCTCCTAATCATTTAAGAATAAATACAGCGCTTTCAATTTTATGTAAGGTTTGATACATATTTGATTGATTTAAAATTATAGCAAATACAGGAAGAATAAACAAACTTAATTTTCTGAAAATAGTTAATGCTCGAGGATTATTTTTGTTTATTAAATTGTTCCTAGTACTTGATAGATTGTTGTGGACCTTATCTTTCTTCCCATTCTTTAAAAAACTTCTAATCAATAAATCATTTCATCTGGGTAAATTGATATAAAAACAAAAAGAATCTTCATTATGTCCGGATAAACTTTGTGCGGAAAATTAATAGTGTTTAGCATAAGGATATAACTACATCAAAAATATCGGGAATATTAAAAGTGGGGTGGGGGAATGGGAGTCCAACGGGTCAACCTTTGGGTTGTTTTATCCATTAGCTTAAATGCATTAGGAAATAGTCTTATGATCACTGCAAACCTAGGAAGTTCCCCGTGGACATCTGCAGGCCAAAACCTTGTGTCAATCATGCCATTGTCCATTGGGTCCGCCATTAATGTATCTTCTTTTGTTCTTAGTTATTTATTGAAAGTAAGGTTTACTTTGTGGACGATTGTAAAAAGTATCGTTCTTTCTTTTGTGTTTGGTTTATTCATTGATGTATTTGTCTTTTTACTTGGTCTAATTTTTGCATCAGAAAACATATGGATCCGGTCACTATATTTAGTAATCGGGATCAATTTTATCGCAATTGCATTAAGCATTCATTTCCAGTGTAACTCCGTTTATTTACCGTTAGATTATCTGCTGCAAGCGTTTGCGAAATTAAAGAAAAGCTATACTGTCGGATCAATTTTATGTATGTCTATTCCTTTATCTATTAGCACCAGCATTTGTTTATTTCAACACCATGTAACTGGTGTAGGAATAGGGACAATTGTTTTTGTTCTTGGAGTTGGGTTTCTAATTGATCGATATAATCAAGTGATTTTCATTAACAAGCCTTCATATTCGTCCATGAAAGTTGATGATTCATTATAAAACTGTACTGGATTAAAAATATATACAAAAATTTCCGTTTAAAACCTGAACAGGTACTCCTAGGCAGTTTGTAGTCATTTTTTGGTTCTCTCCAGAGATACCCTATGTTTGGTTTCATAGCAGATAAACTTGATTATGCAGTTACACAAAGTATTGTCGAGAAGTTGTTGATGCGTCAAGCTATTCATGAGACAAGAGAACTCCTTTTCATACATAGTGGGTGGTATTTCTATTCTGTGGAAAGCGGATTATCTTGTCTTTTTTGTGTTCCATTTTAAGAAAGGATAAGCGTAACTACACCTCTATCTTCGCCCAAGGACAGGGCGCGCCTTTAATTTGTAGGTTCTTGGGGAAGTGTTCGAGTACAGCATATGTACTGGGACTTTAAACCTTCGATCAAATTTCCAGAAGAGACTATTTCGTGATAAAGTAGAAGAAAAGGTATTTTCGAAAACAAGAGGGGGAGAGCAATTGACTCAACCATATTTTTACGGTGCTGTGCCTATTACTATACAAACATCTGATGCTGACAGACAGGAGATTTTAAGAGAATTTCCTGCTCCTAAGCTTGTAAGCGGGTCGGAAACATTTGATATTGAACAAGCACAAGCAGGAAACCGTCTAAACAATGCCCGCTTTTTATATATAGATCACTCCGTAGAACGAACAAAAACAGATAAACCCTATCTGAAAATTCGTTTTAGCAATAATGTATGTACAATCAATACGAAAATGTGGGACAATGACGGATCTGTCGCCGCATCTATACCATTGCTAGAAGAGTACGCTGTCTTCGAAATAGCAGGAAAGGTGGAAGAATATCAAGGCTTTAAAAGTGTTACCATTGATCAGCTTATACCGGTAACCGGACAGGTGAATCCTTTTTCTCTTATACCAGCTACACAGCAAAGTCTGGAAGATTTTATTGTAGAGCTATATTGCTATGTACAGGAGACAGAGGAGCCGTATCGGACTCTTATGCTGTCAGCGATGAAGCGGTTTTGGAACGATTTTTCAGTGCGTCCGGCTGCAAAAGGACATCACCATGCATATTTGGGCGGACTGCTCAAGCATACGGTAGGATTAATGCGTTTAGCTCGATATATTGTAAAGTCAACCAATCCATATAAAGGTATCTTAGAGCTTATTGCTGTTATCGAACGAGAATATAAAAATGAGCTTCGGAAGGATTATATGTCGGATAATCCTGGCGGAAATGTAAGGAACCTTGTTTGGAGAGATGCGATTGATCATGTGTATAATCATTTTTATAGCATGGTGAAGTATAAGGAGGAAATACCGAATGCTTCACGGTTAATATGCTCCATTTTTTACCATGATCTTGGCAAATTACTTGAATATCATCATGCGGGAAAAGGGTACGATGATTTTCGCTTTCTCTTTCCAACAGCGGATTTGTCAGCTCTTGAAGAGAGAAAGCCGACCGGTATTTCTATGGATCCCATCGGAATGTATGTTGGGCATATTCCTTATGGGACAATGCTGCTAGCGAAGATGTTAGAGACGGAGCATATTTCACTTCCGATTGCAGATGTTCATCAGCTGATGCACAATATTTTATGTCATCACGATAAATTGGAATGGGGAGCATGTGTAACGCCAGCAACAATGGAAGGACATCTCATTCATATTGTGGATTTTCTCGATTCTCGATATGAAAGGACCGAGGAGATCAAATGAACTACTATGTCTAAAAGCTTCCGTAGCTTCTCAATAGCAGGAAGCTATAGATGTCTCGTCAGGGGAAGTGTATCAAATCCGGTAAGGAGAAGTTTATATTGTCACAAAAGAAATTACGTAGATACTTAGCCGTTGTCATTAGTCTAGTGACTGTGTACATCCTGATCCTGCAGACATTTATGTATCGGTATAGTCATATGGAACTGCCATCCCATGCCGATTATCTGATAGTGTTAGGCGCACGTGTAAAAGGAGAAGCTCCTTCTCTGTCACTGCGTTATCGTATTGACAGGGCAGCGCAGTATTTAGAAGATAATCCGCAAACCCTTGCAATTGTTTCAGGTGGAAAAGGGAACGGTGAGAATATGTCTGAAGCTGAGGTGATGAAGCTTGAGCTCATAGAGCACGGCATCCCTGAACATCGCATCCTCATGGAGGATAAGTCTACAAGCACAGAAGAGAACATCGCATTTTCAAAGGCCTTTATTCCTGCAAAGGCAAAGAAAGGTCTAATTGTCACTAATGATTATCATGTATATCGAGCAGTATCAGTTGCTAGGAAGTCAGGATTATCTGTTCAGGGATTAGCGGCGGATACTCCAAAGCGTGCGCTCATTCAATCGTATATTCGCGAATATGTGGCATTGACAGTATACTTCATAAAAGGAAGAATGTAACAAATAGCACAAGATATCAAAACGCTAGCAGTTATAGCGGTAAGTTAGGGTATACAGTATAAACAGCACTGGCCACAATTGGGTATACTACACTATAAATTCCTGAGATAGCAACTAGCACAAATAGGATGATAATAATAGCTAGTAGGAATCCTTGTGTGTAGCTGTTATTGTCAGCAGCCTCTACTATGGTCATGGTGTATGCCTCCTTAGCCAAATATGATTATCTATACGATATGCAAAGGGACGTTGCATGTGCATAAGCTAAAGAAAACTTGTCGATTGGCGAGCCCTGTCTTTGGGCGAAGACAGAGGCGTAGTTGCACTTATACTTTATTCCTAAAATTTCTCGCTACGTCGAATGGTCTTCCAGTTAGAGATTTATATCTTCTTACAGTGCAAAAGAGGCTCAAACAATCCGCTGCTTTTAGATGAATAACTGCCTTTATACGTGTTATACGGAGAAGTTTTGATTTTAGCGAAGGTTCTTCTAAACTGGACAAGTTTAATAAAGAGCGGAAATCCATAATGGAAGCAGCAGCTGTTCCATAAAGAAGAGTAATGCAAATGCAGGCAGCCTAAATCCGTTAGGTACGGAAAGGAGACGAATTATGTATAAAACAATTAGCATATTTGTTCTTATATTATTAACATATTTAGCAATAAATATTTATATCGGTTGGCATGGCTTGTACGCTTTATCCTATTTTTCAACAAATATTATTCATACTGTATATTGGGTCATATTCTTTGTGATTGCCTTTTCCTATCTGTTCGGAAGAATCAAATTGTTGCCAGGATCCATTCGAAGGTTCATGCAGCTCATTGGCTCCTATTATTTTGCGGTGATGGAGTTTGCCATTATTCTTTTACCTTTAGCTGACCTTGTTGCATGGTTTTCGAGAATAGCAGATGTCCCATTTAATACGTACATGCCAATTCTGATAGCCGCAGTTTCGCTTCTCTTCCTTGCTTTACTGGTTTGGGGATCTTGGAATGCATGGGTACCTATTGTGCGCACTTATGAAATTGATATTGATAAGCCAGCGGGGGATTTACAGGAACTGCGAATTGCGGTTGCATCAGATCTTCATCTAGGAAATATTGTCGAGAACCGGCATTTAACACGGCTTGTTGAACGAGTCAAGGACATGCAGCCTGATCTAGTACTTCTTCCAGGTGACGTGATCGATGATGTGATTGAGCCATTTATGCGAAAGGAAATGTCCAAAGTTATGAGCCAGCTGCAAGCACCGTTTGGTATATATGCTGTGCCTGGTAATCATGATTACTATGGCGGTCATATCAAGGAGTATGTAAAGCAAATGGAGGCAATTGGCATTCGTGTTTTGCAGGACGAATCTGTGCTTATTCATGATTCCTTTTATCTTGCAGGAAGAAAGGATAAAGCAGCGGAAACAATCGATCCTGCTGGCCGGGTGAGTGTACAGGAGCTACTACAAGATTTAAATGTAACATGGCCAATTATTATGATGGATCATCAGCCTTATCACTTTGATAAAGCCGCAGCAGCTGGTGTTGACTTGTTGTTATGCGGTCACACGCATCGCGGGCAGTTTGCTCCTAATCACTGGATTACACGCAGGGTATTTGAGCTGGACTGGGGATATATGCTAAAGGAGAAGATGCATGTTATTGTGTCTTCCGGTTTTGGTACGTGGGGTCCGCCAATTCGGCTTGCCAGCCGCTGTGAGATACTTGAACTGACTGTACGTTTTCGTTCGTAACTAGGCGAAGAGAGAAGCGGAGTTGCTCTTCCACTTTGTTCCTCAAATTTTCCGCTACATCGAATTCGTTTCCGGTTGGAATTTTATATGCCAAAATGCAAAAAGACCGCTCCAAGTATGTATGATAAACGGAGCGGTCTTTTTGATGTAATCTAATTACAGCGCGTTGAATGTATCTGTTAAAACAGGAACAATTTGCTTTTTGCGTGATACAACGCCCTTCAATACAGCTGTATTGTTTGTAAGTGTTACGTTGTATGCTTTTTCTACTGCATTTGTTGCACGACCAAGAGCTAGTCCAACGGAATCGTTTGTTAAAATATCAGTCACGACGAATAAGAATAAATCTAATCCTTTTTCTTCGATTACACGATTTAATACTGATTCGACTTCTGCTTGCTTGGAAAGAACATCATTTGTGTCAACTGCGTTAACTTGTGCGATTTCTACCTTGTAGTTACCCATTTGGAATTCTTTTGCATCAAGGGAGATTAATTGCTCAACCGTTTTGTCACTCAAATCAGCGCCTGCTTTTAACATGTCTAATCCGTACTTGTCTGCATCTACACCTGCAATTTCAGCAAGCTCGCGAGCTGCTGCTACATCTTCCTCTGTGCATGTCGGAGATTTAAAAAGTAAAGAGTCAGAAATGATAGCAGATAGCATAAGACCTGCAACTTGTTTGGAAATTTCTACGCCGCGCTCTTTGTACATTTTATTTAAAATTGTTGCTGTGCAGCCTACAGGCTCTGCGCGGTAGTATAATGGGTCGCTTGTTTCGAAGTTCGCAATGCGGTGATGGTCGATAACTTCTAATACACGAACTTGATCGATATCATCTGCACTTTGTTGGCGTTCGTTATGGTCTACTAAGATTACGTTGTTTACTTCAGCTGCAACCTTTTCCACTAAGCGAGGCGCTTCTGCTTTGAAGTAGTCTAAGGCAAATTGCGTTTCGTTATTTACGCCGCCTAAACGGATTGGCTCTGCATCTACTCCAAGCTCCTTCTTTAATGCCGCATAAGCGATTGCGGAACAAATTGAATCTGTGTCTGGGTTTTTGTGTCCGAAAACAAGTACTTTTTCCATGTGTATTCTCCTTTATCACTGTAAAAATCTCGCGGAAGGATATAAAATCTCCGCACCAAAACTATTTTAGCACATTTCTACTCTATTTTACCCCTGAATATTGTTAGCTGATGAAATATCTTCTTGTAAAAGTAAATTTTAATCATTTTACAGCATTCATCGGCAATCTGATAATTTCGATAGGGGATTTTCTTGTGATCGCTCGATAAAAGGAAATAAAACTCGATGGCAGCAGAAAAATGACGAGAGGAAATCGGTATAGATACAGAAGGAATATAGGAAATTTATGAGAAATTAATAGTTACAGGTAAGAGATACCTGTAAGTGTCCGGAGAAGGTGGGGATAGCATGGAAGTTGTGAGAACGCAGCTAGAACAGAATCACACTTGCATCTTTGTTAGCTTTTCTGGTTTAAAAGCAAAACTTGCTGATGGGGCAGGAGTTGTCAAGGAGCCGCTATTGCGCGTGCTGTTAGACGAGCAGGGCGAATTACAAGAATTCGGCTTTGTAGGCAAGGTTGCGCTGCTGCAATCTAACTTTGCTGCTAAGAAGGAAGGAAAACCGGCTCCGCAGCTCTTGAAGCTGAAGCCGCCTTCGCCAATGAATACGGAAGTGGCAGGCGAAGAATTAGAGTGTATGATAACACCGATGCTTTCTATTGTTCGAAGAGACACAGCACAGGGATATGAATACATGCTCGTGCACAAAGAAAAAGAGCAGGCAACAGTACGGCGCAAAATGAAGCGCAAGAAGGTTGAGACAATGAAAGTCACAGAACAGCTATTGTTCATTGTTCCGAAGACGGGTGAGAAAGGAAACCGAAAAGGACAGGGGAAAGCTGTGAAACGAATTATGACAAGAATTGCCCGAGTGGATCACAAGAAGCCGCAAAACAACATATATGTAGCTCGTGAAAAATTGAAGGATACGCCAATTAGGGTGCTTAAGATGAGGCTGTTCGAAGAAAACGCTTGGCTTGGTACGGTGTCTTTACGCTTTCTTGGTCCAGGTGATTGGAAATTTCCGCTCCCGCGTGCAGAACCGCGTGCATGGAAATAAATCATAATCCATTTTAAGGAGGGGAGCTTATCTTTTATTTGAGAATAAGATCCGTAGGGGATCTTCTATAGATAAGAGAAACAATGAAGGGAGGAATAAAGAAATTTCTTTTATGTGAGCTGCGCACATAGGCGCGGCTTTTTGTTTTGTGTTCAAAACGTGGCACGTGTTACTTGGGATAGGAACATGATATGATAGCTAAGAATTATTTTAAATGGAGGCTATAAAATGAAAATTGAAGTATGGTCTGATTTTGTATGTCCATTCTGTTATATTGGAAAACGCCGTTTTGAGCAAGCGCTGGCGAAATTCCCTCAGCAAAATCAGGTGGAAGTGATATACCGTAGCTTTGAGCTTGATCCGCATGCTGATCGTGATAGTAAGCATGATACGCATGAAATGCTTGCTGCGAAATACGGGATGAGCTATGAACAAGCACAAGCAATGACAAATAATGTTGCGCAGCAAGCAGCAGGAGTTGGATTGACCTTTCACTTTCATACAGCGATTCAGACAAACACATTTGATGCACATCGCCTTATGTATTTCGCGGCCCGTCACGGAAAGATGCATGAAATGACAGAGCGGCTATTACGAGCTCATTTTACTGATTCAGAACATATTGGCAATCATAAAATATTGGTGGCTTTGGCTAAAGACATTGGTTTAGACCCAAATGAAACTGCCAATATGTTAGCTGGAGAGGAGTACGCAGAAGAAGTGCGCAAGGATGAGCAGGAAGCGAGAACGATTGGTGTCCAAGGTGTTCCGTTCTTTGTCATAAATCGAAAATACGCAATTTCCGGCGCGCAGCCAAGCGAGGTGTTCTTATCAGCACTAGAAAAAGCGTGGAGCGAAGAACAGCCCCTTACGATTTTGCATGATTCTGCGGGTGATGGATGTACTGACATAGCATGTGCACCTAACAGTGAAAACGAAGCAAAATAAAAAATAACAAAGAAGGCTCCACTGTCTAATGCAGCTGAGGTCTTTTTTGTTTACACTTTAAGTATAAATTTATAGCAGGAAGCCCATTCGACGTAGCGAGAAATTTTAGGAATAAAGTATAAGGGCAACTATGCCTCTGTCTTCGCCGGGGGGGCAGGGCTCGCCAATCGGCGAGTTTTTTTCAGGGGATGCTTTGTTCTTTCTTTACACAAGCTTCATTTTTTATGGTATTATAAGGAACAAATATCGAACAAAGACAAGGGGGGCTGATGATGACTCTTCCATTTTTTGCGAAACTATTGATTTCTCTTTTCCTTGGTTTGTTCATCGGTCTTGATAGGCAGTTAAAGAATAAACCACTTGGAGTGAAAACAAGCATGGTTATCTCTGTTGCAAGCTGCTTAATCACAATTGTTTCGATTCAGTCGGTTGCTAAATATTCTGTGCCAGGGCATACGAATATGGATCCAATGCGTCTTGCTGCACAAATTGTTAGTGGAGTTGGTTTCTTAGGAGCAGGTGTAATTTTAAGGAGAAGCAATGATGTAATTTCAGGTTTGACGACTGCTTCCATGGTTTGGGCAGCTTCGGCTTTAGGAATCGCCGTAGGAGCGGGTTTTTATTTAGAAGCTGTTGTCGCTATGCTGCTTATTATTCTTGCCATTAACGTATTTCCATTTGTTATCAAGCGAGTTGGTCCTAGCTCTTTAAGACAGAAGGATTTGTCCCTTAAACTGATTGTGAACGAGAGCCAAGACTTAAATGAAATTTTCAAGCAAATCAAGAAATTACATATCCAGGTGAAGCGTGTCAAAGTGAAGGATGTAAAGGATGGTCAGCGGCAGTTGGAGATGGTAATTCTCGCTGCGGAAAATCTGTATACAACGGATATATATAGTTCCTTAAAGGAATTGAACGAAATTGTATCGGTTGATGTTGAAAGCAGGTAAATTTGCATGATTTTTATGTTTGCGGTCAAACTATGAGCGGAGAAGGGAGCAGTGGCTATTTCTCCAATCGTGCTCAGGAGGCCAAAACATGGGAAAAGATAAAGCATCTAAAAACAATCGAATTCATGCAAACCTCAACACAGAGTATTCTAGGGAGTTCAGTGCACAAGCTACAAATAATGGAAAGCAAAAGTATCAAGATACACCGAATCATCAAAATGCTGGAAAACAGCAAGGATAGTATATTAGAAATCCCCGCTTTAAGGAGCGGGGATTTTTGGTTGCATCACAAAATATGTTGGCTGTGTTCTCTGCTTATACACTATTGCTGTTTATTCGCATTTTGTTTTTTACTAGTATTTCCAGCGGCTCCCATAGCTGACTTTGGGTCCGTTTCTGTGGAGAATTCATATTTGTTACTAGAGGTTGCATCTGCATTTTGGTTAATCTTTCCCTCTTGAAAATACTTTTTAGCCATAGTGGTTTAACCTCCTTTTAACAGCTATTGCAAGCAAATGAGGATTGCTCACATTTTTTAGTATGGATTGTTCAGTGCTTTTCATTAGTCCAATCGGCGATTTTATGGATTATTTCTTTGGAAAAAGTTTGATGGCTTATCTGATATTTTCAAATGCCCCAGAAAAACTGTGGTATAATACAATATATTGAAAACATGTAGTCTGGACATATATACAATAGGAGTGAAAGAGAGATGTTGCAACAAATAAATCGGCAGTTGGAAAAGTGTATGCCGGCTATTACTCCCATTAGTGTAATAATAGGAGTTATCTTGACGGATAGCTTTAAGTCTTACTCCTATTTAGTCCCATGGATTTTTGCCTTTATGACTTTTGCTGGCAGTTTAAGTTCCAATTTCAAATCTCTGCGGCAAGTGATTTCCCACCCTTTGCCTATGCTAACAGCACTGCTTATTTTACATGTCATTATGCCTGCTTGGGCTTGGGGAATTGGTCACCTTATCTTTAGCAAGGATATGTTTACCGTTACAGGACTTATTTTAGCGGTTATGATCCCAACAGGAATTACAAGCTTTATTTGGATTTCTATTTACAAAGGAAACATAGCCCTAGCTCTTTCTCTTATTTTAATTGACACATTTCTTTCTCCCTTTATTGTGCCATACAGCCTTTCGCTATTTGTCGGGGAGAAGATTGTAATGGATGTGTTTGGAATGATGAAAGGGTTATTTGGAATGGTGGTTATCCCTTCCGTTTTGGGGATGTTTTTGAACGAGCTTACTGCGGGGAAGGTAAAAGAAACCTGGGGAACAAAATTAGCCCCTGTTTCTAAAGTCGGCCTGGCTGCCGTTGTAATGATTAATAGCTCTATTATTGCCCCGCATCTATCTCATATAGATGGTAAGCTCATTTTAATTGCTGTTGTTGTGTTCGGTATTGCTTCTTCAGGCTATTTATTTTCTTGGCTAATTAGCAGTCTTTTTAAGTGGGGGCGAGATGATACTGTGACACTCGTATTTACTGGCGGTATGAGGAATATTAGTGCGGGTGCTGTTTTGGCTGTATCCTATTTCCCGGCCCCTGTAGCTGTGCCAGTTGTAATTGGGATGTTATTTCAGCAGGTGTTAGCTTCCTTGTATGGTTATATGATTCATAAAGTGTATGCGAAAAAGGATCTTAAAAATAGCATGGTAACGGAGTATATACCTAAGAAACAGGTACAGCAATAATAAAGAAGTGAAATAGGCTTATATTGCCCATTTCGCTTCTTTATTTTTTTAAAAAGAAATTTTCTTTAATCTTCCTTTTCAGAATCGGCGGAGCGGTCCCAAGCGATTGGAGATTCCATTATTTGTTTTACATTTGCTATTTCTGTTGTTTTTCCGAGTGTCCACATGAGCTTTGTGACAATTGCCTCTGTGTTCATATCACCTGATAGGATTACATTATAGTGAGCTACTTTTCTTCCTACCTCGTATAGGCATAAATCTTCGCCTTCTTCTAAGCATTGCGTCGTAATTACGACCGAAATGCCAGCTTCTGTTAAATTCTTTATTTTTGGCAACAAGCTTCGGTCTTCAAAGGGTAACCCTCCATTTCCGAAGCTCTCGATAATAACACCTTTGTACATTTTCTTGATAAAATCAAACACTTCTGGCTTCATTCCCGGATATAATTTCATTAAAAATACATCAGGACAAAGGCTGGCGTTAAGTGCAAATGGACTTTGAGTTTGTGCCGGCTTCCAGCTATATGCAACATCATTTCCGCTTATATATGCGACATATGGATGATTAATACTTTCAAAGGCATCATAGCTCTTCGTTCTCATTTTTACAGCTCTTGTCCCAATAATAACCCGGCCGTCGAATACTACAAAGACACCGCCAATATCTTCGCTTGCAAACCGAAGCGCATCTGCAACATTCTTTTTCGCATCCGTCTTCTTAAAACTAATTGGAACCTGCGAACCTGTAATGACAACAGGCTTTTGTAAATTTGTTAGCATGTAAGATAACGCAGCGGATGTATAGCCTAGTGTATCCGTCCCATGAGTAATCACAAATCCATCATACTGCTCATAATGCTCTGCAATGGCTTGTGCCATTTGAAGCCAATGCTCCGGCTGCATGTTTGTACTATCGCGATTCATCAGGATTTTGCAATCTACCTGGATAGTTTGAGGAGTATTTTCAAAATGATGTAACAGTTCCTCAGCAGACAATCCTGGAGCCAGTCCCTCATTGCTTTCTATAGATGCTATTGTTCCTCCCGTTGCAAGTAATAATAATTTCTTCATGATTAACCCCTCTATTTGTAATTTCGTGCGCAATTTGCGTATTTATATGGAATATTATAAAATCAAAAGCATTAAAAAAGCAACTATTGTATTCAAAATGCGTACATTTATCTTTCTTATTATTTTCCTGCGTGTTATAATCAGGAAAAATTAGTATGGGGAGCAGAAACAGAATGTTAAAACGTTTGGCAGATCTTAGAAAAAGCAGAAATTGGTCTATGCAGGAAACAGCAGATCGCCTCGGAATTGCCAAAAGCACATATGCGGGTTATGAATCAGGATATAGAGAGCCGCCGCTGCATGCTTTATGTCAAATGGCAGATTTATTTGATACAACAGTCGATTATATCCTAGCTCGATCAGATCATAAAATCGTTCAGCTAGAGCTCGCGTCATTATTAAAAACGGCTAACCAAAGCATCAGCTTAGACCAACAACTGTTAACATCTGAAGAAATTCGTGATTTTATCGCCTTTATTAGGTATAAGCGGGATATGAATGTACATGGAATGGATAAACCTTAATATATCAAGGTTTATTAGGGAGCGTTTTATTACACTGTAGGAAAGTATAAATTTTCAGCTAGGAGTGAATTCGACGTAGCCGAAAATTGTAGAAATACAGTGTAAGTGTAACCAAGCCTCTGTCTTTACCCAAGGGCAGGGCTTTCCAATCGACTCTAAATCACTACTCTCCGAGAGGCCTCTCATGAGCTCATTAGGCTTGTGAGAAGCCTCTTTTTGTGTTTTTTTCTATGCAAATAGATTTATGTAGGCGTTTCGTCTGAAAAATTGGCATATTTTTCATATCCTTACATGATAAAATGGATTAAAAAGGAAGGGTGATAATATGGAGATTTTGTTTGATGAATTAAGAGGAGATCTTGTGCGAATTGTACCCATGGAGAGATATCATGTACAAGGTTTATATGAAAGTGGGAAAGAACAAGATATTTGGACACATTTACCGAGAGGAATGAACACATTAGCTGATATGCAATCCTTTGTAGAAGAAGCGTTAAAGAGAAAACGTCTGGGAGAAGAGTTTCCATTTGTTATTTTGCTTCGTGAGAATAATAAAGTGCTTGGTACCACAAGATTTTTAGGAATTTCCCGGCCAAACAAAAGTGTGGAAATTGGCTGGACCTGGTTGAATCCTTCTGTATGGGGGACAAACATAAACACAGAATGTAAATACTTGTTATTAGAATACTGCTTTGAGACTTTAGGGATAATCCGAGTACAATTTAAGACGGATGAACGAAATTTGCGGTCACAAAAAGCGATCGAACGAATAGGAGGGGTAAAGGAAGGGGTTTTAAGAAACCATATGATCCGGCAAGATGGCTCTTATCGTAATTCAGTATTTTACAGCATCATAGAACAGGATTGGGCTACTACAAAAGCAAAAATTAAAAACTATCTTGAATCCAAAAGAAGGATATAACTGTTAATAAGACATTCCGTATGGAGGAGTGCTGGTTGCTTTGTGTATGATTTTTATATATTGAGAGTAGGATTGTTACATAATTTATGAATAAATTTTTTTATGAGGTATGCAGTGGTCAGCAAGAGCTATAGTAGAGCGTACAGACAGGGCTGAAGAGCATGCTGAAAGACGAGTGTTTTAAGCTCGTTGCAAGAAAGAGCAGATAGTTATTCTTTTTATGAATTAATTCTCCTAAGTAAAAGTAGATATAAATTATACATAACTATTTAAATCAAAATGATATGAAAGATTTTTTTGATAGTTCATTCATTTTTGATGATTGACCGAAAGGAAAGGCTGGACAATACACGCATCATACATAGTAATTCTTGTTAGTGAAGTCGGGGTAATTTAAAAGAGCAGGAAAAAGTGCTTCAAGCTAAATATTTACTGTGCGTTTAAAGTTATTCATTCTAGGAATCTATAAAAAAGCTTCTTGTAAGGCAAGGGAGGAACTGTATGTTTTCACTGTTAGTCGGTCTAATATTGCTGGTTTTCTTATTGATAGGGATTTGGGTTATTGCAGGGAAATTAGGAGCCTTTGATTTTATGGGAAATGTAGCTGTAAAAATTAAAAACTTTTTTAAGGAGGAGAAAAAATAATGAGAAGAATTGTAGGAGCATCCATATTAGGTGTAGGACTTTTAGTTGGCGGGATTTTAACAGCAATGAGTGTGGAAGTAATTGATCAAGGTCATATGGGAGTAGTTTACAGCAGAAGCACAGGTGTCGAGAAGGAAACGCTTGGTCAAGGGTGGCATTTAGTGTCCCCATTCAAACGTGTGACGGAGTATCCAGTATCTACTGAGACGGTACATGTACAAGAATTTAATGTTCAAACAAAGGATGGTAAACCTTTAGCTATTAGTTTGTCATATGATTACTCAAATGATGCTGAAAAGCTGCCGGACATCTACAATAAGTTTAAGGGGCAGGATCCAGAAGTGATTGAAAGCGGCTGGCTGCAAACCCGTATTAAGAAAGCAGCATTGAATGTATTTTCCACGTATTCAGTGCTTGAGGTGTTTCAGCATCAAGGCGAAATTAACGCAGCTATTGAAAAAGAGTTTCGTGACATTGTAAGTGCTACTGGTTTTATGGTGGATTCTGTGACACTTGAGGCTCCTAAGCCAGACGAAAATACAGCAAAAGCCATTCAAGGTGTCGTAGATGCACAGCAGCAATTAGAAAAGTTGGAGATTGAAAAGCAACAAGCCATTGTTGCCGCTGAGCGTGATATTGAAGAAGCGAAGGGAAAAGCAGAAGCAAACCGTATTTTGAAGGAGTCCTTATCTCCAGAGATTGTCGAGATGAAGAAAATTGAAAAGTGGGATGGCAAGCTTCCTCAAGTTAGCGGAGATGCTGCTCCGTTTATTCAAATTAAGTAAATATAGTGAGTAAAATATTGTTTTATAGTAAGTTATCTTGAGAAGTAAGGCGATGTTCTCCGAATAGTATTATTACGATGGGTAACTACAGATATAGTCAATATTTTAACAGGCTTTCCGGAAAGAAGTCCTCCTCCTCAAGGGATGAGGAGGGAGGTACTGAAAAAGCCCATTGAACGAAGAAAAGAAGCTCGACAACTACTAGATGTAGATGGATAGCTTCTTTTTTTCTGTATATTGATAAAAACTCCTATTTCTTACTCAAGGCAGGTGCTTTGTAAGCAACACTGTATCAACACGGTGTTACTTCATAGTGCTTCATCAAATGGTTGAATATAACCTTTGTGTTCAAGGCTTGTTGTTCCACATTCTGGATTTGAGCAGTTAGCAACGTCCTCGAGACATTTTTTACAGTACATTTTTTTACAATCTTGACAACGATAAACCTCTACCGTAGCTTTATTACATCCGCAATTTGTACAAATAGCATAACCAATCTTTATCATAGTTCCCCATCCCTTTACTTTATTGTCTTGTCTAGAGCTGTAAGCCGTATTTAAAGAAAATAAAAATACAAATCTTATCAACCAATGTACAAAGCTTGTATTCTATATTAAAAATTTGTATTTGTGCTTAAAAAATATCGTTCTTTTCTTGTTATACTTGTTAAATTCAAATCGAGAAATAGTTTTTTATATTCAACGGCAGATAATTCTCCGTATATATAACTCTTCTTAATATAGCGGAGCAGCTCACTAGAATGTGAAGGCTCTCGTTTTTTAATTAAGATGAATTGATGGATTAAATCTTCGATTAACATAATAGTTCCTCCAGTTTCCCTGCTTCATTCCCACTTTTGTTAACTTTTACAAGATTATAACATGAAATACTCTTTAGATAACCTTAAAGTGATAGACATTTTCCTTCGTTTTTTGCAGCAAAATTCTTGCTATTTTTACATTAGAGGGAATATTTGTAATTCATTTAATGAGTAGATATAATCTATGCTAGGATTAAGAGACTCAATCTATTAAATCTCCATTCCGAATGATGGTGTATACTTGAAATAATCTGATTTTCATGTTGAAATTGTGTAAAAAGAAATGTAAGGGAGAAAGAAGAAATATGCTTAAAAAATTCACATTGCGTACATCAACACGAGATGAAATGCTTGAAATTACAGATATCGTTCAGTCATTTATAACGGAACAACATCTCAAGGAAGGCGCAGTTGTCGTATATTGTCCGCATACAACGGCTGGGATTACAATCAACGAGAATGCGGATCCTGATGTGAAACGGGATATGATCCGCCGCTTTGATGAAGTATATCCTTGGCATCACCAGCTAGATCGCCACGCAGAAGGGAATACAGCTGCACATATGAAGGCGAGTACGGTTGGCGCGTCACAGCATGTGATTGTCACAAATGGGCAACTCCTGCTTGGAACTTGGCAAGGGATTTATTTTTGTGAGTTTGATGGGCCGCGGCAACGTACATTCTATATAAAAGAACTGCGAGACTAGACAATAGTATAACGTTACGATGCATTCCTGAAATACATATGAAATCGTATGATTTTTAATGAATAGTTCGTTAATTATCTAATGTTTTAGAATATGAACGATTTCAAATTATATATACGCTCTAAAAAACGAACAAAAACGTTTTTGTTTTACAATAGTTCGTTTATAATAACTGTGAAGAGATAAGGGAGGGGCAATCGTATGTATCAATCGAAGAAAATTTTATTATTAGGATCAGGTGAATTAGGGAAAGAGGTTATAATTGAAGCGCAGCGTCTTGGTGTTGAGACTATTGCTGTAGATCGATATGAACATGCTCCGGCTATGCAAGTGGCGCATCGAAGCTATGTCATTGACATGCTGGATGCGGAGCGAGTAAGAGAGATTGTTGAAAAGGAACAGCCTGATTTAATTGTGCCGGAAATTGAGGCAATCGCCACATCTGAATTAGTCAAACTAGAAGAGGAAGGATTCCAGGTCATTCCTACTGCACGTGCAGCTAAACTTACGATGGACCGCGAAGGGATTCGTCGGTTAGCTGCTGAAACGCTGCAGCTTCCGACAGCCAAATATCAATTTGCTGATACATATGAAGAATTTGTACAGGGTGCTAAAGAAATTGGTTTTCCATGCGTAATTAAGCCGCTGATGAGCTCTTCAGGAAAAGGACAAAGTGTCTGTCGTTCTGAAGAACAATTGGAGGAGTGCTGGAAAATAGCTATGGAAGGAGGCCGAGTGCAAAATGGAAGAGTTATCATTGAAGAGTTTATCCGATTTGACTCAGAGATTACTCTTCTTACTGTGCGCACGGTGAACGGAACATTATTTTGTCCTCCAATTGGCCATATACAGAAGGATGGAGACTATATTGAATCCTGGCAGCCTCATTATATGACAGAGAAGCAAATCCAGGAAGCAAAACGGATTGCTCAAACCATTACAGAGGAGCTTGGAGGCTATGGGTTGTTTGGGGTAGAGCTTTTCTTATCTGGAGATCAGGTGTACTTCAGCGAGGTGTCTCCGCGTCCGCATGATACAGGCCTTGTTACCCTTGCTACCCAGAATTTATCAGAGTTTGCATTACATGTTCGAGCAATTTTAGGATTTCCTATTCCTGAAATTACACTTGTAACACCTGGCGCGAGTCGTCCATTAAAATCAACTGAGGAATTGAATGAGTATGCAATTAGTGGATTGGGTGAGGCTTTAGCTGTACCAAATACACAAGTTCGGGTATTCGGAAAACCTGTGACAAAGGTAGGCCGCCGCGTAGCTGTAACCTTATCGTCTGCTGATACAGTAGAAAAAGCTAGAGAGAACGCTAAGCTGGCATTAGATTGCTTACGTATACAAAAAGCATAACAGCAAAATCCCCACTTTAACCATTATAAGGTGGGGATTTTGCTGTTTATTATTCTTATCGGCTAGTTGATTGAATGCTAACTGTTTTCTTAAAGTGTAAAAAATAATGGAATATTATTACTGTTGTAAAAAGGTAATCTACTGTTGTAAAAAGGTAATCTACTGTTTTGAACAGAATTCTAATGTATAGAAGATTCCTTCTAATATCCAAAAGAAAATAGGGGTGATCGGATGGATAAAACAGCGGGAAAACCACTGTATTATGATGGAAGCGGCTCGTTATCCTTACAAATGGATGTAACAAAAAATGGAAAGGAAATTGTTATAAAGCCTGATGTAAAAAGTACGGTTCCAATTCCGTATTTCCCTTACTTTAAATAATAGAAACGAGAAAAAAGAAGCTCTGCTAGGAAAATCTTCATTTCCTGGCAGTTTTAAGGGTTAATTTATATCGATATAAATATATTAGAATTTAATGAAATTTAATATCCAGGCTTTATTTACACACTTGGCGGAAATAATTTAGGCACATGAATACATATTTGTAAAGCAGGAATTGCAAGGGAATAAATGGAATATAAAACTGTATCTATCATATGGTTGAGGTGATGATTTTCTTATGAAGATTTTGCAAGCAAATGCAATAGAAATCCTAGATAGAATCACCGATGGTTTTTTTTCACTGGATGAAAATTGGTGCTTTACCTATATAAATGATGAGGCTAGTTATCTCTTATTTCGCAATCGTGATGACCTAATCGGCAAGAATGTATGGGAAGAATTTCCGGAAGTTGTTAACCTGCCATTTTATAAACAGTACCATAAAGCCCTTGCTGAACAAATACCTGTAACCTTTGACGCATATTTTCCGCCGCTAGATACATGGTTCGATGTACGAGCATATCCTTCATCAAGTGGTCTCTCTATATTCTTTAAAGATATTACAAAACAGAAAAAAACCTTAAAACAACATGAGCAGCATTATAAATCATTGTTTGAACAAAATCCTGATGCAGTTTATTCCTTTGACTTAAATGGAAATTATCTAAGTGTAAACTCAAAAACAGAATCATTGTTTGGTTATACTGAAGAAGAGTTATTGCAATTATCGTTTGTGCCGTTAGTTCATGAAGACGACCTAGCAAAGGTAAAGCAATATTATCGAAATGCTGCCAACGGTATCACTCAAAATTATGAAGCGAGAGCGTTGCATAAGGATGGGCATGTCGTTTATGTAAATGTTACAAATATTCCTATTATAGTAGATGGAGATATTGTAGGTGTGTATGGAATTGCGAAAGATATCACAATGGAGAAACAAACGGAAGAAAGGTTGCTTCGATCTGAAAAGCTCTCAGCTGTTGGACAGCTTTCCGCTTCCATTGCGCATGAAATCCGAAATCCTCTTACATCACTTAAAGGTTTTTTGCAGCTCATGAAAACTTCGAGTGCAGATAATTTACAAGATTATCTTCATATTATGTTAGAGGAAATTAATCGAATTGAAACCATTACGGGGGAGTTGCTTTTATTAGCTAAACCGCAAGTCCATCAGTTTCATTTTGAGGACATAAAAGAAATGGTGGACAACGTCGTTATATTACTTCACTCCCAAGCCCTTATAAATAAAGTTGATATTGATGTAACTTCGGACGAGTTGCCACTTGTAAATTGTGTTGGGGCCCAGATTAAACAGGTTTTTATTAATCTTATAAAAAATGCCATCGAATCTATGCCTAATGGGGGAAAGATAAAGATCAACTTACAAAACGATTGTAAGGAGGGTGTGTGTATCCAAGTTATTGATCACGGTTGCGGGATTCCAGAGGAATTGTTGCCTAAAATCGGACTCCCATTTTATACAACAAAAGATAAAGGAACTGGATTAGGGATGATGACCGCCTTGAAAATCATTGAAACTCACGGTGGAACGGTGGATATTTTGAGTGAAGCTGGCAAAGGAACAACAATCAATATATATATACCTATAAATACATTAGCTGTTAAAAATATTGACGAGGCGTAGTTGGACTTATAATGTATTTCTAAAATTTCTCACTATGTCGAATGATCTGTATACTTTCATAAAGTGCAAAAACAAAAAGAAATCTGGGGTAACTGGTTGTACTGGTATATAATACTAGTAAATCCAATGTCCATTTTATGTGATTGTAAAGCCTGCCAAGCGCATTACCGGCTCTTGGCGGGCTATGTGTGGATTTACAGAATTAATCGCAAAGGGCGGATCTAGTATAGAGATTATGTTAGATACAGGGATTTTGCTAATTTTGCTGTTGTTTTCTTTAGTATCGGATTGACTAGGATTCGTTATGAGTAAGAAGAGAACATGATAGATTGAACTAAAAACAAAACCTATCATGTTCCATTGGTTAACGATCGATAAAAGAGCAGTTGGTTCTTGCTCGGCAATTCCTTCGCAGAAAGAGGCGAGCATTAGCCTTGTTTGCGCTTGATGTTATTCACGCAACCCTAACTCTTGTTTTAGCTCTTCGATTTGCGCCAAATGGCGCTTCTCATGCAAACCAATGAACTCTACCCACTGTTTTATATTGAGAAGACCAAAAACTGGGTGGAGTAATGAGCGTTTTCGCATCTTCTCTTGATCAGTATCAGCAAGAAACTCCTCTAGAGAAGTACGTGACGCAAGCAATTTTTCTTGTATCGTAGCAAGTGTTATAAAATCGTCAGAAGGTGTCAAAAATTGTGGAGCTACAATTTTATGATCGCGATTTATTACTAGATGAATAGGTCTATCCTCTGCCGCTGTTTCCTCGCTACTTGCCATTACGGCCTTCAGCTTATTTACAATTAACTTCTCTGTTAGGTATAGGTGTTCCAACACTTGCATAATACTCCATTTGTCGGCTTGTTTTTCGTTTAACTGTAAATCTGTTAGGCCTGAAACGCTTTGCAACACTTCTTTGCGAACTCCTTGGATATCATTTATCAAACGTAACTCCCCCTTAGCATTTTACTCTTACACAATCCAGTCGGTAGTGATCCTTGCCGACCCTTTTATCATAGTTATTCAGAAATAATCAGGAAATGAAAATGGGTATTTATGTTCCGTACTACGTAATATCTCAATGTATATTGATTACTTTACCAAGTTTTCTAGTTGTTTTTTCTCCGTAATATTACATAAACCACCGTGATAACAAATCACTGTTTCAATATCGAGGTGCAAAAGCTTTTTTAGAGAGTTTATTGCAGTTTTCATATCCGGTGTCGTTTGCGGGACGGGTCCTTGTAAAATGCCATCAGCTACTACCATAGCATCACCTGCAACAAGGGTTTTACTTTGTTTTAAGTAGAGGCTAATATGCCCAGGTGTGTGACCTGGTGTAAAGATAATTTGGATACCGCCACAATAGGAAAGTTCTTGGCCATCTTCCAAGGTTTGATCTACCTTTGCTTTCGGGGGATTTTTGTATAAGAACTTCATTTGTTCTGGTAATGCTGCCCATTGTTCTTTACTCATTTTATTTGGGTCTGTTTTAAGGAGAGGTAATGTTCCTTCAATATATGGTTTATCATGAGCGTGTGCATACACTTCGATGTTGTTATTCGATTGGTTGAGAATCTCAGGAAGAGAGCCAATGTGATCTAAATCCTGATGGGTTAGAATTACCGCTTTTAATTTATCAAAAGATACTCCGGCTTCACTCATAGCTAGGCGGATTTGCTCCAATTGTCCAGGCATACCAGTATCAATTAAAACCGCCATTTCATCATCCCATATCAGTGTTGGGTTTAATCTGAAGCCTTGAATTTTTAATTCTAACATTGCTAATCCTTTATGTAGTTTCATTTAATCCTCTCCCTTTTTATAGTACATGAATAATTTACCATTAAAGAGAGTATTTATCAACTTTTTAAATTTTAATCATATCACAAATAAAAATTTTTGTCAATATATTCATTCGTGATCAGCTAACCTTTATTGTTCATACTAACCTCTCCTTTTCTGAATTATAGAAGAATACATATCGTATTCATGGGGATATTGCTTACTCGACCTTGGTTTGCATGTATAGGATATAGAGAGGACAGAACTAGAGAATGAATCTTGTAGGCCTTTGTACATAAGTGTCCTCTGGCTTTTCTGTACGCCATGTTTACTTTATTGGAGCGACTGAAAGAATGCAACCCGTGCTTGCGAAAAATCCGGGATGAATGGAAAAAGAAAAATGAAGCCAAATGAGATAGATTTGTTATATGGTAAAAGCATGAATGAGGGGAAAGAACATTTCTATGAAGAAAACATATTGGCCCTGCTCTTTCTCATATATACTATAAACTAGCATGAGTTAGAAAATCGTATCAAATTAGAGGGAACAGAAGGTGAATAATTATGATTAAGTATATTTTGTTTGATTTCGATGGCACGTTGGCCGATTCAAAAGATGTATTCATATCGGCTTGGAATCAGCTTGCTGATAAGTATAAATTTAAAAAAATACATCATCAGGATTTAGATGCTTTAAGGAAGCTGTCGATAAAGGAGCGTGCCAAACAGTTAAACTTCCCACTGTACAAAATACCTCTTGTAGTACCTGAGATATATCGTTTATACAAGAAATCTATTAAGGATATTATTTTGTTTGATGGAGTGAAATTACTATTAGATGAGTTAGAAAGCAGAGGTTACCAAATTGTTATTATTTCTTCTAACTCTGAGGGGAATATTAAAGAGTTTTTGCGGGAAAATGCAGTAGATAGCGTGAAAGAGGTACTATGTTCAAGTAAGATTTTTGGAAAAGATCAAGTTATTAAGAAATTCTTGCAAACAAATAAGCTAAAAGGGTCTGAGGTTATTTATATCGGTGATGAGTGTAGGGATATCATTGCCTGTAAGAAAGTTCCTGTGAAAATAATTTGGGTCGGATGGGGATATGACTCAGCTGAGCTGGTTACACCGGAAAAACCAGATTATATGGTTCATATGCCAGAAGAGATTTTAAATATATTATGAAACAAGGAGAACACCAGTATTTATGAAACTCATTTCTTGGAATGTTAACGGCATTAGAGCATGTGTACGCAAAGGGTTTTTAGAATATTTTAAAGGGGTGGATGCGGATATATTTTGTGTCCAAGAAACCAAGTTACAGGCAGGACAAATTGAACTTGATTTAGAAAACTACTTTCAATATTGGAATTATGCGGTGAAAAAAGGGTATTCAGGCACGGCTATATTTACCAAAAAGAAACCGCTGTCTGTAAAATATGGCATTGGCATAAAGAACGAAGAGCCTGAAGGGAGAATCATTACCCTAGATTTTGCAGAATTTTATTTGGTTAATGTATATACACCAAATGCTCAAAGGGATTTAGCTAGACTTGAATTTAGGCTTTCTTGGGAGGATGAGGTACGTAATTATCTTCAGGAATTGAACAAAAGCAAGCCTGTAGTTTTATGTGGAGATTTAAATGTAGCTCACTGCGAAATAGACCTAAAAAATGCAAGAGCCAATAGGGGGAATTCTGGTTTTACGGAAGAAGAGCGCGAGAAGATGACGGCATTATTAGAAGCGGGGTTCGTTGATACGTTTAGATGTCTACATCCAAACAAAATAGATGCTTATACATGGTGGTCCTATATGAACAAAGTGAGGGAGAGAAATATAGGATGGCGCATTGACTATTTTATCGTCTCAGAAAAATTGAGGGGAGTAATAAAGGAAGCGCATATTCACTCACATGTAATGGGAAGTGATCATTGTCCGATTGTTCTAGAGCTAGCATTGTAGCACATAGGTATTTGTACGGTCAGGATTGTTGTTGAATTGAATGATATATACTACCCATAAGCACGAGAAAAGATTACAATAAGCTTATACATCATTAGGAGGTGCTCTGTTAGTGCGATTAAAAGAGAAGAAAGTCATTAGTCTTGTGCATCATGAATGTGAAGATTTAGAGCTGTGGTATCCTATTCTTCGTTTGCGCGAGGAAGGTGCAATTGTCCATCTTGCAGGGGAGAAAGCAAACGAAACATACATAGGTAAATACGGGGTTCCGGCAGAATCTGATTTTGCATTTGGCGATATAAATCCCGAGGAGTATGATGCATTGCTTGTGCCGGGAGGATGGGCACCTGATAAGCTGCGCCGTTTTCCTGAAGTTCTTGCGCTAGTGCAGCATATGGAGGAACGAAAAAAGCCAATTGGTCAAATTTGCCATGCGGGTTGGGTGCTTATTTCTGCAAAAATTCTGGAAGGGAAAAAAGTAACAAGCACACCGGGTATCCGAGATGATATGGAGAATGCAGGCGCACAATGGTTGGACGAGCCTGTGGTGGTAGACGGACATCTTGTATCAAGTCGCCGTCCGCCGGATCTGCCTGAGTATGTTAAAGCGTTTGCTGATGTATTGGCTGAGCGATAAGAAAGAAGAGAGAGCTGCTCTTTTCATCAGAATCGGATTGGATAGCTTGAGGATTCCTCTAAGGAGTCCTCTTTTATTTTTTGCACGGTAGGAAAGTATAAATTTCTAGCTCGGAGTGGATTCGACGTAGTCGGAAATTTTAGGGATACAGTATAAGGGCAACTACGCCTCTGTCTTCGCCCGAAGGCAAGGCTTGCAATCGGCGAGTTTTCTTTAATATTTAGCTAAAACTGCTGTATGCCGCAACTCATATAATACTCACTCTACTGCATGCATTCTGCTTTTTTATTTGCTTAAACCTTTTTTTTCATAAGTGTTTACTGTAGAATAACAAATAGATAGTAGATATTATGAACTGGTCATAAATTAAGGAGTTAGGGTGATGAAATGAAATGTGTTGGGATTATCGGTGTGGGTGCTTATGTTCCAGATAATATTGTAACAAATTTTGATTTGGAAAAAATAGTGGACACAAGTGATGAATGGATTCGTACAAGAACAGGCATTGAAGAACGCAGAGTTGCGACTGATGATATGGATACGTCCCATATGGCAATTATGGCTGCGAAAAATGCCCTTTTACATGCATCTTTAGATGCTGAGGATATCGATTTAATTTTAGTTGCTACAGCAACACCTGATGCTGCTTTTCCATCAGTTGCTTGTATGGTACAAGCGGCTCTCGGTATAAAACATGTACCTGCGATGGATATTAACGTTGCTTGTTCAGGATTTATATATGCTTTAGTTACCGCCCAACAATTTATTGAAACCAGTGCATATAAAAATGTTTTAGTAATCGGCAGTGAAAAGTTTTCTAAAATTATTGATTGGTCAGATAAAAATACATGTGTGTTATTTGGTGACGGTGCTGGCGCTGTTGTACTTAGTGAGGTCTCAAAAGGAAGAGGCATTTTATCTTTTGAACTAGGTGCGGACGGTGCTGGAGGTAAACACCTGCTAGTAGATAAGATAACTAATACCGTAAAAATGAACGGTAGAGAGGTTTTTAAATTTGCCGTTCGGCAAATGCCTGAATCCAGCCTGAATGTTGTGGAAAAGGCAGGTCTTCAGAAGGAAGATGTTAATTTTCTTGTGCCGCACCAAGCAAACATCCGCATTATTGATGCAGCAAGAGAAAGGTTTGGCCTTGAAACTGAGAGGGTTTCTGCAACTGTAAAGAAACATGGAAATACTTCTGCAGCTTCCATTCCGTTAGCTCTGTTTACTGAAATCCAAAATGGTCTCATTCATGAGGATGATGTTATTGTGATGGTTGGATTTGGAGCTGGGCTAACTTGGGGCTCCGTATGCTTAAGGTGGGGAAAGTAGTTCTATATAAAAGAGGGGGAAAAACAATGAAGAAAAGAGTAGTTATTACAGGTATTGGAGCTGTAACGCCTTTAGGAAACGATGCTTACACGACATGGGAAAATATTAAAAAAGGTGTGTCAGGGATTTCTCCTATGACTAGGATTGATACGGAGAAGTTTAATGTAAAAGTGGCAGGGGAAGTAAAGAACTTCACACCAGAAGAATTTATGGACAGCAAAGAAGCAAAGAGAATGGCTCGTTTTACTCAGCTTGCTATTGCTGCAAGTAAGATGGCCGTAAAAGATGCGGGACTTCAAATAGGAGAAAATGTAGATCCAGAGCGTGCTGGAGTATGGATTGGTTCTGGGATTGGCGGTTTAGATGCATTTGAGGAACAACATAAGCGGTTTTTAGATAAAGGGCCAAAGCGTGTAAGTCCGTTTATTATTCCAATGCTGATACCGGATATAGCTTCAGGTCGTGTGTCTATTGAATTAGGAGCAAAGGGAATCAACAACTGTTCTGTTACTGCGTGTGCCTCTGGCGCAAATTCTATCGGGGATGCATTTCGTGTTATTCAAAATGGTCATGCTGATATTATGATTGCAGGCGGAACAGAAGCTGCTATTACAGAAATGACAGTTGCTGGATTTTCAAATATGACAGCTCTTTCCGCGAATCCTGATCCAAAAACGGCAAGTCGTCCATTTGATAAAAACCGTGATGGATTTGTAATTGCAGAAGGTTCCGGGATTATTATTATGGAAGAATTAGAGCACGCATTAGCACGTGGTGCCAATATTTATGGAGAGCTTGTTGGTTATGGTGCTACTGGGGACGCTCACCATATTACGACTCCTGCACCAAATGGCGAAGGCGGTCAGCGAGCGATGAAATTAGCAATCCAAGACGCTGGTATTTCCCATGAACAAGTGGATTATATTAATGCCCATGGTACGTCCACGTATTATAATGATTTATATGAAACAACGGCAATTAAAGAGGTTTTTGGAGAGCATGCTTATAAGCTGGCTGTTAGCTCGACAAAATCGATGACGGGACACCTATTAGGAGCAGCTGGAGCGATTGAAGCAATTTTTTCTCTTTTAGCCATTCGTGATGGAATTATTCCTCCAACAATTAATTATGAAGCACCTGATGAAGAACTTGATTTGGATTATGTTCCAAATGTCGCAAAGCAGGCAAATGTGAATGTTGTTTTATCCAATTCATTAGGATTTGGCGGTCATAATGCAACATTGATTTTTAAAAAGCTATAAAAAGAGCTTGTAGTAATATTTGAATGATAGCGGCAACAGCATCGGTATTCCTTTTATATCGATGCTGTTGCTTTTTTACGTTTTTAAGAACGTATAAATTTCTAGCTGGAAGAATGTTATTCTTTATATGAAATACCCTTATTTACTGTGTATGTTTTTATACGTATCCTCATCGCAGACTATGAATAGTTTTGCTTCTTCTGGAATGACATCATCTAATCTTTTCATGATAGAAAAGTCGGTACCATCAGAAAGCAGCGTAGCTCCATGAGAGGATAGGTACGCTTTAGCATCTGCATATGTACCCCAAACGGGTTTTTTATCCATTATGTACAAATCATAACCTTTATTGCTTGTTAGTTGGCGAATTACCTCGCTCGCGCCGCTAAATAAAATCGTTCGGGCGGCTAAATGACCGGCTGTATCGTTAGGGGTAATGAATTCCTCTACGTTGGCATTCCTAAAGCTTTGTACATGCTTAGCATCTTGAATTTCACAAATTGTGTAAATATTTGTCTTGTGTTTGGAGCCGATTCCTTCGATGGATAAAGCTGTAAGCACTGTTGAGCCGTCAGCTTCTCTAGAAGATGCAGCAGATTCCGGCGAAAAAATAAATACTTTTGAACATTCTAGGACGTTTGCCTGAAGAAGACAGTGTTCTGAGGCGGGATCTCCCTTTACAAATTTCACACGCTCATGCAAAATCGGTGTTTTCTCTAAGGTCTCGTCAATAATCACAATAATCATCTCTTCTGAGGCCTCTAGAATTTCCTGTAGTGTGATTTGCGTTTTTTTACTCCAACCTACTAGAATGATATGCTTAGAATCTTTAATTTGCAATTTTCCTTCCTCCCTTAGCCTTTTTCGCATGATTAGAAAATCAATTACTTTCCCAATAAGTAATGTCATTATCCCAATGCCTACAACATACAGAAGCATAGCGAATATTTTGCCGATAATAGTAGTGGGGTAAATATCTCCATACCCTACTGTTGCTAGAGTGGTCATTGTCCACCATAGACCATCAAAGGTGCTTGGAAAAGCTTCTGGCTCCACATGCTTCATAAATATGCTGCTGAACAAAACAAGGGAAGTAGTGGCGAATACTAATGTCCAGGTATTAAATCGTATTGCTCGAATCCATAGCCTTTTTAAAAAAATCAATTTGTTCACTTCCTTTGTGAGTAGCTGGATGACCATGATAACTATCTTTATCTTACTTTTTCAGTATATGAACTGTTGGGTATTTGCTTGCTTAAAGTGTATAAACTCTCGTAATTTTGGGTACCACTCTTTTGGTCCGAGAAATGCGGTTGAACACTTGTTTCATACGTTGAAAGACAAGGGAGTGGTATTTGAATATTTGCTTTAGTTTTGCGATACACTCTTTCTCCCAAATGTATTAAAAAATGGAAAATAGGCATTCTAAATAACTAGAGAACACATCGAAACATTCTTTCGGTGACACTATAAACTTGGAGTGCTATAAGAACATGAACAGTGCATGGGACCGGCTAATAAACAAGCGGAAAAGACAAGGGCAGACGTTGCAGTACGAGGAAACTGAAATAACCTCAAATGAACAGAAACTTAGTTCAAATATAAATGAAAACCTTACCAACATTAGGACGGTTTTAGGGAATAGCGGTGACTTAATTATTCGCGAATTTAAAATGGGAAAACCTTTTCTGCATAAAATTGTCCTACTTTATATAAATGGTTTAGCGGATAAGGAGATTCAAGGCAGTTTTATCATGGAAAGACTGATGAGTAACTTTAATCATACTGAAAGCGATGATCCGCAGCAACCACATCAATTACTTGTATATATTAAAGAAAATATGTTAGCGCTTGGAGGGATTGAGGACATCACGAATTGGAACAAATTGTTCTTTTCCCTCGTATCCGGGCAAACCATTCTTTTGATTGATGGTTGTGATCGAGCGATTGGTTGTGCTGCACAGGGCGGAGAGTTAAGAGCGATTACAGAACCTACGACAGAACCTGCTGTCCGGGGGCCTAAAGAGAGCTTTGTTGAGTCGCTTATTACCAATACAGCCATGGTTCGCCGCAGAATTAAAAGCCCTAATCTATGGGTTGAAACTATGAGACTAGGGAAGATCACGCAGACAGATGTGGCCATTATGTACGTAAAGGGAATTGTCAATGACAAGCTTCTTAAAGAAGTCAAAGAGCGGCTGAATAAAATGGAAGTAGATGAAGTTGTCGGTTCCAATACAATTGAAGAATGGATTAATGACGACACATGGACACTTTGGCCAACCATCTTTATAACGGAACGTCCGGATGTTGTGGCTGGAAACTTAATGGAAGGACGTATTGCTATTTTTGTTGATGGGACACCAGTTCCTTTGCTTTTACCAGCGACATGGATTCAATTTTTTCAAACAGCTGAAGATTATTATTTACGTTGGAATATGGTCAGTTTTTTGAGAAACTTAAGAGTGATTGCATTCTTAATTACTCTTCTTGGACCGTCCCTGTTTATTGCATTTATTTCGTTTCATCCGGAATTGATTCCGACACCTTTATTAGTTAGTCTGTCAGCACAGAGGCACGGGATTCCATTTCCGGTATTTATAGAGGCATTGCTAATGGAATTTACATTTGAATTTTTGCGGGAAGCAGGCGTTCGGATGCCGCGTCCGATTGGGCAGGCCGTTTCAATCGTTGGCGCACTTGTATTGGGACAAGCAGCTGTTCAGGCGGGGATTGTTTCCAGTGCGATGGTAATTGTGGTGGCAGGGACGGCAATCGCCAGTTTTACCATACCCCATGTGGCGATGACAGATGCGACACGTTTACTTCGACTTATCATGATGACGTTGGCAGCTTCTTTCGGGCTTTACGGAATTGGGCTTGGGCTCATTGTTTTAGTCGCTCACACTTGCAGCATTCGTTCTTTTGGTATTCCTTATTTGACTCCCTTTGCTCCACTCATTATTTCTGATTGGAAAGATACCATTATCCGTTTCCCTAAGCCGTTTTTGTCAAAACGTCCTCGATTGATTAACCAAATGAAAAGAAAGAGAGTAGGTAATACGCAAAATCTGGGCCCGTCACCAAGAGAAGGTCAAATAAAGGACAACAAATCGAAGAGGGATTCTAATGAAACATAAACCATTCATCATTCTCTTTATGATTTTATCGACTATATTATTGTCAGGATGTTGGGATCGTGCTGAATTACAAGATATTGATATAGTAGGCGCTATTGGTATTGATGATGGAGGTGATAATTTGGAAAACAGATATCGCGTTACAGTGCAAATTATAAATGAAGGACAAATAGCAAGTGCGGCAGGGATGGGAGGGAAAGCGGAAGTCGCGCCTGTTACGGCTTATTCGGCTACAGGAAGCACTGTTGCGGAGGCGCTCCGGAAAATTGCACCAAAGTCACCTCAGGAACTTTTTTTCCCTCATGTTCAATTAATGGTCATTGGCGAGGAGTTAGCGAAAAAAAAGGGGATTCAAGATTTGTTTGATTGGATTGAACGCGACTCCCAATTTCGTACACTTTTTCCGATTCTAATCGTCAGAAATAATACAGCAAAGACACTTCTCCAAATCACAACCCCTTTAGAGGATGTCCCTTCTGCCAAAATTGTTAGCGGACTGGAAGCCACTAAAAAAATCTGGGGAGAGTATGCAAGTACCCGTGCTGATCAAGTCATTCAACAATTAGGGAGAGGAGGAGCAAATTTGACAGGTGTTGAGCTTACTGGAAATCCAAAAAAAGGGAACAGTTTACAAAACATTCAACAAATATCTCCAAAGACAGATATGGAAATAAGGGGACTTGCGATTTTTAAAAGGGGGAAACTCAAAAAGTGGTTGGATGAAGACTCTGCCCGTGGTGCTACATGGATTAATAATGAATTGAAAAAAACCATTGTAGACCTTGATTGTAAAAAGAAAAAAAAGGGGATTGCGGTGGATGTTATGCGTTCCAAAACAAAAATTAAAGCAAAAATAAGAAACAATAAACCTGTTATTCAGATCACAGTTCGAACAGAAGGTCACATCTCAGAAGTCCATTGCCCAATCGATCTTGCTAAACATGAATCCATTGAGAAACTTGAAAAACAGATGAGAAGGGAAATAAAATCGGAAGTGATGCTGGCCGTAAAAGATGCTAAAGAACAAAAAAGTGACATTTTCCGTTTTAGTGAATATATCAATCGCAAAAGCCCAAAAATGTGGAAGAAGATTGAGAAAAAATGGGATGATGAAATCTTTCCCGAGACAGAAGTTAACGTAAACGTACAAGCGTTTATTCGACGGTCAGGCTTGCGGACAAAACCATATATAAAATAAGGCGACAAAGTCAAGCGAAGAAGGGGGATGCCAAGCAAATGCCGATCTCAAGAATTTACGATTAAGGAACGAAGGGAGGTCTTCTAGGAAGATGGAGAAAGCCAAAGTAAGTGTCATCCAACTATTTTCCATGATGTTTATATTTGAACTTGGAAGTGCATTGGTCGTAAGTTTTGGAATAGGCGCTAGAAAGGACGCTTGGTTTGCGATCCTTTTAGGCTTGTGCGGTGGGGTTGCTTTGTTTTTCATTTACTACCCTGTATTTCGCCAATATCCTGATCTGCCGTTTACCGGATATGCGAGGAAAATATTTGGTAAATATTTTGGATGGGGAATTGGTGTCTTATACATCGTATATTTAATGTACGCCGCTTCCCGAAATCTGCGTGATTTCGGGGACATACTACTTGCATCAACAATGCGAAAAACACCGTTATTAGCGGTCAATATCCTAATGATTCTTGCTATTTGTTATGTACTTTATCTAGGGATTGAAGTATTGGGAAGAACGGCAGAGGTATTTATTGTCGTTATAATCTTTTTTGGAGTGACAGGAAGTCTGTTAACCTGGGTTTCAGGCAATGTCCATCTTCCTAATGTGCAGCCATTTCTTGAAGATGGATGGAAACCAATCTTAACGACAGCATTTCCGATTACTACTTTTTTTCCTTTCGGAGAAATGTTTGCCTTTAGCATGGTGTTTCCTTATCTAAATCAACCTCAATCATTGAAAAAGGTTTGGTTGTCTGCCTTAATTTCAAGTGGTCTGATCTTAAGCTATACAACGACCTTAAATATCGCTGTTCTTGGGGTTGAAGAAGTGGAGAGGGCTACTTTTCCATTGTTATCAACAATCGGCAAGATCAATCTTATGGAGTTTCTACAACGACTTGATGCTATTGCTGTTTTGAGTTTTTTGTTCACTACGTTTTTTAAAGTGTCAATTTATTTTTATGGTGCGGTCATAGGGATGGTCGATTTATTCAAGTTAAAAAACCATCAACAAATTATTTTGCCGGCTGGGATTATTATCATATTTTTATCAATGAGTATTGCCTCAAATTTTGCTGAACATATTGACGAAGGTCTCATTATTGCACCTTATTATCTTCATAGTATGTTTCTTTTGATTATTCCGTTATTAATGCTGAGTATTGTCATCATTCGTAACCATGTTAAAAATGTTAAAAATAAAGCTAATTAGAACCATTTGATTTGTTCGCTTTATTTTTTATGATAATCACGATTTGTTGACCGATTGTAAGTAACAAAAGAAGTACTAACATCACATATTCTCCACTTTCCATTACCCAAAATGGGTTGAGTAAATGCAATAATGCTTGAGGGAGAGTAAAGCCCAAAAGAATGTCCATAGATAAGCTAAGTAAAATGGATAATAAAAGAATGAATATAAATATTCCTAACATTTTCATGATTGTTCTCCTTTATTCATTATGGTGTAAGGATAGTATTTGTCACATGGTAATCTTTTAATAAAGAAAACTCGCCGATTGGCGAGCCCTGCCCTTGGGCGAAGACAGAGGCGTAGTTGCCCTTATACTTTATTCTTAAAATTTCTCACTACGTCGAATGGTTCTCCAGCTGGAAGGGATAAATTCAAAGATTTTGGAGAACTGTTAACAATAAAATTCCTTGAAAGGTACAATCCCAAAATTTAGCGACATATTTTTAATCTTTTTTTCTAAACTAAAGGATATGACGATTGAAATGCAGAAAACTAATTAGGGTAGTAAATGCAGGTTATATTTCTTGAGGAGGATTCTTATGGACTATAATCAGAATGTTAGTCAAGTTGATCAACAATATGCCTTTGCTAATTTATCTATGGATTTGGTTGCGGACATTCAAATGTTAGAAAAACGTTTGAAGGATGCGACTCAAAAAGAAGTTATCTTGATCGCATATGAGGATAAAGGAGATTTTAAGTGAACAGTTTCTCAACTCCCTGAAAAGTAAACATGCGACAGTAAGTAATCTAAAGCTCCGGTAGTTTTCTTGGAAGCAAGACCTTGATATCTAAATTCCCTGGTAATAAGAAATCCTTCTAGTGCAATGCTAGAAGGATTTCATTCGGTTAAGTGAACTTAAGGTAATAAAACTCCCTAGTCAGATTTGTAAAGCTTTCATTTTATCACCTATAATAAATATAAATGAAATGATCTATATGGAGGCGATCGTAATCATGCAGCGAAAGAATATACTGTATTCCTTCCCTATACTGATTGTAATCCTTGCTTTAATTTTAGGAGGATGCAGCACAAACACTGATAAAAAGGAAACGCAGGCACAGGCTACGAAAAAAATTCAGGTTGAGAAAAATCCAGTTGTTACAATTGTCATGGAGAATGATAAGCAGATTAAGGTGGAGCTATATCCTGAAGTCGCTCCGAATACAGTCTTGAATTTCATTTCCTTGGCGCAAAAGGGCTTTTATGATGGATTAACGTTTCATCGAGTTATTCCTGGTTTTATGATTCAGGGTGGGGATCCTGAAGGCACAGGTACTGGCGGGCCTGGGTATACAATTAGAGGGGAATTTAGCTCGAATGGATTTAAGAACAATATAAAACATGAGACAGGGGTCATTTCGATGGCTAGATCCAACAACCCAGATTCTGCGGGATCCCAATTTTTTATTATGGTAAAAAACGCACCCCAGCTTGATGGTGAATATGCTGCTTTTGGTAAAGTGATTGAGGGGATGGAGACAGTTAACGAAATTGTAAATGTGGAACGGGATAGTAAGGACAAGCCGATTCACGAACAAAAAATGAAGAAGGTGACGGTAGAAACCTTTGGTGAAAAGTACGATAAACCTGAGGTTATGTCAAAATAGTTTTTTGTTGGATCGAAAGAAGATCCATGAATCTTCCTTCGATCACAACGTTTTTTACACTGGAGGAAAGTATAAATTTCCATTAAGAAATAGTTGTCTTATTTAAGTGCAGATTCGGTAGCTTTAACTGCATACCCTTCTTTGCTGCTCTTGCCATCTTGACGGTCATGGTTCTCCTGATTTTTTTCCATATACATATTATATACATCCTCTGCAGTCAAGCCGACCTTCATAGATAAGCTTGGTAGGAAGTGCCATAAATCAATAACTTCTTTACGCAGTTCCTCCATATCTATTTCTTTTTCATTTTTCCACCATTTCCATGGTAATAACTGACGGATTTCTTCGATTTCAGAATCCATTGCAACTGTAATACCCAATACCCAATCAGCTACGTTTTTGTCAATTTGGCGTTCCTCAATAATCTTGTCGTCTAGTTTCTTTTGCAAAGTGAAGATTGTTTCTAGTTTATCCATTAGTGTGATCCTCCTGTAACTCCTCGTGTTCTTATATTCCTACCTTCTTTACCATACAATAATTTAATAACATAGAACAACAAAAATAAATAAAAGAAGGTAGGAATGTGTCCATTTTCCGTCGTAGTGAAGTTCCTAATTATTATTGCATAATTATTCTCATGTTTTGGACCCTTAATTTTTTCCTAAGTTGCCATATTACTGTAATTTCCTGTATGAAACAAATATTAACCTTCATAAGATTGCTAATCGTTGGATGGATTTGTCATGCCTGCTGATAAAATAAACTTCATTGCGTCTTCTGACTTTATATCAAGTACTTCAATATCGTTTTTTGGAACAAGAAACGTTACTCCGGCCACTTGGAATGTTTGTGGGATGAAAACAGCAACATATTCCTGTAAAGGCTCATATAGCATATGCAGCTCTTCAGATGTTACAAATCCAAGACTTTTCATGTTTGTCCCTGGAATAGTTACAAGTACAACCTTAGAAAATGAACGTTTTTTTCCTAACAATGATTGAAGGATGTCTTGGATAGAAGTGTACAATACTTTTACAAGGGGAACTCTGCGAAACAAACGGTCTACTAAATTTAAAATCCCCTTTAACACATAATGAGTTGACAGCCAGCCGATACATGTAAGAAACACTATCGTCACGATGATCCCTATTCCTGGTACATAGGCTTCCCCTATATACTTTTTAATAAATTTACCTACTATCCCATCTAGGAATGTGAATGTTGCGAACAAAACATACACGATTAAAAGGATGGGAACAATTGTCAAAACTCCGTTTAAAAAATGCTTCAGCCAACGTCTCATGTAGATGAACTCCTCTCATCACAGAAATAACAGTCTATTTTATATATTATTGTCTGACCTGTAGTAAAATGTAAATAAGTAAGCTGTGTATGGATCATGGGAATGAAGCTAAAAGTTGTAGTGATGTATCGTGCTTCAAGCGGACAAATAAGAAAAAGGCTACGGTTATTCTTTGCCTGTTTACTCGAATAGCGGAAATTCTAAAATATAAAAGTATTCCTGTTTTTAAATTTCTTGCTTTAATTTTCAGGTAATATTATTTGCGAGCAAAAGGTGAATCAGGTATATAATTGAAGAATCAAAAGAGAAAAGGTGTTTTCGATGCAAACATATATTGTAGTTGGAGCTGGAATTCTTGGGGCATCTACTGCATATCACCTCGCAAAGGCAGGAGCGAGTGTTATAGTAGTGGATCGTCAAGATTTAGGACAGGCTACTGATGCGGCAGCGGGGATTATTTGTCCTTGGCTTTCGCAACGCCGCAACCAAGCCTGGTATCAATTGGCGAAAAATGGAGCGAAATATTATACTTCTTTAATTCAGCAATTAGAAGGGGATGGTGAGACAGACACGGGTTATAAACAAGTAGGGGCCATTAGTATCCATACAGAGGATGAGAAGCTGGATAAGATGGAGGAACGCGTACATAAACGGCGTCAGGATTCGCCGGAAATCGGTGAAGTTAATAGGCTATCAACGACTGAAACTAAAGCTTTGTTTCCGCTTCTAGCTGAACAATATAGCTCTGTTTATATAAGCGGTGCAGCCCGTGTAAACGGAAGAGCTCTGCGTGAGTCTCTTTTGAATGCCGCTAGAAAACATGGAGCCAGCATTCTTTACGGAAGTGCAAAGTTAGTTCATAAAAATAACAGAGTTATTGGGGTTCAAGTAGAGGACAGGATAGTATTAGGAGATCAGGTTATCGTAACGGCTGGTGCTTGGGCAAATGAGTTATTGCAGCCGCTAGGTATTCATTTTTTAGTAACTTATCAAAAGGCGCAAATTGTGCATCTTCACATACCAGATATGGATACTAGCGCATGGCCCGTGGTTATGCCTCCAAATGACCAGTATATTCTTGCGTTCGAGGACGGGCGAATCGTTATAGGGGCCACACATGAAAATGAAACCGGAATGGATTACCGAGTGACAGCAGGCGGACTGTATGAAGTTTTTCATAAAGCATTGTCCGTTGCTCCAGATTTGTCAAATGGTACGGTACTTGAGACAAGGGTAGGGTTTAGGCCGTTTACACCAGGATTTCTCCCGGTGATTGGTGCTTTACCGGGTTATGAGGGAGTGTTGGTAGCTAACGGGCTTGGGGCTTCAGGATTAACAGTTGGACCTTACCTAGGTTCCGAACTTGCAAAGCTTGCTCTTGGTCAATCAATAGAAATCGAACTTAATCACTATAGTGTAGCTGGAGCAATTCAAGAACTAGAACATTAATATGTCTTCATATACCTAATGAGGATTCAAGTAGTATATAGACTTAAAAGGAGTTCGGATAGGAACATCAATCCGAACTCCTTTGTGTGTTAGTTTATTGCACCCGAAAAGATTAAGGTTAAAAATGAAACAAAAAACAACTATTCCTGTTCTTGTAATAGAAACATAATTCGCTTATCCGTAAACTGTTGAATATCACTAATGATATCGTATCCCCAATTTATAGCATATTCTAAAGGTTCATCCTTTGTTTTTGTCTTGTATCGATAAGAGAATACAAAGCGTGTTTGCGATACATCATTTTGAAAGTAATCCATTATTAAATATGGATACTCTTCTATGGTTTCCTTCATTTTTTCTATGTAATCATCATATAAAGCGTTGTTCTCCCAATCCTCATGGGAACCAGTTGCTTCAAATAAAATACGGATTTCGCTGCTGTTTAGCACGTAAAGGGAAAAGGATATATTGATAGCATGCGTACTTGTAGTCCAAGTACCATCTGTCATTACTATAGGAGTGTTGAGAGGGAAAAGGGAAGCTGACTTAACACGTAAGAAATTTGCAGATGCTCTAACTGTCTTCCCATCAAAGGTAAGCCCTTGACCAGCAACAGATGTTGCAGGTACAACGTCATATGCATTTTCAACTGTGTCAAACTTTCTATAACTTGAAGTATCAGAGCTTGAACTGTTTAGAAGTGTAAAATATTTGTCTATATCAAACTCATTTTGGTTAATAATTTTTATTTCTGCACACGCTTCAATATAAATCGGAATATAGGTTTTATTTTTTTTGTAATTGATAAGGTAAGCAGGAATCCCCGTGTAGGAACCATCACTATTACTAAGTAGGTTTACGCTTGAATGCAAAAGAGGGTATATTTCGCCCCTTTTCAATACTACTTTTTCTGCTTGATTGGTTTGGTCGGTGTGATTCACTTCAAATGAATGTGTCACTAATAGTACAATGCCTTGGCTTAGATCCATATTTTCACCCCTCCTTGTTGTCGTATTATTACTTTTACTATATAACTCATCTATTCTCCTCCTTACTTACTTAAACTTCTGTAATTCATTTTTGTTTTTAATGGTACATAAATTAGGGAATATAGCAGCTTCAATCAAGGGATTTCACTTTAAGGGTATAAATTTCTGACGAGAAGTTGATTTGATGTATTAAGAAGTGTTAAGGGGAACCGCGCCTCTGTCTTCGCCCAAGAACGGGGCTCGCCAGTCAGCGAGTTTTCTTTATCATTTGATTTTGCTCTCCTGCATATATGTATAACCACAAGAAATGAAAACGGGGGTGCAATCAATGAATTACCCAATTTATAATCAAGACCGCCCGCATAGATGTGAAGAAATATTTCGATATCTTCAAACATTTCCTCATCACATTGTCTACATTTCGAAAAATTTCCGTTCTAAGGGCCAACAGCAGCTGCAATCCACTCATATATATCCAAGGGATGGATTATCGATAGAACTACATTGGGAATGTCAGTCTATTTGGATTCCCTCTAAATTATCCACTATGGGGAAATTACTCAGGATGCAGGAGGAAGACCTCATCACATTAGTTGATTTTAAAATTTTACGTTTTTCTAAAAGCCACTCCTTATCACATCGATCTTTATTAGATACAGCAACTAGAAATCTATATTATTCTAAAGTTCTTCAAAATACGGAAAGACAACTCTACACGCAGCAGGAATACGAGCTGCTTGAACATCAAGTGAGGGAACCAAGCTCTATCCCAGATTTGTTTTTTATATTTTTAGCAGATGAGATAACAAAAGCCATTGAATTTGAAAAGTATTATGAGAATGAAAAGAAAAAGACGGAAGAATAAAGGAAACAGACAGAATTTGCTGTATGTTCGGGGAGCGTAGCAGTAAAGGATAACGGTTGGAAGGGAGGTAGCACTGCTTATGCAAGGAATGCTACCTTTCTTGGTGATAAAAAGGTGTGCTTGTGAGGATACCTTACATATACACCTGAAATCTTATCAAGTAAATAATTTGTCTAAATACAAGGTGAACTTTTCATCCTCTAAACAGGCTTCACAAATTTGCAAATCGTTTTGATCTAGCCGTTGCTCCAGTTCTTCTTGCGTTATACTACAAAGGCAAGCTTTATCAACTCGTTCCATTTTTCTCACTTCCTTGGTTCTATACTTTAATTAATGAGCTCTGTATGTATAGCTTGACCAAAATCATCATTTTCAATCTCCTTCAAAACAAGTTGTTCGCTTCTGGTCGTCTTTAAGGAATAAAGCCCAATTTCAATGAAATAATAAGATGGAAGACAATACATTATAATTGTACAAAAGCACGGAAATTGGAGGCGCAATAAGATGACAGACAAACAGCAGCAAAAAAGGCCGCTTGGATCACCTGGGGAGCGGAACCAGCAACAATATCATATGGATTTACCGCCGGTTAACTTTAAAAAGAACAGCAATGTTGTTTCTAACCCTTATGAGGATGATTTAAAAATGAAGAATTAAACCAAAAAACCACGCTAGCAAAAAAAGTAGCGTGGTTTTTTGCGGCTGCGAGAATAAATAAATACATTAGTGATTGGTATTTGTGACGAAAATGTGAACGAAATAAAAAATCATGTTAGATTTTATTACAACAAACGACATATTATACAAGGTTGATAGTATGATACATTCATGAAAATAAGAGAGTCATCAATTTTATGTTATTAAATATGACATTATAAAAGCAAGGCAGGTTGATACGATGGAAGAAAAAAGAAGAACCTCAATACTAATGTTATCTACAATGGCAATGATAGTCTCATTTGCTGTTTGGTCGGTCTTCGCACCTATCGCCACAAAAATTCAGCAAATGTATCATTTAAGTACAACAGAAAAGAGTATTCTAATAGCTGCCCCAGTTTTGTTAGGATCTTTGTTGCGTATTCCCATGGGAATTTTGACGGATCGCTATGGCGGCAGGAGAATATATGCTCTAACATTATTATTTCTTATAGTACCCATGATTGGAGCCGGATTTACTCATTCCTATGAGATGCTATTATTCTGGGCATTTCTTATCGGTATGGCAGGAACAACATTTGCTATTTCGATTACATACGTGTCCAGATGGTATCCTCCACAAAAACAAGGTCTAATTCTTGGGATTGCAGGTATGGGGAATTTAGGATCAGCAGTAGCAAACTTTCTAGTTCCTGTGATCTTTGCTTCCTACGGTCTTCCTTGGGTATTTTGGGGATTGGCATTTGTAACAGGGATTACGGCTATCATCTTTTGGTTTGGAACAAAAGATATACAGATTTCGGGTGGAGCGAAGACATTAAAGGAATCTTTGTCTGTATTAAAGTTTAAAGAAACATGGTTATTATCTATTTTTTATTTTCTAACTTTTGGAACCTTTGTTACTTTTAGTAGTTATTTACCTACTTTGTTATCTGAATTATTTAACATTACAGGTTTAGCGGCAGGAATCAGGGCAGCGGGGTTTGTTGTGCTTGCTACACTTATCCGTCCAGTTGGCGGGTATTTATCTGATCGATTTGGAGCTAAGAGATTATTAAGCGTTGTTTTTTCTGGTGTATTGTTATGTAGTATTTTCATCGCTTTTACTATAGAAAATTTAATTCTATTTAGTGTAGGGTGTGCCATAATTGCTATCATGGTAGGGATAGGAAATGGATCTGTTTTCAAGATGGTTCCTGAAATCTCCTCGGCAAATACAGGGGCAGTAACAGGTATTGTAGGTGCCATCGGAGGCATTGGAGGCTTTTTTCCTCCTATTGTCCTTGGCCTGGTAAAGGATGCAAGTGGAAGTTATTTTTTAGGATTTGTATTATTAGCTGCTTTTTCTCTATTTTGTTTAATCCTTAATTACACAGGAAGCAATAAAACAAAAACAAGTATAAGTGCTAATCTGAATAAAAGTGCATGAACTATAAGAGGTACGAGGAAAGTTATAAAGGGGTTAAAAAACAGTTTGCTTTTAATTATTTAAAGTTACTCATTAGACGATATATTCTAAAAATCAGTAAAACAAAAAGAAATACTGGATCTCCTATCTAGGGAGGCAGTATTTCTTTTTGTTTTACTTTAGTAAGAGGTAAATTTCCCGCTAGAAACGGATTTGATGCATCTGGAAATTTTAGGAGCGAAGTACAAGTGCAACTACGCATCTGTCTTCGCCAATCGGCGTGGTTTCTTTATCAAGAAGGATTTATAGATTTCAAGCATTGTATAATTTCAATTACCATAATATTTTACACCATGTAAAAAATAATTTCATTTACTGAAATATAATTATTATAAAAAAATAATTACAATTAATCCATTCTAAGCTAGTCAAACATTTGTTGACAAGATAAAACCCAAGCAATAGAATTAGGAAGGAATTCTGGTATTTACGTTTACTAATATTAAAAATATTTAAATTTTTACAGACAGTTTTAGAGAACTATTGAATAGAGTTTCATTTGAAAATTTCATATTTTGAAAATGGGTGCAAGATACAACTATTTTAGGTTTTATCTGCTTAAATGGGAAGTCGGTTACAATCCGACACGGACCCGCCACTGTGTTGGGGATCAGCACATTATGCTGATAATTTTCAGAAAAATTACTGGGTTATGCCTGGGAAGGTCTGAAAGATATACCCTTAGTCAGGAGACCAGCCTATTTTAACATCACTGTTTGACCTACGGGATACTAGGAAGGTGGTTAGTATGCACTAATGACCATATGTCTGGACTAATACTGCATTTGGACTACATAGACATAATAAGTCTTATTTCGTATGTTAACTTACTGAGCATTTCTGACCTCCTATAATAGGCAGAGATGCTTTTTTATTTGTAAAAAATCGCAAATGGAGGATTGTACATGAGAAGAAGTAGGAACAAAAAACATGCATGGGTTATCTGGATGACTACCATTGTTTTCACGCTATCACTAGTCGGATGTGCTGCATCGCCTGAAGCAACAAAAACGGATAAAAAAGAAACCTCCGCAAATACAGCTTCTAGTAAAACATTGACGATGGCTTTCGCCTGGAGTCCAGCAAGTCTTGATCCACATGGCAGCGATAGCTGGGAGATCATGCGCTCTGGTGTGGGTGAAACTTTAGTAAAATTAAATGAACAACTGGAGCCAAAGCCTTGGTTAGCAAAAGAGTGGAAGCAAGAAAATGAAACGACATGGGTATTTACCCTACAGGAAAATGTACGCTTTCACAACGGGAAGAAAATGGATGCAGAAAGTGTGAAAAATTCTTTGCTGCGCTCAATAGAAAAAGACCAAAAAGCAAAGGATTTATTGCAAGTGAAATCAATAGAAGTATTGGCTCCAAATCAACTGAAAATCGTGACCGATCAGCCAAATGCAGCCTTGATCCCACACTTGGCTGATCCTTCTACTATCATTGTTGATACAGAAACAATCGAAAATAAGCTCAGCTATCCTGCTCTTACAGGTGCTTTCAAAATCAAGAAATTCAATAAAGACGAGTCGCTTGTTGTAGAGCGATATGAGGATTATTGGGGAGAAAAAGCGCGCTTATCAAAAGTGACAATCAAATATATTGCCGATGGAAATACAAGATTAATGGCTCTGCAATCTGGAGATGTTGATGCTGCAACGGATATTCCAGTTGATTCTACCGAATTATTGAAGAAGGATAAAAACATCGAAGTTTTAACCGCTCCGTCTCTGCGGACGCACATGTTGCTGTTTAATATGAAGTCTCCTTTATTTAAAGAGTTGGCTTATCGAAAAGTTGTCGATATGTCCATCCCGCGCAAAGCTATTGTCAGCTCGGTTATGAAGGGAGAAGGAACGGAGGCGAAAAGCCCGTTTGCCGAAGTCTTGCCATTCGGTAAGGTGGAAAAAGTCAAAGAAACGCAAACAATCGACCAATTGATGAAGCAAGGCGGTTGGGAGAAAAATGCAAAGGGCATATGGGAAAAACAAGGGAAACCATTTGAAGTAAAGATGTTAACTTTTCCGCAACGACCAGAGCTATCCGTCATGGCAGAGATCATTCAAAATGAATTGCTAAAGGCGGGCATACAAGTAAAGCTTCGCCAAGTGGAGAATATCGACGAAGTCTTAGCTAATGAAGATTGGGATTTATCCATGTACAGCATGTTGACGGCACACACGGGCGATCCACAATATTTCTTAAACATTTTCTATCGTTCTACTAGTGAGTCGAATGTGAGCCACTATGTCTCACCTGCCCTAGACAGCATGATTGATCAACTGAATCAAACAAGTGATGCTACAAAACGTAACGGATTGGCTGTAGAAATTCAAGAACAGATTAATCAGGATTTCCCACAATCGTTTATCGTTCATCCTAAGACGATTTTTGCTGTTAGAAGTGGAGTCAAAGGCTTTACTCCTCTTCCAATTGAGTATTACTATAATAACGCACAAGTTGATGTGAAGAAGTGAGAAACTGAATGGTACGCTTCTGGATAAAACATATTGCGCAATTGTTATTTGTGATATTGTTCACCGCTACCTTTACTTTTCTGCTGTTGAGGTTAGCTCCGGGCGACCCCGCCTATATCTTGCTCACAAAGAATGACATTCCTGCGTCTGAAGAAGCATTAAGTGCGGTACGCAAAGAGTTGGGATTAACGGAGTCGCTAGGGAGCCAATACGTACAGTGGATTATGGATATTTTTACGTGGCAGTGGGGAATCTCCTATGTTTCTAAGGAACCTGTATTAGAGGAGCTGCTTAAACGGTTACCGGCAACTATTGAACTGGCTGCTGCTGGATTGCTGGTGATGATGTCAGTTACCTTAATTATAGGGATCTCCACTGCTATTTATTCTACTGGCTGGCTGGATCGAATGGGGAGAGTCATAGCTCTTTTAGGCTCTTCCATTCCTTCCTTCTGGCTTGGATTTTTATGTATTTATGTTTTTTCTGTCCGGTATGGATGGTTGCCCCCAATGGGGCGTGGTTCTTGGAAGCATCTTGTTTTACCGGCCTTGACACTTGGATTAGGAATGGGTACTGTTTACGCCCGTATATTACGATCCAGTATGTTGGAGATGATGAATCAAAGTTTTGTAAAAGCAGCGAAGGCAAGAGGACTATCAAACAGCCGGATTTTATTATTTCAAGTTTTTCGGCATGCCGTCCTGCCTATTGTGACGATGCTAGGAACGAGCTTTGCGTTTATGTTGGGCGGAAGTATCATTGTTGAGTCAATCTTTTCCTGGCCGGGTTTGGGTAAATACATTATGAAAGCAATTCAGCTTCGGGATTATCCTATCATTCAAGGCTATGTCATTTTATCCTCTTTTTTGTTTGTGATTATCCACATTCTTGTTGATTTTATTTCTGTACTTATAGACCCGCGTCTACGGATTTGATAGGAGGTCCATTTCATGAAAAAGATTTTATTTACCACTAATAGAAGTTTGCTAGCAGGGGTTGGATTGCTTATATTGATTATGTTATTGGGTGTTTTTGCTCCACTTATTGCGCCTCACGATCCTTTAACAGTTAATCTTTTTAATAGATTATCACCGCCCACTTGGATCTATCCGTTCGGCACAGATCACTTGGGACGTTGCATATTATCAAGGATCCTGTACGGAATCAGAATCAGCGTGACCTCCTCGTTTTTGATTATGCTGTTAACTTTGCTAATTAGTTTTCCTATCGGGCTATTAACGGGATACTTACGCGGACGTACTGATTATTTTTTTATGCGGATGGTCGATAGCACACTGGCTATTCCTGATATTGTATTGACTATCGCGATTGTCGGTATATTAGGACCAGGTCTGTTTCATTTAATTCTAGCCATCACTATTGTTCGGTGGGCTAATTATGTTCGGTTCATTCGCAGTCTTGTTCTAAATATTTGCCAAGAGGAGTATATCCTGTCAGCTCAGATGTCAGGGAATTCACGCATGCGTATCATGCGGCGTTATATTTTCCCGCAAATTGGTTCGCCTGTCGTCATTTTTGGGGCATTGGATATGGGCAGGATTGTCCTGTTGATTGCAGGACTTTCCTTTTTAGGATTAGGCCCTCAGCCGCCGACGCCAGAATGGGGTGTGATGTTGCGTGATGCTACGGCATATTTTCAATTGGCTCCTCATGTAATGATTTTTCCAGGTCTGGCCATTTTGTTTTTTGTTTTGTGTTGCCAATTAATCAGTGAACCGTATCAAAAAGCGAGTTCAGCCATTCCAAAAGAGGTGTGAAGTGACAACATTTGCTAATTCTCTGTTACGCATTGAACAGTTAGAAATTTCTTGTCAGCATGATGGCAAGTGGAGACCAATTGTCCAAGATGTATCGTTTCAAGTATGTCCGGGAGAGATAGTCGCTCTTACTGGTCCCAGCGGATGCGGGAAAAGTTTGACGGCACATGCTATTGTTGGGTTATTGGAAGCGGGATCGAGGGTGACAAATGGTCAGGTTTTTTATCAAGATAGAGATATTCTTACTTATAATATTCATGATTGGCAGCAGCTTCGGCGTGAAGAGATTGCTCTGCTAATCCAACACTCTTTAAATGGGTTAAATCCGATTCGTACGGTCAGAAAACAGATGGTGGAAACAGTCTTACAACGGAAACAGAGCACTAGCAAAAAAGAGTTAGACATGTATTTATGTTCACTGTTACAACAAGTTGGATTTACAGATCCAGAATCTATTTTAGCTTCTTACCCCTTTCAATTAAGCGGAGGTATGCGTCAACGAGTTTTATTGGCAATGATGGTAAGCTTACAGCCGAAGATACTCATTGCTGATGAGCCGACAACTGCTCTGGATGTGATCAATCGCGAAAGGGTTTTATCCTTACTGAAGAAATTGCAACATGATTTTGGGTTGGCAGTTTTGCTTATCTCTCACGATCAACAAAGTGTAAAGAGGCTTGCTGATCGCGTTATCCAGATGGATCGAGGTGCGATTATTAGATGACACTGCTTGAATTACGTCATGTCACAAAAGAATATCCAATAGGACCAAGACGATTGTGGTTCCAGCAATGTCCGACTCTACAAGCTGTCCGACAGGTGGACCTAACAGTGGAAAAAGGGGAAAGTCTAGGATTAGTGGGGGAGAGCGGAAGCGGGAAAAGCACGCTAGCCAAACTTATCATGAACTTGGAATCCATAACATCAGGTCAAATTCTACTGAGTGGACAAGCCGTTAATGGGAAGCAAATAAAGAAACGTCAACTTTACAAACGAATGCAACTCGTGCTGCAGGATTCATCCGCCTCGCTATATCCCAAAATGTGCGTAAGTGAGATTCTAGAAGAACCGCTTCGCAATTATTTTCCAGAAGAAAATAATCGCAAAGAATTATGTGTGGAACTTCTGAAATTAGTGGAGCTTGATCGTTCCTTTTTATCTAGGTATCCACATCAATTAAGTGGAGGTCAAAAACAGCGGGTGTGTATTGCCAAGGCCCTAGCTGTGCAGCCAGAACTCATTATCTTTGATGAATCCATCGCCAGCCTAGATCAGCCATCTCAAGCATCTATCATTCAGATGTTAAAACGCATTCAAAAAGAAAAGCAAATCGCCTATTTGTTCATAACGCATGATTTGCAATCCGCACAACAATTATGTGACCGGATTTCTGTTATGTATCAAGGGGAGCTCGTGGAAACTTTGACTCAGCTGGAGTGGGATTTTCAACAATTCCAGCATCCGTATTCGCATTTATTATTTCAAACTCTTAATCTTGACTAATACCTTTTGAAAATGAAAATATAATTGAATTCATCAATAAAAAGTAAAACATGATAGTTTTGGTTTTAATCAAAACTATCATGTTCACCAGCCCACTCAGATTGGATTAGTAGTAGCGCTTTTTACAACCACAGTTATAATCAGATTTATGATCGTAGTCTTTCTTATAATCATAGCCATAACCAGATTTATGGTCGTAGCCTGATTTATAATCATAGCCATAATCAGATTTATGGTCGTAGCTTGATTTATAATCATAGCCATAATCAGATTTATGGTCGTAGCCTGATTTATAACTATCATCTTTTGGGTAATAAGGTTCGTAACAACATTTGCAATAACATTTCTTCATGTAGTACTTTTCGTAAGAATAGTCATAGCATTTTTTGCATTCGTCATCGTGTTTCTCATATCCATATCCCATCATATTCACCTCTCTATTAAGTTTCTTTGTTACATTGGTAGTATATGCATGTCCAACTTTAATGGTTAGCATTTTTTACGTTTTTGTGCATAAGTTTAGTAAAATGTAAGGCTTCTGGATGATACAACACTACTGAAATCTAGATTTGTCGAATCTAACCCTATTTGTTGTAATAGTATAAATAAAAGGCCGTCACAAATTTTGAAGTGACGGCTTTTTATTAGATACTTAGGTAGAATGTTAAGGTTATTCTAGAATATAATTATTAGAAATAACCGCTAATATCAATAAGTAAAGGAGTAGAGATATTGAAGGTTAGTAGAATCTTGTTATATTTGTTTATACTATTTAATATTTTTGGATTGCTATGTTGGATTGTTGTAATGTTAATAGATATATTTCACTAATGGCAATAAGCTAAGTGTTACTGAGTATTTTTTCCTTTTTAGATAACACAGATATTTTCGCAGTAAACAGAATATCCAAATGAAAATACTTATCTAAACTTAAATGATAAATACTTGTTCTAAAAATAATTAAAGTAAATGCACTTGTATAAAGAACAAGACTTATTAAGTTCATATTGCCAGAAAGTATAAAGTTAATGTGCATGGAAAGACAGATTAAGATTGATGGTATAGTAAGTAAGCCTATTATAATAAGTACACCAAGAATAATTTGAACGATAGGGATAACATAGTTTAAGATCATTACGTATTTTAATGCCACGTTTTGAATGAAAACCTTATAAAACAATGGGACATTTGATTTCCCTAAGGAACTGACTAAATATTCATTCAGAAATATACCTGGCTCTTTAAACCATAATTTTTCGGAAATTTTGGTTACTCCAGCTAATAGCCAACCAACTCCGAAGAGAACACGCATTAAAACAATGAGAGATGGAAATAACCATCTTTTTTTATTTGCTTTTGATTGAATAATCACCCGGGCACTCCTCCTCTTTACATATTCGATTTTCCCTTATAAAATTTTTTTGCCCTGGGTAAAAAATAAGGACAAAAAAATTTGTATGTTTGATCTTAGACTTTTGTATTATATGCGCTAAACCTAAAATGTTTCCTTAATACAAATTATTTTATCGCACAAAAAATAATTGGTAAACTTTAAAAATTGGAGCAGGAAGCTGAGCTAAGATTAAAATCGTCTCAAACAGCGAAGCGTATGTATATTGTGAAGAACAATGGGGACTTCTCGCACGTATAGGATATTTTTATTATGTAAAAAGGGGATTTATCTCTTTCCGAAGGACCCGCCACTTTTGATAAATAGGAATACCAAGAAAACTCCCTTTGTTTACATATACAAAAGGAGTTTTCTAGGCGATTATTCAATCTTAACTTTAATTTTAGTTATAGCATTATAACCATATCCTTTTCTATTCCAGAATGGGCTGGTAGGTTGGCTTTGATTATGCGAATCGGTTGCTTTGACCATAATTGTATAATCCCCTTTTTCCAATACAACCCATTCGTATGACCAGGAAAACCATCTATAGCGTTCCTGATCTTGATTCATAATATTTGCATATAACCAAGTTTTTCCGAAATCCGTACTAATCTCAACCTTTGAAATAACTCCCTTACCTGTCCAAGCAATACCTTTAATGATATGCTTGCCAGTGTCGAGAACTTCCATGTTTAGAGGTCGCTGTATAGTAGAATTCACATTTATTGTTGTGACAGGGAAAGAATTATCATCATTCTCTTTGTTTGGATAATACATGTAATCAATCGACTGAAACGGCCCTTTAAATGGGGAATCAACGATACTAACTTGCTTAATCCATTTTACGGAGGCCATTCCATACCATTGTGGAACAATTAATCTTAACGGGTAACCATGCTTAAAAGGAATAGGTTGATCGTTATATGCATAAGCAATTATGGTATCAGGGTGAAGAGCTTTTTCCAAAGGCAGGCTCCTGGCGTAAGTATAGATGTTATCTAGGTCAGTTCTCTTGCCATAATCATAACCTTCCACTACAACTTCTGTTGCACCTGCTTGTATTCCTGTTAATTCAAGAAGGGTCCTTAGGGGAACCCCTTTCCATCGTCCTTGACTAATACCACCATTTTCCCATTGTTCACCAAATACCTTTGGCTCGAAGAAACTACGCTTATTTCCAGCACATTCTAGGACAGCTGTGATTGTTCTTGAAGGTAACTTAAGGATGTCTTGCGCGGAAAATATTCTCGGTGATACAACCGAGCCGTTTATGGGCAGCCAATAGTTTGAATAAGTAAGTGTTGGATAAGAGAAATGATTTCTCCTATAGAACATTTTATGATCGATTTCATCTCCAGTAATAAAATGTATCGGTGTTTCTTGATTCTCTGGATGCAATTTGCGTACAATGAGGGATGGCTTTGCACCTGGATAACGTGAACTTGACATATCTGCCTCCTAGATAAAAAAGTTGTTGATTATATATATGTTTGTAGATCTATCCATTTGTGAACAGCTTCAAGTTTTAAAAAATAATATAGTGAAGAATGTGGCTAAGAATCGTCTCAAATAGATGTAAACGATAAGGAGAGAAAATGATGTCTCTAAAAAACAATATAAGATCCATGCGTAAAGTCTTTTTGGTTTTTTTCCTTTCTGGATCTATACTTATTGTGAGTACAGGTTGTTCTGATGAATCAATTGAAAAAGTATCTAACATAAGTGATGAGTTGACTGCTTCTGTTAAGGAAATAAAAGATGCTATAGGACAAAATGTAGAAACACTGGATCAAGTAAACACCAATTTAGTTCAGGTGAGTAAAGATTTAATTATGTTGCTGGAAGAATTGAAATTCGATATAAGCTTTAAAGAGAATGGAATTTCCTTTAAAAACGATAAAGGAATAACAGGTATGTTGGGTATAAATGGTAATACAGTATTTCTTGAATTAACAACTGACCAAAAGGATGCTGAAACTGTTGAAACAATCATCCGCATCGCTAATATGTTTTCGGGTAATAATACAGTTGAAGATCGTATAGAAGCATTTGTAGGGCAAGAAGGAGAACAACGAATTGAGTTGAATAATGGTTATTTAGAAACAGATGGTAAAGTGACTAAGCTGTATTTAGAGACCTATCCTGTTTAAAATATTGCCAAAAAAGGCATAACTCCTCATTTGTTGAGGTGATTATGCCTTTTTAATTCCATGTAAGGGGGATTTCTCTATTGTCTATATGCAGCCTCAAATGAGTTTTCACCAGCATGAACGGAGAGGAGAGTGTCGGCATATCCAACTAAGCGATTGACCAGTTCATCTGCAATGGCATAAACAAGAGGGTGGAGAGTTGTATTATGTAAGGCGGGATCATCTAGGATAACAGTTGTATTGATAAACACATCTCGATTGCCATAAAGATTATAGTGAATAATCGCTTTTCCCGCGGCTCCTCCTGTTCGATAATCTTGAAATCCGGGAAGAAAAACATACCATTCTTCTGCTGTGGCAGACCGGAAGTTTTTTGTGAATGTCAAGCCATGGATTGTATGTTCAATTTGCTGTTTCATTTCTGGACTTACTGTATCTATAGTATTATCTTTCATAAAAATCCTCCTGCATTTAAGCGAGATATCTTCACTGGTTATAAACTTTCTTTTTTTCTCTATAGTTTATTTTGACATTTCCATTGTTTACTTTGCTTGAAGGGATACGAGAGATTGAAAGGAGGTCAATGAGGTTACCCGGAAACAAATAAGGCAGTTGTTGACAAAAAGCTCATAGTGCCGCCAACCGCCCCTTTAGTTATTTGAGAGTTTTGTCTTTTTCCTCATGGGATATTATTTTTGTATTGCTAATAATCTCTTTAAGTTCACCTTCATCTCCTTTAGCATTAATAATTTCAATAATCTGGTTTAACCCTGCGCTTGTTTCATCTATTTTATCTGTTTTATGTTTCAAGATAGCAACCCCCTTTTTATGTTAGAATGACCACTTCTCTAGAAACTATTTATGTAAATACACCCGAATCTTCTAAAATGATATTAAAATCTGCCCCAACTCTTGTTTTTCAATGTATAAGGAGAAACCTTGTAAGTCCCTCCTCGATCAATTCAAGCATATCCGTCTGAAATTTTAGATGGTTTTTCTTTGCTCATCATATGGTAAGTCTTGGTTTGAAAAACGTGTTAATAATGGTTCAAACAAGTTTGCAATTTCCCTTTCAGCACTTACAATAGAGTCGGAACCATGAATAATATTTTCTTGTTTACTGTTTGCAAAGTCTCCTCTAATAGTCCCAGGAGCTGCACTTTCAGGGGATGTGCTTCCTATCATAAGGCGGGAGACTTGGATAATGTTTTCTCCCTCCCATACCATTGCAAAGACAGGACCAGATGTAATGAAATCCACCAATTCCCCAAAAAACGGTTTTTCCTTATGTTCCATATAATGAAGTTCCGCTTTTTCTTTTTCGATTACCATAAGCTCAGCTCTCAATAACTGAAACCCTTTTTGTTCAAAACGTTTTACGATTTCTCCAATCAAACCTCGTTTTACACCGTCAGGCTTAACCATAATAAATGTACGTTGTAATGTCATATTATTCACCTCGTTATAAAATTCACAACCAATTCCCTTTATAAGGAAAAAAATTCTTCCTTAAGTTTAGAAGAGTTGTTGTCAGAATAATTTCTCTATGAACATTATTACAACTATTCCATTTTTTATAACATGCATGTTATAAAAAATGATTGAATATGCCAGTTTTCTCTGGATTTCCTAATGTTTTTTTGTGAATTGAATGGATTGGGTCTATTTATAGTCATTGAAACACATCAAAAAACAACCACTTTTTTGGTAATTGTATATAATGGAGTTATGAATGTAGAAAAGGAAGTTGAATTATGAGACGTAACATCAGAATAGTAGGTATGGGCATGTATTTGCCAAAAAGAAAGGTAACCTCTGCGGAAGTAGATGCTATCATTGGTACGAAAGAGGGCTGGTCAGAAGGTAAAACCGGGGTCAAAATACGGTACTACGTAGATGGAGAAACTTCATCTTTTATGGGTGCGGAGGCAGCTAAAAAGGCGGTGAAGGATGCTGGACTTACATTTTGTGATATTGATTGTATTATTTCTGGCAGCGGAACAGTACAGCAGGCAATTCCTTCTACAGCTTCCCTTATTCAGGAACAATTGGGACTTCAGCATTCGGGAATTCCATGCTTTGATGTAAACTCCACTTGTTTGAGCTGGGTAACAGCACTTGATATGATTTCGTATGCGATTGAAGCAGGAAGATACAAAAACATAGTATTAGTTTCTTCAGAAATTTCTTCTGTGGGATTAAACTGGGGACAGAATGAAAGCAGTATATTGTTCGGAGATGGTGCCGTTGCTATGGTAATTTCAAAATCGGCAAGTGGCACTGCTGGCATTATTTTTTCCCATATGGAGACATATAGTGCTGGTGCGCATTTGTCTGAAATTCGTGGGGGCGGTACTATGATTCATCCAAGAGGATATAATGAAGAAACAAAAGAGGATTTTTTATTCGATATGGATGGCCCGGCTATATTCAAGTTATCTTTGAAACTTCTTCCTGACTTTGTAGAAAAGGTATTTCAAGGCACAAACCTTTCTCTAGACGATGTTTCCATGGTTGTCCCGCACCAGGCAAGTGGTCCTGCTATGAATTTGATTCGAAGAAAACTTGGAATCTCGGAAGATAGATTTATGAAAATTATTGAGAATTATGGAAATATGATTTCCGTATCTATTCCGCTGGCTTTTTACGAAGGGGTAAAACAAGGAAGAATTAAGCGTGGAGATACAGTATTCCTATTAGGCACATCAGCTGGCTTGTCCATTGGAGGAGTTTTGCTTGAGTACTAGTTGTGAACCTAAAAACATTTTGGTTACTGGTGCTCGAGCACCAGTAACTTTGCATTTATGCAGACTGCTGCAATCTCAAGGCTTACAAGTGTATGCTGCGGACAGTTGCTCTTATGCGGTAACAAAGGTGTCAAATGCGGTGAAGAAATTCTTGCAGGTCCCTTCCCCGAAGTTTGAGACAGCCTTGTTTGTTCAGACCATGACAAAAATAATTGAAGACTATCATATTGATCTGATTATTCCTACTTGCGAGGAAACATTTTATATTGCAAAGTACAAGGAATATTTCGAATCGTACTGCAGTGTGCTAGTAGATGATATCGACACATTAAATGTACTTCACAATAAGGCTGAATTTATCCGTTTTACAAATGAATTCGGGTGGGATGCGCCAGTTACAATAGAAACGGATGGTTCCTTTTCCTATCAAGAAAAAATAGAACAGCTTCATATAAAAGAGTTTGTCTTGAAACCAGTATATTCCCGTTTCTCAGATAGCGTTCGATTTGTTACAAAATCAGAGTTATTATCGCAGGAAAAGCCTTTAGGGGTAGGGTGGCTCATTCAAGAAAAGCTAGATGGAACTCAATATTGCTCTTATACAATTGCAAAAACCGGCAAGCTTCTTGCCCATTCTGTATATCAAACAGAATTTACAGCTGGTCTTGGGGCAACCATTGCGTTTCAACATACAGAATGTGATCCTATTTTTTCATTTGTTTCAATACTCGTTGAAAAGCTGAAGTATTCTGGTCAAATTGCTTTTGATTTTATCGTAACAAAGGATGGTAAGGTGTATCCGATTGAATGCAATCCAAGAACAACCAGTGGGTTACATTTGTTTTCCAGCGATATTGTTTCTGTATTTGTAGGAACAAATACAGAAGATGTGTTATTTCCCAATAAAGAAACAAAAATGGCTCTTACTTTAGCTTTGCTCTTATACGGAGGTTCGTTCCTGCGGGATGTAAAAGTTAGAAAGCGTTGGTTTCAAGTGATTACTTCCCATCGGGACATTACCTACTTACATAGGGACAAAAAGCCGTTTTTTTATCAATTTTATAGCGTATGTAAACTTTGGAGAGAAAGTAGAAAGAGAAACATCTCCCTATTGCAGCAAACAACGTATGATATTTCCTGGGACGGTGAATAAGTATGAGGATGTTAGTAACAGGAGCGACTGGTTTTTTAGGAAAAAAGCTGGCACTTAGGCTGCATAGCTTAGGTTATGAGGTAACAGCAATTGGCAGAAATACAGAGATCGGAAGCGATCTTGAGAGGGACGGCATTACATTTATCCCTTGTTCCTTAGAAGATAAAGCGGCTATCGCGTCCGTATGCAAAGATAAAGATTATGTGTTTCATAGCGGAGCGCTCTCTTCTCCATGGGGGAAATATCGGGATTTTTACCTTTCGAATGTCATTGGTACAAAGAACGTCATCGAAGGAAGCAAACACGCCGCTGTGAAACGTCTTATCCATGTGTCTACACCAAGTCTTTATTTTTACTATAATGGGAGACAAAATGTGAAAGAAACGGATTCTTTACCGAGGACATTTGTAAATCATTATGCCCATACTAAATATTTAGCGGAACAAGAAGTAGACGCTGCTCATCGCGAGGGGTTTCCTGTTATCACTATTCGACCAAGAGCTTTATTTGGCCCGGGGGACAATGCTATTCTTCCTCGTCTCATCAAGGTATGCGAAAAAGGTATGTTCCCAAAAATTGGAGGTGATGAGGTTTTAATCGATCTTACATATATAGAAAATGTTGTAGATGCTTTATTACTTTGTATGGACTCTCCGACATATACATTGGGACAAAAATATAATATTACAAATGGTGTGCGTGTAAATCTCTATTCTGTAATTGAAACTGTCATGCATCGTCTCGGGCGGGAGTTTCGTTATAAACATATTTCGTTTCGAAAGGCTTTTATGATAGCGAACGTGTTAGAGCTGCTTTCCAAAACCATATTGTTTGGCAAAGAACCGCTTCTTACCAAATATACAGTAAGTGTGTTGTCAAAAAGTCAAACGTTGGATATTAAGAAAGCAACAACTGAACTTGGCTACCTTCCAAGGGTCAGTATAGAAGAGGGAATTCAACACTTTGTAGAATGGTGGAATACACATGGGCATTACGAGACTAAAATTATATGAATGCGGGTATTGTACACACCCTGAAAGAATTGCATATGCGAAAGGCGGCTGGAAGCAGGTGAAGTTTCCTGCGATTGTTGCCTTGCTTCATCATGATAAATATGGGTACATCTTATTTGACACAGGATATGCGAGGCACTTTATGGAGGCAACAAAAGGCTTTCCTTATTCTATATACGCCAAATTAACGCCTGTCTTTTTTCAAGAACAACAATCTATTAAAAATCAGCTTCTCCAGGATGGCATATCACCGGATGAAATTCGCTACATCATTTTATCTCATTTCCATGGCGATCACACGGCAGGGCTGAAGGATTTTCCTGATGCAACTATCCTAACATTTCATAAAGCATATGCGGATATTCAGGGCATTAGCAAGTTTGCGGCCTTACGAAAGGGCTGCTTGCTAGATACCCTTCCCTCTAACATAGAGGATAGGATGAAACTTCTTGACCAGCAGGCTTCTGTAGAGCTCCCGTCTCAGTTTTATCCCTTTATTGCCGGGCATGATGTGTGGGGAGATGGTACAGTATTTGCAGTAGATGTGACAGGACATGCAATTGGACAATTAGGGATATTCGTTACGCTGACGAGCGGAAAGCAAGTTTTCCTCTGCGCAGATGCGGTGTGGCTAAGCAAAACGTATCAAAATTTAATTTATCCAAGCGCAATTGCCAATATCTTAACTGCTGATGTAGTTTCTTATCAAAAGAATATTATGAAGCTTCATCATTTAGCAAAGCAAAATTCTGAGTTGGAAATATTGCCTACGCACTGTGAGTACACATGGAGAAAGATTCAAGAAGGTATCGTGTATGAATAACTTGAAAATTCTCCAAAAATACATCGAAACTAAGTACAGGACCGGACTTAAGATAGAGGAGCAGCTGCGAAACTTTCAAAATGCACGAATAGCAAAGCATATGCAGTTTGTGCTGCAACATTCTGTTTTCTATAAAAATATGTATCAGCCATATATGAATGAAGTTTCGTCGCAACAATGGGAGCAGCTTCCGATTATTGATAAAAAAATCATGATGGAACACTTCGATAGCTTAAATACAGCAGGGATTACAAAAGAACAAGCATTCCAGGTTGCATTTGAAGCAGAGCGTACACGGAATTTTTCTCCTACGATTCACAATATCACAATTGGATTGTCTTCCGGTACAAGTGGAAATAGGGGGCTATTCTTAGTTTCGGAAGAGGAACGTTATTTGTGGGCGGGGAGTATCTTAGCAAAGGTTCTTCCCTCTAGCATTTTAAAGAAGCAAAAGATTGCGTTTTTTTTGCGAGCAAATAGTAATCTGTATGAAACAACGAAAAACAAACGGATTTCATTTCACTTTTTTGATCTATTGGATTACTTTGAAACTCATATCAAAAGGCTGAACGAAATACGACCTACTATATTGATAGCTCCACCTTCTATGCTGCGTAAAATTGCGGAATGGAAAGAGGAGGGACACATACATATAGCTCCTAAAAAGGTTATATCAGTAGCAGAGGTTCTTGAAGATCTTGATAAAAAATATATGCAATCTGTCTTCGGACAGGTGATGCATCAAATTTATCAGTGCACAGAAGGATTTTTAGCTACTACATGCAAACAAGGAATTCTTCATATGAACGAAGACCTTGTCTATATAGACAAGGAGTACGTAGATAAGGGACGAGGGATATTCATTCCAATTATTACGGATTTCAGTCGTAAAACACAACCCATTATTCGTTATCGTTTAAATGATCTGTTGATTGAAAAGAAACAGCCTTGTTCCTGCGGATCACCTTTTCTTGCTCTAGAGAGAATCGATGGTCGATGTGATGATGTCTTTATAGGGAGAGGAAAAACAACCGCCAAAGAGATTAGTTTGTTTCCAGATTTTATTCGAAGGGCTGTCATGCTGGCAGCCGCCGATATTGAAGAATTTAAAGTTATCCAACATCCCAATCTATTCATTGAAATAAAATTAAAGATAAAAAGGGATGACAATAGGTCAAGCATTGAAAATGCTGTAGGTGAAGAACTGTACCGTTTGTGGAGGGATGCAGGGTGCGAAAGACCGACAATTTTTTATTCGGAATATGATATACTGCCCTCTGAAAAAAAGCTAAAGCGAATTGAAAGGATTTTAAGTTGAGGTGTTATATGCATATCAAACTCCATGACAAATCCACCTTGCATGAAATTGATTGGTCCACCAAACAGGATGGTCACTATATAAGAGATTATTTTACCCCTATTCTTAGGAATGGAGCAAAGTACTTCATACAGAATGTCAATACAAAGACATATATGTTAGAAGTGGATCACTTACTTCTGCCTCTGACAATAAATGATGAGGAATATGAAAATTCGTATGTTTGTTCTCCTTATACCCATTATATTTCTTATGCAAAAGAGGAGCTTTGGGAACTTAAGAATCCCTTATTAGAGAAGCTTTTGTTACTTCCGATTCAGATAATGGGGCACTGGTTTAAACGGAGTCAAATCAACAAAGTAGTTATAGTAAATAATTGGTTTTTATCTACAAACCTATATCATCAGCTGACTCATAAGCAATTAGAACACATCGCTCTATTCTTGAAAGAAAAATTCCCTGCGCATGCAATTATGTTTCGTTCATTGAATCGCCGTTTATATCCTGAGCTTTTCTCATGTCTTTCCGGATTAGGATTTTGTCCATTATTTGCTCGTTCTGTATACCTTTGTTATCCAGAAAAGCTGCAAAAAATGAACCGGAAATCTCGAAAGGATTTGAATAATGACAGACGATTATTAAGAAACAGCGGCTATGAAATCTTAAATCAGAATGCTCTTACTGAAGATGAGATAAAAATGGTAAGAAAATTATACAATCAGCTGTATATAGAAAAATATTCAGAGCATAACCCTATTTTCACGGAAGAATATTATTTAAATGCTTTCAAGCATCATTTATTGGAATACAGGGTGTTGAAAAAGGATGGGAAAATAGATGGTGCCATTGGCTTTTTTACGAGAGACGGGATCTTAACAACTCCGATCCTAGGTTATAATACGTCGCTTGATAAAAGGAAAGGGCTTTATCGCATGTTGTCTTACCTTATTCTTGAAGAGGTCGTTCAAAATAACTATATAGGTCATTTTAGTGCAGGGGCTGGTCGATTCAAGAGAAGCCGGGGGGCGGAGCAGGAAAATGAGTACAGTTTTGTGTATGTACAGCACTTACCAAAACATCGAAAGCATATATGGAAAATCCTATGCTTCATTTTGCAAACAATCGTCGAACCGTTAGCTCGTAAATCGGGATTTTAATAATGGATGGGTTTCTAGGAGATGAAAGTGACATAGAGAGAGGAAAGCAGGATAAAAGTTAAAATATAAAATGAAGCTTATGGGCTGCCGGTATTCCGGCAGCTGTATTAATTGTCGAATCAGCAACTAAAAATAAAAGGAAAGGGAGGTAGAAGGCATAAGTATGCAGAAACACATAATTTCATTCACCGTAATAATTTCATAAAACCAAAAAAACAAAAAATCGTAAAAAACAAAGGATCAAGTGTTTTTTCATAAAGAAAATTTGCCGATTGGCGAGCCTTGGGCGAAGACAAAGACGTAGTTGTACTTATACTGTGTTCCTAAAATTTCCGGCCACGTCGAATTCACTTCTGGCTGGAAATTTATACTTTCTTACAGTGTAAAGAAAAAAGAATTTGAGCAAGCTATATCTGTGATATTAGATCAAATGAAAAAGGTGATATTTTTATGGCAGATTTTCTAGAGCCCATTCAATACGAAACAGGTACATCTATTCAAACCTTCAACATTATTGAAACGAGCGTTAATGCTGATGGATACGAGGTCCTTTTGAATATTGACTTGGACAGCGGTTATGAATTAGAGAATGTAAAGCTGAAAATTACCTTTGAAGACTTGGCCGCATACGAGACAAATGATATTCAAGAAGGAGTGAAATGTGCTTTAGGGTTCTTTGACAACTCATTGAACGATCATCATGAATCATTGTAAAACAAACAGTAGGAGGAAATAGAAGTGAGGAAGGAAGAAACAGTCACACCAAGAGATCGGATAGAAAATAATACTGATAAGAAGTTTACAAAGACTCCATTAAAAGATACTTTAAAAGATAAAAGCAATATAAAAGATTACGACAGAGCCTGGGAAGATGATCGTCTTTAAGAAGGATATCCTTCAGCATCGGAAATTTTTATCAAGATATTTCTAACAATAACTTGCTGTATTACGGCAAGTTATTGTTTTGTTAAAAAAGTAAAATAAGGATATAATACCGCATATTTTCTCATTTTATTAGAATTCTCATATAGCGAAATAGTTTATCGGATTAAAAAGGATTCCTAGTATTGTCAAATCAATAAAGAAAACTCGCCGATTGGCGAGCTCTACTTATACTGTATTTCTAACATTCCTACTACGTCGAATGAGCTTTCAGCTAGGAATTTATACTTTCTTACAGTGTAAATGTAAAAACAAATAAACACACTATTTTGTATGTTTATTTGTTTCAACTTTTTCGGTGAAATTGTATTAATGCGGTCTTATTGACCCAGGATTTATATTTTTCCCATAAAAAATTTCGTTCATTTCTTGTTGCAGTTTGCTTGTTATGTTCTCCATTTCCTTAGCGCTTAACGAGTTTTTTGTATATCCAAACAAATAATGATCTAGGTCGAATTCCCGAAGTTTGCATTTAGTGTGAAAAATGTTTTCTTGATAGATATTCACATCAATCATGTCATATAAATGTTTTATTTCTTCCGGTATGTAATTTTGAATTGAGCTAATATTATGATCAATAAATAATTTATGGCCTCGTATATCTCTAGTAAAGCCGCGAACGCGATAGTCAATAGTCATAATATCTGCTTCAAATGAGTGAATCAAATAATTTAGAGCTTTAAGTGGTGAAATTTCTCCACACGTAGACACATCAATATCAGCTCTGAACGTACTAATACCATCTGTTGGATGGTACTCTGGATAAGTATGAACGGTGATGTGGCTCTTATCTAAAGCTAAAACTACAGATTCGGGAAGAGGGCCAGGTGACTCTTCGAATGATTCAGTTGGCACTTCCACAATGGGACCTTCTGACACTAATACAGTAACACTTGCTCCCTGCGGTACATAGTCTTGCTTAGCGATATTCAAGACATGCGCGCCGATAATATCTGATACATTTCTTAAAATGTTTGTTAGTCTATCTGCATTGTATTGTTCATCTATGTACTCAATATAAGCTGCACGTTCTTTTTCGTTTTTGTACCAACATACGTCCCAAAAATTGAATGAAAGTGTTTTTGTCAGGTTGTTGAAATCGTGCAATTCAACATGCTGTTCCGGCTGCCAGCTCATGTTTTACCCTCCTTAATCTTAGCGTTTCAACACGTTTAAAGGTATTTTTATGGTGCCCATCCTAGAAAAAAACACACATATCAATTTGTTTCTGTTGTTACAATGCGTCTATTTGTTACAATTGTAACTTATACTATAATTAAAGTGATAAACATTTTCATGCTTATTCGTGTAGAGAGATCACTCGGACTTCATAGTATATCGCATGGCAAAAAAATGTGTCATAAATAAAATTTGTAAAAAAGGTGATTGTATGAGTGATAAGTTAACAAAAATTGAGATTATTACACGCCCAACTAAATTTGATGAACTTAAACAAGAGTTAGCAAAAATTGGCGTTAGCGGTTTAACAGTTTCAAATGTGCTTGGATGTGGCTTGCAAAAAGGTTTTACGGAATTATATCGTGGTATCAAACGTGAAGTAAACATGCATGAGCGCATTAAAGTTGAAATTGTTGTATGCAAAGTACCTGTCCAATCTGTCATTGATACTGCACGCCAAGTATTAAACACGGGAAAACCCGGGGATGGGAAAATTTTTGTATATGAACTTGCAAATGCTATAAAGGTTCGGACCGGTGAAGAAGGTTGCGACGCGCTGCAAAACGAGAACTAAAGCCGCGATAAGACTTACAGACAGTTGTGTTACAGAGGAAAATAAAAAACGGCAGGGATGTTTCCTTTGTCGTTTTTTATTTTATGATATGGAAAATTTTGTGTATTCTAGGCATAATACTGTTATTGAGGATTTTTATTGGATTAATCGGCAGCAACGGCAGTGGAAAGACAATCTGGATGGAGCTGCTTGCAGGTCTTGTTCGGCAAACAGAAGGCGAGATATATGTAGACGGAAAGAAGATTGGCAGGAAAACAAAGGCGGTTGTTTCGTATTTACAAGACAATCCTAGCTTTGACGGTTGGATGAAGGTTGAGGATGCTCTTCACTTTTATGAGCTTTTTTATCTGGATTTCGAGATGGGTCGATGCTTGAGGAAATGAAGAAGATAAAATCTCCTCTCTTTCAAAGGGAGCAAAGGAAAAGTTATATGTTATCGTTACATTGGCACGGAGAGCAAAGCTGTATTTACCTGATGAATCGCTTGGGGGCATTGAAAAAATTAGCTGTTGATTCAAAAACGTAAAACAGAGGAGTGTAAATATAAAATTTCAAGAACGCACACGTAGTATAACTAATATGTGCGTTCTTTGTGTTTTTGTATCTTACTCTTAACCAATCACTTACCTTCTTTTTTTCTTCGAATTATCTACAGTAGTAACTTTACTTTTGTTAACGTTTTCTAAGATAACTTGCACATGAATATTTTTTTCATCAATATTAGTAACAGTTGAAACTGTGCCTTTACGACCTTTAATCGTTAAAGCCTCACCTACAGCTGGGACACGTTTAAGAAACTGACTCAATAAAGGATTTTTATTCTCAAAAAAATAAACATTAAACATTTTGGTCTCACCTATTTCATGTGGTATGTGTTACAGAAAAATGCTTGTAGTGCATTCTTCATATAAAATATATGATTATAGTTCGATTTAGACCAAATTACCGCTATAAAAATTTTAAAAAATGATACTGTTCTTAAAGACACTTTTCGCAACCTGATAATGTGATGGTGAAAGATGGCATGATCCAGAAAAATGGGAAGAAGATATGGAGCGCCAATATACTTTAGAACGAGCAGATTGGAGGTTCTGCTCAACTTTCATGTTAATTTTAAGTTTTATTTAATAATCGTATTGAGCTTATTTACAATCAGAAATAAAATGCAATTTTTAGAGGAGAGTAAGGTTGATAGCTTTAAAACAGCGATGATTTCCATTGGTTATGAATCTAAGGGGGAAAACGGGATAACTGGACGGCGATACTTCCAAAAAGGAGGAGACAACAGAACTCATCATGTACATATTGATGAATTGGGCAATTCTCAAATTGAACGTCATCTTGCATTTCGAGATTATTTGCGGGCACATCCAAATGATTCGAAAAAGTATGGAGACTTAAAAGAGGAATTGTCACAACGTTTTCTTTATGATGTTAACTCCTACATTAAAGGAAAAGAACAATTCATATTCAAGATTGAACGAAAAGCTATAACTTGGTATCAAAGTTTAAGAACATAACTTATTTACTTCCATCAATGCTAATTGTGTGAACACAACACCCTTTCAGATTGTTTAACTGAAGGGATGTTGGCAGTTTTCTAGACACATTGATTCTTTGCGCCCAATATGAACTCCCAACTTTACTAAAGCACGTCAAGCTGAGTGGGGAAAGTGATCCATTAGGAATCGTGCACCAAACGACAACGTTTACATAAAGTTAGATTAGCATTTACAAATATTCTTATGGTTCTACACAAATGACATCTAGTATATAGTATGTATGCAAAGTCATTTTGAGGAGGTATAACCTATGCAACTCGAAACGTTGGTTATATACAAAGAAGCTGAAGAGATGTTTATTGATGGATGTGTAGAGGCAATCTTACAAAATGATACAAGTCAGACACATATTTTGCAATTAATTGGGGATCGCCTTGTGTATAAAAAGGAACTCGATTTTGAAGAAAGTACCTGGGTTCCATCAATTATGAAAGGGGAAGTTGCAGATATACTTTACGTCTGTGTATGCAGCCAATCCATGATTGCATATCTTCATCATAAAATGATACAAAAAAAGGCTTTAAGCAAGGAAATAAAAGAATGTGTAGAACACTTTCTTATTGCAATGAAACAAGCTCTTGCCTATAGAATCATAAATAGGCATTAATCATGTTGGAAGAAACATAGTATCTACTCCTAAATAAGAATAAGCAAAGAATTATCTCATATATGTTTAAATAAGAACATAATGGAATTGCAGCATAATATGGGTATTCTTTTTTCTTTATAAGGAGTGTTATCTATGTTTTTCATTCCATTCCAAAATACAATAACCAAATTCATAAATTCCACTGAACACTTATCACAGGTTCAAATGTACCTGCCTTTCATTATTTCGCAAACAGAACTTCAACTGCATAGAATCATTCATGAAGCAGATATCGTTAGTCTTTCTTATGTAAGCCATGTTTGCAGATTAATTGAAAGAATATGCAATAATACTATGATACAAGGAAAACCTTGGTTTCAGGCAGCTGCTCTTGAAATAGACTATAATGGATACAAAGAAATCGCTACTAATATCTTCAAGCAGTTTTTCCCTAATATTACTTTATCTGAAGCAGAGATAAGTTTCCTTGTTTTATATTTTCATCGTTTACAAACAACGTCCGAAGGCATAATAATCAATTCGTAGGATAGTCTATTCGTCTTATATGGTACGTTCTAAGATTCGGAAGGAGCTTATCCTTTCTTTTTTTGTCCTTTAAAATTTTAAAGCAATCGTTGTTATTGGGTCTACTGACAAAACGGATTAGAGGATTAGACCGTTATGACCTAGGAGTACATAGAAAATGGTACATTGTACGTAAAAGCTAATATGCTTGCTTACAATATAAATGGCGCCCACGCTGTTCCATTACCTTCAGAATATATTAGAGTAAATGGGAATTGACGGAGGGGCCGATTATGGACGAATTGGAAAAGAATCAACAAATGAGCACAGATGAAAGACCTCTTGTTCATCCGAAGGCAAAACAGAACGTAAAAGAAATTGTTTGGACTGCTATAGGCTTGACAGGAATTGGAGTGGTTTTATACAGTGTCGAAAAAATTTATGAATTATTTATAAAGTAGTTGTCGTTCGACAGAATCTGTAAAATATTGCTGTGATAGGGATGTATAGCGGATTAAAAACGGTGAAGGTACAACTTCTGACCGTTTTTTGGCTTTGGCAAGAGAAGAACTCTTACTTTGAAGAAAAGGAATCCTAACTCCTAAACCCTTTTGCGGACCATATATGCTAATGGGCAGGAGACTTTAATAATAATAGAGAACATATTGATGAAATAAGGGTGTTGTTTATGACAGCTCCTTTTTTTGTTCTTAATTAAGTAAATGAGATAAGTTCGCTGGATGAAAAAAGGGGCACACTTCAACTATTTTTAATGATGCAGAGGGGAGTTTGGGGGATGAAACAAAACATCTATGATAATCCCACCTTTTTTGAAGAATACAGGAAATTACGTGACTCTGGGATTAATTACAATAATTTTGTTGAACAACCAGCATTCAAAGAAACCTTACCAGATCTGACAAATAAAAAGATATTAGACTTAGGGTGTGGTATGGGTGAGTTCACAAGGTACTGTGTAACAAAAGGGGCAATAGAGGTAGTTGGGGTAGATATTTCTAAAAATATGACTGATGTTGCAAGACAACACAATTCATATGCTGAAATCAGCTATATAAATAGCTCTATAGAAGAATTAGAACTACCGATAGGTTATTTTGATGTAGTGGTCAGTTCCCTTGCGCTTCACTATATAAAAGATTACAGCGATGCGATAAAAAAGATAAATAATTATTTAAAAAAAGGGGGGACATTTATTTTTTCTACAGAACATCCTATTGTTACAGCAAGAAAGAAAATGGACGGTTGGATAACAGATGAGAATGGAGATACGCTGTACTTTCCGGTGGATAACTACCAAGAGGAAGGGGAGCGCACACAATTTTGGTATATCGATGGAGTGGTGAAATACCATCGCACATTCTCCACCCTTATCAATCAATTAATAATAAACGGATTTCAGCTTGAACAACTTGTAGAACCAGTTCCCATAAAAGCAGGGTTAGATGCTATGCCGAAGATAAAAAACGAACTAAGAAAACCATCCTTTTTAATTGTAAAATCTACAAAACTTGAAGGGCGGGATAATTAATGTCTTAAACTAAAATCTAAGCTGTATCGACAACTCCTTTTCAGTTAGTTTTCTTATAAAGTAACTCATAATAAGAATAAAAAAATTACATTAGGGAAGTATGGTTGTCAGAATGTAATTATTGTTGTTCATTGAAAAGGAGTGGATTGAATATGAGAAGATATCGAAATGTGAATACTGGTGCTATCTTGACTGAACAGGAGCTACACGAACTACATTTAAGGGAATACGAAGAAATGTGGGGGAAGATAAAAGATAATTTAGAATATCATGCACTTCAAAATAAAAAAGAAGATTTTATTACATATATGTTTGAAAATGATTTAGATTTCGATTTTGAAGAGATTGAAGAAGCTTAGTAAAAAAGGGTGGGGGTTGAGATGAAATCTTGGCCCCTTTTTCTGTACAGTATGTTATAAGTCGGGTTTTATATTTATGTCCTATCCCGTAAGATAAAAATCTCTATGCTTCGCACGCTTTATCATATATTAAAAAAATAAATTCAGAGTATAAAGTCGTTATTTTTCTCATTTTTATCTTAAATAGTTATATTAGTAAACTTTAATTTATTTAAAATTAATAAATCATAGATGCTGTCCTTTAGCATGGCCTGAGATAAAGGTACTTCACTTATTTACTGTTGTGCACTTTTTCTGTTATATATTCATAGCTGAAAGTCTCGATGTTTTCGGGGCTTTTTATTTTTTATGTTGTGAATTTCTTTAAATCTGTTTTTCTCATTCAGTCTTCGTATTAATAGTTTTAATTGGAAAAGGTGAATAAGGTGACCCCCTACATAATATTACCAATTTTAATGGAGGATGATAAAATATTACATATAGTATCTTAGCTTATATTTCCATTAGTAGAGAAAGAAAATTTATTCTACGACTATATAAAGGGAGTGGATGATTTTGCAAGAAGCGTTATATGAGGGCAATCACTTTGATTTAAGAGTGTACTTAGAATCAAAATCCGATACCAAAGATGAAATTGAGCAGCTCAAAAAGCGAGCTGAGAAAGGCGCTTTTCGCTGTCCTTACTGTGATGAAACCCTTATTGTAAAATCCGGCGATATTCGGGAAGAACATTTTGCTCACCGCCACTCAAAATCATGTGAAGTCAACTGCTCTTGCTTCTATTACTAAGTTGTAGGGAAGGGGGAAGATATTATGCCATTAGAAATCGTCCGCAATGATATTACAAAGATGGATGTAGATGCGATTGTGAATGCCGCGAATACATCACTGAAAATGGGTGGTGGTGTATGTGGTGCTATATTTCGTACGGCGGGTATCGATGAACTGCAAGAAGCATGCGATAAAATCGGTGGATGCAGGATTGGACAAGCAGTTATTACCGATGGATTTAATTTGGACGCAAAATTTATCATTCATACACCAGGACCTATTTGGCAAGGTGGTTCAAACCAAGAAGCAGATTTGTTAAAGGCATCTTACTATAATTCTTTAGAGCTAGCAAAAAATTATCAATGTGAGTCCGTCTCTTTTCCATTGATTTCGACTGGTATATACGGTTATCCAAAAGAGGAAGCATTGCAAATTGCGGTTTCCACCATCAGTTCATTTTTATTACATCACGATATGCTCGTTTATTTAGTTGTTTTTGACAAAAAATCTTTCGTTTTAAGCAAAAAGTTATTTGCATCTATCAATCAATATATTGATCAGCATTATGTAGAGGAAGCAGAACGCACTTTTAATGGCATTAGAAGAAAAGAACGATATGTAATGGAGCACACTGGTGTCAATTTACAGAAGGGCTTGTCAATTTTACAAAAATGCTCTTAACTTACTTTAAGAGCATTTTTGAAGAAAGATCCATATTTTAACATTTCTTTATTTCGTGTCTAGATTCCTCTGACCATTATAATTACTAATAACAATAGTTTGTCTTATGGATGTTTGATCATCAACCAGCTTAAGCATAAGTTCTGCAACATCTGCACGTGATATCTTCGGGATTACTCCTATGTCAATGTTCTCCCCGAATTGATAGGTTGATGACTTCAGTTGATTTGTTAGTATTACTGGATGAATCAATGTCCAATCTAAATTACTTTGTTTTAAATACTTTTCCCCCAGAGCTTTATCATCGAAAGTTTTCTTTAAAAGTGTTTTATAAATAACTTTAAGTAGAATTGGTACCTCAGTAATGCTTTTATCCACGCCAAATGCCGACATGATAATGACTCGTTTACATGCACTCATTTCCATTGCATCGACGATGTTTTTTGTACCTACGGAAAAGACATTTCCTTTAAGTGATTTACCATTACCTAGAGCACTAATTACCACACCATGTCCTTGTACTGCATTCAGTACTCTTTTCGTATCTAATACATCTCCAGTGATGATGTTTAGTTTTGGATGACTGATAGGTAACCTGTCTGAATTCCTAACGAACGCTGTCATTTCATATCCTAATTCGAGACCCTGATTAACAATCTGTTGACCAGTAGGTCCTGTTGCTCCAAAAACTAGTATCTTCAAGCACACCCCTCCCACAATAGTTTTAGTAAGTTGGATCATTCAACGGGCATCGTAGGTCTCAAATAAACGCCCTCGTTTCTATACAAATTTTTAGGAATAAAGATCTAATTGTGCAAACCTAACTTACTTTCACTGAAACCTGCGAACAGAATAATCATAACACACAACAATAAAGTGGACCCATCGTCAAAATACGGATCTTAAGAAATTAATAACTTCTGCTTTTGAGCATTATGGTGATTTCGCATGTATAGGATACACAAGTGTGAAAAAGACGCTGTTAAGAATCATCTTTTTGCTCTAAGCATATAGTTTATAGAATTAATCTTTATGTACAAGAGGTGAGTAGATTGAATAAAAAAGTAGGGAAAGATGATTTTGTTTCTGGATTCGTACCACATCATAACCATGGATCTGTTGATTATACATCCGTAGAGAACGGCCATGTGCATCAATGTTTGGATGTAACATCTCCACCAATTCCGACACAGGATGGGGGTCATATTCATTATACGGAGGGGTCTGTTGTATTTGAAGATGGACATACCCATCATTATAAGGCGTATTCAGGACCAGCTATTCCTGTTGGAAGTGGAATGCACGTTCATTATTACGATTTTTATACAACTGAGGATAATGGACATAGACACCATGTAAAGGGAGTGGATCATCCTGCTCCAGGAAATAAATAAGAATTCTAATCTATAATATACAAAAAGAAAACATCAGAGGGGAAATCCCTCTGACGTACAGTTTGCCTCTGATAGTCTGACTACGCTTTTAATACCCTAAATGCTTCTCTTACTTTTTTGGCAAAAACTAATGGTGGTTCAACGGATTCAAAGTGCATATACATAGCACGTGGCTCTTCAAATAACCAGTGATTATGAAGGGCTGTAACGATAATATTTTTTTCTCGAAGTTCAGTTAATAATGGATTAACTTCTTCTTGTAAAAGAACTGTTTCTCCTAAATTTAATGCATTGCCTCTGCTATCTAAGCCCTCAAATGAGAAAAATTGAGGATTAACTAGCGGAGATTCCGTTCTACGTCCAAGAATAGTAAAATTGATGTCGCGAAACTTTTGTACTAAACATACTCCCTTCGGAGTAACCATTCCTGACCCACCTAAGATTCTTGCAAACTCATCACATAATTGTGCTTTAGGTAGCTGCCGACTGGATTGGTTTGAGTAACGATCGGCATTTGAATAACGATCGTTATTTGAATGACAATCAGTGTTTGAACAATGACAGGTATTTGAATGATGGTTCTTATCACCTATATATTCCCAACTGTTTGAATACATAAAATGCCTTCCTTCCGTACGTGGCAGAATTATTCAGCTTGTTTTCGCTAATTATAGTATTCAGGTTGTACGAGATGAGCCTGGACGATATACTTACTCTTAATACCAAAATTTTATGATTTGGGGACTTCTTTCAGAGGGTCCATAAAAAGTAGGTACTTCCTGAATAATTTATTGCAAAGGGATGACATTAATAAAGGAACCTACATGAAATCCCATAGTTGATCTTCTGAAATGAAGGAAGCAAGGGATTTAGTGCAGTGTTAACTGAGGTAGGAACATTAAGATAAGAATGAATTTAAGATTAAGAGCACCCAGGTGCTCTTAATCTTATTTTGGGAGGAATATTTAGGTAAGACGATGATGACTGAATACTTGCGCCGGTAAGGATACAAAAGGGAAATGGAAGTGTCAATAATAAGGAAGGTGTAGGAACGCATCCGCTTTCTATTCTGGGTTATATAAGGAAGTGAAAATATTTTTTCAGGTTCTGCTACATACATTTTTTGTTGATGTAAAGCTAGTACCTTTAGCTAAATTTATTTCAATTCTCAAAAGAATGAATGGGTAGGAGATAAAGTATGCAAATAGATACTTTTAATTAGTCTAACAACTCATTTTAGTGTTCCCTTGAGGATTCCGACTGAAAATATTCCCTACCTTTAAGTTTAACCTCTGGTAAAAAGAAGGTTCCGATGAGGCTAAGAATGGCGAAAATTAATCCAACCATGAAAAGGCGTTGAATACCATATGTTAACGAAGCCTTCACCGCATCCATAAATTGAAGATACATCTGATGCCCCGCAGTACCAAACATATTAAATTGAGCAGTAATTGCATGTTGTGCTTCAGAAGTCAAAAGTGCTTGTGGATTTAGTTCAACCAACTTACTTTTTAACTGTTGCAAAGAAGCTGGCAGCGTCTCGTTAAACTTTTCATTGAATGATTTGTTTAGAATGGAACCAAAAATGGGTGAGGCAATCACTCCTCCAAGTGAACTCACGAATTGCTGTGTTGAGTTCACGGTACCCATCATTTTGTAAGGGAACGCATTTTGAACAACCATATTCATAAGTGGCATCAACGAGCCGATTCCAAGTCCTAGAACAACCATGTTACAAGCAACTGATATCCATGTTGTATGGGTATTCATTTGATTCAATAATATGGAGCCCACCACTATCACCGCACCGCTTATCCGTGCAAGGTACTTATAACGACCTGTTTTAGACATGACTTGACCTGAAACGATGCTTCCGACTATAAAACCAAGCATCATCGGCGACATTACCCAGCCGCTGCTTTGTGCATTGAGTCCAAGTACTCCTTGAACAAAGACAGGCAAGAACATTAAGCTTCCAAACATTGTCATCCCAATCAGGAGTCCTAAAATCAACGACATACTAAAAATACGATTCTTAAACAAGGACGGTGCAAGTAGTGGATCTTCCGTCTTCCGCTCCCATAAAACAAAGAGTAAAAGGACAATTAAACCGCCAATAAAGAGCATTATTTCAGTTGGTGAGCCCCAGGCGTATTTAGTACCTGCCCACGTAAAACCAAGTAAAATCGGGATTAATCCAATGACCAAAATAATAGAACCGGGCCAATCTACCTTTACCCTATGTTCTGCCCGTACTTTAGGTAACGTTATAGCTACGCCGATGATAGCGAGTATTGCGAACGGCAAATTAATATAAAACACCCATCTCCATGAAAATGTGTCCGTAATCCATCCGCCCAGTGCTGGACCGATAATGCTGGATAATCCAAACACAGCCATCATAACGCCCATCCATTTCCCTCGTTCTTTTGGCGTAAAAATGTCACCCACTGTGGCACGTGGCATACTCATCATGGCACCGGCACCAATACCTTGAAAAGCACGTGCCCAAATTAGTTCAGTCATCGTATGTGCCTGCCCTGATACCGCAGATCCGATTCCAAACATTATAAGACCAAATAAATAGAACGGCTTACGCCCGAAAACATCTGACAGCTTTCCATAGATCGGAATTGTCACAGAAGAAGCCATCATATATGCCGTGAATACCCACGCATATAAATTTAATCCATGTAAATCCCCAATAACAGTGGGCATTGCGGTTGATACAACTGTCTGGTCCATTGATGAAAAAAACATCGTCAAAAGGACCGTTGCAAGTGCCCACCACTTTTTTGAGCCTGTTATTTGGTTCGTCGTTTGTACTTCTTGCTTAGCCACTAGCTATTCCCCCTTATTCTACAATTCAATAACTCTTCAATCTGCATTATCTGATAAATGAGGAATATTTCTTTCAGATACTGGATAAAAGAATCTAATTCATTAGGATCCATCTTTTTAAAGCAATGTTGCATGATTTTTTTCTTATTGCTAAAAAATGATCCGATTTTTCTTCACCAGTATTAGTTAACTTAATAATGTCAACCCTGCGATCCGTTTTATCCTTTGATCCGGTAACAAAACCTTGGTTTTCCAATCGATCAAGCATAACTGTGATAGCACTTGGAGCGACCTCCTGTTCCCGACAGCTTTGACACACTACATTGGTGTTCTTTTCGGATTAAATGCAACATAAAAATCCGACATCCGTTGACCCTAATTGGGCGTGATTAATAAGCTGTGGACCCAGGTTTTTCATCAAGATAATCAAAGGTTTATCAAAGCGCTCCATCAAGAAGTCAAGATTTTGGCTTATAAAGTCCCTCTTTTATTTTTTGTTGTTTAAATATTAAGTCGTATAATTTTTAATATTATGAAATTTTCAACTTCAAGATTTAAGTCCATACTAGTAAAAAAACAATTCACATCTTACTCATTTATTGGTAAAAAATTAAATCCTGTTTTTTTAAATTTTGGGATTGGGATGCCAAACACATATTATTTGTTAAAGGTATTCCTTTAGCTAATGATTCGCAGGGACTGTAAGATCAAAATGTCTTTCCTATTTATGATTAAAAAAATCATTTTAACCTTGGATAGTAAAAAAGGGGCACCACTTTGGATGAGTGTTCTGCAATCTATACATCATTAAGAATGGACTCATCAATGTAACCAAGCAATAAACCATTGCTTTATGAATTTATTTTTAAAGCGGTGATAAGCGGTGATAATTGGAAAGTAAATAAGAAACCCATTTACAATCGGGATGGTCTGAATGTTGTCTATCAATCCTTATACAATTGCAAAAGTAAAATTATTCTCCCTTACATCTGTCCTCTGATCAGTTCCATAAGATTCTTTTCAGGTGATTCCTCCATACCTTGGAGTAATTCATCTATAAGTTAAGATGGTTTTTTTGACACCCCTTTATTAGCCAGATGTTTTATCATATGCATGATTTCTTTATCAATGAATTAGATTGTTGTTTGCTTCACTATTTATTGAGAATCAACTTGTAGATAAAATTGTTCTGTATATTGCTCCAAAACTTATTGGCGGGCAACATGCTCCTACATTCTTAGAAGGTACAGGGACTGAGAAGCTGAAAGATGCAGTTGAACTTTCGAATGTGAACTTGACTCAAGTAGGAAAAGACTTCAAGTTTGTAGGTTATCCGATTTATGCAGTGTGATAAAAAATAGAAGTCAAAGGAATATGTATGGCGGAACCATATTATATAAATAGGAGCCCCAGTTAACCTTCTATATGCGATTTTATAGCTGTTGCGTAAAGAATATAAAAACATCTGAAGGCTTAAAGTTCCTCCCGATATTTTAGCAATTAGTTGCTTAGTACCTCACGTATTTCTCTAACTTTTTAGAGAAAACCTAATCTCCATAATAAAAAAAGACTATTCAAAAATGGCAGATCTTATCTCCTTTTTGAACAGTCTTTTTGTTACAAGTCTAAACATTGGATATTGGGGGATGCATTTAATATTCTTTGAAAGATTAGCTGAAATATTGAGAAACTAGCTGTTTAATTTTATCTTGATCCACGATATACTCATCGTTATAATTCTGCAAAATGTCATCATACGCGGTTTTATACTCACCAGGTAATTGGTGATATTGAAGTTGTTTAGATTTGAAATCCTTTAGTGCAAATGCAAGGCTTAAAACGTCCTTCTGTGTCATATTTGTAGACGTGATAACCTTCGGGAGCTCTTGAACAAATTGTGGTAATTTTATAATGTTCTGCGGCTTCAATACTGATTTTGCCACACCAAGAAGCACCTTTTCTTGAAGCTGTTGACGACCAAACTCCCCATCTGCGATAGCATGACGTTCTCTCGCAACCTCTAAGGCCATCGTTCCATCTAGGTGCTGCGTTCCAGCCTTCACAATCTTGCCGGCGTTTTGTGGAATCCATGAATGAGTAATTTCTACATCATAAGGAATGTCTACATCAACCCCACCTAATGTATCAATAATATCTCTTAAACCCCAGTAAGTTGTTTCAGCGTAGTAGTTAATAGGTACTCCTGTAAAATCACTAACAGCTTGGGTTGCTGCTTTTACACCTTTATCTAAAGAGTTATTGTCAGCTTGGACAATGTACTGGGCACTTGTCAGCTTCGTGTATCCATAGCCTTTTAAATAAATCCGTGAGTCACGTGGGATACTGACCGCATTATATTGTTTCTTGTCTATATCCATATGGATAAGGATCATGGAGTCAGAATGTCCCGCTGGATCTTCTGGTCGTTGATCTGTTCCCATGATAAGCACGTTAAATACGCCGCTCTTTGGCTTTACTTCACTTGCTGTGGTCGGTCGAACTGCTGTCGCAACATTTTTAAAATAGTTTTTTGGCAGGAAGTTTTGGTATGCATATATTCCTAATCCACCACCTGCTACAAGCAACGCTAACAAAATATAGATACTATTTTTCCATTTAATCCTTGCCCTTTGTTTTCTTTCTTGTCTTCTCTCTCCCATAAAATTGTTTCCTTCCTGTATTCATTTTTAGTATGACAGACTTCCGCGATAATGCAGCATAAGTATGCTTTATCCTGGAAAATATGGATTCAAGTGAATGAGTACCTCTTTAATATTGTCATGCTTATCCATTAAAGCCTTTTTGATTTCCTTTCCTAGGTCATGTCCCTCTTTAATTGTTTTAAAGTGATCAATGGAAATCCGTACATCTACTAACACATAATGTCCGTGTTCCCGTGCTCGGATTTTGTCTATTCTTTTGACATCTGAAAAGTTCTGGATCACTTGGATATAATCCTGTAATAATGTTTGTTCGACGTTACGCTCCAGGAGGATGTTAAACGCTTCAGAAGACATCTCCTTTGCAATTTTAAAGATTAAATAGGCTACAAACATACTCGCTGCCTTATCCCCGTATAACAAGAAGGTGAGATCATACTTACCGCCAATAACGGATAGTACTACCCCTACGGCTGCGGCAATAGAAGCAACAATATCTGCCTTATGATCATAAGCGATTGCCTCAATCGCCTTACTTTGATACTTTTTAGCAATAGAAAAAGAATATCGATACAGAATTTCTTTGGCCACATAAGAAAAAAGCGCAATCCACATGGCTAGCAGGCTTGGTGTTTCCATCGGATGGAAAAAGCCTACAACCGCTTCAAATACAATATAAAGAGAAACTAAAAACAGTAAAATCCCTACGATTCCTGAAATAATGACTTCTGCCTTTCCATGACCATAGGGGTGCTCTTCGTCAGCTGGCTTATTGGCCAATCCAATTACAAGTAAAACAATGATTGAAGCAAATACATCAGCAGCAGAGTGAATCCCATCTGCAAACACAGCTTCACTTCCGGCGTAAAGACCTACAATCACTTTTCCTACTGTTAAAATAATGTTACTAATTACACTAATCCAAGCCACCTTTTTGGCAACGTTCTCTCGCATATGACCCACGTATTCCACACCTATCCCTAATCATTTTTACGCTTTTGCATATTACCATGGAGAAATCGAGTGGGTCTAGAGAAACAGAATGTCTCAAAGTTAACTTTGTTGCAGGAAAGAAAGACTGTAATCATAACCCAAATTACATCGTATAAAACTCGGTAATATTTTGATGTATACTCGCACCTATTTATTACTGTATTGTCCATTTTGAAAATGAATAAAACCTATATTAAGCAGATACAGAAGTATTACTTTTTAAGTATAAATATAAACTTGTATTTTATAGGATGTTTGTAATAAAGTAAGATTAAGGTTAGCTGCGGGATCGATCCCGCGAAAAGTAAAAATATGAAAGAAGAAAAAATTAAGGTGATGGAATGCCAACTATTTTAGATGTAGCAGAAAAAGCTGGGGTATCAAGATCCACGGTTTCCCGAGTTCTTACCAATAGTGGTCGAGTGGATCCAGAAACAAAACAAAAAGTTTTAGCAGCGATGAAAGAATTGAACTACCAGCCGAGTCAGGTTGCACGTAATTTACGGAGAAGAGAAACCAACTTAATTGCCGTTTTAATTCCTTGTATTTCCAATCCGTTTTTTGGTAGTCTAGTTCAGGGGATGGAAGAGGTAGCTGTTAAAAAAGGATATCATGTTATCCTTTGTAATACGGGAGAAGATCCTGTTCGACAGATGGAGTATCTCCAGATGCTGGAGAGAAAACAAGTAGATGGTGTGATTCTAACTGCTTTACGAAACCCTCTAGAGGAGGTGAGATCTTACCTTCAGCATGGTCCAATTGTACTAGCTAGTGAATATGTAGAAGACAATTCTCTTCCTGCTGTCGTGATTGATAATATAAAAGCGGCGGAGCGTGTAACTGAACATTTAATTTTAAAGGGTCACAAGAGAATAGGCTTTATCAATGGACCGGAACATATTATCCTCTGTCGGGATCGACAAAAAGGATATATCCGGATGCTAGAAAATTATGAAATATCGGTTTCTCATGATTTAATCACGTGTAGTGATTTTACCATTGAAGGTGGATTTGCATGTGCTAAGCAGCTTCTTGCACTAGAGGAGAAGCCAAGTGCTATTTTTGCTGCGAATGATGAGATGGCTGTTGGTGTCATTCAAGCTGTGCAGGAGCAAGGACTACGGGTTCCTCAAGACGTAGCGGTAGTTGGATTTGACAATGTACAAGTTTCTAAAGTAGTTCAACCAAATTTAACAACGATTGATCAACCAATTTTTCAACTTGGAGTAAAGTCCATGGAACTTCTCATATCATGTTTAGATGGAGATGTATTGGAAGGTAAGCGAATCGTTTTAGAAGCAAATCTGTGTATCCGAGAATCAACGTGAGTCAATTAGACTTTTTTTAAGTTGCGGAATCGATCCCGCAACCTGAGATTCCATAGAGTGAACAATTAATCGGCTGGAAGAACAAATCTAACATCATTTTTAAACATATTTAGGAGGGAGCAGGACATATGAAATACCGTCGACTTGGAAAAACAGAACTTAAGGTTTCAGTAATTGGAGTGGGGACCTGGCAATTTGGTGGAGAATGGGGGAAGACTTTTTCCCAACGAGAGATAAACCAAATGTTAGATAAAGCAAAAGAAGTAGGAATGAATCTGATTGATACGGCAGAATGTTATGGTGATCATCTATCTGAAGCTTTGATTGGAAAGTATCTTCAACAAGATCAGCGGGAAGATTGGGTTGTGGCAACAAAGTTTGGTCATCATTTCCATGGTCATGTAAACCGTACTAATCATTGGGGAGCTGAAGAGGTTTTAAAACAGCTAGACGCTTCATTGCAAACGCTTCGTACTGATTATATTGACCTTTATCAGTTCCATTCTGGAAGTGATGAAGTGTTTGATAATGATGGATTGTGGACAGCACTAGACAAACAGGTACAGGCTGGAAAGATTCGTCATCTTGGTATTTCAATCGGTAGTAATGATAATGTATACCAAACTGATGCTGCTACAAAGGTAAATGCAGAGGTGATCCAAGTTGTGTACAATCGAGTGGATCAAAAGCCCGAAGGCCAAGTTTTCTCTTCCTGCCAGCGGCAAGACTTGGGGGTATTGGCCCGTGAACCTTTAGCTAATGGATTTTTAAGTGGAAAATATAAGCCAGGTGCTGTATTTGAACAAAACGATTGGCGTAGTTTAAAAAATCAGGAACAGTTGAAGCTGGTTGAAGAAATCCAAAGTAAAGAAGTACCTGAGGGCGTACATATGGCGCAGTGGGCATTAGCTTGGTGCCTGAAAAATCCTGCTGTTACGTGTGTAATTCCAGGTTACAGAAATGCAGAACAATTAGAGTCGAGCGCCAAAGCAGCAGATTTGGAACTTATGAATGATGCACATCCGCAAGCATGGAATTCTAAAATAAATAGTTAAATTGAGGAGAATTGTTGGAGTGAATCTCAATGGGTTTTTTTTTGCCTCTAAAGCCATCTTTCCTTCTATGAAGTTACAAAACTCAGGGTACATTATTAACATTTCCTCAGTAGCCGGTAAAAAGGGGTGGCCAAATGCCACAGCCTATTGTGCTACTAAATTCGCATTAACTGGATTCACACAGGCATTGAATGGAGAAGGAAAGTCGTACAATATTCGTTGCTCTGTTGTGTATCCAGGGGGAATGAATACGAACTGGCATGAAGAAAGACAACAAGAGTTCTTAAATCCAGAAGATGCGGGGATGTTTTTCCTTCACATGGTGACACAAAATCCTCGGTTTGTAGTAAATGAGGCAGTTATTACACCAGTTATCGAGCAGGGCTATCCTTAAATATTGTTAGAAAGGGGGATTCTCTAATTGTTTCCATACCGTGAGGAAGTGTTGGGAGGTCATTTTTTGATTTTGCACGGCTTTCATAGAATGGTAGAACTTTTTGTCACCGTTCAACAACATGAATAGGAATAAATACGGTTGTATAACAATGCTCACGAGAAAAGAATTGTCGTCTCTTTTCTATGCATAACAACATCTGTTATTGTACATAATGCAAACAGGATATGTTATAATTTAACAAATACCTCCGAAAAGGAAGTGGCGTATGTGCCTGCTTTAAAAAAGGATGTAGTGAATGACTTACAGGATTTAATTGAAAAGCTAAATGAACGAGGAATGTATGATTTAGCAAAGCAAGCTGCCCGAGTTTTACAAGGTATTCACTCATTTACAACTATAGAAGATGATGATTTATACAAAGGTATTATAAATAAATCCTTAGCCGACGTATGGGATAACGAAAAGGACGATGTGTACAATGATTTATGATAAAGGAGACATTGTATTAATTCCATTTCCTTTTGCTGATGGGGCCGGATATAAAAAGCGTCCGGCTCTTGTTATGAGCTGCAAACCACACCATGAGAAATATGCTAGATATATGTGTCTAGCTATTACAAGCCAACCTGCAAACCCACGAATTAACCGCTATGAACTTCAATTCGATTTCCCAATTGAATTTGGTCTGATCCTTGAGCCATCTTGGGTTGTAGTAGACAAAGTATTTTCGATAGATGAAAGCTATATTATCAGAAAGCTAGGACGGATTGATTTTGATCATCTAACAAGAATAGATAGGATGTTTTCGCAAGTATTGCACAAAGATCTACATAATCTATAAATTAACTAATAAGGGGGCCTATGTATGGCCAAGTTAGTTCATCTCAAAAAAGTTTCATTAGCTAACGGAGAAACGCTAGGCTATAGGGAAAGAATAGGTGGAGAAGAAAATCTCCTGCTGATTCATGGGAATATGACTTCATCGAAGCATTGGGATCTTCTGATTGAAGAACTAGATTCAAAGTATAAATTATACGCGGTAGATATGAGGGGATTTGGGATTTCATCCTATCATACACCCATTGAACGTATTAAGGACTTTTCCGATGACATTAAATTGTTTGTTGACGAAATGGGACTTAAAAATTTCGGAATCATTGGATGGTCAACAGGCGGAGCAGTAGCAATGGAGTTTTGTGCCGATTATCCTGGCTATTGTAATCGTCTAATTTTGCTTTCTTCTGCTTCGACGAGGGGATACCCTTTCTTTGGAACAGATCAGAATGGTCAACCAGATATAACAAAGCGATTGCAAACAGTTGTCGATATACAAAAGGACCCTCTTAGAACGATTCCTATTCAGAGGGCTTACGATTCGAAAGATAGCGAAATGTTAAAGGGAATTTGGAATGCTTTAATTTATCGCAAAGCACAGCCTAAGCCTGAAAAGTATGAGGAATACGTAGAAGACATGATTACACAGAGAAATTTAGCTGCCGTCTATCATTCTTTAAATACGTTTAATATAAGCATGAAATATAATGGGCTAACCCAAGGTTCAGATAAAGTGAACGCTATTACCATACCTGTACTTGTGCTAAGAGGGGACGAAGATCTGGTGATTACAGATGAGATGACAAAAGAAATCTTAGAGGATTTCAAAGGTCGGGCGCAGTATGTAGAATTAACAGGATGTGGGCATTCACCGCTTGTTGATAACTTAAAGTTGCTAACAGCGGAGGTTGAAAAGTTTCTTGGTTAGTCTGTAAAGTGCAGATTTCCGCAATGCTTTTGGATATTATAAAATAAATTGTGAACCTTCGAGAAGTAATTGTTTTTTCTTTAAGTAAATTGAATTTTTATAAAATAATCTATATAGTAAATAAAAAAAAGAAGGTGACTCCAAAAAGGTTTTTTAAAGACCTTTTGGAGTCACCTTTCTTTCTAAGATAGTAGGAGATGCTTTTTACTACTTTAATCCCCTCTTCGGATATGGTGCTTCAGTCACTTCTATAGAAGTTCTAGAATTAGGAAAACATCTGAAAACCTAAGGGAGTTGACCACGTAGCTGCGTTTAAAACTTATCCGAAGGAATATACAGAACGTATTATATCCTTTTTGAGCGTACACTACATAACCAAACAACGGGATTATAGGTTATTTGATAGTCCTCATATCATAGCTCTCAAATGCAAAGATATCAAATGTAGTTGATAACTCAAGTATTTTTGTAAAACCAATAATGTTAGAAACAAAAATTTCAGCCTATGAATTAAGTGGTAAAGAAATCATTTTCAATTGGCAGCTATTTTTCGGTGGAGCAGAAAGGACATATCCATCAACAGATCTTTAAAAGATTGGATTGTAAAGAACAGAAATAATCGGACTACATAAACTTGATTATGAGCAACGCAGTATAGAGAAAAGCTGGAACGGTAAGGAGATATAACTTGCCGTTTTTTTGATATTTACAATTCTGTACGTATTTAGATAGAGATAGAATACTCTTGCTAACAAGTTTTTCTTAAGCTGTACCTACAGGTGCAATAATTGAACTGCATTCCTTAAAATATTCTCATCTTGACAATAAGAAGCATATATTTGATTAGTTTCAATAACACGGTGACTGTACAGTTTCCTTTTTTAACCATAAAAAGGTGTGTTTTTACACACATCAAAAAATTTTCGCTGGCGCTGGTTTTGTATTCATATTGAGAAGAGAGTAGGGGCGAAAACTTTACTGTGAAAGTTGGTGTTTACTTAATATGTCTGAAGATAAAAGGATTTTGGCCTTGGAAAATCGAGTTTCAATGCTTGAAAAGGAAGTTGCGTTCCTAAAAACAAAGGCTTTAGAGAATGAACGTGTTAAAAATGGTCGTGTAGCATTTGAAGAAAAGGAAAAAGGTGTAATTGCGGAACAAAAAGATACAAATATTGCAGTCTCTCTAGAACCAATTATGATAAACAAACCCACTGTCCAAGTTAACTGCGAACATGCTCCTGCTATTCCCTCTAAATCTAAAAAGACAGAAGTTGATTGGGAGAAACTCCTTGGGCAAGTATGGTTGCCAAGAATTTTCATATTTGTATTAATTTTAGGGATTCTTTGGGGATTTAAAGCTGCTGTTGATAGTGGGTTCATTACCGAACCGATTCGAGTTGTTCTTGGAATGATTACTGCTGGTGTTTTAATTTATTTAGGAGAAAAACAAATCAAGAAGAACCATGAAGCTTTGGGTCAGGTCTTGCTCGGTGGTTCTGTTGTAATTTTTATTTTATCAACGTTTGCAGCTCATATGTTGTATGGATTAATAGTTCCTAGTATTGCCTTCATTTTGAACGTATTGTGGGTTATTTTAGGCATTTACTTATCACATAGACATAATTTAAACAACAACAGATTTCGATAGAGGAGGGGGAGAGAGGGCTATCATCATTTTCCAAGAATCGAAACAGTTCTTTAATTTCATATATGCTGAAAGCTTCTTATCTGCTTTGGGAGCCTGAATATAAAGTCTATGGGAGAGTAGTTTTCCTTTAAACAAAACTGACTAAATAATTTTAAACAAGAGATTCGCCGCTGTAAGGTTCGAGGTTTAATAGCATAGTTTAATTAATACCTGATCTTGGATAAAACGTCTTCGTCATCAGGAAGTTGAAACAGGATCAAGTTATTGGTGCGCTTGAGCTTGTTTCGGGTTTACATAATATATAGTGGTTTTGGAAATTATCGGAAGGAATGAACTTTTGAACAGAACCATCCATTCATGTTACATAATTTATAGCAGGAGTGATTGAAGGGGATGGATAGGTTCAAAAAACAGGATATGTTATGAACATTACGACAGGCAGCTTACAGTTTACTAAAGGACTTTTATCTGTTTTCCAGACATGGAAGTTACGGTCTGAAGTGGCTACTGAAACGAGTCAAGCAGGTAATACAATATACCGAGTTTGGGTTAAAGGTAAAGATGACCTTCCGAAATTGGCAAAGATAGTATATAATGACATTGCTGTAATCTATGATTCTTATAAGAAAAATCACATAGAGCAGCATACAGAGCGATATTAATCTACAATACTTAGGAGGTGCCATAATATGTGGAAATCTGTAAATGGAAGGTTAATTCAAACAACAGATACTGCTAGAATCAAATTTAGAACAAATGTTAGTAAATCAATAATAGATACATTACATGCTTTGGCGATTGAACATGATACTCATCCGAACTACTTACTTGAAAGCGGCCTGCAGATGGTGTTGTCTCAAGGAGTCATTACATTTAACAAACAATCAAGACCTAAAGACCGGATCCAATATAAAACAACTTATGATAAGGAATTATTAGAGCAAGTTAAAGAATTTGCAAAAAACCACAACTTGTTTATTAATGATGTCTTAGAATACAGTGTTGATTTTATCGATTTTGAAAACATTAAAAATAGTAGCCATAAACATCGGATAGAGTAGAGCCTTTTTTCTATCTCCTACAACGCCCCGAACATAATACATATTATCGGAAGTTATAAAGAGAAAATAGATTTTGTTTCAAATATAAAGTAAACTTTAGATATTGAGACAAAAGAGAAATTTAAAGATATGACTCATAATCCTATTTTATAAGCTTTAAGCTGCATTTCATTTATGATCCTGTTCCCAAGCCTCATAGCATGTCCAAATTTATATTTTGAACAATAAATGACCTTAAAAATCAATTGAGTACCGGAGTGATTTTTAACATAATGAGTGTATTTCTTCTTAAGATGGTGTTTTGCATAGATTAGCCTCCTCTAAGAATTTTACATTCTAAATATTGAATATAAATCCAGAACCCTTTGTCATTGTTTTAAATTATCAATAAAAATTCGTAATGGAGCCAAACCACTTCTTGGCATACAACTGCTTATAGCTGCTGTGAGATTTAGTTCGGGAACAACGATAATATATTGTCCTCCGTATCCCATTGCAAAGTACATGTCCATCGGTACATCAAATTTCTTTTGGTCCAGCACCCACCAATGAAATCCATATGAACCAATATGTTCGTAAGTTTTAAAATGTGGAATTGTAGATTGACGGATCCAGTCTGAGGAGATAATTTGCCTTCCTTCCCAGTTGCCGTTTTGTAAAAATAGCCGACCAATCTTCAGCATGTCCTTTGTCTTCATTCTCATGCTGAAGCCTCCTATGTAAACGCCTTGTGGGTCTTGCTCCCACTCATATTGTGTGATTCCTAAAGGGGCAAATAAGTATTGCTGAGCAAATTGCCTTGTCGACATTCCTGTTATGTTTTGTAAAAGGGCACTAAGCAGATGCGAGGAGCCAGAATTATAGTTCATTTTAATGCCTGGGCATTCTAGCAAGGGGCGTTTGAGTACATACTGAGTCCAATTTTTTGATTTTACAAAAAAGGATGGAAATCTTACTCCGCTTCCGTTCCCAAACTCCTCCCACTTTTCCCCTGTTGTCATTGTTAATAAATGATATAGGGTCAAACTTCGTTTATTTTCAGGAAGAGTAGGGAAAAAGTGATTAAGCGGTGTTTCAATGTTTAGAATATATCCTTTATCTATTGCTATTCCAATGAGTGCAGCTGTAATGCTTTTTGTAATAGAATTGATTTTATGGAGCTGAATGGCATCTTCTGCTTTTTTGTAGTATTCCTTTATGATTTTGCCGTCCTGCACTACTAAAAAGGCATTCACTTTCTTCTTTGTGTATTGCTTTACTATTTCTTCAACGTTCAACATCGCACCTCATTTCTTTGCTAAAAAGCCCCTTCACTAAACTCGAAGGAGCTTTTTGTTATTACTTAGTGTTTTTGTTGTTTTAATTCCGTTATGCTTTCCTGTACAAGTGTGACAGCTTGGCTCATGGCTGCTCCTCCTGCAAATGCAGCTGCAACACCGCATGCCTCTAAGATTTGTTCTTCTGAGCACCCTTGGTCTATACAGCCTTTTGTATGGTAGATGGTACAATATTCATCCTGCAAAGATAAGCTAATTCCTAAAGCGATAAGTTGCTTTTCGCGCTGTGATAATGCACCCTCTTGAAAGCAAGCCTCTGTAAATGCATTAAAGGCTTGTGCGATATGAGGCACCTTTTGTGTGAATTGTCCTAATCCTTCCTTGTAATGATGTAAGGATTGATGCGTAGAGCTTTGAAATTCACCTTGCATGTGTGTTTCCTCCGTTTCGTAAGTTGTTCGTCGTAGCTTAGTATGCTTTATAACATCAAATTCCTATACACAAAAAAACAGGAGTAAAATACTCCTGTTACACAGCTTTATTCGGCAATACGATACGAAATGTTGTGCCCTTATTTAGTTCGCTTTCGATATCCACTTTGCCATGGTGATTCTCAATGATTTTAAAGCTAACCATTAAACCAAGACCGTTCCCATTTTTCTTTGTTGTAAAGAAAGGCTCTCCAATTTTAGCTAACTGATCCTTAGAAAGTCCTACGCCTGTATCTTGAATAGAGATTTGTACTTGATTGCTATCAACAAGTGTTTTAATAAAAATATCTCCACCGTTTGGCATAGCTTCAATTCCATTTTTAATAAAGTTTAAAAAGACCTGCTTTAGGCGATCTTCATCACATTCAACTTGAATTATCTCTTGATCTCTATGAAAATGGATACATACACTTTTCTTTCTTGCTTCAAATTCTAGTAAAGATACAACATTTTGGATTACCGAGACAATATTTCGTTCCTTTAACTGAACTATTTTTGGTTTTGCCAGTACAAGAAAATCTTCGACAATTGAATTCACACGATCTACTTCATCAAGGATAATATCGAGGTATTCTCGTCTTTCTTCACTTTCCTCATCAAGCTGCAAAAACTCGGCGTATCCTTTCATAGAGGTGAGTGGATTGCGGATTTCATGAGCGATACCAGCCGCCATTTTCCCAACGGCCGCTAGCTTATCTTGTACACGCAGCAAGGCTTCTGTATTTTTTCTTTCCGTAATATCATTCCGAATTGCTAGATATTGATATGGTTTGCCGTTGTCATTTAAAAATGGGACAATCGTTGTGTCAACCCAATAATACGTCTCATCCTTTGCTTTATTTTTGATTTCACCTTTCCATACCTGCCCTTGCCCGATTGTTCTCCACATTTCTTTAAAGAAGCTTTTAGGATGATAACCAGAATTTAAAATACGATGATCTTGCCCGACTACCTCTTCGCGGCTATATTTGGATATTTCACAAAACTTATCATTTACACTTGTTATAACGCCCTTTTCGTTTGTAAAGGCTACAATAGAAGATTGATCTAAGGCGAACTTGATATCACTTAATTCTTTAAGTGTTTCTTTCAATCGGCTTTCTGCAGTTTTTTGATTTGGAATGTCAGTCCGATTTGCTATTTCGTTCATTTCGTTCACCGCCCTCCTTAGTTGCAAAAGAATCCCCTTCGATTGTAATGTAAAAAATGAATATTTGGAAGTAAAGCTTTTATGGATTTGTCGAAATTAAACATTTTGTGTAAAAGAAACAAATCTTTTATTTTTAATATAAATAAAAGGAATGTGTCTCCCATATTGTGGATGATATTAAAGTATTGTATAATAAAAGGAATTATATACTATGAGGAGCGATTGTTTTAGGAATGCCTAAAATAAAGGAGAGATACTAAATGAACATTACCATTTATTTTGGAAGTCATGAAGATAAAGACGTGCGCACTATGGATTGTTATATAGAAGATGAAGAAATTGAAGAAGTTGCTGTTTCCTAAACATTTCAATACTTTGAGAATATACCTCACTTACAAGATGCCTATGGAATGGCATCTTTTTTTATTTATTTTTACACAAAATAATTTACTTTTATTTCATTAAGTGGTACGATATTACAAATAGAACTAATGTTCGATTTTATTTTATGTATAGGAAGGAACGAATACATCGTGAAAAAGAACAGAAAAGGACGCAAACTCCCCTCCCCTTCTATCTCAAACACTGGTTTTATCGGATCTGTATTCGTGAATACGAACGACCTGCAAAAAAGGCAATATTATTTCTCTCGTAAGTATATGCAAGTTGCACACCATGTACTGGACGGATTAGCAAAAGCAATCAGTGCCCTCTTCTCTGAACATCAGCATCCGGTTTACTTATCTTGTATATATTTACCTAAACAGAAAAAGATCGGATTTGTTTTATCTGTTAAACCTTTTGATGAAGCAGAAGGAATTGCTTACTTTACGAATTACTTAATAGAGAAGAACTTCTACATAGGGATGGAGGATGAAGCGCAACTACCGGAGATATTTAATACTGGGTTTATTGGTGTAGTATTTGCGGATTTGCTGGAAATTGAACGGTTTACTTTTGAGTTCGAGATGAATGTTTTGGTCAAGCTTATGAAGGATATGATTATACCTGCAAAAGAACTTTTTTTACGACATCAAATCCCGGCTTATATCTCTGCTGTACATTTAGAGGATCAACATAAGCTTGGGTTCGTTCTCTCCGTGAAGCCTTACGATGAAAAAACAGAAGCTGATTTATACTTTATCGAATATTTAAAGGAACGTGGCTTGTATATAGGAGAAGAAGAAAAAGAAGAAGATAAAATTGTAATACGAAAAAAAATAGAGTTTATGTAGGAAGACGCTAGGTCAAACAATCGTCTTCCTTTTGCTTCATAAGGAGCAGTAATACACACGCCGCATCAAAAAAACAGCTTGCATGGAATAAGCTGTTTTTAATGATTTTCTTTTCTGCGAATCTGTCTTTGGAAATAAAAGAATACTGGGAGTGGAATTATAATCCATCCAAAGCTTTTAATTATTCCATTCAATGCATTGTCCTTAATACGTTGCTTTTCATTCTCAACCATCTCTTCATACGATTTTTTTAACTCTTCTTCTGTTTTTGGAGTGCTATCAGGAGCAGCCTCCTTCTCTGTCATCATTTTATAGTCTGTAAATGATTGATAATATGAGTTTGGCGATACATAATCAGCAACTGACATAAAAACACCGACTGATCCGCCTATAGACATCATTAATGTAGCAAACAAAACCAAATAATAATATAAGTGCTTTACCATATGCTCAGACTCCCCTTCCATTTGTGTACTTTCTTGTTTTCGATTTCGAATAAATACCCCTACACCAAATATAGCTACAACTAGAGCGATAAGAAAAGCTCCTAAAATCATAACAGACATACCATCCTCCCGGCAGAATACATACACTAATTTAAATGATTATTTTATTTATATTCTCTCTACGAATAAATAATCCCTTTACCAAATACTATAACGCCTTCGCATAGTTCTTGCTTATAGGCGTCCCGCCAACAAAATGCAAATTTACAACGTTAAGGGTATTAAATCTGCGTTTTGTTGGCAGGACCTCATCGCCATCAAGTTAAGATTTTGTGTCTTTTATAGCAATAAGGCTCACTTTTATCGTTTTGGGGGTAACTTGTTCTGTCAGCTTGATGAGCATGTGGGGCTATCTCTAATAAAAAACAGTTGGGGTACAGGTGTTGACAGTTTCGTTTATATCATGATATGTATTTTTCTGACTGTAATAATTCTTTTAATTGCATGTTCCATTCCGTCATTGTAAAGAAACAGTTTCTTCTCTAATTCATCCCGTTATGGATATAGACAAACTTCTTAATCAAATCATTTAAATCAATAGATGTTTTTGTAGGAACTTGATGCTGTACATGATCAATGAACTTTAGTTCATTACATGGCAATTTTTCATGCAGCAGCTTTGCATAATAACGAAATGTTTGATCTTCCTTACCATAAGCCAGCAAAATCGGAAGATCAATGTTTCTCAGTTGCTTTGTACAATTATAATGCAAACTATAACGATAATACTGCTCGATATTTCTTGCATCTCCTTTTCGGGCTTCTTTAAACATCTTTATGAACAACCCTAGTGTATTCGAATTGCTTCTTGAAATGGACAGAGCCAGAACGGAAACGGCTCCTGCTTTCGCAAGTGCTATCCCTAAAGAAATCTTATTCTTTAGGTGTCTATCCTTCACTTCAGGCATTCCGCTAATTACAATGCCTCCTAAGGATCGGTCGGCATAAGCCAGCAAAAATTCCAATACGATAGAGCCTCCGGTCGAATATCCGCATATGAATGCTTTATTGATTTCCAGATGATCCAACAGCTGTCTAATATCTTCAACAATCAGCGGATAGGTTATCGGTCTTCTTGAGTACTGGCTCCTTCCGTGACCTCTAATATCAAAAGTAATAACTTTAAACTTTTGGGATAATTCCTCTATTTGATACTTAAAATTCACGTGAGTGAGTACAGGGGGATGAATAAAAATAATAGGAATCCCTTTTCCTTTAACGTTATAATACAAGCTAGTACCGTCCACATCTAGCATTGGCATATATTCAATCACCTCAATATTTTGGAATAGTTCCCCTCATTATAAGATCTTTTATCTTACAGAATGGTTTATAGGACTTGCTGTATTGTATATAAAATAGCTAGAGAAATACGTGCTTTATTTACACAATTTTAATGCTTCTATATAGTCCATTCATAACAAAAAGGCACGAATCAATTTTAAAAACTCGACCAATTTGTATCAGTCGAGTTCCTTCTATCGCTTTATTACCAAGTTTTAAATATATAAAATAACAGTCTTATGTGATTTGTATCAGTCCCATGCATCTTGATTATTTACCTGGGATCGGAAACTTGTTTTTAATTTGGCTTCCTTGATTGTATCTGAAAGCATAAGAGGCAATCCCCACCCCAACGTCTAAAGCTGATTGTTGACCATGTATCAGTATTAGAATGTCTTCTTCCAAGTCCAATTACATTAAACTGCTTCACATGTGAACCATTTATAATATACAACAAACGAAACTACTCTATACCGAAAAAGAGTTGTCAGCTTCCAAAAGCGCAAGACATACAAAAAATGTACATGGAAATTGATATAAGAGAGAATCATGTAGGAGCCCTGACGCATTAGCCATTAACCTAACAAAAACAAGCTGCCCCAAAGCAATAAAATTGAGCAATTCGTACAAAATCCTTGTTTTGGGGTAATTCTGCATTCTTATTTTGACATCAGAACCCTTTGGATTCATGAGTTTATATCGGGCTTATTCTCTTTATCTTTTTTGTGAATCAGTCTTTAGGAGGTGTGTTTTTTATAACATTAAATAGATCAGAACTATAACATCTAAAAAGAGTATAAAGTAAGATGTGAATATACTTTCTTACGTTAATCACATGAATCAGGATGTTTATTAAAGCATTTATCCGCATTGGATGCGGCAGCGCATCAATTCGCAATCCTACCAACTGCTGCACAGCCCCGCTTCTTCAATTATCGCCTTGACCCCTTCATCAATTTGCTCCAGCTGCGCCCGGGAAATGCTGATCCGCAAAAACTTCTCCCGCTCCAGATAATCCGATAAATAGAAGCCTTTTCCGGACACGACGCTGATATTCCTTGATGCAAGCCGCTTCGTCAGCCGCTCCATATTGATCGATTGCGGCAGCTTAAACTGCATATAGACACCTGATTTGACGTCCGATACTTCAATCAGCCCGGCCTTGTTGTATCGTTGTACGGCCTCGTTCAGCGTGCGCATCCGCGCTGCGTATTGGCTGGATATTTTGCGCTTGTGCCGCTCATACATGCCATTTTTGATGTACACTTCGAGTGCCGCCTGGGACAAAAGCGAGGTGTCGGCGGATCTTTTGAAGGTGCGAAATGTCTCCAGCAACCGTTCCGGCAAAACAGCGACTCCCAATCGCAACCCCGGGAAAATGATTTTCGAAAAGCTTTTCAAATAAATGACGTGCGCTATTCTGTCGTAAGCGTAAATCGGGTCAAAACACCGATCTCCGCCCAGGTCGGCCATGTAATCATCCTCCACGATGTATACGTTGTATTTGCCGGCCAAACCAGCGATCGCTTTCCTCTCCTCCACACTATACGAGGTGCCAAGTGGATTGTGGTATCTCGACATTGTGTAAAAAAACTTGATTCCGCCGCTTTTGAACTTCTCCTCTAATTCCCGTAAATCAATCCCTGCCGCCGTACGCTTAACTCCGCAAACCGGTATGCCTTCCGCTTCAAGAAAACGCAAATAAATATCGTAACTCGGCTGTTCAGCCAAGATGATCGAGTTTCCATTCGGAAACGGCATTTTCGCTAAAACTTCCAGCGCCGGCTGGACACCCGAGGTGACGAAAATTCGCTCCGCTTTTGCAAATACTTGACTGTTGGCCAAATGGGAAACGAGCGTTTGGCGCAGCCTTTCCAAACCTTGCGAATCACCATATGTAAACAGATAGTATTTGTATGTATCAATCGCCTTGTTCAAGCAATGCTGGAAATCCAAATATGGAAACACGTTCAAATCCGGCGATGCCGAAGCGAAATCGATCATTTTGCCTTCTATGTTGTCACACAAATCTCCTGGTTTTCCGACCACATAAAAGCCGCTTTGCGCGATCGAATAAATCGCGTGGCGCTTCTCCAGTTCTGCGTATGCCCGGGTAATCGTGCTGACGCTGCAGCCGTACAGCTTCGCGGCAATGCGGACGGAAGGCAGCTTTTGGCCCGGACTGTATTGCCCGTCCATGATTTTTTGTTCCATATCGGAAAGAATAGCCAAATATCTTTTCACGCCGCTCCCCCCTGTTGGGTTTTCACAAGTCTAACACGTTTCTCTCCTCATTATAATACTTGACCTCGCCAACTGTATCGATACACTTTTGGAAAAAAGGAATTGTTCGGATCGGCATTTTGTCATACCCTTGTCATGTAAGGGATAAGATATTCGCAAACATGATCTTAGCTGTTGCAGAGAGGAAGATGCAATGATAAACCAAAAAGTACTGACACTTGCTTATTTGTCTGCTGTGTTGAACGCGGCGATAATCGGATTTTCGTTTTTGTTTACCAAAATAGCGCTCGAACACACCCAGCCGCTCGACACACTGACGTATCGTTTTGCTGCTTCGTTTGCAGTCATGTCGATCCCGGTTGCGTTCGGACGGATTAAACTTAAGTACCGCGGCAAGCCAATATATAAAGCGTTGCTGCTGGCAACCATGTACCCGCTGGGGTTCTTCACGCTGCAAACGTTTGGGCTGCAGCATGCCACTTCGGCCGAGGGCGGCATCTTGTACGCCTTCACACCGGTCGTGACGATGTTACTGGCCACCGTATTTTTGAAGGAAGCGACAACCGTCCCACAGAAGCTGTCTATCTTCCTGGCGGTATTCGGTGTTGTGTTCATCTTTATAATGAAGGGAAGCAGCATCGATTTATCGAACATAACGGGGATTCTCCTGTTGTTCTTATCCTGCTTAGCTTTGGCTGGATACAACGTTTTGGCTCGGTCACTGTTGCGGGTTTTTAACCCGGGGGAAATCAGTTATTTGCTGTTGGGGATCGGTTTCGTCGCATTTCTGGTAGTTTCGCTCACCAGCCATGTAGCCGCTGGGACGCTTGATCACCTGTTCGCACCGCTCGCCAGCGGTACCTTTATCGTATCGATCCTCTACCTGGGAGTGATGTCCTCACTCGTCACAGCACTGACAGCAAACTACGCCTTGTCAAAAATGGAAGCGTCGAAAATGAGCGTATTCGCCAATCTGTCAACTGTTGTCTCTATCGCGGCTGGAGCGATGTTTCTCGGGGAAAACATTACACTGTACCATATCATCGGTTCGGCTCTGATTATCACGGGGGTTATGGGAGCGAATCGTTTTGGGCGAAAAAAAGCAGCGAAGCGAATGGCCAATGCTGACCGTTTAGAAGTATGATGGGGTGCAGCTGATTATTCAATTGCTCATTAATTGCGACAAGGATCATTTAAAGATGGTGGGAACCATGATATTAAAAAATAATATATTAGTTATTTTTTGGTTAGCTCAGCTGTCAGCAACAATAACCTGCATTCATAAAAAGGAAACAGTAATCTATAAATAATTCTCCTCCTTCCTCCATAAACTACAAATAATTCTATGTATTAAGTGAAAATAGGAGGATGAAACGTGAATAAGGATACTAACGATACGCTGTATGAAGGAAGAGACAAAGTCTCTTTAGATGTGGACCGTATGATTAATGAAGGTCTTGCGGGCGGTAAGGTTCAAGGGACAGGATCTCACAAGAACATTGAAGAAGCAAGAAATCTTCATCCAGAGGATAAACCGTATACAACGAAATGAAAGCCTCTTTTACACAAGAGGCTTTTTTTACAATATTCCTCTCATTAACTTGTGCAGCTAACCCCTTTATTTCACAATCATAATCTAAAAAAGCCGTCTTCATATTATGAAAACGGCTTTTCAAATTAAATTTCTTCCGATTCAGAAACTGCAATACTTTGCGCATATATTCCATTTTTAAAACTCGACTACAGCATCAATCAAGTCTTATCCTGAAAGCGATCTAAGAAAGAACCGTCTGTGACATAAGGAGTCCTATAAACTAAAGCTCTCCAAGCTTTTATCCATCATCTCTTGATTAATTCCTATGTACTTTAATGTAATGCTCGGATGTGAATGATTTAAGATATTTTGCAGCAACGCGATATCTTGGTACATTTGATAATGCCAATAGCCAAAGGTTTTCCGGCAAGTGTGAGAGCCTATATTCTCTAATCCTACACTCTCCGCTGCGTTCTTTAAGATTTTATAAGCCTGTATGCGCTTGAGCGGTCCATCTGTTTTTTTAGACGGAAACAAATATTCCCCATCTTCCATATATGCTGTATACTCCTCAATTGTTTTGCGTAATTCAAAATTGATAAGAAATCGTTTTAGCTTTTTTGTTTTCTCTTCTTTTAATTCAATATGTGTTTTATGACGTACATCTCGTACTCGGAGTTTCAGTAAGTCGGAAATACGCAGCCCTGTATTAATCCCCATAACAAATAAAAACCAATTCCGCTCTGATTGCTGCTTCAATACACGCTTCATGCGTTCGATCATATATTTATCGCGAATCGGTTCGACTACCTTCATTCCTTCGCTTATAATCGCTCGAAAATCAGACTTGATCTCTTGTCTTTTCGGATCTTCTCTCTTACTTCTATCTAAATTTGCAATTCTTTGTTTGAGTTCCTGACCACCGTATTTTTCGGTTAAATACATGTACTCACCATCTGTTAAAGAAACGAATTCAGCATATAGTCTTTTCTCCACGCTCGTTCTCCCCCTTTTTCTATCTGTTTTGAAAAAGAAACATTGGCTCAATATGTTTCTTTCCTTTTCTTACCTGTATAGTCTAACGCTATATATGACAAGCTTTCATATCATTTTCATAATGAAACAAAATATATCTTTTGTTTCATGTATATATTTTACTTTTTTTACGCCAGAAACGAAAGGAAAAGCTGTGTAGTTTCAAGAAATAGCACTCTGCATCCACGAAGAAACTGTGGTACAATTTAACAGAATTTAATCTCCCCCCTTTCCCCTGCAAGATTCTTCATGCAATAGGCATATTCATCGCATACTAGAAAAAAGATACGACACGAAAGGAGATTTTCATGAAGATAGATCCTCAAACTATCGAAAAAGCAAAGCAACTCTATCCAAATTGGGATGAACAAGCTTTTAAACAGGTAGAACAACATTTTACACAGGTACTGCTAAGACAACTGGAAGGCAGAAACGAACTTTATACAACCGAGCAATATGTTATCGCTAAAAAAGAAAGCATCGAGAAAATTTGGAATGGCATTTGGAAGCATACAGCATTGCAGCGTTTTTCGAGAGAGGAGCGGTATAAGGCGTTAGAACAACTGTATGAAAAGGATCAAATTTCTACAAAGTCGCAGCAGCAGGATAAGTTCATTCAGTTACTGAAGGAATTGATACATTGGAGTATAGACGACTGGATTTCTATTTTTGTGCAAAAAGTAGACTGGAATCAGCTTCGTAAGCAAGCAGAAGACGAGCACGAGCATCAAAAGAAAAAATTCCGCTATCAGCAAATTCAAGAGGAGCTCACAGAGATTGCCGTGAACCTATTAGAACAGCTTAGGCAAGACTTCTACGAACAAGCAAGGGAACATATTGCGCTAGCATTTGTACGGGATATTAGCAAGCGTGTCAAACGCATGCCGCCTTCTCGTCGTTCAGACTACTATGCTCCTTTAAGGAAAGGTGATCCGTTTTTCTTACCAGATTACCCGTTATTTGAAGAATTTTTAGAAGAATATACAGGCGAAACAGTTAGTTGGCATTGGGGAGAACTAAGACACGCCACCTACTACGACCGTTATGCAGATATGCTGGAATCTTTTCTTTATACAAGCCTTTTCCAAAAACTCTCTGACTCACTGGATCCAGCTATAAAAACAGAATACCAAGAGCTATATCATTTTTATCATCGTGCTCATGAACCAGAGGCTAGCGGATATGAAGAGTTTATATTAGAAGATACACACGAGATACACGTAGAAATCTCTGACATTGCAAGCGAGCTTATAGCAGCAATGGAACAAGAGCATACAGATGACATGCTTCAAATTGCTCTTCGCACAAAAAGCGGACAAAAACTGTGGAATGACTACCGAAGAAAAGCAGCTAAGATTGAGGAAAGACGGAAGCAGGAGCAAATGCTGATGGAATCATTGTTTCACGATGAGTTTTCTTTCACAAAAGCTGCTGCACAAACCTTGTATGTACTGCATGTAGGACCAACAAACTCCGGTAAAACATACAATGCACTACAAAGGCTAAAGCGTGCAGAAACTGGTATCTATATGGCACCTCTTCGCTTGCTAGCACTAGAGGTATATCAGACGTTAAATGAAGATGGAGCACCTTGCCATTTAAAGACAGGTGAAGAAGAACGCTACACAAATGGGGCAACTGTTACATCGTGTACAATTGAAGTTGCAAATCTGGAGCAAACATATGAAGTGGCAGTGATTGATGAAGCCCAAATGATTGCCGATCGCGAACGCGGATTTTCATGGTATCGATCTATTACAAAAACAAAAGCTGCCGAGGTTCATATTATCCTTGCTCCCCATGCCTTGGATGTTCTGCTTCACCTCTTAGATGGAAAACAAGTAAAAATTCTTACATATTCTCAATCTGTACCGCTTGTTACCGAAACAATACCATTTCAGTTAAAAAAAGCTCGTGCCGGAGACGCAATCGTTGTATTTTCACGTAGCCGCGTATTACAAACAGCCGCTGCTCTGGAGCAGCAAGGCCATCGGGTTAGCGTGATTTACGGAAATATGCCACCTGAAACACGACAAGCACAAATGGCAGATTTTCTGGCTAGAAATACAGATATTGTGGTAAGTACAGATGCGATAGGTATGGGTTTAAATTTACCTATTCGCCGTGTTGTCTTTCTGGAAACCACAAAGTTTGATGGAACTATGCGGCGTAATCTAACATCGCAAGAAATTAAACAAATTGGTGGTCGTGCTGGCCGAAAAGGAATGTATGATACTGGTTTTGTAGCAGCAGCGGAAAACGTAGGGTTAATTCGAAAGGCTCTTACAGCAAAAGATACACCCATTGAATCCTTTACCATTAAACCTACTGTAAGAATGCTCAAGGAGTACGCGGCTGTTTCCCATGATTTAACTAAGTTTTTTGAAATATGGGAGAATTATAAGCCTCCAGCAGGGATGATAAAAGCTGATTTGACACAAGAAAAAGAATTGTATGCAGAAATAAAAAATACGGTTATTGTAGATCGGCTTAGTCTCCCTGAACTGTATCGTTACTTGTCTATGCCGTTCTCCCATTACGAAAAAGATTTGCGGAATCAATGGAAGCTCATGCTTACTGCAATCGTAAATGATTTGGAAATCCCCGAGCCGGATCTATCAGGAGAAGACCTGGAACATTTGGAGCAAAATTACAAAAAAATAGGTTTGCATTTATTGTTTTTATATTCACTTGAAATGCGGAGAGATGCATATATTTGGGAACGCCAAAGGCAGATAATATCACAACAAATTCAATCTTATTTAAAAACCAATCTTCGCTCGCATACGAAAACATGCAGCTCGTGTAAAAAGCCTATGGCATTAGATTATCCATATGGAATGTGTCAGTCGTGCTATAAAAGACGGCGGCCTTACCATAACTATGGAATATAATAGGAGAATAATTCTGAAATCCCCTCAGTTTTTTGACGATTGCCGCCGGTCTTCTGGTAAAATAATAACCAGAGGAGGCTGAATTGATGGTAAAGCACGATAAAGATCGAGAGTCATTAATCGAAACAATGGATCGATACGATAAAATTATGCAGCGCGTTGCTGCTCGAGGCGTTAAGCCAGCGCAACGCCTCGAGCTTACAATCGATGGCACTGTGTATACACATTTAACCGAAGAAGAATTTTTACAGGAATTCACACAATGGCTCGAGAAAGAACAGCATGTATCTAAATTTATTGGAACGGTCAAAGAAAAAATGAAGACAGGCAGCGGCAATCTCCCGTAAAAAAGAGAGAGGATTCTCTCTTTTTTACTCTACCTTCCATCTTATGAAGATTACATCATGATTCATGATCAATGCACTTTCTCATAAATTAAACTTAATTGGATCCTCCCTCCACCCCATTATCTTAATAATAGTAGGTTCAATCTTTATCCAAACGTTCTAATTCTAATGACTGTTTTAGTGTTTTATTTCCTAGCTGTGTATATAAGATTAACGTATAATAGTTTACATAATAATTTTATGGTTAAGAGAAATGATTCATGGGAAAATATGTGCTTAATCAGTTCTTTACTTTCCAAGTTGATAGGATGGTCATTACGAAGAACCATATCTCGAAATTCCATCATTGCTTTCAACATACTTTCTCCACCTGATACTATAAACAGACTCATCGGAGGGAGTACCCGGATTCGAACCAGGGAATAAGGGTTTTGCAGACCCATGCCTTACCACTTGGCTATACCCCCTTAAGAATCAGCGGGATACAAACGTATTCCCGCCTGAAAATATTCTTAAACATACTCTGAATAAATTTTGATTAGGCTTTATCAGAAACAACTTTAACCTTCGTTTGCGTAACGCTACGCTGACCATCCACACTAACAGGGACATCCCCTGCCAAAGTGACCCGACGTACCACCCGATGTTGATCACCATAATCGTTAACCGCATAGTGCTGTGTTGCACGGTTATCCCAAATCACTATATCACCGACAGCCCAGCGCCAGCGTACAGTATTTTCTGGTTTGGTAATATGATCTTGCAAAACGGAAAGGAGATGATTGGAATCAGACAAGGATAATCCAAGAATTCTTTTTACAAACTGTCCTAATACCAATGTTCGCTCTCCTGTTTCTGGATGCACCCGTACGAGAGGATGCTTAGTCTCATAAATAGTTGATGTAAATACGTCCTTATAATAACGATAATCCTCTGATGATGCTTGTGTGTGATAAGCTGCATAATCATAATCATTTGTATGCAACGCCCAGCGCTGATCAACAAGATTACGCAATTCCTTGGATAAATTTTGATAAGCAGTTGCTGTATTTGCCCAAATCGTGTCCCCACCAACTTCAGGGATGATAACTGAGCGGAGAATGGAGGCTTTAGGGTACGCATCTACAAATGTTACATCTGTATGCCAAGCATCTGCACGCCCTCCATGAGTTGAATCAATTTCAAGAATGCTCGTGCCATCTTTACTCGGTACCGTTGGATGAGCATACAATTCGCCAAATAGACGCGAGAACGCTTCTTGGCCAGCATCATCAAGGTGCTGTTGATCACGGAAAAACAATACCTTGTATTTTAATAAAGCCTCTCGTATCGCCAACACTTCCGAAGTGTTCAAATCAGCAGATAGTCGAATCCCTGTTACTTCAGCCCCAATCCTCGCTGTAACTGGTTTAATTTCTAACTGAACTTTAGTAGAATTTGATGGATTAGTCTTACTCATACAATCTCCCCCTTACGTTTCCTTCAGAATATAATTCTATTTTTTTGACAAACAAAGAAAGTTTTGAATAAACAAGAACAGGCCAGAGCACCTATTGGTGTCCTGGCCTTCAGTTAACTGATCAGCTCTTACTTATAGAAATTTAATTCATACTAATCTTATGTACTTTATTTGATATTTAGATTGTAATACTTTTCCTGTTACACTGTCAATTCTTTAATTGATATTTCAAAATAAAAAATTAATAGTTTAGAAATTCTATGGGTATTACTCTGCGCTAATTTCTGTCTGTACCTGCTCTGGGGATACTTCCTTTGTATGGGTACCCCCACTTATATTTAAGCCAATTACACCACCAATAATCATAAGTATCGACAATATTTTAACTAAGGAGATAGGTTCTTTAAAATAAATGAGAGCTATAGTTGCGATAATAGCTGTACCTAGCCCAGACCAGATAGAATACGCAATACTCACATCAATCTGTTTAAGTGCCAGCGTTACCAGAGTAAGACTCAATCCGTAAAAAATAAATATAAAGATTGAGGGGATTGGTCTTGTGAATCCTTCAGACATTTTCATGGACGTTGTACCTAATACCTCCGATAAAATCCCTAGTAAAAGTAAAATCCAACTCATTACCCCTGCTCCACCTTTCTTCATCTTGAAATGCAAATGGAACCTAGAAAGGTTCCATTTGCGAAAACAATACATAATTGAATTTAAAAAATTATTATTTTTCTCCACCTTTTTTTATCTCTCCATCACGTATACTGGAAATGAAATAATCACACCACCTACTAAAATCCTTATCACGTTTCATTTCTTCTATCGATTTATTATGTCTAGATAGAGGATTTGGCATGTCAACTATAATTCTCCCAGGATTGGACTGCATAACTACAATACGCGTCCCTAGCAATAACGCTTCTTCAACATCATGCGTAATAAAAAATACACATTTTTTCGTTTTTCTCCAAATTTCAAGAAGATGGTTTTGCATGGATGCACGGGTCAAAGCATCTAAAGCACTAAAAGGTTCATCCATTAATATAACCTTAGGATTCGCAGCAAGCGTTCTTGCAATAGCTGCTCTTTGCTTCATCCCCCCTGAAAGCTGATAAGGTAACTTTTTAGCAGCAGCTTCTAATCCCACGATTTCCAGATAATAAGAAACTGTATGCTTTCTCACTGCCCTCGGTATGCCTTGCATTTTTAAACCAAATTCAATGTTTTTTTCAATTGATAACCACGGAAACAAATTGTGATGCTGAAATACTACTCCTACATCCGCATTAGGCTTTCTATGTAGATTTCCATTGATTCTGACCTCACCTATTATTTGCTTCTGAAACCCTGCTATAACATTTAGCAATGAAGATTTCCCACAACCTGATGGACCTAATACACAAACAAAATCGTCTTCATATAATTCGAGATTAATATGCTCTAATACACATAGATCTTGATTTTCATAACGTACACTCAAATCTTTTATTTCAATTACATTAGAACGATTTACAGTCTCTGCATGTCGTTTATGTGGGATACTTACGCTCATATTACTTCTCCTTTCTCTTCTATTGTTTATACAAATCGCTTAGCAACGCACGCTGATATGTATTTAAATCCGGCGCAGACGATATATTTTTCTGTTTGACCATAAAATCCGCAGTATCTTTTAAGACGTTAGCTAGTTTCCCTGGCTGCCCTGACGTTCCAAAATACTCCTTCTGCTGGGAAGCGTCCAGCCAGATAATTTGCTTCATTGTTGTTAAGCTTTCCTCAGGAGACAAGCCTAATTCTTTAGAGAGAAGCTGAGCAGATTGTTCTGGTTTGTCGTGATAATAATGTACTGCCTCATCTAAGACGGCGATATATCCTTTAACAATGTCAGGGTACTTCTTCGCAAAATCCTTATTCACAATTCCAAATTCCCCGGTCACAATGTCTTTTTGTGCCAAGTCTTTTGAACTAATAATCATATTCCCGCCTTCAGTGATCAGCTTAGTCTGTATCGGCTGCCAAATGTAAGCTGCATCAATATCATTCCGTTTCCAAGCAGCATAAATGTCAGCTGGCTGCATATCAAGGAGCGTAATTCCTTCTTTTTGAGGGTTAATACCTTCCTTTTCTAAAGCCTTTAGCAAGCTATAATGAGACGTTGAACTAAAGGTGGTCGCAATTTTCTTCCCTTTTAAATCTTTTAATGATTGAATACCAGAATCTTGTTTTGCGATTAACGCTTCGCTTTCGCCGATAATATCATGCAGGTAGTACACTTTATACGGTAACTTGTTTGCAATTCCTATTGAACCCGGAGGTGTACCTACAAGACCAAAGTCAATACCCCCACTTGCCATCGCATTATTCACATCTCGGCCTGAATCAAACTTAATCCAATTAATTTTTACATCAGGATACTTTTTTTCTAGCAAGCCTAAAGCTTTGGCTAGCAATTCTCCATTAGGGGAAACTTGATATCCCAATCTAATTTCTTTTGGTGCTATGTCATTTGATGTGGAGTCTTCTGCCCCTCCTTGATTCGAGCAACCCGTAATTAGACTAATAATCATAATTAATATAAGAATCCATAACGTATTTCGTTTCCTTTGAAAAACCATATCATTTCTCCCCCAACTTTTGTAATTGCTATGTCAGGAATCTTATTTCCCAACCCATGAGAATTGAACACGTTGATACCATCTAATAATGCCATCCATTAAAATGGCGATCACTCCCATTAAAATGATTCCTACAAAGACAATATCACTCCGTAAATACTTACTAGCATCCAATACCATCCAGCCAATACCTGAAGTGGCAGCGACCATTTCCGCAGCAACTAGCGTAGCATATGTAACCCCAATCGCGGTGCGAAGACCCGTTACAATGTCTGGAAGGGCAGATGGGAGGATGATATATAAAAGAACTTTCCCTTTTGAAGCTCCTAATGTTAATGCACCATTAATCCGATCACTTGGAACTTTCTGTACACTAGATACAGTTGCCAGAAACAACGGAGCAAAAGCACTTAGAAATAATAATGCTATTTTCGATTTATCATCGATCCCCATCCATAGCACAAGTAAGGCATAATAGGCTAGCGGAGGAAGCGGCCTATAAAATTCAACAATAGGATCAAAAATAGCCAGTATGTATTTTGAATAGCCACATAGGATTCCTAATGGTACTGCTGTAAAAAACGCTAAAACCAAAGACGAAGATAACCTATATAGACTATTTAGAATGTGAGTATTTAACGATGCTCCTTTGTATCCCTCTGTTAATAAATCTAAAAATGCTCTCCAAACAGCTTGAGGAGACGGTAAAAAAATAGGGTCTACCCATTTCAAATTGGTGCTCACTGCCCAAATAATACATAGCAAGCTAACGCTAATCACTGAGACTCCCCTGATAGATATCCTCCCTCTGTACATCAATTTCTCATTCACGTTATATCCCCCTTTCTTTTGAACACAAAAAGGCTCCTTTTGATTTTGCTAAAAAATCAAGAGGAACCTCCAGTTGTCTGGTCAGATAACCTAAAATTTATATATCATCCATACTTCCCGCATAAAGGTACAAATCTAAATAATCATTTATCCATAGTTGCTTTTTTCTAATGTTCATAAAAAATCCCCTTTCTTATCTGCTGAAGCTAGGCTCTTCTGGAATTGGCATCCTATAAAATAAAAACTATAGTTGCTGAGGTTTCACCAAACCAGCCCCTTCACCTTTCTGGATAAGAGAGTTTGTTTCTTATAAATAATCATAACAAAGTATCTTCAGTTTACGCATTTAGTGATCCTTCAAAAATAACTTCTTTTAATGGTTTTCTAGTACTAGGATTTTCACGTTCTTGCAAATTCGCATCAAGTGTTTCTTTGTTGTCACGATAACCAATGGTAATTACCGCATGAAGATCAAAACTTTCTGGAATCTTCAGTAAGCTTCGGGCTTTATCTTTATCGAACCCTCCAATTGCATGCGTACTAAGTCCAAGTAAAGTAGCCTGAATCGCTAAGTGTCCCCAAGCTGCGCCAGCATCAAATGCATGTGCACTGTTTAAATCGCCATTCGCTCTCTTTTTGTTCGATGCAATCAGAACAAGAACAGGAGCTTTTTCCGCCCAAGCTCGATTAAAGGGATTTAAGAATTCATGAAAAATCTTCAATTGGTCTTCTGTTTTCGCCACAATAAAGCGCCAAGGTTGATCATTAAAGGATGAAGGGGCCCAGTGTGCTGCTTCAAGAACACTATATAGCGCTTCATCAGACACCTTCCGACCGGAATATGCACGCGGGGACCAACGATTTAAAAATAAGGGATTAACAGAATACTCAGCTTTACGATACTTCTCAACCTCACTCGTAAGTTGTTCAACAGGATTAATTTTTAAACTCATCATATACACCCATTTCCTTAGTTTTTTGTAACAAAAGGCTCGTCTAATGAGAAGCCCGCATGCGTTTCATAACAAGATAAGATAGGTCAGAGGAAGCGGTAGACTTTCTCCCTTTGCCCCAACCGATATTTTCACGATAGCTGCCAAGCATTCCTTTTCTAATTAAAGCCTGTTCATCCACTTCAGTAGTTTGCTCAGCGAAAGGCGCTACATACAAAGCATCCACTGGACAATACAATTCACACATAAAGCAACTTTGACAGTCGGATTGTCTGGCAATGATAGGAACATCTCCAGCCTTAGTCTTTTCAAACACATTAGTAGGACAAACAGATACACATAGATTACATTTTATGCAGCGATCTTTACTTAATAGTTCAATCATAAAACGATCCTCTCCCTTATAGGGGATTTGGGATTTTGATCAACAAACGGCTTCGCCCAAGTATGATCTAGCCCGCCGCTCAAGATACGATAATGCTGCTTTTGATCGATTGTTGGAAAATCTTCACGGCGATGCATACCTCGGGTCTCCTTTCGTTCCAGTCCGCTTGTATACATCCATCTGGCAGTTGCCGTCATAGCGGCAGCTTCACGGATTCTAGTCACATTACCATCCTTAGCCCCAATTCCTTGCTTGATCTCTTCCCAAATGCTGTCCAAACGATCAAGAGAGGCTTTCAGACCAACACCGGTCCGAAACCAGTTCCGGTCATACGGAAACACTTCGTTTTGTACTGCTTTCACTATTTCTTGAGAGTCTGGCGCATCCGAGCTTACAATCGGCTGTTTCGGAACCCCAGAAGCTCTCGACAAGCCTTGTGCATTTCGGTTAGATGCATAGCTTCCTTGTTTAATTGCAAACCTAGCTGCCGCCTCTCCTGACCAATAGCCAGAAGACATGGCCCAAGCAGCATTGTGACTGCCCCCACCGGTAAAGCCGCCGCAAATCAGCTCACGTGTTGCCGCATCGCCTGCTGCATAAAGTCCTGGAACTTGAGTGGCACAAGTTTCATCTACAATGTGGATGCCTCCTGTTCCCCTAACTGTTCCCTCGAATCGTAATGTAACCGGAAATTTTTGCGTAAAGGGATCAATACCGAGTCGATCGAACGAGAGAAAGAAGTTAGGCTGTGCCTTGCGCATAGCTGTTTTCATCATCTCATCAACTTTATCAAGCCTTGCATACACGGGCTGTGTAAGCAGTGTTCGAGCGATAACAGAACGTCCTTTTTGCGAGCCAGCCCCTTCAATCACCGTACCATCCTCATAATAAAAGGTTGCCCACGTATAGAAAGCTGATTTCGTTACGGGGGAAAAGGCTGGAGCAAGCGAGTAAGCCGTAGAAAATTCCATTCCGGAAAAGTTTGCTCCAGCTTCAGCGGCGAGCAAATATCCATCTCCAGTTAACACATTCGTACCAAGAGCTTTACTAAGGAAGGCACATCCTCCAGTCGCAATAATAACGGCTGCCGCCTCAATCCTCCATGCTTCTTGTGTTTGATTGTTAATCCCAGCGGCACCGGCTACCCCATATTCATCAGCAAGCAATTCTAAAGCAGGACTATGATCAAGAATACGAACTCCGGCTTTTTGAATTTGTTTTCTCATTAGCTTCATGTATTCAGGCCCTTGCAGGGTACCTCGGTGGGAAACACCGATTTCATCCTTTGGAAATGGGTAGCCCCATGCAGCGATTTGATTCACATTCTCGAAAGTGCGGTCCAATACACGCTTCATCCAGCCACGATCCGCTAAATAACCACCCAGCGCTTCCCGGCTTTGCATTGCCTTCTCTCGTTCTTTAGAATCAGGATTCACATACCATACGCCAGTGCCTGATGGAGCTGTCGCACCGCTTGTTCCACAGTATCCTTTATCTACAAGCACAACTTTTGCCCCGCCTTTAGCAGCAGTTAACGCTGCCCAAGCACCCGCGGGACCGCCTCCGATGACAAGCACATCTGCACGAAGATTTAAATCAGCATGACTCATGTATAAATCCTCCCATCCGTGTAAAAGCGACTAAAAATCCACCCGAACATTCAGTCCAAGAACGATGCCTATCAGCATCATTCTTGGGGTTTCTGAAAATGGTACTCTACTTATATCAAGACTCATGGTCATGACTAGCAAGGATCATGATGATTAATGAACTTTTGTAAACTGATTCGCCGGACGAGAAAGACCTAAATTCTCACGTAAAGTATGTCCTTCATATTCAGTGCGAAATAAACCGCGCCGCTGCAGTTCCGGTACAACTAAATCAACAAAATCCTCCAAACCTCCCGGTAAATATGGCGGCATAATATTAAAGCCATCGGCAGCATCATTTTTAAACCATTCCTCTAGCTGATCAGCAATTTGTTGTGGAGTCCCTTTTATTTCCCTATGCCCGCGAGCACCAGCAATTTGTTGATATAGTTTACGGATCGTCAGTCCCTCTCTCTCGGCTAAGTCTTTCAACAGCTGAAAACGGCTTTTCCCTCCATTAATTTGATCTAGATTAGGTAATTCCGGGAGAGGTCCATCAAGAGGATAACCAGATAAATCGACTCCAATCATGGCGGAAAGCAAGCCAACTCCTGCTGCAGGAGGAATCAATTCTTCGAGAAGCGCTTTTTTCTCATTCGCCTCTTCCTCTGTTCTTCCGACAATCGGAAAAATACCAGGCATAATTTTCAAATCATCATGGGAACGTCCATACTTAGCAAGTCGCCCCTTAACATCTCTATAAAAGGTTTGTGCTTCTTCTAGTGTCTGCCAGGCCGTAAAAATCACTTCTGCCGTTTGAGCCGCCAGCTCTTTACCGGCTTCTGAAGATCCAGCTTGAATTACAACCGGATGGCCTTGAGGCGGCCTTGCAATATTTAATGGCCCTTGAACCGAAAACCATGTTCCTTTATGATTCACCTGATGCACCTTGTCTTGGTCCGCAAAAACGCCTGCTGTCTTGTCAATCACAAGGGCATCATCCTCCCAGCTGTCCCAAAGCTTTGTGACTACATCCACAAACTCTGCTGCTCGGTTGTATCGAAGCTCATGCAATAAGTGCTCTTCTTTGCTGAAATTAAGTGCTTCTGCCTTTGTTGCGGATGTGACAACATTCCATCCTGCACGCCCATTACTTAAGTAATCCAAAGAAGCAAATTTACGGGCAACATGGAACGGCTCGTTATAGGTGGTAGAGACAGTTCCTGCCAGCCCAATTCGTTCAGTGACGGAAGAAAGAGCAGATAATAACGTAAAGGGTTCAGGACGAACGGTAACAGTTTGCTCTATTGCTGTAGGAGAGACGTTTTGGCCCACTGCATAACCATCAGCTAAGAAAATCATGTCAAACTTTCCACGTTCCGCTGTTTGGGCTAACTTTTTATAAAAATCGAACTTCAATACGTCATCCGCCTTTGCATCTGGGTGCCGCCAAGCAGCTACATGATGGCCAGGAATCATAAAAAATGCTCCAAGTCTGAATTGTCGTTTTTCTTTACTCATCTTTATCTCTCCTATTAATATATTTTTATTCTCCTTGTGTAGCTTTCCAAGTTGTAAAATGTCCTTCCAGCTTTACAAGAGTCCAGTTAAATAATAGTCCTAATGCGGAAATTGTAATAATACCTGCATACATATTCGAAACTTGGAAATTGTATTGCGCATAGTTGATTAAATATCCTAAGCCGGCCTTTGCACCAACCATTTCTGCTGCTACCAATACGAGAATTGAACTAGCACCAGCTAGACGAATACCGGTAAAAATGGTCGGTACGGAAGCAGGGAGAATCACCTTTTGAAATAATCGAACTGGAGATAATCCCATCGATTTAGCAGACTTGATTAATAAAGGATCAACATGCTTTACCCCGCTGATCGTATTGAGAAGGATTGGCCATGAGCAAGCGTATATGATAATAGCAATCTTAGATGTTTCTCCAATCCCTAATATAAGAACAAAGACGGGAAGAAGCGCCAGTGCTGCAGTATTGCGAAATATCTCTAGCAATGGAGTCAAAATTTCAGAAAGCGGTTTATACCAGCCTACTAAGAGCCCTAGTGGAATCGCTAGTAATAAAGAGATTACGAATCCGGTTAAAGATCGAAATAAACTAGCTTTGAAATGAGATAATAGTTCACCAGATAATAGAAGCTGCCACCAAGCCTGAACCACTTCTGAAAACGGCGGCAAAAATGTGCGATCTACAAAACCAAGGCGAGGTGCAATCTCCCATACCGCCAGTAAGACAAAAATGGCAGCAAAGCTTTTGGACAGCTTTTTTAATGATATGAACGGAAGAAGTACTACTTTTTGCGATTGTTTTTTATTTAAGGTAATTGTTCCTCCAATATTAGCCATGAATAGTCACCTCTTTCTTCGAATTCCCTCTATGCGAGTGGGCTAACTGCTTATTTCGCTCAAGCTCTTGCGCTTTGGCTACCTCTTCCCGAAGCAAGCTCCAAATATCATGACGGATCTTTGCAAATTCGGGATTGGAACGCAAATCTTCTTCGCCTGTCCTTGATTCAAGTGGAATATCAATGATCTGTTTGATTTTTCCTGGACGCGAGGTCATGACGGCTACCCGCTGTCCTAAGTACACTGCTTCGTCAATACCATGGGTAATAAATACAATCGTTTTTTTTGTTTGCTCCCAAATTCGAAGGAGCTCACTTTGTAACGTCTCCCTTGTTTGTGCATCCAACGCAGCAAAGGGTTCATCCATGAGTAGGACATCAGGATCATATGCTAAGCTTCTCGCAATGGCTACCCGCTGCTTCATACCTCCAGAAAGCTCATGAGGATATCGATTTTCAAAGCCTGACAAGCCAACTAACGAAAGATAATGTCTAGCTCGTTCTGAGCGTTCTTTTTTCGGTACACCTTTTGCTTCTAAGCCAAACTCGATATTTCCTTGAGCGGTTTTCCAAGGAAATAATGCATACTGTTGAAAAACAATCCCGCGGTCAAGACTTGGACCATCGATAGGCTTTCCATCTAATAGGATCTGACCAGATGTCGGCTTCGTTAAACCCCCAAGCAAATCTAGCAACGTTGATTTCCCGCATCCGCTCGGACCTACGAGAACCATGAATTCTCCTGTTTTCACCTCAAAATGAATATCCTGTAAAGCAGTGAACTGAGCTTTAGAATTTTTCCTGCCTTCTTGTTTGATTGGAAACACTTTGTTGACGTGCTGAAAGCTAATTTTTACACTCATATTCATAGTCCCCTTTCATTTGGTTTATTTTTGAAACGGATTGAACTCATTCGTATATAGATCACTTGACTTAATTTGCCCTTTTTTCAGCTGACCATCTTTGATGAGCCAATCGATCCAAACACTAAATTCTTTATCCGCAATCACCCCGCCTTTTCCTGCTACACCTGTGCTCTTCCAATATTGAATAATAGAAGCATCTTCGTTTCTTCCTCTTTGCTTAATAATTTTTTCGTACCGTGCGATAACTTCTTCGCGAGGAGTGGTTCTAGCCCATTCAATTGCTTTGGCAGTTGCCTCTACAAATTTTTTCGTCGTATTCGGATTTTGCTTCAGGAATTTCTCAGTCATTACATAGCTTCCTGCGGTAAATTCACCAAACAAATCATAATCGCTAAATAAAGGATGGATTCCGCCGCGTTCAAGCGCTTTATCCCGCAGAATACCGCCAAGTACCGCAACGTCAATCTGCTTCTGCCGTAACGCTTGCTCTGTGCTGACGGGAGGAAGGGCCACCAAAGTGACTTGCTTAATCTCCTCATTTGTTAAACCATTTCTGTGTAAATATTCTTTTAACATAAATTCATGGTGGGCACCGAGTGTATTCATCGCCACTTTTTTTCCGATTAAGTCCCGAGCTGTCTTGATAGGACTTCCATCTAATACAAAAAAGCCGCTCCAAGTGTTTTTATCAACACCGTAATAACCAACAACTGACTTAATCGGTGCCTTTGCTGCCTTTAACTTCGTAACTGCTCCATTAAAAGCTCCACCAAAATCAACATCCCCTGTTACAGCTGATTGAATATCCTGTGGTCCGCTGGTTGTGTTCCCAATCCATTTCAGCTTAATTGGAGCTAAATATCCTAAATCCTCTGCCAGTTCAGGAAATGTAACATTATTTACAGAACCTTGGTAACGAAGCTCTAACGTTTCATATTTATCAGACCCAGAGGTACTTGATGTTTGTTTTCCGCAGCCGGAAATAAATATCATAACGATGAGCATTGAAAGTAAGATTAAAAAACTTCGTACAGTATCTTTCTTTTTTACATGCATTTTCTTTTCCCCCTAAACTTTTCCATCATAGAATCATTGTGAATAAATGAAAGATAAGGACAGCTTCTAGTTATTAAATAAAAAAAGGTCTATACTCCAGAACGGATGATTCCGGAATAAAAACCTCTAGTTGACTAGTCGGTAACTAACCGCTATTCAATTCGTATAAAACAAAAAATCATCGATCATCAGCTGGCCCCCTTTTTTCATAGATATACAAAAAGAGGCTTCTACTCCAGGATAAAATATTCTGGAATAAACGCCTCTAGTTGACTAGTCGGTAACTAACCACTATTTAGTTCAAGTAAGATGCAGAAGCAATAACTAACAGAACCTGCCTCCCAAAAACTATGTATACCTAGTGGATAACTATGTTTTAAATCATAACAGCTGCCTTTTTTCTCGTCAATATATTTCTCTGTATTTTTTAAATTTTCAAAAAAGGTAGTTCTCTTAAAATAATGACTTTCCGTAGAGTGATCTAAAACGGCCGTTCGCCGATAATCGCGACACGTTCGGCTACACGCCGATTTGGATAATAGTCGGAAACCGCGTAATGCTGGGTAGCACGATTATCCCAAAATGCAATTGAGTTTGCCTCCCATGAGAAACGTACCTGATACTCAGGGGTTTGAACCTGTTGAAATAGATATTGCAGCAGCTGTTCACTTTCTTCAGTCTCAAGACCTATAATTCGGGTAGTGAATGCAGGATTCACAAACAGCGTCTTTCGTTTAGTCTCTGGGTGAGTGCGTACCACTGGGTGTTCAACGGCTGGAAACTCCTTTTGCCAAGCAATCAACGCCTCTTGGGACAAAGAGGGACCGAAAGCATGGGTAAAATCATGAATGGCAGTAAGTCCATCGATACGCTCTTTGATCTCTTCAGGTAAATTATCATAAACGGCAGCCATATCTGCCCAAAGTGTATCACCGCCAGCCGGAGGAGTTTCAACAAGGCGTAATACAGCGGCTTTAGCAGGATTCAGTCGCCATGTGACGTCCGTATGCCAAACATTCTCATAACCAATCTGCTTTTCATCCTTAGTAAAACGAATAACCTCATCAGAGTCACCCTGCGGATGCCATGGATGTGTTTCTAGCTCCCCCCATAACTTAGAAAACGCCACTTGTTGGTCACTAGTAATCTGCTGATTACGAAAGAAAATAACTTTCCACTCTAGTAGCGCTCTGTTCAACTCCTCCTTCAACTCGGGGGTGACTGGATTCCGCAAGTCTACTCCAATGATTTCAGCACCAATAGTTGGGCCTAAAGGCTTCACTTCAAATAATTTGTAATAATTTTCCTCCGTTCCCTCTGGAAGACGCCGCAGAATACGTGTACCCTTGTGAACCTTACGATATGAAAGCTCCAGTGGACGATACTCATTTATAATAACCTTAGACATATAGCATTCTCCTTTCAAAAATAACGAAAATAGTTAATACATAGCAAAGTCATACCAAAACCGATTCCTGCACGCCCTTGGCTAATCCTAACCAAAATTCCTCATTCATTCGGGTTCATGATCCTTTTTTACACTGTAGGGAAGTATAAATTTCTAGCTAGAAGTGAATTCGACGTAGTCGGAAATCTTAGGAATACAGTATAAGTGCGACTATGCCTCTGTCCTCGCCAATCGTTTTCTTTATCTAGCCTATCTCACTCACCCCCTTTCATGACTCAAGCACTTGTGCCTGTCTGCTCCTCCGATGTATCATCTCCTTTTTGATGTAACAACAAAGCTAGGGGTACTGCAGTCAGTGCAAACAGACCTGCGATGAGAAAAGCATCATCCACACTCATTGTATAAGCTGTAGAATGAACCCACTTCTCTCCGTTTTGTCCTGCCGAAAGATTCAGTTCCTCCAAATGTACCCCCATCCTCGAATAGAAAATAGATGTGAACATCCCTAATGCTAAAGCGCCCGAAACCTGACGCAGCCAGTTGATGAGGGCGGCTGCATGTCCTGATAAGTTTCTCGAGACCACCCGCATACCTGCGTTCATAGCAGGTGTCATGGACAAGCCTATTCCGATATATCGGATGGACATCCATCCGGCTACATAAGTTAAAGTAGTGTCCACTCTCAAGTGGCTGAACTTCCACGATGCGGCTGCGAGAAGAATAGCACCAATAGCAACCAAGGGCATTGGACCTACACGATCGTAGACTTTTCCCGACAAAATAGTAGCCAATGCCAATGAAAGAGCTGGGGGAATAAGCAACACACCAACTTCATAAGAAGATAGTCCGTGAATCTCCTGCAGATAAAGTGGAATAAAATAAATCCCAGAATATAGCCCTATCATCAATACAACGGATGCAGCAAGGCTGGCGGTGAATGTGCGTGATTTAAAAAGCCGCAGCTGCAGAAGGGGCTCTTTTACCTTCAACTCATGTTGAATAAACAATAAGATGGCTGTCAGTCCTATAATTAAACAGATTATTGAGTTTCCAGAAAACCAGCCCCACCGATGAACATTTCCAAAGAGGGACAATAATATCAAACTCCCAGTAATCGCTAAGACCATCCCTCTTCTATCCAGCCTTTGAGTTATGTTCACACGATAATAAGGCAAATATTTCGTCCCCATTGCATAGGTGATAATACCAAGCGGCACTGTCACTAAAAACATCCAACGCCAATTATATCCCTGCAGCCAACCGCTAATAGTCGGAGCTAATGCGGGTCCGAGAATCGTAGAAGCCGACCAAAGGCTAATTGCTAAAGCTTGCTTCCCCCTTGGTATAGTCTGATAGATCATTGCAAGCGAAACAGGTTGAATCAATCCGCAAAATATACCTTGAATGATACGAAATATAATTAATACATAAACATTCCAAGCAAACGAGCAAAGAATGGAGCTAACAGTCAATCCAAAAATAGAAAACAAGAATAATTTCTTGTTGCTGAAACGGTTACCCAAATAGCTGCTAATGGGAGCTATAATTCCGGTTGCTAGTGTAAATCCTGTAATGAGCCATTGAACAGTTCCTAACTCGGAGTGAAAGATTTGAATGAATCCCGGCAATGAAACATTTAGCGATACAACGTGATAGACTGCTACAAACGAACCAATAAATAAGGTTATTAAAGAAAGCCGGTAGGAGGGTACAGACTCTTCGTTGGGGTCATATCCCATGAATACCCTCCTCCTATTCAGGAAGTTTCGACGTATTACGTATAAAATGGCTACGCATTGCAGAGCTCTTTTTGTTCTGTTTACTTTCTTTATCTTGTATAGCTATAAACTCAGTCAGCTGTTTAGTAAGACCTCTATTTCCAAATCGTATAAATTTATGTTGATCGGACTCTTGTTCTGTTTCTTGAACGAATCCTAAGAATGCTAGAATATAGATTCGACGGGAAAGAATTTCCTTGATACCATAATGATAAAACCATTCATCGATGGTATTATATATCCCTCTGTTCAATCGATACTGTTGATTGCACCAATTAAAGAACTGTAAATCAGGCAAATTTAGATACTCATTTTGTTTTAACGAGGTCCTCCCTGCTTCTTTTCTAAAAATATGCTGTGAGTTCAAAACAATCTCCGACATATACAATTCCTCCCTAAATATCTGTTTAAAAATCCAAAAGATGTCCTTTACTTTTTTGCAAGTTTAAATCAATCATTTGTTTTATAGCGAATTCTCCATCCTCCCTCTTCTCCTTTCACTTCTTTACAAACAAAAAGGCCCTCAGTTTCAGATGAAATTCACCCTGAAAATTGAGAGCCTCTAGTGATCCAGTCGGCATATTTTTTATAAAGCATGTATCTCCCTGTTGTTTTCATTGAAACTCTTGAGGCGTTTCAATGTTTGTTTAACGTAGAGAATATCGTTCATAATTTGTTGTTTTAAATGGACTATTGAGGGGAATTTTTGTTCATTCCTTACTTTAAAAAGAACGCGACACTCTAGAGACTCCCCGTAAATATCGTTTACAAAATCCAGAAGATGTACTTCAATAGTTCTTGATACATTTGAATCGAATGTGGGTTTAACACCAACGTTCATAATCCCTGTATATTCCTTTTCATTCAGAAGTACACGAACTCCATATACGCCATTTTCTAATTGTTCATCATGAGAATCGATATTGGCTGTTGGAAAACCAAGTTTGCGTCCTATTTTTCTGCCATGAACCACGGTTCCTTGAATAGCTGTTTGCCCGAATCTCGAACTTAACATTACTTTTGACCTCCCTCGTACTCTTTATAATTATTACAATATTTCTAAATAAGGAGCCCCTTAGCATAAGTGAGGTTCATCTTATACTAAGGGGCTGCCGGTTGACCGGTAAGCCATATTCATCAAACATATATGTGTGATTGTATCAAAGTATTGTAGGGTCAGTTCTACATCTCTCTAAACAAAAATGGGTTGTCTTTTCTTACTTTACCCACTTGTTTACTCAACATTAAAGCTATTGATTAACAATATATAATTTAATAAAACAGTTGTCAATGATCTTTTGGAAATTAAAGAAAAAAGCGATTCAATGTAAAGTTGGAACGCTTTTTTCTTTATATCATCATATTGTTTTATTGGCCTTTTAGTTGTTATTCCTTACGTAAGCGAATATCTAGTAGGAAAGTACCAAATGGCAGCAATGACGCCATAAAAGCCCAAAGTACACGCATGAAGGACCAGCGGTGTCTAAACCAAACAATAAGTAACATTAAGCAAAACGATACAAACAGGATACCATGTGCCATGCCAAAAATCTGGACAAGGATAGGAAAATCCGCAAAATACTTAAGCGGCATCGCGATAAAAAGTAAGATTAAGTAAGAAATCCCTTCAATAATACCAATGCGACGCAATAATCCAATGGCTGATGTCTGCATATGACTAAACCCTCCTATGAAAGTGAATTTTAGTAAAGGATTGGTTGTACACTATGAATCTTCCTCATAATAATAATAATTATTGGATGATTTGGATTGTATCTTGATCCTTGCTTTGTACACCTTCATCAAAAGTAAGTTTTGTTCTAAAACAGTACGATATCTCTTTTGAGGAAATCGGCATAAAAGCTGGTAGCTTAAAGGTAAATGGCAGTTTATTTGATTCTTCAGAATAAATAAGTCTTGATGTTAAAATGATTGTTGTATCAATTATTTGTTCTAAACCTGTAGAATGGTTAATCATAGCTAAATCACACTCAATTCGTTTAATTTGTTGTTCAACGGTGCCCCCTTTAATTAAGAAATGTCCGTTAATATATTCATCCGGTCTATATGTTTTTTTAAGTAGGACAAGATCTATCTGTGCTGAACCTATTCCTAGAAGAGACATGGACTTCCGTAATATCAATGTATTTCCCCCTCAATTATATGTATTTAAGATTCACTTGATTTCCAGTCATGTGCTTTTCAATTTTTTACATTTTAAAAAAGTATAAATTTCTAGCTAGAAGACCATTCGACGTATCATGTACTTACCTCTCCCTCAAAATTACGAAATAAAAAAACCTTTACCATTTTTGGTAAAGGTTTTTTATACAAATAAAGACCTTTACCAACATGCAGGTAAAGGTCTTGCTAACAACGCTATGTTGCCAACAAAGCCGAGAGTAACAAAACTCCGTAATGACGACTTTGCTGTAAAAGCTACTCCCCTTTAGGAGAACTATTCAACTATTTGTAATAATGATAAGGTAGCTCCCATGAGTCTGTCAATTATTATTTTATACTTTCTATCACAGATTGCTTATCTTACTCAAAAAGTCATTTAGCTCCCTTTCCCTCTCAAATTTAAAAGGGTATCCAAAATTAGTTAGGGTTTTACCATTGTTTATCCCTTTAGGAAAACGCCTGAATGCAGTACTGTGGCTTGGTTTATCAGGAATTTTAAAATGTCCCTTTACAGTATCTGGGTGCAAAACAATAGTTATTACTTTGTTAGGGAGTAAATATACTCATACAATGATAAGCTTTTTTATGTTTTTAATTAATGTTTTTTATTTTATTACAAAATATGGTAAATGAAATTATAAAGTGTTGCTTAGCAAAGTAACGACCACTGATTTAGGCTAATCCGAAATCATAATGGTCACAGTTGGGGTATGGCTCCCTGTTATCCAGTTAAACAGTTTCTTCATAATGAAATAAATGAGTATCATGACACACATAGATACAAACAATAAATACCAAATAAGAAACTTACATAAGAAAGGAACACCAAAAATGGATTTTACACATGAGAATACGTTTGCAAGAGATTTTATTCCACCAATGACAACGATCACAAGTGGAATTGGTCTAGAGGTTCTTCCTGATTTATTTTGTTTGCCGATACAGATCGTTAATGTATGCTTTGTCGGGGATCCAAAAGAAACAAATGAGTTTGTGCTGGTAGATGCTGGAATGCCTGATTGTGCTGATGTTATTATGAATGCTGCGAGGGAGAGATTCGGACAAAACTGTAAGGCGAAAGCTATCATCCTTACACACGGCCATTTTGACCATGTTGGTTCACTCATAGAATTAGCTGAAGCTTGGGATGTTTCTGTTTATGCTCATAGGCTAGAAATGCCTTATGTAACCGGGAAAGAAAATTATCCTCCTGCTGATTCGACTGTAGATAAAGGGTTAATAGCTAAAATATCACCAATGTTTCCGAATCATGGAATTGATGCTGGGAGATGGGTTCAACCACTGCCGGCTGACGGTACAATCCATCAGCTTTCTGGATGGCGTTGGCTTCATACAGGCGGGCATACACCAGGACATATATCCTTATTTCGTGATAAGGATCGAGCTCTTATTGCCGGAGATGCATTTGTAACAGTTAAACAAGAATCTTTGTATAAGGTGATCACCCAAAAACAAGAAATTAATGGTCCCCCAAAATATTTTACAACGGATTGGGAAGCTGCCCGAGAATCTGTGCGCCATCTTGATGCTTTAAAGCCTTCCGTTGCCATTACAGGACACGGGCTTCCTTTAGTCGGGGAAAAGTTATCATATGAATTACACCGACTCGCAGAACAATTTGATGAAATTGCGATTCCAGAAAAAGGACGTTATCTCCATTGAAGGAGAGTTTTAAAAAAACATAAAAGTCCAGCTAGAAATTAACTCAACGTAGCATGGGACTTTAGGAACCAAGTGTAAGTATAAGTGCAGCTACGCCTCTGCCTTCTCCTAACGGCTCGCCAATCGGCTTAAGGGAAGGGTATTCATTGCTATGGGGCAGAGAAAGAATTACAATCCTTAAAGAGATATAACCAAAAGAACATCGCAAAAGGGATCCTAAGGGGCATCTCTTTTGCGATGTTCTTATTTATTGTGTGTATTCAAAAAGCTAAGTATAGAATTTGTTATCTCGCTTGCTTCAGTTCCTGCTGAAGGAACTCCGACCAGCTTAGTTACTTCACTATGAGAAATGTTCGTATATCCATAGAACGATACTTCATTTTGGTTCCGTTTTACAATGTCAATAAAGTGCAGAGTCGAAGTATTTTGCTTACGTGCAATCAAAAAAGAAGGTGGAAGCGGCTGGCGTACTGCATATGTAATCGGCGAAGCGACAGCCCACTCGTTTTTATTCTCTCCAAATACCTTTTTGTAAGACGGAATTCTCTGGATAAAGTATTCAAGATCAACAGGTCCATCTAAGTCCACAAGTGAGTGGATTATATCTGTTGATAAGTTATTTGCTTGTAAATACTTAGGATTCATACCGACAAGCATAATGAGATGACCTCCGGCGGAATGTCCCATTAAGTTAATCCGTCCTTGGTCCAGGTTATATGTATCTGCGTTTTCGTAAACCCAACGAAGGGCTGTTACCACATCTTGGGCCATTTCTTCATATGAAGCTTTAGGATGTAGGCGATAGTTTATCGATATGAATGCATAACCATTTTCAGTGAAAAATGCAGGTTTAGCTGATACATTCTCTTTATTGCCTCTTGACCATCCTCCTCCGTGCACATAGAGGATGACGGGGATATTCGTTCCTTTAGGCGTATACAGATCTAGTTTTTGTCCACTTTCTCCGTATGTAATATTAGATATTTTTTCATATTGTTTTTTATCTATTGAAAGAAAATAATATGAAACGAAGGCTATAATTAGAAGTAAAATAGGCAATACATATACACTTTTTCTTTTCACTCTCAATTTCCCTCCTGGATTTCTCTTCTCTAAAGTTACAACCAAAATAGTTAGGACGCAAGAGCAGCACTCATTATTTCATTTTTTATAGCACTTATGTTTCCTTTTTTATATTCGATTTCTTTTTTATCCGTACATTCGATAAAATAGAAGGAATTCCCTTTCTACTATCGAAATATAATGATTACAATCCAGAGGAGGGATACCTATGATTATGAATCGTGTAAATTCATCTAAGTTGGTTTCTGTAGGTTATGATGCATCTGCAATGATTTTACGTGTCGAATTAAAAAATGCTACCTATGATTATTACAATGTGCCTGAGCATGTCTATAAAGGTCTTATGAGCGCTTCTTCTCATGGACATTATTATTCAACGTATATCAAGGATGCCCATCGCTACCAAAGAGTTCACTAATCGGTAAATTAAATGTAAAGCCGCCTGCAACAGTGAACGGTATACATAAAAAGCAAATCTTAATAGAAATTCTATAGTATAAGTTCAGGCTACTACGGAATAATACTATTGGTATTATCTTCTATTTATCGAAATCAAAAAATACTTACAGTAGTCCGGTAAATACTCTTTCTTGGCGTATGTATAACAAAGGCTGTATAATAAATGCTTATTAATACAATAAAGGAGAAATACAAAATGGCAACATTGCGTGTATATCAGCCAAAAGAAGAATACATATCAGTAGTAAAGCAATTCATTGACGTGGAAGAACAAAATCCTAGTAAGGAATTATTAGACGAATACTATGCTTGTGTATTTGAGACAGACGAAATGAACTTGCCTGGTGCGTTCGATGATGAGGATATTTTGCTTTCATCCGTAGAAGCAATGGTCAATGTATCAAGCAAGAAGCTGCGAGCATTAGGTGCATATGATGTAATTGATATAGCACAGAAAGAGAAACGAAAACAACTCTTACTATTAGAAGATGATGAGTATGAGGTAATAGAAGAGTAGCTGTATTATAGGATGTCTCACAAAAAGCTGAGTGCGTGTCCCTGCATTTTTGTGAGACCGTCTTTTTATAATATATCGAAATGTATACAGATACACTCGCTTACCCTTTACCCTTAAAACATAAGTTGCTGAATGATTATGGAAAATAAACAGCTTTGATGTGAGAGATTTTCCAATAAACAAATTCGCCATTCGCTAGTATAAGTTGCACCATACTATTTTGAACTTGCTTCAACAGGCCTGTTTTCATTGGATGATCCCCACAGTCGAGTATAACAAGGCTATCTTCACATTTCTTTAGCTGTTCCTCCAATGACCTTTGCATTGGCGAATTGGTAGGTTTAACAGGCAAGGCTTCGTTACCTAACGTATACGGAGTAAGAGAAGAACGATAGGGGATTAGCCACTTTAGATGATTTAACGATATAAGCATTGTCTTGTATATAGGGGAATAAAACACAAAATAATCATTGAGTATGTTTGTGATATATCCATGAATTGCTTTATCTCCAATGATATATATCTGTACAAAACGACCTTTCGCACTTAATAGTGTTTTTCGGTAAGAGATTTCATTTTCATCGTCACGGAACGGCGTTTCTATTTTATCGCCTTGTAGCTCGTTATTTAATTCAGTGCTAAGCTTTACATTTTGAATATGCACATGAGGAATATATAAATAATCCTTCCCATTGTATAAGACTATGATATCTAAACCCAAATCAACTAAAATCCCTTGTAGAAAGATTCCTCCTGAAATTTCTAAATCAATTTGCTTTCCAACAAGTTGTTTCAAATGGTACATATTTTCCCTCCTTCTAAACAAATTGGGAAAAGCGATGGAGATGCAATGTATGCACATCCACCGCCATTTTTATAGTCTGTTTTAATAACGTCCTTTCGGATTCCAATCATAGTCAATCGATTCAATGACAGTTTCACGTGAGTAACCACGGCTATTGCTATTACTGCTATATTTATCACTGTATTTGTTATTATTCTTGTTACTGTACTTGTTACTGTATTGATTACTGTACTTGTTGCTGTTTTCGTTACTACCTTTATCACTGCTGCTGTCTTTGTTGCTGTCTTGATTACTGCTTTGATTACTATCTTGATTATTATCTTGGTTACTGCCCTGATCACTAGTTTCATTTTGGGAATCTTCACTAGTGCTATTATCTTCTTCACTTTGGTTTTGGTTGTTTTTTTCAATATTTTCCATTACTTTCTTGAATGAACCTTTCGGACCACTGCTGATACTTTTAATATGATACGGGTAAATGCGAAGTACCTCTTCATTGTTGACGAGTGTATAGTGGCCTCCTGTACCTTCGGAAAGAACTCCTTCAATTGCTTCTGGACCTTTACCATTGATGGATACCCATTTATGGTTCATATGGCGAAATACATCATGAAAGCTGCTAGCTGCTACATAATCTAACTGCATATTTCCTTCCATAGCAGTCTCTTTTTCCATAGCGATTTTCTTTTCAGAGTTTACAGTAATACTTTTAATATGTGCAGTATTGAAAAATACATATCCATCATCTTTTGTGAACAAAATAATATAATCTTCAACAGCAGCTACTAAACGTCCTGGTCTTGAATCTGGACCTTGGTTTACATGGACATTTTCATTGATTAGTTGCTTCAGCAAGCCGCGGAAATCATCAGCTTGTACACATGAGATGGCATCTTCTTGTTGCTCATAATATGAATGTGCATTTGCCTTTACATTCTCAGTAATGCTTTTAATATGCTGTACATTATAATAAACAATAGATTTAGGCTTTTGTACATATAATGTAATATAATCAGAGTGAGCCGCAAGAAGCTTTCCGATTTTAGAATCCGGCCCCTTTCTGTATACTTGAACCTCTTTCCCGATTAAAGAATTCAAAAAATCATGATGAAACTGAGGGTTAAATGACTCCTGCTTACGGTAACTTGTCGACAAAACCATTTCCTCCTTGTTGTTATATCCATAAGGGTTGTTTACACTGCATATATACGTGCCCTACAGCACGTTTGTATAAACGAATGTCTTGACTGATTGAAAAATTCAACTAAAGCCTATAAATCTAGTAAGCATGCCTAACTACAGCCCTGCGTATCTTTATCTAGAAAGTGATTCTATAGCGAGTTAAATACAAATTTGTACTTTATACAGCTAAAATCTGTTGAACTTTGTTAAATTTATGTTAATATAATGTAAACGCTTATTTAATTTTTTGTAAAGCGGGGAATAAGTATGAGAATGGAAATATTTTGTGGGGAGTTTCATTTTGCAGCACTAGACTTTGTCTTTGATTTACTTGATGAAATTACAATAAAGATTCAGAAGAGGATTTTATTTTATGAGGAACAAATTTTCAGCTATGCCCGCAGGCAATTAGAGAATTTCTTTCTGACAGTTCGTTTAACACCAGCAGTGTTATGCGCTTACAAAAACGAACTATGGGGTACATTAGTCTTTAAATTAAAATCTATAGTAAAAGAAAAGCAGGTACTCAAATGCGCACAATAAATAAGGATAAATAAAAAACTCCTCCGCACCCATTTCGGAAGAGTTTTTTATTATTTTCTTACTCGTTCATCTGCCATTTATTCATCTTTGAGATTTCCTTTTCCCCTAGCTGTTTCAGAAGTGAGACAGGTTCATCATTGATAACTAAGTTTTCAATATACTGTTTCTTCAAAAACCCCTCCTCTTCCATGTTAGAAAGAAGTTGCATAAAACCATCATAGTACCCATGCATATTGAACAAAGCAACTGGTTTGGAATGATAGCCGATTTGCTGCCATGTCATGACCTCAGCAAGCTCCTCTAACGTGCCAATCCCTCCAGGCAACGCGATAAAAGCATCTGCCATCTCATACATTTTCGCTTTCCTGTCATGCATATGCTCAACAACGATTAAATTTGTGAGTTCGACATGATTGACATTTTCATAAATTTTTTTGGGAATAATGCCTGTCACCTTTCCGCCTTGCTCCAGAACAGATCTGGCTAATTCCCCCATCAATCCAACATTTCCTCCTCCATAAATGAGCTCGATGTCACAGGCTGCCAAGGTTTTTCCAAGAAGCCTCACATCATCTATGTACTTGCCGTTTTTTCCGAAACTGGAACCGCAAAACACGCATATTTTCTTCAACACCGCACGCCCTTTCCATATGTATGGTTTCTTTATTATTATATCTGCTTACACAATCGGTGTCATGGTGAAAACATAGCTGAAATTACTGTGTGGGATATCCTGTGATGATCTCCCTCTATACCTAATTTCTACAAAAAACATGTACACCCTCTATGGATGTACATGTTTTTTGTAATGATTAATCTTTTACAAATTTATTTTGTTTACATAATATTTTTATAATAAACAAATGTGTTATCTCAGTTAGACCTCCTATTTTCTTGTTCTTCGAGTAGTCTCTTATGAATCCAAATAGCGGCCTGTGCACCTTCCCCCATTGCAATTGTGACCTGCTCCGAATGAATCGCTATATCACCAGCTACCCATACATTTCTAATATTTGTTTCTTTCGTTCGGGGATCAGTTATAATGTGTTTATTCGGTTGTAAGGATACTCCAAGTTGCTCAGCAAGTTCATTGCGGACATGGTTGCCGCCAAACGCAATAAAAGCCCGTTCACCGCTTACAATCTTTCCGCTTTGTAATCGAACGCCTTGAAAGAACGAGCCATCTTCTGTAAGAACTTCCTCGATTTTTTCGTTTATATAAGAAATTTCAGCCGCATGAAGCTTTTTCTGTAGTTCATCTTCAATTGGTGTACCGTCATGATTGATGTATACAATGTCCTTCGTCCAATATGTAAGGGCAAGGGACATTTCCGCTCCGGTTTTACCAGCACCGAGTACGAGAACACGTTTATGTTGAACCTCATATCCATCGCAATCTGGACAAACATACACAGTTAGTCCTAAACCATCTTTAATATGTAAAATATTTGGTAACCTATCCATAACACCTGTCGCAAGTAAAATGATGTTAGCTTTATAGGTTGTACCAGCTTCTGTTGTTACGATATACAACTCTTGTTCTTGTCTTACCTGGACGACCTTATCTGTTTGAAATTGGACACGGTAACGTTGAGCATGAATTTTCCCTAAAGATCGCAGCGTTTCTCCACTTACACCGTCTGGCCATCCCAATATGTTATGGTATCCTTTACAAAGATTAGATCTTCCGTCATTAGAATCGATGACAAGTATGTTATGTTTGTATCTTCCAAGTTGGACAGCCGCTTGTAAACCTGCTATACCTCCGCCAATGATAATGCATTCGTAATGTTCTATCATATGTTTTCCTCACTATTATCGATGTTTACCCATTAAATAATATGTACAAAGGAGGTGTAAAATATGTTTGAGATGTTATTACACTTTTGTATCGGATTATATTTACTTTTCAAATGTCAAAAAGCCTGCAAATATTTGCAGGCTTTTCAATTAGATTAGCAATGTTTCTTTTGAGACTTCACATTGACTTGTTGATTTTGCAATACTTTTACAGTTAATTCAATTACCATTTTTTCTTCTACTCTAGTGAATGTTCCTTCTTCAAATGGAGAATGTAACACTTCGCCTCGAGCGTTTAATACACGGCCCATTTGACGATCTAATGCTTCATCGAACTCAATAAAGCGGCTTTCGATTAGCTCACAAAACGGAAGCTCATTAAAGTGTTCTCCGCTTAACTGATCAAATTGAGATAAGTCGCCAGAGAGCAAATGCTCTTTTGGAGAGAATCCTTTTGGAAGTTGTGACTCAGTAAAGAACGTAAAGTTTTTTGTATCTGGATTTGTTTGGAATTTCGGGAAGTTTAAGAAGTCGATTGCAGTTACACCAGTAAATGGGATGTCAATTGTTAAGGAGCGGATATTGGATAAAACAGAATTGCTTGTTGCCGCAGTCGGAGTAGCGTATTGAATGTTTTTGCGTACAAACCCTTTAATAAAAAGCTTGTTAGTTGGGACTAATAAACGACATTGTACAATTTTCAGATTCTTTTTAATTGCTTTAATCTCCAATACCGGCTCTGGGAAATTAATAATTGTGTCTACATCAATTTGTACTTTTGTTTCACCTAGTACAACCGGTATTTTTGCAAATACATTACCCTCTGTAATATCTGGCTCTACATTACGATTTGCTAATTCTGGCAAAACACTATTTGAATGAAGACCAGGGAAAAAAGGAGTCGGTAAAGTTTTTGACTCGTGTTGTCTACCCTCTAAAGAACCTCTAGAATGTTTTTCTGACATGGAAGCCATCCTTTCTTTTATTCATGTTGCATTTTCAATATTATGTATACGCGGAAAAGTGGACTACGATTGGACAAATACCCTAGGACAAGAGCATAATTTAGAAGAAATTTGTAGTTTTTTGCTAATACCGTTCGTTTTTATGCCCTTGACAAATATTCCCTAGAGATACATACCTAGCATTTTATTTCATTTGTTACATTCCAAGTCCCTTTCCTAATAACGATTGATATAGCATTCGTTTTAGTCCGTATCTGCAATGGAAAAAACAGATATAACCTGTTAAAATACTGAAGGTGTCTGAAGTTTTAAAGAAAACTCGCTGATTGGCGAAGACAGATGCGTGTGGTTGCGAGTGCACTGCATTTCCTAAAGTTTTCGACTATGTTAAATGACTTCTAGCTAGAAATTTATACTTTTCTACAGTGTAAAAAAACACGGACGACCGTCAGGGGAGGTACATCTATGGAAGTAATATTATCTAATCGTATGGAGGCATTCAAGCCTTCTATTTTCAGCGAATTGGCGGCTTATAAGCGAAAAAAATTAGAGGAAGGCTGCGCCATAATAGACTTAAGCATTGGAAGTCCTGATATGCCCCCACCTGCCTTTGTAACGGATATATTGGCAAATAGTGCGGGCAACGGGAATGAATATGGATATTCTCTTGCGGGTACTGAGGAGCTTCATAAAGCGATTTCTGACTATTATGTGAATACATATGGTGTTACTCTTCAACAATCACAAGAAGTTTTAATGCTGATGGGTTCACAGGATGGTCTGGTTCACTTACCAATGGTATTCGCTAATCCAGGGGACTATATTCTTGTTCCTGATCCTGGCTATACAGCATATGCAACTGGAATTGCAATGGCAGGAGCGGTTCCTTACTTAATGCCGCTACAGAAGAAAAATGACTTTCTTCCAGACTTATCGCTTATTCCAGAGGATGTTGCAAAACGTTCAAAACTTATGATTTTAAACTTTCCGGGAAATCCTGTTCCAGCTATGGCAAATGACGTCTTTTTCTCTGAAGTCATTGCTTTTGCGAAACAGTATAATATTATTGTTGTTCATGATTTTGCTTACAGTGAGTTGTATTTTGAAGGCAAGAAACCGATTAGCTTTTTATCAGTTTCTGGTGCGAAGGACGTGGGTATTGAAATAAATTCATTATCTAAAAGTTTTAACATGGCCGGATGTCGTATTGGCTATGCGATTGGAAATGAGAAAATTATTGCTGCTCTCGGACAACTAAAATCTAATTTAGATTATGGTGTATTTTATCCTATTCAACAAGCGGCCGCAAAGGCTTTGCGAGAGGGAGCTCAATTTTGTGAAGAAAGCAGAAGAATGTATGAACGAAGAAGAGATATACTGATAGATGGACTAGAAGCTCTTGGATGGAAAGTGGATAAGCCTGCAGGCAGTATGTTTATTTGGGGGGAGATTCCAAATGGATGGAGTTCCCTTGATTTTGTCTATGCGCTTATAGATCGTGCTAATGTTGTAGTAACACCGGGTCATGCTTTTGGTCCTTCAGGAGAGGGCTTTGTCCGAATCGCTCTTGTTCAAACAGAAGAAAAGCTTCGGCTTGCATTGCAGAATATACAAAAAAGCGGCATATTTAACTAAACAAACAGGCAGGAAATTTCCTGCCTGTTGAACTTTTTATAATACAATTCATAGGCGCTGGTGTAATACAAGCTACAATAGCGTATATGAAAGGATTAGAGATTTTGTATGATTAAAAAACATTTATATGTGGGTTTGAAAGAATTCAAAAAAGAAGATAGATTATTTTTTATATTTTTTGTTTTTTTAATAATTAGTACAAAATACGGTAATTGATATTTTAAGAAAGGCTTCCATCTTAGGCTTCTCCATTAGTTGTTGATCGTGCTATCGAGCATTTTTTCACTTACTTGGCCTGGACTTTCACCAGCTAGCAGACCAAATAAGTGCAAAATAAAAAAAAGCACCTGTCGTCAGACTAGTGCTCTGTTGCAAACTATACAACTCTAAATTCAAAAGAACTTTCAGGTTGTTTTCTAGTATTTCTCGATAGTTTTTCTTTTTGCATCTAACATCTAATGCCCACTGTGATAACCTTGACCCTGACCTTGACCTTGATATCCATAATGTCCATAATAACCGTGCGGTCCATGATGATAGCCTGTATGATATGGATAATAGTGATGATATGGATAATAACCAACGTGATATGGATAGTAATGATGCTATGGATGATAACCAACATGATACGGATATACCATTTATACCCCTCCTCCGCTTAGACTTCTTAATCAAGATATGTGTACTTTATTAAAAAGTAATAGGAGAAATGCCCAACCTAAAAAAATCCTGTTTGTGAACCAGTCAGCATTTAAATACTTCCTAAATATGCAAGCGTAGACATACAGCATAAACCCGCTGCATTTAAATCATCACTTATTGTGGTTAATTCTTGAAGGGTTGGCGTAATGTACATTACTGGTCTGCCTCAGTAAAAGTAACATTTTTATAAAAATGAACTTATAATGCATTACCAGTAAAATTAAGACGGCATATTCTACAATGTAAAAAGAAACTACATTTAGTGCCTTTTTGAAATCGGGGGTCTAATATTGAAACAAACATATTTTGATACATTATTGCAAATTATACGCGGGTCAGATTCAGGAGAAATTACAAATACACAAACTCTGATTGGAAATTTTATTAATCAGCTTGATTTCGAGAAAAAGACTGAGGATCTTGATTGTTATATATTCGCTGCTGCTTTGTCTAAGCAATTTGATTTTGAAAATGACACTAACATCAATTTATATCTTCAACGCTTTGAAGTTTCTCAAATCATTCTTTTTAACATGCTTGCTAAGCATTTTCCTCTTGCCTCCATAGCAAGTCATCTAGCAAATAAAATTCTGGAGCAATTTATAGAATTGCATGATGAGATTTCAATACTGAATATTGGCATTGGAACGGGACGACAAGAATTAGCTTTAATAAACGAACTTGAGCTGAATGGAAAATCACCTAAAAAACTGATTTTATTTGCTGTTGAACCGTCTGATGAAAGCTTATCTCAAGCGAAGTCGAACATACAAGCCGCTGCTGCTGAAAAAGGAATTGAACTTGTTTTTCATTCTTTTTGTACAACTGCTGAAGAAATGACTCCAGAAACCTGGGATTTCATTTCTAAATCTGAATACCCTTTGCTAGTTAATGCAGCTTTTGCTTTACATCATATTCGTGAGCTAGAGGACGATTTTGACACAAGAAATAGAGTTATACAACATATCTATGATCTAAATCCACTGGCTGTTATCATGTGTGAACCTCATGTCAATCATAATACCTCATCGTTAGAGGAACGATTTCAGAATTGCTGGAGACATTTTAAAGCCGTTTTTAACATTATAAATCAATCGGAATTAAGTCATGAAGGGAAAACCGCACTAAAGCTTTTTTTCAGGAGAGAAATAGAGGATATTCTAGGGAAACCCGAAAATATTCGTACAGAACGGCATGAACTCGGTGAAAAATGGGTAGAACGTTTATCCTTAAGTGGATTTTCTCCGGTTAAACTAGATATTCTTCCTGATATACCAATGCCAAATGGATTTAGTGTTCGTTGGAATAATGGTTATCTTGGACTAGAATATGAAAAAGAAACACTTATTTCGATTCTCGTACAAAAATAATTCATTAGAAACATAGAACGCACACCTTTCTTAATAAAACGATAATCCTGTTCCACCATATTATTAAGATGTTTAACTTGTCATAGAGTCTAAGCTAGACATTAAAGGAATTAGAAAAGTATCGTCAAACCTTAGAGTAGATAGATAACAAAATAACTTTTTATATGTATTTGGTAATCGAAAAATATTGTTTATGACAATATATTTTTCGAATGAAAAATTAGGCTTAATATACAGGTCATACATAAAAACCTTGTAGATTAAGCCTAATTTAACGTAATTCCGAAATTCATCTCCCTCCTCAAGCGTGTGAAGGGCGAAGCCCAACGGTAAGGAGGAGATGAATTTCAGTTAGGCGATATCCTAAAATCTTTTCTCTTGCTCCATAAAATGGTATAACATATACAAATATGCTCTTTGACAACCTAATTTTATCTTCTAACAGTTTTCTTTTCTATTTTACATATCCAGCATTGTCGTTTTAAATAAACAGGTTTCCCAGCTCGTAAGGTTTAAACCGATTGTAGCGAACGCTCGAAATAGCTTATCATAGTCTATATTTCTAAAATGTTTATAGTCAGTAATACACTTCAATAAGTGATCTTCGTAAATGTCCGCATAAAACATCTGATATTCCTCCTGTAAGGTTTTATACAGCCAAGTTTGCTTCAAGGAATTGCTTACGCTCATGGCTTGATAATGCTTCTCATCAATGTAGTTTTTATATCTTTTCTTCACTTCGGGATGCATGGATGAAACTTGTATGCATTGCTGCTTGATACGAAAGTATAGATCTGCAATATCAAGATTGTGCTTCTCTTTTTGTTTAAGTGAGTAAGGCACACGTTGATATGGTAATCGTTCTATCTCTTCAGCCGTAAAAAATATTGATGATTCTCTTTTCGTAGCGCTTGTACAATCTGAAGAGTGAAATAGATTAAATATTCCATTCCTCGATCCAAACGTATGCCGTATTGTCCCTTCCTTTGCTTTCTCAGGCCTGAAGTTTCCTTTCCACTTTTTTTCAATCAGATCAGAAACCGATTGGTACGATGATGGTGGTGTACCTTGAACCAGCACACATAAACTTTCTCCTAAATTAAAGAATTCGCTTTCTAGTTCATGCCACCACTCAGAGTAATCTTTATTTTCCTCCCAATATAAACGTCGGCATAGATCCGGTGTAATAGTCACATATTTGTAAGTAAGAATCTGAAAACCCTTTTGCCGCAGAAATGATAAAATATCTTGTTCTAAACCTAAGTACACCGCGTCCGGTTTACATATCACGAATCCTAAGTTGTTCCAATTCAATGTCTGTATCCCCTTTCTACTCTGTGTAATAATATATGACGAAAAAATAAGCTTGCTTGTACACAAAATAAATTGGGCTGTTTATTTTAAATATGAATACCGTATTTATGAGAGGTTTACATAAGTAAGCATTCAGGAAGTAATAGTTCCTTCAAGGTTACAGAAATGGAAAGAGATTTCTCCATTACAGTACATGAAATTATCCTTGTTTAACTATTAACTCTCACGTTTGTATTCCTTCACTTTGCGATAAAACGTTGCTTTTTTCATACCTATAGCTTCCATGAAATGCACTGTCGTTATCTCTTCAGCTTTCTACCGCTTGTAGAAACTCTCCAGTCCTTTGGCATTTCTATGGCAAGACCAACAAATTTGATTCCCTCATAATGAGCCATTATCCACCATACAATAGTATCTATGAGCTGAATAAACAAAAACAGCAACTTTAACCTTTAATCATTAAGATTATTAGGGAATAATAAAATCCTTAGCAAAAACACTGGATAAAAACAAGGGGTCATGTCATACTTAATAAGCTATGTCTCAAAATGCGCGAAAACATAATTAAAAATTTAATTATTTTCGATACCAGAAAGGGTGAGAAAATGCAAAAAAATCTGTTTACTAGTGGTCAAGAAGTAAATATTAGAACGTCTGGTGAATCGGTAACAATCTCTAAATGTAAATATATAAAAAACATGAAAAGGTACGCTTACATTGTCAATGAATATCCATCTACTTTTTTCTTTGAAGAAGAATTAACGAAAGAATAATGGCAAAAATCTTTCTTTATAAGTCATGGAAGTGGCGGCTCAGATTATTTGAGCATACACCTGAGATTGAACTGTCGCTAAAGGCTGACCATATTTCTATCACAGGTTTGCTTGCAGACTTTGGGGAGCGATTCATATTGCGAAGGTGAATGGGCGGTATGTGCTGATGATTGAGGCGGATACGTTGTTGTTTGAAAAAGGCTTTTCGCCGATTGAGTTTTTGAAGCCTGATGAACTCGAGAATGTGATTGATCATATTGGGCGGAAAGTGGAAACTTGACTTGCCCAATTAATACGAGTAGCAGGTCTTTCATCTATATATACTACGTGTGCTTTTTTTATGAGACTGTCCCTTGTCGAATAATGTTTAGGACTTCCTAATTCTGTCCATCCAATTGAAGCAACACTTTTTTCTTCCAAATTGATATTAATTCATTGTCATTGCCTGCACGAACCATCCACCACTTTGTCATTCACCTTATCAAACCTTTCCTATCATGAAAAAGAGCCATACACATTGTATGGCTCACTCATTATTGGAGTTTTCGCTTCTACATGTGTACTTTCTGATACCATTGCAAAGAATATTTACTAACGGCCCTTTAGGTTAAACTATCCAAGGAGATTTACAGGATGGAGGCATCAGCATGAATAAAACTTTTATAAATAACACTTTCGAAAAAGCGACTCTAAGGTTTCTATTCCTTTTTGGGATAATTGCTTTTTTCAACTTGATAAGAAAGCCTCTTATGAAAGACTGGCTCATTATCTTTTTTCTTAAAAGTTACATTTCAACAATTCTAGACGCTGTAGTCGTGAAAAAAGGTTACATAAAATATCCTGTTAATTTGTTTAAAATCTTTGATTTCAGCTTCTTGTTCAGCTACATTCTCTTCCCCATTTCATGTGTGTACTATAATCAACTAAGCAAAAATTCAAATATTTTCGGTATGATAGCAAAATCTCTATGTTTTAGCATCCCTATGACAATTGCTGAAAATTGGCTCGAAAAGAATACACGACTAATTGAGTACAAAAAGTCATGGAATTGGAAATATACGCTTTCTTCTCTAACCACAACATTTTTGATTGTCCGTTTGATTATCGGTATAATCCGAAAGAGTACCAACACAGGACGCACTGCTATTAACAAAAGAACAATAAAAACACCTGTCACACGATAGGTGTTTTTCTACATACCTCACTCATAACGGTTTATTAAATCCATAATCGCAATCTCCAGCAAGTCACTCTAATTGAATCGTTTCTCTTCCAAATTCGTCCAGTTACGCTCTCAGATATAACAATGGTCTTCCTTACCTTCTCAAGCATCATAATGCGTTTATGTAAGACATCTCGCTTTGTTTAATGCTCCTATTCCTTCATGTACTCAGATGCCATCTCCTTGAGTGCTTTAACCTCTTCCTGCGTGAAGTCCGTTGCATTGGCAAGTGAAATACTTGATGCACACTCTCTCACTGCTTGTGATACTTCTTGTCGTACTCGTTTCACAATAGGTGAATCGCTGTATGAACTCACAAAATCAAATGAGGACAGGTTGTTAGTCCTTTCCCTTTTTTACTGGTTACCGTAATGCATCTTTATGATCTGTTGTATATTAATAAACTCCTATCTCTCCAAATGGGGTTGATAAAAATACCCCCAACCTTCCTCCATGAATTTCCCTATTGTATTTCTTTAACTATCGAAATAATATTTAAACCGCTAATTTCATTTTTGTAACGTTTTATCACTATGATTTGCCTTAATTAATTGTCCGCGTGTTATCCCCAACTGATTTGTTGCTTTTAATGCCCTCCATACGCTCGTTCCGTTTCGTTTTCCTTCTAATGCCTTGTAAACATTCTAGAAACTCATTGATATCAAGGTTTTGTTGAATATTTTTCCTTACTATTCCCCCGAAATTGTCGATACAAGCAATCAATTTACATCAGCTAAATGCAACCCTAGCAGCTGTTGGATTTCTGTTTTTTAAGATAATGCTATCGACTGTTTTGTATTTACTGAAAAAAGATATTTTCAAAAAATTAATACGGTATATGAAATTATTAATTATTTAACTACAAACTTTTACGCTCGTATTCCTTATTAAATCGTATCTGTTAGTTGAGTCGTGTCGGATATTTACCGAATGTGTGGATGAGGGTGGTTTCTGCATCCCACCAACACACTAACACATCAACTCCACAGCAGGCTTGCGGAATGGAAGGACCGTCAGATTCAATTAAAGGTAAGGAGAACACCTTAAATGCCTCCATAAGCCATTCAGGGCGTCTTTGAGTGTATGCTTTATAACACACTAAACTCATTTATTATTTGTTGTGAAACTAAAGCACCAGTTGAATAAGTAACAGTATTAAAACAATGTCGTTTTTGTGAAAATTTAATCGGATAATTTCCTTGTTTCTGTAAAGCATATATATACTAAGTAATTGTTTATATGGACTTAAATTACATAATAAACTGCAGATGAATACAAGAAGGCAAGCTACAATTCAATCGTGGCTTACCTTCTTGTTAAGACAGTCATCTTTTTTCAATTTAGCTTTGTATTAAATCAGCAGGAGAGTAATAGGAATGAACCATACCCGTACATTCCGTTGTTCCTTGTTCCGATTTTCAGCGTCTGGCAAAAGCTTTTAAACCGCTAATTTCATTTTTGTAACGTTTTATCACTATGATTTGCCTTAGTTAATTGTCCGCGTGTTACTCCCAACTGATTTGTTGCTTTTAATGCTCGCCATACGCTCGTTCCGCTTCGTTTTCCTTGCAGCGCTTCTCGGTATAATGTTATAACCTCTTTCACTTTATCTGCACCTTCTTCAAGGAACTCTATACGATAATGCTGAACACCATGCTGTATAAAATGATTTAAGTATTCAGCCCCTGATTGTTCAATCGCATTATATACAGTATTACGACAACCGATATCTACCCTGACTGGATGAGACATACCAATACGATCTTGCAGGGAAACTCGATGCGTTTCGCATGGTCGACCACAGTTTGTAAAATCAGTACCTTCACTTAAGAACGTACAGTATACACAATGTTCCGTGTGGAACATTGGTAAGTGTTGGTGAATAACCATTTCCATTTGATCCGTCTTTGCTACCGCAAGCATATCCATCATCTGTTGGATATTTAAATCATAGGATGGCGTAACTCGTTCTAATCCGCGCTCTAAAAACATCTCGACAGCTTTATGGTTTGCGATGTTTAAAGAGAAATCGCCAATGAGCGGTAAAGAAAGCTGTTGTTCAATATAATAATGTGCTGCTCCTAAGCTTCTTACGAGAATAGCATCTGGGCCCGCCTTGACAATGCCATTTAAAATTCCGTTTTCGCCTGGCATATGAATGCGTGGTGTTGCTAGAGCTATATGTTTTCCTGCTTTACGTACGGCTTGTACCGCCTTCGGATAATCTGTTGTAAATTCAAAATCAGCATAGATAAAGGTAACATCTGTTTCACACGCTGCATGAATTTGTTCCATTGTGCGGCAAAGCACTAACAGCTGAGGAGCTTCTGCACTTATGTGATTCTGTTTTTGAACTGCTGTTGATACTGCATGCTTTTTATATTGCTTCGGCTCCTGTCTTAGTGCAAGTAATGCCTCAGAAGCTTCACGGCGCATACGATTCAGTTCTTTTACAGGAACAATAACATTGCCTGAGAAATGTGCGGTAACATGTGCTAGTTCAAACACAGTGCCTCCTAAGCGGCCCCATTGCTCCTGCAAATATTCTGATGTTAACGGTCGTTTTATTGCCTCCTGCAGCAGCTCTTCTGATTCAACTGTTACAGTATAACCTGTCACTTCGTCACGCCATACAGAAACAAGAGGCTTTCCTGCTTTTCCATATGCGTCAATCGTTATAGGAAATAGCTTATAGGTATATTCTGCTTCAAATGTTTTACGCAGACGACGATCTAATTCTTGATCACTCGTTTTCCAAATACGATCGCCCACACGTACCTTCGTTAAGTTCACATCATGACGGCCCGGGACAATTTCAATTAGACCATTTTGCACTTCGCCTTCAACTTTTTGCCCCATTTTACGAAGATCGTAGATGCGCCCGCCTTCTTCTTTCTCCTCCGGACGGCCAGCATCAAAAACAATACCGTCACCGCGTTTTACCGGTGCCTGTAATTCACATAATACAGCATCCTTTAATACTTTTTTCACCGTACCTAAAAACACACCGCGGCTTTTTGGAAATGTTCCGTCAAGCAGCTGTTTATGATTCGTCCCGCTTAAAAAGCCATATGTGAATCCGCGGCTGAAGCTTTGCTGTAGTTCGCGCAAATCTTCTTTTGTAGGGTTGTAATCACGGCCGGCTATATATTCATCAATTGCCTTCCGGTATTTACTTACTACGTTTGCTACGTATTCGGGAGATTTTAAACGACCTTCGATTTTAAAGGTAGAAACGCCTGCTTCAATTAACTCAGGTACAAGCTCTAATGCAGCCAAATCCTTTGGTGACAGTAAATAAGCAATATTTCCCATTTCCCGCTTTTCTCCGTCTACAATTAAATCATAAGGAAGACGGCATGCCTGTGCACATTCCCCGCGGTTCGCAGAACGTCCACCCCACATTTCCGAAGTTAAACATTGTCCAGAGTATGATACACACAATGCACCATGCACAAATACTTCAAGAGGCACATCTGTTTTATTTGCGATAGTTTGAATTTGCTTTAAGTTATTCTCACGGCCAAGCACGATAACTTCTAAATCATACGGCTGCAAAAATTGTACGGCTTCTGGAGATGTAATCGTCATTTGTGTAGAACCATGGATTGGAAAATCAGGTGAAATTTCACGAATTAACTGTACTAATCCCATATCCTGCACAATCAGAGCATCCACTCCTGCCTCAATACATGCTTCTACTAACTTGCGTGCATCCTCTAATTCCTGTTCAAATACTAATATATTAAACGTAACGTATCCTTTTACATTGTATTTATGCAAGTACTTCATCACATCTGGCAGTTCTTCCATTGTGAAGTTTTTTGCACGTACACGGGCGTTAAATTTATCTACTCCAAAAAATACGGCATCTGCTCCGTTAGCAACAGCGGCACGTAAACATTCCCAATTACCAACAGGTGCTAATAATTCTATTGCACGTTTGCCCTTCAAGCATCTCAATCCTTCCTAGTTTAAACTCACGACTTTAATATTACTGCATAAACAGTTTGTTTACAAATGTGTTTGTATATGTTCTTGCAATTTGTAAAAAACTAATTATTAAATTCGAATTACGCTACATGAAATTTTATAGCGTGTGAGATAATGTGGTTGATTTTAGACAACAAAAGCAAACTTTCACTATAAATATACGAGTGTGCTTTTTACTAATTCGGCTGACGTTTTTTAAAAATAAATTTTTATTTCGATACGTGAAATTAACCCCCTCAGAAGTATAAAGCAGGTGTCTTCCTGCTTTATACTTCTACATCCTTCCCCTCTTCTGCTACGTGATAAAGCAAGTGGGCAAGATGATGGATTGAACCGTACTCCTGCTCCTCTTCATTCTCATCCTCTTCCCCTTGGAACTCAAGGTCATTTAAATATAATGCCATGAATTCATAAAAATCCTTAAGTTGGAACGAATAACAAGCAATAGGATCTTCCCCATCCTCTTCATATTGCAAAGATAAGTAATATTCGGTCCCATCTGTATCTTCCGCATCAAAAAACACGAAAAAGCCGATATTTGTATCAAGTTCAAACAAATGTCTAGTTCCACCCGCTGTAACTCGGTTAAAATCATCCTCATTTAACTTTTGTACCGTTATCATAGGCATTTCATCTTCGGCGTGAAACGTTACCGTAAAAGATTTCATATTACCACCTCCGCATTTAATACCTCTAGGATACACAAGTTTTTTTCATTTCAAACCAGTCAATATCCCTGCATTTTACTTAGAAATCCTATCCCTTATATTGTAAATAGCCCTCCAGCAACTGTTTCTTCATTTGTACATGATTCTCTGAATCACGCAAAGATTCGATATATAAATGAAGGGCAGCCCTTGCTTTTTCTCGAAAATTCGCTTCTTCGGCTAGTTTCTGTAAATCCTTCGGTACAAACAAAAGCTGCTCCTTCACCTTTCCCTCTAGTTCATCCCCTATGTATCCCTCTTGCTCAAGTTTTTTTCTTATCCATGTATGAAAACTGTTTTCTTCTTCCACAAACATATCCTCCTTTCTATTCGTCTTGTTATGCTTATTGTATCTATTTCGCTTTACACGTGTACAGAGATTATTAATTTTTATAAAACAGCTAACATTTGTTTCTTAATTACTGCAATAAATGGATAGTGCTCTCGTTGAACATTTAATTACTATTTAAGGTCACTTGATGAGCGACTTTTGTTACAAATAGCACAAAGACAAAGACCACTTAATTGTAACCCTCAATTGTTTTTTAACTGAACTTCCATTAGGCTAGTATGGATTTATCCCAGAATCTTATGTAGTAAGGGTTGTTATTTAGCAACTTTAAAATTTAAAAGGAACATGAAAGTAAGCTATTAGGAAGACAATAATAAATAAGGAGAGGATATAGGCTCGGAATGGATAACGCTGATCCAGTGCAATAACCGAGAACATAACAATGTCAAATAAAAAAGAATACCAAAATTGGCAATTAGTTCACCCCCTTTCCTTAAAACTCTGTAAACATTAGTGTTGATAATTTGAACAAAGGAAGAAAGGTCCAATTTGGTCCTTCTGCTGTATGTCTTATAAAGCTAAATCCTTCATTGAACAAGTAGTACCTTCTTTTCATTGCGAATAATCTTCGTATTGTTCAATCAATTCCTAATTAATTAACAAATTCCTGAGTTCCTTCATACGATATTCAAAAAATGGAGTTGATTTTCATGGTGAGATGGATTGACGTATCTGTATCACAACATCAATTAAAACTTTTTGATGGAAACAGGCTTATAAAAGCTTACCCAATTGCAGTTGGGAAAATATTGTCACCAACACCCTCTGGGACATACACGATTATCAATAAACAACATAATCCTGGTGGACCATTTGGAGTGCTTTGGATGGGGTTGTCAAAACCTCATTACGGTATACATGGAACAAATAACCCAGCTTCAATCGGTAAGAATGTCTCACATGGATGTATTAGGATGTTTAATCATGATGTTCTGGAATTATCCTCTAGAGTTCCCGTTGGTACTGGGGTTTTTATTCATACATGACTCTATTAATCTCGCCTCCTTTACTGCATACTTTTGTAAAATGCTTCCATTTCCTTTTTTTGCAACTGCTGGAGACTGATTATAGGCTTCCCACTGGCTTCTGCTACACGCTGCAAGGATTTCAGTCTGAGCAGTCATTCTCGTTCGTTTACGCTTAAACTGCGGCAAATCCTTTAGCTTCAATTCAATCCCAGCAATACTTTCACCATTCGCAAGTCCATATTTCAATTTTAGACTTCTGCTCTTCCTCTTTATTCCCGTATTCGTCTACATTCTCGACTTCGAGTAAGAGGAATGTTTGTTTTGTAAACTCCTCCTTGTGCTAAATGCTTTTCAAAATAAAAAGCCATCTTTTTAAAAAGACGGCACACTAATCCTGTTGAATGCTGTTATTGTGTTTAGAGAAAAACCACTTATAGTACCTATATGATTACAAAGCTTTATAGTGCTTTTATTTTAGCATTGTATAAATTGATGATAAGATAATCTACAACCTCATTTTCACCTATTGCTTAAAATGTTGGTCAATAATTTCTTCCAGTTGAGCTTTATCCATAACGAGCTGGTCGTTATTATTCTTTAAGATATCATCGTACATGGTCTTCCACTCGCCACCAACTTGATAGTAGTGGAGTTGCGTATCCGGATTAAAGTCTTTTATAGCTACGCCTAAACTTATCATATCGGATGTATTCATATTGGATGCAATCAAGAAATTCGGCACTTGTTTTATAACCCCAGGCAACTTTGTCACATTAGAAGGCTTTAATGCTGTTTTTGCAATCCCTATCAAGGCTTCTTCTTGTAATTTTTGACGATCATATTCTCCATTCTTTAGAGAATAACGCTCATGCACAAGTTCTGTTACCATCTTGCCATCAACTGAATGAACACCAGCGTTTACCACTTTATTTTTATTTTCTGGGTACCAAGGATGGGTCAATTTCACATCGAATGGTACGTTCATATCGATACCACCTATAGCATCCACCATCCCCTGCAGTCCTTGGTAATTTGTTTCTACATAATAATTAATTGGAACACCTGTCAATTCACTAACAGCATTTACAGCTGCATCTACACCTTTTTGGGCACCCTCTGTTGCCTGCTTAATATATTGTACACTTGTAAGCTTTGTATAACCATAACCATCCAAATGCACTCTGGTATCTCGTGGTATGCTTATCGCCTGATATTGATTTCTATTTAAATCCACATGAAAAAGCATCATAGAATCAGAGTGTCCAACGTTCTGTCCTTTTCTTTCATCTGACCCAATTAGTAAAACATTAAATACACCGTATTGAGATTGTGTATTATTAGGGGTCTTGCTTACTACAGGAACTTCTTTGAAATGATTTTGGGGCTGTAGTTGTTTATATACAAACCCTGTAATCGCCAAAAGTATAATAGCCAATACACCTACACTATAACCAATAATTTTACGTTTGTTTCTTTTTCTTCTTTTTTTCCTTATTTCACCCATAAGCTCTAATATCCCCTCAATTTAATTAATCTTTTAAAATATAAAATCATTCTACTATTAAGTGAAGTGATTTCCAAATCTATTTTAAAAAAGTAAAACTTACCGGTGGATAAAATAGTAATTGAATTGCAAGCAACGTTTCTTTGCTTCATTCAGCTACCTCATATGCTTCTCGATACCAACCATAGGAAGTAGCTCAAAAAAGCGGAAGAGGCGGATATCCCTCCACTCAAGCCAAAAGCATTTTATGAAGAACTGGTATTGTCGAATCATATTCTCCACAATGAACAAACAGCAGTTTCCGCTACCGCTTGTCTACATATCGAACACACAATAACCAAAGTATACATATATAGGTGGCAATCGTACGACAAAAAAGCGAACTGCCGCAGCAATCCGCTTTCGAATAATTTATTTACTAATAGCTAGTAACACTTAAGCACTAACTATCGCATCAAGGATAATTTCGACTCGCTTGTCCTTTACTTCGTAATTATTGCGGGTTTTCAAGTGAAGCAGAATCATTACCTATGGTATCAATTGTACCGTCTGTATACATACTGCTCACTTGTCTATGCGTGATTGCAAACCCTTGTACCGTTTCCGAATCATCATGATGCTCAGCCGGATTGTAATGCAACAAATCCGCCATAAATAAGCTTGGTTTCTTTTCTGTCATATGGCACGTCTCCTTTAACTATTGTCTTACCTACTTTTTGTTTAAGTAGAAAAAAATATAATAGGAAGAATAATCCAATCCTCCTTATCAAATATCACTTAGTTTCTTTATATGAATTTTCTTATGGTAGATGTTTTTGAGGATAAATAAATTAAATACAGTAAATGAAATTTCGTGGTTTTTTTTGCATCATCAAAAAAACGTTTCCACCGTTGAAGTTTCACACTCAAAAAACAAATCCCCCATAACTCACACATTGTATCGTTATGGAGGATTTGTTTTATTGTAAGCTTAAAAAGATTTGCCTATATTCTAGCTTTACGCAAAACTTGTGTCATCATATCTGCGTTAGGATAATCCTTTTCTTGATATTGTTGAATCACCTTTTCTATAGCAAAACTCACGCGCTCAATAGATGTTCTAAAACCATCCTCCTGTATCTCGACAATACCATAGGAAGCTTTATTCATTCCATCGAAGGGCAAGCCAACACTCCCAATATTCATAATTACTTTACCATCAAGATAGCGAATATACGGCTTATGAATGTGCGCGTATACATACAGATTGGCTTCCACAGTTGACATCATTTTAGATTGTAAAGTTTCATCATCCGCGTTTGGCGGTATAATATCGAACAGACTGTTCGGCGTTGCATGAAATGCATGAAATGATATACCTTCGACTGTAGAATTTATTTCTGTAGGCAAGCTGTCTAAGTATTCAATATCAGCTTGGTCTAACTGAGATACAATCCAGTCACGTTCCGTGTTCATTAGTTGCAAAATCTTATCAGGCACTTCTCCCTGACGAACTCCACGGACTACCCATTCATCTGCATTCCCCTTAATAACCTCTGTATGTAATGAACGAATTAAATCAAGAGAACGCTTAGGTTCTGGACCACGGTAACAAATATCACCAAGCACATACACTTTATCAACCTGTTTTTTACTTACATCCTCTAATACAGCCTCAAGTGCAACTGCGTTTCCGTGGATATCAGATATAAATGCTAGCTTCATTCCCATTCAACCCCCATTCTTACTTACAACATCCCTTTTCAAAGCTATAAAGAATGATAAGACAAGATTACCTTGTTAACCATTTTTATTCAAGTTCAAATCGCACTTCTTTTGTAAAAGAAAAGTGAAGCTGATCATGATCCGAGAATAAAATATCATCCTTCCTCACAAACTAAAGAAATGAATGGGAGGTGAGTAAATGGGACTCTTTAGTACAATTTCTAACTGGAGAACCGCAAGTTATGAAAAACATAAATCTAATATGCAATCACTAGGTCATTGTCCCGATTGCAGCGGAGCAGGCATGATTCTTTACCCTGCACTCAGCAGCTCGTTTTATATTCCTACGTATGATTGCCCAGGCTGTAATGGAAGCGGTTTATACACTGACTGGTTTGAGGCCAATCAATAAATCTTTTATTAAAAGGGATATCTCGTCTCTGAAAAGCCCAAAGAAGGGACAACTGCTACCTTAAAATTGTTAAAAATTATCGATCTAGGCAGTTTAAAACAAGTTAAGTTTACTATTGAACTTAATTTGTTTTTTTGTTCATAAAGCTTCTAGTTTCGTGCTTAACGCTAACCTTTAGTAAATTTTATGATTTTGCTTTTGACGACATGATTGTGACAACTTCTATAGACAAATAAAAAAATATATCTATTTAAAAACCTCCTCCCTAAAAATTATCTACAAATTAGTTAGCAGGAATGAATCCCCTAAACAGCGAACTATACTAACGTACGTAGACTTTTAATTGGGAAAGGGGTAAAGATGATGATATTTTCCGAATGGGATGAAGCATTCAGCCACCAGGACCCGCAGACAGAAACAGAAGCAGTTTCTCAACAACCTATCAATGATAATAATATTTTGCTTTTGTTGGACATAGCAAAGCAGCTAGACAAATGCATTAAAAGTTTAGAAGCGGAATACGGAGCAAAAGCTACAAAGCTTGCAGAAATTCCATTTAATCAGCTAATAGATTATATTTTCAATATTTGCAAAATAACTCCCTCTATCAACACCCGTAATATAAATCTTTCTAAATAAAAAGCAGTGCTACAGCTGCTTTTTTTTGTGTGCCGAACAATCTTCCTTTTGTTTTATAAACGAAATATGCACATATAAGTTAACCTTCGAAAGATAATGATAGTTACTTTTATCCTGATAATTAAGTGTAACGCTAGTATCTATAGGCAGGAGGCAGGGAAGGATGAAACAAAATTATGATGTCATCATTGTTGGAGCCCGTATTGCAGGGTCTACATTAGCTTATGAGCTATCAAAAAAAGGATATGACATTCTCCTCTTAGAGCGAAGTACCTTTCCAAGCGATATTTTGTCCACTCATAACTTTTTTAATAATTCTGTAGGTATGCTCAGAGAAATGGGTGTATTAGATCGATTACTTGCAACCAGAACACCAACATATAAGCGAGCTTATATACAATTTGACCAAAATATAATTGACGGTTCCTTTCCTGAAGTAAATGGTGAAACGGATTGTTTATGTATACGTCGTACATATCTTGATCAGATTTTGTTCGAACATGCCTCAGAGCACGAAAAAGTCACTGCGATAGAAGGATTTCGTGTGACTGACGTAGTTTCTAAGAATGGCAGAATAGAAGGAGTCATCGGAATAGATCAAGCAGGAAATACAAGCATCTATATGGCCAAACTCGTGATTGGGGCAGATGGCAGAAATTCCACAATTCGAAGATTAGTCAACAGTGAGAGATTAAAATCTGTCCCCACAGATTTTGCCTCCTATGTCGCCTATTTAGATCACTATCCCCAGAAGAATGAAATATGTACTGAATTCTATAAAATTAATGATAAATTATTAATTTCGTTTCCAACAAGTGATAATTTGTGCGTGATGGGCATTATGTTCCCACTAGAGGATATAGAATGGAGAGAAACCTTTAGGAGCAACCCTGTGCTAGGCTTCCGCTCCCTCATTAATACCGAATTTAGCAATACTGATCTTCCTGCTCGAATGCAAGACGCCCGCTTCGTAGGGCCGATTAGAGGACTTTTAGGCTACGACAACGATTGGTATAAAGGGATGGGCAAAGGATGGGCCTTAGTCGGAGATGCCGTGTCCTTTAAAGATCCTGCTGTAGGTCAAGGCATGCATGATGCGATCTATGAATCACGAATACTAAGTGAGATATTAAATACACATAGCTCTTGGGATGACAACTGGGAGGAAATGGCGAACACTTATCAAAACTTGATGGAATCAAAAATGAAAACACGATTTGAAATGGCATGCCAATTCACAAAAAATATTCCATTTTCAGATCAACAGCACTTCATAAACAGTATGATTGCCTCTGACTCTAACCTAACGCAAATGTTTCTCGGTGTATATAACTATACGTTTGAACCCCAAGATTTAGAGAATAAAATTAAAGAACTCATTGCTAGAGGACTTAAAAATGAATAGGGATTTTATCGTATTGAAAAAGATAGGTCTGATACAAAGATCTTTTACAAAAAACGTAAAAAGAACTTCTTGTTAAATCTCGGATTATGATCCAATCCCAAAACATTTATCCATAAATGTTTTCGATTTTGGACAGATTTCACTTTGGTGAAGCTGTCCCTTTTTTAGTAGCTGATAGCTTTATTATTTTTCAAAGTCACAGCAGCCTTACACATAACAAAACAATAACAAAACTTGTTTTATAATTACAATTTTTACCATAAAATGTTATAATAGTTTAAGAATATTCTAAATTTTCATATCATTCATATACTGCATCACTATACTGTTTGCTATAGGAGGAGACAAATGAATGTACGAAAGTGGATTATCGGATCTGTAGTGGCTAGTGGAATTGGTCTTTGTATTACAGGGGGGGTAGCCTATCAATATGTTTCTGCCATGAACAAACAGTTAGATACCTACGTTTTGCCCCATACGACTTTTGAAGATACCCCCCTAGGCGGAAAAACAAAGCAGGAAGTTGAAGAAATTGTCCAAAAAAGAATAGATCAGATGAATCAACAATCTATGAGGTATTCCCTACAAAATACTATAAGCACCTATACATGGCAGGAGATAGGAGTTCAGTACAAGGGTACGAATATTGCGGATCAAATCTTTAAAAATCAAAAAGGGACAATTCTAGAACGCTACAAACTGCGCAAACAGGCAGAGAACGGAAAAACACAGCAAAACTATCATCTCAATGCTTACTTAGACTCTTCAAAATATGACGTATTTATCAAAGATAAATATAACGAAATTGTCTCATCCCCACAAAATGCTTCTCTTTCTGCTACAGGACCAAATATCACTATTATCCCAAGCAAGGATGGAGAAAAAGTAGATAAAGGGAAGATGAAATCTTTAACAGAACAAGCAGTGAAATCCATAAATACGGATATTCAAGTACCTATTGCTGCAGTAAAACCGGAGCGGACAACAGAGGATATACAAAATATGGGGGTAAAGGAAATTATTGCAGAATATCGTACACCTACGAGCGGCAGAAATAGCAATCAACTATTTAATGAAAGTCGAGCAGCTGCGGCGTTAAGCAATACGCTTGTCGCGCCAAATGAAGTCTTCAGCTTTAATGGCCGAGTCGGAGTAACCGATGCTGCTAATGGGTATAAGCTAGCAGCTGCATACGTGAATGGAAAAGTGCAACAAAGTGCAGGCGGTGGCGTTTGCCAAGTGAGCACTACATTATATGGTGCTGTCTTACGTGCAGACCTTTCTATTGAAGAGCGAAGCAATCACTCTATGCCTGTTCATTACGTGCCGCTCGGACAAGACGCTACTGTCGCAGATTACGGACCAGATTTCAAGTTTAAAAACAATACCGAACATTATATCTATCTTCAGGCTGGAATTGAAGGTAATCAGGTTGTTGTTCGTATTTTTGGAACAAGCACAGGAAAAAGCGTCGATATTTCCTCCAAAGTAGTAAGTGAAACGAATAACAGCATAGTGGCCGTAACTTACAAAACAGTAACACAAAATGGCCAAGTGATTCAGAGTGGTCTGCTCGATAGAAGCATTTACAAAAAATCTACCTGAAAATACATATTATAATACCATCCCTTCTTACCGATAACGAAATTAGCTGTAAGAAGGGATGGTTTCTATAACATAAAGAAAACTCGCCGATTGGCGAGCCCTGCTCTTGGGCGAAGACAGAGGCGTAGTTGCCCTTATACTGTATTCCTAAAATTTCTCTCTACGTCGAATGACCTTCTAGCTAGAAATTTATACTTTCCTACAGTGTAAAAAAGATGGATTCTAAAACTGCACAAAGAACTACATGCCAATTCATCATATAAAAAATATAAGGAAGAAGAAATTTAGCTCTTTCCCCATCCTATGCAGCATGTCTGATGCTCACCGTAGTTTTATTTGTTTCATCTGGCTATTCCCCTGTCAACAATACAATAACCTGCCGGTCTTGAATGGAGAAGTATCCATCAAGTATCCTTAGTTCTGGCGCGTCCCCCGTTTCATGATGCACATAGCATGCAGCATGAAACTGCTTCTGGAAAAACAAGCTTTGAGAGACTGTTTGGGAAAGAGGAATAATTTGTGTCATCGGCAATGTACCGCGCAGTCCGATCCCCAGCCATTTTAGAAAAGCCTCCTTTGCAGCAAAACCAGTACACACTGCAAGTGGATGGTTGCAGTCGCTCCTGAGCCAATCTGCCCATGCTTGTAGTTCCTCTGGTTGAAACACATCCTGAACAAAAGCGTCATTGTACGTCTCTATAGTAACGTTATCAATTCCTATTCGGGTATGCGAGGCTGCTGCATACGCTTTTTTGTCAGCATGTGTAATCGAGAGATGTATCTCTGGCAATATTGTTCCTGCATCATCACTCACAGCGCAGGGCTTCCCAGCTTCATTTCCATGTTCCGTTCGCAAAATAGAAAGTGGAAGGGAATCCGGGAGAGAGAGATGCGAGCGAATGGCCAGTTTAGCAGCCACTCTTCCCGCAATAAAATCTCCAATACGTTTTGGCGTTGCTTTTTCACTTAATAGCTTCCTCTCGCTCACCGTAATGCACGACAAAGCTTGAAGCGGTGGGCTTACTGGACAGAAAGCCAACGAAAAACCCTCTGTCATCGTATAATCCTCCTTGCAAGGAACTTGTCAATTTCCATAATCGTATCTCCATTTTCGCCAATAACATATATATTGGAGGTAATATCCATATCGCTTCTCTCACAGATCCGGCTGTATACCTTGACTCGCTCATCATCTCTTCTTCTTCTGCCGAACAAAATCGTTTCCATAGAAACCGGCAGGCTAACTTCAGAGGAATGGAAGGAATCAACATTTACGGCAATTTGCATCGCAATATCGACTAAGAACGGATCAATCTGAAACGTCGGCGCACTTGTGAAGGAAAACAGCTTCCGTTGAATGGGAGGTGCCGCTTCTGCCGTCCCCTCTCTCCTATTCACCATGTATTCTCCGGCCCGACAAAACAGCGGACCGATTTGTAGAGCGTCATAACGTAAGTTATCGTATACACTTGCGTAAGCAGTACCCTTAACAGCAGGAATGAACCTCTTTACTATATCCGTTCCCTGCTTTGTAAAAGTAAACAGAGCAAAGGCTGTTACACGATCCTTTTGCAAAATTCGCCCTTTTACGAGTAAATCCGTTAATCCTCTCACCGCTATAATTCGCTGTCCGTTCTTCTCTTCTACGAGAGAAGCTTCTGCTCGTATGATGACAGGCTGATCTGAAAATAATTTTACAGGGTGGACTACTTGAAATTGTTGAACAGATTGAACAGTCCATCCAGGTGAGCTAACAGCGGCAGCCTCAGCAAGCATTTCTAAATGGCAAACCATCGGAAAAATAGGAATTCCATCTAAGCAATGCTGCTCCAAATACAAATCTTTCTCTCTTGTAATCGTCCGCTCAATGACTGTTGTTTGTAATGTGCTCTCCTTGAGAGAATCAATAAATGGCCAATCCCCAGAGTTAATAGGAATATGGCGATCCTGGAATACCAACAAACGTTTCCCTTGTCCATCTGCCCCAGCGCCGCTAAAGGGCCATTTTCTCAAAAACTTCTCTCCAACATTTAAAACTTCCTTATCTCTCCCTAGCGTCAATTCACTGATAAACCAGTAAATACCCTCTTCTGTAGAAGTAAACGGGACACCGCTGCTTTTCAATGCTTCCGTCACAGATGAGTCAGAAACAGCTGCACCGACAGATTGCCATGCTGTCCAGTTAAGTGTAGCGTGGTGTAACCCTGCCCGTTGACGGCATTTCGCAACAAGCAGAGCTGACATTAAGGAATTTGCCGCACTATAATCAGCCTGACCCTTGTTGCCAAATCGTCCTGCTCCGGAACCAAAGCAAAGAAAAGATTGCAGTGGAATGTTCTTCGTCGCTTCCAAAAGATGACACATTCCGATAACCTTTGTTTCAATTGTACGCTGAATAATTTCTTTTGTCTTTTTCGGAATAATCATTGACCACTCGACCATCGCCCCGTGAATAACCCCATCAAGTCTGCCATATCGCTTCAGAATGTCCTGAACCATATTATGAACCTGATTACTATCATTGATATCGCATACTTCATATACAATGCCCAACCGCTTTGCTTTTTTCATATTTTGATAGAGTTCTCGTTCCTTTACTAAGCGGGCAAACGCCTTTTTAAAACTGGCAGGAGTAAACGAGGATACTGTTTGATGCTGCTTGATAAGCTGCTCCCGTTCGTAGGCAGCAAATTCTTCATCATCCATCTCTAACCATGGAGCAGATTCATCCTCTATTTTTGTCCGACCGCAAACAATAACTGTCACTCCTAATAACGCAAGTGCAACAGCACACTCAAACACAATACCGCGGCCGCCGCCGGAAAATACATATACGTCGCCTTCGCGGATAAAACGTGCCAACGGTGTCTGGTCAGAAAAATTGGCTTGTTTATGATGAACAACATAACGTCTATCCCCATATGCCACTTCCATTCGATCATTTCCGTCTTCTACTTCCTGTATTACGCTCGAAATCATAGTCTCCATTAATGCATGAGCAGGAAAGTCAATCGTTTTTGCCAGAACGGCTGGCAACTCTTGTTTAATAGATTTTAGCACCCCCTGCAAAAAAGCACCTAGCACATTACCATAGTCACAATCTGTGAGACCAAGATTCCCTCCTAAACATGTAACAGCGATATAACAGGAAGTAAGCGGCTTTGCCTGTTCAAAGCGGTCATAAAAGTATCGCAGCAGCATAAACGTAAAATCACTCATTCTCCCTATCTCTTCAGATAATTTATCAGCTGGCATTCTGAGCAATTCCGGTCTCTCCTGCAGGGCGCGAAGATCAAGAATACCATTCAACTCGCCGTACCTCTTCTCCCATAAGGCAAGCTTTGTATGAAACATCTCCTCTGTTATCACTTCTGCAGGAAAGAGGGAAAGAACCGTAGCACCGCGTTGCTCAAGTGATTTTTGGTATACACGCCATTTATCACCCCCATCCTGTACAAGGACGATTCGTTTTCCTTGAAGCGGAAACAATGCTGTCCTTTGAGGGAGTGATACGGGTACAAGTTCTACAGTAAAACGGTCAGACTGAAGGGGATGAAGAGGTCGGTGGATAGGCTGTGAGAATAGAGCTGGCATAGTTTCCTTATTAAATTCCTTCCACTCTTCCAAAACAAGAAAATAGTTAATGCCCCCAAGTCCAAACGCGCTTACCCCTGCGCGTCGAGTGTCTTCTTCTCTGCTTCCCCATATCCTGGCCTCCGTAGCAAGATTAGGCAGCAATAGAGAAGAGCGACGATCCGTATAGCTGGGCGGAATAACCTTTTCATGTAAGGCTAGTACTGTTTTAATAAGACCAATTATGCCTGCTGCGGAGCTGAGATGTCCGATCTGTGACTTGATAGCACCGATGGAATATGGTTTATAGTTATGATAGTCCCCAAATACCATTTGATATGTGCTCATTTCAGTTTCATCACCTAGGCGAGTTCCGGTGCCGTGTGCTTCTATATGCGAAAGATCCGCAGCTTTCAGATGCGCTGCTTGTATCGCTCTCTCAATGGAGCGTTTTTGCCCTTGACTGCTCGGCGCAAGCACTGAAGTCCCTCTTCCATCACTGGAAGCACCAATGCCACCAACAACAGCATAAATATGATTGTTGTCACGAATGGCATCAGACAACCTTTTTAGCACGATGGCTCCTGCTCCTTCCGCTGGCACAAATCCATCAGAATCTTGATGAAATGGCGGTATGCCTTTTGTAGACAGGGCACCTATAACGTGCAGCGTCAAGTTATATTCAGGAACCAAATGATGCGCGACACCCCCAGCAATAACAACATCCGCAAGATTGGCGCGCAGGTGATGAACAGCAGCTTCCACAGCAGCCAGAGACGAAGCACAAGTAGCATCGACTGATAGAATACTTCCGCCCGCCCCTAGAACCTTTGCCACATAATAGGCATTTGTTATGCCTGTGCTTGCTGCGTAAAAATCATATGTTTGCACATTCTCTTGCTTATAATGAGAGATCATGCTCTGGAGCACCCTTGAACTTATATCCAAGGATACACCCTTTTTTTGAAAAACTGTACGGACACGCTTCATGTAGTCTGTAAAAAACACTAGCTTATTTTTAGCATTTTCCGACTCTCGAATCGGTAATTGGCCAAATACAACATCAATTCTGCTTTTATCCGCTTCTAGATTCGTTAGTCCTGCTTGCCCGGCCGCCTCCATAGCAGCTAGCAGGGAAAGGGTAACGCCCCCGTCCAGACAGCTCAGCTCCTCTGCGGAAAGTCCCCATTCCTCTGTGTTAAGCTCCGGTATTTGTACGACTCCTGCCAGACGTGACGGAGCGTACGTATTCAATTCTTCATTCTTGGCAATGATTTTGTCAAAGCTCCATTTTCGCTCCGGTAAATTGCCAAAACTTCGGTAGCCGAGCTTTGTATGCTTCCAAAACAGCTCAAGGTTCCCTGAACCAGGAACAATTGCCCCCATGCCGACAATAGCAATTGGCTCTGTCGACATGCACAAATCCCCAACTTGGTGTTTTAACGATATAGCCCGAGCGCTTAAAATAGCATGATAAGCAGCTGGAGCAATTCCTGTATCACTTACTGCGCTGAAACCAGACGTATTTTCATTATAAAATAATGTCAGTGCTTCCCTTACGATTGCTATCATCCCAGATGCAGCCTGCAGGAATCCAATATGAGGCACACAGGATGTGACTGACACATTCCCTCCCCGCTGTTGAACCTCGTATACAGAGGAGAGTCCTTTTAACTCAGCCTTTTCCCAAAAGCTAAGACCACGATTCCGACTCTCAATCCTCGTCACACTGCCAGGGGAGGTTCCTGCGCGTTGTAAAGCCTGTCGGGCAGCTTTTTCTACAGCAAGCGCGACGTCTCGTTCGTTCGTACGATTGTGTATGACGGAAGATGCAATTCCTTCTATATATCCGTATACCTTTCTCTCTCCAATATCATTCTCACGCATCAGAACGATTGCCGCTCCCCCCTCGCCTAAAACCGGCATAAAAGAGAAGGATGGATCTTCCATATATTCTACAATGCTGGATGCTGTAATAAGCGGGGAAATTCCAGCAACTACAGCAAACTCGCACACATTTTCACGAAGTGCAAGAACCGCCTCCTCGACCGCGGCCAAGGAACTGCAAGTTCCAGCATCAATTGCGGTATGACCGCCGTGCATATTGTACAAGTTCGCGATTCTCCCAGCAACGATACTAGCAGATGTTGTCATCGTATCAGGACGGATCGAGGGTACTGTTTGCTTATGCAGCGCTAACACTTCATCGCGTATACTTGCCAAGCGGGGAGAGACATCCTGTAATGCCAATTCTAATATGTGGGTGAACTCTCCTTGACGAATACGCGGACCGTGATCTGTTTCCGGTGAAGGACCAAATGTACTAGATGCAACGTACACTCTCCCTTTTGCTGCAAGCTCCGTTCCCTGCTTGATTCCTCCATCGCGCAGCGCCTCATGCATAACAGAAAGTCCTACCTTCTCCATTGGATGCATATGGCGAATTTGTTCTGGCGGAATCGGGAAATCACGGTAATCAATCTCAGGAATTTCGACAAGCGCCCCAACATTCTCCCCTTTTCCTCCCAACCCCCAGCAGACTTCATACATATTTCTATCAAAGCGCTCTAGTGGAATACTTCCCGTCACCAGCTTACCCTCTGACACTAGTTCCCAGAACCCTTGCAATGTATGGGCACCAGGCACTCTACATGACATGCCGACGATGGCAATTCGTGTTTTCACGCTCATTCCTCTCCCTTCCCCCTGTCCGTTTCACCAATTGTCAGTGACTGATCTAGCTTCACTGCAGCATCCGTTCCCTTCTCTCTGCTTCCAGACATCTCTTTCCAATAAGCCAGTACGCGTCCGTGCCTATCAATGAGGGTGAGATCAGCCCGATACTCTGTATATCGCATGGACAACAGCTCCACAATTAAATACTTTTCTCGCTGATGTATATCATCACTGCAGCATATCATATCCCCTATATCGCTTATCCTGACTTTCCGTCCATACTGATACCACCAGGTGTAAACAGCGACGAAGCATGCGGCCTCGGTCAAAGACTGGAATCGTTCAGCAAGAGTTTTATCCATCTGTTTCATGTTCACTTTCGCAATCATACCCCAACTTCCATCATGCTGAAGCCATTCAATAACCATACCTGCTCCTAAAAACGCCCTGCTTTCCTCCTGTACCCCAGCATACTGCAATTGACTTGCTGCGCGTTGGTTCATAGCTCGGATTGTTTCTGTAAAATCAGATCGCAGCCTATGAGTCGTTGGCTTATAGGCTGCAATCCACTTTTTTGACTCGAGCTCGGGATTAGAGGGCATTATTCGAAAAAAGACGGTTTCTTTCCTTCTGTTAATCGAGTCTGGAAATACGTTATAATTTTTCGGAGGGTATGATAATCACGGACGCGAAAACCTGATTCTTGTTCCAAGCCAAATTGTTGCCGGACATCTGCTAAAATAGCGACTTGCTTGACTGTGTCAATGCCAAGGTCGGCTTCTAAATCCAGGTCAAGTTCCAGCATGTCTGCCGGGTATCCTGTGCGTTCTACAATACGATCTACGATAACCTGGCGTACGTCCTGCTCCGCGAAGAGTGTAGATTTTTTGACGTTGCTTTCAGTTGCCGGCTGCGGCGGTTCTTCGTTTACAAAAGACTTTCTTGCGGCATATACCGCCTCTGTTCGTTTTGAAAACTTCTCTGGCTCCTTCCATACCGTCGCCTGTTGCTCCAATTGCGGCTGCATTGCGTCTTGCAGTGCTGTCGGCTCCTCTACCACTCTTAAGCTGTCCGACACGGGTACCTTCACCTCTTTGCTGCCGGATTTCAATTGTACAAATGCATCAATCATGTCTCGTAACGACTTGAGGAATAAAAGGGTCGCATCATCTTCTCCCTTTCCCGAAACAACTTTGGATACCCCTTGCAGTAAACCGGCTGCGGCAGTTGTCTCTTCACTTGTTTGGTTTTTATATTCCATGCTCTTAACCGTCCTTTCTTTATTAGCAGATACAGGTGTTAATCGGCCTTTTCCATGTACAAACATACAAGCCAGTGCGCGGTGAATTTGTTCAACTTCGCCAATCTTAGGATGCAAAGAGGCTTGCACATAAAAGTCTTTCCCTTCCAATATTTCTGAAATAAACGTACTAATTGCCCACTTAGGGCCACATTCTATAAACAATTGCATCCCCGCCTCATGGGCATTCTCAACTGCCTGCTGCAGGCGGACAGGTTCAACAAATTGACTTTCGAGCAATGCCGGATAATCATCAACACGCAGATAACGAAGACTGCTTCCCGTAATCGTTGAGATGATATCGTACACTGGTTGATAGAATGTACACGTATCTAATGCACTCCGATACGGCTTTTTTGCATGTGAAATCAGCAAAGAATGATAGCCATGCGATACAGGAAGCAACTCTGTCTGGATACCCGCCTTTTCATAGATACCACGCAAAGCCCGAATTGCTTCGGTTTCCCCTGACACAATACACATCCGTGGACTGTTGTCGGCAGAAATATCACAATAGCCGCTCACTTCCTTAAAGTACTCCCTCGCTTCCATGGCACTGCAGTAAACTGTCAGCATTTTTCCTGCATCCTCTGTTGATAAGGAGAGGACTGACAACGTTCTTTCTCTTACCACCCTGAGGGCATCTCGAAGTGACAGAGCTTCAGCGGCGACAAATGCGGCCAACTCCCCTGCGCTCTGTCCGATTGCTGCATCAAATTCTAATCCGTACGCCCGCAGTAACGTAAACATGGCACAATTTATAGCGAACACCGCACAATGAATATCCTCATCCGTTTGTTGAAAATCCTTTGAACGCTCCGTGAAAAAAGTACTGCTCAAGGTTCTCCCGCATAGCACCTGATATTCTTCGTCTACCTGCGCCATAAACTCAGCTGCCAAAGGGAAGTGCTCGAGCGCTTCTCTCAGCATGTTTGGGTATTGGCTCCCTTGACCAGGAAAGACAACCGCAACTTTCAAGTTCGGATCGATTTCAGCTGTGAATATCCCTTGTTGCCGTAAAAAGTTAAGATTAATTCCTTTAGAAATAGCTGTTACAAGTAGTCTGGTCTTTCTTAACAGCTCCCGTGAATTGTTGGCAACGATGGCCACGCGATACAGACCGGGATGCATGGGAGGAACGGCCTGCTGCATCCTGCGTATCACTAACAAGTACTTCTCATCAGGCTGTTCTTCTAGAGTTTGCGCAGCCTGAAGCAAGCTCAAGGCACAATCTGAGAGGCTCGCCCCCTGTGTGACTGCAATCGGCAGAACATTGCTGCACTGCGAAGTTTCATGGGAAAGGAAAGAATCAAACTGCTGCTCGGTCACTTTATATTCTTCGAGTATCATATGACTGTTAGCTCCGCCTAATCCAAATCCGCTTACTCCAGCCCTCCGCGGTTCATGATATTCCGTCTCCCATCGCTCACAGGATGTCACAACTTGGATTATTTCCCTAGTACTGTTCAGCTTTGGATTTACAACTTCTATATTAATAGACGGCGGGATTACTCCCTCACGCAAAGCAAACACGGTTTTCATTACCGCCGGAACAGCAGCAGCGGCCAATAGATGACCTATATTCGATTTTACTGATCCGATTTGCAGTGGTTTTGTTCTATCCGTACCATACGCCTTCAAAAGCGCCTCAATCTCAGTTGCATCTCCCATGACCGTTCCAGTACCATGGCACTCCACGTAATCAACTTGTTCCGGAGACACTCTGGCCTGCCTAAGCGCCTGCACCATTGCACTTGCTTCACCTTCGAGCGACGGCGAGAGAATAGAACCGCTTTTCCCATCAGATGTAGCTGCAACCGAGCGAATAAGAGTAAGTATATTCTGTCCATCACGTTTTGCATCCGATAAACGTCGCAAAACAAAAAATCCTGCTCCTTCTCCGGGAACAAAGCCATCTGCCCGTGCATCAAACGGCCGAATCCCATCAGCTGATAATGCTTGAATTCCGCATCCCCCCACATAAAATTCTGGGGTCATATCAGCATTAATGCCTCCTACTAACACAACATCACTTTTTTTATGACGGAGAGATTGCACAGCAGCTAAAAAAGCAAGGTGGGTTGAACAACAGGCACCATCGATGGCCAGCTGCGTTCCCTTAAAATTAAAATGCTTTGCAACACGGCCGGCTGCAAGACTGCCTAAATAGCCCGCCAGCGTATCTTCTGTAATCTTTGGACGCTGATCCATAAAACATTGTTCTGCCTCATCCAAAATACAGCGCTGTAGGGCAGGAGAAATGATGTATTCCTGCTCTTCGAGAACTCTCGCAAAAATATTGCGGATTTCCTGATAGTTTACACGAACATCAGCAAGAAGCTTTTTAGTTTGGTAAGGTAAAAATCCCAGCATAACAGACACTTGCTCTCCATCCCATATGTTCGGATCATAGCCGGCATTTTGAAGGGCTTGTTCAACACAAGTTAAAGCAAGTTGATGAGCTTCATCAATATATGGGGCAGAGGATGGGGGGATTCGCCATTTTAAAGGGTCCCGCTCTGTATGGGAAAGAAACCCACCTAACTTTGTATAAGATTTTTCTGGAACTGCCCGGGAACTATCATAAAATAATTCACTGTCAAATCGTTCATCGGGGATTTCTGTAACCGAATCCTTTCCTTGCAGCAAGTTTGACCAAAATGTTTCCTTATCAGCAGCATCAGGAAATATCCCTGACATTCCAATAATCGCGATTGGCTCCTCCTCAAAATCGGAATATACTCCAGTTTTACATGCTGTATATTGGGAAGAATATGCTTCTAGCACAGCATGATAATTAATTCCTCCAAAGGCAAAAGAACTAATACCTGCCCGCGGTAAGAATGTTCCGTCTTGTGGCTGCAATGCAATCGGTTGTAAAGGAACGGTAAATGGAGTGGATGCGAGCTGCATTTGTAGGTTTGACGTATGAAAGCTAACTTGAGGAGGGATGAGTCCATGGTACAGCGTCAATATCGTTCGCAACAGTCCCGCAGCGCCTGCGGCCGCCCCTAAGTGGCCAATATTTGCCTTCACTGATCCAAGGATAATGCGATACGAGGCTTCTTCATGAAAGCTAGAGAGAGCTTTCACTTCACTCACATCTCCTAACTGTGTGCCTGTAGCATGACACTCAATATAGCTAATTGTTTTCGGATCTACATGAGCGTCTTCATAAGCACGTTTCATCGCAAGGGCCTGACCTTGATGATCCGGCGCAAGCAGAGATCTTCCACTCCCATCAGAAGAGCTGCCGATCCCTTTAATGACAGCATAAATATGCTCTTCATCCCGCACTGCGTCCTCCAGCCTCTTTAAGGCAAACATAGCTGTTCCTTCCCCTAGAAGTGTTCCATCCGCCTCCCCATCGAGCGGTCGGATAATAGACTTCGACAGGCCGCCTAGCTTAGAGAAAGCAATCATGTTCAGCGGGGTCAAAATTTCGCTTGCCCCTCCGACAAGCGAAAGATCCACACTTCCTTCCTGCAGCGAGCGAATTCCTATCTCCAGCGCAGCCAGCGAGGAAGCGTATCCAGCATCAACAGCAACGTGAGGACCTTTTATATCGAAATACTGCGCAATTCGGCCACACGCAACGCTTGCGAGTGAATGAACAATTAAATTTTCAACCCCCGCTGAGTTTAGGGATTTTCCTATACTATGCTTTATAGAACCTATAACTTTTTCCTGGATGTTATTAGGTAAGGATAAAAAGCTTGAACTCATCTTGAGAGCCTCAAGCATTACATCTCTATGAATTTGTAAACCAGTATCCTTTTGCCATCCTGATCCAATAGACCCAATGTAAATTCCGGTCCGATCCGTTGGCAGCAGCCGAACACCCTCTAACGCCTGTGCACCTGCATCTAAAATCATAAATTGCATCGGACTGCTTGCTTGCACCTCAGATGGCGGAATGCGAAACTTTTTCCAATCAAACTCATAATTTTCAATTGCTCCAGCTGTAATCGTGTATGTTTTATCTACTGCATCAGGATCTGAGTCGTGAAAAACCTCCCAATTCCATCTATGGTGAACGTTTAGGGAGCGTAACGATGTATGTCCCTTCCTATTATTCTCCCAAAACTGCTGCGGCGTAAACGCATCGGGCAAAACACAACCAAGTCCGACAACCGCTATTTCTTTTCCATACTGATTCAACTACTATTCCTCCTTGCCTGGATACTGTCTCACTTCCTTTGAGGAATGGCTCCTTCCCCCGTCCTTACCTTCCTACCCCACGCTTTATACAATAATCTGAAACTATAAAAAGAAGACCAGTTACAAGAATATTCAGTAAACAGCAGTTCTATTCATTCACTATAGATCTTCACACTTTTTGGCTATCGGAAATACATGAAGGAATCGGGCTGAAGGTACAAAAAAGTTCGCGTAAAGAAAACTCACCGACTGGCGAGCCCTGCCCTTTTGGGAAGACAAAGGCGTAGCCCTACTTATACTGTATTCCTAACATTTCCAACTACGTCGAATTTACTTCCAGCTGGAAATTTATACATTCCTACAATGTAAAAAGAAAAGAAGCAAATCACTTACTGGATTGTAAACAATTCACTTCTTTTCTTTTTTTGTATATTGATCAAACCCTCATACTTACTCAAAGTAGGTACTTTCTCAACACTCTCGTTACACGTCAATCAATTAAATATTATCCTATTAAGGTCTTTATATTAATATTTTTAGACGTTTAATTAGACTGCTTCTTGTTTCTGTTCATTAATGCTTCTAATTTTCTAACAGCTAGGTTGAACTCATTTTTAGATAGTTTCCCCTGTGCATACAATGAGCATAACATCGCATAAGCAATTGGCTTAGTATCCACTTCGATATGAGTAAAAACATCAACATCTGAATTTCCACTATGACCAATGTTCGCTTGTACTTGGGTTGATTCCTCATCATTTGTTGTATTAAGATATCCGAACATAATCATTCATTCCTTCTTTTCCTATACACATGGTATAAAAAGGGAAAGGATATTATCTTTATATCGTTTCCCCTTCTATTGGCATTACTATAAAACTTGATTAGGCGCCCTTTTCTGTACTTATTCTTCTTCTTCAACATTTACTCTTACATTAACAGTAGAATTGCCACTATTCTGTACAGAAGCTGTATTAGTATTGCGATCAACAATTCTATTTGTGTTATCGTTATCAGAGCGGACATTTGTTTCTTGCTCATTCTCAAATCTGTTCCACATTGTATTTATCCCCCCCTTGTAATCTGTATTCGTTATACTATATGTAAAATTCATCAAAAAGATTGGACAGGTTACCAAGTATGATAGAACAGAAGAAAATTTTTTATAAAATAGGATTATGTAAGAATGGACATACATCATAACCACATCAAAAAGCCCTCACGTACGGACACAAAAAAACTTTTTATTAATGTAAAAAAGAAAGTCCCTGGCTGATGAAGCAGGAACTTTCTTAATTGATTTTGCGTTCAAATGAAGCGCTGGTTATACCATTAAGAAGCTGTCAATTGAAAATACAATTCTAGACAGATCCCTAATCCTCTAAGAAACTATGCTTTTCCACTTTCTCATAACTAACACTAGGAAAAACTCACACTCTTTTATTTACCAAGTTTACTTTTGAAGTACTAGCATACTCTGTCTAAATGTTGCTCGATTGCTCCAGATAAAATCCACAGCCTCTTTTTCAGTTAAGAAAGTTTCTCCCTCGTCGCAGTACTCGGCCCCTTTACCGTGCACACTCCACTGCCCTTCTTTCAACATGAGTGTCCACACCCCTTTTCGTTTACGGTCCTCAAACACAATGTAATGCTTTTGTAACATCTCATCAAACGAAGCAAACTGAGTAAAGTTAGAAATTGTAGCTATAATATCTTTCTTTGTTCTCATCCTCTTACCAACTCCCTGAAATAAATTTTATAAATTCAGTAAACAATTTCATTAATAAAGAAATCATTTAGATAATAATACAATATATTCCTGCTTTTTGTATATTTCACCATTTATTGCTAATCGCTTCGTTCCTTAGTCTTTGACTTGACAGGGCTGCTATATGGGGATATTGCTACTTTGAGGAAACAAAAAACCAGACAAATTAGTATGCAATAAACCACACTTTGTCTGACGCAAATTCATCGCCTCCATCTCAAGCCATACTCTTGAGGAAGAAGTGCTCCTTGCGTATTTTGATAGAAACCAACCATGACTTTTATATCAAGCACAATCGTATTAGCTTTTATAACATTCTAACTTAAAACACTTCTTTTCCTCTTACACTCTCGCATTATACTCACCTCAGCTTCCGGCGTTAATCGCTTTTATAAAATAAAAAGCATCCCCCGAAGGAATGCTAAATTTAAATTAGCCCACTGCATTTTCAATATCTTCAAGGGTAAAAATCTCGAAATTTACTGCCTCAAGCGATGAAATATGTTGAGGATTAATAAATATATTATCAAACTGAAGCATTCCCCTCAGAATGTTTCCAAACTCATCTGTAATGTGTATCGCGAACAATTCAGGATGCATGCTAACTATGTATTCCTTTCCGCTATCCATAATTACCTTGGTTTTAACTTTTTGTAACATTACAGCACCCCCTGTTTAAATAATTGTATTCTTCTTATGAATAGGATTTTCCTCCTATGGCACCCTTAAAACATCTTATATTATCCATTATTTTTAAATTTATTACACTTTTATACTCATGAAACATTTTAAACCTTCTTTTCTTTTGAATACCACGTAAAATTACTTTCCACTGTCTAAGTTTAGCTTTCGCCATTTTATCCTGAGTCTTTTAAGAACGGACTTCTATAAGGGTAACGACTCCGATGACTGCTTTTTTCAAGATGATAAAAAGAATGAGAGCCGTATAGAAAAAGCCCCTCCGTGCAGGAGAGGACCTCGTTCATTTATATCAAGCTTGTATTTAAGAAAAAAATTTCTGTAATACAATAAAAACTATACTATTTTATTTTTATTGTATAGAGTCGCTTAAAGCCGTCATTGCAGAAGTTGCAGTAGCTTGTGCCTGCTGAACTTTTGCTTGTGCCATTCTAACCTCCTGTTGTTCTTGCTTAACTTTTTGTTGCGCTTGCAGTAATTGTTGCGTTTCTATTTCCACCTGTTGTTGTGCTTGCAGTAATTGTTGATTCTCTAATTGCAGTTGTTGATATGCCTCCTGGACATCCTGCTGTGCTTGTTGTAATCGTTGATTTGGCTGAGAGTTAGTAGCTTGGATACTTTTTAGTTCCTGTTCCGCTTGTTGGACATCTTGAATAGCTTGTTTTAATTGCTCCTGTGGATTTTTTTGTGTCATAAAGCAAAAGCCTCCAAATAATTATTATTTTGATACTTAAACTTCCGACAATTATTGTGCGCATTATACCGCTTTCTATACTATAGCTCAATTCAGCCGATTCACTATACCCTTTTTTAAGATGACTTGGTTTACTAAAGAAAACTCGCTGATTGACGAGCCCTGCTCTTGGACGAAGCCAAGGGCATAGTGGTCCTTATACTTTATTGCTAAAATTTCTCTCTACGTTACATTCTCCTCCAGCTAGAAATTTATATCTTAAGGTGAAATAAAAGCACTCCCGAGGGAATGCTCAAATTCACTTAAAGTATTTCAGTAAGGCGGCTTGCGCCTTTACGGGTTACACTAGTATTAGAGTCGAACCAAACTGTTAAAACTTTATTGTCCTGCCCCCCTGTTGCTTTCTTCACACCCAGTAAATAGCCATCTTTCTCAAGTTGAAGAGCTGCTTCCTTAAAGATCCTACCCTCCAATTCAGTTGTAGCGCTATTAATGTTACTGAGATTGGCTGTTTCTTTATTGAACTCTTCATAAATTGCTCTTAAAATTTGATCCATTGCATTAATACCAACACCCCCTTTTTCATATCTTTCCTCTTATCCGAAAAGAAGTATCACCCTTCTGAAAAAGTAAGGGAGCAATTATTAAAGTAAGCATGTGCTACTATACACACTAGTTTAAAGTAAAAAAAATATGTCCATAACAGAGTTATAAGGAAGATGGTTAGGGGTTAGATAAAACATGAGTTACTTACAGGTTCTAATTGAACTCACAGTTGGATACTTAGCTCTTTTCATGCTTGTGAAATGGCTAGGAAAAACACAAATTAGTCAGATCACTACTTTCGATTTTATATCTGCCCTAGTATTGGGAGATATAGTTGGAGGGGCTATATTTGATGGAGATGTCGGCCTTTTAAAACTCCTCTTAGCAATCGGATTATGGGGCCTCCTTATTTTTATTACCGAGATTGTTACACAGAAATTTCGAAAACTGCGCTATATACTAGAAGGAAAACCTGCCATCATTATTAACCAAGGAAGATTAGATTGGAACGAAATGAAAAAGAACCACTTGGATATTAACCAATTACAGCAATTATTGCGCTCCAAAGATATTTTCTCACTTCAGGGTGTAGAATATGCCATATTGGAAAACGATGGAAGTATTAGTGTTTTACAAAAAGCAAATGCTGGTGAACAAAAGAAAACTCTCCCCCTTACTATTATTAGTGATGGCGAGGTTATCCTCAAAAACCTCCAGAAAGCAGGTTTAAATAAAGACTGGCTGTATCAGCAGCTAAATACTCATGGGATAAGTCAACCTGCAGAAATCAGTTATGCAGAATGGCAACCAGGAAAAAACCTTTTTATTCAAAAGTATTGGCCATGACACTATTAAAGGAATGCTACAAAAAAACAGAATATAGGGAGGTCCTAATCCCTCCCTACTCATACATTACAAGAAAGATTAGCAGCATATGAACTTCATTCAAGGAATATTTTTGTTTTCGTACAAAAGTTCAAGGTCTGATATTAATTTACTTTTGAAGTTAATGTGCAGTATTTCACAAAACTTGAGAAGTTGCTTTCTCTACTCGTTTCATAAAGAGAATGAGGTTAGACAAATCAAGAACAATATCCCAAAAGGGCTAATGAATTGTATGACCAAATCGCTGCTGCACGTAGCGAAAAAGTAAAATTTTGGAGTGGAAATGTCGTTTTCACTTGGCAGTGGTGGTTAGGAGTTGTTTTAGCAGTTGTTCCGTGAATTTTATACTGTATTCCTAAAATTTCCGACTACGTCGAATTGACTCCTGTCTGGAAGTTTATACTTCTTACAGTGAAAAAAGAGAGCTATGCAGCTCCCTTATGGTAAATGTTTAAATTTCTATAACAATTTTACGTTTTAAAAAAATTCACATTTCTCAAGCGAAGAAATGAAAGCCAGTAATAATTATACCCCAAAGAGGTACGCTCAACAGGGATCCCCATAGAAGCCCTTTAAACATATTTCCTTCCTGTTCCAGAGGAGTTTGATAGATTGTTGATTGAATATTGATAACTCCTTGTCCATTTTGACTTTGCTCAAGTATAATCATTTGGCTTCGCCTTCCTTTCCATCACTATTCTCATCATAACAGTTTACAGATTACCTTTATTAAATGAAAACTTGGTGAAAAATCTAAATATGAATCGATTCCAAAAGCATCCTTAAATAACTATGAAACAGAGCTTCACCATGTTCTCTCCATCATTCTAACTGCTATTAAATTAAGATTTAGCTATCTTTAACTTTGTATACTCATTATAAATGAAAACGCTTTCTTTGTATATACTTTTTACAAACTTTACGTTTTCTAATTAAGAAAAGCGGACAAGGCCCGCCTTTTATGGCAACGTAGGGGTGGGCCGGAGTAAAAGGCGCTTTTTGCCTTTTGCGGAGATTCAGCCTGGAGTCTGCCTGTTGGGCCTTGGGAGCTAGACATCACCCCGAAAAGCTATCCTTTCTTATCCTGTAAAGAAAACTCGCCGAATGGCAAGCCCTGCTCTCGGGCGAAGACAGAGGCGTAGCCCTACTTATACTGTATTCCTAAAATTTCCGGCTACGTCGCATTCACTTCCAGATGGAAATTTACACCCTTTTGCAGTGTGAAATAACAAGCTTATATCATCCAAGTTAAGATATGACCATAAAAAGGCAGTCGGTTCTGATCTGTTCACACATTCTTCTCACCGCCTTTCGATTTCAAGGCAAAAGAAAAAAGACCGGAAATAGGACTCTTCCAGTTATAAAGCTATTCAATAACGCTCTTAACCAACCAGATAAGTGCAATCCATAATGGAATAGAGATTACCAATCCCCAAAGGCATCCTCTCGCAAAATTCCCTTCTCTCTCCATAATATCGACCTCTCTTTTTTGACTTATTATTAAGATAGTCAGGTTTAGAGGAAATAAAACCAATTGCAAATAAAAAGGACGGCTAAGAGCGGCCCGTAAATTACTAACAATGATGTTTTGATTCGATTCAACTCGTTCCCCACTTAAACAAATCTTGTCAGGCTTTAGTAACGACACATTAAGGAATAACTATACATTTTATGTTCTCACAATAGCCTAGTACGTTTTTCCCCTGTTTTTAAGAGTAGTACCATGTTAAAGAGAGATGTTTAATTTATCAATATTCTGATAAAACTGATAAATAGGTATGATGATATCTAAAAGTGAGGTGTGTCGAATTTGAATCAAGCTGCTAAATTGTTGGCACAAAGAGCATTAAGAGCGAAATTCGAACTTGTCTCCCAAACAGCGGCCGATATGTACAATGTCTATTGTCGGGAAGGAAAGATTGGCCATATCTATCGTGAGCATAAATGGAGCAACTATAGGTGCGTTGATGTTGATCATAGTGAATCATTTGCAGCTTCTACAAAAGATAAATGGGAAGCTGCTGAAGAATTATGGGAACACGTTATGACTTCTCCTTTTTGCCACTCAGCAGTACTGTTGAGTGATTTTTTGTGTATAAAGAAAACGCCTCGGCAAATAGCCAAAGCGCACCATAACATATTAGGGGTAACTTCATTATAACACATTTTCCCTATTTTGGTAATTTAAACAACAAAAAGCGGTCTAGAATAAATAAAAAGAGAGCTATGCAGCTAGCTCCCTCTGGTAAATGGTTAAATGTCTATAATAATTTTACGTTAAAAAAATTCACATTTCTTAAGAGAAGAAATGAAAGCCAGCAATGATTATACCCCAAAGAGGTACGCTCAATAACGATCCCCACAGAACTCCTTTAAACACACTTCCTTCCTGTTCTAGAGGAGTTTGATAGACTGTTGATTGGGCGTTGATAACTCCCTGTCCATTTTGCATTTGCTCAAGTATAATCATTTGACTTCGCCTTCCTTTCCTAGCACTATTCTCATCGTAACTGTCTATAGATTACCTTTCTTACATGAAAATTTGGTGAAAAACCTAAATATCACTTACTTTCACAAATTCAACTTTGTACATTAATTATAAATGAAAACGCTTTCTTTGTATAGACCTTTTACAAATCTTTTAAACCCACACTTTTCTTAAAACAACACCCCCATCTTATCCGAGCCCAGATTTAAACATAAAAGCCTATTTATTAGATCTTGCCTAGTGTGAAAAATATTAACCACCATATAACCGGCAATACACTCCACAAAACCAATTGTAAATATTTCTTCTTCATGAAGGTGATCCATCCCATAATAATTGAAACAATAACAAATAGCGGGTAACTTGTTACAAAGATAGTTGCTACTGATGCAAATGCATCCTCAGCAAATGCCATGGCCCAACCCATAAACCAAAACAGTGTTGATAATACCGCCACAATCTGGGTAATAATTAACCAAACCAACGATATAATTTTAATTCGTTTCTCTTGAGTCCCCATCGCTTACCCTCCCTGTTAACCCTGCCCGCTCCTTTCACTACAGAACATCCGCTTCACTATTCGGTTTTCCCACTTACATATTTATCCAACATTACTTTACTTGTTTTCATTATGTTTTCTGGGAAGGATTGAATATCAAAATATCTAAGTTCTTTACTCTCTTCATCAAGTCTAATCTCTCCAGCGATATCAGAAGAATAGTAACAAATAATAACATTATATACTTGATCACCATTAGGGTATTCATAATACATTTGGTCCCCTGAAAAAATATGAAAAAGCTTTAATTCCCCCACCGTTAACCCTGTTTCTTCAAAAATCTCTCTTCTCGCTGTATCCTCAATCGTTTCACCAATTTCCATAAAACCACCCGGTAACCCCCAGTCGTTTGTATCTGTTCTATGCTGCAACAGAATTCTGCCTTCAGTATCGAGTAAGATCACACCTGCAGCAGTTAATATTAATGGACGAGTTCCTACAGCAGATCTTAATTCTTGAATGTAATTCATGTTAAATCCTCCTATGACACTAACCTCAGTTCAATTTTATGAATACCTTTTTAACTTTTCGCCTCTTATTAAGTTTTCATCTATTCTCTTATAGACAACAGCAGTTTTGGCAACAAAGTCATGGATAGCGCGTCTATCTTTTCGAAATATCACCATAAAAATACTGATCACATATGTAGTTCCTAATGTAAGCATACCTAATCCTACTTTTCCAATAAATTCTCGAACTAGCATTGTACGAAAATTCAGCTGTTTTCCGTCTATCTTAATCAATTTTAACCCTAATACAAGCCTACCAATTGTGCCACCTTTTAAAATTAAAGGTATTAATGCGAAATAAATCCCATCAATCCATAGGGATTTCCAGCCTTTATAAAATGTATCAGAGTGATTTGCCGTAAGAAAAAAGGATATAGTGACTAATACTGCTGTTACACAAAACACATCTATGACGATTGCAGAGAATCGCTTTCCTACGCTTGCAAAACACATTGTCTGTTGGATATTCTGCTGTCTAACTACTACATATTTAGCCTTAGCATACATATACTGAAATCTCCTTATATAGCTTTTCATTCTTAATAATTCTTTAGAGAATATATTTATGTTAAATTGTGCATTGGAATAAATGTAAATAACTCCCTTGTAAGTGTACGCTTTTTATGTCTAATTAGCAATATATAGATTTATTCAAAATAAAAACCGCTCACCCATTGGCAAGCGGCATACATAAAAGTGGATAAAGCTTTTGCTTCATTCAGCTACTTCGTGTGCTCAGTCGTGCAGGACCCATGACCCAAATCGTACTTAAGCGTTGATCATTGCATTCAGGATAGGTTTTACTCTCTCGTCCTTTATCTCATAATAAATCTCTAAACCTTTGCGCGTTCCTGAAATAATCTTGGCAGTCTTTAATTTTGATAGATGTTGGCTAACTGTACTTTGTGGCGCTTCAAGCTCTTCGTAAAGAGAGGTTACATTTGTTGGTCCTTTTTCAATCATAAATTTCACAAGCGCAATTCGTGCAGGATGGGCTAATACCTTTAAAATTTCCGCACTGTCATTAAACTTTTCAATGTTCATTCTACTACTCTCCTAACTTTATTTATCGACTATAATGCAATAATATTCGAAATTTATGAAAAAAGTATGAAGTTTTCCTAATAACTTTTTTATTCAACCTCTAATCTTATACTTTCTTACAATGCAAAAAAGCACCTGATTTCCACCAGATGCTTCAAAATAATTCGGTTTGGTAATAACCCTTAAGCACTAACTACCGCATTAAGGATATTTTCTACCCGTTTGTCCTTTACCTCATAATAAATCTCCAAACCCCTACGTGTTCCCGAAACAATCTTAACAGATTTTAATCTTGATAAATGCTGGCTAATGGTGCTTTGCGGCATTCCGAACGCCTCATAAAGGGTAGTTACATTTACCGGACCTTTTTCAATCATAAAATTCACAAGCGCGATTCGCGTAGGGTGGGCTAATACTTTTAAGACTTCTGCCCCATCATTAAATCTTTCAATTTGCATATACATTCACTCCTCTAATTTTTCTTTCCCGTGAACGGCAGCTGGCTAGCTTGATAGCATTCACTATTTTAGCCCCTAAAGCTTTGCGTCCCAAGTTTTCACAAGGTTTGCCCTTAATAATTATAATTTTTTGTCGAGTTTTAGTACAGAGAAAAATATTACAAAATTTTTATAACTGGTTCTAAAAAAATAGCAATTAACACGGAACTTTACACATTCTATATATTTATCTTAATATTTTTTTCGTTTTCTCCAAAAGAAAAAAGCATTCACTATATGAACACTTCGTATTATTATAATGAAGTTAAGTTAAAATGTATAGGTAAAACCAATAAAAGAACCGATTAAACAAGGATACGGTCTAGACAAAGTATACAGTTACAAAGAGCACCCTGATAAAATTTTCGTTACTTATAACCCTTGAGATAAAGAATAATAATAGTTAGAACTATTACTCCTATCAATAATAAAGAACCGATACCTGAGCTATACACAATATATATCTTAATATGGAGGATAGCATTCACAACAAGAACTATTGACAAGAAGATACACAAGAAAATGATGATAGGCATATTTTTATTTCTATTCAAACCAAACAATCCCTTCACAGAAGGTTATTTATACATTAAGGAATAAGAAATTAAATCATAAAGATTATTAGAAATTAGAGTAGAAAATTGTAAGTATTATAGCAATCACCATTATATATTTTAGTCCGTTATAAAACACTATGTTAACCAAGTCTTGTATTATTATAGAAATAACAAAATATTTTTTATGTGACTAAACTTGAATAAATATTTTACCGCCGGCACTTCCTCAACAAGATTAACCTTATTAATTATTAATCTAATAAAAATTTACACTTGATAAAATTTATGATTGGCATTATTATCTTTATTAAATACTTTTATATTATTCTTGTTAAATTATTTTGAAACGGAGGGAATACAATGCATTGGTTTCGTCTAGTCCCTGTTATTTTCTTTTCTTTATCAGCATTGTCATTATTTACATTTCAATTTGGCGAAATAATCCATTCCATTCAGGAATTAATTGGATTTTATAAACAACAGCAATAAAAAATAACTCAAATCCCCTCACACAGATTTTTTTTGAAAATCAGTCATATGTTGCAGAGAAGGGCATTAGCCCCTCTCCAACGAAGCCTTGTCCGTTTTTTTCAGCTCTTTATTTTTTAACTTGCCAGTTATAATAACCAAAATTGCTAATGTAACTGGAATAATAATATGTCCTAAAGGAAATTTGCTCTCCACAAAACGGGCAATCACTTTATCGTTTAACATCATTTCTCCGGCCGTATATCCAAGTAGAGCTGCACCTAATACAATAAGGATGGGAAAACGATTCATTAAATTCATTAATAGTTGACTACACCAAATGATTAACGGGATACTAACAGCTAATCCGATTATAATAAGCAAAAGGTTTCCTTCTGCTACTCCTGCAATCGCTATGACATTATCAAGACTCATTACTAAATCCGCCATAATGATGGTTCTAATCGCCTGAACCATACTGCTGCTACCTTCAAGATCTTCTCCCTCGTCTTCACCATCTATTAGCTTAACCGCGATCCACAGTAATAAAATTCCTCCTACGATTTGAAAGTAAGGGATCTGCAATAACCAAACCGTCACAAAAGTAAGGACTATCCGTAAAGCAATAGCACCAACCCCCCCCCAAAAAACTGCTTTTTTCTTCTTATTTTCAGGAAGATTTCGACAAGCTAATGCAATCACAACTGCATTGTCACCGCTTAGAATGATATTAATAAAAATGATTTTAACTAAGTCTACGAACAACCCTTCTATCAACTTCAATTCCTCCAATGAATCGTGCTGTAATTCTATTTTTCACTTGTAGCAACAAACTTATCTTACGACCAACATATTTCACATCCTTGTGAAAGTAATGACTAACATAACTAGTTGCAAATACACTGATAATCCAAGGCATATTTAACTTGCCCTGAATTCTATTTATTAACCGTCCATTATCAAATGTCCATAGCCTGCGAGTCTTTTCCGCCAGTATGAGGTACACAGAATATAGTCTCCGCATTCATCCGCTCGAAAAGATTACTCCTTTCTCTTCATCGTCGCCTCCCATTTCCAGCGCGTCATTTGTTGTATCTTCCTTACACATCCATACCCGCGCTTTCTTTATCCAGAATGAAGAGAGAGAAGCACATTGTGAATTGGACGGTAATGTGGGATTATGTCAAACTTGACATGTATGCGATATACAAATGAATAACTTAGAAAGCAAAGAATGTAAAACATATTAATAAAAGAACAAAACACCACTCCTAAAACATTTATCATATACTGAAAAAGGTATTACCAAACTTCACAGAGTTTATACATTAAGATTGTAACTTTCAATATATAAAGGTTCCTTACCTTTTGTTAGTGGAATAAAAATATTGGGAAAGTAGGCGAAACAATGCCTTCAATTGTTAAAGGAATTGTAATAAGCAACATTGACGTCACTGGTGCTTTTAACATAGGAGATACTTATGAGGTAACACCAATATCAACTGAAAAGGGCTATCATGGAGCTGGATCATCAAATACTGGATATTCTGTAAACACATTTAATGGTGTTAGTAAAACAAATGTAGGAAATGCTAATAAATCTGATGAAAACCAAACATTTACTCTATAAGTATTCGTAAGTCACTTGAGACTAGTCCGATCGCAAAAAATCTAAAGCTTTGACTTCCTGTATCAAATGTTATGTTAAAACACATATAGCCATGTGGTCCCGCATTGCAGGATGAAGCTGCACAAAAGTTTGAAGATTTGCTATTTAAACGTGTACAATGAAAAAGCCAAGCTACAATCATATTTCGCACTGTGAATAATCTCAATGTGGTCAAAATGTGAGCAAATCAAAAAAGGGGGACTTTTTATGGAATTTATTATTACTGAAAGCGCAGAGGAACAACTTAAAAAGCTTAATATAGTGCCGCTTTGCCTGCGTATTGATATTCAGCCGGTAGGTACATGCAGCGCTGTCGTCGATATCGACCTAACTCTAGATGAGCGACAACATGATGATGTTATTTTTGAAAAAAACGGACTCACCATTTTGGCGAATTCCTTTGCAAGGGACTATCTTGGAAGCAAAGTAAAGCTAGATCATGTAGCTGCCTTTCGACTTACTACACCAAACGAAACACTTGCCTATGGTTTATCTGTAAAACGTAAGTAAAGTGAAAATGAACGCAAAGAAATGAGTTTCTATACGGCTGCATATAAGCAAAAAGGTAGTATATCCATTTCTAAAAAACAATGCCCCCTTTCCTACTGAAACAGGGGGTATTGTTTTAGCTGCTGTATACCGTCTCAAATCGGCGAGACAATGCCTTTTCTATGTTTACTTTACACTATTTGCTTACCGGAATATAATTCACGAATTTCTCATCATCCGCTAGCCAACAAGTGTAGTGTCGCTTTATAAAGCGTTCTGCTTCTTCAAATGAAGGAAATTCCTTCTCCAATTTATTTTCTTGGTGAATAATTCCCCATTTTTCATTTAGAGGATGAATGAAAATCAATTCTTTTTCATGATTTTGATACAGTGAACCATGCTCAGACTGTTTTAGGTTACGTGTATTTTTAGGTGCATCTTCCTTTACAGCAGGAAGATGGAATATATTTGTCACATACACACTAAATGCCTCTTCAGTAAGAGGACAGCCAGATGCCTTCACATGACCGCCACCGCCAAAAAGGCCGGCGATTTCCGAAACATCTACACTATCATGAATGGTCCGAAATCCTACTTTCTTCCCTCCCATGTTTACAATCGCAATGTAATCCAAATGCTCGTATTCCTTTCCTAACTCATTACCAAGCTCTGAATGATACGATTCAGCGTGTACAACCCCAACACAAAGATCATTAATCGTGGTTTGTATCAGTTCGCGCTTTTTCTTACGCACATATCTTTTAATTTTTTCCTGTTCCATCTCTAACAGCTTTTCTTCAAAGTCATCAAACTGAAATGATTCAGCAGCCTTTAGACGCTCAACCATCTTTTCTTCGAATTCCTCTATCGAGAGCAAATAAAGAAGATCGTTCAGCATTTTTGCCTTTAGATTCTGATGCTTTTCCCATTCCCAAGTATCATATTGACGTACGAGTTCCACAAATTCAGCAGCAGCAGTTGATGGCTCCAAAAAGCCTTGATTTACTAGAAACTCATAAAACAATGAAGTTGCACATGCCAATCTGTCATCCTCGTACTTCACCTGTACAGATGACCACTCATGTTTATTTAAATGCAAGGCTGTTTTATGATGATCTAACAGTCTTGCTTTCCCTCCTCTATGTACAAATTCACTTATTCTTGCTTCATTCTCCTCATTCACAGATAAATCCGTAATAAATAACTGGTCTTCTAACCGAGCTGTGTCTAAAAAACGGCCCACTCGATCGTTCAAGCCCGCAATCGAGTTATAGCGAATCTCAATCTCGTTTCCAAATGCCAGCTTTGCTACAATGCCGCATCCGATACCGTCTAGATCGTTATGAGAGTATACATGATACATGAGTTCATCTCCTTGTTTTTCCTTAGTATGGTTTACAGTAGGTTGGAATATCAATACAGATAGTTTCTATTATAATGCACTTTCCATGCTGCATTGTATATAATGCTGTTCTTATTCAAAAGAAAAAGTACATGCCATCAGGACATGTACCTCAAGAACTCAATCGCTTATAGGAAAATTTCAAATCAAACGAGAAATGGTATGCTGTTTGTCTCATTCCGAAACAACCCAACAACCTGTAAAGTGCATTAAAAACACCTTAAAGATATCATATCCACTTCTATCCTGTCAATTTGTACTTTTCGTGCAGGTTTGCTTACAAGATTACGTTTAATAAGCAACACTTGGTTGGGGAGCAGCTATTTTGAGATGCGAAAATTTCGACAAATGGACAAAAGCGTAGTATGATTAGAAATGGTGGAAATTTACAGAAAGAGAGGAGAAAAGAATGATGATCATCCAAAAGCCAGAAAGAGAAGAATATATAACTTATTATCAAAAATATGTAGATGCTATTTTAGAAGGAGATTTATGTTCCCTACTAACACGTCAAGCTGAGGAAATCATAACATTGCTTGGGACAATTTCAGAAGAACAAAGCGGCTATCGCTATGCTCAAGGGAAATGGAGCATAAAGGAAGTACTTGGTCATATAACAGATACCGAACGTATTATGAGCTATCGCCTTTTACGGATTGGGCGTGGTGATACAACAGATCTGGCTGGCTTTGATGAAAATGTATATGTACAGCACGCTTCTTATGAACGACTCTCTATGCAGCAGCTCCTAAATGATTTTTCTGCGGTGCGGCATGCGACTATTTCACTTATTCGTATACTTCCTGAAGACGCGTGGACGAGAAGCGGAACAGCAAATGGCGGTCCTGTGACTGCGCGTGCACTTGCTTACATTATTGCTGGACATGCGCTCCATCATGCAACAATCCTCCAAGAAAGATACTTACAGGCATTGTAAAATAAAGAAAACTCGCGCTGATTGGCGAGCCCTGCTCTTGGGCGAAGACAGAGGCGTAGTTGCACTTATACTGTATTCCTAAAATTACCCGCTACGTCGAATTCACTTCTAGCTGGGAATTTTTACTTTCTTACAGTGCAAAAAAGTAAAAATAAGCTGACTGAACGGCTCATAATTCGCCTGTTCAATCAGCTTATTTTTACACAGAGGAACAAGATAAAGTCCGCATATGCGGACTTTATCTTGGAAGTCTTATTGGAAAATACGAACTGCAGCTACACCTTCAATGCTGCGAATTCTAGTTGCGATATCATCTTTAATTGTCGCATCAAAACTATTATCAATATCAATAACTGTGTAAGCATAACCGCCTTTGCTGCGATTAATCATATCGGCAATATTAATACCGTGCTCAGCCAAAGCAGCCGTCATTTGTCCAACCATGTTTGGAACATTTTTATGCGCAACTGTAATACGCTTTTGTCCAAAGTAAGGAAGCTCAACATTCGGATAGTTTACAGAGTTTTTGATATTTCCTGTTTCTAAATAATCACGCATTTGTCTTGCAGCCATAATTGCACAGTTCTCCTCAGACTCAAGCGTGGATGCGCCAAGGTGAGGAATTGGAATAACATTTTTCATACCAAGAACATTCTCGTTCGGGAAATCTGTTATATAAGAACCAAGAATTCCTTCTTCTAATGCCACTCTTAAGTCCTCTTCATTCACAAGCTCACCGCGTGAGAAGTTCATAAGGCAAACACCTTTTTTCATTAAGCCAAATGCTTGTGCATTAATGCTTTCCTTCGTTTGCTCTGTAAGCGGAACGTGAATTGTAATAAAGTCACATGTAGAGAAAATTTGCTCAATGCTAAGAGCACGCTGCACTTGGCGAGATAATCTCCATGCTGTTTCTACGGACACATATGGATCATAGCCGATTACTTCCATATCTAATGACAATGCATCATTTGCAACCAATGCACCTATTGCACCAAGACCGATAATTCCAAGCTTTTTGCCTTTGATTTCTCTACCTACGTATTCTTTTTTGCCGGCTTCTACAAGCTTTGGTACAACATCACCTTGTCCTTGCAATGATTTTGCCCAAGATACGCCCTCTAACAAATTACGGGATGATAAAAGCATACTTGCTAGTACCATTTCCTTCACCGCATTTGCATTTGCGCCAGGAGTATTAAATACGACAATTCCTTTTTCCGTACATGTATCTACTGGAATGTTATTAACGCCCGCTCCCGCGCGCGCAATCGCCTTTAGGTTTTCTGGCAACTCCATGTCATGCATATAATAGCTGCGAAGCAGGATGCCATCTGGTGACTCGCACTCTTTTTCAATTGTATAACGTTCATTCGAAAATATATCAAGACCGCAGGAAGCGATATTGTTTAACGTTTGAATCTTAAACACGAGCAAATCCCCCTATCGATTGTTCCGTTCGAATTCCTTCATAAATGCCACTAGCTTTTGTACTCCTTCTACAGGCATCGCATTATAGATACTCGCACGCATACCGCCAACGGAGCGGTGGCCCTTCAACGTCTCTAAGCCAGCAGCCTTTGCTTCTTGAACAAACTTTTTATCCAGCTCAGCTGAAGGACTTGTAAATGGAATATTCATAAGAGAACGATATTTTGGTGCGACAGGTGATTGGAACATTTCAGATTCATCTAAAAAGTCATACAACAGCTTCGCTTTTTCACGATTGATTTTCTCCATTGCTGGAATACCGCCAAGATCCTTTAACCATTCAAATACAAGCTTCGCCATATAAATTGCAAACGTTGGAGGTGTGTTATACATTGATTCGTTATCAGCATGTATTTTATAGTCAAGCATTGTCGGACAGAATGCCGGAGCATGACCAATTAAATCTTCACGGATGATTACGACTGTTACACCTGCAGGACCAATATTCTTTTGCGCACCTGCGTAAATCAAACCAAACTTGGAAACATCATACACTTCAGACAAAATATTAGAAGACATATCCGCAATGAGCGGTACATGGCCTGTATCTGGAATTTCTGCATAGCAGGTTCCTTCAATCGTATTGTTCGTCGTAATATGAACATAGTCCGCCTCAGGATCAAACATAGAACGGTGCAGCTCTGGAATAGTTGTAAAACGATCTTGTTCAGAAGATGCTACAACGCGCGCCTCTCCATACTTCTTTGCTTCAGAAGCTGCTTTTTTCGACCAAGAACCTGTGTTTACATAGTCAGCCTTCTTGTTACGGAATAAGTTTAGCGGAATCATAGAAAATTGTAGAGAAGCGCCACCTTGCAAAAACAGCACCTTATAATTTTCTGGAATATTCATCAACTCTCTTAAAAGAGTCTCCGCTTCTGTTACAATATTTTGGTATACACCAGAACGATGGCTCATTTCCATCACGGACATACCAGTACTTCCAAGTGAAACTAGCTCTTTTTGCGCTTTTTCCAATACAGGAAGTGGTAGCATTGATGGACCGGCAGAAAAGTTATACACTCTTTCCATACCATTCCCTCCCCCTTCATCTAGAAACTGTCAAGTTTTCGTAATGTTTAAACTTTCTGAATTATACCCTACAAAAGCCGCCTTGGTCAATGAATTCCGAACTTTTTTGTCAACACGCAATGGAATCGTTTGCAATTACAGTTATGCTATACGAAATAGTTAACAAATGATTCCATTTCATTATCTTACTATACCTACCTCTCTTCTTGTTATTCACCATAAAAACAGCAGGACATTATCCTAAGTTTCACCTTTTATAAATTCCCATAATACATTACTATCTATGTATACTTTTTTCCACCTATCCATTTTGCAATAAATTATGCTAGAAAAGCCTACTGTGAACAGCTGGCTTTTCTAATATACACCGGATCCTAATTGAATTGTTCGCAAAAGGTTCATAATTAAAAATAATGCTTGTCCAATCTTGGGCTCTAACTGTTTTACTGCCTCTTCATTATAATAACCTTCAAAATCCTCAATATTCATAATGTGACGGCGACCTGCGTATAAAGGCGGCATTGGCAGTTGCAGTTGTCCCTCCTCGTTCTTCACACAATCTGACAACAGAAATAACGAGCTTTGAATCGAAAAGTCCTCCTGCACAACCATCAATATTAAATTGTATCTAGGAAAGGAAACAAAAACAGAATCTCCGGTTTTAATTGCCTGCATCACAGCATCTCCGATAGCCTCCATCAATGCTTGATTGTCTTCTTCTGTGAGCAAATTGTTCGATTGAAAAGTTTCGGACATATCGTTCCCCCTGTTTGTAGGTTATACATCTGAATAGATAACTAAAAAAACGTTTACAATCATTGTATCATTATTTAATTATATCTGCACTAGCATCCTGTAGAAATTCAAGGCCCTTTCCCTAAAAATCTATTTTTACTTGTGTTTCGTACCCAATATAATGGAAAGGTAGTTTCTCTCAAGGCAAACTACCCTAGAGTTTCTACACAAGATTCGCTTCCTAAGAGACAGAATATATAATGAAGAAATAAAGCATAGGTGTAATAAAAAGCTAGGGGTCCCCTAGCTTTTTAACTTTCCTTCAAATGTAATTCGTCTCCCGCACGGCTCTATGACCATCTCCCCATCTCGTTCCACTTCCTGAAAAACCGGCTCCTCCGTGCGTCGCGCTGGGATATATCCTTCTCTTTCCATTCTTTCAATGCAGCTTGATATCGATTCATCCGGCTGCACTTCAAATTTTTTCTTTTTTGGCATTACTTGCAAATCATTCACCCCCTTTCTTTATCCTTCCCCTTCTTCATTCCATTAAGAAGAGATACCACTTAAAAGTTCTCCTGCTTATGAATAATTGGATACGGGAAACGGCTCATACTAATCCATACATTTAGAAAAGGTATGAGCCAGAGCTTATTTCCAGCATCTATAACAGCCGCTGCCATCCTGTCCGTTAACGGCTGCTCTCAAAGCTCTATGTATTGATAAGCCCATAAGGCCTTCGCTGATATGCAAGAGCGTACCCAAACAAAATCCGTATAATCTTCAGCACAAAAAATAGCTCCACATATTCCCTTTTGACAAGTAAATTCAACCATGATAATCTATACCTTGTCAAAAAGCGAGTCTTTTATGACAGAAACAGCCGGCACCTTTTGGCGAAGGTGTCTTTTTATTTGAATAAAACACTACACACTCAGCACCATTTTGTTAGACTGCTTTATGCAGTCTTTTCTTTTTTCTCTTATCATGCCGTTTCAAATACTCACTTTCCCCTCTGATATTCCCAAACACTTAGGTTATATGCCCTTACGGTTTAGCCCATACTACATATGTATCTCATACAAGGGAGGCATAGAATATGCAAAAGAATGCAAGAGGTCACGTTCAAGATTCATGCAGCGCGCTAGAACAAGCAAGAAGCTGCCTACAGAATGCACTACAAACAGTAGAAGAAGCCGACAACCGTCAGCGCATTGAACAATCTCTTCACTCTGTTGAGAGCGCACTTCAACAATGTGACAGTACAGCCCAAATTTTATCACAAAAATAAGACAGGCAGCACAAATTATCCTTTTTGAAGAAAACTCGCTAAATTTCTGACTACGTCGAATGACTTGTAGCTAGAAGTTTATACTTTCCTACAATATAAAAAACGCCCGATCCCCAAACAGGATCGGGTGTTTTTTATGAATAGGGGCGTTTAAGCATTTTCAATACTCTGGCTGCTTCCCGCGAAAGATGCCCTCTTCTTTTTTTTCTATACTCGCACATCGCAATATAACACGCAATGCTTGCATTATTCTTACGTTTCCTCATGCGTTGTCATCCTCCTGTGCCCATCATATGAAAAGGCCTAGGAATTTGTGACTTTAAAGAAAATTCGCTGATTGGTGAGCCCTGCCCTTGGGCGAAGACAGAAGCGTAGTTGCACTTATACTGTATTCCTAAAATTTCTCGCTACGTCGAATGGGCTCCCTGCTAGAAATTTATACTTTCTTAAAGTGTAAAGAAACCTCGCCGACTGGCGAGCCCTGCCTTTGGACGAAGACAGAGGCGTAGTTGCACTTACACTGTGTTCCTAAAATTTCCGACTACGTCGAATGACCTTCTAGCTGGAAATTTATGCTTTCCTACAGTGTAAAGAAGATAGTTTGGCTATGAACAGCCATAAAGCTCCAACAAATCAGACCCTCCTGAAGCCTAACATAAAACTGCCTTCTCACTTATTTCAGCAAGAAGGTATGGTATCTATTCACAGCTTGTTTACCATAAGCAAAATGACAAAGAAGAAGTAAACAGAGTTCGCAATTTCTAAAGTACCGACCTTTAAGACCGGCATATTCTTGCCATAAAACAGGATAGCCCGCACAAGACTTGGTACGAATGCAATAGCTAGTGCAGGAGAAAGCATAATCATCCCGATGATTAACAGCGCATGATAGCCCCACGAAACGATTCGATAGATTGGGTTATGCTTCTCACGGAGCATCGTTTTCATATAAAATGTACTTCCAACAAAATAACAGAAGCATAAAGTGAAAATCCACCATGCTGTTTGGTTAAGGATGCCCGTTCCAAAATAATAACTCATCATACCGCCAGATGAAAATGTAATAATAGCAGCGATATCATTTAGCAGCGCTCGCTCATTCTTAGTTATTGCAAAACATACATTCACAAGAAACAATGGAAGCATTATAACTGCTGCATATACAATTCGCCATTCATGCATAAGTGAAATACTACCAAAAATAAGGGCCGCCACAAAATAAGTAAGAGCCCATTGCAGCAGATGCTTCTTACGTCTCTGTTTGATATACATAAGAAGCGGATATGTACCTAAATAAACAAACAACCATGCGAGCAGTAAAGGAAGATGATATAATGTAGGACTTCCAGCAGCGATGCCGATAATAAACGGGATAAACAACATAGCCCAAGCTCCATGTTGGGTCGGGATAATCGGTTTCATGTAAACTGCCACCTCAAGCCATTTCGTTTTATATATGTTCATTATATCACCCAACCATAATGTTCCATCCTCCAGAAAATGAAGATTTTATGTCAGCGCGTAAGCAACATCCAACGAAAAAAGCACTTCTTTTATAAGAAGTGCAATGGAGGCAAACTAAAAGTATGTAGTCGCGACTCTACACGATATATCCATATTCATGGACTGAAGAATCTATTCCTCATAAATCATTTTCTTCGTCATCCCTCCATCCAATATAATATTCTCCCCATTGATAAAATCATTTTGTTCTTCTGTTAAAAATAAACAAGCACGCGCAACATCAGCAGGTTTGCCAACACGACGTGATGGATGCTGTCTATGATCCTGCTCCCGCAACTCCTCATAACCTATCGTTTGAATCCAACCAGGACTAATACAATTAACTGTGATATTTTCTTCTGCCAAAGATAAGGCAAGCGCATGTGTGACCGCTACGATCCCCCCTTTTGAAGCAGCATATGCCTCCGAATGAGGTTCAGACATAAACGCACGTGTCGATGCAATATTAATAATTCTTCCATAGGAGCACCCTCTGTTTTGCTTTGCAAACTCCTGAGATGCAAATACCAATGCACGCAAATTCACATGAAGCACCTCATCCCAATCCTCTTCCGTCAGGTCCAAAAACGGTTTAAATTTACTCAGACCAGCATTATTAATCAATACATCCACTTTTCCATATTCACTCTGAACGGAAGCAAACAACTCGGTAATATTAGCAATCCCTCGCAAATCAACCTCATAAAAATAAGCTTGGTATCCTTGCTCCCGATAGAAAGCAGCCGTCCGTTCTCCCGCTTCTTTATCTTTATCCACTAGGATTACAATATCACCCGCTTCAGCGTACATCTCACTGATAGCTCTACCAATCCCATTTGCAGCTCCTGTTATCATAACAATCTTATTTATATAATTCATCTTACAGCTCCTTGTCCTTACTTCCTCGGTAGAGATTTTGACAAAACAATCCAACAGTCCTTTCTCTTCTAAAAAAACCGTTAGATTTTCTGACAACAAATCCCGTCAAAAAGCTATCCTATCCTATAATAGCAAAGAAGGTATTTTTCTTCATAATCTATGACCATGACCATATTTTCTTTCCGCTTAACTCGCCTTGTTAAGCGGTCTTTTCTTATTTGGGATTTTAATCCAACAATTCAAAAATTAGCAAAATATACTATCACTGTTTTTTTAACATACAAACATCTTCAATTGTAGAAAGAATCCAAAATGTACCTTAGCTCCTTTCAAAAACATTGTCAGATTTCCTGACAACACATGTGTAATTTCGATAATATACATATATAATCATTTTGTAAGGAACGCGTTCCTTTGAATCCCTAATCATTTTTGCCGCTTAGTTTTCATGGCTGAGTGGTCTTTTTTATTTATCAAAAAAACTTAGGCTTGAGAGAGCAAAGCTGTATTTATAGTTTAACCTCATATTCCCCTATGCTCCTTACAATACAAAAAAACACAGTTCTACCAGCTAACGGATCATAATATCTTGACAAAAGAAAGTATAAAAAAAGATGGAGAAAGTCTCCATCTGCTAACGATGCACAGGCCGCTGCAACGTGTATAAATCATCCTCAATAGCCTGCATCCGCTCTAACACTGCCCTTCTGGCATCCTCAACTGCACGATTGTACACATATGGTCCTGCTTCCTGAAGAAAAAACTCTAACAAACTTTCAGCCTGCAAATTCCCGATTGCTTCAAGTCCTTCCTTTTCGAAATACTCTTGTATTCCTTGAATAAGCTCTTCCTTCTGCTCACGTGGTAACTTTATCGAGATCATCTAACCTGCTCCTTCCCTTCATCTAATAAACCATACTTTCCTTTAAAACGCGTTAGTACCTTAATCCATTGTGTACTAAACAATCCAAGAAAAAAAACATTCGAAAGTGCATGTGCCAAATCAAAATACACACTGGCCGCATAAGCACCGAGAAAAGTAACCCATGTAATTTCTTGCAAAAACGTGAGTAAAAAAGAGAGGTTCATAATCCAGCCAAATAAAAATCCCCATACAAACCCAAACAGTATACGCCCCCACTTGTTTTGCAGAATAAACGTTCGACCGAGCAACCCCGCTGTCAGTCCCATTAATCCCCAGGAAAACATCTGCCACAATGTCCACGGTCCTTGCCCCAAAAACAAATTAGACACAAGAGCAGCTGTTGCTCCAATAAGAAATCCAGCCTCCTTTCCAAGCACAATGGCTGATACAATAATAACGAAGGAAGTTGGCTGTACACTTGGAAGCGGCGCAAACGGTACGCGGCTAATAGCGGCAATCGCAGCAAGAACGGCAATAAGAACAATCTCTCTTGAGGAAAAGGCCTTTCTTTCAAACCGAACGTAAAATGGCAGCATCACCAGGATAAGAAGCAATAAGCTTAGCCACAAGAAATAACGATCCGTAACAAAAGCGGAAAAGGCAAGAACCCCTACAAAAACAGCAACCACAGCTATAATGAAGAGAGAAGACCACTTGGACACGATTGTACCACATCCTCCCATATTAATGCCTCTGGAAGCTGTTTGCGAACAAGGCGATTTACGGCTGTTGTATAAAAAAAGTTTTCACTGAAAAAGCGACGAGGTGTGTCTTCAGCGATAATTTGCCCGTCAAATAGAAGTACACATCGATTGACAAACCTAGCCGCAAACTCCACATCATGGGTTGCCATCAAAATGGTTGTACCATCCTGCTGCAGCTGTTGGAACAATCCCCCCAGTTTCTCCTTTTTTTCAGGATCGAGTCCTTTAGTCGGTTCATCTAAAAGGAGGATGCGCGGATTGGAAAGAAGCACTGTACAAATAGCAATTAGCTGCTGCTCTCCGCCGCTGCAATCATGCGGATGACGTCCACTTAAAAATGAGAGGGAAAAACGTTCCATCATTTCTCTAGCTGCTTGTTCCGAATATTCATAACCTAATTCTTGAGCACGATTGTATAATTCCTCCCAAACAGTATCATGTGTAAAATGATAGTAAGGTTGCTGCGACACGTAGCCGATTTGCTTATAGCGTTTCGCCGGAGGAATCTTATCAAGACGCTCTCCATCAAGGAACACCTTTCCTCTTCTGGATTTTTGCAATCCTGCTAATACTGTTAAAAGCGTCGACTTTCCTGTTCCATTTTTCCCCACAAGAGCAACCCATTCACCTTGCTGAACCGAAAAAGCTAAATCATCTAAAATGCATACTCCATTTTTTTCATACTGAAACGTTATCGCTTGTGCCCGAAACAATTCCTTTCCTTGGCGAGGATTAGTTTTCTCAAGCGGGTGCAGGGTCTTCGCTAAAACCGGAAGAGTTTTTTGACCATCGCGTACGGTAAATGGAACATCTTCGCTCCCCCATTCCAAAAACAAACGGGGGATTTGCGGAATATACGAACGGAATGGTTCTTGTACCCATAGCTGTTCCACTACTTCCTTTGGAGTCCCCTCGCAAATGATACTTCCTCCGTCCATAAATACGAGACGATCTGCTAATGGAAGGATGTCATCCAAACGGTGCTCACTGACAATAATTGTCATACCAAGCTCTTCGTGAATACGTTTCAGCAATGTTAAAAATTCCTTCGCTGCAATTGGATCGAGCTGGGCTGTCGGTTCATCCAACAAAAGCAGCTTCGGCTGCAAAATAAGAACAGCTGCCAAATTCACGAGCTGTTTTTGCCCTCCTGACAACGTATGGACAGATTGATGCAGTAAATCCTGAAAGCCAAGAAAGCTAATAAGTTCCGCAATTCGTTTTTGAATCACAGTTGTACTACAACCTATGTTTTCAAGTGAAAAGGCGAGCTCTTGTATAACCGTATCCATTACAAGTTGATTTTCAGGATTTTGGAACACCATTCCAATTTCTTGCGCGGATGTTATACTCGGTACATCCTTTAGCTGCATTTGATTGTAAAACAGTTCTCCAGTTCGCATGCCGATAGGCTGCAATTCCTTTTTGAAATGCTTCAACAAGGTCGTTTTACCACAGCCAGATCTACCAGCCAATACAACAAACTCTCCTTGCTCAACGGATAATGAGACAGAAGATAAGGCTGGGCGTTCCTCATTTGCGTATTGAAAAGAAAGCTGTTTTATTTCTGCATATGCCACCATGCCCACTCCCTTCCTTCTATTATAATAGGAACACTTATATACAAACAAAAGGCGGTGTATAACACACCGTCTTTTGTTTGAAAAGCAAGCGGCTCTACTTTTGGATAAATTGCTAAAACTCCCGCCCCGAATATCGGACCTACAACACAGAAAAACAGAAGAATGATAAAGATAGAAAGCAAGAACCAATCTCTTCGAGCCATACGATATCGAATGTATGCACTTCGTTTGGTTGTTCCAAAACCGCGTGCCTGCATAGAATCAGCAGTTTGCAATGCTTCCTCTAACGAACAAACGAGCAATACGGACAACAGCTTCATTCCATTTTGCGCTCTGCTTCGAAGCGAACCCGCTTCAAGTTGTACCCCTTTTGTTTTTTGAACAAGCGTAATATAGGACAATCTCCTCAAAAACAAAGGAACAAATCGAATCGCAATCATCGTTAAAAGCGCTGCCTTCGGGGAAATACGTGAGAATAAATAGAGAAACTTATGACTTGAAATCGTCGCATTGTATGAAATAAACGCGAAGGAAATCGTTAAAAATGACAGCGCCATCGTAATACCATACAGAGTCGCCTCAAGTGTCACTGGATTATCAAACAGATAAAACAGCATGGTGCTTCCTCGATGTGTAAATAGCGGATTAGCAATTGCAACAATGACTGCCATGCCAATTGATGCCATCATCATCTTCTTCATGAGTGCACCACTGCCCTGCAATATGTTTAGGAGCAGCAGCAGACAAACTGATGTAGCTAAAAACACCGGATGAAGAAGCATCATGCTCATCACAGCAACGCCTATAAAATATAGAAGGCTGACGATTGGATGCACAGAAGAAAAAGCTGACTTCATCTTTATCACTGACCATCCTTTTTGTAATCATTTGTATATCGCCACTCTACTTGATCACCCTTAGACAATTTAATAGCACCCGCACTTCTATTACCGATTACCCCATTTACATAATATCTCCAGCCGCTATTCGGACCGCGATCCATTTCGTACAAGTTATTAATTCCCTGCACATAAACACTCTGACCTGCCCCTGTATATTCCATTTGAATTCCCTTTTGCTTCACAGTACGCGCCAGTACAGCAAATACTGTATCTCCCTCCTGCAATTCAACTGTTGTTTTTGAAAGAACTGTCGTTTGGTTATCTTGTATTGAAAGAGTAACCATAGCTGTTTCCTTCTTTTGCTCCTGCTGCGGTTCGGATACAGCTTGAGCTGGGGCAGGAGCTGGGGCAGGAGCTGGCGCTGGCGCCACTGCTACTTGAGAAGACTGGGATGCTGCCGATCCTTGGGAAGGTTGGGAAGCCGGCGTTTGTGTAGACGCTGCTGGTTTACTGCTGCCCTCCTGCGCCTGATTTGCAGAAGTGGCTGCATTTGCATTTGAGGAAGGCGTCTGATTTGCAGGAGCAACTGTATTTGCAGAAGCAACTGTGTTTGCAGAAGCAACTGTGTTTGCAGAAGCAACTGTGTTTGCAGGAGCCGCTTTATTAGTATCCTCTGCTGTCCTGCTTTCTTCAGACGGATCAGCCGACTGTTCTGTTGTCTCTGTAGGTGTTTGCGCTGCTTGTTGCGTTTCCTCTGTTTGCGCTTGTTCTGTAGCATCCGTAGCATCAACAGTTGTCTCTTTGTCCTCTTTGTTCTTGTTTCCGCTCGTTTCAGACTTTGCAGAACAGCCTGTCAAAAGAACGAGTACAGCCATAATAGAAAAAAAATATTTTATATGTCTCATATCTTCACATACCTTTCTAAAAGCAATTAGGAGCAAGTGCTTGCTCCTAATCATGTTGGTTATAAAATTATGCGGCCTTCTTTCTTCTCCAAAGAATAGCCCCTGCAGTCATAAGGACTGCACCTGCTGCAGTCATCACAATTGTTTCCGTTCCAAACATAGCTGTATCTGGCAGCTTTTGCTTTTTGGAAGCTGACGCAGCTGATGCAGGAGTTGTTGTTGTTTTTTTCGATGACGACACCGTAACAATTTCCTCTGTATCCGTATTATTTTCTGTAGATGGTGCTTCAGCTGACGCAGTTGGACTTTCAGTGACTACTGTGACTACTTCATTAGAAGACTCACTATCTTCACTAGCTGTCTCTTCAGCGCTTCCATTATCGACAGAAACCGGATTGCCTGTCCAGTGGAAGATAGAACCTTTTCCTTCTGTATAGAACTTATATTGAACAAGAGCATATAAAGCTTGCTCTGACGCAAGAGAACTGCTTTCTGAATCTGTACTTAACCATTTAAAGCTTCCATCTGATAATTGGAAGGATTGTAGATTTTGAATAAGAGTATGTCCATCCTTTGTAAATTCACTTCCTGCTGGATCCACTCCAATTGCAGCTAAGCCTGTTACCACTTGCGCTGCACTGTTAGCATTTTCTACTCCGTCAGACTCATATCCGCCATTTGACGTTTGTAATGTTTTTAATAGACTTACTGCATTGTCAATTGCTGGTTTTACTTCTGCGCGGCTCTTATAAGGAGCCAGTGCTGTTAATGCCATGCCTGTCATATCTGGATCACCTGTTTCACTACTGAAAGACCAACCGCCATCAGCATGCTGCTCTTTCAAAATCTCTGAGATTAAGCTATCACGTGTCCACTTTGCATCGCTCGGAATCTCGTAATCTCTGCTATCTAACGCAAGCAGCGCATATATATATGAATTAATACTGCCCACTGTCTCATCATTATAAAGCTTAGAAACTAGGTTTTGTCCTGCAAAATTCGTTGGATCTGCTCCAAGCGCATTAATTGCTAAAATCGTTCTAGCAAGTGCCATATTGTTAAGTCGCGCACTCGTATTTACACGATCTTCTAAAGATTTTAAATAAGTTGCTTTCGCTTCATCAGAAACAGCCGCTGCGGACTGCAATACTCCAATTACTTCCCAATCACTTTGTAGCTCTCTGCTTAGCATAAATTGCACTGCATTATCAATTGTCTTATTCACACTTTCCATTAAAACAGGTGCAGAGTCCTCATCAGTTTTCCCTGGTTGCCCAGATTCACCGTCCGTCGGATCTGTTTGTCCTGGTTGCTCGGAATTACCATCCGTTGGACCTGATTGTCCTGGTTGATCCGGGGTTGTAGGAGCTGGTTCGCTTTGCTCTTCACATCCACCAAGCTCTGCAATGCTCTCTTCAAGTGTTTTATTCCCTAATCCTACGTTCCAATCTGTTACATAACGAAATGCGACAGTGTCACCACTATGTACCTTGTATGCATCAGCTCCAACATTCGCAGCTGCTCCATTTACTTCAAATGACCAGTAGCTGTTTGGCTTCTCTCCCCCTGAAAGAAGACCATCAACTCCAGTTAAATACTCTCCAAAAGATGACTGCTCCGTAACGATACCATTCGGAAATTCTCTCTTTAATACATCCAATGCGGTTTCATCCGGCTGCACTGCCACTTCTTTCGGGCATAAAATCACTTTTCGCTCCGCATCCCCAACTACCGCAAGCGTAATCGTATTTGCCGTTTCTGCAAATACCGTATGTACCGTATTTACAAAAGATACAGCAACTAGCAGTATCGCTGTAAGAGATACGATCATCCATTTTTTCAACTGTCTCATGTACCTTGTCTCCCTCTTTTAAAAAAAGTCATAAAAAAAGGCCCTCTATACAGGGCATGCGTAAGCAATGTTCAACAGAATACCAAATGTTAGACTTTGCTGTGCACAACACCTCCCTATGCCTCGTAGGTTTATTGGCGTTCAAGCTTAGGCAGGTCTCCTGACTCGTGTATCGCTAACCATTTTTGCGCTTTCCCAAAAAACGGTGTGGCGCGCAACAAAAAGCCTCTTCACTTACAGTGGCGGGACCGTGTTGGATTTTCACCAAATCTTTCCCATTTAACGCAATGGCAGAGCCATTACGACCTGAACTCGTCACAATATCCGAAATTCCGCTCTTCATTTTACTATCTTTTCTTATATTTGTCGATTTATATTTTTAAAAAACGGAAGTGGGCTATAAGACTACGAGGGTGCTTCCTTACTATAAAGAAAAGAACACTGCCACGGCAGCGCTCTCGTATTCACTTCTGTCTTCTATTCATTTATTCTTCAACAAGAAGGCGATCAGAAACGATTACACCATCTTCATCGGCATACACATAATGATTAGGATACCATTCAATCCCCCCAAATGAGAGCGGTCTATTTTCCTCTCCCTTTCCTTCCTTTTTACTTTTTTTGGGCATACTTGCAAGTGCGAAAATGCCAAGCTCAACTTCCTTTAGCTCAGCAACATCTCTTACACAGCCATTTATAATAATACCAGCAAGTTGTCGTGCTGCTGCAATGACTGCTAAATTATCACCGAGAAGCGCACAGCGTGTGGAGCCCCCACCATCTACAACAAGAACTGTGCCTGCCGGTAAAGTTTCCAAAGCCTTCTTTACAAGCACGTTATCATCTAACACCTTCAGCGTTGCCATTGGTCCATAAAAACATTGCTTCTTTCCATAAGAGCGGAATAGCGGTTCACATATGTCTATGTATTCGCTATATACATCACATAAATCTGCTGTTTTTATCATCATGTTTCGTCACCTTCCTAGGCTCGAAATTAGAGTACGCTAATAGATTCGAGTTTCCATATCCA
>NZ_SCFM01000039.1 GCF_004138295.1 Ectobacillus funiculus | reverse complement strand
TTTTGGGTGTTGTTTATAATTATACCACTCCGACTCATCAGGTAGCATAGTTAAAAAAATAAACCCATTCGGGTTTATTTGGCATGCGTACTTTTAAAACATCTGTAAAAGGTAATGAAAAACTACTTGGAAACCTTAACTTTTATATAAAAATGAATCTTAAGTTGATGGATGTGGGGTCCCGACACATGCCTATCATGCCAATCTAATCATGTATCCCCCATACGAGAAATACGCTGTTCTTTTCATAGAATCATTGAAAAGGATGGCATGTTTTATGAATACTTCACTCTCAGAAGAATTGCGCCTCTTCACTTAGGAATTACAATGTCATTTATCTCCTGAAATCCTTCATAGACTCGCATGAAGCCATACAGCAGGATGTCGAACAATTGATAAGAATACTCCTTCTCCTGTACACGCTTCTGAGGATAATGTGCACATAGCAACAGATACCTTGCTTTATCGTATTCTTCAAGCAGATTCTCTAAGAATAAATAGTTATCATCATCAGGGTATTAAGAATATACCGGAACAGCTACTGCCTGCGGCAACTGCTGAAGATGGTTTGATAGAAGCAGTTGTCATGCCAAATAAAAAGTTTATCTTGGCGGTTCGATGGCATCCAGAATTCAACTACAAGTTTGATGATAATAACTTTAAATTATTTTTAGAATTTGTAAGAGCCTGTAAGAGTAACAGTTAATCCTGTACCAATTCCAGGCCACATTAAGTAGTATTGTTTTAAATGACAAGGATAAAAAGAAAAAAACAATGTAAAGTGGACTAGGAATAAATCTACGTCCATTCCTAGTCCACTAGCAGTATTATAAGTATTGTTTTCGGATATTTATCTATCCTACCCATTGTTTTACTACTGGAATTCGTTTAATTACTAGCCAATCTAAAACAAGAACAAACAATAAAGAAGCTCCGACAAGTGGAAAGATAATCGCTAAGATAATAATTAAGACTGTTACACCCTTTAATAATCTAAAGTTTTTAGGTAAAGAAGGGGCTCCTAATGTACTAGATGGTTTGCGTTTCCACCACATTAATACGCCTGTTACGGAGATGCCAATTAAGCCAAGACAAATAATTAAATCCAGCAACTGATTGGCTAAACCGAAATAATGTCCCTCATGTAATGCTACCCCAATCGAAATCACTTTTGCCAACATACCATAATCTGCAAAACGGAGATCCGCCAATACCTTCCCGCTATATTGATCAATGTGTAAAGTAGCTTGTTTTTCCGGTTTATCGGGAGAAACTGATACCGTGTACACTCCTTTCTCCTCTTGTGGAAAGGTAATAGCATATCCTTTCGCTACTTTATTTTCATTTGCTATTTTCATAACTTGTGTAACCGATAAAGGAGAGACTGCTGCTTGGTTTGACTCCGGGACAGGAAGATTCTCAGCAGCCCAAGGAACTGTCGCAACTTCCTTAGATGGCACCATAGATTTTGGTACATTTCCATCCCATAGTCCTGTTGGGTATCCTGTTTGTGTCATGGTTGCCACACGATTGATTAGGTCCCCCCACAGCCCGGACCACGGAAGGCCTGTTAATATGAAAATAGAGACAAATAATGAGAACCAAAAGGCAGGAACTGCATGAAGATCCCTCAATATGATCCGTTTTCCTTTTGTAAACCTCGGGATAAGCGTACCGAATATATTTCGCTTATTACGCGGCCACCAGAGATATAGCCCTGTAATAAGTAAAATCAGTGCCCAGCAAGCTGCCATTTCTACAATGCGGTCCCCTATTGTGCCAATCATAAGCTCACCGTGCAAGCTTTTCACTTCACTCATAAACCTTTCATCAGCTTTTAAATCACCAAGTATGTTTCCGTTATATGGGTTAACAAATACTGTTGTGATACCATCTGTGCCAGCGAGCCCAATTTCAGCAGAACGATCTGTTTCAAAGGCTGGTTTATATTGCATTATATAAGTGTTAGGATACATTTCCTTGACGGTCTCTATTTGCTGTTCTGCAGTTAATTTTTCTTTGCCTGCTTTTACATAGTAATAATCCTCATATATTACATTTTCAATTTGGGGCTTGAATAAATAAATAATACCGGTAATGGCTAGTAAAATAATAAATGGCGCGAAGATAATTCCTGCATAAAAGTGCCAGCGCCAAACAGCACGGTAGAGCGAGTTTACACCTGATACCTCCTGTTTAAGGGCAGGCTCTTTTACATAATCTTGCATCTCTTGCTGCAAACCCATACTCATTTCCCTCCACTTCACATATCCTCATGTTTGGCTCTAGCACACCCCCCGAGTCTCTAAACGATTCGAGGGGCACACTATTCTTACTGAATTAATTTAACCCTTTCCACCTGATGTTCCATAACTATTTCTAGGTAGTCTTTCCCCCACTGGTACATAGCTTCGAGGATTGGAATTAAACTCTCTCCTTGTTCGGTTAGCGAATACTCTACCTTAGGTGGTACAACAGGATACACTTTACGATGGACAATGAAATCCTCTTCTAGCTCTCGTAGCTGATTTGCCAGCATTCTCGGAGTTATCCCCGGCAGCAAAGACCTCAGTTCTCCAAAGCGCTTTGTTCCCTCTTTACCTAAGTACCATAAAATAGGTATCTTCCACTTCCCTCCAATAACGGAAAGAGTTAGTTCTTTTTCACAGTTAAAGGTTTTATTACAAACATGTCCCATTTCTCTCATCTCCATATTTAATTCATCCTATTTCAATTTTTTCTCATTACTTCATCCTGTATTAGCGAAAAGGAGAATCCTTCAAAGCCTGCTAAACCTTTATTCTGAAGAATTAGGAAGTGCTTTAACTGGACTTCGAGACTTCTGTATTTACATCTACCGATTGAATTGTATTGTAGGCAGACTCCTCATGAAAACTGAGGTCTAGACCCATCAATTCTTCATCCCTACTTACACGTAATGGCAGAAACAAGCTAATTACTTTTAAAATAATGAACGTCCCTACAATTGCTAAGAGAATAGCTGTACCTACACCCACCAATTGATGTAAAAGCTGCTCAGGATTACCATACAGCAAGCCGTTATTTCCAGCTGGATTTACATCTTTTGTTGCAAAAATACCGGTAGCGATAGCTCCCCAGATCCCCCCAATCCCATGAACTCCGAAGGCATCTAATGTATCATCATATTTAAAGCGAGCCTTAACAAAATATATTGCAAAATAACAAACAGGGGCGGAAATAACTCCTATAATTAAAGCTGAAGGTACTGTTACAAATCCTGCCGCAGGAGTAATACCGACGAGACCAGCTATCGCCCCTGTTGCTGCCCCAACCAATGTTGGTCGTTTTCGTAATTTCCATTCAATTAAGAGCCAGCCTAAACCACCCGCAGTTGCAGCTACATGTGTAGTAGCAAAGGCAAGTGCTGTTACACCATTAGAGGTAAGGGCACTACCAGCATTAAAGCCGAACCAGCCAAACCAAAGGGTAGCCGCACCAATTAGGAAAAGAACAATGTTGTGGGGTGCATGGTCTTTCTTTAAATGTTCAAATCTTGGTCCAATCACGATAGTGGCTGTGATAGCACTAACACCTGACAGAATATGAACTACGGTCCCACCAGCAAAATCTAGTTCGCCCATTTTAAACAGCCAACCGCCACCCCATACCCAGTGAGCCATTGGTGCATAAACAAGCGTTACCCATAAAGCTGAAAAAATCATCCATGCCGCAAAGGAAATACGTCCGGCAATGCCCCCAGAAATAATCGCAACTGTAATAGCTGCAAATGCACATTGGAATATCGCAAAGGTATAGTGTGGAATTGTCAGCGTACCAAAAGCAGCTTCATCTCCTACATTTTTAAACCCTAAATAATCTAATCCTCCGATCATTCCGCCGATATCTGTACCAAAAGTAAGGCTGTATCCCCACAATACCCAAACAACAGAAACAACTAAAAGACTAGCCAAACTATGCATCATGGTGGAAACAACATTTCTCTCACTGACAAGCCCTCCGTAAAAAAGGGCCAGACCTGGTACATGCATAAAGATTACAATGGCCGTGGCAATTAACATCCATGCTGTATCCCCAGTATCTATCCTAGACGGCTCGGCTCCTGCTGCGAATGCGTTTGATGGAAAAATGATAAAAAGGGCTATTACTGAAAGTAATATATATCTTCTTTCAAACAAAAAATTCATATTGAAACCTCCCCGTATAAAAATAGGTTATTTTATGCTTCTGTTATTAAAAAATGGCAGAAGGGATAAAAACTTTGTCATTATCTATTACTCACTTCCCATATGATGGTGGGCATGAGGATCTATATCTTGTTTAGTATCAGTGTGATTCTGATCTAAGAAGGTTGCGACTGCAATAAGGAGAAATGGTATTACTAGCTTTAAAACGAAGAAGTAAGGCTGGCTTCTATTTAAGATTGGGGGATCTGCCTTTGCTGCTGCTTCCTTCCCAATGAACGTTAGAATAGAAGAAACACTAAAAAGGTAGATAACATCCATAGAGATCATTACAAGTGTAGTATGATTGGATGGCAGCATCTCTCCCAACATAGCCCCCATCATACTGCCCATTAGACTAGCAGCCAATGCTTCTATCATGGCCAAGGATCCGAACGGCTGACTGATGAACCAAGCAGCAAGCAAGCTGATCAGAACAGACAAAAGGGTAGAAACCGCCAGCTGCCCTTGAAGGGGAATAGCTATAATAAGACCAACTGCTAAACTGCTGATCATCCCTACTGCCATTGAAATACTCTTTCCCGTCATTGAATTCAAGAATTGCTTACTTACATAAATTCTCCGTCTATAATAGATGGTATAAAATAAGATAATACATGCACTAATCGTTAATAGCATATTTCACCTCTGGACATTTGATTTGGTTTCCTTTATGAAAAAGGAGTTGGCGAAGGAAAATCCAACTCCTTTTTCATAAAATTAATGTTGACAAGAAGATCCAGCTTTTGTGTGACATGATTTCGGTGTAGGACGCGGTAAATCAATTGCTGGGTTACGATCAAAGAATCCAACCGGTTTTAGCTGGAAGTTGATATACGCAGTTGGCATCACTGGCCAATCCTCCGGACGAGTAATATGGTGGTGACCCATTGTATACCAGACTACAATATCTTCGTTCTCAATATTACGGTTAGCCTGCGCATATTTCGTTAGTCCATCGCCGCCTTTATGCTGATTTGGATATTTTCCGGAAGCGTATAGTTCATCACTATCAAACTTTGTCACATGTAAATGGTTTTTGATGAAGCCAGCTCGTTTAATTAAACTTGAATCATCATAGGCAAAAGGAAGACAGTTTTCACCCGGCATAATTTTGTATCCTACAGGTTGTCCAACAGCATTCAGAGAATTCGGATTCACAATTTTCCATGTACGTTGAGAAGCCATGTCCATAATACGCTGCGCTTCTTGCTCTGTTTTAAATGTTGTCGTTTCAATATGGAAGGCATTATTAAACGGATTATGTGGTCCTCTCTTTTCTGGCACCGTATTTACTTCTACTACAGAGTTATTCATTCCATCCAAATGCGTATCAAGACGGAAGTTAAAGAAATGCTGGTGGAAAGGTGCATTCAACTGTGGTGCAATCATTGTTCCATATTTTGGTTTTTCTCCTTCATCAAGTGCACCCGTATTTAACATCCCTGTTAGCTTCACTTCCATTTCCATCGTGCCATCTTGATAGAAGGACCAGAAGAAGCCGTAATCATAGTTCGCGACAGTAGCAAAGAACGAAATGACGAGACGGCGAGAACGGCGGACTTCTACTTGTTCTGTTCTCCAGTCTGTATGCTTCCAGGCAATTCCGTAATCTTCCTCATGTAAACAAATTGCATTTGGAATGGTTTTTATATTTCCGCGACTATCCGTCATAACCGCATCAAAATAACGAATTTCACCTAGACAGTCGCAACCGAGTGTTAAGGAATTAGCTAATTGACCCATTCCATACTCTCCAGCATCAAATGCATTTTGGCGGTTGTGCATATCGCTTGCTTCTCCATAAGGAACAACCATTTCTGCTAGCGAAGCACGGTACAGAATCGGACGAATTTTCCCTTTATCCTCGTAACCGACTGTATGAAGAACAAGCCCTTCTCTTGGCGTAAAGCTAAAACGGAAATCCCATTTTTGCCAGCGGATATGATGACCGTTCACCTCAAAGCTAGGGCCTTCCGGTTGAATAATCTCCAATGGCTTTAAATCCTTCCGTAATTCAATAGATTGAGAGGTTTCTGGTGTATAATCTCCATCTAAAGGAGGAATCGGCTTCACAGCATAATCCTCTATTCGCATAACTTCCATCTTATTTAAATCTACTACAGCAATTAAACCTGTCAGTGGATAAGCATATCCATTGTCATTTGGAGATTTTCTAACCCAAGCTAATGCGCGTGCTACCCTTCTTCCTTCATCTTCCTCTATGTTAAAGTAGCCAGCTGACCAAGGATCAATCATCACCAACTCAGGATCTGTCACGCCGCGTTTTAATAAGGCAGCTTGGTACTCAGGATTATTTTTCACAACTCGTTCACATTCCTCAAACTCATCCAGCATAAAACCTGGCTGCACGTTTGGAATATGTTCCCATGAGACGACCTCTTCATTTGTAATCGAAACAACAGCTTCATACGTTTTTTCTGTAGCATTATCTAAGATAATAATGAAGGCTTCGCGGTTAATAGCATCTCCTTCCTGATAATTTAAGACAACTTCCTTTACAGGCTCCTGTAATACCACCTGTGCAAATCTAGCCGAGCTACTTAGATTCTGTTTTTCTCGTAAAATCGTAACTGCTTTGGTAATTTCTTCAGCTGTTAAAGGCTCTAAAGGATGTACAGCTTTTTTTATTTTAATTTCTTGTATTTTCATAAAATAATCCTCTCCTTAAATGTAAACTCGTTCTTTAATTGATTTCTTAAAGAAAACTCGCCGATTGGCGGGCCCTGTCCTTGGACGAAGACAGAGGTGTAGTTGCACTTACACTGTATTCCTAAAATTTCCGGCTACGTCAAATTCACTTCTAGTTGGAAATTTATACTTTCCTACAGTGCAAAAATTTACAAAACAAATTATCTGTAAATTTATTCAACTTTATTTATACTAATTCATCTCTCCTTCTTTTCTTGTTGTTTTGTCTCCTTAAGAATAATCGTTTTTTGGAGTGTTTTATTGTAAAAAACGAAACTACGTAAATTTATATAACTATCCATGTAATAATTTATTACATTATGATAAATCTTTCACAATCTGCCTCTGATGTATGGATTAATCTGTTCTCTTCAGATTAATTTCAACTTCCGAAAGGGTAAATGCAGCTATTTTAAATAGGTTAAACCTAAACATAGGGATGTTAGATTTTTTATCAAAATAATACCCCAGTTGGTATTGGGCGGTTTGTCGAAATCATTTATCGTATATTAATATAAACGGATCAAATTAGACTTAAAGGTTCTGTTGACAATCTATTTCACATGCTTCCTTTAATTTATCATCACCTAAGGTGCCTTTGGATCAGCCCTTTTTTCAGGATTAATGTAAGAAACACAAGTCCTGACCAAAGTTTTCTCTATATTGCTTAGGTGTTAAATTGGCCATTTTTTTAAAGCCCCTAATAAAATGCGCTTGATCATAATACCCATTTTCATAAATAATATCCAACAAGTTAGAGCTATCCGATTGAAGTAATCTTTCTAAGGAGTTTTGAAATCTAACAATTTGGCAGAATTGTTTAGGGGAAAATCCTATATATTCCTCAAATTTTCTACGTATATACTGCTCTGAATATCCAATATGTCCTGATAATTCTTTAATGTTTAACATACCATTAGCTGAATAAATTTTCTGAACAGCATAGTCAACAATCTTTTGATCCTGGCTTACTACAAAATCAGTTCTTTTTATAAAATTTTTAAATAGCTCAATTCTCTCCTGAAAGGACCTCCCGGCCGCTATCTCCTCTATAAAAAAGACATGTGCGGACATCACATCAAGCAGGGGAATCTGTTTATCCAAAAGTTCTCTCATTGAATAGTTTAATTTTATGCTCCCTTGCTCGGGAAAAAATCTTACCCCGAAATACTCACAGTTATTTTGAAAATTTGGTTGCTTGCGTCGTTGGAATGGACTAGTCCAAAGAAAAGCAGAAGGGTTCTTTGGGCTGCAGCAAAACAGTATATCAAAACAACCATCCGGAATAAGCGAAAGCGAAGTAAGTAAATCCTTATTGGTTTTAAATTGATAAAACAATGCAATGTCCTGAGCGAATGAACAATCAGTAGGCTTCAACTCTTGGTAAGATTCGGTACTACTTTGAATTTCAGGTTGAAAGGGAAAGTAATGTTCCCCTTTTAAATTTATAAGATTCGCCATAGTTTATTTCCTCCTGTATTCATAATGATGAAAATTACATCTAATGAAGTATTAATAATTGGAGATTCCATGTTTGTCAGCTTATGTAACATATTCATTAATTATGGATAAGTATATGACAAGTGCATAATATCTGTATGTCGAAGTAAGTTTGAAATTTGTGACAAAAAAGTGTCTAAATTGTGAAAGTTGATTTACTCAGTAGCAGTTTGGGAATGAAAGGACGAAAAACACCCCAATCACTAGACTTTTTTGTCTAACGATTGGGGTGCAATACAGAATTGGAGGTAGAGTCCCCCCCCAAGTTATCCTCTTTTTTACCTTTCTAAAGACCTGATATACTTCGATTAGTCGATTGATTTTCTGTATGATATGCGGGCTCTTCATGAAAACTTACATCCAAGCCAATTAATTCTTCTTCTTTACTTACACGCAACGGAACAAATAAGCCAATCACCTTCAAAATTACAAATGTTCCGATCACAGCTAAGGCTACGGCAGCAGCTACACCCGTAAGCTGGTGAAGAAGCTGCTCAGGATTACCATAAAACAATCCATTATTTCCAGCAGAGTTTACTTCTTTCGTCGCAAAGAGACCTGTAGCGATAGCCCCCCAAATACCGGCCATTCCATGGACACCGAAGGCATCCAATGTGTCATCATACTTTAAGCGAGCCTTTAGGAAATTAATACTGAAATAACAAACCGGAGCAGCCACCAGTCCAATAATTAATGCCGAAAGAATCGTAACATATCCGGCCGCAGGAGTAATGGCAACCAATCCAGCAATGGCACCAGTAGCTGTTCCAATAAGGGTGGGACGTTTTCGTAATTTCCATTCAATTATCAGCCACCCAATCCCGGCTGCCGATCCAGCTGTGTGTGTAGTAGTGAGGGCAAGCGTCGTGATCGCTCCGGAGGCAAGTGCACTACCACCATTAAAACCAAACCACCCGAACCATAAAGTTCCAGCTCCTAGTAAAAATAAAACAATATTATGCGGACGATGCTCATGATATGGGTATCCTTGTCTAGGTCCAATAATTAATGCAGCTACAAGAGCACCTACCCCCGATAAAATATGCACAACTGTTCCACCGGCGAAGTCAAGTTCTCCCATTTGAAACAACCAACCGCCTCCCCATACCCAATGTGCCATTGGAGCATAAACAAGAGTTGGCCATAAAACGGCGAATATTACCCAAGCTGAAAAGGTAATTCGACCAGCAATTCCTCCTGAAATAATCGCTACTGTAATAGCGGCATATACGATTTGCAGCAGAGCGAATAGGTAGTGCGGTATCGTTAAGGTTCCAAGTGCTGCCTCGCCGCCCACTCCTTTAAACCCAAGGTAATCCAATCCCCCTATAAAACCTCCTATATCCGTACCGTAGCTTAGACTATATCCCCAGAGTACCCAGATAACACTAACAATGAGAAGACTGACAAAACTATGCATCATTGTGGACACAACATTTCGCTCACTAACTAATCCACCGTAAAAAAGGGCTAACCCTGGTACATGCATGAATAATACAAGAGCAGTGGCAATAAGGACCCAGGTTGTATCGCCTGTATCAATTTTAGGTGCAGTCTCTGCTGCAAATGCATTTCCCGGAAAAATCATTATAAAAGCTAATGCTGATATGAATACAGCCCTTTTTCCTTTCAGCAAATGAATCATGCAATCCCTCCTTAAGTAAATACCATCGGAACTATAAATGAATTATTCTCCCGCAAAGTTAAACTACATTATTCTCTTTTTAAGGCATTCCTTACATCCACCACCCTATATAGCAAAATGAATTTCTTCTGTTAGATACCTATATAATCATCTATAAAACATATAAAACCAATTTACTTTTCTTAATAATTGGGATTAAATCAAATTTAATGTTACATATTCTTACAGAAATAACTTATTCTCTCTTACCACAGGGAATGGAGTAAGTAAAATAGCCTGCTTTCATTTTATAAAAGCTTTCTTATCTCCTTTTTATCCAGCCTAATTCTTCTGATATTTCTTCGGCTGCCTTTTGCGTAAAACTTATAATGTCTCTTATTCGGCTCCCTGTAAATCTTGTATCTGGAATCATTACACTTATCGACGCAACGACCTTATCCTCCCAAGAAAAAATTGGGGAAGCAACACTCACATTCTTTTCCTTTATTTCCCCAAATGATATGGCCACTCCACATTTCTGAATAATCACTAAATCTTCTTCTAGCTTTTTTAAATCTTTAATTTCCCCTTTTTCCATAAGGCCTTTTAGAATCCGCTGCTTTACTCTCGTATTCATATAAGCTAAAATCACCTTTTTAGAAGCGCCAACACATAAAGGAAATCTCACACCAATTGGAGCAGCATCTTTTAGGGATTGTTGGGAATTAATACAGTCAATAAGTACTCCCTCGTCCCCCTCCGGAACTGTTAGATAAACATTCTCCCTTGTTTTATCCCATAACTTTTTCATAACCGGAAGCGAGCTGTTCCGGACTGGTAAATTATCCCTTATTGAAAATCCTAATTGCAATAACGTCAATCCTAGTCGGAATTTTTTTGTTTCCTTATTTTGAAATACAAATCCATATTCCTCAAGAGATACAAGAAGTCTGTGTACAGTTTGAACAGGGATATTAAGTTTCCGACTAATTTCTGTCGCACTCCACTCTTCCTTTTCTTCATTCGGTTTAATTGCAGTTAATAATGTAATAGATTTTCGAATTACCTCCGACAATTTTCTCTCCCCTTTCTTTTCTTAAAAGGAATTCTACAGCCAAGTTATTTCTGCTAAAAATGCACTACAGACTTTTATTCTTAAGAATAAATAATTTTTGTACTGTCTGATTGTAAAAAACGAAATTATATAATAATGATCAACCGAAATATACCTATTCACGTCAGATCATGTGACATAAAAACCAATTGCTATCCCAAAATTCGGGAAAACAAGGTAGGTTTCTCCTATTTATTTTGTAATTATATGGGTATGCCAACTTAATAAAGTTACATTATCTAATCTTTCCTCTACTAGAAAATAAGCTGCACATATTATTACAAATAACTTTATTAAGAATAAAACGCTTGAGGTGGAAAAAATGAACGAAAGCACATTAACAAAAATGGACTTTACTTATCTCAGTCAAAAGCCAGGGGTACAATTAATTAAAGCTGGAACTTACCAAAAGAAAGAATTAAATGGGTCGTTGGGCATCCCAGCGTTACAAAGTCAGATCATCGATGTTCCTGTTACATCTAAGGAAAACGCATTACAATTAGGCTACTTTTCCATGAGGCCTTCGGAGGATTTTGAATTTACATACACATTCCTAGAAATGAAGGTCGTATTACAGGGAAAAATTGTAGTGCGTGATGAACAGAATAAAAAATATGTGGCGGAAGCAGGCGATGTTTTAATTTTCACACCTGATACAACTGTTATCTTTGACAAAGAAAGTGATGGAGAGGCTATTTATTCGGCTCATAGATTACCTGAACCAGCTTTCCTATAGGCCTTGTTCAAAACGTTGTTACCTTAAAACTAGAAGGATTTCATAGATTACATCTATGGAATCTTTCTAGAATCTCTACATATGTGCAAAATTTGATGTAGGATCCTAGTTTTCAGGAGGAGAAAAATAGTGAGGGAAAATAAGCTTATCTTCATTACTAAAGAAGGACGTACAAATGAACCAATAATAGACTGCTCTCCATTTCCACTTAAAATTACATCCGAATCCAGTGAAAAAATTCAACAAGAAAGAGAACTATTAAAGATGAAGCAAGAACAATGCTATCAATCTTTTTTACGTATAGAATGCCTGTAGTATTTCTTCTAGACAGACTAAAGCTTTCTTTAATAATCCATATTCAGGAGGAGAAAAATATGAAGCAAAAAGATGCTGCTTTAGAAAATCAGAACAAAATACCTAACATACCGATAATAGACCGTTTTCCATTTCCTTTTAAAGGGAATTCATATCGCTATTCTAATAATGCTGAAGTACTTGAGCCGCCTTTTTTATCAAATATTACTCCCGAGTATGTTGAGGAAATTAAACATAAACGAAAGTTATTAGAATCTAGGAAGGAACACTGCTACCAATCACTCTCACATTCCCTTGAAGCACAGTGGGAGATTTTAGAGATGATTATAAATGAGGTAACTTTATTATATCCAAATTACTTTAGTGTAAAGAAAAGTGGTCCCCAATGGACATTTTATAATTATTTATTACAAGAGGAGCAGTCCTTTACTTTTGGTAATTCTTCAACTTTGCCTTATGAACCATTAGATTTCATCGGCCGTCATCTTCAGGAGGATTTAATCTATATTGCCCAAAGAGATAAAGATCTGTATATGGATGCGGGACAGCTATGTTTTCCAGCTAACTGGTCGATTGCCTTTAATCTTGGCATGACCTATACAGAATTCCACGCGCCCGTTCCTCATTTTTCAACCAGTGGCTTAGCTGAAAAAGTACGTAACTTTCTTTTACAGATGGAATCAGGAAAACCGTGGACACGTTTGAATTGGACATTAACAGCGGAACCGATTCTTGATACATTTCCGGAAACATTCGATGATTGGGGGGTAAAAAAGGAAAAAATCACTCCTGATAATGCTGGAGAACTAATTCACTTGAGAGTAGAGGATCAAAGATTATTCCGTCTTCCGCGCAGCAACGGTATTTTATTTAGTATTCACACCCATTTGATTTCCCTTGATGAACTAAGGAAAAAACAAGAGTGGATAAACCAATTTTACCAAGTATTAAATGATTTACCTGATTATATCGCTCAATATAAGGGCTTTATTTCTTATAAACATCAGATTACTAGTTATTTAGAAAAAATTATAAAGAACAAAGAGGGTGTACTAAAGTGAGTACTATTACATGTCGTTTTGTTTATGGAGAGCGGCTATTCGGAGATGTTTATGCGGTAGATATCAAAGTACTATCCGGAAAATTCCCGCACTCAATTGGTACAATTAAGCAAATTAAATCCCAGAACCATGCTCTTCCTGTTCCCATTCATTATGCTGAAACTTGCAAGGATAAAGGAGAATATCGTCTCCTCTTTAATACTTCAACAGCTAAAGAAGTTAACTGTTTGCAATTAGTAGAGGATCTTCAAAATCGACTTATTGAGTTGGAGGCCTTAGATTATTCATTTTTCGAGCTGCAATCGAATGCTAGAAAAGTATTGTTCCTTATGGATGAACTAGCTATTTTTGAAAGCTTGGCTATTATCCATTTCCTGCTCTTCAAAAAGATAGAAATATATCTTTATGTAAAAACAGAACAGAAGCAGGAGGAGATGATGAGCTATGTTCAAAACCTCCTGCCAAATTGTATTAAGTTCATCTCGACTTATTCTTATCAGGAACTGCTTCCTATTCTTGATGAACAATTAATAGGTACTAGACTTTTTATTTCTGGTACTTGGCCGATGATTAGTGAGATTAAAAAAATAGCGTACACTGCAGGTTTTACTGACGAAGAAATTCAATATAAAGGGATAGGAAGGAAACATGAGAATGTCTTTTGTGTAAAGTGTTATCGCTTAAATAGAAAGCAAAACGAATATGAAATAGCATGTGAACACTGTAACACAACTCTCGATGTTTCTACTCACTTTTCAAGAAGGCTTGATGCATATCTTGGTTATATCAAGCTTGTCTAAAGATCGAGAAATTATAGAAAAGTGGAGGGAACTAAATGAATACTCGTACAATTGAAGTTGTTGTAGAAGAAATTAAACGTGAATCCCCAGCAGTTAAAAGTTTTAAGCTGGTAACAACGAACGGTTCTTCATTACCGCACTTTAGTGGGGGATCCCATATTACGACATATGTACAGACTGAACAAGGGCCAATTGAGCGCCACTATTCACTAACAGGCGAGCCTAATACAAAAGATTACTATCAAATTGCCATCCGCCTCATTGACCAGTCAAGGGGTGGATCTATTTATTGGCATAATAATATAAGGGTAGGAGATAAACTTGATATCAGCTATCCCAAAAACCATTTTCCGCTTAGCTTTAGAGCGAAGCATCATGTGTTTTTTGCTGCCGGTATCGGAATCACTCCTTTTCTGGCAATGGCGTCAGACCTAAAAAGGAAAGGAAAATCATTTGAATTACATTATGCCGCTCCTTCAAAGGAGTTATGCGCCTTCTATGATTTTCTTAGCTCTACTCACCCAGACGAAACTCGCTTCTATTTTTCAAGTGAACACCGAAAAATGACAACGGATTTACTGGAAAATCAATCGATTGGGACACATGTCTATTTTTGCGGTTCTGAAGACATGATGAGGGAATATGCCGAGGCTGCAAAGGCATACGGCTATCCCGAAAAAAGTATCCACTTTGAGCTCTTTACTCCTCCTCAGTTTGGTCCAACACAAGCTTTCTCAGTAAAGCTAAATAAAAGTAATCAAGTGCTTGATGTCCCAGCAGAAAGCAGCCTGCTAGAAACTCTTTTAAAACACAACATCCAAGCACCTTATTCTTGTAAAATTGGTGGCTGTGGAAGCTGCCAAATCGGTGTAATAGCAGGAGAGATTGATCATAGGGACTTCTTTCTTTCTGATACCGAGAAAAAAGCAGATAATGTCATGTTAACATGTGTTTCAAGAGCCAAAACTGGTTGCCTTGTTTTAGATCTATAATGCTATATAAATTGAATTTAATTTTTACATCCTGATCCAAAGTCTATTCATGACTTCTTTTGGCGTTTGAGAGCTTCTCAACAACTATTTTACACCTGGTTTTTCCAATTTCTTAAGTGAGAATTGAATAAGATAAATAATAGCTTGTGTACGAGTTGTAAAATCGCTCTTTTCCTTAAAATCATCAATACGTTTTAATAGTTCGACTGGATAACGCATATTTATGAATTGTTTCATTGTTTAATCCTCCATGTGTCTGAAAGTAAGGCATGATAACTGGCTATATATCCTAACGATGTACAAACCCCATGAAAGCACCAAAGCCCCAATAAAGTTTACCCTATTGGGACTTTGGTGTTACTGAGTTAATGTAACCTTCCACAAAGGAATCCTAGTACAAAACAACAAACTGACTACAAATAACTGCTAAATCCTGATAGTATTTTGCTAGTGATAAACTGATGCTTACGTTACAATCTTAGTTTTTTTGGTCTATAGACCTTAAACAGTAACTTTTGTGACACAAGGATCATTAAAGTAAACAATTTCGGAAAGAATTTTATTTCCTATCATTTCCTTGAAAGCATTTCTCGCTTCTTCCTCTGTATCAAATTCAAACAGTGTAGTATTTTCTTTTGAATACACAGTGATTACCCACATAATAAAACTCCTCCAAGAAATAACCCTGCTTTTCCACAATTCAATTTCCGTTTTTATCCATTTCATTTAAGACTTCCTGTGCTACCCTAAAGCTGTCGATCGCCGCGGGCACACCACAGTAAATCGCACATTGTAAAAGGACTTCTCTGATTTCCTCAATAGTTACGCCATTATTGATTGCTCCACGCACATGCAGTTTAAGCTCATGTGGACGATTTAGCGCCGTCATCATAGCAAGATTGATCATACTGCGGGTCTTCCTTGGGAGTTCCGTTTTCGTCCAAATCTCACCCCAACAGTATTCCGTCACTAATTCCTGCATCGGGCGACTAAAATCCGTTGCATTATTAATTGAATGATCAACATACTCAGCACCTAAGACTTCTCTGCGAACTTCAAGTCCCTCATTAAATTTTTTTTGATCCATCGTTCCAAACCCCTTCCATATTGTTTTTCACGGAGCAATGAACAACAGCCAAGGCTTTTTGAAAAAGCAATTGGCTGCTGGCATGTTCCTGAATGTGCTTAAATGAGAATTAATGATAGTTCCTTCTGAATGGCCTTTACCATACAAACGCACCTCTTTGATGATGATTTCAGCAAATCATCGAATAAATTCTTTTTTATGCTGATTACATATCCATTGAAGGGGTAGTGTCAATACGCTCAAATTGAATAGAGTTTTCCCCATTAGCGCTCTTTTACCTTTTTTATATAACTGTCTCTTGCTTTTCGTTCATATATTCAGCTTTGCTTAACTTCCGTTTCATTGGGAAGTAGTATAAAACAGCAGGGACAACTATCCCAACTAACCAGGCAATGTCCGCCCCTTCAAACGCTTTTGCTACAGGTCCTACGTAGAACGACGTGTTGATAAACGGAATTTCTGCAATAATTGATACAACAAACGCTATACATGTAATCCAATTTATTTTTCCATACTGACCGTTCACATCAAAAATATCTTTTACATTATAGTTACCATGGCGTAACACATAATAATCAACAAGATTGATAGAGGTCCAAGGAATCAAAAAGTAACTAATAAAAAAGATAAAGTTTAAGAAAAACGTGAGAAAATCACTTTTTCCTAACAGACATAATATAGTCCCTGCTACTGTGACACCGAAGATCATTCCTATTCGAACTTTTGGTGTAACCTTTAGCTTCCAGAATGGTTCTATAGTTGTAATAGTTGACATAAATGCACCGTATAGATTAAATACGTTAATGGCAAGCTGCCCAAAGATAATAATGAGGTACATGATGATGGCAAATCCCCCAAATAAATGAGCCAAATTACCTCCTGAATGATCAAGGAAATTCGGAACCGCAATAGTTAAGGTTGCTCCTAACGTCATCATCCAAACAGTTCCAATAAATGTACCTGCGTAGCTATACCAAAATGTTTGAGCTGTTGATGTAGTAATGGGAAGATAGCGAGAATAATCTGCAACATACGGAGCATATGCTAATTGCCATGTCGCTACTATACTGACCGCTAACAAAAAAACCGGCCAATCTAAGCTACCCGGCGACCAGCTTCCTGCTGAAATGGGTAATTGGAAGATAATATAGGTTGCCGCTAGATAAATGAAAAATGAAGACCATGACAATACTTTCTGCATTTTATGAATCAGGTCATGTCCAAAAATAGTAACAACAAAACAAAGAATATTTAAAATTAGGATACTCCACGTTTGATCAATCGGTACTAAACTACTTAGCGTTTGCGCTGCAAGCAAACCACTGCTTGCAAAAAATCCCAAATAAACAAACATAACAAGAAACAATGGGAAAATTGCGCCAATTACCCCGAATTGTGCCCGACTCTGAATCATTTGCGGAATTCCAAGTTTAGGCCCCTGGGCGGAATGGGAGGCCATAAAAATGGCGCCTAGTAGGGTACCGACAATAATAGCAGCAACACTCCAAAATAAATTAAGCCCTAAGCTAATTGGTAGTGCCCCTGTTACAAGCGTTGTGATATGCATGTTTGCCCCAAACCAAATAGGGAATAAATCACGAGCTTTACCATGTCTCTCTTCTGCCGGAACATATTCGATGCTACGCGTTTCAACTTTCACTAGCTACTCCCCCTCACAGAATAATAATGTCGAAGTGTTTTATGCATAGGTACATAAGCTTAAATAGGATAACCTAACTAAGCAAATCGATAGACTTTCCTTGCTCACAAAGCATCTCAAACTACATGATTTCAACTAATATACATATTCACGTTGTATTTAAGAGACGTAAAATATTCAGAAATATCAGAATTTAATTGATATAAATATTGTTACTCCCTTGAGCCCGTAAAGGTCACATAGTATGGTCTGTTTAATGCAAGAGGAACGCTACTGGCACTCCAAAAGGGATGATGCCGCTCCTATTTAGTTATCTGCTTTCTAAGCAATAATAACCTGCACCTTAATGAAACAATTTTTTACACTATGTTTCATTGCATACACTCCAGTGAAGGATGAAGCATGATACATTTACGGAATTAACAAAATCATTCCATACCTTTTTGTGTTGCAATCATTCGTAGCATCGGAAGCCTCCTTTAACAAAAATCAATTGCCAGTCAAGAGGCTTGGCTGCTCGTTTACTAAGTATGACATGATATGTTCGGCTGTTTTACTGCCTGAGAATAATGGTGATAATACGTTTAAAAACTGTATGCAGAAATGGAATCCCCCCAAGAAAATTGCCCTCTTTCCATTTAAGGTTTCCAGACCTGCCATTCTTTCAGTTCTAAACGCCGCACCCCATTTACAACATGAGGATCATTTTCTGCCATATGCCGCGCTTCTTCCAACGTGCCAGCAATATAGACTACCATCCCGCCTGAACCGTCTAAAAAAGGGCCTCTGCTAAAGATTTTGCCTTGCTGATCTAATCGATCTAAATATTCAATATGATACGGGAGGACTTTCTGATTTTTTTCCTCATCCACCATATGTAGGATGGCCGCATAATAAGGCATTTTCTAAACCTCCCATGGAATAATGATTAATTTCGATTCCAGACAATAAGCTTTAATTCAGTCATTTCTTCAATAGCATACTTCAGTCCTTCCCGTCCAAAACCACTTTCCTTTACTCCGCCATAAGGCATATGATCAACGCGGAAGGTCGGAATATCATTAATCATAACGCCGCCTACATGTAATTTCTCCGCTGCATTTAAAGCCGTATGCACATTCTCTGTATAAATTCCGGCTTGCAGACCGTAGCGTGAATCGTTAACTAATTCAAAAGCTTCTTCAACCGATTTGACCTTATTAATTAAAACAATCGGTGCGAAAACCTCCTGACAGGATACCTTTAAGGAAGGATCAGCATCTAAAATGACGGTCGGGTAAAGAATATTACCTTCTGCCCTTCCGCCTGTCGCAACGTTCGCTCCACCTTGTTTTGCTTCCTCAATCCAATTAAGCGTTCTTTGTACATCGTTCGGCGAAATCAAAGCAGATACATCTGTTTCTGGATCAAGCGGATTACCTAGCTTTAATTTGTTTGTTGCTTCGATAAATTTTTCAACAAATTGATCATAGATTTCCTCATGAGCATACACACGTTGTAATGAAATACAAACTTGGCCTTGATTAGAAAAAGCTCCCGTCACACATCGAGAAATAATCTTGTCGACGTCAACTCCCTTGTCGATGATCACCCCAGCATTCGATCCAAGCTCTAAGGTCACACGTTTCAATCCAGCTTTATTACGGATTCCAATTCCTACAGCCGGACTGCCGGTAAAGGTTATCATGTTTACTCTTTCATCGCTCACAATCCTGTCGCCAACTATCCTGCCGCCTCCGGTAACCACGTTCAACGCTCCATTTGGTAAACCAGCCTCCTGCAACAGCTCAGCGATAAAGAAGGCGGATAGAGGAGTTTGTGAAGCTGGCTTCAATATAATTGTATTTCCGGATGCAATAGCTGGGCCTAGCTTATGAGCTACTAGATTCATAGGAAAATTGAAAGGAGTAATAGCTCCCACCACTCCAATTGGCTCTCGAACAGTATAGGCGACCCTTCCTTCTCCGCCATAGGCAGCATCCAATGGGAGTGTTTCGCCATGAATTCGCTTTGCTTCTTCTGCTGCGAACTTATAAGTTTCAACTGTACGAGAAACCTCCGCTTTAGCTGTTGTAATTGGCTTTGCGGCTTCTAGCGCAATGATTTGCGCCGCTTCCTCTGCTCTTTCCTCTAACAATCTAGCCAACGTTTCTAAAATATTCGCCTTCTGATGTGCCGGCATTTTTGCCATCTCGCCTCGAGCCCGATAGGCTGCCTCAATCGCCTCATCTGTTTCTTTTTCCATGGCAACAGGAATTTCAGCGATCACCTCTCCAGAGTAGGGAGAAAGCAAAGGACTATACTTTTCAGTTTCCAACCATTCACCATTGATTAATAATTTTTTCCTCACGAATTCTTCATCTGCCTTTCATCCGTCAATTATAATCAGCTGCATCTAGAATCCACTTATCAGGTTCCTGTTTTCAGGTAATGATTTGAACAATATTCCTGTAATTTTAGAGCTAAACCGCCAGGTCCAAACCTCTGCCGAAAGTTCCTTCCTAAGTCTGATTTCGGTTTTATAAACTCAAGAAACGATAAAATATTCCGACGTCGATCCAATATATCTTTTAATCCATGCTTATAAAACCAAGCATCAATTGTATTGTAGACTCCTCTATTAATCCCATAATTAGATTCACACAAATCAACAAACGTTAAATCAGGTAAATGAATACTGTTCTCTAAAACTGTTTTCATGCTATTCCTCCAATTAAAAGAGCTGTCTCCTTTGCTTTTTCCCCAGCATGCAATCGACTTTTAACAAGTTCAACATCATTCTTAATTTGCAAAATCAATTGATCCAGATTGAAAAAGGAAATTTCCTCTCTTACGAAAAAGCAAGCCTCAATTTGAAGAACTTCATCATAAATCATTTCATCGAAGTCAAAGATATGTACTTCATAATGAACCATTGCTTCTTCACTGATGGTAGGTCTAATCCCCACATTCATAATCCCAGTGAATAGTCTTTCGTTGTAGGTAACCTTCACACCATATACTCCATTTGACAACTGAACCTCATCCTCATTAATACGGAGATTAGCGGTAGGAAAGCCTATTTGCCGACCAATCTGATTTCCGCTAATGACTTTACCAGTAAACGTGCATAGCACGTCATTTCTCCTCACTTCCATCATCTCACTCATTTTTAAAATAGGTAATCCATACTCTTCAGACATCGTTTCGATTTCCAATTCGGAGGCCATTTCACCCTTCTGGTTTAAGATGTCGCAGATGTAGCCTACTGGTGCCAATGAAGCCATTTTAGTCAAATCAATCACCGCTTCGACAATATCCACTCGCTGCAATAGTCCATTTTCTTTACCTGCCAGCGGGAAAATATGCCCAGGTTTTCGGAAGTCCTCTGGTTGGACATCCTCATAAGTGAAGGCTCTAATCGTATCCGCCCTTTCGTAAGCAGAGATCCCTGTCGTATTGGTTCGATGGTCCACAGAAACTGTAAATGGTTTCGTTTTAAGGTTTAGGGAACGATCAACCATGAACAAAAGATCTAGTCTCTTCGCATTTTCTTCTGTCAGACATACCGAAATTAAGCCTTTTCCAATCTTGGTCATGAAATTCACCAGATTTGGAGTGACATGCTGTGCGGCCCCTACTAAAGTTCCCGTTCCAGTGTTAATATCATCTAAAAGAATAATTAGTTCCCCATCTTTCATTCTGCCTATTCCACGTTCAATCACACTGGCGATCATGGCCTTTCTCCTCCCCATATCGAACTCTATTTTAACGCCTTCTGCATATAGACTACTTCTTTAGCCAAGCTCTCCACTCTGTTTACTACCTCACTATCAACCAACTCATTCTGTTGATTAAAATGGTCATTATGAGCGTACACATAGCCGGGAGCGACAAAAGCTCTAAAGTACCCTGCAATTGGTTTTAATTGATTTTCAATAACCAGATAATGCTGGTAAGTCCCTCCTGTCGCAACAAATCCCATTACCTTGTTACGAAAAGCTTGCGGCTGGATTAAATCAAATAAATTCTTGAGCACCCCAGTGATAGATCCTTGGAATATCGGTGTTCCGATAATATAGAAGTCAGCCGAAGAAACAATATCAATGACCTTTTTTGTATCCTCATTGTAGGAAGACGGGTTACGTCCGTCGCAAAACTGAACATCGTACTCTTTCATATCCAGCAATTCTACCTCAATTTCTGGATAATATCGCTTCACCTCCTCTAGCACCTTTTGAACGACAATCTTCGTTTTCGATCCTGTTATAGTTCCTGAAATTCCTAATAGCTTCATATTCAATCTCTCCTTTATCTCATAACGAATGGATCAGGCATTGGTTCAGATGAAGTATTCATCCAAACGACTTTGCTTTGGGTATACTCATGAATAGACTCAAATCCGCCTTCCCGCCCATAGCCGCTCCAGTGTGATCCTCCAATGGATGCAATTGGCGATATACTCCTATAGGTATTAACCCAGACAATACCGGCCCGTACTGCTTTGGCGACTTGGTGAGCCCTTGCAAGATTGTTTGTCCAAATTCCTGCAGCCAATCCATAGTTGGTATTGTTCGCCAAACCAATTACTTCTTCTTCCGTTTCAAATGGAATGACCGTCAACACCGGGCCAAAGATTTCTTCCTGGGCGATTCGAATTTGGTTATTGGTATGTTCAAAAATTGTTGGTTCAAAATACCAACCCTTCTTTAAATGTGTTGGTCGTTTTCCTCCATAAATGAGGTTGGCGCCTTGCTCTTTTCCAGCACGAACGTAGTGCTCCATTCTCTTCAATTGCGATTCGGTAGCCAGAGGGCCCATTTCTGTTTCCGGTACCATCGGATCGCCAATGACAATGCTAGATGTGCGGGTAATAACCCGATCGATGACCTGATCATAGATATTTTTATGGAGGAACGCTCGGGAACCGGCTACACAGCTTTGTCCGGAAGCTCCAAAGATTCCTGCAATAATCCCCATTGCAGCGCTGTCTAGATCTGCATCATCAAACACAATATTTGGTGATTTCCCACCAAGCTCTAACGTCACCTTGGCGAAATGCTGAGCTGAGTTATGAATTACATGACGAGCCGATTCCGATCCTCCGGTAAAAGCAATTCGTCTAACAAGCGGGTGGCTTGTTAATGCATTCCCAACAGGATCACCAAATCCAGTTACAACATTCACTACTCCTGGTGGAAATCCCGCCTCTTCTATTAATGGCATTAATTCTAGTAAAGATGCAGATGTGACTTCAGAAGGTTTGATTACGATTGTATTGCCTGCCGCTAATGCCGGCGCTAGTTTTAACGTAGTAAGATAAAGCGGTGAATTCCAAGGTGTAATGGCCGCTACAACGCCCAATGGCTCTCGGGAAGTAAAAACAAACATATCTTTCTTATCGATGGGAAGAGTTTCCCCATGAATCTTATCAGCCAGTCCAGCATAGTAGTAGTAAAATTCCGGGAGATATTGCAGTTGCCCTCGCATTTCACGAATTAATTTCCCGTTATCTAGCGTCTCATAGGTCGCTAAGTGATCAAAACGTTCTGCAATTAAATCTCCTAAGCGTCTTAGCAATTTTCCACGTTGTGAATAGGTCATAGAAGTCCATTTGGAGTTTTCAAAAGCACGGTGTGCAGCCTTTACCGCTCGTTCTACATCCTCTGATGTTCCTTTGGCAACCTGGCACCAAGGTTCTCCCGTTGCTGGATTATAACTCATAAAGTACTCGCCGCTGCTCGATTCGACCCATTCACCGTTGATATACATTTGGTATTTTGTTAGCTCCGTCATTTTGTCATCTCCTTTTTATTGTACTTTTCTAATTGGGATAGTAGGAGTTGATTCAGCGACTCAGCTGCTTCAATAGGTAGCATGTGTTTGATGCCTGGAAAGATAACTACCTCTGAGTGAGGAATTTGTTTAGCCATCAGTTCGGCCATCTCAGATGTCGACCCTTGATCCAGTTCTCCTGTAACAATGAGAGTCGGGCACTGTATCTGTGCCAATTGTTCATATAATTCTTCATCCGCTGTAGCGAACACACGGTAGGCTGATAAGTAAGCATTCGGTTGATTGTTTTCCAACCGTTGCTGGATCTGAGCGACTACCTCGGGATGCTTCTCCATAAAAGGCTTGTTAAACCAACGCTGGATGGCTGCGGTAATAGTTGCTTTGTGTCCCTGCTTTTCTACTTCCTTTACCCGCGCAAGCACACCTTGACGCTGCCCCTCGGATCGCTTGGCAACCGAGCTCATGATGGTCAAAGAGCAGACCTTCTCTGGATAGCGAATAGCGTAGGCTTGAGCAACCAGGCCACCCATGGAGAAGCCAACCAAATGGGCCTGCGAAAGGCTTAAATTCGAAAACAGCTCATCTAGTTGTTTAACAAATTGTTCTAAAGTATAAGGCCCAGGGGGGCAGGCAGATTTACCGTGCCCCAGCATGTCGTAACAAATAACTCGGTATTCCGAAGACAGAGCTTGGACTTGATTGCTCCAGATGTTTAGATCCAATCCGACACCATGAATGAATATGATAGGAGCTCCTTGTCCTTTCTCTATGTAATGAATGGATTGATTATCAATTAACGGGTGTTTCATCACGACTTCAGTCCCATTTCTATCATATCCTGATGGCGATCGCCGATTCTTGGGTGTGGACGTCCTCCTGTAGCAGCACCAATCGCTACGACAATTTCATCCGCACGTGGTGCATCAGGTATATTCACTTCGAAGGTAATGAAATGGGAACGTTTGGACTCATCCGTCTTATGAACCATCGGGATGGTAACATAGGCTCCCGGACCCCCACGTTTATTCGTAAAGGATAAAATACTTGTCCCTTCTACTGCATCACGAAACTTATTACCGAATCGAAAAGTGTGGATTAAAGCTGAAGCATGTTCTAATTCACCATCCACTCCTACTAAGGCTGCCTTACCGAACGCTTCCACTTCGTCAGAAGAACCGATTACTTCAAACAGCTTGCTGACAAGTAATTCCCCTAATGGAGGCGCATATTCTAAAATTTTTGGTTTTAAATCTTCTACATATTCACGACCGTGCCATGGATTGCGAACTACAGCTAGAGCAGCAATATTTAAGATTGGCGGTGTTACCTCTTTTCCACCCTCCATTTTTGTTTCCTCAACTACTGTATACACTTTGCGAACTTCTAACATAAATTAGTTCCTCCTTATACATGTAATGAAAGCTTATTTTTAAATTTAGGCATAACTTCTTCCGCGAATAATTTCGTACTGCGCATAATTTTTTCGTGCGATAAGCTGCCATGATTTGTCCAAAGTAATAATTCCTTTAAATTCAGCTCTTCTTTTAATTCTTGAATTTTTTCTGCCACATAATCCGGTGTTCCAAACAGGAGATTGCGAGAATGCAAGAAATCATAACTAAGTTCAGTACCTGGTTTTAATTCCTCGCCAGGGTCCATCATGTTGCCCAGGCCACGCCAGTGGCAAATCCAACGATATGTGTGTAATACTGCCTCCTCAGCATCTCGTCTTGCTTCTTCCATTGTCTCTGCTACATAACAATCTCTAACAAGAGCAAGCCCTTCACCTAACTCTGCAGGTGCTCCTTTTGCCTCGGAGAGAGTTTCACGATACAACTCAAAACGTTTCTTTAATTCTTTTACTGTCGGCATCCAGAAAATCCCGTTAACTTGATGCTCTGCTGCCCATTTAATAGATCTAGGTGTGTCAATTACTTGCCAGATAGGAGGATGCGGTCGTTGATAGGTTGTAGGCATAATTGACATTTTGGCAATTTCACCTGTTTCCATATCCATGTAGTCGTCAGTTTGTGGGCTTAATGGGTGGTTCCATTTTAGTCCGGGTGCAGGGAAGTTATAAAATTGTCCCTTATGAGAAAAGAAACGCTCAGACCAGGCTTTTAGTAAAATTTCATAAGTTTCTTCAAATAACGCTCGGTTTTGTTCTTGGTCTCGCGGGTCAGCCAGTTGATTAAGGTTCATTGCTTCCCTTCCGTAAAGCCCTCGTCCAATCCCTACTTCAACACGTCCACCGCTTAATTGGTCCAATAATGCTATATCTTCCGCTAAGCGAAGTGGATGCCAAAAAGTAATGATGTTCGCCGCTTGACCGATACGGATCTGCTTTGTTCTAGCTGCGATATCTGCTCCCATTAAAACTGGATTGGGAATCAATTCATACCCTTCATGACCAAAGTGGTGCTCGGTATACCAAATCGAATCAAAGCCTGCTTCATCACAATAAACAGCTTGTTCTCTAGCTTCTTCAAGAGCCTTAGAAAATTCCTCATGTCTTCCTGGTCCAGCCAAGTTTGCAAACATACCAAATTTCATTTGATCTCCCTGCCCCTCTTTAATAGTGATAGTCTTATTTTTTTAATAACTCATCTTTGATGATTTCTGTAAGCTTCGCACCGCTTTTTCTCACGTGCTCTCTCATGAGTTGTTCAGACAGCTGGCTGTCTTGCGCTTTTATTGCCTCTACAATTCTCCGATGTTCTTCCACTGATTTCCCTAGACGATCAGGTTGTTCAAGAGTTAAATATACAAATCGTCTATAAGGCAGCTGATTAATTAATAAATCATAATGGAACTGTAGTTTACTATTTCCAGCTCCTTTTAAAATCGCCTCATGAAAACAATCATTGGCTTCCACATAGCCGTCTAGATTTCCCTCTTTTACCGACTTCTCCATATGTTCCATCGCTCGGATCAGTTCATGAAGCTCTGGCACATCTCCTCTTTGGGCCAATTGACTGGCAGCAAGTCCTTCGAGCACTTCTTTTAGCGTAAATAGCTCGATGATTTCTTTTTCAGTCGGCTTCCTAACGCAGGTTCCTACCCTAGGAACAATTTCAACCAACCCTTCTCGCTCTAACTGCTTCAATGCTTCGCGGACTGGAGTTCGACTTACATTTAGCTGTTGAGCAAGTGTCGTTTCAGAAATTTTTTGGCCCATATCTAGTTCTCCTGAAACAATAGCTTTACGCAAGATATTAGTCACTTGCGTATGAATACTCTCTGTTGCAACCGAAAGATTCAATTACAATCACCTCATTCCCATTTCTACTATCACAACTTGCATGTAACATGTACCATGTACCATGCAAGTTGTCTGTAAATAAAATATAATTGAAAGCGTAACCATTTGTCAATAATTTCTGAAAAATAAAAATATCGGATAGCTTAATTCCTAAAAATTTATATCTGTTAAGGATATGTAAGTAACTTATGCTAGTAAATGTTTCAACGAGTATATCTAATTTTTAACAGAAATGATTTAGATAGTTCTACTCTCTCGTAAGATTTTCTACTATATTTTTTATACGTAAGCTAAATCTCCCACCCATAAATTGTCTCCTGGCTAGAAATTTACACTTTCTTACAGTGTTAAAAAATCATCTATAAGTACCATTATTCACTCATAGATGACCTTATGATTATATGGCACTAGGCAATACTCGAGAATCATTACATACTATTATTTCTTTATTTAGAACTAGAGGAAATATACACTTTGTTGACTTTCAAGCTCATTATTTACAAAGGATTAAACTAAGCTTTTTAGCCCCGTAAATACTTCAACAGCTGCTTGTGCCACTTGGATATCGTGAGGAACAGTACTTCCGCTTACACCAACAGCACCAATCACTTTTCCAGCTTTAATAAGCGGAATTCCTCCCCCGAACACCACTAGTCTCCCATTATTTGTTGTGTTTAATCCATAAAGCTCTGCCTGTGGTACAGTAGCTGATGCCAAATTCTCTGTTGACATTTTCAAAGCAACGGATGTCCATGCCTTATTTACCGCAATCTCAATACTTGCAAGCCATGCATCATCCATGCGATGTGTTGCAATGAGATTTCCTCCTTCATCCACAATACTAATAACCATCGCTACTCCTAACTGCTTTGCTTCATTTTCTGCTCCCTCAATTAATTTCTTTGCTACATCTAAGGTTATTTTTCCCATGTTTACTCCCCTTTTTTATAAATTTCTCTATTACAAAAAGTTCCTAATCCTCAATTAAAAATTAAGCATTACTAATTTTTTAGTTTTCCCTTACCTCTTCTTCCTCTTAAGAATAATCGTTTCTTTAGCTTATTTTATTGTAAAAAACGAAACTAACCTAAACAAATTTACTATAATATGTTAGTATTCCTAACAAAAATTCAGTTAATATAACCCATAAATCTTATTCCCAACAAATTTTTAAATATTAAAAACCTGCTTACATTGAATTGTAAGCAGGTTTTTATTTTTATTCACTGTTTTGTGTAGTATTAAAGAATTCAGCCTGATCTCTTCTGTTAGCCTTTACCTTATTGTTCTTTTTGCCTATTTTTCCATCTGATTCATAACTTAAATTTACCGGTACTTTTTTATTCTTTTCCATAATTTCCTCCTTTCAAAACTAGTTTGTCCCTCCAGCTTTTTTTAAATAAAAACTTTTTCTAGATACTTATAAAGGCACACGCCACTATCAGCGCTTCTTTGATAACTCCTCTGCATCATAAGGCAGCTTTATGTTAGATAAGGCTTATTTAACCAAAACAAACTTCTCTGAACATATGCCTAGTCTCTATTGATTAAAAGAAATAACTTTGAACATATCACTTGAATATTTTAATATCGATACGCTAGAATTTTTAATTTCCAGTTCATTATTATACTCATCAGAAAATTTACTAATGATGTTTCTTATGATAACGCCATGAGTCACAAGTAATATGTTTTCACTATTACTTTGACTTTCAGATACAATTTCATTTAACCCTTTTTCAAGCCGTTCCCAGAGTTCACGATGATTTTCAGCATGATGAAGTGGATCTGATTCCTTCATGAAATTCATTATTCCTTCTATGCTATGGTTTCGAAACATTTCATTAAATGTATGATAGCCATTGTCTTGGGCTACCTTATTCCAAGCGACCTCAGAATGTTCTCCCTCAAAGCTGCCAAAAAAAACTTCTCGAAATGCTTTTCTTTTATTGATTGCTAGGCTATTGCTGTAATTATTTTGTTGGAGGATTAATTCAGCTGTTTCAACTGTTCTTCCTGAATCACTGGTATACACACGGTCAAACTGAACATTCGCCAATCCTTTCCCGGCTTCGATTGCAATAACTTTTCCTTCTTCAGTTAATGGACTATCAGCCCACCCTTGCATCTTGTTATATCGATTTAAGTACGTTTCACCATGTCTAACTACATATAAGTTCATTGTATAATCCATGTTATCATCCTCCACCTTAATTATTTTGTATCCTTTAGCAACTAACCGAACAGTGCCTTTCTCTCGTTAAGCAGCAGGCATTTGTATTCTTATAAGCCTAGCCGTCTCTTTCTCGCGTATGAAAAACTATAAAAATATAGTAATTCAGTTTAGGGAACCAGTATATAAGCGGAGAATATTTAGTTTCATGTAACAACGAAAGTCATTCGTGACAAAAATGTAACGCCACGTTTCTTTTAAGACAGTTATGCTGAAGGTATAAAGTCCATCTTTATCGTTGTTGTGGATAATTTAGAGCTGCACCCAGCTTAGAAAAAAATGATTATAAATTTAATTTGATTTTTACAATTTCACTATACTTTCTTTTTTCTCTCCTATTATACAAAGTGTAGACAAGGTAGCTTATCGAAAAGGAAGTGATAATGATGAAAAAAGGAAAATGGCTCATGTGGGCGTTTATTACAGCAGCGGTATTTGTGATTGCGCCCCTCGCATTTCAACATTTTAATGTCTTTGGAGGAACTGGTTTTCATTCGCAAAGTATGCAGCCATTCCAAGGTAATGGATTCTCCCAAGGCGGACAATTCCGCGGGGATGAAGGATTCCGTGGACATGGACATCTGCATGGCTTATGGGGAATGAATATCCTTCTAGAGGCAGGGCTTTTCGTAGCTGGTTGGGTCATTTGGAAGCTGGCAGCCGGCAATCGTATCCGCAAATGGATTGGAATCGCACTAATGGCTTTGGGAGCTGCTCTCATATTGCCAACAGTACTGATTCTGCCAGTAATCCTTGTAGCAGCTTACTTTGCGTATAAAATCAGTCGCAATGACAATGCTTCTTCTGCAGGCTATGTACAAACAGAAGGAGCAGGATTCGCTAGCTTAGATTCACAAAAACTTGATTATTTAGATGAATGGGAACATAAGACCCATAAGGAGGAGAAATAAGATGGGTATTTTTAAACGTATGAAACAGATTGTACTTGCTGATATTCATGATGTACTTGATAAGGCAGAAGATCCAATTAGCATGGTGGGACAATATCTGCGCGGAATGGAGGAGCAGCTTGCAAGAGCACAGAAGGCATTCTCTGATCAGCTGTTCTTGGAGAAAAAGTATGAAATGCTTGTGGAAGAAACGCAGGCAATTATTGAAAAGCGTGTCAGACAGGTAAATCTAGCTATGGACCGAAATCAGGACGAAATTGCTAAATTAGCATTGCAGGAGAAAATTGTGCAGGAGCAAAAGCTTGCATCGTACAAGCAGCAACAGGAGACCATCCAAGCACAAACTGCGAACCTGTCTGAAAAAGTAAAAGAGCTGAAGGACAAGTATGAAGAACTGAAGCTGAAGCAGCAGGAGCTCATTGCAAGGGCGAATACAGCAAAGGCTGTAAAGGCCATCCAAGCAGCAATCCATTCCTTTAGCACAGACAATGCAATGCGCGGCTTTGCCCGAATGGAAGATCGCATCCTGGCTTTAGAAGCAGAAGCAAAAGCCAGTCAGGCTTTTGCCGCTCACAGGCAGCCTAGCGTAAACACCCTTTTGCAGCCTGAGGTAGAGCTGCAATTGGAACAATTAAAAGCAGCGAAAGCTTAAATGATCGGCAGACAAGCTGTCTAAAGAGGATAGAATTTTTTTCAAGCATACCTTCCCCCCTTTTATTGAATATAGAACAGTGAAATCCCTCCTAAATTAAGGAGGGATTTTTTTGCACTCTAGTAAAGTATAAATTTCTAGCTTTATCTCAGTGCTTATCATCCCTATATTCTTTCGGTGTTTGAAAGAAGATTTCATTAAACTTTTTATAGAAGAAAGACAAGCTAGAGTAACCAACCTCTTCTGCAATATCAGGTATAGGCAACTCAGAGTTGGAAAGATATAAAGCTGCTGCCTTATGCACAAATTCTTTGGCTATTCGCGCCTGAAGACCGTTTGGAAGATACACTACAATCTTTTCCTCTATCACTAGTAATCTCCCTCTCCTGCAAAGGTTATTTAAGGTTACTTACAAGTAGCTGGTTTTTCTACAGAAGCCAGTTCAATATCTTCGGTTGTTACTTCAAGTAATTTTTCTAAAAACTTTATAGTTTCCGCTGTATGTGAGGTATCTTCTTTTCCCACTTCTGTTATGAATTCATTGATGCATTCTTTATAATTATTGGTTTTAACAAACCATTCTCCTAGAAGCTTCTTTGTTGCTTTTCTCTCATCATCATTTTTAACCGCAAATAAACTTTCTGTTTCAGTCTCTTTTAATACAATTGAACTGAAATCCGGATTCATGCGAATATAGAAATAATTTCTTTGACTATTACAATTATTTTCTTTTCTTAAAAGAAAATATTTAATCCCAAACTTGGCCTCATAAAATGGACTATCTATAGTTGGAATATGAACTTCTTTTATTTCAATACTTTTTACTGAATCTAAATATACTTCCAAGCCGTATGCAGTATGAATTACCTTTGCGTCTAATAGCTTCTTCATAGCTCTTTCCCTTCCATTGATAAGCTTCTTCCCATTACCAAACATCTCCATTTTTAGTTATGATAAACAATGCTTAGCTAGTTGTAGAGTACCATCCTTTATTCCGAAAACGTTTCCTTATAGTTGTAGGATAAGGGAAACAAGCAACAAAAAGAATAACTTAAATCGTCTTTTTATTGTCCTGATTTGCCAAGAAAGATACATAGGGGCTTATCACCTTATTCTAGAGGTTTTTCCTCTTCTCTTAACGTACATACAATAAGCCGAACACTGTAAGCATTCGGCCTGTTGTAAAATGCACTGTATATTTGGCTCCTTTCTGGCTCTTATCACCTGCCGAATTTGTAGCAAGCGTCACAACACGAGAATTAGAGAATGAAAAGACTGCAAAATCTGTTTGCAGTCTTGCTTTGCTTAGCTCAAGTTCTTCATCAGGACCAAAATCTTAAATCTCATAATCCATTACAACAATATTATCTATCACTCCATTTAATGAAGAGATAAACTCCTGATGAATTGGATGCGGCAAATAATTATCAAGCGCTTGCTTATCCTCAAACGTAATACGTAATCCCAGGGTATATCCTTGTTTTGCTTCAATTTCCCCTGTCGTATTAATACCTGCAGTAAGCTCTACAATTCCGGGAATTCTCCCTTTAAATGCTTTAAGCTGATTAAGAAGATCCTGTTCTTTTTCAGCCGTGATATTTTCATTAAATCTAAACACAACAATATGCTCGTACATTTTCTTTCTCCTTCTCTATCATTGAATAACAAATTTCTGTAGGCGAAAAAGCCAGCATGAGCTGACTTTTTCTAATAGATATTTTTTATTTCTCTACAGTTTCTAATTCCCACTCAAGAGCATTTAGCTCTTTCAGCACTGCATCTAACTTATCCTCTGTAGAATGTGACATTGGATGTTCGATTAATTTCTGAAGCGACTGTGTTCTTAAAGAAGCAAGAACGCCATGCGGATTAGAGATACCTGGGAAATGTGCCTCTAGCACCGTTGCTGTCTTTTCTACTGCAAGCAAGTCAATCACTTTTGTATCACGAGAAAAGACTGGGTTAAGTCCTCGTTTGTTTGGATATACAAAGCGATAAGATCCCGAACCGATGACAAAGCTTACGCCCGCTTCTGTTTCCTGTAGACTAGCTACACCTTCTAGCGCAGTTAATGTGGCACTGCCTTCCTTCACATCCTGCAAATCTGCATTCGGCAGTAGAATTTCTGCCGTTGTATTTGCAGGAATTTCAACCTCAACCGTTACTTCCTCATGCGTGATATTCCAAGCAGAAGTAATTTTTCCATACATAGAATCATGGGCAGCGCGTACGTGTGTCAATTCTCTGCCTCCGATTGTTGGCTGAATGCGGATTCGTTTATAAGCCGGCACTGTTTCATCCATATCTAATCCAGCGATCACACGGTACATCCAATCCCCAATCGCTCCGTACGCGTAGTGATTGTATGAGTTCATATCATCGCTCCAGAATGAGCCATCCGGCTTAATTCCATCCCAATGCTCCCAAATTGTCGTTGCCCCTTTTGTGACAGAATATAGCCAAGATGGATACGTATCTTGCAGTAGCAGTTTCACTGCCGTTTCATGATAACCATTATTAGATAACGCAAAGCATAAGTATGGCGTACCAACAAAGCCAGTTGTTAAGTGATAGTCATTTTCTAGAACAAGTTCATTTAAGTCATGAGCAACGCGTTCTTTTCTTTTTCCATCAACGAGGTCAAACATAAGCGCAAGTACATGCGCTGTCTGCGTCGAAACAGCCAAACGGCCTAATGGTGTTAAAAACTCGTCTGCAAAATATTGCTTAATCTTCTCAAGAAGCTCTCCGTACATCGCAGCATCCTCAGTTTTACCTAGCACGCGTGCTGCATCGCGAAGAAGCTGTGTGGAATATGCATAGTAAGCAGTCGCAACCAGCTCATTTGGTGTGGCACCGAAGTAGCTGTCCTCCTTTGAATCAAGGCCAAGCCAGTCACCGAAGTGGAAGCCAGTGTTCCAAGCATATTCATTATCCCCTTGCGCGCGAATGTACTCAACCCATGCCTTCATGCTGCCGTATTGCTCTTCCAGCAATCGCGTATCCCCATAGCATAAGTACACAGTCCATGGGCAAATTACAGCGGCATCGCCCCAGGCTGCAGAGGAATCACCGTTGATTACATTTGGAACGACAAACGGAACCCCCCCATTTGGAAGCTGATCTGCTTCTAAATCACGAAGCCATTTTGTAAAAAACTGTCCGCCTTGGTAGTTAAAGAGTGCTGTACGGATAAAGACTTGCGCATCGCCTGTCCAGCCAAGACGCTCGTCACGCTGCGGACAATCCGTCGGTACATCCACAAAGTTCCCTCTTTGTCCCCAAACAATATTACGCTGCAATTGATTCACCATTGGATCAGAGCACTCAAATTCACCGATTGGCTGCATGTCTGAGTGGATGACTTCACCGACAAAATGCTCAAGCGACAATCCGTCCTCTTGACCTGGATATCCCTCGACCTTTACATAGCGGAAGCCTTGGAATGTGAAATGCGGTGCGTACGTTTCTACACCTTCACCCTTCGTAATGTATTCAACAGTTTGCTTGGCACTTCGAAGGTTTCCAAAATAAATATTGCCTTCCTTATCAAGCACCTCGGCATGACGCAGTACAATCTTCGTTCCTTCTGGTGCATTTACTGTCATTCGAATACGGCCAACCATGTTTTGGCCCATATCAAGCACAGTATCCCCGTCAGGTGTCACAAACACAGAAACTGGATGGATTGTTTCCGTTACACGAGTTGGACTATTCTCTTGTGCTACTAATTTGCCAATCGATAACTGCGAAATAACTGTACTTTGCCAATCTGCATCATTGAAATCCGCGTTGCTCCAGCCGTCTTTCTCAAGTCTAGCATCATATGTTTCCCCGTGATACAACTCGGAATATAAAATAGGTCCTGTAGCTGCCTTCCATGTCGTGTCTGTTACAACAACTTCTTCTGTACCGTCTGTGTAACGAACATGCATTTGCAGCAATACAGCACGCTTATCTCCGTAAAGATGACGCTTATCTTCCCACGTTAAATCTCCCTTGTACCAGCCATCTGCCAGCATAACACCAATCACATTCGCATTACCGCAAAGCTGGGCGGTTACGTCATATGTTTGGTATTGAATCCGCTTACTGTAGCTCGTCCAGCCTGGCGCAAGCAATTCATCTCCCACACGCTCTCCGTTTACGTACAATTCATAGAGACCAACACCTGTCGCATAAACACGAGCAGAAGCAATATTCTCCTTCAGTTCAAACTGCTTCCGCAGCAAAAAGATAGGCTTCGTGAGTGGAGCTAATTCTGCCGGATTCGGCGTAATCCACTCTGCCTTCCACTCGCTCTCCTCAAACAATGCAGTTTCCCACCAGGAAACGTCGCTCCACTCTGACTCATGGCCAAAGTTGTCCCATACCTTTACTCGATAATAATAGCGCGTCCCTGATGCAAGCTCAGGACCGTTATATACAATATGGATCGATTGATCAGATTTTGTATAATCCGTATCCCATAGCGGCTGTTCAAAACCATCTTCCGTTAAAGCAACCTGATACCGATAAGCGATCTGCATCGTGCCGCGAGTATCTGACTGAATACGCCAGCTTATACGCGGCTGTTTCACATCAATTCCAAGCGGGTTTTTTCTATACTCACATGTTACATCAATTACTTGTAAATTAGTCATCTGTGTTTCTCCCCTTTTCTTTACTTAGAATGATAAATAGGTAGCTAGGAAGGCGTTCGTTGTATCGGCTGCATTTGCCGTTCCTAATCTGAATGTAAGAAATATTTATCTAACGAGGTAAGTAGGAAATCTCTTCATCAGTTATTTCAGTTAATATTGCTGCGTCTTTTAACTAAAAGGAGGATAGAGAGATCTATAGGTTATGAAACTCTCCATGCTTATCCTTTTACTTCACAGATCCCGCTGTCATACCTGCCACGATTTTCTTGTTGAAGAAGATAAATAGAATGAGTGGCGGAAGCGAGATTAACACGATATTTGTAAATAACAGGTTCCACTGCGTATTGTACATGCTTGAGAAGTTATACAACGTAAGCTGAATGGTTGCATTTTTGGCACCTGGATAGAAATACAGCGGGTTTACAAAATCATTGTAAATTCCTACGGCAGTCAATACGATAACTGTTGCGGAAACTGGTTTTAACAACGGTAAAATGATGGCGAAAAACAAGCGGAATCT
>NZ_SCFM01000038.1 GCF_004138295.1 Ectobacillus funiculus | reverse complement strand
GCGGAAACTGGTTTTAACAACGGTAAAATGATGGCGAAAAACAAGCGGAATCTGCTGCAGCCATCAATCAATGCCGCTTCATCAATTTCACGCGGAATCGTTGCCATAAAACCTTTGTAAAGCAATACTGTAAACGGTAAATTCAGTGCTACAAGTACAAGGATGATTCCCGGCATCGTTTTAAATAATCCGATTCCATCTAATACCTAAATTGTCGGTACGATTGCCGGCGGGATAATCAGCCCTGCAAGGATCAAAAAGTCAAAGCAACGTGATGCTTTGCTGACCTTGCGCTGCAGCACATACCCTGACATAGCGCCAAGGATAATGAGCAACAGGATAGAAAATCCGGTAATGAGAGTACTATTAAAGAAAGCACGAATGATCATGCCGTCTTGCGCTGCTAGTACAGCCTTCATATTCTCTACTAGCTGGAAGGGGCTTGGCCATGACATATTCAGCAGCGCAGACTCCTGTGTATCCTTCGCAGCATTCACGAGAATAAAGTAAAATGGAATCCCAAATATGACTAAAGTTGATAGTATGGCGATACATTCCACTAGGAATTTCCGAACCCTTTTACCCGTCAATCCCTTGTGTTTTTCAGGAACAACAGATGGTGTTATATTTTGGTTCGCTACCTTGTTCATCATAGGTCCACCTCTTTTTTGTTCAAATAAGCATATAGCGGGAATGCCAATGCAGAGACAAGTAGGAATAAAATTACATTTCCAGCGGTGGATAGGCCATAAAAGCCTGCTTGGTATTGCTTATAGATAATAGAAGCAATTAAATCTGTGCTAAAGCCTGGGCCACCCTTTGTCATTGCCCAGATTAAGTCAAAGGAACGAAGACCACCGATAAATGCTAGAATGATAACAGAGTTCATCGCAGGACGGCTCAGCGGCAGGATAATGTTCCAGAACTTGTGCCAGGCGTTTCCGCCATCAATCATAAGAGCTTCATAGTAATCCTCTGGAATAGACATAATCCCGGCGATAAAGATTACAGTTGCCATTCCTACACCCTTCCACACATCAACCAATGCGACGGAAAGAAGTGCGATTTTGCTGTCACCTAACCAGTCTGGACCTACAATCCCTACTGCTTGTAATGCCAGGTTAATCAATCCTTGCGTCGGGTGCATCATCATTGCAAATGCCATCCCGATTGCGATTGTACTTAAAAGAGTTGGGAAGAAGACCATAGAACGGATAAAGCTCACTGTTTTGAGCTTTGAGCTAAGGAATACACCAAGAAGCAAGCCAAGAATGACCTTAAGACCACATGTCACAATGGCGTAGATAATCGTATTTTTAAATCCGATATTCAGAGAAGGCTCTGTCAGAAATGTTTTAAAGTTTTCTAATCCGATAAATTTCCAATCTGTGAGGGACCACCATGTCATACTAAAAAATAAGGACATAACGGTAGGAAGTAAGAAAAATACAAAATAAATAATGCCGGCTGGAATGAGAAACATATACGTATATGTCCGATTTGTAAGACTATTCATTTCGCTGAATCTCCTCTCTATAACTTAAGTTAAAGAAAACTTGCCGATTGGCGAGCCCCGCCCTTAGGCGAAGACAGAGGCGTAGTTGCACTTATACTGTATTCCTAAAATTTCTCGCTACGTCGAATGATCTTCCGGCTAGAAATTTATCCATTCCTACAGTGCAAAAAGCAGCCCTGTCGAGCACTGACAGGGCCTCGCTTTTTAAGTGTAACCTCAGCAGATTACCAGCCCTTTAAGCCAAGCTGCTTCGCTTGCTTTTCTACGTCTTGATCGTAGGCTGCCGCTCCTTCTTTCGCCGATTTCATACCGCCGCCTACCTCTGATGTGATTTGTGGCAAGTTTGGTCCTTTTAACGGGCTTAAGAATTCAAGTGCCGGTGCTGTTTTGCCTTCGTCAAAGTATGGAATCATGTCTTTTACTGCAGCATAGACATTGTCCGGAAGCTTTACATCCTTGATTGCAGGTGGACCATCAGGAGTTGCTTTAGACATGTATAGCTGTTGAGATTCTGGAGAAACGAAGAACTCTGCCCATTTCTTTGCTTCGTCTACATGCTCGCTTGCTTTGTTAATATAAATAGCACCCGGTGCCCATGCTGTGATACCATTTTTGTCAGCGCTGTCACCAGGCTGCGGGAAGAATCCAATATCATCAATTTGATCTGGATACAATTTTGCAAGGTTTGCTAGTGCGAAGGAAATCATTGGATATTGTACGCCTGTACCCTCAGCTAGCATTTTTAATCCTGCCTCATAACCTGTCGCGTTGAAGTCTTTGTTCATGTAGCCCTTTTTGCTGATTTCCTCTAGTTTTTCAAAGCTTCTAAGGGTGGCTGGTGTTGTCGCCATTTTCGCCTTATTCGCTGTGAAATCTTCTGGGAAGGATGGGCTTTCTGCTAGAACATTATAGTTGTCTGCAAGGAGAATAACCTGAGATGTCCATGTATCCTTGTATGTGCCAATAACCGCTGTTTTACCAGCTGCTTTAATTTTTTCATTGTTTGCCATCAGCTCGTCCCATGTTTTTGGAATAGAAAGACCAAGCTCTTTATATACCTTTTTATTGTAGAACCAACCGCCTGAGTTGAAGGTGCCAACAGGAACGCCGTATACCTTTTTGTTTACTGTTACCGCTGTCTTAAATGTATCCAAAATTGTGTCCATATAAGGTTCATTTGTGAGATCCACAAAATTCTTCTCTGGATTTAATGCTTGCATAAGTGAACCTGAGTTATACGCTATTAAGTCTGTTGCGTCACCTGTGGAAAGACGTGTTTTAATTAGGTTGTCACCCTCTGAACCGCCTGGACGAGTTTCAATTTCAGTCTTAATGTGGTATTTTTTCTCAAATTCTGCTGCAACAGCTTTGTATCCTTCCATTGCTGCAGGACTTTGGTTATCCATTAATAATGTAAGAGTTGTTTCTTTAGAATCTCCCCCGCCCGAAGCGCTTTTGCTATCACTGCTGCCGCATCCAGCTAAGATACCTGCAAAAAGTGCTGTCGTAGATAATACCGCTAAGATTTTCTTTTTTGTTTTCATCATGCTATGCTTCCCTCTCCCTCTAGTAGTAAGTGCTTTCGCACCTAATAACAAGTTTGGAATCGCTTTCTTTAAACTCTACAGAAATATCTTTACATAAAAGGTATTACTAAATAATTGCGTAACGTACAGCTTGATAACCTGTTTCTTAATCTCTGGGGCCCTTTGATTTAACTTAATTGTAAGTGCTTTCAAAGGTATTTGTAAGTGCTCTTTTTTTGTATTACGTCTGTTTTTTTTGGATTCATACAAAAAAACAATACATTATAACTACCACCGTTTTTATTTATTTCTGTTTTAGAATCTGCTCGATACTCTTCATAAGTGGTTATATAAAACCATAAAAAACCCCTCCTTCACAATATGTGAAAAAGGGGTTTGTTCACTCAAAAGGAATCCTTATATTGCCCTGGCTTCATCCCAACATGCTTCTTAAACAGCTCTGAGAAATGCCGATAGCTATGATACCCTACCTTCTCGCTAACATCAGCAATCTTATAGCCTTCCCGAAGCAGCTCCTTTGCACGCTCCATGCGCAGCTGTGTTAAATATTTAATATAAGACTGACCCATTTCTTCTTTAAACAGCAGGCTGAAGTAGGTAGCATTCATCCCGACATGCTCCGATACCTCCTGAAGCGTTAGGTCCTCATTATAATGCTGCTTCATATATGCACAAGCACTTTCTACAGCTTCATGCTTAGCGTTAGAGCGAACATCGAGTGTCCAATCCATCAGCATCTCCATTTGAGCGCGCAACCATGCAAACATTTCCTCTTTTGTACGTATGCTTCGTATCTCTAGATGAGGCAGATAGTCCGCCTGACGAATTTTATATACATCCTCTCCTGTTTCCTTCGCTATCTCCATAGCTAGGTACACAAGCTTTAGTATTTCGCGTTCCATAATATCAGGATTCAGTCTTTCTGATTCTAACTGCTTAATAAAAAGATCAAGCTGCCCAAGCAGACCTGCTTTATCCCCGGTACGCATATAAAAGATAACTGCCTCTTCTTGCTCTGATAGACTTGCTGGAATTTTTGGATTTTCCCCGATATCTTCAAAGCGAGTCCACCCTTTCTCCTCCATAAACTGTCCATACCGCAGTGCTTGTAAAGCCTCTCGGTAGCTTTTCCCAGCATCTGTGATTTGCTCATATGTCCGGCCAACACCAGCAGGCTCCGTCCAATATAAGAGCTGATTCCAGACATCTGTTGCGTCCTCCTGAAAATGAAGGACAGCAATCAGATGCTCTAAGCCGTTTCGTACATGAATTGCCTGATAGGAATCAGCATCATCTAAGGTAAGATCATCTCTAGAGAGAGCAATAACAGTTACACCTGTAACCTCGTCCGCTTTTCTCCCAAAAGAATCGCGCCACTTCGCTTCTGCTTCCTCGCCGCGAAGAAGCAAATCTAACGTTGCCTTCTCCAGCAGCTCCTGTCTGCTGTCCTCCCATTTCAGCTGTAACGAGGAAACCGCTTTCTCCCGCTCTATTCTTTCGATGGTTTTTGTGATCGCATCCTCAATCATCGGAATTGTAATAGGCTTTTCTAAATAATCAGCCACACCTAATTTAAGCGCGCGCTTTACATATTCAAATTCATTAAAGCCGCTAAATACAATGCACATTGTATCAGGTGCCGCAGCTAATATCTTTTCAATCACCTGTAAGCCGTCCATACCAGGCATACGAATATCTGTGAATACAATATCAGGACGATGCGCTTCAAACAAGCTCCACGCGGCATTTCCATCGGTCGCTGTACCTACTAGCTCAATTCCGTATTTTGACCAGTCAATCATTGCCTGCAGTCCCTGCAGTACAATATACTCGTCGTCAAAAATTACTGCCTTTAGCACAATTTTATTCCCCCTTCGCATCTTCTCGGAAGCGAATTTCAACGCTCGTTCCCTCACCAACTACGCTTGAAATATTTAATTCACTATCATTTCCATAGCATAGCTGCAGCCGTTCTCGGACGTTGCGTAAGCCGTATCCCTGCTCGATCGCATTCATATCCTCTATCCCAACACCGTCATCCTTAACGGTAAAAACTATCCAACCGTCCTCGGTTCTGCCTGTTACATGAATGCTTCCCTCTCCGACCTTCGGCTCTAATCCATGATAAATTGCGTTCTCCACGAGCGGCTGCAGCAGCAGCTTAAGCATTTCCTTATTCATTAAAGATGGATCAACATCCTCAATATACTGAAATCGATTATGATAGCGCATATTTTGAATCGTCATATAATGCTGGATATGCTCTAATTCCTGTGACACCAAAATCATATCCTTCCCATTATTTAAGCTCAGTTTGAAGCTTTGTGACAGCGCCACTGCCATTTTGGCAAGGTCATGATTGTTCTGTAAAATGGCCATCCAATACATTGAATCTAGTGTATTGTATAAAAAATGCGGCTTAATCTGCGCTTGCAATGCTCTGAGCTCTGCCTCTCTTTCTTTCAATTGAGCACTGATCAGCCGTTCATTCAGTTCTTTATTTTCAACTGTAATTCGCTCAAATGTTCGCCCAATTACACCTATATCATCTGAATGAGGCTCCTCATTTGAATTCCATAAGTTTCTCGTCCAATCCATTGCCATATTTCTCAGCTGTAATAAAGGACGAGCGATCGTCCCAGATACCATAAATGAGAAAAATAAAGAAATGAAAGCAATAAAGAGGGAAATGGACGCCGTTACAATTCCAATCCGGTTCGATTGCTTAAGCAGTTTATTTTCCTTCGTAACTTGCGCAAATGTCCAACCTGTTGTCTGATTGATATCACTGCTTACAAGATATCCTTTCTTCTGCAGCTTCGCAAAGGTTTCTGTGGTACTTTTCCCAAGACTGTCCTTAATCTCAAACGATGGAGGATAATTATAGATCGCTTGTACCTTATCATTAGAAGCATCCAGCACAACAAATGAACTGTCCTCACTCTCCTTAAATACCCTTGAAAACATAGATTTTTTAATATTTATAACTAACAATCCCGTCGTCACCGGATTAAATAATTGTTCAGGATCTTTTAATAGCTTCACCGAGGAAAATGTGCTGCCGAACCCGCTTCCTGTTAGGACATTGTAGCCAAAAAATACTGCTTTTCCATTCGCCTTTGCGCTCTTTTGATACCAATCATTGAGAGAAATTTCTCCATGTACGCCCCCAGTTCCATATATCCCCGTACTGTTCGAATTTCCATAGCATACCGAATGATTTTGCACATCAAACAAGCAAATAGAATCAATATCCTGTGTATCAATTAGATAGCTTGCAATTAGATTCTGGATACGTTTCGTTGTACTCTCGCCAAGAACATTTTGTTCGTCACCTTGGGCTTGTGCACTCTCCTTTAATTGTTGATGAACATCCTTGTTCCATGAAATGAGACGCTCCATATTGATGACATTGCGAAATAATAAATCTGCAACCTCACTTGATGTTTGAAGATGATTTTGCGTTGACTCCATTTGGTTTTGCAGCAAGGCATCCTTAGCAATATTGTAGGAAAGGAATCCAAGCAAAAATAAGGGCGGAATAGTCAAGCCAATCAAAAAAGTAAAATACTTGTATCTAATTTTTTCGTTTTTAAATCGTAACAGTCGCTTTTGAAATCGTTGCTTCATTGTACAACCTGCCTTTTACAAAAGGTTAACCACTGTAGTGATAACCAATATTTTCTTAGTATACTCGTTTACATTGCTACTATCATACACTTCTACTCCAATACAAAAAAGCCATGAGTATTTATTCTCTTTATACTCGCGGCTTTTTGATTCCTTAAAGAAAATTCGCCGACTGGCGAGCCCTGCCCTTGGGCGAAGACAGAGGCGTAGCCCTATTTATACTTTATTCCTAAAATTTCTCACTACGTCGAATGGTCTCCCAGCTAGAAATTTATCCTTTCTTAAAGTGTAAGAAAGCCTAAACTTGTAATGAAAAGCTAACTCGATGTATCTGAAAATCTTGTGAATAGTCGTATATTCTCCTAATTCTCTGTCATGCGCAATAGAACTTAATGGCCCTTAACAATTGTCTAACTTAATTGTAAGTGTTTTCATTTTTCTTGATAAGTATCTATTTTTTGGTTTATGTCTGTTTTTTTTGTATTTCCTTTCTCATTCATATAAAAATTCCGCCCAAACTTAATAATGCTAATGCACAACAAGCCGACCGCTATGCATTTGACTTGTAAATATTATCGAGAAAAATTTGAACTAAAAAAACTCGCCAATTGACGAACCCTGCTTTTGGCGAAGACAGAGGCGTAGTTGCCCTTATCCTTATACTGTGTTCCTAAAATTTCTCGCTACATCGAGTTGGCCTCCAGCTAGAAATTTATCCTTTCTTAAAGTGAAATAAGACGAGCCGAACACATTAACCTGGTTCGGCTCGTCTTACTATTTTCTGCTCACATCATCTAGCTAGTAAAGCTCTAATGCTAACTGTTCATACCTTTAGCATTCCACTGCTTACTGAATAAAGATAACATGTCTAGACAGATTGAACAGATGTGACTAACTTCTCCTGTTCTTCATTCAACTGACGAATCATATCAGCCATCGCTTCCTCTGTAAACATACCGCCGCTGAAGTTCGAAAGTGCACGAAGCGGCAGATATCTCATCATCGCTTCAAACATATCCGAAGCATGTTCATCTTCAGGACCTGCGCTCATAAGCGGATTATGCTCGTTTGCTTTTGCAAGCAGTTCTTTCGCTAACGGTGCAAGCAGCGGGTCGGCCAACAAATCGCCAACAAGCGTATTTCTGTGAATTGGCTTGCGAACCGAAACGGTAGATTCAACAACAACGCTGTCCTGCAGGCGAATGTCCTGAGAAGATGCTCCTATTAGAATTCCAAATTCCCCTGTTTCCACATGCCAGTCCTTGAGGTCCACATTATAATATGCAAATGCTCGTTTATCTAACGTGAATACAACCGTTTTTTCCTCGCCTGGCTGCAGTGCAACCTTCTCAAAGCCCTTCAGTTCTTTTTCAGGTCTCACAACACTGCTTTGGATATCCTTTACATACAGCTGGACGATTTCTTGTCCAGCAACAGCTCCTGTATTTTTCACGTTTACACGGACTGTTACTGCAGCTGTATCCTTGATTTCCTTTTGATCAATGGATATGTTGCTGTATTCAAATGTTGTATAGCTTAATCCATAGCCAAACGGGAATAAAGGTTTCACACCCTTTGCATCATAGTAGCGATATCCAACAAAAATGCCTTCCTTATACTCTACTTTATCTCCTTCTCCAGGGAAGTGTAAGAAGGATGGGTTATCGCTTAGCTGCTGCGGGAAGGTTTCAGCTAATTTTCCGCTTGGATTTGCATCGCCAAATAATAAATCTGCGATTGCACCGCCTAACGCTTGCCCGCCTAAATAGCCTTCAAGCACACCCTTTGCTTTAGGGAGCCATGACATTTCAATTGGTGAACCATTGCTTAGAACAACAACAATATTTTCATTAACCTCCGCTACCGCATTCAACAAAGCAAGATGATTATCCGGCATACGCAGATGCTGACGATCATACCCTTCTGATTCGTAACGATCAGGAAGACCTACAAATAAAATCACTGTCTCCGCCGCAGCAGCTGCTCTCTTTGCTTCCTCCAGCAATGCTGCATCAATCGCATCACTCGTTAAGCTATATCCGTCCGCATATAATACGTTCGTGCTGCTGCCAGCTGTTTTTTGAATTTCTTCTAGAATATTTTCAAGCTTGGTCGGTTTAATATGAGAGCTGCCACCGCCTTGATATCTTGGCTTCTTCGCAAATTCTCCAATCACCGCCACTGTCCCCGCTTTTTTGAGCGGAAGAATATTAGCTTCATTTTTCAGTAGTACCATACTTTCTCTAGCTACCTCTCTAGCAAGCTGATGGTGCGCCTCTTGATCATAAGCTGCGTTTTCCTGTTTATGATCCACTGCCATAAAAATGATTCGTAATATTCTTTCCACAGCACGATCTAGCCTCTCCTCAGATAGCTCGCCGTTTTTTACCGCATTTACAATCTTTTGATCGCCAATCCCGCCGCTTGCCGGCATTTCCAGCTCTAAACCAGCCTCCAAGCCTGCCGTGCGTTCATTCACTGCACCCCAATCGGACACAACAAAGCCTTCAAAACCCCATTCTTCCTTTAAAATATCCGTTAATAAATAAGAATTTTCGGATGCGAATTCACCATTTACCTTATTATAGGAGCACATCACCGTCCATGGCTGTGATTGCTTCACCGCACCTTCAAAGCTAGCTAAATAAATTTCTCTAAGTGTTCTTTCATCGACAATCGCATCTGTAGACATTCTGCGATGCTCTTGGTTATTTGCCGCAAAGTGCTTAAGAGATGTTCCAACCCCTTGGCTTTGCACACCTTTAATATGATTTGCTGCCATTTCAGAAGATAAATATGGATCTTCAGAAAAATATTCAAAGTTTCTTCCGCATAATGGTGACCGTTTAATATTTGCGCCAGGCCCAAGCAGAACAGCTACATCCTCCGCCTGACATTCTTCTCCTAACGCAACACCAACACGCTCAATCAAGTCGCGATTCCAAGAGCTCGCCATTCCTGCGGCAGATGGGAAGCATGTTGCTGGAACGCTATCAAAAAGACCTAGATGGTCAGCTCCTTGTTTCTGCTTCCGAAGTCCGTGCGGTCCGTCTGTTACCATGATGGATGGAATACCCAATCTCTCAATTCCTTTTAAATGCCAAAAATCTAATCCTGAACAAAGACCTGCTTTTTCTTCTAATGTCATTTGTGAAATGAGTGCTTGTATATCTCTAGTCATGATAATCCTCCAATCGGTAACGCTTTTAGTAAGCGCTATCTTTTTTCCTTAAGTTGATTATAGCTTTTTCTAATTTTCATTTATGGTATAATAGTCAGAAATTTAGTATCCTTCGTCAATTTTTTATTTTTCATTAGAAAGAAGGTTTTCACTATATGAATATGATTCCTGCTGTAAAGGATTTAGAATATATTTGTAAGCTTATGTACGAAACATACAAAATACCGATTTTCTTTCTGGATTCGAACGGAGAAATCGTGCTCGAATTCTCCTCTAACTACGTGCACCATCCTTTGTATGCATCAAAACAAGGTATAATTCAACAGCTCTTCCATCCAGATGACCCGCAGCAATTCCCTATATTCCGAACAACAAATTATCTAGAGAGCTTTTTTTCTATTTGTTTAAAGGACAATGACGGATTTCAAGGAGTTATTATGATGGGACCTACCCTGTCCTCTCCGCTATCAGAAGTAATGATAAAAGGGCTTATAAATGACTTTCATTTACATAAAGAGCAGCACAGCGTCATCCACTATTACCAATCCCTTCCCGTTTTAAACAGCCTAAAATTTATACATATAAGCATGCTTCTCTACTACATGATTTACAAAGAACAATTAGATATTCCCATGATTCTTCAACATAATAAAACCTTGGACAGACCACAAGTTGAGATGGAAAATCCTGATTTAGCTATTGCAGAGAGACGACAAAATACATTCTTTCATCATGATCCTATATATGAAAAAAGAATTATGCAATTTGTAAAGGAGGGACGTAAGGAGGAAGTAATTAAGCATTGGAGATCTGCTGCTGAAGAAGGCGGCTTCGGAACTCTTTCTAAAAAAAGCCAATTGCGCAGCCAGAAAAACCTGGCAATCACAAGCATTACACTCATTACCAGAGCTGCGATGGAAGGCGGATTATATCCTGAAGCCGCTTATACATTAAGTGACTTCTATATCCAAAATATTGAGGAGCTAACAACCAGTAAAGACGTAGATCATTTATTAGAGGATGCCCTATATGACTTTACAGAACGTGTACAAAATGTTCAAAGGCAAAAGTATTCAAAACCGATCCATCTTTGCCAAAGCTATATTTTCACACATCTCTATGAAGAAATTACGCTTGCTGATCTCGCAAACGTAACAGGTATGAATCCGAGGTATATATCTAGTCTCTTTAAAAAAGAAGTTGGGATTTCTATCAGTGAATACATTCAGCGTGAAAGAGTTGAGGAAGCAAAGAACTTAATGACGCTTACCAATCATTCTTTAGCAGAAATCTACAGCATGCTGACTTTTCACGATCAAAGTCATTTTACGAAGGTTTTTAAAAAGTTTACGGGTGTGACGCCAAAGCAGTTTAAGGATAAACCGCTGAAAATCTAGAACCTGCCCCTTTTTACAAAATTCAAAAGGTCTGTGGAGTAAGCTGCTTTTCCACAGACCTTTTCATCAATGGCTATTCTTCCTTTGAATTACATAAGATTTTGATTTAATGTTTGACCTTTACGCGTTTGATAAACAAAGTACAAACAAGACCAACAAGCGCAACTATCATCGCAAAAACAAATGCCTGTTGAACTCCTGCAGTTAACGCATTCGATATGATAGCAGGATTTGCAGGCTCCTTGGCGTTCTGTAAGTAATCGTGTTGACCTGCCGCCATAATACTTACCGCTACCGCAGTACCAATTGCACCAGCTATTTGCTGAAGGGTATTCATAATGGCTGTTCCATCTGGGTAAAGCTCTCGAGGCAATTGGTTTAATCCATTTGTTTGCGCCGGCATCATAATCATGGAGATACCAATCATTAAACAAGTATGCAATACAATAATTGTCATAACGGTAGACGTAGTTGTTACATCCGAGAAGAACCAGAGAATAATAGAAACTAGGATAAATCCTGGAATGACGAGCCATCTTGGTCCGTATTTATCAAACAAGCGTCCTGTAAGTGGTGACATTAAGCCGTGCCAAGAGCAAAAAGGAAAAGTTAGGAGCTATAGCAGCAATACATGTCCCTAAAATTGAAAAGCATAATGTTGCTGTAAAGAGCTGTCTAGTGGTAAACCACTGAAGAAGAAGTCCTGAAACAGGAACTAAAATACCTAGCACCAATAAATAACCGGTAGTTAACCACTGAACCGTTGCCGCCGAGACCTGAAGCTCCTTCATCAAATCGCTTAAAGCCATATTTAATGCTGTTTCACTGAACATGCCGATAAAGCCGCTAACGAGTAAAGAAACCATGATAGGCAATACTTTAACCCCTTTGGCTTCTACTTGCTTTGAAAGTATATTTGCTTCCATATTATCCCCTTTCGAGACTTTTAAAATTAGACCAGTCTCTATATTTATATTGGAGAAATAGCATTTTGGCTATTTCTACTTACTTCTTCAGTAAAATCGGAATTTGCTTGGCGATCAGAAGAAGTGGTTTGCTATCCTTATTTGTTAAAGAACGAAGGATGCCCCCCTCAATCATTGAATTAATTACCATGCCTAATTCCTTTGCTGTTTCTTCAGGAAATCCACCTTGAATCAATTTTTTAGTGTACGTATCTTCCCAAGTTTCGAAGGCTTGCTGACAAGCTTTTCGTAAAGCCTCGCTCATTAATGCTGTTTCAGCTGCTAATAAGCCGACAGGAAAACCTGTAATATCTTCAACCTTATTGAATTCCTTCGCAACTTCCGTAATAGAAAATTGAATCGCTTTATCAGGCTCTGCAATCTCCTTGAAAATTTTCTCTGTTTTAGCCTGAACAAATTCTTTCATGTTGTTTACAGCTTCTATTGCTAGTTGTTCTTTTCCATTTGGAAAGTGATAATAAAGAGAACCTTTAGGTGTTTCACTTTCAGCTAGGATCTGATTTAATCCAGTAGCATGGTACCCTTGTAGTTGAAAAAGCCGCGATGCAGTTTTAATGATTTTGTCGCGCGTTTCTCTTTTGGCATTTTTATCATTCATACAGTATACACCTCCAACGGGGCAGGAAAGCTAACCTTAAAAATATGGTGACTGGTCTATTTTAATTTTTTTAATTTTTTTAATTTTAATTGTCAAGATTGCAGCACCAATCTGAATTGAAGAGTTCTTAAGATATAACAAATGATTCTTGGATGGGCCAGGTAATGTATGTTAAAGAAAACTCGCCGACTGGCGAGCCCTGCCTTTGGGCGAAGACAAAGGCGTGGCCCTACTTATACTGTATTCCTAAAATTCCCCACTACGTCGGATTTACTTCTAGCTGGAAATTTATATTTTCTTACAGTGTAAAGTAAAAAGACAGCTTCAACAAGGAGTGAAGACTGTCCGGAGTGAGATTGAATTCATATAGAAATTATTTGGGCTAGCATCGTGCATTTACAGTTACAATTCAGAGATTCCGTGTACTATCTTGAAGTTTATACACCAAATTTTTTCGGACCAACCCATAATAGGAGAGAAGAGCCATAAGACTTGCTGATAAAATAACGACACCCATTGGAATAGCTGTAAACTCTCCCGCAATTCCCACAAGTGGAGCAGTTAATGAACCTAGTATAAATGGCAATAGACCTAATAGTGCAGAAGCACTTCCTGCAATATGTCCTTGTGTCTCCATTGCTAACGAAAAAGATGTTGTAGCAATAATTCCGATAGAAGCTACCAAAAAGAATATAGGAACAACAACAACTAATAGCGGTGCTTTTAAAAGAAAAGCGACTAATAGCACAGCCCCTGCCACGTTGGAAATCATTAATCCTATCTTTAAAAAAGCTCTCTCTGAAATAACATCTGTAAAGCGGCCAACTAGCTGACTTCCAATAATTAAAGCGATACCATTGATTCCAAATAATAGACTAAATTCTTGTGGAGACACACCATAAATATTCTGATACACAAAAGGGATACCTGATACATAAGCAAAAATCCCTGCAATAATAAAGCCTTGTGTAAGAGCATAGCCCATGAACTGACGGTCCTTTAATAAAGAACCGAAGTTTTTCAATATTTGCGAAAAGTCACTTGGGATACGTTTTTCCTTTGGCAATGTCTCTTCCAAATTCCATGAAACAGTCAAAAATAATAGTAGGCCAATACAAGCCAATACAATGAAAACCCCTGTCCAATTTGTAAAAGCAAGGATACTGCCGCCAGCAATTGGTGCAACAATTGGTCCAAGGTTACCTACTAGCATCAATAAAGCGAAGAACTTAGTCAATTCCCTTCCGCTATAAACATCGCGAACAACTGCCCTGGAAATAACAAGTCCTCCAGCCGCCGCAAAGCCTTGTATAAAACGAGCACCGATAAAGGTATAAATATTCGGTGCAAATGCACATGTTGCAGAGGCCAATAAATACAAAATGAGAAAACTAAGCAATGGCTTACGTCGTCCTTGAACATCACTCATTGGACCAATAATCAATTGCCCCAATCCCAAGCCTAAAAGGCATGTCGTTAAACTAATTTGTACTAAGGAAGCACTCGTATGATATTCTTTAACAATAGTAGGGAATGCAGGCAAATACGTATCTATTGTAAAAGGTCCTAAAAGTCCAAGCGATCCCAAAAGCAAAGCAAGCTGCAGTCGTTTGGTTCTTGTTAAATTGTTCAAGCCTTTCTCACCTTTCTGTCAAAGCATTCATTTTCTATAAAACTTTAAAACACTTTATCTACTTCACTTAACCCTATTGCAAGATTTCAACGTGTTGGCCAACAGTATTGAAAATCAAGAAGCCATGTCATCAAGAAAACTCGCCGATTGGCGAGCCCTGCTCCCCCGGCGAAGACAGAAGCGCAGCCCTACTTATACTGTATTACTAAAATCTCTCACTACGTCGAATTGTCCGCCAGCTAGAAATTTATACTTTCTTACAGTGTAAAAGACACTGGCTCCTGATTTTCCCTATTCCTCGGTTATCCGTCTATTCCTTTTAACTTCTTGGGAATCCTGGAACATACTGTTTCGGAATACCTGTTTCTTTATGAAGAACTGTTGCAGCCTCCAGCGTCCAGTAAGGATTTCTTAACATTCCTCTTCCAACAGCGACAAGGTCTGCATCTTCATTCCCAATAACAGCGTTCGCCAATGATGATTCATCTAATCGCCCAACGGCAATGACTGGAACGTTAAGGGCTTGCTTAATGGCTTTTGCTAATGGTACTTGATAGGCTACATGTGTACCTGGTCTTCCATCCGCAGCAATCGGTCCTTCCCCTCCTGCACTCACATGAAACATATCTACTCCTGCTTCTTGATATTCCCTTGAAAACTCAATGCTTTCTTCGATTCCATATCCCCCCTCCACATATTCTTTAGCAGATATCCGCATAATAAGCGGCATATTCTCAGGCATTTCGCTTTTTGCAGCTTGAATGATTTCCTTACCAAATTTGGTTAAATCTCTTCCGTACTCATCTGTTCTTTGGTTGGTTAGAGGTGAGTGGAATTGGTGAATCAAATATCCATGAGCACCATGAAGTTCAATCGTATCTACCCCTGCTTGAACAGCGCGGCGTACGGCCAAGCGGAATTTCTCTACTATTTCTTTCACTTCTTCTGTGGAGAGTTCTCTTGGTATTTTTGAATTTTCATCAAACGGAATAGCAGACGGTGCAACTGGGACAACTGCATCTTCCGCTTTACGGCCAGCATGGGCAATTTGAATACCTACTTTGGCGCCATGCTGGTGGCAGGCTTCTACTATGCGAGCCAATGCAGGAATTTGTTCATCCGCCCACAATCCTAAGTCATAATCTGTAATACGTCCATCCGGATCAACATCCGTCATTTCAATAATAATCAAACCTGCACCACCAATGGCGCGGCTAACATAGTGCAGGTAATGCCAATCTGTAGCAATCCCATCTTTATTTGTTACTGAGTATTGACACATAGGCGGCATCACGACACGGTTTTTTAAATTTAGTCCTTTTAACTGATAAGGGGTAAATAAATGTTCCATGATAAAGCTCCTTTTCCTATAGTAATTTAATTTCTCTCTCCTATAACAAAAAACTGTGCACCCGTACTTCTTTATAAAAATCAGTACATTTCCGATTTCAAGACTGATGTTTCACAACACCAAGACAGGGAGAAAACTTATATAAACTAAGTCAACATTAATTAAATGTATGCACATGCATATAAATTAACATGTGAAAAACTCGCCGTCAAGTTTAATGAATTCGATAAAGAAAACTCGCCGATTGGCAAGCCCTGCCCTTGGGCGAAGACAGAGGCGCAGCCCTACTTATACTGTATTCCTAAAATTCCCCACTGCGTCAAATGATTTTCTAGCTGGGAATCTATATTTTCTTAAAGTGCAAAAAAGATGGAGTCTCATTATCCCGCCCGCCTCCGGGTATAACAAGCTCCATCAAGATTGTAATTCACGAATCAATCGTTGCAGCTCTCCCTGGATTGTTCCTTGAGCAAAAGCCTTCTCAAGAGCTTGATTAAACGTAACGGACGCTTTTTTTAGTTCTTCTTCTCCCTCAGCTGTTAAGGATGTGAAGATGGCTCTGCGATCATCTACGCAAATATGCCTTTTTAATGCTCCGCAGTCCTTTGCCTCAAATCGGCTTACTAATCTTGACATGGCGCTTTGACTCAAACCAACCATATTCTGAAGCTGTTGCAATTTTAATTTTTTCTCAGGAGCTTCCGATAAAAATAAAAGCACATAAAACTCTTTCAAAGATAGTTTATGCTTCTCTTGAAGTATACCTTCTAATTCATTCGTGATTTTCATTTGGATATTGGTTAAGGACAACCAATTTGCTATCAATGGTTTCTTTTGACTTAATCCCATTTGTGCCACCAATCCTAAGTTCTTTCTATAGGCAATGAACATCATTGATAAAATAAATACGATTATCAAATATCAACCTCATTCATTGTCTTTCCTAATAGTAACAAGGAATCATTTTAACAGTCAAATAGGATTATTTTTGAATTTTTTCTATTCTAAAAGCTTTTCAGCTATGATTGTTCTTGCGAAGAAATGACCTTTCCGTATTTCACTACTGTTTACTAAAGAAAACTCGCCGATTGGCGAGCCCTGCTTTTGGGCGAAGACCGAGGCGTAGTTGCACTTATACTTTGTTCCTAAAATTTCTAACTACGTCGAATTATCTTCCAGCTAGAAATTTATACTTTCTTAAAGTGCAAAGCTAAAAAGACGAAAGGTTTGGCGTTATTGCACTTAAGTCCTTCCGTCTTTTTCTTGTGCCTAATAGATTGGAATTGCGTAGGCTAGTATGTTAATACATGATGAAATGCTTCATAACCATCTACTGAGATTATACTACCGAATCATTAAATCTTTATCCATAATCTTGTAGAGGAAGCCTCATCTACTTATGCTTCGATACGATTACAGACCTGTTTTTTCATGAATATAACGGCGAGCCTTCAGCGCATATTCAAGAGGATTTGCTACTGCCGGGTCCTGCTCAGCCTCTACAACAAACCAGCCTGTATAATCAGAAGCCGCAAGCGTTGTAAACACTTCATCAAACTCGATACCACCATCACCTGGAACAGTGAAAGCACCTGCTTTTACTGCCTGCAAAAAGCTTAAATCCTCTTCCTTCACGCGAGCGACCACTTCCGGGCGGATATCTTTTAAATGCACATGCTTAATGCGAGGCAGGTGCTTTTTCAGTACATGAATTGGATCCTCTCCTGAAAATACGAGATGTCCTGTATCAAACAACAAGGAAACAAGCTTTGGATCTGTTAGCTCCATCAATTTATCAATTTCTTCTGTTGTTTGAATCCCTGTTCCCATATGATGGTGGAATACAATCGCCATATCCTTCTCCGCAGCCAGCTCACCAAGACGATGCAAGCCGTCTACTAATAGCTTCCACTCTTCTTCTGTAAAGACAGGCTTTGCTTTGTAAACAGGCACCGCTTGACCTTGTACGCTTTTGCCTTGCTCCGATACAACGATAACCTTCGCACCCATCGCATGTAAGAAATCGCGGTGTTCGATGAACGCTTCCACTGTTTCCTCTAGGGGCTTTGTTGTTAAAAACGCGCTAAACCAAGCGCTTGCGATTTGCAATCCCCGAAGCGATAACGCCTTTTTCAATACCTCTGTATTACGCGGATACTTATTTCCTACTTCACTGCCAGTGAATCCTGCTAACGCCATTTCGCTTACGCACTGCTCAAATGTATTCTCGCCGCCAAGCTCTGGAAGATCATCATTTGTCCAAGCAATTGGAGCGATCCCAAGTTTGATTGTATTTTCTTTAAACATGTCCACTGTCTCCCTTACGCTCTTATTAGAAATCGATTTACATGAACGATTTAATTTGCTATAAGCTCATTTTCCGCATGGTCAATCTTAACTGGCTGACCCTTAAGTAAAGACTCCTTCGCCGCCTTTGCAATACGCTCTGCTTGAAGCCCATCATTTCCACTGCAAATTACAGCTTGATTTTCAGCGATTGATTTCACAAACTGAGTTACTTCCTCAATATATGCTTGTGTATAGCGTTCAAGGAAAAAGTACAATGGCTTATCTTTTACTACACCATCAACTGTAGATACTTCTACAGTTGTCGGGCGACAGTTATCAGCAGTTGCTGCTCCTTTTGCCCCAAAGACTTCCACACGCTGATCATATCCATATACAGCTTGACGGCTATTATCAATTACTCCAATGGCACCATTTGCAAACTTCAATGTAACAATAGCAGTATCGACATCTCCCGCTTCTCCAATCGCAGGATCAACTAAAACCGCTCCTTGAGCAGACACTTCTACTACTTCACTATTCATTACATAGCGTGCCATATCAAAGTCATGAATCATCATGTCCATGAACAATCCACCTGAATTCAGAATATAATCAACACCTGGCGGCTGCGGGTCTCTAGATGTAATTTTCAGAATATGAGGCTGGCCAATTTCCCCTTGCTGCACAAGATCACGTACCTTTTTGAAATTTGGATCGAAGCGGCGGTTAAAACCAACCTGTAATAGTACGCCCTCTTCTTCTACTACACGTAATGCTTCAATTGTCTGCTCCGCAGAGAAGCTAACTGGCTTTTCACAGAAAATATGCTTCTTCGCACGAGCTGCCTCTTGAATGATTTGCGCATGCGTGCTTGTTGGAGAGCAAATAAATACTGCATCAATTTCAGGGTCCCCCAATAAGTCCTGGTAATTCGTTGTTAAAACGGAAATCCCTTTGCTAGCAGCCCATTCCTGCAAATGATCTACAACTACATCCGAAACCGCTTTAATTTTTACTTGCGGAACTGATAAAAGGTTATCTACATGTAATCTTCCAATACGTCCTGCACCAATAATTCCTAATGTAATTAAACTCATATGAATTCTCCTTTTTATGAAAAATTTAAGAAAAGATAAAGAAAACTTGCCGATTGGCGAGCCCGCTCTTAGGCGAAGACAGAGGCGTAGTTGCACTTATACTGTATTCCTAAAATTTCCGACTACGTCGAATTCGCTTCTAGCTGGAAATTTATACTTTCCTACAGTGCTAGATAAACGTAACCGTCTGCATAGGAAGGGAATATCAGATTCCTTATGTAGGATCCTGTGCAGCAACTATGTGTACACTATTGATTCCCACTAAAATAAAGCGTTTTCTTTGATTGGTAAAAAAAGAAAGAAAATTGCAATTCTATGCTACATTACAAGCTCAATTGTCTTAAAAGTAAGGAAAATGGGTTAAGCGCTTTCCTTGATTTCATTATACACGCTCATCTAAAAAGTGCAAATGTTTTTTTATTTTTTCAAGCACTTCAAATCTGTTCATTCATGCATGCTTCTGTTAGATCGTATGAAGAATAAACACAGCAACCATGCTCTTTTTATCATATATAGCTACTCAGAAGCTTACAAACGGATAAATTTTTTCTTCATATTATGGCAATCAATTGAATCGTTTAAAAATAGTAGATTATCAACTCATAAAAATAAAAACTATTGACGTCCCCCTTGGTGTAAGCGTATACTCTTTCCTAGAAATGATTAAGCGCTTACCCCAATTGTAATTAACCAAAATAATTAATGGTGGTGGAAAAAATGAATATGCTTACACCGAAACAAACTGCTTTAGACAAAATTGGGATTCCTTCACATTTACTGTGGGGCTATATCGGGATCATTGTTTTTATGATTGGCGATGGCTTGGAACAAGGGTGGCTATCACCTTATCTCGTTGAACAAGGCTTAACGATGAAACAATCCGGCTTATTATTTACTATCTATGGAATTACTGTATCTGTTTCTGCTTGGTTCTCAGGAGTATTTGTACAGATGTGGGGTCCAAGACGTGCAATGACGTTTGGATTAGCTGCCTTTATTATAGGCTCAATCGGATTTATTGGTTTTGGGATTTCTAGCATGAATTATGCTGTTATCTTGTCATGTTATGCTTTAAGAGGATTGGGTTATCCTTTGTTTGCTTATTCCTTCTTAGTATGGGTCTCATACCGTACCCCTCAGGAAATACTCTCTAAGGCTGTAGGCTGGTACTGGTTTGTTTTTCAGCTTGGTTTAAGTGTTATCGGAGCCTTTTATTCTAGCTTTATGGTTCCTAAGATTGGGGAAATTGCGACTTTATGGAGCGCATTAATTTTTGTTGTTGCAGGTGGAGTATTTTCTATCATCATGAATAAAGACAAGTTTGAGGTACAAAAAGTAAGCGATAACAAAGGGAAAGAATTGCTTAAAGGAATTACAATTGCGTTTGAGAATCCAAGAGTTGGTATAGGTGGGATAGTTAAAATTATTAACTCCGCTGCTCAATTTGGATTTGTTGTGTTCTTGCCTACCTATATGACAAAGTTTAATTTCACTGTAAGCGAATGGCTGCAAATTTGGGGAACGCTATTTTTTGTAAACATGGTTTGTAATATTATTTTTGGAATTGTTGGAGATAAAATTGGCTGGGTTAACACAATTAAGTGGTTTGGTGGCGTTGGTTCCGGTATTGTAACACTTGCGCTTTATTATGTACCGCAGCTTGTAGGACATAACTATTGGATTATGATGATTGTAGCGTGCTGCTATGGAGCGACATTAGCTGGTTATGTACCTCTTACAGCGTTAGTACCTTCCTTAGCTCCAAATGATAAGGGAGCTGCCATGTCTGTACTAAACTTAGGATCTGGATTAGCAGCCTTTGTTGGACCACTAGTTGTTACCGTTTTCATCGGGACATTAGGTGTAGGAGGCGTCATGTGGATTTTTGCCGGCCTATATTTTGTTGGCGCATTCTTAACTAGCTTCCTTACTCCTTCACAAGAAAAAGGTGGTACAGGAGCTGGATTTGAAAACGGTCAAAAGGCTGTTTCATAGTAACCTATAAGAAGTTTTGCACACGCTTCATCTTCTTTTACTACAAGGACAGTGTTAATGCTGCATAAGTGAATATATCTTTATATCCAAAAGCTACAAAAATACCTCTTAATTCGTATGCCAATGGCTTAAATTAAGAGGTGTTTTTCTTTTCCGTATTTATTTTATCCATCTTCTCACTGCCTCTGCAGAGCGGTAGATTGTCGAACTACGAGCTCTGGAGAGTATAAAATAGATTGCTTAAAAGCATCCCCTTTTTCGATATCCTCCATTAATAGCTGTACTGTTTTCCTTCCCATCTCTCTTATCGGCTGAGAAACTGTCGTTAACAACGGTACTGTCACTGTCGACATGATCGTATTATCAAACCCTATAACCGATAGCTCATCTGGAATAGATATCCCTGCGTTGCGTGCAGCTGTCATTACTCCAAGAGCAATCATGTCATTGCAGGCAAAAATAGCAGTTGGTCTAGAAGGATGCCGCAGCAATTTTTCTCCATAATAAGCCCCGTCTGATATACTTGCTTCACACTTCATAATGTAAGATTCATCAACCTCAACACCATATTCCTCTAGCATCTGTCTATAAGCATGCAGCCTCTTTTTACCGCTTCTATTATTTTCAGTGATAATCCCGATGTTTCTATGCCCCAGCGACAAAAGATGCTGCATCGCAATGGAGCCCCCTTTAAAGTCATCTATTGTTACCGAAGCAATAGACATACTAGGAACTTCTTGCGCCAGTAATACAATTGGAACCTTTTTATCAAGCAGCTCCTGAATAAGCTCTTCATTTTGAAAGTTGGAAGCAAGGATAATGCCATCAATTTTCTGCCTGAGCAAAAGAGAAACGTATTTCCTTTCTCTCTCGCTTTTATTATCTGTACTGCATATCATGACACCATAATCTAATGAATTGCTATAATCTTCAATACTTCGCGTAATCTCAGCAAAGAACGGGTTCGCAACATCTGGAACGAGCAAGCCAATGTTTTTTGTCCCTTTTCCAGTTAAGGCAGATGCCACAGTACTAGGGTGATAATTCAAACGTTCCATTGTCTTTAACACTTTTTGTCTCGTTTTTTCACTAATCCGTCCTGTATTATTAATAACCTTTGATACCGTTGCGATAGATACTCCTGCTTCTTGTGCTACTGTATAAATAGTTAGTTTCATGTCTTTCTCCCATCCTTACCATACCAGGCTGCCTTTCTTCACTGGTAGTTATACATAGAGAGGAATTGCAGTTCTAGGTGATAATGCTTCTAATCCACAAAGGTAAGCGCTTACCCCTTTTGTTCTTATTATAGTTATATTCTCCTGAAAATCAATATGTTTGCTTCTTTATTTTCTAGATTCAATCTATTTCACCTGTCTTCTCTCTTATGTACCTACAATAACGGAAAAAGAGAAATAAAAGACCCTTGCTGCAGCAAGGGCATTAGTTGCCTGTCATTATGTTATGAAGCATCTACTTTTGTTCCTTCTCTCTTCCTCCAAATACTCCCTGGCCAAAAAGCGGAACGACCTAAAACAACTGTAATTGCAGGGACAAGAAGAGGTCTTACTATAAATGTATCCAGTAGTACTCCTATTGCTGTAACAATACCAAATTGAACAAGTACTTGGATTGGTAAAGCAGCTAATACAGCAAATGTTCCTGCTAAGATTAAACCAGCAGACGTAATAACACTACCTGTTTGAGCCACCCCGTTTTTAACTGCTTCAAGGTGTGGTTGGCTTCTTTTATTTTTCCATATTTCAGAAACCATAAATATGTTATAGTCCTCTCCTAACGCTACCAAGAAAACAAATGCATATAGAGGAATTGTTCCCTGTATTGCGGGAGCATCCATACCATAGTGAAGTAGTAACCATCCCGCCCCTAATGCAGAGAAGTATGATAAGACAACTGTTACAATTAGGTAGATCATTGCTACAACAGAACGCAGGTAAACAAGCAATAATAATGCAATAATTCCGATCATAACAGGGATAATTATACGTTGATCCCGTTCAGTCGTTTGTTTTGTATCGTATAATGTAGCCGTTTCTCCTCCAATCCATATGTGGTTCTCGGCCTTACTTATCTCAGCATTTTTCATGACCTCTTTCAAACTTTTTCTTAATTCAGGAATTTTATTCATCCCCTCAATAGAATACGGATTATCTTTTAATGAAACTTCATACATTTGTAATTGATTGTTCTGTTTCCCTTTTACTGGTTCTGTTAATTGATCTACAAAAGAAAGTTTTGCTAATTCTGCTTTAACAGGTATATCTTTTCCTTTTGTATCAACAACAATCTGTACAGGGGCTAACTCTCCAGGTGAAAAATGATCAGATATCAAATCAAACCCTTCACGTGAAGGCATATCTTTTGGAAATGATTCTAATAAGTCGTACGTAAAATGGATACGCGGAACAAATGAAGCCAATCCACCCAATAAGAATAATGTTAGCAGAATAATCGTCCATGGTTTACGGATAACAAAATCCCCAAGTTTTTTGCTTAAGAATCCTTTCGATTCCTTTACCTTAATTGGTTTATTTTTTTTCTTAGCACGTTCTTCATTCATTTCTTTTGTTCTTGGGATGAACGGGAAAAAAGCAACTCTCCCTAAAATAGCTAATAATGCTGGTAAAAGCGTCAATGCAGCGATTCCCATCAGAAAAACGGCCACACTAAATGGGACTGCAAATCTATGAAAAGAACCAATATGAGCAAGTAACAAAGTACCTAATCCTATCACAACTGTAAGAGCACTCATAATAATAGCTCCACCTGATTCTTTAATCGCAAGCTGTAGCGCTTTAAATTTGTTCTGCTCCACCAAAAGAAACTCTCGATATCTTGAAATTAGAAATAAACAATAATCCGTACCAGCTCCAAATAATAGTACAGTCATAATCGAAATCCCTTGTGCATCCGCAATAATCCAGCCTTTATCTGCTAAAAAGCCTAAAGTTGGACTAATTATCCCATAAGCAAATCCAACTACAATTAAAGGTAAGATGGCTAAAAGTGGTGAGCGATAAAGAAGAATAAGCAAAACTAAAACAAGTAACACAGTTGCAACTAATAATTTCACATCGGCCTGACTAAATAAACTTACTGCATCAGTCTGAATACCAACCGGCCCTGATAGACGTACATGTAAACCAGAGTCAGAAATCTTTCTTTTAAATGGATTGTCCTCCAATGTATTCTTGATGATATTCTGCAGTTCATTCATATTCTCTTGAAGTACATCTGTCCCTGCAGTTTTATCAAAAAACACAGGAGTTACTAGAGACGTACCATCTTCTGAAACACTTTTTGCTAACACTTGCTGTGGAATGGTATCAAAAGGTGGTAATGTTGATTGACCCTTTAATGGCGAATTTCTAAGCTTTTTATAAGTATCTTGAATTGTCTTAAAATCCTTCGCTTCTAAACCTTCATTTTTATGCCAAACAATAAGCACAGGGTTTCCTGCGTCATTTGGAAACTCTTTTTTAATCATATTACTAGCCTTTTGTGACAGAGCCGTTTCCGGAAGGTTAGGCGCTGTTTCATCTTCAACCGTATTAACAGCTGGCCAGGTAAAAGATAAAACGAGTGTCAACAAGACCCATACAAAGAGAGTAATCCACCTTGTTTTTGGTCCCCCAACATATTTCCCCCATGTATAAAGAGGATGCCTTTTCATCATAATCCACCTTTCTTACTAACTTTTGGATTAATTATATATACTGGATAGTTAATTAATCAAGAACTATTTAAGTGTTATAATATTTTTAATTATGAAGAGTCAGGAGAGAATTATATTGGCACAAAAACAACGTCCTTTAGGAAGACCCCCTCAAAATAAAAATACAAAATCGACAAAAGATAAAATTGTTGAAATTGCTACAAAGTTGTTTTTAAGTAAAGGTTATCAAATCATTTCTATGGAAGATGTCGCAAAGGAGTGCGATGTCACAAAGGCAACGGTGTATTATTACTATGCTACAAAAGCCGATCTATTTACGGATGCAATGATTCAAATGATGGCCCGTATTAGAGAAAATATGCATAAACTTCTTTCAACAAGCAAGCCACTCAAGGAGCGATTACTTGATGTTGTAAAAGTTCATTTAACCGCAACAATGAACATTGACATCCAGAGTTTTATGAGAGATGCAAAAATATCTCTTTCAGATGACCACGTAAAACAAATGCAACACGCTGAAGATAAAATGTATGAGGTATTGGATCACGTAATACATAAAGCAATGCAGGAAGGTGAAATCCCTAAAGGTCACTCACTTTTAAGTGCTCATGCTTTTGTAGCCTTGCTATACGTAGGTAATTACAAAGATGTAAATCAAAAGCCGCTGATTGAGAATATAGATGAGTTGGCTGCAACAATTGTAGATTTTTATTGGAATGGATTAGGACATTAATTCAGGATTTTAAGTTATATGTATTTCCCTGAAATTTGGTGTTTACATATTTATAGGGGTATCGCTACATCGCTATCAAGGTAATAGGCTGTCCTCAACGTATTTCTTTGTTACAAAAGACGGAGAATTTTTGTTTTGGCCATATGTTAAAGCCTTAGCCTGGTAGATATGCGGCGGGACCCCATTAATGAAAAAATATACTTTAGACACTCAACTAACAGCTGTTCGAGCCTATCTTGAGCTGACAGAATCCGGTTAGATTAGCAGACTATTTTATTTATTTCCTTTTGTTAGAGTAAAACGTGCCAAATCGTTCCCAAACTTCCTCTAGTTTTTCAAGACGATCCTCAGATTCATTCATTCTTTTTTTTCCAACCAACGCTATGAGTGTATTAATAAGACTTAGCGGAGCAACAAAAGAATCAAAAAAAGTTGGTAATTGACTTGAAGCAGTTAGTACTACATCCCCATGAGGGACGAGTGGCGAAAGAAGATTGTCGGTAATGACAATTGTGGTTGCACCTCGTTCTTTTGCAAAAGCCATAATATTGACAGTACTTGTTGAATAACGTGAGAAACTAATACCAACTACTACATCTTTCGCATTCAATTCATATAACTGTTCAGGTTTATTTTCAACGGGACCCAGTAAATGAGCATTTCCTAAAATAATATCCAAGTAATATTGCAGAAATAGCCCAAGAGATGTGGCACTCCGGTTCGCAGATATATAGATTTTTTTTCCGTTTAGCAGAAGGTTTTCCGCATCTAAAAACGCTTTCGAATCTAAATTTTCCATCGTCGTTTTAATATTCGCCATATCATCTTTAAAAATATCGTAGATGGCCTGGTTTGAATCATCATAAACTTGTGAAGACATTTTTAACCTGTCCTTCGTCGTCAACTGCATCTGAACAGAGTTCTGCATCTGGTTCTGCAGTTCACGATAGCCGGAATATCCTAAAAAGACAGCAAAACGTACCACTGAAGCCTCACTTACACCTGCTTGTTTTGCTAGGGTTGCAACAGTATAAAAAGGAACCGTGTTCGTGTTGTGAAGGATATAGGAAGCCAGTTTTTCCTGCGACTTGCTCATAGTAGACATTTTTTCAGCAATTAATTGATAGACATTTTTATAACCCATAGTTACCTCTTTATAATTTTTTATTTTATAAAAAAGGATAGTTCAATTTACAAACAAATGCAACAAAAGTTTCATGTTCGAGAGTTTTTTGAAATATTTTTATAATTTTGTTCTGAAAAGGTTCCAAAATAATTAATTCTCGCCTATAATGAAATATATATTTCATTATTTTATAATTTTGAATAAAATATTTCTTATTTGCAGGAGGATAATGTGATGACATTAATGAAAAAACATTTTCTAACAGAGTTTGAGAACCAGACATCAAAATCCAGAACTTTTTTCTCAAAAGCAAAAGAAATCATGCCGGGTGGAGTAACAGCTAACATCAAATCTTTTGACCCATATCCAATTATTATGAAAAAAGGAAAGGGAGCCTATTTATATGATCTCGATGGAAACGAGTATGTTGATTATCTGCTTTCCTACGGTGCTTTAATGCTTGGACATGGACATCCTAAAATCATTCAAGCCATACAGGAACAGCTTGAGGAAGACGGAACTATGTTATTTGGAACTCCACATCAGCTTGAACTTGCTATGGGAGAGAAAATAAAAGAGCTTTATCCAAGTATGGAAAGAATCCGTTATACCAACTCTGGAACAGAAGCTACTCTTCTGACTGTACGTTTGGCATATGCGTATACGGGTAAAACTAAAATTGCTAAGTTCGAGGGTCATTATCACGGAGGTTATGATCAAGTTCTTTTAAGTTTAAATCCTTCCCTTGAAGAAGCAGGGCAAGCTCATGCACCAAAATCAGTGATCGAATCCAAAGGGATTGACCCATATCATGAGAAACAAACCATAGTACTGCCTTTTAATGATCTCGAACATACTTCTGATATCTTAACGAAGAATAAGGATGAGATTGCTGCCGTTATCCTTGAGCCCATACAAGGTGGATTCATTCCGGCAGAACCTTCTTTTATGAAGGGTCTAAGAAAGTTAACGGAAGAGTTAGGCATCCTGTTAATTTTTGACGAAGTAAAAACAGGTTTTCGTGTGGGACTTAGAGGAGCTCAAGGACACTACAACATTAAACCAGATCTCACGGCACTAGGAAAAGTGATAGGTGGTGGTTTTCCTGTGGGAATCGTAGGGGGCAAAGAAGAAATAATGATGACAAGCGCTCCCTCCGTTTCGTCTGATGTTTTTGACAATAGTCAGAGTAAAAAATCTAGTGCTAAAGATGTTCTTTTTCACAGCGGAACATACAATGGACACCCTACGATTCTAGCAGCTGGCCTTGCTACTATAAAAGTTTTAGAACAAGAGATCGAACACGTTTTTAAAATGACTGCTAGATTAAAAAAGGGGATAGAAAGTCTTTTTGAACACCGAGGAATTACGATGCAAACGATTGGTCTGGGTTCCATATTTAACGTTGTCATTACGGAAAAAGAAAAAGTAAGAAACTACAGAGATTTGCAACAAGCTAATTTTTCTATGAGAAAGGAACTGGACTTTGGTTTACTTTCAAAAGGAATCTATACAAAGCCATTAAACAGATACAGCATGGCTACAGTGCATGGCGAGAAAGAAGTAGACTGTACACTTGAGGCGTATGATACCGTACTATCTAAAATGATTTAAGAATCATCTTCTAAAAGGATTTATAAAATTAATATTCGACCTTTAATTGGGGTACCGCCCCACATCCATCAACTTAAGATTCATTTTTATATAGAAGTTAAGGTTTCCAAGTAGTTTTTCATTACCTTTTACAGA
>NZ_SCFM01000037.1 GCF_004138295.1 Ectobacillus funiculus | reverse complement strand
ACATTGACGTTTTGTGTTTTGTTCAGTTTTCAAAGAACTTGCCCATCGCTCAAATGCGACTTCCTTATGCTAACACCCTTTAATCGTGATGTCAACACCTTTTCAAAAAAGCTTCTTTATCAGAAGCAACATCACTTATAATACACTTTGATATAGTATTCGTCAACAGTCTTTTTTAAAAACATTACATTAAAAATTTCTTTACGAAGCTTTGGTAATCTAGTTACTCTGTCCCTTTCCCTTTTCAAAGAAAAACTAAATCGAAAGCACCAATATTTTAGTTCATAAATGGAGTTTGTTAAATGG
>NZ_SCFM01000036.1 GCF_004138295.1 Ectobacillus funiculus | reverse complement strand
TAAATCGAAAGCACCAATATTTTAGTTCATAAATGGAGTTTGTTAAATGGATAAAGAAAACTCGCCGATTGGCAAGCCCTACTTATACTGTATTCCTAAAATTCCCCACTACGTCGAATTCACCTCTAGCCGAAAATTTATACTTTCCTACAGCGCAAAAAAGCCCTCCGTATGAGGGCTGAAAGACAGAGGCGTAGCCCTACTTATACTGTATTCCTAAAATTCCCCACTACGTTGAATTCACTTCTAGCTGGAAATTTATACTTTCCTACAGGGTAAAAAGAAGCAAGGCCTTTTATAACTTTAAGCGCAAAAAACACTTCTACACAAGCTAAGCTCTAAGCTATTAATTCGATAGGATTGACAGCATCCGCTCTCCACTTTTCATGCCCGCACTGCATAACGGACACTTCGGATGATCCTGTAACGAAAAATCCTTTCTCATCCATCCGCGGCAATTCTCCGATTCACATTCCCATACAGCTGCCTTCACCTGTTCTGCTTCTTGTTGCATCGCTTGCTTTTTTCTGCTCCAGTACATATCTAACTCCTCCTTCGATTCGATATACAATCGTTCCGTACAACCTTCCATCGCACCGGCGGAAAGAAAAAAAGGCTGCTAACTCTATTGTTAACAACCTTCCTATTTGTCAATTACAGTTTTACAACGTTTACTGCTTGTGGTCCACGGTTACCTTGCTCGATTTCAAAGCTTACTTCTTGACCTTCATCAAGAGTTTTGAAACCTTCGCCTTGGATAGCAGAGAAATGTACGAATACATCGTTTCCACCTGGTACTTCGATAAATCCGAAACCTTTTTCACCATTAAACCATTTTACTTTACCAGTTGCTTTCATATTAAAATTCCTCCTTAAGAAATAAATGTAGTAATATGCTGTTCTTATTTTCCCGTTACAAGAAATAAAAAATTCACACATTATCAAGTATCATAGGTAACTCATATCATCCTTTGATGCTTGATAATATGTGAATTTGTTTAACGCATATTCTTCTTAATACGATTATACCTCTTTTTTTATATGTTTGCAATGCCAGCAAAGAAAAAAGAAAACTGGCATTATTGGGAGTACTTGCTATATAAAAGACCCGAACAATGTCTGTACACACCGTTCGGGTTTCCATCGCCATTATAAAGGTCTTCGTTAGTAAAAGGAATATTCGGAAGCAACGTCTGCACACGCTGCTCCAGAATCTCTTATTGATTTTTCAATCAATACAATAGTAAAACAACCGCTACAGCATCTGCACATGCTGTTTCAGCAGAAAATCACTTATATTATTTCTTTAAGTTGTAGAAAGATTTCGCGCCATCGTACACAGCCAATGCGCCAAGCTCGTCTTCGATGCGAAGTAATTGGTTGTATTTTGCGATGCGGTCTGTACGGCTTAAAGAACCAGTTTTGATTTGACCTGCATTTGTTGCTACTGCGATATCAGCAATTGTTGCATCTTCTGTTTCACCAGAACGGTGAGATACAACTGCAGTGTAACCAGCACGTTTCGCCATTTCGATTGCTTCGAATGTTTCAGTTAAAGTACCGATTTGGTTTACTTTGATTAGGATTGAGTTGCCTACGCCTTTTTCAATACCTTCAGCAAGCTTCTCAGTGTTTGTAACGAATAGATCGTCACCAACTAATTGAACGCGGCCGCCAAGGCGTTCTGTTAATAATTTGTGACCTTCCCAGTCATTTTCGTCAAGACCGTCTTCGATAGAAACGATTGGGAACTCATTTACTAATTGCTCGTAGAAATCAACCATTTCAGTAGAGCTTAAGCCAGTACGGCCTTCGCCAGCAAGGTCATATTTGCGTGTTTCTTTGTTAAAGAATTCAGAAGATGCAACGTCCATTCCAAGAAGAACGTCTTTTCCTGGCTCATAGCCAGCTTGTTTGATTGCTTCCATGATAACTTCTAATGCTTCACGGTTAGAACCAAGGTTTGGAGCGAAACCACCTTCGTCACCAACAGCTGTATTTAAGCCTTTTGCATGAAGAACAGATTTCAATGCGTGGAATACTTCTGCACCTGTGCGAAGCGCTTCACGGAATGTAGGAGCGCCTACAGGAAGAATCATAAACTCTTGGAAGTCTACGTTGTTGTCAGCATGAGATCCGCCGTTGATGATGTTCATCATTGGAGTTGGAAGCTGCTTCGCATTGAAACCGCCAAGGTAACGATATAATGGAAGACCTACTAAGTCAGCTGCAGCGTGAGCAACTGCCATAGATACACCTAGGATTGCGTTTGCACCTAACTTGCCTTTGTTTGGCGTGCCGTCTAATTCGATCATTGTACGGTCGATTGCTACTTGATCTGTTACGTCAAGGCCAACGATTTCAGGAGCAATTACTTCATTTACGTTTTCAACTGCTTTTAAAACACCTTTTCCAAGGTAACGGGATTTGTCACCGTCGCGAAGTTCTACTGCTTCGTATTCACCTGTAGAAGCACCACTTGGTACTAAAGCGCGTCCAAACGCACCGGATTCTGTATATACTTCTACCTCTACAGTAGGGTTACCGCGGGAATCTAATACTTCGCGTGCATAAACATCAGTAATGAATGGCATATGTTTTCTCTCCTTTTATTGTGTGATTAATGTTTTTCCTGTCATTTCCTTCGGCTGTTCTAAGCCTAAAAGAGTTAGCATCGTTGGAGCAATATCACCTAAAATACCGTCCTCACGAAGTTGAGCACCTTCTTTTGTAACGATGAACGGAACCGGGTTCGTCGTATGAGCTGTCATTGGTTGCCCCTCTGGCGTCAATTCCTCATCAGCATTTCCATGGTCAGCTGTGATAATTGCTGTACCGCCTTTTGCAACAATAGCTTCAACAACTTTCCCTAAGCACTCATCTGTCGCTTCAACCGCTTTAATTGTCGGCTCCATCATACCAGAGTGACCAACCATATCGCAGTTCGCAAAGTTTAAAATGATTGCATCATGCTTGTCCGCTTCAATTTCCTTTACTAATGCATCGGTTACTTCGTAAATGCTCATTTCTGGCTGCAAATCATACGTTGCAACCTTTGGAGAATTGATAAGAATTCGCTCTTCACCAGGGAATTCAGCTTCACGTCCGCCGCTAAAGAAGAACGTAACATGCGGATATTTTTCAGTTTCCGCAATACGAAGCTGCTTTAACCCAGCTTGTGAAATGACTTCTCCTAATGTGTTATCAAGGTTTGTCGGCTTAAATGCTACATAGCCGCCGACAGTTTCACTGAATTGTGTCATACAAACAAACTCCGGAATATGCGGAACTTTGCTGCCGCGATCAAATTCACGGAAATCATCATTTGTAAACACGCGCGCAATTTGAATCGCGCGGTCTGGACGGAAGTTGTAGAAAATGATTGCGTCATCATCGTTGATTGTTGCAACCGGTGTTTCGTCTTCACGAACGATTACAGAAGGCAATACGAATTCGTCATAAATACCGTTTGCATAGGAGTCTTCTACGCACTCGTACGCATCCTTGTATGTTGGACCTTCACCGTATACCATGGCGCGATAGCACTTCTCAACACGATCCCAGCGCTTGTCACGGTCCATAGAATAGTAACGGCCAGATACTGTCGCGAACTGTCCGACGCCTGTTTCTTCGATCACTTTGTACGTTTGCTCAATGTATCCTTTTGCTGTTTTCGGACCGACGTCTCGGCCGTCTAAGAACGCATGGATATACACGTTCTCAATCCCTTCCTTCGCCGCTAAACGAAGAAGTGCAAACATATGGTTGATATGGCTATGTACACCGCCATCAGAAAGCAAGCCAAATAAGTGAAGGTTTGAACCTTTTTGCTTCACATGATTTATCGCGTTTACGAATGTTTCATTACGCTCGAATTCACCCTCGCGAATTGCAACATTTACACGCGTTAAGCTTTGGTACACAATGCGGCCGGCACCAATATTTAAGTGCCCTACCTCAGAGTTCCCCATTTGTCCTTGAGGCAAACCGACTGCTTCTCCGCTTGCCGTTAATGTCGTATGCGGATATTGCTCCCAATATCGGTCAAAGTTTGGTTTGCTTGCTTGTGCAATTGCGTTACCGTATGTTTCTTCGCGCAACGCAAAACCGTCTAAAATAATTAGAGCTGTTGGTTGCTTTGCCATTACTTTACTGCCTCCAAAAGTCCTAAGAAGGATGCAGGCTCTAGGCTTGCGCCGCCTACTAACGCACCATCGATATCAGGCTGCGCCATGTACTCAGCGATATTTTCAGGCTTTACGCTTCCGCCGTATTGAATACGGACAGCCGCTGCTGCATCAGCAGAGAATGCTTCCGCTACAACCTTGCGGATATGCGCGCATACTTCGTTTGCATCCTGCGCAGAGGAGGATTTTCCTGTTCCGATTGCCCAAATTGGCTCGTACGCGATAACAGTTGCTTTTACTTGCTCTTCTGTTAATCCAGCTAACGCTTGTTTTACTTGATTTGCTACAAGATCAAACGTTTTTCCGCTTTCGCGCTCTTCTAATGTTTCACCGCAGCATACGATTGGTGTTAAGCCGTTTGCAAATGCTGCTACAGTTTTCTTGTTTACTGTTTCATCCGTTTCCGCAAACATTTCACGGCGCTCAGAGTGTCCAAGCACAACGTAGCTTACTTTCAAATCAGCAAGCGCTACTGGGCTGATTTCGCCTGTAAACGCACCGCTGTTTGCAAAGTGCATGTTTTGCGCGCCAACTTTTAGCTCGGAGCCTTCCGTTGCTGCTACAAGACGCTCTAGGAATAGAGCTGGAGAGCAAACAACAGAATCAACTGCTGAAGCAGAAGGAATTTGTCCTTTTACTTCCTCTACGAAGCTTACCGCCTCGCCTAATGTTTTATGCATTTTCCAGTTTCCTGCAATAATAGGTTTACGCATTCGGTACACCATCCCTTATTCGAGTGTAGCTCTTTACGGCTTATTCGTTCTATATTTCCAATTTCTCAAGGTAGTCAGAGTTTTTGCCAAAGAGGGCCCATCAATGACAGTTATGCTGCTACACAGTAAAAATCATACTTATAGAGCTCAAACAGGCCGCTTTCGCTTTTCTTACTTATCGTTTAGACGTACAACACCTGGAAGCTCTTTACCTTCCATGAACTCAAGAGATGCGCCGCCGCCTGTAGAGATATGACTCATTTTATCAGCTAAGCCGAATTTTTCAACTGCTGCCGCAGAGTCACCGCCGCCGATTACAGAGTATGTATTCGGAGATTCAGCAAGAGCATCCGCTACTGCTTTTGTTCCCTTCGCGAATGTGTCCAATTCAAACACACCCATAGGTCCGTTCCAAATAACAAGCTTTGAGTTACGAATCACATCTGCGTAGATTTCACGCGTTTTCGGGCCGATATCCAACCCTTCCCAATCACTAGGGATGGCATCAACAGATACCTCTTGTGTGTTCGCATCATTAGAGAAACCATCGGCTACTACAATATCAACAGGAACATAGAAATTTACACCTTTTTGCTTTGCAGTTTCCATGAATTCTTTTGCAAGATCAATTTTGTCTTCTTCTAGCAAAGATTTTCCGATTTCATGACCTTGCGCTTTGATAAACGTATACGCAAGTCCACCGCCGACAATAAGGTTGTCCACCTTATCAAGCAGATTGCTAATTACACCGATCTTGTCTCTTACTTTCGCGCCGCCAATGATTGCTGTAAAAGGACGATCTGGGTTAGACAACGCTTTTCCTAATACTTCAATTTCTTTTTCCATCAAGAAACCGGATACAGCTGGGATGTACTCAGCAATACCTGCAGTGGAAGCGTGCGCACGGTGTGCCGCACCAAATGCATCGTTTACATACAGATCAGCCAAAGCTGCAAATTCCTTCGCAAGTGCTGGATCGTTCTTTTCTTCGCCCGCATAAAAACGAACGTTCTCAAGAAGAAGAACATCTCCTTCACTCATGCCAGCAACTGCTTCTTGCACAACAGGACCATACGCCTCGTCCGTTTTAATTACGTTTTTGCCAAGCAATTCGCCTAAACGCTTCGCTACTGGTGTTAAACGTAATTCTTCTACCACTTGTCCTTTTGGACGGCCAAAATGGCTTGCTAAAATAACCTTTGCTCCGTTCTCCGCCAAGTACTGGATCGTCGGAAGAGCTGCGCGGATGCGCGTTTCATCTGTGATGACGCCGTCTTGCATTGGCACATTGAAGTCTACGCGGCAAAATACGCGTTTTCCTTTTACATCGACATCGCGAATCGATTTCTTGTTCATTAGGATTTCCCTCCGTGTTATAAATGGATTGACAAAACCCACTCCAAAGCTTACCACATTTTAGGGTAAAGTGAAACTTTATATAAGGAGATTTTGCCCTTGGCGCATGTTAATTATATGTAAAGAGAAGGGGAGGAGGGCATATTGCCTCTCCCCCCCTTTCCTTTTTTATATAATGGTCGAATTAAAGACCTTTAGATGCGATGTAGTCAACAAGGTCTACAACACGGTTAGAGTAGCCTGTTTCGTTATCGTACCAAGAAAGAACTTTTACCATGTTGCCGTCTACTACCATTGTAGAAAGAGCATCGATAGAAGAAGATGCAGGAGAACCATTGTAGTCGCGAGATACTAGTGGCTCGTCGCTGTATACAAGAATTCCTTTTAATGGACCTTCAGCAGCTGCTTTCAACGCTGCGTTTACTTCTTCTGCTGTTACTTCTTTGTCAAGCTCAGCAACTAAGTCAACAAGAGATACGTTTGGAGTTGGAACACGAACCGCACCACCGTTTAATTTTCCTTTTAATTCAGGAAGAACAAGACCGATTGCTTTTGCAGCACCTGTAGAAGAAGGAATCATGTTTTCAGCAGCTGCACGCGCACGACGCCAGTCTTTGTGTGGTAAATCTAGAATTTGTTGGTCGTTTGTGTAAGAGTGAACTGTTGTCATCATACCGCGGCGGATTCCGAATTGCTCATGAAGAACTTTTGCAAATGGAGCCAAGCAGTTTGTTGTACAAGATGCATTAGAGATAACATTGTGGTTAGCTGCATCGTATTTGTCTTCGTTTACGCCCATAACGATTGTGATATCTTCGTTGCTTGCAGGAGCAGAGATAACAACTTTCTTTACAGAACCGCCTAAATGCTTTTCAGCGTCTGCTTTGTTTGTGAAACGGCCTGTAGATTCTACAACAACTTCTACGCCGTAGTCGCTCCAAGGTAATTGAGCAGGATCACGCTCAGCGATGATTTTGATTTCTTTTCCGTTTACAACGATGCTGTCGCCGTTTGCAGAAATTTCTCCTTGCAATGTACCGTGCACAGAATCATATTTCAATAAGTGAGCTAATGTTGCTGCATCTGTTAAATCGTTGATTGCTACGATTTCTACATTTTCATTTTTAAGAGCCGCACGGAATACGTTACGACCAATACGTCCAAAACCATTAATACCAACTTTAACTGCCATTTTAACTTCCTCCTCAATGTGTGGGTGAAATATATGGTTAAGAGCTAATGCTCTTAAGTAACTCTCTTGCTGCGCCTTCATCTGTTACCAATATCGAGGTATGTCCCTGTCCGATAACAGCCTGAATGGCTTTCGCCTTTGATGCACCGCCCGCTACGGCAATGACGTGGGAAACATTCTGCAAATCCTCAAGCTGCATACCGATTGTTCGCACCTTGCATACAACTTCTCCTTGTTCGTTGAAGTAATATCCGAAGGCCTCACCAACTGCATGGCCTGTTGTAATCGCATCCCACTCAGCAGCGGATGTACTTCGTCTCCGTGCCATTGTAACAGCATCCCCAATTCCATGGATGACAATGTTAGAAGATTTAATAAGGTCTAGAATTTCTTTTACAGAAGGCTCCGTTACGATGGAAGCATACACCTCGCTGCTTACTTGATCGGGTACGTATAAGAGACGGTAATTACTATTCGTATGCTGCGCCATTTTCGCGCAAATCGTATTCGCCTCATTTTCCACGCTTTCCCCAACGCCGCCTCGTGCCGGCACGAACAGAGTATGTAAGTTTTTACAATCCATCTGCATCATGTCTGCCACAGCCGCAAGTGTTGTTCCTCCAGTTACAGCAACGATATTATTCACAGTCAAACGTTCCCTTATACAGGACACACAAGCGCGGCCCAGCTCCCGTTTAACCCAAGGCGAATCATCGCTGTTACCAGCTACAACGAAAACATCTTTCAACTTTAATGTTTCCTTCAGTTTTTCTTCTAAAACCTTTAGACCTGAAATTTCCCTCATAAAATCCTCAAGAGCAACAATGAGGTCCATCCCTTCTTCTGTCAAAGTCATACCAGAAGATGCAATCTCAATCAAGTTCTGTTCCTTCAAAGCTTGAACTTCACTTCGTAAGACCCGTTCTGTCATGCCAAGGCTTGCAGATAAATTTCTTCGACCAATCGGCTGCGTGAGCCGTATATACTGCAAAATTTGCATCCGTGTTTGCATAACAGGTAGCAGATCAGGCAACAATTTTTTTGCATGTTGAATCCATGAATTCATGTTCTTTTCCTCGCAATACTTACCTTCGCTAACTGGTCAATATACGTCCCGTGGTGACGTATTTTGTCCCACCCGCTATAAAAAAAAGAATTCCTGCTACAGATAGTATTGTAACAGGAAGCAAACATTTATTCAACACCTGAAAACATTGTTAAGCGCTTTCTTATCACATCTTTCTGAATAATTCCACATTGGATTTCTTTCCCATCAATTTCGACTACAGGAATCATGATCTGATATTTTTCAAGTAGAGCGTCATCCTTATAAATGTCCACTTCTTCTACTTGAAATGAGAATTCCTTCTGCAACTCCCGCAAAATTGCCTTTGCGTTATCACAAAGACAGCACTCATCCTTTGAATACAACACCACTTTCATTTGTCACACACCTATCCAATCGTTTTTCGAAGCGAGGATGCAGGAATATGAAGCTGTTCCCGATACTTCGCTACCGTTCTTCTTGATACTAAAATATCATACTGCTGCGTAAGCAAATCGCAAATCTTTTGATCTGAAAGCGGCTTTTTCTTATTTTCTTTATCTATAAGCGTCTGAATAAGCCCTTTTACCCGCTTAGATGAAGTACCTTCTTCTCCTGCTGATACAGCATTGCTGAAGAAATATTTCATCTCCATTAAGCCATACGGGGTTTGCACGTATTTACCGCGTGCCGCTCGACTAATCGTCGATTCATGAAACCCAAGCTCCTCAGCCACTTCCTTTAACTGCAACGGTTTTAAAAAAAGCGGTCCATTCAAAAAGAATTCACGCTGCCTATCAACAATTACATCCATCACCTGAAGCAGTGTCCGTTTACGTTGCTCCAAGCTGCGTACAAGCCACTGCAGCTGCTGATGCTTCTCTGATATGTAAGAGGCCACCTCGTGCTCCGCTTCTCGCAGCAACGCGCTGTATTGTGCATGCACCTCAATCTTCGGCATGTGTTCCTCATTCAATTGAATTACAAGCTGATTGTTTATCTTTGTTACATTTAAGTCAGGTACAATGTAAAATGGCTTTTCTGTGGAAAACGCCAGCCCAGGCCTCGGTTGAAGAGCCATTATACACTGTACTGCTCCCTGCAAATCCTCCGTTGTGCATTTTAACGCTTGCACTAGCTGCTTCCAATCCTTTTTTGCAAGAAGATCAAAGTAGTTTTCAATAATACATTCAGCCATTTCGCTTCCTTTTTGTAAACGCTTCAATTGGATTGTAAGACATTCCTGCAGCGTCCGTGCAGCTACCCCTGTCGGCTCTAACTTCTGCACAAGCTGGATACAATTCTCGATTTCTTCTACAGAAACAGACAACCACTTCGCCATCTCGTCTGTTCCCTCTTGCAAGTATCCATTTTCATCAATATTAGAAATCACAAAAGAAGCAATCCGTTTCTCAGCAGAGCTTAATTTCCAATCATGAAGCTGCTCAAGTAAATGCTGCTGAAGACTTACAGAAACATCCCCATAAATTTCAATACTATTCGCTATTTGCTTATGCGTTTTTCTTCGTTTATCACGGTCAAAACTCTTCAACTCAATAAGAGGATTATCAAGCGATTGTTCATATAAAAACTCTGTTAATTCCTGTGCGTTATATTGCAACATCGTAATTGCTTGTCTCAATTCTTGTGTCATCGCTAAACGCATTGTTTGTTCCTGTAAAAGCCCCATCTTCACTTCCATCTCCCCCTTGCTTCCTATTGTACAATATATTTTCCACAAACAAACTGTAAAAAAGTTCCCCTACAGAACTGATTATTTTATTCTTATTAAGCAAGAAAAAAAAATACGACAAAAATATGTAAAAAAGACTGTCCTAAAGATGACAGCCTTAGATTCGACAAACTATTGCAGCTGATAGTATGACCAGTTCCGCAGAACCTCATCTCTTCCGTCAGCAGCCTCATCATCAACTATGAAGATTTGTCCCATTGAAAATACGTAGGGCTGATCCATATGGTGGTGCTGACGCAGAGAAAGTATCGACACCTCCAAAGTTACTTGGCTGGAACTTTACCCCTTAATTAAAGTGCAACAAAAAGACCCCTCATCCGAAATAATTCTCAGATGAGGGGTCTTAAAATGCCGTTGTATCAAACTAGGACGCGCTCGGAGGGACTCGAACCCCCGCAAGACGTGGTACCGGAAACCACCGCTCTATCCGACTGAGCTACGAGCGCATATTACATACACTGCAAACAACAAAGGTTCGCATGTGACACATGAAATATTATACCCTTTCTTCTCACTATACGCAAGGGGGGCATGCAGGAAAAAATATTCTTAACACTGTCATATAAAAGTTTAAAAACTTCATACATATAGTGTGTATATCTTTGATTAAAAAGAAATAGATCAGGCAATGATGAAAAGTGTTCTAAAGAAAACTCGCCGATTGGCGAGCCGGTAGGCGAAGACAGAGGCGTAGTTGCACTTACACTGTATTCCTAAAATTTCTGACTACGTCGAATAACTTCTAGCTAGAAATTTATACTTTTACAGTGTAAAGAAAACTCGCCGATTGGCGAGCCCTGCCCTTGGGCGAAGACAGAGGCGTAGTTGCACTTATACTGTATTCCTAAAATTTCTGACTACGTCGAATTGGCTTCCTGCTAGAAATTTATACTTTTACAGTGTAAAGAAAACTCGCCGATTGGCGAGCCCTGCCCTTGGGCGAAGACAGAGGCGTAGTTGCACTTATACTGTATTCCTAAAATTTCTGACTACGTCGAATTGGCTTCCTGCTAGAAATTTATACTTTTACAGTGTAAAGAAAACTCGCCGATTGGCGAGCCCTGCCCTTGGGCGAAGACAGAGGCGTAGTTGCACTTATACTGTATTCCTAAAATTTCTGACTACGTCGAATTGGCTTCCTGCTAGAAATTTATACTTTTACAGTGTAAAGAAAACTCGCCGATTGGCGAGCCCTGCCTTTGGGCGAAGACAGAGGCGTAGTTGCACTTATACTGTATTCCTAAAATTTCTGACTACGTCGAATTGGCTTCCTGCTAGAAATTTATACTTTTACAGTGTAAAGAAAACTCGCCGATTGGCGAGCCCTGCCCTTGGGCGAAGACAGAGGCGTAGTTGCACTTATACTGTATTCCTAAAATTTCTCGCTACGTCGAATTGGCTTCCTGCTAGAAATTTATACTTTTACAGTGTAAAGAAAACTCGTCGAATCCACTTCCAGCCAGAAATTTATACTTTCTTGAAGTTCAATAAAGAAGGTAATTTTCCTTTTACAACGAATACAAAAAGTATGGCTTAATTATTTCAGATGAGCCATAAGTGTTTTTATTTGACCTTTCTTGACCATAATTGTATCATAAAAAGTAAGTTCTAAATAAGGAGGAATACATAATGAATTTAATTCCTACAGTTATTGAGCAAACAAATCGTGGTGAACGTGCATACGACATTTACTCCCGTCTTTTAAAGGATCGCATTATTATGCTCGGAAGCGGAATTGACGATAACGTTGCAAACTCCATCGTTGCGCAGCTCCTATTCTTAGAAGCACAAGATCCTGAGAAGGACATCCATCTATACATCAACAGCCCAGGCGGTTCCATTACAGCCGGCATGGCGATCTATGATACGATGCAATTTATTAAGCCTCAGGTTTCTACTATCTGCATGGGCATGGCAGCGTCTATGGGCGCTTTCTTGCTAGCGGCAGGTGCAAAAGGGAAGCGTTTGGCTCTGCCTAACAGTGAAGTTATGATCCACCAACCGCTTGGCGGCGCACAAGGACAAGCGACAGAGATCGAAATCGCAGCAAAGCGCATTCTATTCTTGCGTGATAAATTAAACACGATTTTAGCTGAAAGAACAGGCCAGCCGCTTGAAGTAATTGAGCGCGATACAGAACGTGATAACTTTATGACTGCTGAGAAAGCAAAGGAATATGGTCTTATCGACCAAATTGTTACTGAACGTAAATAATAAAAAACAAGCAACCGAATTCGGTTGCTTGTTTTTTATTGCGGAGCGAATCTTATCTAGCTATTCTTAAGACGTCCTGGTTCCTTCTCCGTTTTAACTATTATAAGCAAGTACCGCTCCATTCCTCATGGCATACGATCCTTAACGACGTTTAATCCACTCCAACGCTTTGCCCTATCCTTCTTTTTTTACATATTTTACGAGAGCATCTAAGGCTTCCACCTCATCAGATCCCTCTGTCACAATAGTAATGGTAGTGTTGGCACTTACAGCTAAGCTCATTAGACCCATGATGCTTTTTGCATTTACTTTCTTTCCGTCTTTTTCAATAAAAACATCTGATTGAAAACGGTTTGCTTCCTGAACAAACAACGCAGCTGGACGAGCCTGCAATCCGGACTTTAATAAAACCTCTACTTGCTTCTGAACCAATTTCGTTTCCCCCTTTATTAATTTCCTTATATTTCACCAGCCCGCAATTTATCAGCAATCTCATCGATTTTACGCAAACGGTGATTAATACCTGATTTACTAATTTTTCCGCCTGATACCATTTCTCCGAGCTCCTTCAAAGTTACATCTTGAAAGTTTACTCGTAGCTCAGCAATTTCACGCAGTTTCCCTGGAAGAAAATCCAGTCCGACAGTGCGGTCAATGTAACGAATATTTTCAATCTGACGCAATGCGGCTCCAATCGTTTTATTTAGGTTCGCTGTCTCACAGTTCACGAGACGATTCACAGAATTACGCATATCGCGTACAATACGAATGTCCTCAAAACGAAGCAGCGCATTATGTGCACCAATAATATTCAGGAATTCTGTAATTTTTTCTGCTTCCTTCAAATACGTAATATAGCCTTTTTTTCTCTCCAATGTCTTGCTATTTAAGTCAAACTCGTTCATGAGTTCACATATCGCATCGTTATGTTCCTTGTACAGGGAAAAGATCTCGAGGTGATAAGAAGATGTCTCTGGATTGTTAACCGATCCTCCCGCCAAAAATGCACCGCGCAAGTAAGAACGCTTGCAGCATTTCTTTTTAATAAGCTCCTTTGAGATATCATGGATGAGGGTAAAATCGTTGTGGATAATATGCAAGTCTTCCAAAACCTCTTTTGTCTTTTCAACAAGGCGGACGATATAGACATTATTTTTCTTCAGACGCATTTTCTTTCGAACAAGCAATTCTACCGTAACTTCATAACTTTTTTTCAAGAGCGTATAAATACGGCGAGCAATAGCTGCATTTTCCGTTTGGATATCAATCACAAAGTGTCGGTTGGAAAATGAAAGGGAACCGTTCATGCGAATTAACGCCGATAGCTCCGCCTTCACACAGCAGCCCTTACTTTCTAAATTTGTTAATTCCTTTTTTGTTTCAGATGCAAAGGACACCTCACTTACCTCCTGCCTCTTATGAGTTACACACGAGAGACAGCAATGCATGCTATAGCAGCGAACATAAAATAGATGCAAGCCTTAACGTGTCATGACGAACAACATCATCATCATACTTCACGAGCTCCGCTTCAATAATGTCAATTCCAAGCTGCTGCAGACGCTCGCTGTCGCATAAAACCGGCGTTGATAATTCTTGTTTATATTTCTCAAGCAATTCTTCCGGGATGTCTCCATTATTTACAATAATCGTATTCACAAAATTTGTGCCAAGATGGTCGTGCAGTGCCTGAACATGGTCGGCTGCAGTATAGCCAAGCGTTTCTCCTGCCTGTGTCATCACATTACATACATACACTTTTTTCGCTTGTGCCTCCACAACTGCCTGCCCGATTTTTTCGACAAGCAGATTTGGCAGGATGCTTGTATATAAGCTTCCAGGACCACACACAATTAAATCTGCTCTTCGTATTTCATTCAATGTTTCGTTCAGAGGCTCGACCTGCTCTGGTGTTAAAAATACTCGATGAATACGTTTTCCAAAATAAGGAATTTTCGATTCCCCTGTTACAATTCGGCCATCCTCAAGCTCCGCATGCAGGACGGTACTCTGATTTGCCGCAGGAAGCACACGCCCCCGCACATTGAGTACCTTACTCATTTCTGTAATCGCATGAAAAAAATCACCTGTAATGGAAATCATGCCTGCCAGCAGCAAATTACCGAGCGCATGACCGGACAAACCATCTCCAGTCTTAAAACGATGCTGAAAGAGCGCTTCCACGAGAGGCTCAACATCCGACAGCGCAACAAGTACATTGCGCACATCACCCGGCGGCGGGATCTCCAGCTCGTCGCGAAGACGCCCAGAGCTTCCACCGTCATCTGCCACTGTGACGATAGCTGTAATATCGACTGGATACTTTTTTAAACCTCTCAACAAAACAGATAGCCCTGTACCTCCGCCTATAATGACAATTTTCGGCTTTCTATGTCGCGTTCTCTCCATCTATTAATGTCCCTTTCTTTTTTCCACATCACGGTGAGATACATGCGTTTTATAGTCATTCCCCAATTTTTTCGCCAGGTATTCAGCAAGCGTGACGGAACGGTGCTGTCCTCCAGTACAGCCGATGGCAATAACAAGCTGGCTTTTTCCTTCTCTTTTATAATGCGGCAACATAAAGGAAAGTAAATCCGTTAGCTTTTCCAAAAACTTATGCGTTTCATTAAATTTGAGAACATAAGAAGATACTTCTTCATCAAGCCCCGTTAACGGCTTCATGTTAGGAATATAGTACGGGTTTGGTAAAAAACGCACATCAAACACAAGATCCGCATCAATAGGGATGCCGTATTTGAAGCCAAATGACATTACGTTTACACGGAATGTATGCTGATCATTTGTAGAAAACTGCTCTGTAATTTTTTCACGTAGCTCCTTTGGCTTTAAATCAGATGTATCTAATACCAAATTAGCACGTGCCTTCATATCAGCTAATAACTCACGCTCCAGTTCGATCCCCTTTAAAGGAAGGCCTGTAGGAGCAAGCGGATGGGATCGTCTCGTTTCCTTATAGCGTGACACAAGAGTGCTATCCTTTGCGTCAAGAAATAAAATGTTGGGGATAATCCACGTGCGTTCTGTTAAGTCATCAAGCGCTCCCCACAAATGGTCAAAAAACTCACGACCGCGTAAATCCACACCAAGTGCTACCTTATCCATTTTATTAGTTGTTTCGCTCATGAGCTCCACAAATTTCGGAAGGAGTGTAGGCGGCAAGTTGTCTACACAAAAGTAACCTAAGTCTTCGAAACTTTGCAACGCTACTGTTTTTCCAGCGCCAGACATACCTGTAATGATGACCATTTTAATATCATTTTGCTGTTTCATAACCGATTCCCTCCTTTTTAGACTCAACTAGGGTCTAAGCGATATGACAGCAGTTCAAAATTAGGCGTATATACAAACGTTCCATAAATCATGCCGCTTCCTTGAAGCAAGTAATCAATAATATGATAATCACCCGGAGCCATCGGCAAGGAGTCAACATCAGCCAAAAGATGCCACTGCAGAATCCCTTCCTCGCTTTGCGGCTTGTTCCCGCCAGTAAAATCAGTAGCAAGAAAGGAAAACATCATCCACTCCGAGACAACCTTATCGTTCTCCTTGATAACAAATGTGAATACACCCTTTAAAGAAGGATTCTTTAAATAGATCCCGGTTTCCTCCCTGTATTCACGCACGACAGCTTCACGAATGGTTTCACCGCGCTCCATCTTTCCTCCCGGAGCCACCCACCAGTTGCGGCGCGGCTTTTGCAGCAAAAGTATTTGATTGTCTTTTAATAATACGCAGTTCGCTACTCTTTGCAAGCTCATTCACCTCAGTTGTATAAGCGGCAAACCGCACCGCTTTCTGCCTATGCTTACGTTCCATTATACTATCAATTCCGGTTTGTCACAATGAATGGAGAGAGTACCGAGAGAATAAGTAAAAATGCAAATAAATATAAAAATTGAACATTTTCTGCTTAATATGTAATTGTACCCCTCACTTTCAAGCAAGCTCCCGATAAAATTGCAAGATAATAAAGAAAACTCGCCGATTGGCGAGCCCTGCCCTTGGGCGAAGACAGAGGCGTAGTTGCACTTATACTGTATCCCTAAAATTTCCAACTACGTCGAATTCCCTTCCAGCTGGAAATTTATACTTTCTTACAGTGCAAAAAAAAGAGCATAAGCGTTATTGCCTATGCTCTGCATATAATAAAATAAGTGGGGGTACTTGCCATCTATACTATACCCTATTTATATTGCGTTACATTTACAGCAGCATGATAGAACTATTACCAATATACTACTGTTTCGTTACTTTCAATTCTTCCTTAAGCTCTTCAATATAATGTTGCGCTGTCTGTGCCGCGATGCTGCCATCGCCTGTTGCTGTTACAATTTGACGAAGTGCCTTCTCACGCACATCTCCCGCCGCAAAAATACCTGGTACACGTGTTTCCATGCGGTCATTTGTTTCGATGTAGCCATTTTGATTTGTAATACCTAACGCTTCAAACGGCTTGGATAGCGGCAGCATGCCAACATAGACAAACACACCGTCCGCCTTGAATTCTTGTTCTGCTCCCGTGTTAACATCTGTTAATGTGAGGCTGCCAACCTTTCCGCCCGCTTCGTTGATTTCCTTGACAGTATGATTCCAAACGAAGGAGATTTTGTCATTGGCAAAAGCGCGGTCCTGCAAAATCTTTTGCGCACGCAGCTTATCGCGGCGATGGACAATTGTAACCTTTGTTGCAAAGCGTGTTAAGTACACACCTTCCTCAACAGCAGAATCCCCACCGCCAACAACAACAAGCTCTCTTCCTTTAAAGAATGCGCCGTCGCATACTGCGCAATACGATACCCCGCGACCTCCTAGCTCTTTTTCACCAGGAACACCGATTTTCTTATACTCTGCACCACTTGTGATAATCACCGCACGTGCCTTATATTCTTTCTTGCCTGCAACCACGGTTTTATATTCCTTACCGTCGATGATTTCCTTCACATCACCGTAGCCATACTCCGCACCGAATTTTTTCGCATGCTCGAACATTTTGTTCGACAACTCCGGTCCTAAAATATGATCATAGCCAGGATAGTTTTCTACTTCCTCTGTGTTAGCCATTTGCCCGCCTGGAATACCGCGTTCAATCATTAATGTAGACAAATTCGCCCGGGACGTATACAGCGCAGCAGTCATTCCTGCTGGTCCAGCTCCGATAATAATAACGTCATAAATCTTTTCTTCAGCCACTTTGTTCACTCCTTATTCCGACATCAAGGTCATACACTTCTTCTGTGCTCTCCATTTACAGGTTCATTATACTGCCATGCGATATCTTTTTTCTACTGATTTGTCTCCCTAAAGACCTGTTTTAACGCCTGCACATATTTACGGACAGTTGATACTGACACATTATATATATTTCCAATTTCGGCTTGCGTCATGTTTTTCTTTTGGTCACTGCGTACAAGATACTCAACAGCGGCTGACCAGGCAGATGCATTAGACAATCCTGTACTCTTCTCATAAAGATGCAAAAACGTATAAAACCAAAACTGCAAGCACTCCTCAATTAACTCATCATCTTTTCGTGTATAGCTGTATAAGACATTCGCGACCTGTGCACACTGCTCAAACATTTCTAAATCTCTATCTACTGTTTGACCAACCGTCTTTAAGAAGAAATAATGTGCCCACCGAGAAAGAATCCCAAATTCAGAAGATAATTGTGCAATACGCAAAAAAACATCCGCCTTTTCTTCCGTCTGCAGCTCATTCATTAAATAGAGTGCAAGCATTTTCCCCTGCGTCGTTTCCTCTTCCTCAAACGAATATTTCAGCTGCATGAGTAAAGCCTGCTGGTGAGGTCCGTCCTCTGTAAAATCGGCGGCTCTCCAAGGCTCCTTGCCTTCTCTTTCCGGATACAGGTCAATCACCTGCTTCCATACCTTTTCAGCCATCTGCTCATCGCCAACCATATAAGCGGAATATGCAAGCCAGTAATAATAGCTAACATCTCCTTCATAACCACGACGTCTGAGCAGCTTCAACCATTTATATGCAAGCTCAAAATGTCCGATTGTCGCAAACGTTGTTCCTAATTTAAAGCGATGCTCCGTCAAAATCGGGTACACACGTTCCAGTCCCTTCGCCAGTTCCTCAACCTGCTTTTGACGGCCGATGGCATAAAAGAAAATAACGTTATTGCACAAAGCATGCAAATTCCCCGGATTTTTTTCCAATACTTCCTCGCAAATTTGAAGTGCTCCCTCAACATCCCCAAGCTGAAAGCGAACGATCGCCAAGTTGTTATAAGCAGCCCAAAATTCCGGATATCCAGCGATGATATCCTGTAAAACCGCAATCGCCTCCTCTAACCTTCCATTGCGGATATATCCATTTGCTTCTTCCTGCATAAGAATAAGCTCGTCCTCGTCCTCGAACTCTGCTCCGCCTTCTTCCTCAGCAATCAAATCGAGCAAATCCAATGCTTCCTCGACGAATTCTTCCTCTTCCGCCGTCTCCAAATAACGCTGAGCATATTTCTTTGCCTGCTGAAACAACCCAAGATATGCATAATTATTTGCCATAAAATAATGGCATTCCTTCACAGTGGAATCCGCACGTAACACCGCCGAGAAAATTTGATTAGACTCGTGGTACTCTCCAACCTCGGATAAAGTAATGGCCAACTGACATAACATAAATGGCTCCTTCTTCACGTCCACTGCTCTCTTTAAATATTTAACTGCCTCTTGCAGATTATTGCGCCGATATGCTTTCATGCCTCTTTCATAAAAAAATTCGGCAGACTGATGGAAGGTCACAACTTGTCCCTTCACTTCTCGCACTCTTTCATTTTTCCCCATAAAACCTCCACTTTTCTCTTTGTCCCACACGAAATCCACAGTATCTTTAATTATAAGTATAAACGATTCCTAAGAAAACAAAACAATATATTATATACAGATTATGGAGTTTTATACAATACGTGCAGATACCGCCCTAGAGGGCTCTTTTACCTCACTGCGTCAAATCGTCCCCCGGCTAAAAATGTATCCTCTCAGAAAATGATAAAAGCAATCGACTACCTGCCGATTGCTTTATTATGTACGCCTAGCCATCTCTTCTCTTGTATAAATGATTTGCATCGGATTCCCGCCGACAAACGCTCCTGCTGGAACATCCTTATGTACAAGTGTACCAGCTGATACAACAGCGCCGTCACCAATCACGACACCCGGCAAAATCGTTGTATTCGCTCCAATCATTACCTCATCGCCAATGATTACATCTCCCAGACGATATTCGGTCACTAAATACTCATGCGCCAAAATCGTTGTATTGTAGCCAATGATTGTATTGCAGCCAACCTTAATTTTTTCTGGAAACATCGTATCAGGCATAGCCATAAGCGCAAAGGCTGTTTGCTCACCAATTTCCATACGCAAGAAGGTGCGGTACAGCCAGTTTTTCACATTCAAAAACGGCGTATACCGCGCTATTTGAATAATGGTAAAGGTTTTGACCACCTTCCAAAAGGATACAGTTTGATATATCTGCCATAGCGAGTTCGCACCGTTTACAGGGTACCGCGTCGTCCGCCTCACAGCCTTCTCTCCTCGTTATAAAATAGTCAACAAGTCGCTCATTTTCTCCAGCATATAATCCGGCTTATACGCAGCTAGGTAATCGCGCCCTTTAATTGTCCAGGCTACACCCGCAGTTTTGGTACCAGCGTTTTTGCCTCCTAAAACATCATGATGATTATCCCCAACCATGAGCGTAGTAGCAGGATTGGCATCCAAAAGACGCAGTGCCTTTTCAATCGGCTCCGGATGCGGCTTCACATGCTCGACATCATCAATCGTGACAATGACATCAAAAAATTGATGTAACTTTGTCAAATTCAAGCCCATTTCTACCGTTTTTCGCGCTTTTGTTGTAACAATCCCTAGCTTATAGCCTTGTTTTGCGAGCTGCTCTACTGTTTCATAGACCGTCTCATACTCTTGCACAAGCTCATCATGATGCGCATGATTGAATTCGCGGTACGCCTGAATCATTTCCTCTGTACGCTCCAGATCCATAGATGAAAAAGTTTCACGCAGCGAAGGACCGATAAATGCGAGCACATCCTCCCGTTTATATGTATCCGGATAATACGTATCCAACGTATGCAAAAATGAAGCAATAATCAACTCATTCGTATTAATCAACGTTCCATCCAAATCAAATAATACAGTATTAATTTTCATAAGCCCATTCCTTTCATTCAACTCTTCTTCAGATGATTGAAACCAAAATCTTGCGTACAATTGCTGTAAAACTTAAAGAAAACTCGCTGATTGGCAAGCCGCCACACGCAGACAGAGGCGTAGCCCTACCTATACTGTATTCCTAAAATTTCTCGCTACGTCGAATTGGCTTCCGGCTAGAAATTTATACTTTCTTACAGTGTAAAAAAACATAGCACCCTCTACAAGGCGCTATGCTCACTCGAATGCATCTCCCGCGGACTTACGCCTCTAGGTAACGTTTATTAGCATACCCCATTTTCCTGCGAACGAAGATGAGTACAATAGCTAAAACAATCAGCACGATCGACATCACCTGCGCAATGCGGAGCGGACCAAGCATTAAACTATCCGTTCGCAGCCCTTCAATGAAGAAACGACCAGCAGAATACCAAATCAAATATGTTAAAAACAGCTCGCCGCGGCGAAGGTTGGCTTTTCGTAATAATAATAAAACAATGACCCCTGCAAAATTCCAAAGTGATTCATATAAAAAGGTCGGCTGATAATACACACCGTCAATATACATTTGATTAATAATAAAGTCAGGTAAATGTAGACCTTCCAAAAACCCGCGCGTCACTTCCCCGCCGTGCGCTTCCTGATTCATGAAGTTGCCCCAGCGGCCTATCGCCTGTCCTAGCAAAATGCTCGGCGCTGCAATATCAGTCAGTTTCCAAAATGACAAACCTCTCATTCTTGCAAAAACAACACCGGTTATCATGGCACCAATTAAGCCGCCATGAATCGCCAGGCCGCCCTGACGGATATTAATAATTTGACTAGGGTTAGCAGAATAATAACTCCATTCGAACAACACATAATACGCACGTGCACATAAAATCGCAATCGGTACCGCAAACAATACAACATCAACAAATGTATCCTTTGGCAAACCCCGTCTCTCCGACTCCCGAACAGCAAGCCATAACCCAAGCAGTACACCTGAGCCAATAATTAGACCGTACCAGTAAATCGGAAAAGGCCCGAGCTGAAGGGCAACGCGATTTAAATGCGGAATACTTCCAAGCAGCATCTTCTCCGCTCCTCTCTCTTTCTCGGTTTGTGATTAGGCTTAAGACGAGACAGCTCTCGTCCCCAGACCGAATCAATCCTGATTGCTCATCTCAATCGCACTCATAAGGCGTTCAGAAAACTGCTGCGCTGCGTTGACACCCATGCGTTTCAAACGGAAGTTCATCGCGGCCACCTCGATAATAACTGCAAGGTTTCGACCTGGACGAACAGGAAGCGTAATTCTTGTTACTTCCGTATCAATAATTCTCATTTTTTCCTCATCTAGACCAAGACGATCATAGTTCTTCTTTTGATCCCATAACTCAAGATTGATAACTAACGAAATACGTTTATGATTGCGGACTGCTCCTGCTCCGAACAATGTCATAACATTAATGATGCCCAAACCGCGAATTTCAAGCAAATGCTCGATTAACTCTGGCGAACTACCAACAAGTGTATCATCATCCTCCTGACGAATCTCCACACTGTCATCGGCAACAAGACGATGTCCGCGCTTCACTAGCTCCAGCGCTGTTTCACTTTTTCCGACACCGCTTGAACCCATAATAAGTACGCCAACCCCGTATATATCAACCAATACACCATGAATTGCTGTTGTTGGCGCAAGCTTGCTTTCTAAATAATTTGTCAGTCGGCTGGACAACCTTGTTGTTTTCAAAGAAGACTGCAAAATTGGCACATCCGTCTCACGCGAAGCTATAATCAGCTCCTCTGGCACTTCCTGACCGCGCGTAACAATAATGCAAGGTGTTGTTGGTGTACAAAGCGCGTTCATCCGCTCTGCCTTTTGCTCTGGACTAAGCGTATGAAAGAACGTTAACTCTGTTTTCCCAAGCAACTGTACACGCTCCGCCGGATAATATGTGAAGAAGCCGGCCATTTCAATCCCCGGTCTCGATAAATCGCTCGTTTGAATTGGGCGGTTTACACCCTCTTCTCCGCTGACAAGCTGCAGCTGAAATTGCTCAATTAAATCTCTTGCGCGAACCTTCGGCATATCGCTACCTCCATCTTAAGTATACGTTGTTCATTGTATCATTTTTTTGAAGAAACAAAAAATAAAGATTGGATAAAAATAAGGAACACTACCATTTAGGAAAATAAGCCGCTTCTCACTTCAGCTGCCGGACAACCGCTCCTTAGTCTGCTGGTTAACTCGAAATCAGCTAGCCTTGCTTACTCCATAATTACAATGCTGCCTCTAGACTAGATCCTTTCAGCTGTTCTTCCTCTATGCTTAGTCCTTCCTTGACAGAGGTTCTACTATCACCTTATCAATAAGCATATTCAAAACAGAGATGCATACAGCTACCGCTACTGCTGTGCCGAAGCCTTTAATATCAAATGATGCCCCAAGAAGGCTGTCCGCAATCTTTAACGTAATCGCATTAATAACAATGAGGAATAGTCCAAACGTAACAACTGTAATCGGCAGTGTCACTACAATGAGCAGCGGTTTAATAAACGCATTCAAAAGAGCCAATACAATACTCGCTGCGACGGCCGTCGTAACATTTTCTATATAAAAAGAAGACGGCACCAAAATTTTAAAAATCCCTGCTATCACAATGAGTACAATGCTGTTGCTTATAATTGAGATGATCCATCTCATTCTTTTACACATCCTTTAAAACTTATGTATGGAAAAGCTCCAAAAGAAAAGCTTTTCTTTTGGAGCTTTTTGTATGGATAGGAAGGTATAAATTCCTAATTAAGAACCATTCGATGCAGTCAGAAATTTTAAGAATATAGTATAAGGGCAACTACGCCTCGGGCTTCGCCCAAGAGCAGGGCTCGCCAATCGGCGAGTTTTCTTTACAAGATAAGAAAGGATAACTTTTCGGGATGACGTCTGGCTCCCAAGACCCAAAATGGCAGACTCCGGTCCGCCCCTATGCTGCCATAAAAGGCGGGCCTTGTCCGCTTTTCTTACACTGTAGGAAAGTATAAAATTCCAGCTAGAAGTGAATTCGACGTAGTCGGAAATTTTAGGAATACAGTATAAGGGCAACTACGCCTCGGGCTTCGCCCAAAAGCAGGGCTCGCCAGTTGGCGAGTTTTCTTTATCTACTTCATCAATTCGACTTCCTCTACCCGCTGCTTCATCCGAGCCTTATCACGTTCTAAAATCGTTTTTAAATACTTTGCCGTATACGACTTCTCCTCGTGCATTACCTGCTCAGGCGTACCGGTCGCAACAATTTGTCCTCCCTTGTCACCGCCTTCTGGGCCGAGGTCAATGATATAATCTGCAGCCTTGATCACATCCAAGTTATGCTCGATTATAAGTACCGTGTCCCCATTTTCTACAAGCCGCTGCAGCACTTTAAGCAAACGTGCGATATCATCCACATGAAGACCTGTTGTCGGCTCATCTAAAATATAGATAGTACGCCCGCTTGAACGACGATGCAGTTCTGATGCCAGCTTCACACGCTGCGCCTCACCGCCCGAAAGTGTTGTTGCCGGCTGGCCTAGCTTCATATAATCAAGACCAACATCAGCAATCGTCTGCAGCTTCCTTCTAATCTTAGGAATATTTTCAAAGAACACAAGCGCGTCCTCAATCGTCATATCGAGTACGTCAGCAATATTTTTATCCTTATATTTTACTTCCAGCGTTTCACGATTATACCGCTGGCCATGACAAACTTCACACGGTACATATACGTCCGGCAAGAAATGCATCTCAATTTTGATAATACCGTCACCTCGGCAAGCCTCACACCGCCCGCCTTTGACGTTAAAGCTGAAGCGCCCTTTTTGATAGCCACGCACCTTCGCTTCATTTGTTTGCGCAAATACATCGCGAATATCATCGAACACACCTGTATAAGTAGCAGGATTTGAGCGCGGTGTTCTGCCGATTGGTGATTGGTCAATATCGATGACTTTATCAAGATGCTCAAGACCTTTAATATCCTTATGCTGACCAGGCTTGCTTTTCGCATGATGCAGCTTTTGTGCGAGCGTTTTGTAAAGCACCTCATTAATCAACGTACTTTTCCCGGAACCGGACACACCTGTTACTGCAATAAACGTACCGAGCGGGAAGGACACCTTCACATTCTTTAAATTATTCTCCTTCGCACCAACAATTTCAATTTTGCGCCCATCGCCTTTGCGACGTTCCAGAGGTATCGGAATGAATTTTTTACCAGCTAAGTATTGTCCTGTCAGCGAGTTCTCATCCTCCATCACTTCACGAGGCGTACCGGCTGAGACAACCCGTCCGCCGTGAATGCCTGCACCTGGCCCGATATCGATCAGATAATCCGCCGCCATCATTGTATCCTCATCATGTTCTACAACAATGAGGGTATTACCAAGGTCACGCATATTTTGCAGCGTTTGAATGAGACGGTCATTATCCCGCTGATGCAAACCGATTGAAGGTTCATCAAGAATATATAATACTCCCGTTAATCGAGAGCCAATTTGTGTGGCTAGACGAATGCGCTGTGCCTCTCCACCTGACAGTGTGCCTGCTGATCGGTTTAACGTTAAGTAATCTAATCCAACATTCAGTAAAAAACTGAGACGTTCTTTAATTTCTCGCAAAACTAACCGGGCAATCGCTTCTTGCTTATCTGTTAGCGACAATGTATTAAAAAATGCATAAGCTTCTGTTACTGAGAACTTAGTTGTATCCGCAATCGTATTGCCGCCGACAAACACAGCAAGAGTTTCCGGCTTTAAGCGGGCACCCTTACATTTCGGACATGGCTGCTGCGCCATGTATTTTTCCATTTGCTCACGAATGTAGTCAGAGCTTGTCTCGCGATAGCGGCGTTCAATATTCAGGATCACACCTTCAAAGAAGATTTCGCCTTCCTTGAGTTGGCCAAAGTCGTTTACATAGCGGAAATAGACCTTCTCATCCCCGCTTCCATATAGCACCTTATCCAACAAATGCTTTGGAATGTCCTTCACCGGGATATCCATTTCAATGCCGTAATGATTACAAACTGCTTCAAGCAGCTGCGGATAATATTGTGAGCTGGTCGGTTCCCACGGTGCAATTGCATGATTGCGCAGCGTCAAATCCGGATTCGGAATCACGAGCTCGTAATCAACCTCAAGCTTCGCGCCAAGCCCATCACAAGATGGACATGCTCCAAACGGACTGTTGAAGGAGAACATCCGCGGCTCCAACTCACCAATGGAAAAGCCGCAAAGCGGGCAAGCATGATGCTCGCTAAACAGCAGCTCCTCCTCTCCGATAACGTCGATCAACACACGCCCTTCTCCAAGCTTAAGAGCTGTTTCAAGCGAATCTGCAAGACGAGAGGCAATGCCTTCCTTCATTACGATGCGATCCACTACAACCTCAATCGAGTGTTTTTTATTTTTATCAAGCTGAATATCATCAGATAGCTCGCGCATTTCACCATCAATCCGAACGCGTACATAGCCCTGCTTCTTAATATCCTCAAGCACCTTGACATGCGTTCCCTTTCGTCCTGAAACAATTGGCGAGAGCACCTGCAGCTTTGTTCGCTCCGGATACTCCAAGATGCGGTCGACCATCTGCTGAATCGTTTGTGATGTAATTTCGATGCCATGATTCGGACAAATCGGGGTACCAATGCGTGCGAACAACAAACGCAAATAATCATAGATTTCTGTCACTGTTCCGACTGTGGAACGCGGGTTGCGGCTCGTTGTTTTTTGGTCAATGGAAATTGCAGGCGACAACCCTTCAATTGCATCTACATCCGGCTTATCCATTTGTCCGAGAAACTGGCGGGCGTACGCTGAAAGGGATTCAACATAGCGCCGCTGCCCCTCTGCATAAATCGTATCAAATGCGAGAGAGGACTTTCCCGAACCGGACAATCCCGTTACAACAACAAGCTCATTTCTCGGGATGGTGACATCAATATTTTTTAAATTATGGGCTCGTGCACCCTTTACAATAATTTTATCGTTCATCCTTGTCACCCCTCTGCTTTTAATTCCAACAGCAAATCACGAAGCTCGGCAGCACGTTCGAAATCGAGTGCTTTGGCCGCTTCCTTCATTTCGATTTCGAGTCTGGCAATCATATTGACGCGCTCTTCCTTTGTCATTTTCTTACGGGACAGCTGTTCTGCTTCATATGACGGTGTTTCCTCAGCAACCTGCGTTGCACGGATAATGTCGCGTACCTCCTTGCGAATCGTCTGCGGCGTAATGCCATGACGTTTGTTATACGCCTCTTGAATTTCTCGGCGGCGCTGCGTCTCAGTTATGGCAATCTCCATGGATCTCGTAATTTTATCAGCGTACATAATAACGCGGCCATTCTCATTCCGCGCAGCGCGGCCAATCGTCTGAATGAGCGAACGTTCCGAACGAAGAAAGCCTTCCTTATCGGCATCTAGTATGGCGACAAGCGACACTTCAGGAAGATCAAGACCCTCCCGCAAGAGATTAATGCCAACAAGCACATCATATTTTCCTAACCGCAAATCGCGGAGAATTTCGATTCGTTCAAGCGTCTTAATTTCCGAATGCAGATAATTGACTTTAATCCCAATATCCTTTAAATAATCCGTTAAATCCTCGGACATTTTTTTCGTGAGCGTCGTAATTAACACCCGTTCATTTTTCTCGACGCGATCTCTGATTTCGCCGATTAAATCATCAATTTGCCCCTCAATCGGACGGACATCGATGTTTGGATCCAACAGGCCAGTCGGGCGGATAATCTGCTCAACAGGCTGCGGCTCATGCTCCAGCTCATAAGGTCCTGGTGTCGCTGAGACGTAGACCAGCTGATGCGTAGTTCTCTCAAACTCATCAAATGTTAACGGACGGTTGTCGAGAGCAGACGGCAAACGAAAGCCATGGTCTACAAGCACCTGCTTGCGCGCTTGGTCACCATTATACATGGCACGAACCTGCGGAAGCGTCACATGCGATTCGTCAATCACCATCAAAAAGTCTTCCGGAAAATAATGAAGCAATGTGTATGGTGTCGATCCAGGAGGCCTTAATGTCAAATGCCGTGAATAGTTTTCAATGCCCGAACAAAAGCCCATCTCACGCATCATCTCTAAATCATAACGCGTTCGCTGCTCCAGGCGCTGTGCTTCCAGCAGCTTTCCGTTCTCACGCAGCTGCTTTAGCTGCTCATCAAGCTCTTTTTCAATATTTTCAATCGCAACGGTTAGCTTTTCTTCCCTTGTGACGAAGTGAGATGCTGGAAAGATCGCAACATGCTCACGCTCTGCAAGCACTTCGCCTGTTAATGCATCCACCTCACGGATACGGTCAATTTCATCGCCAAAAAACTCGATGCGAATGCAGTGCTCATCACGAGAAGCAGGGAAAATCTCCACCACATCGCCTCGTACGCGAAACGTTCCCCGCTGAAAATTTATGTCGTTGCGCGCGTACTGCACATCTACAAGCTGACGAAGCAGTGCATCACGTCCCTTCTCCATCCCAACGCGAAGGGAAACTACAAGCTCCTTATACTCCTCCGGTGAACCTAAGCCGTAAATGCATGACACACTCGCTACAACAATAACATCCCTTCGCTCAAATAACGCGGATGTCGCAGAGTGGCGCAGCTTATCAATTTCATCGTTCGTCTGTGCATCCTTTTCAATATACGTATCCGTCTGCGGCACATATGCCTCTGGCTGATAATAATCGTAATAACTAACAAAATACTCAACAGCGTTATTCGGAAAAAACTCTTTGAATTCGCTGTACAGCTGCCCGGCAAGTGTTTTATTATGAGCAAGCACAAGCGTAGGCTTGTTCACCTCTTTGATCACATTAGACATTGTAAAAGTTTTTCCTGTACCTGTCGCACCGAGCAGCACCTGATGGCGTTTTCCTTGCCGAATTCCCTCCGTTAGCTGTTGAATCGCTTTCGGCTGATCGCCTTGCGGAGAGTACGATGAAACAACTTCAAATGGACGTTCCAGCATGTCTAACCTCCAGAAAACAAATTTACCCTTATTGTACCATGAAGACAGGAAAAAACACCAAGAAAACGAACAAGCATTCGATAAGAGTTTTGAAGTTTAGGGGCATAAAAACAGTTTAATTAAAATGAATCAAATCTACTCGGTTCTAACTTTTCTTTGAGTAGAATTTCTAGAGCGGATAATATGTGCAGTGATAAGCTGTTAATTAATAAAAGTATACAATATGATGAACAATGCAAAGCTGGATAAGGACGCCTTCATCAATAAATCATATATGAACCTGGAGGCAAACAAAAACACGGGCGAAGCGATGTTCACCCGTGCTGACAGTTCGTTATTCTTCATATTCTTTTTCGTACTTAGCTGATCGGATGTCCTGTTCCTCACCAAATTCGGTTCCATATGCCAGTCTTGGATTAAAGACAGCTGATTGTCTATCTCTTATCTCTCGCTCAGGGGAAATATGGTCAAGAAGACGCGCATGAACGAAAATTTCCGCGGCTCCTATAATCACTGCCGATAAAATACTGCCCCAAGCAATTTGGATATAGCTGTGCAGGAGCACACTGCCAAAAATCCAGACACTTAAATACACTAAAAGGAAATCCACCACAGTAGCGGCTGCACGTCCCCAGTTTGGCAGGACAATTCTGTCTCCTAGCATATACGAAACAACAGTAACGAACAAACTGAATGACAGAATGTCAACAATGTTCGCATCAAAAAATAAATCTAAACCAACCGCAAAAGCAATGATGCAGCTTATAAATTTAACAAGCAATACAGTTATATGCTTCATACTTTAAACCTCCCTCTCTTCTCTAGTTTGAATAAAAAGAGGCAGATTCATACATGCAGTGCCCAAATTTTCAGGAATTTATTTCCGAAATCGATAATTATTTTCCCCTCTTTTCTTCGTCTGATGCATTACAGCATCCACATGCTTCAACAGTCCCCCCATATCTATCATGCTATCCCGATTGCCGGTCCCAAATCAGCACTCCATCCTGGATGAGGTGCGCCGGGCTTAACACAACAAAATCAGCAAGGGCAGATAGTTCTTCCTCGGAGCCAACGCCGCATAATACACTAATGCCACAGCCTGCACCGCTATTTTTCGCTAACTGTAAATCCTTCTCCGTATCTCCTACAATAGCCACCTCATGCGGCTGTAATCCAAACTGCCTGCAAAAGGCGTACACTACAGCAGGATCCGGCTTTTTTGGATATAATTCAGCCGTGCCAACAAATGAAATATACTCTTCAATATGAAGTGCCTCGACACAAAGCCTTGTAATTTCATCATCATCAGACGTAGCAATACCAATCGTGAGCCCCTTTTCCTTCATCTGCGAAAACAGCGTCTGTAAGTCACATGTCGGCTGCACATTCTGAATGTGTTCCTTCGTTTTTAGAGTAGCTTGCTCCATAAGCCACCCGTGCAAGTCGGGGATATCATAAGGAAGCACAGCTTGAAATGCACGTGAAATATCGAGAGAGGTACCGCTGGCAAAGTATCCTTTCTCATCTACCTGACCATTATGGAGGCCAATGGAGGTACATAACGCCTCCTTCAGCCCACTATTTCTTGCTTCTCCCACTTTTTCCAGCAATGCATCAATTACTTCATATTCAATTGCCACCCACAGCATGCCAAAATTTAAAAGCGTACCGTCCTTATCGAATAAAACTCCTTTAATCCCCATTTCCTGAACCACCGCTTTCTTTGCTAATAGCTCCATCATACACGCAGTAGTATGCTCCACAAAATCATTCAGCTCCATTTTCACTCTCTTTTCACCATTCGTCCGTATAGTAAAACCTGTAGCAAATAAAGAAAACTCGCCGATTGGCGAGCCCTGCTCTTGGGCGAAGTCAGAGGCGTAGTTGCACTTATACTGTATTCCTAAAATTTCCGGCTACGTCGAATTCACTTCCAGCTGGAAATTTATATTTTCTCACAGTGTAAGAAAAGCGGACAATGCCCACCCTTGGGCGAAGACAGAGGCGTAGTTGCACTTATACTGTATTCCTAAAATTTCCGGCTACGTCGAATTCACTTCCAGCTGGAAATTTATACTTTCTTACAGTGCAACGAAACCACATACATATCAACACTATAGGAGGAAAAGGTCATGAAAAGACGCACATTAGGAATCGTAGCTGCAGGAACTCTCGCCTTCGGAATCGGACTTGTAAACGGTATGCCGGCATTTGCAGCGCAAAGCACTACAACGCAAACAACACAAGCAGCGGAACAGAAATATGGTCATGGAAAAGAACTAAGCACGGAGGCTGTTACACAAAAGGCAAAGGAATTAGGAATTGCAACAGATGGTAAAGATACACAAACTTTAGCTAAAGAAGTGCGCGATGTCCAGTTAAAGCAGGAAGCAAAGGAGCTTGGCATTTCCACTGACGGTAAAGACAGTGAAACACTCCAAAAAGAAATTCGTGATACAAAGGTGAAGGCTGAAGCAAAGGAGCTTGGCATTTCCACTGACGATAAAGACAGTGAAACACTCCAAAAGGAAATTCGTGATACAAAGGTGAAGGCTGAAGCAAAGGAACTCGGCATTTCCACCGACGGTAAAGACAGTGAAACACTCCAAAAAGAAATTCGTGATACAAAGGTGAAGGCTGAAGCAAAGGAGCTTGGCATTTCCACTGACGATAAAGACAGTGAAACACTCCAAAAGGAAATTCGTGATACAAAGGTGAAGGCTGAAGCAAAGGAACTCGGCATTTCCACCGACGGTAAAGACAGTGAAACACTCCAAAAAGAAATTCGTGATACAAAGGTGAAGGCTGAAGCAAAGGAGCTTGGCATTTCCACTGACGATAAAGACAGTGAAACACTCCAAAAGGAAATTCGTGATACAAAGGTGAAGGCTGAAGCAAAGGAACTCGGCATTTCCACCGACGGTAAAGACAGTGAAACACTCCAAAAAGAAATTCGTGATACAAAGGTGAAGGCTGAAGCAAAGGAGCTTGGCATTTCCACTGACGATAAAGACAGTGAAACACTCCAAAAGGAAATTCGTGATACAAAGGTGAAGGCTGAAGCAAAGGAGCTTGGCATTTCCACCGACGGTAAAGACAGTGAAACACTCCAAAAGGAAATTCGTGACACGAAGGTGAAGGCTGAAGCAAAGGAGCTCGGCATCTCTACTGACAGCAAGGACACAGAAACTTTAGCTGGTGAGGTGCGTGACGCACAGGTGAAGAAAGATGCAAAAGAGCTTGGCATCTCTACTGACGGCAAAGACACAGAAACTTTAGCTAGTGAGGTGCGTGACGCACAGGTGAAAAAAGATGCAAAAGAGCTTGGCATCTCCACCGATGATAAGGACACCCAAACACTAGCTAAGGAAGTCCAAGATGCGAAAGTGTTAAAGGCAGCAAAAGAGCTCAGTATTGATACAGCCAATAAAACAACAAAAGAGCTTATGAAGGAGATTTCTACTAAATCCCCTGAAACAGCAAAAACATTATTTCAAGATAATTATCATAACTTTGGCTATGGTAAGGGAATAGGCGGCAAAGGCAGAGGAATGCGTTAATCTTCTGATAGCCTATGTATAAAAAGGGATTTCAAACAGACCTATACGGTCTTTGAAATCCCTTTTGCATATGTTTATCTCTCACATTTTGCAGCCTTTGTATACATATGTTGAAAATTTTTTGCTTTTCTCTCCCGGTAGTTTAGAATTCCCTTTAGTTTTTATAAAGAAAACTCGCCGATTGGCAGGCTCTGCCCTTGGGTGAAGACAGAGGTGTAGTTGCACTTACACTATATTCCTAAAATTCCGGACTGCGTCGAATTTGCCTCCGAAATTTATACTTTCCTACAGTGTAAAAGAACTAATAATTTGTCGAATATTGGTTTATTTTATTCAGAATACGTGATAAATTATATTTAAATTTATTGAAAAGCGGATTTTCCAATTGTTGTACATGAATTTAAGAGCAATGTCACGCCACCTTGCAGCGTTAATTTGCAGCAGGAAAAATGAAATCTAAATAGGGCAAACTCGTCGAAAGTCGAGGACGCAAAGCCTACAGATCTACGGCAGTTGTGCTATGATGGCTGGGTTGCATAAATTTTTTGTTTACGCCCTATTTATGTCTATATAGGGTGTTTTTTGTATTTGCCAGTCCGCAAAATGAAACGGTTCCTAAATAATACATAAGTTAACGCCCATATAGATATATAGCATATTTAAATCATGATACGAAGCGTCATATTTTTATGTCCTAAAGTACTGATAATAAATTTTAATTCGTAACAGGAAACAGCTAAATCTATATGAGGCAAACCCGTCCCAAGTCGAGGACGTAAAGCCTACAGGTCTACGGCAGTTGTACTATGATGGCTGGTTACATAAATCTTTATTTTCACCCCATTTATGTCTATACAGGGGTTTTTTTATATTTGCTGAATCTCAAGCGAAAGGAATTTTAATGACATGAGAAAAGTTGCAGAAATCCTTGCTATTAATCTTAAGAATATGGGTGTACGTCATGCATTTGGTGTTCCTGGAAAACCTATTGTTCCAATTTTACTCGAATTAGAGAACCATGGTATTCAATTCAATCTAACTAGGCATGAAACTGGAGCTGGTTATATTGCTTCTGGTTATTCCTTAATGAATGATTCTATTGGAGTCGCAATAGGTACTTCTGGTCCAGGCGGCACCAATTTGCTGACGGCTGCGGCACAAGCAAAAGCATGGCATTTACCAGTTGTTTTTATTACAGGGCACCCCTCTGCTAAAGATATGGGTAAACCGTTTGGACAAGACTCTTCAGCATTTGGGACAGACTTAATAAAAATGTTTGAGCCAGTAACAAAATTTAGTGCACGCATAGACCGAGCTGAATCATTTAAAAGTATCTTTTCTCATGCTATTGAGAGCGCATTATATGGAGTGAAGGGACCTGTTCACCTTTCACTCCCTATGGATGTATTGGATGAGCAGGCAGAATCTTTTATTTTAGACATACCCGATGAAGTTCCACATGTGATAGCGACCCAAAAGGAGTTACAACAAGCCTTAGATTGTATTTTAACTTCTAAGCGGCCTGTCATGATTTTAGGAAAAGGTGTGCATTCCTCCAGAGCCTATGAGGAAGTCATTCGTTTAGCGGAAACCTTTAACATACCAGTCATGACAACACCTGGCGGAAAAGGAACATTTCCAACAACACATGATCTGTCCCTAGATGGGTTTGGACTAGGCGGCTCTGCAAAAGCTAGTGAGTATTTAAAGAATAAGAGTGATCTCATAATTGTAATAGGATCTAAGTTATCTGATATGTCTATTGTTGGACTGGATCCCGCTTTGTATCCAGATAAAATTATTCATTTTGATTACGACTATACGTTTATTGGCAAATCAATTCCTGTTGCAACACAGCTTGTTCTTGGTGACGCTAAGCATAATCTTGAGAGTTTATTAAAATTAATTAAGACAGATAGATTAGCTAAACCTTTTTCAAAGCCGCAGATACATATTAGTGCAGAGCTACAAAAGGAAACACCGATTACAGTTGAAAGGCTACTAGCAAAGCAAGTCATTGCTGCCCTAAGAGAGAATTTTCCCGCAGATACTGTTTTCTTTGGTGATGATGGCAGCCATTCCTTTTATGCTATTCAGCACCTAACACTGACAAAGCAGGCCACATTCTATTTTGATGATGTTTTTGGCGCAATGGGACATGCTATTGGTTTTAGTATTGGTGCGAAGTTAAGCAATCCTACTAAGCCTATCGTCTGTTTAACAGGTGATGGATGCTTTTTTATGCATGGAAATGAGGTTTCAACAGCAGTTGACAGCAATGCAGCTACTATCTTTATTGTTTTGAATAATGGAAGACTTGATATGGTCGATAAAGGTATGTCAAACAATGCTGGAAAAGCTGTTGGCACTATTTTCAAAAATGAACTCGACGTTAAAAAATATAGTGAAGCAATGGGAGCATTATCCTTTAAGTGTTGGACTATTGAAGACTTACACCTGGCTCTCAAGGAAGCTCTGAACAATCACAACGGACCGACAGTAGTTGAGGTAATGGTTGATCAAGAAGAAATCCCACCAACGCTGTTGAGAGGATAGCACTATAAGAAGATGAAACGAATGCTGAAAGCATTAAGAAAAGCAGACAAGGGCCGCCTTTTATGGCAGCGTAGGGGTGGGCCGGAGTAAAAGACGCTTTTTTCCTTTTGCGGAGGTTCAGCCCTACGCTGCCACTTTGGCCTTGGGAGCTAGACATCGCCCCGAAAAGTTATCCTTTCTTACAGTAACCGATTGGCAAGCCGTTAGGCGAAGACAGAGGTGTAGTTGCACTTATACTTTGTTCCTAAAATTTCTCACTACGTCGAATGGTCTTCCTGCTAGAAATTTATACTTTCTTAAAGTATAAAAAAAATCCCCCCAAACGGAGGGACAACAATTTATATTAAATAAGGGGGGTAAGGCATAACATGAGAAAGGGTTTAGCTAAGTCGAGCAGCTTGTCCTTCCTTAGGACTTCGCTGCTTTTAACTGTTCCAATTGCTGTTCCACTTCAGCCTGCAAGAGGGGGTTCATGCTCGGTTGATGTGGAGCTGCAATTTCTTGGCTTGCTTTTGCTTCAGCTTCTAACGCCCAGATGCGCTCTTCCATTCTGGCAAAGCCGCGCATTGCGTTATCTGCATTAAAAGACGCAATTGTTGTATTAATTTCCTTCACAGCCCTCGCAGCATGCGCTCTGGCGATCAGCTCCTGCTGCTTTAGCTTCAGCTCTTCATACTTTTCCTGCAGAGCCTTTACCTTTTCATACAAATTAGTAGTTTGTACTTGCATCACTTCATACTGTTGCTTGTACGATGCTAGCTTGCGTTCCTGTACAATCTTATCCTGCAGCGCTAATTTTGCAATTTCGTCCTCATTTCGCTCCACTGCAAGGTTTGCTTGTCTAAGGCGCTTTTCAACAGCTTCCTGCGTTTGCAAAGTAAGCATTTCATACTTTTTCTCCAAAAACAGCTGCTCAGACAGTGCCTGCTGCGCCTTTACGAGCTGCTCCTCCATCTCGCGCAAGTATTGCTTGATCATGCTGAGTGGATCTTCCGCTTTATCAAGCACACTATGCACATCAGCAAGTGCGATATTTTTTATTCGTCTAAAAATCCCCATCTTACTGCTCCTCCTTATGGATTTTATTTTCCCATTCGTCTAAGTAATCAAGTTTATGTGAATCCAAGCTAGAAACGCCTGCTGCTTCTGCTTGTACATAATTTGCAGAAGAGGCGTCCTCATTTCGGCCGTTTTTATAAGCAAGATAAGCTGCTACAAGAATAATCGGAAGAATCAGCACCTTTGGCAATAACAGAATAGCTGCCCATACCATGAGTGCAATTCCAATCCATTTACGGATTCGATTGCCCGCGGCAAGCTTCCATGTCACCCATCCGATTATGAAAAGACCGGCTTGTATCAGAATATGGATAATCCCAAAGCCATGCATATGACCATGTCTACCCATTCCAGAAGAAAACTCTGTGCCGCCACGGAAATGTCCTCCTGGAGCAAATCCGCCGCCTTGGAACTGATGCATGCCTTGTGATCCGAAGCCTCCTCCAAACACGTTAAGCTGCTGGAATGTGATGCGCGCAATTACAAACACTGCTACAGTAATAAACGCCCACACAAGCCATTTTCCTTTTTTCATCACTGTCACCTCCTTTTCGATAAGCTACCTTGTCTACACTTTGAATTGTAGTAGAGAAAAGAGAAAATACAGTGAAAATCCTAAAGAACATAAATATTTTCTTAATAAAAAAAACTCGCCGATTGGCGAGCCCTACTTATACTGTATTCCTAAAATTTCTCGCTACGTCGAATTGTCTTCTAGCTAGAACTTTATACTTTCTGAAAGTGTAAAAAAGAAAAAAGCTACAGTAACGAGGAATCGTACGTAGCTTTTTTGATAAGTATATTTACCTCTGCCAGGATTCTAAACTTTTATCACCAAGCACAAAATTACACCGCTTCTATATCCAAATCATAATCACGCTGTACAAAAATAATCCCTAGCTCATGGTGGTCATTCTCGAAAATGGCGCGCTGCAGGATACGCGGCTCGGCGTTGACATCAATCACCTCAAGCTTGCAAAAAGCTCCCGATGTATTGTGCTGAAGCGCTTGATAAAACTCGCGAAGCGATTTTGGTACAACACCGTTTACCTTTGAGATAATCTCTCCTGGCTTAAGGCCCATTTCCTCAGCAGGCGAATTCGGAAGCGTATCTAAAATCATTAAGCCGGCACCTTTCGGCGAGAAGAATGCCGGATGTTTTTCATCCTCTATTTGCTCGCGAATCGTAATGGAAAGCCGGCCAAGCATTGCGGCACCTGCAGCTGCAATCGCAATCCCCGGCAGCCAGTAACTAATGACCGCTAACAGTAGCACAAAAAGGCCTAAACCAGCTACACGTCGTCCAGTATAAAAGATTGCCCGGCTAGGAAGCTGTCCTTTTATCGATTTAGAAAATCCGATGCTAAATGGCACAAGGAAAAGAGAAAACACATTAGTATCAATCGTGATTACCGGCCACCAAGCAAACACCTTCGTCATTGCATCCCCTGGCACCAAGATAAAAATCGGGACGAACCAAAGCCTCTTGCAAACATGCATGCCAATAGACATACCACGCTTTCCTTTTAAGACCTTTGGCGTAGAGATACGCGAAGCTCGTCCTAAAATGAGCAGACCCTCTACAATAAGCAGAGACGCCATTAGCACCGCAAGCGCCGTTAAATTGGTAGCGCTGCTGTCTGCCAGCCATGCATCCAACAGAGGCTGCCCTGTCTTCCATGATGGAGAAAGCAAAAAATAAAAAATAGCAATGCCAAAGCTGTAGGCTGCTGATAAATAACGATATTGCGTGAGAAGCGCAAACAAAATGGTCCAACAAGCGATGATGAGAAGACTTGCTTTCGAAAGGATGATACCGACGCCAATAAAGATCACAGATAGTATCATCCCAAAGCCAATACCTGACGTGGCAGATGTACGAAGCTCGTACCAAACATCATACACTTTAAATGAAAAATCCTTGCGCTCCCGCTTTACGCGCCAATACCCAGCTAATAAGCTGCTGATAAAGAATATATAAAAAACAGGATGCATAAAAAAGCGCCCAAATGCGTTGAGTATCTCTGAAACAACTATACTCATTGCTACACCACCTTACTTATAAGCTTTCTTTTTTAATTTTATCATACTCACGGCTTTTTTCGTTTTTGTTCATACAAAAAAGTATACAGACACTCTGTCTGTATACTTTTCGACAATTTCTATGAAATCCCTGTCTTACTTCGCCAGTAATTTCACTGCTGCTTGCAGCTGTAAGTCATTTTCACCGGAGCGAATTTTTTCTATTACTTTGTTTTGAATCGCTTCTGCCGTCTGTTTATCAATTTTACCAGTTGCTTCGAGCTTATTTGTCTGCTGGAATGTTTTCACCGCTGATTCTGTTTCCTTGCTAAAGTAGCCGTCCTTGCGTCCTGTCTCATAGCCAAGATCATTTAAGAGCTGCTGTGCACTTTTCACCTGGTCATTGTTATCGTTAAAGGACAAGGTCTTTGCAAACTGAATTGGTGTAGCATAGTAGTAGGCAGGCTGCTTCACTTCCAGCGTCGGCTCAATTCCCTTTTGATGAATCCAATTTCCGTCTGGTGTTAGCCATTTGAACATTGTAAGCTTAATATTGCTGCCATCAGCCATCGGCACTGCCTGCTGAACCGTTCCTTTTCCGAATGATTTTACGCCAATAAGCGGGTAGCCTTCCGCTTCCTTGAGCGCTCCTGCTAAAATTTCGGATGCGGATGCGCTGCCGTTGTCAATTAAGACAGCAATTGGATATGGCTTACGTTCTTTTAAATCTGTAAAATACTTTTGCTTCTTACCGTCTCGATCTTCGATTTGCAGCATTGGCTTTTTATCCGTTACAAGCTCCTTCAAAATCGATTCCACACTTTCTAAATATCCGCCTGGATTCCCGCGCACGTCAATGATAAGACCTGAGATATCCTTCTTTTCCAGTGCCCCAAGCTTGCTTGCAAATTCCTTCGCTGTATCTTCTGAGAAGGAGGTAATTTGCAGGTACCCGATATCCTTTCCATTCTCCTTCTTAACCGAACTAAACACTGTTAGCATTGGAATTGTATCGCGTTTAATTTTAAACGTAATTGTCCCATCTGTTCCTGGACGTTTAATATCAAGGGTCACAAAAGTCCCTTTCTTCCCGCGGATTTTGAGTACTGCCTCTTCGCGTGTTAAATCGGCTACGCTTTTTCCATCTACCGCTACAATTTGATCATTTGGTTTGATCCCCGCCTTCTCAGCAGGTGAATCCTTAATCGGAGAAATAATAATAAGCTTGTCGTCAACCTTGTTCACCTCTGCACCGATGCCTTCCAGCGATGAATCTAAAGATTGCTGGAATTGAGTCGCTGTTTCCTTATCCATATAAGCAGAGTATGGATCCTTCAGCGTTCCAAGCATCCCCTGAATAGCTCCTTCTACAAGCTTATGATCATCCACATCCTTTACATACCGGGAATCAATGAGGTCATATGCCTGTTCAATCTTCTGTAAATCAGATTCCTTGGTCGCCGAGTCGGATTGACCCAATTGTCCTGCTCCAAGCCAATAACGTCCGCCGGCAAACATTCCGCCTGCTCCTAACAAAAACGCCGCAATAATCCAAACGATAGCCACTTTACGTTTCAATGCGGAACTCTCCTTTCCGGTTCGCATAATATTTCGGTCCTTCAACCGCATTTGTAGATACGAGAAAAATTAGCCGAGTAATATGTATGTGTATGAAAAGGCATCACACTACTGTGCGATGCCCAACCTATACCTACTATATGATAAGCTTGTACGAAATATGTTTGCAACTTTTTTATCGAGTCATTGTTACACTTTCAAGAATCTGCGTACCGACATTACACTTCCCCACATCCCAATAACCGCACCAATCAACAGAAGCAGCGCAGAAAGTTGGAACACAAATGGGTTATAAGGAAGCATTTCAAAAATTGTACCTGTTAATTTTTCATTCAGCACACTAAGCGCAGAGTTGTATGCCGTTAAAATTAAGGCAATCGGAAGGATTGAACCAAGCACACCGAGGAACAAGCCTTCAAGCAAAAATGGCCAGCGAATGAACCAATTCGTCGCACCGACAAGCTTCATAATCTCAATTTCTGTACGTCTTGCATAAATTGTAATCTTAATTGTATTTGAAATCAAAAACATAGCTGTGAACAACAAACCGGCAATTAAAACCACTCCGATGTTACGCCCGATTTTCACTGTGCTGAAAAGCTTTTCAACCTGACCTTTACCATACTGTACCATGCTTACAAATTGCATCTTTTCGATTTTTTTGGCTGCTTTTACTGTATCAGTAGGTTTCTTCGTTTTTAAAATATATACATCCTTCAGCGGATTGTCCTGTTCAAATAGCTCAAACGACTTGCCGCTATCTCCAAAACTTTTAATTACACGTTTTAATTCATCTTGTTTAGAAGAAAACTTGATAGAATCAACTTCTGGGAGGCTTTGAATACTTGCTTTTAAGGCCTCCTGATCCTCCTTAGTGGCAGCCGGATCAATGTGCACACGAATCTCTACATCCTTTTCAACCTTTGAAGCAAAGTGGTTCATATTCATAATAACTGCCAAAAATACCCCGACAAGTAAGAGTGTAATCGTCACAGCACTGATAGAAGCAAATGTCATCCAGCCATTTCGTGCCAGACTTTTCGCTCCCTCACGCAAGTGCCGGGAAAAGGTTTTAATCTTCATAGCCGTATCCTCCCTCAGCCTCATCGCGCACAATTGTTCCGCCTTCGATTGCAATTACGCGGTGGCGAATTGTATTCACAATATCAGCATTATGAGTTGCCATAATAACTGTTGCACCTTGTTCATTAATCTCTTTAAAAATATCCATAATCTCCCAAGAGGTATTCATATCCAAGTTTCCTGTTGGCTCGTCCGCAATTACAACCTTTGGATTATTCACAATAGCGCGGGCAATCGCTACGCGCTGCTGTTCGCCTCCAGAAAGCTCAGTGGGAAAAGATTGTGCTTTATGTTCAAGTTTCACGAGTTTTAATACTTCCATCACGCGTTTTTCAATCACTGCTGGCTCCTCTTCAATAACCTCTAAGGCAAATGCCACATTTTCATAGACTGTCATTTTTGGAAGAAGACGATAGTTCTGAAAGACTACGCCAATTTGACGACGGAAATGTGGAACATCCCGCTCGCGCAGAGACTCTATTGAAATAGTATTTACATTAATAGAACCCGTGGTCGGCTTTTCCTCACGGTACATCATCTTAATAAAGGTTGATTTCCCTGCTCCGCTCGGTCCGACTACATAAAGAAATTCACCCTGCTTAATGTTCACGGAAATCCCATTGATAGCTTTTACGCCGTTTGAATATGTTTTATATACATTGTTCATTCTTATCATTTACATCACCCGATCAAACATATTTTCCCTTCGACACTGTTCAAATCTATACGACAAATTTCCTGAAAATCTACGCAAAAAAATAAACGCTTTTAGCTACGCTCCTCATTGTAACATCATTATTTTTCAAATGTATCTACATTTTTATTACAGTTTTGTTACAAACAAGAAAAAGAGTACCTTTTGTCAGATATAGAAAACTCGCTGATTGGCAAGCCGTTAGGCGCAGACAGAGGCGTAGTTGCACTTATACTTTATTCCTAAAATTTCCGACTGCGTCGAATTCGCCTCCAGCTGGAAATTTATACTTTCCTAACGTGCATAGAAAACTCGCTGATTGGCGAGACGTTAGGTAAAAACAGCAGCTTCATTACATTTAACATCTCTACTACGTTGAATGGTTTCTGAGGTGGAAATTACACTAAAAGAAGTGACTTAAGCCTAGAGAGGGTATATAGAACCTTCTGCTCTAAGCAGCAAAAGGTTCCTGCGTCTTTATTTTTTTTGGGAAAGCCATTCTGCAAGCTTCGTTGCATCCTCGCCCTCAACAACTCCGGCCGGCATACTGCCGCGTCCATTTAAAATAATTTTCTCAATTTCTTCTTGGCTGTATTTATTGCCAACCTTCTGCAGGTTTGGTCCAATCTGCCCTTGAAGATCATTGCCGTGACAGCTTGCACAGCTTTGCTGAAACACCTTATCCGGATCTGCACCACTACTTGCCGTTTGATTGGATTTTGAATTAGAAGATGTGTTTTCTTCTGTTTTTCCACATGCACCTAAGCTTAAAAGAAGAGTTGCCCCTGCCACAACAGCTAACAATTTCTTATTCATTTTTCTCACCTCCTACTTGGAAAGAATTTCATACCATTTTTTATTATAATAACCCTTCCGTGATTTGGAAAAAAATTATGCTCTGCTAAATCCTTCCCCAAGCACCTCTGAGGCATCCATTACGATAACAAAGGCTGAAGGATCAAGACGTCGCACAAGTTGTTTCAATTTTGTGAACTCCCTTTGGTGTACAACGCACATCAGTACAGGACGCTCATCATCTGTGAAGCCGCCCTTCCCTGGAAACGTTGTTACACCGCGGTCAATTTCCTCAAAAATACCGCGCCGCACTTCCTGCTCGTGATTCGTAATAATCAGCGCTGTTTTCGAGCGGCTAAAGCCGACCTGGATAATATCAATTGTTTTGCTTGTCACATATAAACTCAATAGAGCATACATTCCACTCTCTAGACTAAATACAATTGCAGACGTTACTACAATCAAGCCATCGATGACCGCAACACACATCCCCAGGCTCAGCCCTGTATACTTATGAACAATTTGTGCCGCTAAATCCGTTCCGCCTGTAGAAGCCTTCCCGCGAAAGACAATCCCAAGGCCAATACCAACTCCAACACCGCCAAATAAAGCGCCAAGCAATGGTTCATGTGTCGCCGGCTGCCAATCCCGTGTTAAATACACAACAAAGGGTAAAAACAAAGTGCCTATAAGCGTTTTGGCGCCAAACTTCTTACCAAGAAAGATAACCCCGGCAATAAACAAAGGAATATTAAAGCACCATTGTACATAAGCGGGCTGCCAGTTAAATACAGCATACAAAATCGTACTAATGCCGCTTACACCGCCTGAAGCAATTTTGTTTGGCAATAAAACTACATTAAAAACAATTGCAATAACAGCCGAACCAAGAAGAATGTACAAATATTCTAAGATGATTCCTACACTTGGATGATAATCTACTTCGTTCCGTTTCACTTTTAAATCCCCCAAAACACGCTATATCTTTTTTTATTTACAGTAATACTTTTCTATTTTCTGTACTATCGAAAGCAAACATTATAAGAAGGGTTTTTATAAGCCCTCTCTATATATTCCTTAATTTTCGACTTTTTACAGCAAATATGTATATCGATTATGATATACATGCCATTCATAAAAAGAGAAGCTGCTATACAACTTCTCTTCCCCTTATATTCCCCAATAGAGAGAATACAAAGACATTCTCCGTTTTCTCCCCATTCGCCAACATCGCGTTGGCATTTTTTTATACTGTAGGAAAGTATAAATTTCCAGCAAGAAGTGAATTCGACGTGGTCGGAAATTTTAGGAACACAGTATAAGTAGGGCTCGCCAATCGGCGAGTTTTCTTTATGATCTTTAATCTTTCCTCAGCCTTATGAAGTGGCAGCCTAAAGCTAAGTGAAAGAGTCTCATCTAAGAGATTCCTTATTCATAAGAGAACCCCGCCACCAAAAGAAAACTACCTTTTGTGACGAGGATCATAAGGGCTACTTCCCTGCATTATCTTTTGCAGAACCGCATGTTTTGCTTTTATGCCATGCGAGAACGCAGGTATGCGTCAATAAACGTATCAATTTCTCCGTCCATGACTGCTTGTACATTTCCAATCTCGGTATTTGTACGATGATCCTTTACAAGGGAGTATGGATGGAACACGTAGGAGCGGATTTGGCTGCCCCAGCCGATCTCCTTTTGTTCACCGCGAATCTCGTCCAGTTCCGCCTGCTGCTCTTCTAATTTCTTTTGATAGAGCTTCGCCTGAAGCATTTTCATCGCACGCTCACGGTTTTTAATTTGAGAACGCTCTGTCTGACATGTTACAACCGTGTTTGTAGGAACGTGTGTAATCCGAACAGCAGAGTCCGTCGTGTTAATATGCTGTCCACCCGCACCACTTGCTCGGTACGTGTCAATTTTCAAATCCTCAGTGCGGATGTCAATTTCAATATTGTCGTCAAACTCCGGCATAACCTCGCAGGATACAAATGATGTATGCCGGCGGCCCGAAGAGTCGAATGGAGAAATACGTACAAGGCGGTGTACACCTTTTTCGGCTTTTAAATATCCATACGCATTATGTCCTTTGATTGAAAGCGTGACGCTCTTAATACCTGCTTCATCACCCGGCAAGTAATCCAGTGTTTCTACTTTAAAGCCGCGTTTTTCTGCCCAGCGTGTATACATACGCAGCAGCATACTGCCCCAGTCCTGCGACTCTGTTCCACCTGCACCTGGATGCAATTCTAAAATCGCATTATTTTTGTCATATGGATCGCTTAGCAGCTGCTGAAGCTCGAATTCGTTCATGCTTTGTAAAAGCGTGCGAACCTCACGCTCAAGCTCCTGCTTCAGTTCTTCATCGTATTCTTCTTTCACAAGCTCATGGGTTACTTCCAAGTTTTCGTGCATTTCATTCATTTCGTTAAACTGCCCAACCTGTTCCTTTAACACATTCGCTTCATTAATAACAACCTGTGCGCTTTTTTGATCATCCCAAAAGCTAGGGTCAGACATCATTTCATCTAGTTCTTCAATACGCTGCTCTTTGCCAGCGAGGTCAAAGAGACCCCCTAAAGTCCGCTAATCGCTTAGCCATTTTCTCTAACTCTTGTCGAATTTCTGTTAATTCCATGTTATCCACCTCTATATTGTATTTGAAGATAGCTTATTCACAAAGCAAACTCTCTCTGCCTAAGCAGAGAGAGTTTGCCCGCATGACGTGTATATGTTGTATCTTCCCTCAAATCCCTGCTTGAAGTCAACCATTCATATAAGAAAAGCGAGAAAAAGCTGACAGCACCCAAAAAGGAATGCTTTCTTAATCTAAGGAACAAGGGAGATTAGTCCTAATTTTATTCAAATGCACCGTGACAAGCCTTATATTTCTTACCACTGCCACATGGGCATGGAGTATTGCGGCCAACTTGTTCACCCTTCACAACAGGCTTCTTCTTTACGTCAGCGCCGTCATCTTTTGGATGAACAGCCTCTCCTTGTGCAACCTCTTGACGCTCTAAGTTGTTCTCAATTTGCGCCTTCATAATGTAACGAGATACTTCTTCCTCGATAGCCGCAACCATTGCTTCGAACATCGCGAACCCTTCCATTTGGTACTCACGAAGCGGGTCAATTTGGCCATACGCACGCAAGTGAATGCCTTCGCGTAAATGATCCATCGCATCAATATGCTCCATCCACTTTGAATCAACAACGCGCAGCACAACTACCTTCTCGAATTCACGAAGCTGTTCATATGGAAGCTGCTCCTCTTTCGCATCATAATGCTCTTTCACCTTTTGGATGATGACCTCGCTCATCTCCTCCGGAGCGAGGCGGCGCAGCTCGTCCTCTGTTATATCGCCTTCTTCAAGAACCGTTGTCTCAAGGAAAGTAATTAAACCTTTTATGTTCCATTCTTCCTCAAGATCTTCTGCCGTATGAGCTGCTACGGATCTTTCGATCGTACCCTGCATCATCCCTTCAATAATCGTACGAAGATTTTCTGCTTCAAGTACATCTTGACGCTGCTTGTAAATCACCTCGCGCTGCTGACGAAGCACATCATCATATTGTAATAGCTGCTTACGTGCATCAAAGTTATTTCCTTCTACACGTTTTTGGGCCGATTCTACTGCACGAGAAACCATTTTACTTTCAATCGGCTGTGTATCATCCATACCAAGACGATCCATCATCGCTTTCATATTATCAGAGCCGAAGCGGCGCATAAGCTCGTCCTCCATGGACAAGTAGAACTGTGTGACACCCGGGTCACCTTGACGCCCCGAACGACCGCGCAGCTGATTGTCAATACGTCGGCTTTCATGGCGCTCTGTACCAATAACCGCAAGGCCGCCAACTTCCTTCACGCCTTCTCCTAGCTTAATATCCGTACCGCGCCCCGCCATATTTGTTGCAATGGTTACGGCTCCCTTTTGTCCAGCATCCGCAATAATATCAGCTTCACGCGCATGATTTTTGGCGTTTAGGACGTTGTGACGCACGCCCTTGCGCGTAAGGATTTTGGAAATCAGCTCCGATGTTTCAATTGCAACTGTACCAACAAGAACAGGCTGTCCTTTACGATGGCGCTCCACAATGTCCCCCACAACTGCGTTAAACTTGCCCTCCATAGATTTGAAAATCAAATCTGGACGGTCATCACGCTGCACATCACGATTCGTAGGGATGACAAGGACGTTCATATTATAAATATTACGGAATTCCTCTTCTTCCGTCTTCGCTGTACCAGTCATACCAGCAAGCTTTTCGTACATCCGGAAGTAGTTTTGGAATGTAATCGTCGCAAGCGTCATGCTTTCATTTTGAATTTCGACGCCTTCCTTTGCCTCAATTGCCTGATGCAAGCCTTCGCTATAACGACGCCCCTTCATTAAGCGGCCTGTGAATTGGTCAACAATTACAATTTCACCGTCCTGCACCACGTAGTCAATATCGCGCTGCATGACAACATGTGCGCGAAGCGCCTGATTAATATGATGCAGCAGCGTTACATGTTTTAAATCGAATAGGTTTTCAATATGAAACGCCTTTTCCGCTTTTGTGATGCCCTCTTCTGTCAGCATGACATTTTTTGTTTTTTCATCGTAAGAAAAATCGGCTTCCTTATTGAGCGTGCGCACAAATGCATTCGCGAATATATACAGATCTGCTGACTTTTTCGCTTGTCCGGAGATAATAAGAGGTGTACGTGCTTCGTCAATTAAAATTGAGTCTACCTCATCTATAATCGCAAAGGAAAGCGGGCGTTGTACACACTGTTCCTTGTACAGCACCATGTTATCGCGCAAATAATCGAAACCAAGCTCATTATTTGTCGTATACGTAATATCAGCTGCATAAGCCACTTGCTTTTCCTCACGAGATAGCGAGTTCAGGTTTAGACCAACTGTCAGGCCAAGAAACTCATGAAGCCTTCCCATCTCGGTTGCATCACGATGTGCTAGGTATTCATTAACCGTCACGACATGCACGCCTTTTCCTGTTAAAGCATTCAGATATACCGGGAGCGCAGAAGTTAAGGTTTTCCCTTCCCCTGTTTTCATCTCAGCGATGTTTCCTTCATGAAGGGCAAGGCCCCCCGTGAGCTGAACCTGATACGGACGCATACCAAGTACGCGCTTCGCAGCCTCACGAACAACTGCGAAAGCTTCTGGAAGCAAATCATCCAACGTTTCACCTTTTGTGAGACGCTCCTTAAATGCTGGTGTCTTTGCCTGCAGCTGTTCATCGGATAAGGCAGAAATCTGCGGCTCTAATTCTTCTATCTGATCCACGATTTTTTGCATACGGTTAATTTGACGTTGATTCGTATCAAATACCTTTTTTAAAATCCCAATCATGGCATACGCTCCTCTTTTACCGAAAAATTTTTCAAATGAACTGAAAATGCTATTTCATTATTGCTTTCATTATAGAAAGCCTAAAACTTTCTTAGTAGTTCTTTATTTATATACATAATACGAGGACTTTTAAAAGTAAGAAAGAAAAGTCAAGATAGGCTAATTGTAACACTTGCATTATAAATATGCCAATACTATAGCAAAAGGACAGACACGAGGGCAGGGCGGGGAGCCTCTCTAAGATTAACAATTTGCAGAACTGGGTGCGCACACAAAAGGCACGATCCGTTCGGAACGCGCCTCGCATAAATCATTATTTTGTCTCAATTAAGCCGTATTTTCCATCCCTACGTGTATACACAACACTTGTTTCATTTGTTTCAGAATTTGTAAACACGAAGAAATTATGTCCTAGCATGTTCATTTGTAAAATGGCTTCTTCAATGTCCATTGGCTTGAGGTCAAATCGCTTCGTACGCACAAGCTCAATATCATCCTCATCAAGAACGTCTTGGGATGGGGCTTCTGTCGCTGCCACGGCAACCTTTTCACGCACTTTGCGATTTACTTTTGTTTTATGCTTGCGAATTTGTCTTTCTAATTTATCAACGACCAAATCAATTGCTGCGTACATATCTGTGTGAGCTTCCTCGGCACGAAGCAATAAATCTGGAAACGGAATATTCACTTCCACACGCTGCTGATCAGAGTACACCTTAAGATTTACTTTGATTTCCGGAAAGGTATCAAAATAGCGCTCAAGCTTGCTGAGCTTCTTCTCCACATACTCTCTTAGTGCTGGAGTTACCTCAATATTTTCACCGCGAATGTTGAATTTCATAGATGAACTCCTCCTTTCAAGCTATGTAGTACTATATTCGACGGGATGTCGAATATCCCTTCCACAAATCGCAAAATGTAGAAAAAAACACTTCCTTTTTCACGAATTTTGTTGAAAGAGAGAGTGTACCTGACACTTATAGTATATCCCTCAGACAAAGCAAAAGCCAAACCAAAATATGAATAATTCGTTACATGTGAAGAAAAGCGGCTTTCAATGATTTGACCACACTAGAGGAGTATGATAAATTTACCTAGGTAACTAATTTAACAAACAGGGAGAGATATCATGTCAAATCATCACCATTTATTTCACTCTATTAACCAGTTGTCCCGACAACTGACAAAAAGAATAAACGAAGCCTTACAGCCTTTCGGATTGTATAGCGCACAATGGTCCGTTTTGTACACTCTACATATCAAGGGCACACTAACACAAACGGAGCTATGCGAATATTTATCTGTAGAAGCCCCTCCTATGACCCGGACCATTCAGCGGCTCATTAAGCAAGGGTACGTAAAGCAAATTCCCTGCAAGGACAAACGTGCGAAGCAAATTGTGCTAACGGACGAAGCAATTGCATCTTTTCCAGAGTGGGAGCAGGCTGTTCTTCATACACATCAATCACTGCTTAACTCTCTGTCCGGTCTTTCACAAACGCAGCTACAAATGCTTCTCTCTGATTGGCTTAAGGATCTCATGCTTGAGGAGGAGAGAATATGAACTCAGAAAAGTTATGGACAAGAAACTTTATTAGCATTTCCGCCAGTACATTGTTTTTGTTTTTAACATTTTACTGCTTGCTTGTCATTTTGCCGCTGTATGCGCTAGAAGACCTGCACGGTCAGGCGACAGATGCAGGTCTTGTTGTTACAGTGTTTCTGCTTGCAGCTATTCTGATCCGGCCGATTGCCGGTCAGTGGCTTGGACGAATCGAAAAACGATCACTGCTGCTCCTCTCTTTATGTCTATTTCTAATCGCTGACCTATTTTATTTCTTTATGCATTCTATAGGAAGCCTGCTCGTACTCCGCTTTATGCATGGCATTAGCTTTGGAATTGTAACCACTGTATGCGGCACAATTGTGGCTGATTTAATTCCAAATTCGCGTAAAGGAGAAGGTATGGGCTATTATGCCATGGCAATGAACCTGGCGATGGTTATTGGCCCATTTGTCGGGCTCACTACCTTTTATAAATGGGGCGCAACCACTTCCTTTATCATAAGCAGCATCTTTGCGCTTTTCGCCTTGATTCTCGGCGGCTCCCTCCGATTGCCTAAGGAACAACAGACTGTAGCGACGAAAACACAAGCAGCCTTTCACATTAAGCAATTATTTGAGGTCTCCGCCGTCCGCATCTCTGTGACCGCAGCCTTTTTCTCATTTGTGTATGCCTCCATACTTTCCTTTGTATCGGTATACGCAAAGGACATTGGTTTAGCAAAAGCAGCGAGCTACTTTTTTGTTGTCTATGCCGTTGTTATGCTGCTATCGAGACCGTTTACGGGAAAACTGTTTGACAAGCGCGGTGCAAATGTCATTATTTATCCGGCGATTATTTTCTTTGCACTCGGCATGCTGCTGCTTAGTATGGCACATACAACCTTTCTGTTTCTGCTTTCGGCAGCTTGTATCGGTCTCGGATGGGGCACGCTATTCCCATGCTTTCAAACAATTGCTGTTCAAAACGCTGCTCCCCAGCGAAGAGGAGTGGCTACCGCGACCTTTCTTTCCATCTTTGACAGCGGAGTTGGTCTTGGTTCATTTGTAATCGGCTTGGCTGCGGTTCATATTCATTTAAGCTCTTTATATTTATACTGTTCTCTTCTTGTTTTGATCGGCGTTGGCGTCTATTATACATTGAACAGGGATCACGCTGCTGCATCCACTCGTTCAAAACAGTATGGGAACGAAAATCCTAGCGGCCAGCACAATCAAGCTGTTTAGAAATTTTATTAGCTGTCTGAATAAGAAGCTTTACTAGCTTTGCAGCGGTATACTGATTGATGCGCTGCATCGGGCCGGCTAGAAATTTATACTTTCTTACAGTGAAATATGAAAAACCCCCGTTTTGCAAAACGGGGGTTGGTGTGCTTTTTCCCTGATTTATGTAAAGCACGAGCTGCTTATAAACGGGTTATTATAGCTTTACTACGTTCGCTGCTTGCGGACCGCGTGCGCCTTCAACGATATCGAATTCTACTTCTTGGCCTTCTTCTAAAGACTTGTAGCCGTCTGTTTGGATTGCAGAGAAGTGTACGAATACGTCGTCTCCATTTTCACGCTCGATAAAACCAAATCCTTTTTCTGCATTAAACCATTTTACTTTTCCTTGCATGCCTTCCATTCCCTTCAATCTTAAATCTTGTGGTTTAGCCCACAATTTGACTATAACGGATTAACCATTAAAAAGTCAAAAATGGACTCCATTTTTCTGCAAATAACCAGAGCTCTATACAAATGAACTAGTAATTGTTATAGCTTTACTACGTTCGCTGCCTGCGGGCCACGTGCACCCTGTACAATTTCAAACTCTACCTTTGCACCCTCTTCTAGTGTTTTAAAGCCTGATCCTTGAATCGCACTGAAATGAACGAAGACATCGTCTCCGCCCTCAACTTGAATAAACCCGAATCCTTTTTCGGCATTAAACCATTTCACTGTACCTTGTTGCATGCTTTCCCATTCCCTTCAATCGTAAACTCATATACCAATGCTTACCCTAACTATAATATATAAAAAAGCTTAGTGTCTAAGTTATTTCATCGTAATTTTATCTAAAGATTCGACATGTATATCATCAATATAAATCTTTAAGATAATCACATGTAAACCCTTTCATTTTTCCTCACTCTTCGGCCTCAGCTAAGTATGCTGGGGATTCAATTCTTATTTCACCCACAAAAAGCAAGCGCTTACGATAAAACCTCCATTAAAGAATGGAGGTGGCATTGCGTTTCCCTATTTTATATGAAGCGTATGCTGCTTATAAACTGGGCTCTTATAGCTTCACAACGTTTGCAGCTTGTGCGCCGCGGTTTCCTTCTGTAACATCGAAGGATACACGTTGTCCTTCTTCTAGTGTCTTGAAGCCATCTGTTTGAATCGCAGAAAAGTGTACAAAGATATCTTCTCCACCTTCTACTGTGATGAAGCCATATCCTTTTTCTGCGTTAAACCATTTTACTGTACCTTGTTGCATGATTCCCATTCCCTTCAATCATAAACTCGTGGGAAAAACCCCACAATTTGACTATAACGGATAAAGAGAGGGAAAGTCCAAACTGTCTTGTCGTGTTTTTATGCCATTATTCGACATTCAAAAGCGATTTCTGTTGATTTTTAAAGAAAACTCGCCGATTGGCGAGCCGTTAGGCGAAGACAGAGGCGTAGTTGCACTTACACTGTATTCCTAAAATTTCCGACTACGTCGAATTGACTTCCTGCTGGAAATTTATACTTTTTCTTACAGTGTAAAGAAAACTCGCCGATTGGCGAGCCGTTAGGCGAAGACAGAGGCGTAGTTGCACTTACACTGCACTCCTAAAATTTCTAACTACGTCGAATCCACCTCCATCTGGAAATTTACACCTCACTAAAATACAAGGATAGTAGATATATACTTTCACTATCCTGGCAATTTTCATCCCCGAAATACAGTCAAAGCGTACACAGCAGCTGCTCCCTGTTCCCGCAACACCTTTCCTATTTGGCGTAACGTTGTACCTGTCGTGTATACATCATCAACCAGCAAAATATGCTCACCTTCCAATTGAATACGGGAGGACAACAAAAATGGGGACTGTGTCTGCAGACGCTCCATCCGAGTCTTTTTGCTTTGTTTTTCAGTGTGAACACGCGTAATAAGAGGTGATTTCATGTACGGTAAGCAAGCTGCAAGCAGCTCAGCCTGATTAAAACCGCGCTCATATTGCCTTTCGCTGCTAAGCGGCACGGGAATTACCCGGCAGGATTGCGGGAGATGCTTATACAGCTGCCGTATCTCCTTGTGAAAAATTTCAGAAAGGATCGCATCGCCGCGAAACTTATAGCGGGCCAATACCGCCTTCGCCCAATCATCGTAGACATATAAGGAGCGATTTTGCAGCAATGCTCCCCGCATCGGCCCCTCCTCCCAGCGCAAGCAATCCTTGCACATCCCTTTTTCTTGATGCGAAGGGGCAAGGCGTTCCAGCGAACGTCCGCATATTGCGCACAGCTCTCCCTCTATCCTTTCAAATTTCTCTTCACACTCCTGGCAAATCAGCTGTTCTTCTCCCTTTACGAGAAATGAAAACCAGCCAAGGGCGTATGACAGATTCTCAAAGCAAAGTAAACAATGTCCTGTCATACAAGCCATCCCTTTCGCTCGGCTTCTTTATTCATTGTTTCAATATGCCGCCTCGCCGCTGCCATTTCCTCTGTTTTGCCGTAGTGAAAATAAATCACATCCCCCTTCGGGTAAGCTGCATTCCGCCCAGCTCTTCCCGCAATTTGCACAAGTGCACTTTCCGTAAACACATTCTCCTCAGCTCCAAGTACAGCCACCTGCACATCAGTTATTGTAACGCCTCGCTCTAAAATAGTTGTCGTAACTAACAGCGGAATATCCCCTGTCCGAAATAAACGAATCTTTTCTTTTCTCAGCGGGTCCTCTGCATGCACGCCTTCGATTCGGTTATCTAGCTGCTTTAGAATAGCTGCAACAGGCTCAACCTGCCGAATATGCGGCACGAATAACAGGATGGGACGCCCGGCAGCTGCATGCTTCTCTATCCAATGCATAATGTTTTTCGGAAGCACGTGCCTCTTGAGCTTCCCCTTCCAGTTGCCGCACCAAGAGAAGGAGGGAATTGGCAAAGGATGGCGATGATATCGCACTGGAATAATAACAGCCTTCCGCGTTCCAGCTCGCGCTTCCTTCTTCCAGCGCCGATTCGGTGTAGCCGTCACATAAATAATAGCTGCAGCTGCTTTTTTCGCGTTCTCTACCGCATATTGCAAAGAGGCATCAGCCGAATATGGAAATGCATCTACCTCATCAATAATGACTGTATCAAAGGCATGGAAATAGCGAAGCAGCTGATGTGTTGTAGCAATTGTTAACGGAGCTTGCGTATGTCGATCCGAACTGCCGCCATATAATGCTGCGATCGGAATATTCGTAAACACCTGCCTGAGCCGCGGTTCGAGCTCCAGCACAACATCCGTACGCGGCGTCGCAATACAAACCCGCTCTCCCTTTGCAAGAGAAGCATAGATACCGGCAAATAGCATCTCTGTTTTCCCGGCACCGCACACTGCCCAAATCAGACACTCCTCCTTATGCTCAATTGCATGTAAGACTGCTTCTGAAGCGGTACGCTGTCCATCTGAAAGAACACCCTTCCAGACAAACTTTACCTGCATCCCTCCCCTGTCTGCTGATGGCCCTTTCCAGTAAAACAGCGGTGTGCATTCACTCGTTCTGCCCATCGTGATGCAGCGACGACAATATGTACAAATTGTTTGGCAGCGCGAACAAGAAAAACGCGCGAAAAACAGTGGATCTCCATTACCGCACCGTGTACAATGATATCCCTGGTTCACCCGTTTTACACTTGACTCTGCTGCAAGAAACCCCTCTCTTTGATGCTGACGCAGTAATTCCTCTGAAAAAGGCAGTTCTCCCGGAAGAAGCCGTCTTCCCTCCAAAAATGCGCAAAGCTCAGCTGAGTACATGTTAATCCCCCTTTTTACTGCCCATTGTAGCAATGCCAGCTAAAGCTGGCAAAACGCAAAAAAGCTGATAACCCGCTATGAAAATAGCAAGTTATCAGCTTAAAGTGTGCTGTTTCATTGGAAAGCCTGTTTATTTTTAGAATCTGCCGTACCCTAGGAGGTGTGATTGATTATAGCTGCTGCTAAGATTAGAATATGCAATGCCACTATCGCCTGCATGAATCATTGTGTTGTTTCCAACGTAAATTCCGATATGAGATGGACCAGGTTTATATGTATTTTGGAAAAAGATAAGATCTCCTGGCTGTAATTGATCACGGCTAATGCGAGATACAGAATTCCAGTAGCCGCTTACGTCCGTACGTGCTTTACCATATACATAAGAGATGAATCCACTGCAGTCAAAACCGCTTGGAGATGCGCCGCCGAATACATAAGGAACACCTAAGTATTGCTGTGCCTTAGCTACAACACCGCCTGATGTTGGCGCTGGAGCTGGAGCTGGTTTTGCCGGTGCTGGTTTTGCCGGTGCAGTCTGTGCCGGTGCAGTCTGCGCTGGTTTTGCCGCTTCCTGTGCTGGTTTTGCCGCTGCTGTCTGTGCTGGTGCCGCTGCTTCCTGCGCTGGTGCTGCTGCTTCCTGCGTTGGTGCCGCCTGTTCATCTGTAGTAATAGACGTTTCATTAGCCATACGCTGTGCAAACATAGCTGCTTCTTCTAGTTCTTTTCTTGCTTTCTCATCTAGGTCTTCTTGAACAAGCTGTTGAATTTTCCCTTCAAGCTCATCAACAGCCCCTTGCTTCGCTTGGCGAGCTGCCTCTATTTCCGCACTTACCTTATCTAAAGAAGCAGCAACCTCAGTAAGCTCTTTTTGTTTTTGCACAACAAGTTCTTGCGCTGCCTTCACTGCATCTTCATCACGCTGCTGTGCTTCTAAAATATCCTTGTCCGATTGGAAAATTAAACTTACAGAACTGATGCGGTCGAGCAAATCTGACAAACTCTCTGCGTCTACAATAACGTCCGTTACCATATTTGATCTCTGTTGAGATTGAAGTGCAACCAGACGATTTTTAATTACATACTCACGCTGCTCAATCTTCTTCTCAAGCGCTGCAATTTCCTCATTTTTTTGCACAATCAGCTGCTGCGTTTCTGTTAAGTTCTTTTGCGTTTCCGCTTTCTTTTGCTCATTCTCAATCCGGTCTTGTTCGTACTTTTCAATTTCTTTCTTCACGTCACTAATTTGCTTTTGATACTCTTGAATCTGCTGCGCTCTCACAGTGGACTCTACTTGGATGTTGTCTTCGGCCATTACTGCCGGAGCTGTTGTCGTAAATATCATCAATCCTGCGGCGATCGCGCAAGATACGGCTTTCCAATTGTTCATAATATTCACACCTTCCCTTTCCCAAATAAATTTATACCATATTTACCAATAAAATTTGGCGTTGTTACAAATTTGTAAAATAAATGTAACACGTAGATTGTAGAATCATGAAATATTGCTCCTAACCTTGTCAATCCATGTTGAAAAACGCTTACATAGCAAGCGCCTCTCGACATTCTCTTATAAATTACCAGTATATGTTTGTTACAATTTGTCGTAAAAAAACTCGCCGACTGGCGAGCCCTGACCTTGGTGAAAACAGCGGCATAGCTGCACTAATACTGTATCCCTAAAGTTTCTGACTACGTCGAATCCGCTCCCGGATGGAAATTCATACCTTTTTACAATGTAAAAAAGGTGTAACAAAATGCGAACATTTTGTTACACCTTCACAAACTCCTCTTATACCCATTGCTCTGCCCATTTTTGCACTTCCTGCATAACGGTTTCAAGAGCTGTTCCTTTTTCGGATAATGCGTACTCAATACGTACCGGAACCTCTGGATATACCGTTCGCACGACAATTCCTTCAGTTTCCAGCTCCTTTAATCTCTCAGACAGCATCCTATCACTCATATTCGGAATGATATCCGCCATTTCACGAAAACGCTTCGGCCCCGCCAACAGCGATTGGATAATTAAGCCCGTCCATTTCTTGCTAAGAAGCGTAAAGGCAGACTCAAATTTCGGACATAACGCTGAATTGTGTTCCATATGCCTTCACCTCCATTTCATTATAAAATAGCTTCTTATAAAAAGTAAGTAGGAGTATATGATAAATTATATCCAAAATAAGCTGTTTTTTACAAAAACACAAAAAAAATTATCTTCCATTTTTACATTGACTAAAAGATACTACGGTTTGAAGGGAAGCCAGCTTCTCAGGCCTTGCATCCACCGACCGTATTACTTCTTATACCATCCTAAGCCAATCGTTCCCTCGCCTAAATGAGTACCAATCACAGCTCCAAAATAGCCTACACCCACTTCAACATGCGGATAGGCTTCCCTTAGCTGCTGCGCAAATTCCTGTGCCTCTTCCTCTCGGTTGGCGTGAATCACAACGGCCTCCATCGGCAAACCTTGACGGGCATCCTCTTCAAACAATTCTATCACTCGCTTTAGTGCTTTTTTACGTGTCCGGATCTTTTCCAGCGGTACAATTACTTTATTTTCGAAGTGCAGTAACGGTTTGACTTGAAGCAAACTCCCGATGAATGCTTGTGCACTGCTTAAACGTCCTCCCCGCTGCAGGTGGTTTAAATCATCCACAACAAAAAGCGCATTAGCTGATTGTTTTATCTCGTCCATACGCGGCATAATTTCCTCCGGCGTCTTGCCTGCTATGGCCATTCGCGCTGCTTCCAATACATAGAACGCTTGGATCGCACAGCTAATTTCTGAATCATATGTATAAATGCGTGCACCGTCCACCATTTGAGCAGCCGCCGTAGCAGTTTGATATGTCCCACTAATCCCGCTTGATAAATGAATGCTGATAATGGCGTCATACTCACGGGACAAATCCTCAAACAACTTAACAAACAAACCGATTGCAGGCTGTGAGGTTTTCGGAAGTGCCGCCTGCTCATTCACCTTTATATAAAATTGATCAGCCTGTAATTCCAGCTCCTCCTGATAAGAAGCATCGCCAAAAATAACATTCAGAGGGATCATCTGAATGTCCAGCTGCCGCCTTATTTCTTCCGGTATGTATGCTGTGCTGTCCGTCACAATCGCGGTTCTCATCATGTTACCATCCTTATAAAGCAAATTTCCCTTCATTCTGTACATTGTACACGAAAATAAGAAAAGCGGACAAGACCTGCCATTTTGGGTCTTGGGAGCTAGACGTCACCCGGAAGGTTATACTTTCTTAATATTGCCAAAAAGAAGTATCTTCCCTAGGCAGCGAAAGATACACATTATAATGATTTATTTTGCAAGTTTCAACAAAAAATATAGAATCCTTCGATATTTTCACTTCATTCGACTGACAAAAAATGAGAAAATGTTTGAAACTCGAAAAGTTCCCTTTTAGAATAAGGCTTATAGGTAATTTTAATGAATAGGGGCGTATAGCATTGTTAGCACAATACTTTACTGTTAAAGGGTACGGAGAACATGAAATTATTATAGAGAAATCCCGCTTTATTTGCTATGTAGGCCGTGCGACTACCGAGGAAGAAGCACAGAGCTTTATTCAAGAAATAAAAAAGAAACATTGGAACGCTAACCACAATTGCTCCGCTTATTTAATCGGGGCGCACGATCAGATTCAAAAAGCAAATGATGACGGTGAGCCGAGCGGTACAGCTGGTGTTCCGATGCTAGAGGTATTAAAAAAGCGCAAACTAAAAGATACCGTTGTTGTCGTTACCCGTTACTTCGGCGGCATTAAGCTCGGGGCTGGCGGCTTAATACGGGCTTACGGCAAAAGTACAAGTGAAGGCTTGAATCATACTGGAATTGTCGAGCGAAAGCTGATGCGCGTCATGCAGACAAAGGTGGACTATACACTGTTGGGGAAGATCGAAAATGAATTGCGCCAGTCTCGCTATACAATCAAGGATATTCACTATTTGGAGGATGTTACCTTTGATGCTTACGTAGAGGAAGGCGGAAAGGAAGCATTCCAGGAATGGATCATAGAACTAACAAATGGTCGCTGCATAATTGCTGAAGGAGACATGCTATACCTTGAACAAGATGTATCGGCTGCTTCAATCTAAGTTTAAAGGAGTTGCCTTATGAAGGATCGTCATCAATATATACAAGAGCGCAAGAGGGTGAAGCGGAGAAGGCGGCGCATCGCTCTTGTAACTATTCTGCTCTTAATCATTGGCGGAGTAGGATACGGTGCTTATTCCTACCTTCGTCCGTTCTTATCCTTAGCTAATATTTATAGCGGGTCAGATCGGGAAAAATCAAAGCTTCGGACAGAAGAGGCGGAAATTACAAAAAAACCGTTTAGTATCCTGTTAACAGGTGTTGAGGATTATGCTACAGGCGGAAAGAATGGAAGAACTGACTCGATTATCTTTGCTACCATCAACCCAAAAACAAAGCATGTCACAATCCTAAGTATTCCGCGTGATACACGCGTAAACATCTCAGGGCGTGATAAGCTTGATAAAATTAACGCTGCCCATGCCTACGGCGGCATAGATATGACAATGAACACCGTAGAGGACTTTTTAAACGTTCCAGTCGATCATTATGTTGAAATTGGCTTTGAGGGCTTTAAAAAAATTGTCGACGCTGTAAATGGTGTTACAGTAGACGTTCCATTTGATTTCGTCGAGGGCTCTGATTTAAACCCAAGAAAAGGGATTTCCTTCCATAAAGGATCGCAGCACTTAAACGGGGAAGAAGCGCTCGCCTATGTAAGAATGAGGAAGCATGATCCAATGGGCGACTTCGGCCGCGCACAGCGACAACGACAAGTCTTAGGCGCCCTCGTTGAGAAGCTGAATTCCCCTTCTGTCGTGACAAAGCTAGACGACATTGCCGAAATTATTGGAAAGCATGTAAAAACCGATATCCCAGTTTCTGACGGCTTGGCTTTATATCAAAAATTCTCTGGCTTTAAAGCATCCAGCATTGAAACACTTCGCCTTGACGGTGATGATGACTATATTAACGGAATTTACTACTATATTCCAAAAAAAGAAAGCCAACAGGAAATACACGATAAACTATGGAAAACACTTGACTTGCCACCAGAGAGTTCAAGTTCGAGTTCTTCAGATGACTCTGAATCAAACGAGGAAGAATAAAAAGCTTGGGACACAGCTCCCAAGCTTTTTATTTTTAGAAGTTGAACAAACTGATTTTTACTGCTCCTATAGAGGAGATATACGATCAAGTACTGTCTCAAATAGGCATTACAGCATACTCCAGAGAAGGCTGCATTCTATAGCAATGCTATTCAAGATTGCTTCATTACAAGCTTTCGCAATAGGCTCAGTATTGGCTGCCTTCGCTTGCCAATAAGTCCGACAATTTCAGCAAACAGCTCCACCAGCACTAAAAAGATAATAAATAGCACAACCGCAGAACGGTAATTATCATACGGAAAAAAGAAGGCGAACACGCCTGACAAAGCGCCCACTCCGTACAAAATCAACACGCTCGTGCGGTGGCTGTAGCCCAGCCTCATCAAGCAATGATGAAGATGAAACTTGTCAGGTGCCATAATATTTTGGCGATTTAACAAGCGCCGAATGACAGCAAAAAACGTATCTGACAATGGAATAGCTAAAATAATAATCGGAACAAGCACGCTTGTTAAAGCAATCCCTTTAAAAAAGCCGACAATGGAAATAAGCGAGACGGAATATCCTAAAAAAAGGGAGCCCACATCCCCCATGAAAATCTTAGCTGGGTGAAAATTAAATACAAGAAAACCTAGGTTGCTTGCCATTAAAATAACGATATAGCCGATGAGGAAATACTGCTGTTGCGCGACTGCGATGGACAGCATAATAGTAAGCGCAATTGTTGATACACCAACGGCTAAGCCATCGAGACCATCAATGAGGTTGATGGAATTGGTAACAAGAATAATCCAAAGAAATGTAATGATATAGCTTGTTACATCCAAATTAATTTCCCCATAAAATGGAAGCATAAACTTATTAATCGAGATGCCAGATGCAATCGGCACAACCGCAGCAGCCATCTGTCCAATTAGCTTATATAAGGCGGGAAGCGTATATATATCATCAAGCAGCCCCGTCGCAATAATAATAATGGACCCTAACAAAATACCGGAAAATCCGGGAAATGAAATCGGCAAAAACAACAGTCCAGCTACAGCGCCCGCTAAAATAGCCAATCCCCCTATGCGCGGCATCACACGCGTATGCACCTTCCGCTCATTCGGCTTGTCTACGATTCCCAAGCGGCATGAAAGCCAAATCACGAAAGGAGTCGCAAAAAAGGCGATAAGAAAACAGAGAATAAATGCCTCCGCATATATAGAAAATGAAAGCATCGTCACACCTACTTTTACAAAAATACGTATCGTTATTTTTCTTCAAACGTCCTGAATTATGCTCCTCTCTTTACGTATAATATCAAAAAAGCACGGATCTGCTCCTCATTGTTAGCGCTATCCTATCAGAAGTAAAAAAAACACCGCTGCTCCATTGGCAGTGGTGTTTTTAGATGTTTATGAAATGAGTACAGTATTACAAAGCGGACGATATTACACCGAAATCTGCCTGCGTAGCACCGGTACACGTCCGATCGAATAATAATCTATCGCATATTGCCTTACCCTCTCCAGCTCAAAACAATTTCGGCCATCAAATATGACAGGCTGCCTCATAAGCTCCACATATTGCTCTAACGGATACTGCTTAATTTCATCCCACTCTGTCACAAGAAACACAGCATCTGCCTCTGAAATTGCCTCATCAATGCTGCCGACATATTGAATATGAGGTAACAGGAGCTTTGCATTTTCCTTAGCCTGTGGGTCATATGCAACAACATATGCTCCCTCTGTAAGCAGCTGATCAGCAATTACGAGCGAAGGTGCTTCCCGCATATCATCTGTATTTGGCTTAAATGCCAGCCCAAGCATCGCAATCCTTTTTCCATTTAGATCCATCAACTGCTTTGCCTTCTGCACAAGCGAGGTCTGCTGCTTATTGTTTACTTCAATCACTGCCTTTAGCAGCTGAAAATCATGCTTCACATTACCAGCAATTTGGACAAGCGCATCGGTATCCTTTGGAAAACATGAGCCGCCGTAGCCAATGCCCGCCTTCAAAAACTGACTTCCAATCCGCTTATCAAGCCCCATCCCGGCTGCTACATCCTCAATATTGGCATGAAGCTTCTCGCATATATTTGAAATCTCATTAATAAAGCTTATTTTTGTTGCCAGGAACGCATTAGAAGCGTATTTAATCATCTCCGCGCTACGAATATCGGTTTTAAAAATAGGAATTGCGAGCGGTTTGAACAGCTCTTCAAGCACACTCGCTGTCGGCTCATCAGCTGTTCCGATTACAATACGATCTCCCTGAAAAAAGTCATGCACACCTGAGCCCTCCCGCAAAAATTCAGGGTTAGAAGCCATACTAATCGCTACATCTGAGCATAGATGCCGCTCGATGGTTTCCTTTATATAATCATTTGTCCCAACAGGAACCGTGCTTTTTGTTACTACAATCATATCCTGCCTGGCGTACATTCCAATCTCAGCGCATACTTGCGTAATATACGTTAAATTTGCGGACCCATCTGGGTTTGACGGCGTTCCCACCGCAATAAAAACAACCTTTCCCCTCGCATACGCCTCCTGCGCATTTGTTGTAAACGTAAGCAATTCTTGCGCCATTTGCTCCCTCATTAATTCAGCAAGACCATGTTCGTAAATTGGCACCTCTCCACTTTGCAGACGCGTCACCTTCTCCTTATCAATGTCCAGACAGGTGACGCGATGTCCGATTGTCGCCAGCCCGACTCCCGTCACAAGACCAACATACCCTGTTCCCACAACTGTAATGTGCATCTTACACCTCTCTAAAGGAAGTTATTTTCTTTACTGGATTCTACCACATTTTCTCCGTCCAACTATGTTGCTTGTTTCGCTTTCCTTCTAGAGTATAAGGAACCTTAGCCCAGTACAACAAAACAGAGGATATTTTACCTAATCTTTACACAATCCACTCCTTGGCTGGCGGAGCTGCACCGATATTGCCTTCTCGAAATTGACATCTCCTTAAAGCATAAAGAAAACTCGCCGATTGGTGAGCCCTGCCTTTGGGCGCAGACAGAGGTGTAGCCCTACTTATACTGTGTTCCTAAAATTTCCGACTACGTCGAATTTTTTTCCAGCTGAAAATTTATCCTTTCTTAGCAGTGCAAAAACCCTCTTTATACAAGAGGGTTAATATTTTCTATAGGGAATAGGGGGAAAGCAATGTTTTTTCATTAAACAGCTGTTTACTTCGCTGCTTTTAACCATTCCAATTCTTGTTCTGCCTCAGCCTGCAAAAGGGAATTCCCGCTTGGCTGAAACGGTGCGGCAAGGGCTTGGCTTGCCTTTGTTTTAGCCTCTAGCGCCCAGAGTAACCATTTTCCTTTTTTCATTCTTTCACCTCCTTATTGATAAGCTATCCTGTCTACACTTTGCATTCTAATGAGCAAAAGAGAAAATACAGTGAAAAAGGACCCACTAATTTGTGAGTCCCTCAAAAAAGAAAATTCCTAGCAATAGGAAGTATGAACTTTTATCTGGATTATTGCCCGTATCCATCCGGATGAGCTTGGTGCCAGTTCCACGCCGTTTCAATCATTTTTTCCAGAGAATACTTTGCCTTCCAACCAAGCTCTTTATAAATCTTCTCTGAAGAGGCAACCAGCTGCGCGGGATCCCCAGCGCGACGCTCTGTATACACAATGCTGGCTTGCTTGTCAGTTACTTTCTCACACACCTCAATGACTTGCTTGACAGAGAAGCCTGTTCCATTGCCCAAATTATAGATTTCGTTTGTTTTTGATCCATTGCGCAGACTTTCCAGCGCTAGAATATGTGCTTCTGCCAAGTCTGTTACATGGATATAATCGCGGATACATGTTCCATCCGATGTAGGATAGTCTGTTCCGAAGACAGAAATCGTTTCCCGCTTCCCTAGCAAATGCTGTAAAACAAGCGGAATTAAATGGGTTTCCGGGCTGTGATCTTCACCAATCTCTCCTGATTCATGCGCACCTGCCGCATTAAAATAACGAAGAATCACATGCTTCATACCGTACGCATCATAGAAGTTTTGCAAAATCTGCTCAATCATAAGCTTGGAACGACCGTACGGATTGATCGGATTCGTTGGATTTGATTCGTCAATCATATTCGTTTCAGGTATACCGTATGTAGCTGCGGTAGAAGAAAAAATGAATTTATCCACTTGATGTTCCATCATCTTTTCAAGCAGCGTTAGTGTTGCGGCAACGTTATTTTTATAATACTTTAACGGATTGCTGACCGATTCGCCAACAAGGCTGCTTGCCGCAAAGTGCATTACCGCTTCAACAGGATATGTTCCAAATACACGATCTAAATCTGTCGGGCTGCTTAAATCTCCTTCAACAAACGCCGCTCTTGTATCAATGCTTTCTGAATGCCCTGTTGAAAGATTATCAAGCACAACAACCTCATGCCCTTTATCTAATAACTGCTTTACTGTATGGCTGCCGATATAACCAGCGCCTCCTACCACCAAAATCATCTGGTTCCCTCCATGTAGTATGCTGTATAGCATTCATTATACAAAAAAGTTCTGTGCCTTAGCTGAATGTTTTCTGAAACATCAGCCAGCTAGACTCCATGCTATAGGTATCCGACAAAAAGCGCAACCTAAATAAGCATTTTTTACAATACCTCGTTTGATCTCTCATGCTCCTTCAGCTTATGCTTCATAAAGTCTAGGAGCGGGCGTCGCAACTCTTCATTTTGCAAAGCAAATTCGAGAGTCGTTTCTACGAAGCCAAGCTTCTCCCCAACATCATAGCGTCTTCCTTCGAACTCATAGGCAAATACGCGCTGAATACCATTTAAGCTTTCAATCGCATCTGTTAATTGAATCTCGCCGCCAGTGCCAATTTGCTGACGCTCCAGAAACAAGAAGATTTCCGGTGTTAAAATATAGCGCCCGATAATCGCCAAACTCGAAGGCGCAGTTCCTGGACTTGGCTTTTCAACAAATTTACGAACCTGATAGCGGCGGCCTGTTTGCTCAACCGGATCAATAACACCGTAACGATGCGTTTCCTCTTCATCCACCTGCATGACGCCAATCACAGAGGAAAATGTTCGCTCGTATTCATCCATCAGCTGTCGCAAGCAGGGCGTCTCCGATTGTACAATGTCATCGCCGAGTAAAATCGCAAATGGCTCGTCACCGACGAAGTTACGCGCACACCAAACCGCATGCCCGAGCCCCTTTGGCTCCTTTTGGCGGATATAGTGGATATTCGCCATTCTGGAGGATGCCTGCACCTTTTCTAGCAAATCATACTTTTCCTTCTCCAACAGATTTTGCTCTAGCTCAAATGCATGATCGAAATGATCTTCAATTGCCCGTTTCCCTTTTCCGGTTACGATAATAATATCCTCAATACCTGAATCAATTGCTTCCTCCACAATATACTGAATAGTCGGCTTTTCAACAATCGGAAGCATTTCCTTTGGCATTGCCTTTGTTGCAGGCAAAAAGCGTGTACCAAGACCAGCTGCTGGGATAATAGCTTTACGAATTTTTTTCAAACATATTCCCTCCTATTCACGATCTATATAAATCTATTCAACTCCAAGGATTGTAAATATTCCATTTCATGATAATTATACCATATTCAGTCTTTTCATACCTGCAGTTGCTGAAACTCCAGGCAGTTTACCATATAAAAATTTCCTGATTTTAAAAAAACAACCTATATCTTATGTTTACATTGTTTTTTTACATTGTTACAAGAAGGTAATAAAATTCATAATAAAAAAAGATTGAATTCTAGATTTTTTATGATACGATATGTTATGAGTTGAGGAACGTATATATTAATAGCCTATAAATAGTTTTGTGAAAACCATTTTAAAACTATACTTAAGGGTGGGGTATGAGTGAACTCGCAAATTATTTTTGCGTTTGTAATATCCCTGATCACAGCAGTGATCGCGACCCCTGTTGTTATGAAGCTGGCTTTTAAGATCGGTGCCATCGATAAGCCGAATGCCCGCAAAGTACATCAGCGAATTATGCCTCGCCTTGGAGGATTAGCGATTTTTATCGGGGTTGCAGCAGGATATTTTGCAAGCGGATTGTATCACCAACAAATGACAACGATCATCGTCGGCGCCCTCATTATTGTTGGCATCGGAATTTTAGATGACGTACATGAATTATCAGCAAAGGTTAAACTGATTGGTCAAATTGCCGCTGCCCTTCTCATTGTGAAAAGCGGACTTACCATTGACCATCTTACCATTCCGCTTCTTGACAAATATGAGCTTGGCGTATGGGCATATCCAGTTACAGTAATTTGGATTGTTGCTATCACAAACGCTATTAATCTCATTGACGGACTAGACGGCTTATCCGGAGGCATCTCTTCCATCGCCTTAGCAACAATCGCTACCATGGGATTTTTAGAAGGCAGATTGCTGATTGCCACACTTGCTATTATTGCATTAGCAAGTACACTAGGATTTTTGTTCTATAACTTCCATCCAGCGAAAATTTTCATGGGAGATACCGGTGCATTATTTCTAGGATACTGTATTGCGATTCTTTCATTGCTGGGCTTATACAAAAGTGTAACGATGTTTAGCTTTATCGTTCCGATTATCATCTTGGGTGTACCAATTTTTGATACTACATTTGCTATTATTCGCAGAATTGTCAACAAAAAGCCGATTTCTGCGCCAGATAAATCACATTTGCATCATCGTTTACTAGCAATGGGATTTTCCCATCGTACAACGGTTTTACTCATTTACACATTTGGGATTTTCTTCAGCTTAATCGCTGTCTTATTTAAAAGCGCAACTGTATGGGTATCCATCATCATTATCTTCGGCTTGATTTTACTCATGGAGATTGTAGCAGAAATTATTGGAATTGTGCACGAGCGATATAGACCGATTTTATCGTTCTTTAAGAAGGTAAAGACACGTCAGCAATCTCGCTATCAGGATATGTAAACGTCATTCCCTTTTGGGAATGGCGTTTTTTTGCTGTTATATAGCCCATCAATCTGTTGCCGTAAAGCCCTTTTCGTATAAAGACCCCTATCTGGAAATTTACACCTTCCTGCAGTGTGAAAAACTGTCTCCTTTATAAGCAGAATAGCTCGATTCCGTTTTTCTGATTTCCATAATCTGCTCGGTTTAGGCAGAATCTATTCGAACACACTAATAATATAACTCCATCATATGCAAGGTGATGAACAATATGAGAAAACAGCTTCTGCTCATTTACTTTCTTTGTATGAGCATAGTCATCTCGCTTTTCTGCTTTTCGCCATCTGCTAGGGCTTTTCCGTTTGCTTCACCTGTTCATACACACCGAGAGCGACAATCAAGCTTATCGCCTAAACCACTCTCACCAGAGCAATCTCGCTTCGTAAAGGAATGCGTTAACGTCGAAATTCATTATCCTAAAAAAGTTGCCTACCTGACCTTTGATGACGGACCAAACAAATACACACCCCACATTTTAAGTATATTAAAAAAGGAAAAAGCAAAAGCAACCTTCTTCGTCATCGGCAGTCAAGTATCCCGCTACCCACAAACCATGCGCCTCATTCTGCAGCATGGTCACTATCTCGGTCTACATAGCATGTCACACAACGCTGGAAAATTATACAATAGCGATCCTGAAATTTTACTAACAGAGATGGAGCAAGCAAAAAACATTGTTGCGTCTGTCACTGGCGTACAAACACATTTAGTCCGCGTGCCATACGGAAGCAAGCCCTATTTAAAACAGCCCTATCGAGATGCCCTGGCCAGCTCCCATTTCAAGCTATGGGATTGGACTGTTGACACAGATGATTGGAAGCAAACACAAACTGCCTCTTCCTTAGTGAAAAATGTAATGAATCAAAGCAGACATAATGTAGAAGTTATTCTAATGCATGACTCTGCTGTAACCGTCAAAGCATTGCCTAACATTATCGCTTTCCTGCGCAACAGCGGCTATGAGCTGCTTCCTTACAGTCCGGACCACCATGTCGAGGTAAACTTCTGGAGTGATGCACGTTTTTGAGCTCTTCGGGCGAAAAACATAAAGAAAATATACTGTCTTAAAGTGTAAGAAAAGCGGAAAAGGCTCGAAAGGTTATACTTTCTGATTTTGCGAAAAACACAAAAAAGTCGATTCGATAATCGACTTTTTTGTGCAGGAACGCTCTCGTTCCCTTCTCTCTCCCTGACCTGCTTACTGTTTACACTTACAAGAACCGCAACAGCCTGTACAACTGCAGGACTTACAATTGCAGCATGTACAACTACAGGACTTACAACTGCAACCTGTACAACTATAGGACTTACAATTGCAGCATGTACAACTATAGGACTTACAACTGCAACCTGTACAACTATAAGACTTACAACTGCAACCTGTACAACTATAGGACTTACAACCGCAGCATGTACAACCACAGCAAGACTCAGTTGGGTTAGGGCAACACGGTAATGAGAGACATCCTACATAGTAACCGAGCGGAACCATTAAATGCTCGAGGTACTTTTTGTAATATGCCAATCCATTCACCTGGTTCACAAAACTTACTAAAAGTTACAATTCAACATTG
>NZ_SCFM01000035.1 GCF_004138295.1 Ectobacillus funiculus | reverse complement strand
TTACACGCCTCACAGCGTATAACCTCAGTAGGTCTCTAAATGAAACCTTTGACACAATAACGTGTGTCCTTCCGGTCTTCCCTACTGGCAAGGTTGTTCAACCTTTCGTTCAGGAAAACAGCTCAGAGGTGACAGCGAAAATAGAGATTATGGCAAAGGTCCCAGCAAATCCTTCGCTCTCTGTACATAAGAGCCCTATTTCTTAATCCTCTTCGTAGCATAGAAGTATTAATATTCTGAATCTTATTATAACTCTGATAAAATGTCAATAATGATTTATAAAAAATTTCTGACGCATGCTTATCGAGTTCATTTGAATATATATGACAGTCGCTATCCTTTTAGTAAAAGTATTGATAAGGATAACGCTTTTTATACATGATACATTTTCTAGTTAATAGCATGCCCTGTTGCTTTGGAAAATCGTGTTAGTTATGATTCTATATTTAGAGGGTAAGATACCAACTCTTCAACAATAGCCCCTCCACAAGCTTTTCTAAAGGCCAGGTGATCAAATCTAAGAACTTATCCTTTATTTAACATAAAATAAGCTTGTACGTATTGATTTGAATTGTATTATAAGATAGTATGAAATTAACAATTTACGGAAGGGTGACAAAGGGCGATGATCTACTAATCCTTATTTAGAAAAACAGGCGTAATAGACTTAACTACGAGCCATTTTTCTGGATTGGATTAGTTTTGCCTTTTGAGAACAAAAATGAAGCATGAAACTGCCCATTGGGTATTTTCTGTCTTCTTTTGTGCCCAAAACAAAGCCTCCTATCCAGAAATGGAAAAGGAGGCTTTTTTATGGAAATAACGAGCAATGAGAAATTAGGTATGGGAGCATTGTTTCAAAACCAAGTAATCCGAACCATTTTGCTGTCGGTGTTATTCCTTCAAATTGGGATTTGGGTGAGAAACTATTCAATTCTTTTATATGTAATTGAGAAGACCAATGAAAATCCGGTTGCGGTGTCTTTAATATCTGTTGCCGAATTTGCCCCAATTTTTCTATTTTCGTTTATAGGCGGAACATTTGCTGATAGATGGCGGCCGAAGAGGACGATGGTTTGGTGTGATGTGTTAAGTGCCGCTTCTGTCTTTATCGTTCTGCTCACTTTGTTTTTTGGCAGCTGGAAAGTAATTTTCTTTGCAACGCTTGTTTCATCTATTCTCTCGCAGTTTTCACAGCCGTCCGGCATGAAGCTGTTCAAGCTGTATGTGCCTGCTGAGCTTATTCAGATGGGTATGTCCATGTATCAGACTATCTTTGCACTTTTTATGATTTTAGGTCCAGTTCTAGGCACCTTCGTCTATCAGCATTTTGGTATCTTAACAGCTGTCGCTATCATGGGTATTGCTTTTCTATGTTCAGCGGCCGTTCTGCTGATGCTGCCAGCAGACCCTGCGCCGGCGGAAGAGAAACCGAAAACGACCTTGGTAGAGGAAATGAAGGAAGGTTTCCGCTATGTATTGAACAGCAGACCATTAACCTTGCTTGGCGGCTGTTTTGCGGCAGCAGGGCTGGCTATTGGACTAACGCAACCGCTCGGTGTATTTTTGATCACAGAGAAATTGGGACTGCCAAAGGAAGATTTACAATGGCTTATGGCTGCCTTTGGGATTGGTATGATTCTCGGCGGCGGAATTACAGTAGGCCTTTCGAAAAAAATGCCGCCGCAAATGCTTTTGGCAATCGGTATGGGGGCAAGTGCTATCGGGTTTATTGGCATGGGTTTATCCGCTGCATTCTGGTTGACTCTGACCGCACAGTTTTTTTCAGGTGTATTTATGCCTTGCATCCATATAGGAATTAATACAATGATTTTGCAAAATACAGAAGAAGCCTTTATCGGCAGGGTAAATGGCATATTAACTCCTCTATTTATGGGGGCGATGGTCATTACGATGTCAACTGCTGGATGGCTGAAAACCCATCTTTCTATTGTTTACATCTACGAAGCAGCAGCACTGCTTCTTGTGATCGGAATTCTAAGTCTGTTGCCTTTAATGAAAAAGGACGCAGTCAACAAGGGAATTAAAGAGGAAATATAGTAAGCAGATAAAAAAACAAAGGCCGCGAATACCGATGACTGAAGTCATGAGTATTCGCGGCTTTTTATCACTGTAAGAAAGTATAAATTTCTAGCTGGAAGACAATTCGACGTAGCGAGAAATTTTAGGAATACGGTTCGGCAAGTTTCCCTTAAAAAGTATGATGTAAGGGGTTCTACCTAGCTATCACACCACTCTTTCAATACCTCATCTAAATGTCGAAGCGATTCTGAAGATTTCTCTTTCGCTGCCTTTAGCCAAAACTGATGATCATCGTACTGCCCTCTCCGCAGCGCAATCATTCTTCTTACCTCGTCTCGATTTGGGCCACCCGGCAACGAACGAATGTCTACAAAATACTCAGGATCAAGGGATTGCTGCAGTTTAACCTCATCCAGCAGTAATGGTTTGCCTATGACACCGACGGCCGCTTCATTGACGAGAGTCAGCGTGACCTCATGTGCGGCGATACCTTGAGCTATTGCGGCCTTTACCACATTGCTTGCAATGTGATGTGCTTTGCGGAAGGAGAGGGCGTCTGTTCTCACTAACGTATCCGCCAATTCCGTGATAGTAGCGAAGCTAGCTTTAGCCCGTTCACGCAGCACTTCTTTATTCACTTCAGCAGTTGCGATTACACAGCCCATCAGTCTGCATAATTTGTCTAATAGATCTAGGCTTCTCCAGGCATACGGCTGCATATCGTCCTCTGTATCAACAATATCACCAAAAGGTGTGTTGTGAATCATCGTCAGTACCGTCTGGGTATTACCCACACAGCTAGATAATAAAGAACGTAAATGCTCTAGAGATACCGGATTACGCTTTTGGGGCATGATAGAACTCGTTTGCACGTAAGCATCTGAAACCCGCAGCACCCCGTACTCTTGCGTACTCCACAACAACAAATCTTGAATGAAGCGCCCGAGAGTGATTGCGGTAATTTGGGTGGCAGTCATGACCTCAGCGATATAATCAGCTCCCGCAATGGCGTCATAGGAATTTTCAATTAGCCCATCAAAGCCAAGCAACTCCGCCATTCGCTCCCTATTAATGTTAAACCCGGAAGTCGTAAGGGCTGCTGCTCCCATCGGACTTTGATTACAATGTTCATACGCCAGCATCAATCGCTGTACATCACGGTTTAATGAATCAATGACAGCTAGAATATAATGAGCCAATGTGGTTGGTTGAGCCTGCTGTGTATGGGTATACCCAATCATGAGCGTATCTACATGTTTACTGGCAAATTGCAGTAACTCTTCTTTCAAAAATAATACGGAAGATAATGCAGTTTGCATTTTATCGCGCAGTGTTAATCGGAACATTGCGATACTCATATCGTTACGGCTCCGAGCGATGTGCAGGTTACCGGCAATATCCCCTGCTTTATCTAACAGCTCGTGTTCAACCTGAAAGAATAAATCTTCAAATTGACCGGAGTACTGAGAGATGCGCAGGGACTGTAAATCTAGCATTCTAATAGCCTCGGCGATCTGCTTCCCCTCGTTGCGGGAAATGAGTTGTTGTTCATCCAGCATGATAAGGTGAGCTTTATGAATCGCCATCATTGGTTCTAATAAATGCCGCTTTGCTTCATCGTATGCAGGTGCAAGAACAACCTCCATATAGGTTTTCCCTGGGAATGTATGACTCTCCTTTTGAACAATTTGATCGCGATTGTTCCCCCCATTCATTTCCTTCCTGTTTAATGTATCCAATTGCTTCTTCCCCCTTGGATTGTATACTAGCTATCATTTTTTCTAACGACTATGCATTTCAGTAAACTAGGCAATTACATTGTATAGACTGTGCTCATTTCACCTCGTTCATTATGAAATATTGAATGTCTTTGGTATCTATCATACGTTGAACTCCATGTCCTGGTCTAAAATTAAAAACTTTTGGCTCTTTCATACAATATATTTCTCTAAGTTGTCTATCTCTGCCTTACGTAATGCGTCTTTGATAAAAGAAAGCAAATATTCTGCATCACGCCCAACACCGCAAACAAGTGCTGAGCCCCTTTGTCGTTGCCATGGCAAACCGATAAAGAATAACCCCTCCACAGGACTGACTCCCCTATAATGAAGAGGTTCGCCCTTCTCATCTAATGCTCCGTTTACCTCTAACCACTTGTAATCTGGAACAAAACCTGTTGACCAGATGATATTTTTCACGTCCATGCTGCTACCATCTTGAAAAATCGTTCTTTCTCCCTGGACATCCACTACTCTCGATTTCACTCGTACTTTTCCACTTCGAATCAAATTCCTACACTCAACACCAAAAATGCGATCACCTTTCTTGCGAAACCAGACGCCCCGTTTTGTATCTGTACCGGCGTATAAAAATCCTAATATTTCAAGCCAGAAGAAGATACTTTTTCCAAAGAAGTGCAAAGGTAAAAATTTGAATGGATGACTGATTGCGATAGTTACCTCTCGATCCTCCGCAAGTTCTGTTGCAATTTGTGCTCCGGAATTCCCCCCTCCTACGACCAAAACAGGGCCCTCAGGAATTTGCTTTGGCGAGATATACGCCGAAGAATGGATTTGAAACACATCCTTCGAGTATTGTTGTGATGCAGGAGGCAGAAATGGAGCTTGAAAGGCACCGGAAGCTATTACGATTTGTTTACTGTATAAAGTTTCTTTGTTGGTAACTACTTTAAAACCTATATCGACCTGCTGCACCTTTTGTACATGCGTACGCAATTGGACTGGCAGAGAAAAATGCTCAGCGTATGTTTCTAAATAGTCCGCCATCTCACCCTTTGAAGGAAATGCATCCTGATCTCCTTCAAAGGCCAGACCCGGCAATGCACTATATGATTTTGGCGTAAAAAGGATCAAAGAGTCATATCGCTTTCGCCAACTGTCCCCAACTCGTTCTCCCGCATCTAGCAGCAAAAACGAAACCTCCTGCTGTTTTAAGAAAAATCCCATACTGAGCCCAGCTTGCCCCGCTCCAATAATGATGACATCTAGCATGTCCGTGTCTCCTCCCTCTTTGTAAGCTACCTAGTCTATATATCATGATAGAAAATTTCCTCACCACCCCTTATCAAAGAAAAAGCCTAGCTCTCGTACGATTTCCAGATTTCCAAGAGCCATAAATCATTTTGCGGCGTTATACAGCTTTTCATTATCGGGAGCAGCCTGTTTCACCTTTTCAACAATTTCTCTATAAAGAATTCTTTTTTGTATATTTCACTGCAAGTTTTTCCATTACGGATTTCCTTCACATCCTTGAACATATGAACAATCATTCATATGTTTAGTTCCATTATATGAATCTTTTTCTCAGAGAGTCAATGAATCTTGCAAAAATTTTCTGGAAATTAGGAGCCGTTAGCCATAAAGTTGTAAAGCGATTATTCCAGGTTTAATCATTAAATTAAGATAACAGCCAACACTCGATCCATATTCTAACAATCTTTAAAATTTATTGTTTGTTAAAACCTGCATTGTTATGTATAATTTCTTCTGTTATGTCGGCCCGGCTTTCATGAGGTGAAGGTCATTGAACTGCAAAAACTAAATAAATGGAAAGAGGTGCTATTTTGAAGCAGGGACTAAAACAAGAATGGTTCTCTCATGTGCGAACGGATATATTAGCGGGGATTGTGGTAGCATTAGCTTTAATACCAGAAGTAATTGGCTTTTCTATTATCGCCGGTGTGAATCCTATGGTCGGTTTGTACGCTTCGTTTTGTGTAGCAATTGTAATTGCTTTTGTTGGGGGACGCCCAGGAATGATTTCAGCCGCTGCGGGTGCCATGGCATTGGTATTGGTCGGATTGGTGAAGGACCATGGCATCGAGTACATGCTTGCAGCCACTATTTTAACAGGAGTAATTCAATTTTTACTTGGCGTTCTTCGAATCGGAGAATTGGTAAAATTTATTCCTAATTCTGTTATGGTCGGTTTTGTAAACTCATTGGCTATTTTAATTTTCACATCGCAATTACCTTCATTCTCAGGTGAATCCTGGCCGATGTATGCTATGGTAGCTGGCGGATTAGTGATTATTTATTTATTCCCTAAGATAACGAAAGCTGTTCCTTCGCCGCTGATTGCGATTATTGTGATTAGTGCCATTTCAATTTATACTCACAGTAATGTGAGAACAATTGGTGATATGGGGAGCATTTCAAACACACTACCGCATTTTTTAATTCCTGATGTACCGTTTAACCTAGAAACCCTTCGTATTATTTTTCCATACGCGCTTTCATTGGCTCTAGTTGGTTTGATTGAGTCTTTGTTAACAGCTCAAATTGTGGATGAGATGACGGATACACACAGTAATAAAAATAAGGAATGCAGAGGACAAGGAATTGCCAATATTATAAATGGATTTTTTGGCGGTATGGCGGGCTGTGCTATGATTGGACAATCTGTCATTAACATGAAATCTGGAGGGCGCGGACGTCTTTCTGCTTTTGTTGCCGGTGCTTTTTTGATGTTTCTTATTATTGTTTTAAATCAAATTGTAGTTCAAATTCCTTTGGCTGCCCTTGTAGCAGTTATGATCACAGTATCCATCAGTACGTTTGACTGGGGTTCTTTAACACGACTGCACAAGCTGCCGAAAACAGATGCTGTTGTAATGGTTACAACTGTTGTTGCAATCGTGCTTACTCATAACTTAGCAGTTGGTGTGATCCTAGGAATTGTATTAAGTGCAATTTTCTTTGCTTCCAAAATTTCAAAGGTTAAGGTAACTGAAACAGCTTATCCGTCCCTTCAAAAGATGGAGTATAGAGTAGAGGGCCAGGTATTCTTTGCTTCTGTAACGGATTTCCTTTCTTCTTTCAACTTTAAGCAAGAGCATGTCAAAACTGTTGATATCGATTTATCTCATGCTCATATATGGGATGAATCAGGCGTTACGGCGATTGATAAGGTTGTACTCAAGTTTCACCAAAACGGCATACAAGCTCGTATTCTTGGTTTAAATGAGGCAAGTGCAACGTTACTGAACCGTATCGCAGTATTTAATAAACCAGGTGGCTTAGATCAGAATATCGGTCATTAATAAAAAATTCCCCTTCATAATAAAGAAGGGGAATTTTTTTATACGAGTGATTGCCATAATAGAATAACAACACCGATAAAGGCAATTGAGTAGTTGAATAATGTATTGTTTTCTTGTTCTTCGCATCGATTCTTTGTTAGTTCTTCAAAAGCCTGCATACGTAATTTGGTTTGGTGAAGGTACATCATGATCCCTCTCCTTCTGAATACGAACACAATTTTGAAAGCGCTTTCTTTATTATATAATATTCTATAAAAAAAGCAACCAACTGCCATAAGGAGTTGGTTACTTTTTGTTCCACATACTTATATAAAACAAAAAAAAGCTGTCTTAATGTAACTTTTACAATTCTATGAAGTGTTCTCGTAAAGCCATAGCGCTTTTTTAGACTTTCTCATGATAAAATGGAGATAAAAGGAAAATCGTGATAGGAGGCCCACTCTAGATGAAATATACGATTGCTATTATAGGAGGAACTGGAAAAGCAGGTAGATTTCTAGCAGAAACAGCAATAAAAAAAGGCTATAAAGTGCGCATGCTCGTCAGAAATCCAGAAAAAGTGTTAATAGCCAACAAAAATATAGAACTTATTAAAGGAGATGCTCAAAGCTCAGAGTCCATTGTCTCTTTGCTTAAAGGATGTGAAGCTGTTGTGAATACATTTGGACAGCCTAACAGAGAAGCACCTTTATATAGTGAAGTTACGAAATTGGTAATTGCCACTATGTCAAAGATGGGGATCAAACGATACATAGGAGTAACGGGAGGTTCTTTGGATGTGTATGGAGATAAAAAGTCCTTAGCAAATCGGTTCGGTGCCATTGTCTTCCGCATGATGTATGCTGAGATGATTCAGGATAAGAAAAAAGAGCTTGCCCTTCTCCAAGAAAGCGGGATCGATTGGACGCTTGTTCGCTTACCATTTGTTTTTGAAAAAAGCGGTAATAAAGCTATAAAAGCAAGTCTGTATGATATGCCAGGACTGACTATTACCAACCGTGATATTGCAGATTTTTTGATTAATGAAATTTCAGATTCTAAATATTTGCGTCAAACACCGTTTATAGCAAATTAGATAAAACGAAACTACCCATAAACTGGAACATGCAGATTAACCCCTATTCCAACTAAAGAAAACTTGTCGATTGGCGAGCCCCGCCTTTGGGCGAAGACAGAGGCACAGCCCTACTTATACTGTATTCCTAAAGTTTCTCACTACGTCGAGTTGGCTTCCAGCTAGAAATTTATACTTTCTTACAGTGCTAAAAAACCTGGCACAAGGCCAAGTTTTTTTATCGTTTATTCATTTGCTTACCGCTTTTCTTCTGGCTCTGATACTGTGCATTTCCTTGCTCAGCGCCAAACTCCACATCGTTATGTGTGCCTTGCTGGCTCAATTGCGCTAGTTTTTGGTTTTTGTTTTGCTTTCCTGCTCCGCCCATTGTTATCCCTCCTTTATCTGTAATCGTTACTACTATGCTCTTTTATCCGTTTTTTATACAAACAAGGAGACGAACATTGGGGTTTGCAGAAAAGCAATGCTTAGTACTGAGTGGCTCTATTTTTTGCGTCGTAATGCACTAATTAACGCTGCAATCGAAACTAACAGAGAAATAATCGATACGACCGTTGGGATTGTTTGTACACCGCCAGTATTTGATTGTGTTTTTGTTGTATCCGTTACTGTCTGGTCTTGTTTCTCAGTTGAAGAAGCCGCGCTAATCTCAGTAATAGAATGCGGTGTGTCACTTCCTTCCTCTCCTGCCCATTCTACAATACTGCCGTCTGTATAGTATTGGTACGCATCCCAAGCGACCTTCTGCCCGCTAGCCGGGTTTTTTGCTACAAAGGTGAACTGTTGAAATTGCCCTGATAAAATACCTTCACCAGTTGCTGTCCAGGTAATGGATGTTGCTTTTCCAGATGCATCCTTCTGTTCACTAACTGTCCATCCAGGTACAGGTTGATATTGTTCAAACTCTACTCCATCAGGAATTTTCAAGGTAACTTTTGTTGTTGGTACATCTTTTTCAACGGGGACCTTCATCGTATATGTTTCCCATGCCTCAGTTGTAGAAGTGCTGGGCTTTACCGATACGTGAGCACTTGCAGATACTGAAAAAAGAAATGTTGCCGCTATTGTTGGTATAAGTGCTGCCATTAACCTTTTGCTTTTTGTCATGCTTCATAATCCCCTTTATCCTCTTATTGTCGACTGCCTACCGTCGAACGAAAATCTATATCAAAACTATCAAGAGATGTTGCCAGTCCGTGAACCTTTATGGTCCATTGTCCTGTCATATTTAAATACATTCCTTTTGTTTGAAACTTTCCTGTTGATACAGCTGGAACTCTAAATGTCTCTTTTCCCATCTCCATATCTAACGAAGAGACTGTCAATGTAAGTTGTTCTATATCAGTAACAGGCTGTCCATTTTTATCATTTAACTCAACATCAAATGTATTCATCCCCACTGCATTAGGACTAATGCTTAAAGTGAGCTGATTGCCATTATCCAGCTGCCTGGTTTCATGAAAAGGTCCTGTTGCCGGTATCGGAGGAGTCGGCAAATTCGTTAAAAATGCTGCAAGTACCATCACAATGATTCCTATGCTCCATTCAACACCTACTGTAGCCCCGATCCCTTTCTTTCGACGCAGCTTACCTTTCACAAAATGAACAATCCCTAATATCCCCATCACTACAAATAAAATAATCTTTGCGAACAGAAACCTCCCATAATTTGTATCAAAAAGAGAAGTGATTGTTGGAACAAAAAATGTACTAGTGACAAGTCCCGTGAAAAAAATGATTGAAACAGCAGCCATCGCCCAAGGAGAAAATCGACGAATTGCATCCCAATATCGTGACCAATCTCTTTTATCATGTTCTGCACCAGCATGATCCACAGGTAATAGAAAAGCAATTCCAAGCAACCCTCCCAACCATAAGGAGGCAGCGAATAAATGAAGAAAATCCATGGGTATTGCTATCTCTTTATACTTAGAAGCAGCTGCATGACCAATGAAGGCTTTCGTTATCAGCAGTCCCACCACGAGCATCACAGGGATTACCCATGCTTTCCACGAAGTAAAACTTCCTCTTTTGATAGCTACATAGGTTGCCACAGAAAGCAAAGCAACGAGAATCATCTGAATAACCCATATATGTCCAAAGCCAGGAAGCTCCAGAGTTTCTCTCAACAATGAGAGCTGAAACGCCTTCGACCACGATACATCTGCATTTATTTTTGTTTGTAAAGGAAGATTGAACAACAAGCTAAGGGAAATTCCAAGCAGCGATAACCAAAGGATGATCCGACTTCTTGATTGAACCTTAGTAGACTGCTGGTTATCTGATTTTCGAATAATAAGATTAAAAAATATAACACCTATATAAAGAGAAAAACCCGTATATAAGAGCCCACGTTCAATAAGCATATCCAATTTCGGTATATAACCGGTTGTGTGTGCTTGTGAAGCATTAGAATCTTCTCCCGCAGTCCCGATATGAAATGGAATTACCCCTTGAACAGGATGCCCATCTGCTGAAATCACTTTCCAATGAACGGAATAAGCACCATCTCGTATATTAGGTTTCACTCCAGCTTCCATCATCCTTGGATTCTCTTTATTGATATGAGCATTTTTTAAGTCTACCCGCTTTCCTGAAGCATCCATCACAATAAGGGAAGCAAAGCTAGAAGACTGAATCCTCTCATCAAACTCAATGCTGACAATAGAAGGTGCTTTAGGCAAAATTTCGTTTTCCGCAGGGGTTGCTTTAGTAATATAAGCATGCGCAGATGTAAAGATAGGCGATAACATGCTATATAAAAAGAAAAACACCATCCATAATCCAAACTTTTTGATATACATTAAATACTGTCCACCCATTCTACCCTTTCCCTCCCTATTCCCCGGGAGATACTGAAACTAAATACAATATAATTATGGCACCAAAATGTGAAGAAAATGCGAAAACCTTGTGAATAATGTTAGACACTTCGTACTTTTATAGTAATTAGAGAACATGAGCAGAGTTTTTGGCGTTTGTTCACAAGGCTATGCTAAAAAGGCATACAGTACGGACATGAAAATAACTCTTCTCTTTCCATCTATCACAACATAGGAATCAATTAAAAATTTAAAACTGTATTGACTCCGTACCAACGTACAGAATAAAAGGAGGAGAGATTCATAGTGGCTAAAAGAATCGAAGTTTTTACAGCTGGCAGTTATTTATGTGATGATGTAGTGGAACAAGTCAAATAGTTAGCTTGTCTAAAATGCGAAGTCATCGTTTATGATTTAAACAAAAACAATTCCACAACCGAATGGGAACAAAAATCTAAAGCCTATGGAATTCAATCTATTCCCTCTGTCGCCATGGGTGGGAAAATCATTGACCTTACTAAGTTAAAAAAAGAATCCATTAAAATGGATTCTACTATTTTTCTGATAAATTTGAAGGAAACCATTACTGTATTTCATTTCTATAAACTACTTTATGAACATCATGCCTAACCGTTTTATGGCCAGCTTTAATACCTTTCCCAATCGCTATGAGCATAACATCCAAATACCTCTCGGAAATATGCAATATCGACTTGAGCTGTTTGGAATCATACCCTGACATTGTGATGGTTTCAAGCCCAGCTTCATTTGCCAATAAAAGTAAAGACATGGACGCTAGACTCGCATCTCTCGTTAATTCAATTTTTAAATCCTCTTTTGATTTATTCGCGTAGTAATTTATAGCAGCATTCGCCAAGTAATCTCTCATTGATGCATCAAAAAAACCTTGCTGACATCCCTCTTCATGTATATTTATAATATTTTCTTTCTCAAAGGCTTGATAATCCCCCAGCACAACAATTAATGCGGACGCTTCTGTTACTTGCTGTTGGTTAAAAGCTACCGGCAATAATAAATCCCGCAGATGTGGATCATCGATGACTAAGTATCGGGTTGCTTGTATATTGTTTCCATTAGGTGACTTACTTGCACTTTCAATCAATGAAGCCAACATCTCTGAACTGACTTTATAGTCTGGATCGTAATGCCTGACCGAACGTCTTTTTTCTAAAACTTCCTTTACACTCATCGTATCCACTCCAAATATTTTATTTGCTACACCGTCGATTATAATGGAAAATAATACATGAAAAAATAACGCACTTAAATGTGGCATAGCCACATTTAAGTGCCTATTTAGGAGGAATCAAGAATGGGCAGTCAAAACACGGGAATCAATATTTTCATGAATACTGTAGGCGGCAAATGGAAATGTTTAATTCTCTTTTTCTTGAGCCAAAAATCAATGAGGACGAAAGAATTTTATGAGCTAATCCCAGCCATTACCCAAAAAGTTTTGACAGATCAATTAAAGCAACTGGAAAGAGATGGGCTTGTCCGAAGGGAAGTATTTAAAGAAGTGCCTCCAAAAGTGGAATACAGCTTAACGAAGTTAGGTGAATCATTTGTTCCAGTATTAAACACAATGTGTGAGTGGGGCAATACTTATGCTGTTATAAAAGATATAGATAGAGACGAGCAAATCTGCTGTAACCATAAATAGGTCGAACGGCGTTGAATTTCCAGGAAATCCTCAAAAAATGCAGTGGGGAGCATTTGTTCAATTCAAGAACGAAGATGATAATGTGGTCTTATTAAAACAATAGTATGTGAGGCAGATTCACGGAACTGAATCTGCCTCATTCGTTGTAGCCTCTATCAGTTCGAAAAATAAATTACTCGCGTATAAAACTACAGAATAGGGAAAAGAGACATTTTAAACACTATTTCCCTTCAACAGCAACGAGTGTTTTCCGCTGTCCATCCCAACGCCAAGGAATCCTATGGCCCTGCAAGTGGCAGCCGCCAAGCCACTGATCGACCCCGTTCATGGCTACCCAGTCCCCTTCTCCTGTAAGAATGCGGCGCCCTATATCAGTTAGGCTGAAACGGCTATTATGGAATTGTGAGATATCATTATTATCAAAAGAAGCTAAGGATGCACCCTCGATTTGTATTAACGGATATGGAGCTTGACACATCCTCTTCAAGATTCCCCAATACTGTAAATCTCCCATACCGTACCAAATTTCTTGCAGTCCTGTTTGATGAAAGAGATCCCAGGCGTAAGCAGGGCTATTATGTAGATGTGCTAACGTTGTTTGTTCCACCTTCCCAAGTCCATTATAAATCGAAGGAAACCTTGACAAGTGGAATTTGAACGCTTCCTGCACAAATGGAAGTGCTGATGTATCCTCTTGAAGGAATTCTACAATCTTATGCGGATCTGGAGATGTGTAGGCTTCCCACGCCTTTTTGCCTATCTCCAGCTCCTCTTGTCCGATCGGACGCCATGTACCAACTAATGTGTTCAGTTGTTCCACCGACAATTGACCAAGACCCAAGAAGGGATCAATACCAGGGAATGTGCCAATACATAATAGATTCAGCCTGACCCCGTTCAGCGATTGCTTTGAAAACCAGTTCAGCAAAAAACTCAGCATAGTCTGATCAAAAAGGTCATGCTCAAACCACAACACTACTTCATCGTATTCTTTGAAGGCTGCAAGTCTCTGTTCTTGCGAAACACAACCTGCAGTAAATTCGTCACAGCGTATACCTAATGTTTTTTCCAAATTCTTCGCGCGAATCAATCGATTGGATGAGTTGGCAAGATCCAGAAAAACAGGTCCTTCTGAGTAAATTTCCCTCCATACGAGAATATCACCGTGGACAACCCCTTGCTTCAGCTTTTCAGCCACTGAGTCTCCATTCACAATATGCAGCATTTCACCTTTCCCCTTTCATATATCGTTTAGTATCCCCTCTTCTGCACCGTTTCTTTTTATGACAACTATAGTAATAGTCTATAAACAAAACAAATGTTCTCTTTTCATTTTAGCTAAAAAAGCTATGGATGTCCATAGCTAATTACCCAATAAGGTATCTGTTAAAAACCCCTATTTGCATGATTTACTTCCATAGCATTTGCTTCTAATGCCCCTCTCTACTTTATTCCTTAAAACATAGAAAACAGCAAGAGGGGGAGGGTCCTCTTGCCGTTTTTATCTATTGTTCATGATTTTATACAGTTTTTACAGCAGCCTAACGAATCCAATCAAACAGTTGTACAAGGCTATTCTTTCCTGAATTCTTTTGTACTTCTAGCTGTATCAATTGGCCAAACTAACTATTCCGTTCTTCTACTAGCTGCAATATTTCTCCATTCGGCCCTCTAAAACGAATGGTCTTGCGATCATTGATCCCGCGTTTTGGTTCACTTGTTTCAAAAACGATTCCTTTTTGTCTACAATAGGAAATTACTTGTTCCATGTTATCAACGACAAATGCTAAATGGTTCACCAATCCATGTTCCGTATACAACGTAGTCGGCTGTAAATCACGAATCAGTTCAATTTCAAACCCTGGTAATCCATTATGAGCCAAAAAAACAATTTCCTTTTGGCCATTGTTTACTCTTACACGGATTTTAAACTGAAAAAGAGTTTCATAAAATCGAATGGACTCATCCATATCGGAAGCCATAATCCCGACATGCTCTACCCTTTTAATCATTTGCTACCCCCACACGCTTTTTCCTAAAATTATAGTTGTTACTGGAGATTGATTGCAAAAATTCCAATCTATCGCAACTAATCTCGAAAGCTTTGCTAAACTCTCAAACGGAAGTTACATTTATGATAAGAGATAATAAAACGAACTACATTGTTTGTAGTTCGTTTTATTTTATAACTATTATATGTCTTGCTTGCTTTGATCAAACAAGGCGGTTTGCAGCCCTTTCCGCTTTAATGAATATCCTTCTTCTTAAAACGTCCGCCCCGTACTTCAGAGATGTTAGCAACCGCAAAAAATGCTGATGGATCAATATCCTCTACAATAGATTTCAGCTTGGATTCCTCTAAACGAGTGATAACAACAAAAATCACTTTCTTATCATCTCCCGTATAAGCGCCCTCACCGTTTAAGTACGTAACACCACGTCCTAAGCGTGCTAAAATAACATCCCCAATCTCCTTATGCCGCTCGCTAATAATCCATGCTGACTTAGATTCATCAAGTCCTAAAATTACAACATCAATCGTCTTAAAGGCAATGAAATATGCCATAAGGGAATACATAGCCCGATCCCATCCAAATACAAAACCAGCAGCTCCTAAAATAAAAATATTAAAGAACATGATGATTTCACCAACAGAAAACGGCATCCTTCTATTGAACAAAATAGCCATAATTTCCGTTCCATCCAATGATCCACCGTTTCGGATAACCAATCCCACTCCAACACCAAGGATAATTCCCCCAAACACTGTGGCTAACAATACATCTTCTGTTAGCCCCGGCACCGGATGCAACAGAGTGGTAGCAATTGAAAGAACGATAATCCCAAATAATGTAGAAACAGCAAACGTTGTCCCAATTTGTTTCCGTCCGATAAAGAAAAATGGCAGGTTTAGCAGGAAAAGAAATATTCCTAAATTAAGACCTGTTAGATGAGATAACATAATCGAAATCCCTGTAATCCCTCCGTCAATTACATGATTTGGAATCAAAAAAATCTCAAGCCCTACTGCCATCAATCCAGCTCCTATGGCTATTAAAAAAGCTCTTTTAGCCATGCTGGTCTTCGTCAATTTTTTGTGTTCCACCTTCTGTTTGATTTGTTCTGCGAGTTCCATGCAGGACTCCTCCTTCCCCTCCTGTTATTTATGAATGAAATGCCCCCTGTACCATTACAGAGACTACATCCAAATACTTACAAAATCTAGTCAACTAATCTACATATCTAGTTCATCCGAGATAGCTCAAGCAAAGCCACAGCACTGTTAGTAGAACAGAGCACGCTGTATCAATTCTCTCGTCTTTTTATTATAACAGATTTTCTCCACTTTTCCGAGTAAAATAGTGAGAATTAAATAATAATATTCTTTGTTTCTACATATTCCCTATACAAGAGGATTACGCAGCAAAAATAAAATTATGTATAGTTCGTCTAACATTTCACGTAATCTCGATCCATTAAAAATGGTCTGCTGCAAAACCTGACTTCCTTTGACAAGATAATTTTTATAACAAAACAGTGTTACAGATCACTATCGATAAAAAACGTCAAAATATTATGTTTTTTTAGAAAATTTATAATATTTTGCATTTACAAATCACGACATTGCTTGTATGATAAATACAAGCAATACCTATTACATCAAAAAAGAAGGTGATACCGCTTAAGTAGCAAAAGCAGAGCAACAAACAAGTCAACTAAAGGGAAAGGTGATTCCAGTGAAGCGAGTAAGGCGAAGGCGTGTGACACATGAAATGGGGCACAAAAGTCATTTTTAGAAAAACTCTCTAGCTAGGGGTGATCTTCCTAAGATAAAGACCATTGAAGGGATTCCAACAAAATGAATGAAGAAATAATGTAAGCGACCTTGTGACTCCTTAGAGGATGAACAAGGTCGCTTACTGTTGTTTTATAGCTTTGAAACAAGACAAAAATCCCACAAAATTATAGTCTCCATTCATGAACGCTCTCCTTACACTTTCTAAATTCTCAAAAAAGCAAAAATACATGAGGAAGTGCTGATTTTCAGTTGATCAATTGGCTACTTGATGCGAACAATCCTGACTCAGCCTTCCCCCTTCGAAAAGAGAGTGCGATAGCCTTGTTAATATCCAAAATAGTTTCATACTTTCCTTCAAATCGATTATGATGCAAAGAATAGCTGCAACCAATTATATAACAAGAATAGCATTACAATTACTGTTATCGGAATTACGATCAATGAGACGCTTAAATAATCCTTCCATTTCACCTTGATTCTATGTTGCTTTAAAATATGCATCCATATTAAAGAAGCGAGTGTCCCGATAGGAAGCAGCAACGATCCTACGTCACTTCCAATAATACTTGCTAGATACATCGTCTGTAATGTGAAGGAATCCAGATTCATTTCTGTTAATGCAATAGTTCCAACTAATAAGGCTGGATGGTTATTAAACAGGTTAGATAAAACAGAGATTAATCCTCCCATGATAAAGCTTGCTTCAAATAATCCTTGCTGTACAATCGGTTCGCACATTTTCACTAGAAGTTCTGTTAG
>NZ_SCFM01000034.1 GCF_004138295.1 Ectobacillus funiculus | reverse complement strand
ATCGGTTCGCACATTTTCACTAGAAGTTCTGTTAGTCCCGAGTTATGCAGACCATAAATGAGCACATACATGGAAAAAGCAAAAATGAAGATATGCCAAGGAGTTTTTTTCAAGATATCAATAGGTTTTGTACGTAGGTAATACCATCTCCATATAAGCAAAATGAGGGAGCCAAGTACCGCCACAAATTCAATTGGGATTGAGAAAAATGATGCTATAAAAAGGGAGCTGCGCATGAGAAAAACAAAGAGTAAAATCTTTAACATAAATTTTGTACGCTGCCGTTTGGTTTCAACTACAAGATGTCCTTTTAACGGATGAAAGTTTTTCGTGAAAAACATTTGTTCAATGTCATACGCTGAGTTTGGCAATCGCTTAGGAAGCTTTCGTTTTACCAATATATACATTAGCCAGGACATAAATAGCAGGCCCAACGCTGTTGGAATAAACATCATTGCTGTCTGCATATAAAGTGTCATATGAAGAATCTTCAATGCGATTAAGTTCACGATATTACTTACACCAATAGGGGTGCTTGAAGCTGTGGCAATTAAAGCGCCAGTTAAAAGATATGGAATTTGATGGTGTGGTTTGAGTTGAAGATTTTTGAGGAGTAAAATTAAAATGGGAGTGGTAATTAAGATACTGCCATCATTATTAAACAAAAGTGTCATCAAAAAGCACAGTAGCTGAATGTACCAATACAAACGGTATCCCGAACCTTTTGCTGCACTTGCAAGTCGTGCTGCTGACCAGTGGAAAAAGCCGAAGCTTTCCAGTATAACTGCCATAACAATCGTTGAGATAATCGTAATTGAAGCGCCGCCAATTTTTTGTAGAATGTCTAGAATATCAGCACGGGATACAACGCCTGTTAATAGAATAATGGTTGCACCAATTGCAGCCGGCCAAGCTTCGCTCATTCCCCTTGGTCTCCAGAATATCACTATTGTTGTCATAAGGAATACGAGTACTGAAATTATGATATGAATATCCATTGTTATATTATCTCTTCCTTTTTGGAATCGCAAATCACTTAGTATTTGCTTGTCTGATTCTTATCATACTATAATATATGCAAATCTACGAAAACAGAGATAGACAATAGACCTAATAGGCGCTCAAGATGTACGCTTGTCCTCTATGCTTTATTACAGGATGGTATAGGTGTTTGCAGATTATATAAAGGTCTTCCTGTTATGAGCAGGCCCTCTGTACGCATGAAAATATGCTTTTCCATATCGCACGGTCAATCTAAGAGTTTCCTCAATTCACTCTTTAGTTGGATTGCCATTAGCTAAAAGACTGCGCATACACATAAATGCTCTGAGAATTGATCCCAGAGCATTTATGTGTATGCACAGTTCACATTCTTTAAACCATTATTCAGCCTGATCTGCTCCTCTGTGTATATTACGGTACATGAGCAGACTTGATATGAGAAAGTTTTAAATACACTGTTTCGCCGCCTGCAATGACAAGCTCAATAATAGAATCCCTCACTTTCTTTACCAACCCGATCTTCGCTGGATCCTCTCCTATATCAAACACTACAAGCTCTCCTTCCCATTTTTTTACTTGTTCCTCGAATGATCGAAGCAATGGGGCAGCTGCTGGAATGACAGGAAGCTTTTCAGTGCTTAAAGTATACGGAGGCGTTTTTAGATTATAAGGAATCAGCCATTTTAGATGCTGTAAGGAAATCAGCATCGTTTTGTAAACAGGAGAGTAAAAAGCAAAATAATCACTGCGAACGCTCATAACATATCCGTGTAATGATATATTGCCTGTCACATAAATTTCAGTAAACAGTCCTTTTGCATTTGTTAAAATGGTACGATACGAAATGGCTTCTACATCTTTTGCTAAAGAAATTTCAGTAGGGTTACTAAGCTCATCATTTATAACTGGGCTAAGATTCACCCGATGGACATGCAACAAAGGGATATATACAAATCTTTGTCCATCAAACAATACAAGAATATCTTTCCCGGTCTCAATCAATATTCCTTGAAAAAAGGCATTTGCCGATATGATTACATCAACTTGTTTGCCGCACAAGGCTGTTATGCTCAAGAAGAACCCCCCTCACGCTGAACACAGGATAGTGGTATATTATATACAGAAACAGTACATTTTAGAAAACATTATTGCAATTTTACGAAGCAATATAATATTTCTTTTCTCTGTACTGTATAGAATAGTTTCTTCAAATGAAAAGAGCATGTTCGGGACAAAAGATTTTGTACATTGCACTTAAGATTGTGTTCTATACCATGAGTAGGTGTTCAGATAAGGTTATAGGATGTATCAAACGCGGGAACGGATGAAAGATGGAGTGGTCTGTTTTATACAACATCCCCCACGTTTTCTACCTTGCGTTTTTCTACACATCACTGCCAAAAGAAGAAATGCACACCCTTGACAATCTTCCAACCCTATCCTTATAATCAAAATCGGACATTATAGCAGAATAAATTATAGTAAAAGCACTAAAATATGAGCTTTTATTCCTACTTCAGGTAGTGCCGTAAAGTTTTTTCGTCCCTGCTGTTATCAGTGGGGATTTTTCAATTGTCATTACTATAAAAGGTGGAATTTTACATGAAAAAAAATAGTTTACAACGTGGGCTGCAGCCTCGCCACGTCCAGCTTATGGCAATGGGCGGGATGATTGGAACTGGTATTTTTAAAGGAAGCTCGGATACCATTTCAGCCGCCGGCCCCGGCATTATTGTTTCATATTTGTTTACAGGTTTTCTGCTTTTGATTGTTATGACCGCTTTAGCGGAAATGGCAATTGCTTATCCAGGTTTAAATATTCAAGGAATGATCCAAAAGGCTTTTGGTTCTCGCTTTTCCTTCGTCGTCGGTTGGCTCTATTGGGTAAACTGGATTTTGGTTATTATTGTCGAAGTATTGGCGGCGGCAAGCTTTTTGCAATACTGGCTCCCAGCAGCTCCATTATGGCTGCTCAGTTTAATATGTACCATACTCATTCTGTCAGTTAATTTAATCAGCGTCAAAATGTACGGAGAGATAGAGTTTTGGCTTGCAGGGATTAAGATCATCACGCTCATATTATTTATTGTCATCGGGGCTGCTCTATTATTTGGGCTCTTCCCAAATCAAGAGGCTGTATATTTTGGGAACTACATAAGTCACGGCGGCTTCCTTCCAAAGGGATGGGGAGGTGTTTTTGCAGCTCTCTTAATCGTAGTTTTCTCCTTTGGAGGTTCTGAATTAATTGGATTAACTGTAACAGAAATGAAACATATGGAACAAACGCTTCCGAAGGTCATCAAGGGCACTATGTTCCGCGTGATTTTGTTTTATACACTTCCTATTCTGGTTATTTGCGGGCTCATCCCTTGGAATGAAATCGGAACGCAAGGCAGCCCTTTCGTTCAGGTTTTCTCTGCGACCGGACTACAGGGCGTTGCTCATATTATGAACTTTGTATTATTGACTGCCTTGCTATCTGCTGCAAATTCAGGAATGTACGCTACATCTCGCGTGTTGTACTCCCTAGCGCAGAATCAAGAAGCGCCCGCTTTATTCTCTTTTGTAACGAAGCGCGGTGTTCCTATTTGGGGAATTATCGTCAGCGGTATTGCTTTACTTATTGGTTCTTTTATCGCTTATCTTACACCAGAGCATGTTTTTTCATATTTAATGTCTATTCCAGGCTTTACGATTTTGTTTATTTGGACCAGCATCTGCCTTGCTCAATTGAAACTGCGCAAGCAATATCCTAGCACCCCGTATTTTCGCTTATGGCTGTTTCCATATAGCACATTATTTGCAGCAGTAGCCTTAGCTACCATTTTTTTCTTTTTCTTGTTCACGGGAAATATTATTAACTCTGGTATATGCATCAGTATTCTAGTTCTTTTATCCCTCTTATCCGTTTTGATCGGGAGAAAGAAATAAATAGAAACTGTTTAGGCCTCTCCACAGGATGACAGCCTTCGCTTGAAGAAGAGGACATTCTTTTCTAAATTAAGCCGCATCCAGCGGCTTTTTCTGTTTTACACTTTAAAGAAGCATCGATTTCTAGCTGGAAGACAATTCGACATGTTTGGAAATTTTAGGAATAAAATATATGAGCAGGACTCGTCAATCTGCGAGTTTTCTTCGTATTGCTCAACTTTTTCCTGCACTTTATTGTTATAGACACCATTAAAATCTAACCAGATGAATATTCAACATAAGAAATGGAATTCATATGGAATTGTAAAAATTAAAATACAAATCTAGAATTCGATTGGCTTTTTGCCAATATTTGATACAATACAATAGGTGCCTTATGAAGGAAGAAATTTGGGATGCTGAAAGATAAAGAAAACTTGCCAACTGGCAGGCGAAGACAAAGGCGTAGTTTCACTTACACTGTATTTCTAGCAGTTCCGACTACGTCGAATTAGCTTCCAGCTGGAAATTTATACTTTCTTGCAGTGCAAAAAACAACTAGGCAGCTTATAAAATCTCCCGATGTGCTGCATAGTTGCGTTTATTAGCTTTTTATATGCACATTTCCTTATATCTCTTCATTTGTTGCCATGACGTACGAGCTTTATCTAAGTACGAATAATGAACTAAGGGGTAGTTGAACACAATGGATTTTCTTACGATTTTAAAAGCTATCATTTTAGGAATTGTAGAAGGATTAACAGAATTTGCGCCTGTTTCATCAACTGGCCATATGGTAATCGTCGACGATATGTGGCTGCAATCCGAACAATTTCTAACAAAGTATGTTGCAAATACGTTTAAGGTTGTTATTCAGCTCGGTTCGATTTTAGCTGTTGTAGTTATCTTTAGAGACCGCTTCATTGAGCTATTAGGATTAGGCCGCCGACATAAAGGTACCAATGTTCACCAGCCGCAGCGCCTTAGGCTTACACAAGTTCTTGTAGGTTTAATTCCCGCTGGTGTTTTAGGGGTATTACTGGAAGACTATATTGATGAATACTTATTTTCAACTGCTACTGTTTTAATCGGTTTAGTGCTCGGTGCTATCTTTATGATTGTTGCCGATCGCTTGGGAGGAAAGGAACCAAAAGTTCAGACTGTTGACCAAATTACCTACAAGCAAGCATTCGCAGTGGGACTGTTTCAATGTCTCTCCTTGTGGCCGGGCTTCTCTCGATCAGGCTCAACAATTTCAGGAGGTGTTTTGCTCGGAATGAGTCACCGAGCAGCTGCTGATTTCACCTTTATTATGGCAGTTCCTATTATGTGTGGTGCAAGCCTTCTATCCTTATTGAAAAATTGGCAGTACTTCACAATGGATGCATTGCCGTTTTTTATCGCAGGCTTTCTCAGCGCCTTTATATTCGCGCTAATCTCCATGCGCTTCTTCCTGAAGCTAATCAACAAAATCAAACTCATGCCATTTGCAATTTATCGAATTGTTTTAGCGGTTCTTATCTATATTGTTTACTTTTAATGAAATGGGCTTGGTCTTTTGACCAAGCCCATTCCATTAAACATGGATAAGATTTCGAAATAAACTATAGGGAGAGTATTATACAGTCCAGCTAAAAACTACAAATAAACATTATTTATATTCCCGCAAAGCTAATATTTCCTTTTTTTCAAATACTCTCCTATTCCTTGTAATGGTATAATGAAGGAAAATGGTTTGGAGGAGATTCGCCACCTATGGAAATCGCGATATTGCTTTTACTGGTTTTCCTCAACGCGTTTTTTGCAGCATCAGAAATCGCCCTTATTTCTTTAAATGATAATAAAGTAAAGTATATGGCGGAGGCTGGTGATAAAAAAGCAAAGATGCTTCGCAATCTACTCAGTGAGCCGAGCAACTTCCTGGCAACAATTCAGATTGGGATTACCCTTGCTGGATTTATGGCAAGTGCCTTTGCCGCAGGAAGCTTTGCAGAGCAATTATCTGCTCTTCTTGTTGAAATCGGCATACCCCTCCCAAAAAATATTCTCGAAACAATATCTGTTATCATCATCACCTTGTTTCTCTCCTATTTTACATTGGTGTTAGGCGAACTAGTACCAAAGCGTTTGGCCATGCAAAAAGCCGAGCTTATTTCAATGCTTGCTGTCATTCCTTTAACAATACTCTCTAAGATCTCGGCCCCATTTGTAAAATTACTAACATTCTCCACGAACCTAATCGTCCGCTTTTTCGGCGTTGATCCGAATGCGGAGCCGGAAAAAATCACCGAAGAGGAAATTCGCATGATGATTGACGTCGGTGAAGAAAAGGGCACCATTCAACCGACAGAAAAAATGATGATTAACAATATCTTTGAGTTTAACAATAAAACAGTTTCAGATTTAATGACGCATAGAACAAATATCGTCGGCATCCCAATGCAAGCTACATTAGACGAACTGCTAACAATCATGAATACAGAAAAATATACCAGGTTTCCAATATATGAAAATAGCTTAGATAATATTATTGGTATCCTTCACGTAAAAGATGTCATTCCACGTCTTGAAAAACTATGCAAAAGAGAATTTAGCCTGCAGGAAGTGCTACGAAAACCATACTTTCTTCCGGCGTCAAGAAGTACAGACAAAGCCTTTCGAGATTTGCAGAAGGATAAAGTCCATATTGCAATTGTCATCGATGAATATGGCGGAACATACGGACTTATTACGATTGAAGATTTAATTGAGGAAATCGTCGGCAACATCTTCGATGAGCACGATGAACCAGAAGAGCAACAGCAGATTAAAAAATTAGGAGAAAACGCCTTTGTAATCCATGGTCTAGTAAATCTATATGAGGTTGAAGATGTGCTCAAAATTAATTTGCCTACAGAGGATTATGATACGTTAAGCGGATTTCTAATCGGTCAGCTTGGCCATATCCCAGATAAGGATACAGTCTCGACTATCGAATATAATGGTGTGCAGTTCCAGGTGGAGAAGGTACAGAATAGACGAATCACGAGAGTAAGGGTAGAACGAATATAGTAAAGAAAACTCGCCGATTGGCAAAGATACGGGCCTAGTTGCTCTTATACTATATTCCTAAAATTTCTTAAAGTGCAAAAAAGCAATTTCCTTTGTGAGGGAATTGCTTTTTTTCTAAGCGTGAAGATGAAAAAAAGCAGCCCAAGAACTGCGCTTAGTTCTATTGCTTCATCGCATTATCTTGTATTCTGCTAAAAAACAGTGCTGCAATAGCCCCTATGAGTGCTAGTGTCATATCCCATTGGGTATCCCACACATCTCCTTGTGTACCAAGAAATGCTTCCGCCGCCGTCCCAGTCAGCCTAGCAACCAAAAATTCCAACAATTCATAAAAAGCGCTGAATGCTAAGCAAACCGAAACAACAAGCACGGCCAACCAACCGTATTTCGTAACACCGACATGCCTCCGCAGTATTTCTCTTGCCATTAATGCTGGTACGAACCCTTGGGCAAAATGCCCCAGACGGTCATAATAGTTCCGATCTAAACCCCACTCATGTTGTATCCAGTTGAATAACGGTACCTCTGCATATGTATAATGTCCGCCAATCATTAAAATAAGCATATGCAGCCATATGAACGTATACGTCATGCTTGTAAACTGAAATGAGCGGTAGGTTCCTATCAGAACAAGTATCAAAAGAATACCTGGTAGTACCTCCAAAAACCATGTGAAATAATCATGCGGACGAATGGCTGAAAGTGCCAAGCAAATAAAAAACACAACTAGCAATATACTAACATAGGTTTGTTTTGACAAAGTTACACCCCCTTAATAGTTAATCTTCAATCCTAATACACTACAGTTTTGCCCTTCCCGTTCATTAGAGAACAATTTTATAAATTAACGCATCAAAGAACCCTTATTTTACCCGATCTTTCTCAACAGATACAAAAATTAATATATATCACTCTCCTTCATAAGCTAAAAATAAAATACTATGCAATCTGTGCTATACTCTTGCATCTCTTTATGACTCTAAAAACCCGGAAAATATTATTCATCCACGAAAAGCTCAGCAACTAATACATTTCTATATATACAAAAGGTAAATGAGCGCTATTCATATGTATTAACGAAAATACGTCGAATGGGCCTCCTGCTAGAAATTTATACTTTCTTAAAGTGCAAGAAAAAGCCCCTAATGAAAATTAGAGGCTGCACATCCTATTCTTAAAGCTCCAATCCATTAAAAATCCATATCCCGCAGTCCAGGGCTATGCTCGTTTGGCATCTCAGGAAGCTCGGGAACTGGGAAGCCCTTTGGTGGTTCTGTTACCGATAACATTCCTCCATTTCTGCTTGGAGTCTGCCCTTGAAAAATCTCTCCGATTTTCGTTTCATCCAATCTAAAGTTAAACTGTGCATTATGGAAGCCCATTTCTACGTACTTTCTGCATTCTGGATATTTATTGATATCATAGTTCGGAACAGGAAAAAGCTTCGCCCATTCAACACCTAATGTTTCTAGTGCTTTGGCAAAGGCATTTTGATGCGCATTGTCGCGCACGATAAGAAACCCGAGCGTTTCACGAAGCGTTTGGTTTGAGCTCATTTCGTAAATTCTTGTTTTTTGCAGAACGCCAGTAGACTCCAGAATAAGATTATTCATCAGATCAGCAATTAAGTTGCCATGATTGTATACCCATGACCCGTTCCATGGGTTTCCGCCCGCATCTACGGGAAGGGAACTTTGTGCCCCCACAATATAGTGATGCGGGTTAGCATACTTAATTGCTTCGTCAAGAGGAGCACCGTCCACACCACCAGCTCCTACTTCAGAAGAAGCACCAGAATCATTCAGTAGTTGATTGATTGTACTTTGCACAAGCTCCACATGGCTAATTTCTTCTAGGAACACTCCGCGAATTAAGTCACGATATGCCTTTTTCTTTCCTCTAAAGTTAGAGCTTTGAAAAAAGTATTGCATCATCGTCCGCATTTCCCCGAATTGTCCGCCGAGCGTCTCTTGCAATACTTTAGCAGCTGCCGGATCTGGCTTGTCCGGTTTAATTATATTAATCAGCTCTTCCTTATAATAGTACATAAGCATGCCTCGCCTTCATAGGTATAGATTACCTTGTTTATACTTTACAGGACTTGAAAACTTATTCATTAAAAACTTATTATCATTAATTCTAAATAAAACATAATCCCGAATATACTGTTACTTCACTCTTTGTTCCATGTGTAACTCTTCCTGTTATTGACAATTGCAATTCTTTTACATATAATGCGTACAGCATGGAACTGCGGAGGATTTATATGAAATTAACTTTAGATGATTATATTAGTATCTTCATTCATCAAACAGACTTAGCCCTTACAAGCTGTGTAAAGGATCGGCTTGCTCCTTTTAATATTGCTCCTGAACAAAATCTGATTATGATGCTTCTTTGGGAGCAAGATGGATTAACTCAAAATGAGCTTGCTGAAAAATTAGATAAGGATAAGACAAATATTGCCCGCATGGTTGCTAATCTTGAGGAAAAGGGCTTTATTCGGCGAGTCGTAAATCAGCACGATCGCCGCTCGTTAGAAGTATACCTGACCGAAAAGGGAACAGAGCTTGGCAGTTCTGTTATTCCAATTGCGGAGGAATTTCACAATCTTATTTGTAATGGAATTACAGATGAAGAGTTAAAAGAACTCAGAAGAATTTTGACTAAAATGCGCGCGAATGTAACATGACCTTCAGCGCATTGTGAGGAATTTTAGTTGCTGTAACAACTAATCCCATGATACAATCAATCCCATAAGCTCAGCTTTATTTATTAGTTGCTATAACAACTAATAAATTAGAGGAATAATAGGAGGAAACATAATGACAAACGTACTATTTGTAAAAGCAAACTCTCGCCCGGCAGAACAAGCTGTCAGCGTTCAACTGTATGATGCATTCCTTGCAAGCTATAAAGAAGCACATCCACAGGATGAAGTAGTAGAACTTGATCTATTTGCAGAAAACCTTCCGTACTACGATACAGATAAAATCAACGGTATGTTTAAGCTTGGCAAAGGTCTTGAGTTAACGGCCGAAGAACAAGCAGCAGCAAATCTTGTCAACAAATACTTAAATCAATTCTTAGCAGCTGACAAGGTTGTATTTGCATTCCCGCTTTGGAACTTTACGGTTCCTGCTGTACTGCATACTTATCTTGATTATCTCAGCCAAGCAGGGAAAACTTTCAGCTATACAGCTGAAGGTCCGGTTGGTCTCTTAACTAATAAAAAAGTCGCTCTTTTAAATGCAAGAGGCGGTGTGTACTCTGAAGGTCCTGCAGCAGCAGTAGAAATGTCTGTAAAATACGTGCAAACAATTTTGGGCTTCTGGGGCGTACAAGATATCACAACTGTTATTGTTGAAGGCCACAATCAGTTCCCAGACAAAGCAAAGGAAATTATTACAGAAGGAATCCAAAAGGCTGTAACAGTTGCAGCAGCATTTTAAGCTTAAAGGCTCTAAAAAAATCCCTCTTGGCTTCTGATGAAGCCAAGAGGGATTTTTTTACGTTGCAGATAATCATATACTTTAGCTAATAAGCATAATCGCCGCAGCAGTGATTGGTGTAAGAACCATCGCGCTCTTTAGCAAACCTTGTGGAGCATAGTTCGTAAACCTCGCTCCGATATAGGATCCTATCATCGTTCCAATCAATACTTGCAACAGCAGGACCACATCTAGGTATCCCTCGGCATAATAGCCAATCCCGCCAGCAAATGCAATCGGCAAAATAACCAGCATCGTCGTTCCTACGGATTGTTTAATTGAGAGCCCTAGCACAGTGAGGAGTCCAATCTGAATAAATGGAGCCGAGCCAATTCCAAAAGTGCCCGCTAATATTCCTGATATGATTCCTACTAATACTGCTTTTGGAAAAATCCATGGAACATTTGCAAGCTCAGTTTTTCGATTCTCAAATCTTTTCTGTACGATAAATAATCGAATTAAAAGAACAACAGCAGATAGAAATAACATTCCTGCTGTGAGCCAATGTAAGGAATGCACCGGAATCCATCCGGCTGTCTGAGAACCGAAATAAGAGCCAATAGCTCCAAATATCCCAGTAAGTAAACCGGTTTTAAGCGAAATATTCCCTTGTCGAAAATGACTATAAGCTCCCGACAGCGTCGTAAAAGCCATTGCTGCCAGCGAGGTTCCTAAAGCAGTATGAATGGGAACTCCAAATAGAACAGTTAAGAGCGCAATAATAAAACCAGCTCCTCCCGCTCCGACAAATCCTAATAAAATCCCCATCGCAAACATTGTTAACGCAATTGCCAACTGTATTCCCTCCAGTGCAAGAATCGATAAAGTATCTCCTGCTAAATTATTTTCTATTTTTCTTACCTAGATAAATATTATCTTTTGCTATTTTCTCAAACAATTGATATCCCTTCAACTATTTGCACACAAAAAGCCCGGAGTGATTTTTCTAATCACCCAAGGCTTTTCTTTCTATATGACCTTTCATGAAATGCATAAGCCGTTCACACTGTTTCGTTCATCATGTATTAGTGCTGCACACACTTGGAAACATGTGCTACTCCCGCCGCAATTGCTGCTTTTGCTACCGCCTCCGCAACGGCTGGAACAACACGTGCATCAAGCGGGTTAGGAATCACATAGTTCGGGCTTAGCTCTTCACCCGAAATAATATTGGCAATCGCATAAGCAGCCGCCAGCTTCATTTCTTCTGTCACATCCGTTGCGCGTACATCAAGAGCGCCTCGGAAAATTCCCGGAAATGCGAGCACATTATTTACCTGGTTTGGATAATCCGAACGTCCTGTTCCCACTACCTTCGCTCCAGCCGCTAACGCTTCCTCAGGGAAAATTTCCGGTGTTGGATTTGCCATCGCTAGTACAATCGCATCCTGATTCATCGTTCGCACCAATTCTCCCGTTAATGCGCCTGGTCCGGAAACACCGATGAATACATCCGCACCGCTAATGATGTCTGGTAATGTCCCTTGAATCTTATCTCTATTTGTAAGCTTCGCTATCTCTTCTTGTGCAGGATTCATCCATGCTTCCCCTTCACATACAACACCTTCTAGACTAACAAGTGAAATATGCTGTACACCTGCCTTGAGGAGGAGCTTCGCGATAGCGATTCCGGCAGAGCCCGCTCCGTTAATAACGAGCTTGATCGCCGCGATGTCCTTTTTTACAACCCGAAGCGCATTTAAGAGTGCAGATAATACTACAATGGCCGTCCCATGCTGATCATCGTGAAAGACAGGAATGTCCAGCTCCTTACGCAGACGCTCCTCAATTTCAAAACAACGTGGCGCTGCGATATCTTCAAGGTTGATGCCGCCAAATGTTGGCTCTAGCGCTTTTACAACCTTAACAATCTCATCTACATCCTTCGTTGCTAGACAAAGTGGAAATGCATCTACACCCGCAAACTTTTTAAATAAAGCACATTTTCCTTCCATAACTGGCATTGCCGCCATTGGACCAATGTCCCCTAATCCAAGTACAGCTGTTCCATCCGTTACAACTGCCACCATATTTCCCCGTGCGGTTTGCTCATAAACAGCTTCGCTATTTTCCGCAATGTCCTTACATGACTCTGCTACCCCTGGCGTATAAGCGAGACTCAAATCATACGCAGAGTTTAGCTCTACCTTGCTTACAATCTCAATCTTCCCAACTAAATCTTTATGAAGCTGCAGGGCTTGTTCTTCTATCTTTCCCATTATCCTCTCTCCTCTTCCGATCCTGCGAAAGACCGTCCTTGTTGTCTTATCTGTCTTGGTGTAATTAACTTAACAACTGCAGTAATAAAGTAGCTAATACAATCGTTCCCGCTCCACCAAGTCGAGTAGAAACCTGTGCGAACGGCATTAATTCCATTCTGTTTGACGCTGACAAAATGGCTACATCACCTGTGCCACCTAAACCGCTATGGCAGCCAGTAACAATTGCCGCATCAACTGGATACATATTCATAAGCTTTCCAACGAGATATCCACTGCTGATCATCGCAACCACGACCGATGCACAAATAACAACATAAGCTGGTGTTACAACATCTACAACCTTATCAAGCGGAATATACAGCAAGCCTAATCCGACCATAAGCGGCCATGTTAAGTTTTTCGATACAAATTGATACAAATGGTAAGCTCCCTGTTCCATCTTCGCTGGCATAATGTTGGTATATTTAACGGCTGCTGCCGTAAAAATCATAATAATAGCTCCCGAAACTCCAACAAATTTATGTGCCAGATTTCCAAAAACGAAGAAGCTGCAAGCAATCAGCAAACCTGCTCCCATCAAGGAGAAATCAACTGGCTTATCTATACTTTTTGCTTCTTGAATATCTCGATCTGCATTTGTTTTGACTAATACACCATTTCCAGTAAGCTCTGGCTTTTTCTCACCTAATTTTTTCATTAAAGCGGCGCCGATAATCGCAACCACATTGCCAATCACCGCAGCCGGAATCATGTGAGATACAAAATGCTCAGCTGGCTGATTTAAAATTTCAGAATAACCGATGGAAAGCGGTAAAATCCCTTCTCCAATTCCCCCGCCAATAATGGGAACAACGATAAAGAAAAGCGTTTCCTTTGCTTCATATCCAAAGAGAAGACCTACTCCCACTCCAGCAACGGCTGCCGCAATCGTACCGACAATAAGCGGAACAAACATCCTCATAAAGCCTTGAATAAGCACTTTACGGTTCATCCCAAGTATACTCCCTGCTACTAAGCAAGAAATATAGAGATATAAAAAGTTTGACGTTTTCATTAAAGACGTAACCGCTGCCATGGAAGCCGGATTCATCCAATTAAAAAATAGCATAATAGATGGAACAAATAATGACAAAATCGCTGGTCCGCCAATATCTTTAAGCACTGGAATTCTCATTCCAACATGTCCTAGAAAAATTCCCATAATCATAATTACTGCAAAGCCGCCGATCATGTCAGCAGGAAGCTGATTATACACAGATGCCGCATAAATAACAGCCGCTAGAACGATATATAGCGGTAATGGGATTACACCTATTTTCGTATTAACAATTTTTGAAAACATAGTTTCTTTTGATTCTGAATTCGTAAGCGTTTGCAGTTTTTTTACTGATTGCATACTGTATACCTCCTTTTTCATATTCACAGCTTAACCTTTTTACAAACGCTTTCATAGTTTTTGTAATTTTTCTCAAGAGTTTTGTAATTAAAATAAGTAAACGACCCATGTAGGCCGCTTACAAAAATTGCTTGATCACGCTCTCATTTTCTTCATCATACTGATACTGATAAACAGGTCTGCCAATTGTACCGTAATGAACCTTTACCCCAAGAAAATGTATATCACTCAAAAATTTCAAATATTTTCTAACAGATACCCTTGAAATGCCTGCACGCTCGGAAATATCCTCTGTAGAAAACGGTGATCTGCCCATGCTTTGCACTGCTTCTACAATTACTTGAAGGGTCCCCCTTGTTAATCCCTTTGGCAGCTCTTCTGTAATAGCTTTCGCTTCCTTCTGAAGAATTTGCCGATCAAGCTCCGCTTGACTTAAAGTATGTTGATTTTTCATAAAGGCAAACTTTTCACGATAAGCGGATAATGCCTCATTAAATCGTTCAAACTCAAAAGGCTTAATTAAATAATCGACCGCCCCGTACCGCAGCGCAGTTTGAATTCGTTCCATATCCGAGGCAGCTGTAATGAAAATAACATCCGTTCTCCGGCCTGTTTCCCGAATATGCCGCAGCAGCTCCAGTCCCGTTTTCCCTGGCATAAAAATGTCCATCAGCATTAAATCGACCGCTTCTTCCTCAAGTACACGCAACGCTTCCTTTACAGAAGCAGCGATGGAAACAAGCTGAAATCCCCCTACCTGCTCCAAATAACGTTTATTAAATTCCGCAACCATTGGATCGTCCTCTACAATCAGTACTCGTATCACTTTGCACCAGCCTTTCCATCATATGGTATATAAACAACAAATCTCGTTCCTTCTGATGGCTTTGAGGAAACCTCTATCTCTCCACCAAGCCTGTCCAAGCTTTGCATCACTAAAAATAGACCGAAGCCCCGGTCTTCTCCCTTTGTGGAAAACCCTTTTTCAAACATCGTGTGCTGTGTTTCTTTATCGATACCAGCTCCGGTATCGTGTACCTCAACAGTTAAAATATCATCGCCATAATCAAAATGCACGTCAATTCTCTTAACAAGAGAGCGTGATACCGCATCTAACGCATTCTCAATTAAATTTCCCAATATCGTAATCAACTCGTGAGATGTATGAGAATGGAGCGGCTCCGGCACTTCTCGTTCGCTTGAGACGAACAGCTCGGCGCCTGCTTCACGCGTATAACTCAGCTTTCCAATTAAAAATCCAGCAAGCACAGGATCTTTCATATATCTCGAGATTGCTCCAATCTCATTGTTACGATGGTGTACGAGTTCACTTATATACTGCGTCATCTGATCATAATACCCCATATGCGCCATCCCTAAAATAACATGCAGCTTATTCATAAACTCATGGGACTGCGCCCGCAGCGCCTCAGCGTACGAGCGTACACCTGTTAGCTGTTCAGCAAGCTGCTGCACTTCTGTTTTATCACGAAGCGTCGAAACAGCCCCAACGATTCTGTCCTGCAGCATAACAGGAACACGATTGGCAACTACCGTAATTCCATTTAACTCCATCTCCTCATCCAGTTCCTCTTGTCCGGTTTCCAATACCCGTCCAAGCTTCGAGTTTGGCAAATACTCTTCCATTTTCATGCCAAGCGGCTCCTTTGCAAGGCCCGCCTTTTGCAGCAAACGAAGTGCTGCTTTATTAATAAGTGTAATCCGGGACTCCTGATCAACAGCGATAATTCCTTCCCTTACGGACTGTAGAATAGCTCCCCGCTCCTGCAGCAGCTTCGCAATCTCAGAGGGCTCCAGCCCAAACAAAATACTCTTAATATACCTTGCTAACAGAATGGCACCAAGCAGACCAGCTACTACACCGAACAATGTACCCATGTATATATCTTCACGAGCTTGACCAACAGCCTTGTGCACATTATTTAAAGAAATGCCAACTGCTGCTACCCCAAGCTGCTTGCCATTATGATCGAAAATAGGTATGAAGGAGCGAAGCGAAATACCTAATGTCCCCTTTGAGATTGAAACATGTTCCTTTCCTTTAAGTGCAAGATACTCGTCACCGCCAACAAAGCGCTTTCCAATCTTGGCCGGATCGGGATGTGATTTGCGAATCCCGTTCATATCCATTACAACAATAAATTGTACATTCGTCAGTCCTCGTATCTCCTCTGTAAATCCTTGGATATCACCATTTCCCTTTTCCAAAGCATCTATCACAATGTCCGAATGTGCTACCACACGTGCCACATTCGTTGCTTTTTCCCGTTGGCTTTTCTCAATAGAATCAGCAATTGTTTTACTAATACGTGCATCCGTTACAAGCAGGCAGACTGCTACAACGCAGCAAACAAGCACGGTTATAGTCGCCTGCAATCCCCACTTTTGTTTCTTCACACGCTTCACTCCCCCTTCAACACATAAAAAAGTTAAACTAACTGTGCAAAGCTCCGTTTCAATCTAAAAAGTAAGGTATGTAAATATACTGTATTCCTAAAATTCCCCGCTACGTCGAATTTTCTTCCAGCTAGAAATTTATTCTTTCTTAAAGTACAAAAAAAGATGACCCTTCCAATTAGGTCACCTTACAAACATAGATAAAACACTTCTACTACTGTTACGCTACAATGTTTCTTCAAAACTTTTCCCTCGAACTGAAGGATATAACCTTGCTTTCTCTTTCCAAGTAATCCATCTTGCTTCCACTAGCTGTGAGCCCCATAATACAAGAAGCAGACCGCTTAGCGAACAAAGGACTGAGACAGGAAGAACCCAAAATGAAGGGGTTTTTGAGAAAAAAGGAATCAATGAAACTGCTACAACTGGAGCAGCGTGTATCTTTAAGATACGCAATAGAGCAATCGCAATCAGGCAAGTAATTAAAAATGTTATAATACCTGCGCTTAACATATGAAGCCTACTGCCACATGTTACGCCAATCACAGCAGCAAGAATCGTTTTAAGAGACTCCGCTTTGCTCATGCTTCGGCTGACAAAAAAGTAGCTAAAAGCGCCTAATGTTGGATAAAATAGTACATTATCTACAGAGATATGAGAAGATGCCCAATACACAAATGTAAGATACAAACAAATCGTAAACAGCCGAACCACCACGAACAATTTCCCTCCAATATGTTCAAACTTTCGTTATAATAACTATAGCTATAGTAATAAAAATTCGCTTATTTCGTCAAGCTAATTTAGGAAATAGTTACTGGTCTGAGGATGTCTTTCCAGTACTTCCATCTGGAAACGTCTGCTTTCTTACAGTGCAAGCAGAAAACAAGCCCTTGCAGCATCCGGCGTTTACCCCCTGTTTATTTTACATAATGTGCATCCTCCATTACAGCTATTTAGTTGACCAATATCTCGGACATCAAATACTAGTTCACAAATAATACTCTACTAATTTGGCCAAGCGCTCCTTTAGCTTTTCTTGCAGCGGCAAATTATTAACATAAGAGGAATGAATCTGCTTCGAACGTTGAAAATCTTCATGAACCTTTTTGTTTAATACCTGCTTGATAAAAGCAGTATCATATATATAACAGTTGAGTTCTTTATTTAGGTGTATGGAACGCGAGTCTAGGTTGGCACTCCCTACCATCGCTACCCTTTCATCAATGACCAATACCTTGCCATGAAGAATCCCATCCCGATACCCATAAACATGCATACCATGTTTTAAGGCTTTCCGAATATAAGGATAGGCGGCCTGCTTAACAAGAGGAGCGTCTGATTCCGGAGACCACAAAATGTTTATCTCTACCCCTCTTTTTTCAGCATCAATTAACGCATGCCAAATAACTTTGTTATTTGGTATAAAATACGGTGATAAAATAGTGATCGACTTTTGCGCCTGATGAAACAAATTCGCATAGTCATATGCCAAATCCTTTCCGCTGTATGCCTTAAACCGAAGCGCAGTTGTTCCTTTTTCAGTGGAAGTATGGGTTTTCCACACTGTTTCTCGGTCGTTCTTTACCCAATCCAGCTCAAACTCCTGTTCTAGGTCCTGTACGCCTTCCCCTTGAATGCGAAGATGATAATCTCTCCAACTTCCCAGCTTTTTGTTTTTTCCTAAATATTTTTTCCCAATATTAAATCCACCTGCATAACCTATCGTGCCATCAATAACTGAAATCCGCTTATGATTCCGGTGTTCTAAAGAAGAAAAGAAATATGGAAAATCAAGCTTATTGTAATAAGTAAAATGAACTCCTGCTTTTAGCAAAGCTTGTTTATCCTGTTCTTTTAATAAAACGCCCCCTAGCCTGTCTACAGCGTAATAAACCTCGACCCCTTCTTTACTTTTTTTCTTTAAAAGCTCCTCAAAACGATGACTAACCGTATCATCAGCAATAGAGAAAAAGCTGATATGTATATATTGCTTCGCATTCGCTATATCATCTAATAAGCGGTCATAAAACTCTTGTCCATCCGTGTATAAGGTTACATCGCTTTTACGAATCGGATATTGGACAGACTCCTGATCGAACACCTTCTCTCTCACCGCCAAGGTTCGATCCGCCTTATCCCAAACAAGTGAAACAAAACATAGACCAACAAAGCCAAATAGAAGTATACGAAGGATTTTCCGTAATTTTTTCACGTATGTATCTCCCTTACACTTTTTTCCTTGATTAGCTTTTGTTATTATAGAAAAACTATCCTCCCCTTTTAATCATGTATTTACTTATTCATTTTCTTTAATGCGAATTTTTGATCAGGTCTTTCATGCGGGATGCTTTATTGCTAAAATTTCCGGCTACGTCGAAGCCACTTCCATATGGAAATTTATACTTTCCTACAGTGGAATGAAAAGGACAGTCCCATTTCGAGGACTGCCCCTTTCGCTGTGTATTTTAATCTATACGTCCATGCCTGCTTTAACACCATATCTGCTTAAAGAGCGTTGGCATATAAAGTGAATGATGCTCCGATCTTTTTAAGTATGTAAAACAGACCGGTTGTGCCAATCGGCCTGTTCCCACCTACACATTCATATCTCTTTTATTAAAGGAAACATATGTGGCCAGCAGTAGGAGAACAATCTCCACAACCGACAACGTGACAAAAACTGAATCTAACCCCCGAGAAGCTAATATTTGCTTTGCTGTATAATATTGAAAGGGTGTTAAATACTTGAGAACTTCTATCTTGCTGTTGATATCAATCATTAGAGATAAAATAAGCATAGCCAAAAGAATGAATGTGCCAATTGAAACAGCAGTCTTCGGATGCTTATGGATTGCTGCAATTCCCGCCCCTAATGCTCCAAAGATCAGCTGCAGGAAAAACATCCCTATCATCAAAACGATAATATCATGTGTCTGTGTTGCTCCCTTACTGTAATAGCTAACCATTTGAATAGATGTAAGCATTGTGATTCCATTTAACACTACTAGATTGGCACATGCCGCCATCAGCTTTGCGGTTACAATTCCAGATCTGGAAATCGGCTTTGCCAATAGGAATTCTGCTGTTTTATCACGTTCTTCCTTTACAATGATCGTAGCACCTAGCGTTAAAGCATGAATGCCCGCCATCAGAACTAAATATAAAAACAAGAGACCATAGTAGCCAAGAGCTTTTGATAGATCAAAAGCTCCCATCCCCATAATCGTTTGCAATGATTTTGGCATTTGCGAGACAAGCTCGTTCATAGACTGACCGGATGCAGAGATAGCTTCATATTTATTCATTCCACCGGCTACCATCACAATCATGCTTATACTCCAGATAATTAAAGATTTTCGGGTTGCCCTCATCTCTCTCAAAAATACATTCATCGCAAGCCTCTCCTTCATTAAACCGCATGGATATCTTTTTTCAAATAGATAATATAGCTAGTAATCGCAGCTGCCAAAATGAACACAATTTCGACGATGATAAATGATACCTCATAAGCCGAATGCTTGATAATGTAGGCGCTATCGTAGTATTGAAATGGCGTCACATATCGGATTACCGTTTCACCAAGCACAGAGCCAAACATGCTAATAATAAAAAAGGCAAATACAATGCTAAGCGAAAGAGACAGCACGGCTTTGATTTTCGGAGCAAGAACCGAAACCAGCATACCAAGCGTAAGAAACATGAATCCAACAAAAAAGGCGGTAAGCGAAATCATGATGAACACTGTAAAGTCAAACGATTGCTTTGACACCCTGAACGCCACTGTACTTGCAGCAGCGGTATAAATAATATTCGTGATCAGCAAAGAAACGATTGCGGCCGAAAGCTTAGCTGTTACGATTTGTGCTCTCGTTACAGGCTTTGTTAACAGAAAATCTGCCGTTTTCTCACGCATTTCCTTTGAGAAAATGGAGACTCCAATATTCATAGCCTGGATAGACTCGCACAGCAAAACATATCCAAACACATAGGAATAAAATCCAAGCAGGGAAGAAATGCTATCAATCGAAATGCCCAGTGCCTTTCTAACAGATTCCGGATATCCCTCAAGAAGTTTTTTAAAGGCTGCTGCGTCACTTGAAAAGGCCGGAAACATCGATAAAAAGAGGACAATTAACGCAACCAATGATAGTGTCCAAATAATGGTCGATTTTCGATACGCCTTAAGCTCATGCAGAAACATGTTCATAGCCTCAGCTCTCCTTTTCATAATAATGCATAAAAATCTCTTCCAAATCAGGCTCTTCAATCAAAAGATTCGTCAGCTGCAATTCAGCAAGCTTTTTCATGATCACATTAATATTTCCTCGAAATAAAAAGCTCACAATCTGATCTCGAATCTCGATTTTACTTACGCCCGGAAGATTAAAAAACTTATCATTGATAGATTCCTTTGTTTCAAGCTTTATCTTTTTATAGTTATTTTCTTGCAGTGTGCTGATTTTTTCGAGTGCAATCAGCCGACCTTCCTTAATGATTGCCACACGATCACATAATCTCTGAACCTCGCTCAAAATATGAGAAGAAAATAGAATTGTCGTTCCTTTCCTATTTTCTTCCTTTAATACATCAAAGAATTTCTGCTGCATGAGCGGATCTAGGCCACTTGTTGGCTCATCGAGGATAATCAGCTTCGGCTCATGAAGCAAGCCTTGGACGATTCCCACCTTCTTTTTATTTCCAAATGACAAATCATCAATTTTTTTATTTACATCCAAATTCATAATCTCTGCTAATTCATGAATCCGTTTGCTGCAATCCTTTTTATAAAAGCTCGCAGAATACTTTAATAAATCCTTTACCTTCATATTGTCGTAATAAAAAACCTCAGAAGGCAAATAGCCAATTTCCTTTTTGATTTCAGGAGCATATTTTACAGCATCCTTACCAAAAATAGTGACACTGCCGTTCGTTGGATAAATCAGTGATAATAAGGTGCGAATGGTCGTGGATTTTCCTGCCCCGTTCGGTCCAATAAATCCAAAGATTTCCCCTTCCTCTACCACAAAACTTACATCCGTAATGCCTCTTGCATTACCGTACGTTTTCGTTAGATTCTTAACCTCAATCACATTCATCTGTATAGCCCCCCGTTATTTATAGAAGCATTTTACAAAAATCTCAAAGTATTCATTTGCAGCAATAAAGCTTTGTTCATAATCAATTTCATGAGCAGAGGATTGCTTTGCCTTTTGCAGCTCCTCTTCTCCAAATTGTTCAAATGTCCACATAATAATTTTAAAGGTCTTTTGAAGGTCAATATCATCCCGAAACCGAGACGTATCAATCCCCTCAAAGATTTTACTCCTATGAATTTCCGTAAGCTCCTTTTTCTTTTGCTGCAGTTCTGCCTTGACCTCATTCGCATCTTCCATATAAGCACTTTCAACAAATCGAAAAATATGAGGATATTGATTCAAAAGCTCCATTTTGATTAACACCGCTTGTCGTACTCTTACAAAAAAGTCAGTTTCAGTAAAATTAATTTTCCCAAAAAACTCCTGTACTAGGATATCGATGCAATAATCATACAGCCACACATATAGCTGCTTTTTATTTTGAAAATAATGAAATAACAGTCCCTTTGATATCCCGGCTTCTTTGACAATTTCATTTGTTGAGGACCTTTCATAACCTTTTTGCGCAAATTCCTTGAGAGCCGCATTTATGATCCGGTCCTGCTTTCCCTTTTCTAAATTGAAAAACTTTGAAAACATGCTTGATGCCTACTTTCCTTTTTAAAGTTACCTAATAAATTGACCACATCGGTCAATTCGATTATACCCCTCATTGACTGATGTGGTCAATTTATTTCATACTTTATTCCCCGAAATTTCATTACAAATTATTACAGAAAATAAAGAAACCTCGCCGATTAGTGAGCCCCGCCTTTGGGCGAAGACAGAGGCGTAGTTGCCCTTATACTGTATTCCTAAAATTTCCGAATACGTCGAATTCACTTCTAGCTGGAAATTTATACTTTCTTACAGTGTAAAACACCCCTTCCACAATCATGTGGAAGGGGTGTTAGCGAGTAAGTGGAGGGTAGTTCAAGCAATTCAATCTTGCCGAAACGAAAAGCTTTGCTTAAATTTTTGTGCTGAATCCTTCTGCTCATTTTCCATCATTCTGCTAGGCTCCTTTCTCCAAGTCACCACAATCTCTATCATTTTGGATTTTACAGATACACCAAGGTTCTGATGCTCGAAAAAGTTCTGTGTCTTTGGGATGTCATATGTACCTAGCCGAGATTTTGTTTGAGTCACAGGATCGTCTTGATATACTTCTATGGTGGCATCATAAACGTTTTCACCAATGTTTGTCACGTTCACTTTATATAAATCAGCAACCCCTTTTGGAGGCTGCATACCATCTAAAACGGGCTCCTCAATGGTGACCTTCCAATGATCAGAGGACTGAGATATGGGGAGCGTTTTGGGTGAAAAGGCTTGAGCAGGCAGGGAATGAACGACCATACAAATGAATACACTCGAAACTAAACCTAGAATATGCTTCATTCTCATTTCCTCCGTTTTTACATTCTCCGTTTACTATACCCATTGAATAATTATTTATTCTGAATAAAAAGGTGTACTTAGGAAAAGCGGACAAGGCCCAAAATGACAGCGTAGGGGTGGGCCGGAGTCTGCCATTTTGGGCCTTGGGAGCTAGACATCCCCCCGAAAAGTTATACTTTCTTGTAAAGAAACTCGCCGATTGGCGGGCCCTGCTCCCCGGGCGAAGACAGAGGCGTAGTTGCACTTATACTTTGTTCCTAAAATTTCTCACTACGTCGAATTGGCTTCCTGCTAGAAATTTATACTTTCTTAAAGTGTAAAAAAAGAGCTGCCTTGGACCACACAAGCAGCTCCTTTCCTATTACTGTTGCTCTGGAGAAGAAATGTCTATTTGACCTTGATCACTGAAAACCGTACTCTTTACCCAGTTATACATTATACATTTTGCTTGTGAGAAATCTCCTATTGTAAAGCAAGCCCCGAAATACTTACTATTTGCGGTATGACTATTATGAACAATAGAACCCTCACTCACATTTAGACTTCCGTTTTGCGTCACACCATTAACGTCTATTCTGCCAACTCTAATATATCCAGCCACGGAGTAAGCCTCCTTCCACGTAATCAGACTTGTACAATAATGTATGCATGTACAAGAAAAGGGTTAACAAATAGAGGCATTTTACTTTTCATAAGAATAGCGGCAACGGTCATTGTACTACCTAAAAGAGGCATACATATAACCGAGGTGCACACATAACGGAGGTGAGATTATGGGAGTTGTCAGTGCTACAGAAGCACATGTTGATCTCTTAGCAAGATTACTAAGAGCAGAAGCTGAAGGAGAAGGCAACACCGGCATGCTGCTTGTTGGAAACGTAGGAATCAACCGCATTCGGGCAAACTGTTCTGACTTTAAAGGGCTTCGTACCATTCCGCAAATGATCTATCAGGAGCATGCATTTGAAGCCGTTCAGCACGGTTACTTCTACCAACGGGCAAGAGAGAGTGAAAAACGCTTAGCCCGGCAAGTCATTAATGGGCAGAAACACTGGCCTGCAAAATTTAGTTTATGGTATTTTCGGCCACCAGGCTCTTGTCCAAGCCAGTGGTATGACCAGCCTCTTGTAGGACGTTTTAAAAAGCATTGCTTTTATGAACCAACAGCTGCAACCTGTCAAAATGTGTATAACACCTATTAGGGAATGGTAAGCAAAAATCAGCAGTAAAACCATGAATCTAATGTTGTTATTTAAAACAAAAAGGGGCTGGTCCTAAATATGCAAGCCTGCCCCTTTAGTATGTTCCTTATCTTACCCGATTGTAAATATTCTTGACAGCTTCATCAATTTCTTCCCGCGACATACGCATCGCTTTTTCAGATGTACCATAACCAATTTCATTCTTTCCTTCCTCTAGTCCTTTAAAAATGCCATCAGCAAATTCATCTACAGGAACTCCGAACGTATGTAAGCCTACCCCGCCTAAATCTGTATTTACCGCAGGAGGGGCCACTTCAATCACCTTGACTGATGTACTTGAAAGCTGATAGCGCAAGCTCATGGAAAATGAGTGCAGCGCCGCCTTAGTAGCCGAATAAATGGGCGCAATCGCCATCGGAGTAAATGCCAAACCAGATGTGACATTAATAATGGCCGCATCTTCTTTGTTTGCAAAGTATGGGGCAAACAACATAGCAAGATGAATGGGGGCCTCCACATTTGCGGTAATCTCCTTGCTGAAATAGCTCCAGTCCTCTTTCGCATTCGCTTCTAGTATATTATATCGCTGCTGAATCCCAGCATTATTCACAACTACGTTCAATTCAGGATACTGGCTTGTTACCCATTCGAATAAAGCCACACGTTCAGCTTCAATCGTTACATCACACACACGAGTAATGAGTTCAGGGAACTTTTCTGTTGCTTCTTGCAGCTTTCTTTCCCTTCTTCCGCAGACAATGACCTTGCTTCCCGCTTTGAGAAAACGCTCTGCAAAAGCGAGGCCAATTCCTGATGCGCCACCTGTAATAAGGATTGTATTTCCTGACAGTTTCATCCATATCCCTCTTTTCCATAGTTGATATATGAAGCTATTGTGCACCTCTATATCTTATCCTGGTATATCCCAGTTCCAAACAGCTTAAATAACCAATGTACACAAAATTTGGAGAAAGATTAGGGAGGACAGTCCCCAACCTTCTATGTTCGAACCATAATTATAGTTTTCTAGAATATCCAAGAATAGGACTGTCACCCTGCTCCTTTTACACTAGCTGTTTCAGCAGGTTGCTTTTTCGACTGCGCACGCTTAATATAAAACGACAATCCTAACCCAAGAACCGCAAACGCTTCGCACACAAGAAAAGCAAGATTGATGCCATGGACAAGTGCCTCATTCATTGTTTTCCCTTCCGCATGTGCCGCACCATTCGTCATAATTGTAACGAGGAGAGCCGTTCCAATGGATGCTCCAACCTGACGCATCGTGTTTGTCATCGCCGTTCCATGCGGCAGCAAATGCAGTGGCAGCTCATTTAATCCCGCTGTATTTACGGGCATAAGCAGCATCGAAACACCGGCCATCCGCACCGTATACATCACGCATATGAAAATAAAAGAAGTGTGTGCTGATAAAAGCCACAGCGGGATTGTTGTCACCACGACAATGCTCATTCCGATTGTCGCAAGCGGGCGCGCACCGTATGTATCAAATATCCGCCCAGCAATCGGCGACATAATTCCCATTGCAATCGCACCCGGCAACAGTAACAATCCGGATTCAAACGCGGACGTACCGCGCGTGCTTTGCATATAAATCGGCAGCAGCATTTCGGCCCCAATCGCCGATGAAAAGGCAATGACGTTAATCATCGTCGTTAACTTAAAAATTCCGTATTGAAATACGAGAAACTCAAGCATCGGCTCCTCCAGCCTTAGCTGACGCCATATAAAACAAATTAAGGTTGCGCCGCCAATTATCAAAGACAACTCAACCTCCGCACTTGACCAGCCGCTCGCACCAGCGCTGCTAAACCCATAAAGCACACCACCAAAGCCAAGTGAAGATAGAACAATAGACAGGACATCGATTTTCGGAAATGTTCGTTTTGTCACATTTTTCAAATAAAAAAAGGCAAATACAAGATCAAGAAGCGCAATCGGAAGTACGATAAAAAAGAGGATACGCCAGGAATACTGGTCTACCAACCAACCAGCAAATGTTGGACCGATAGCAGGTGCAAAGGAAATGACGAGACCAACCATCCCCATCGCTGCACCCCGTTTTTCCCGTGGGAAAATTGTTAGAAACACTGTTTGCATGAGCGGCATCATAATACCTGCACCGCACGCCTGCACAATTCTTCCCAGCAATAGCACAGGAAACATGTTCGCTGTTCCAGCGATCAAAGCTCCTATTGAAAATATACTCATTGCTGCAAAAAATAGCTGCCTCGTTGTAAATCTTCGTAGTAAAAACGCAGTAATAGGAATCATGACCCCATTTGTCAGCATAAACCCGGTTGTAATCCACTGCACCGTGCTTGCCGATATATGAAACTCCCGCATAATTGACGGCAAAGCGGTAATAAGCAGCGTTTGATTTAAAATGGTAACAAAGCCACCCGTAAGAAGCAGCGCAACAATAGGCGCCCGCTTAAACTCTAAAGATGACTCTTCAGATATCCCACTCATTTGTCTTCCCCTCTCTATATTTTCGTCTCTAGCCACGTACACTACATCGGAATCGCAGATGTCTTCTCCTTTCTTTTACGTATCTTCTCTTAAATCGTCCCCATTACAAGGCATAGAAGGATAAATATCACCATTGAACCAGCAGCGGTGCGGCACATCATCGCATAGCGCTGCATGCATGATATTCGCTTCGTTCCCAAACAACGCTAGAAAGCTAATCATCCCGGCAAATGTGACAGCTAGACAAACATGAAGCACAGCCATTAGAAAACGCTTTCATACTAATAGCTTCGGTTTACACTGTAAGAAAGTATAAATTTCCAGCTAGAAGTGAATTCGACGTAGTCGGAAATGTTAGGAATACAGTATAAGGGCAACTACGCCTCTGTCTTCGCTCGGGGAGCAGGGCTCGCCAATCACCGAGTTTTCTTTACTGGAGGGCTGCACATTGCGAGAGTGCATTGCTGCTTGCGGCGCTAGGACACGAATAAGCAATACAAGCGAAAAAATAGTTAATATAGTGAAGAAAGAGGCAGCAATGAGTGCTCCAAAGCCTTGTTCGTAAAGAAGCCACAACCTGGCCACTGAACCAGTCGACATTGCGAGGGAGGAAGAAAATCCAAAATATCCCATCCCATCCCCTATTCGGTGTACAGGAAGTGTGTAAGAGGCCATCGTCGGAAAAGATTGTACTCGTCAAGTAAAAAACCACACCGTACAAAATACGCAGAAGCAGCTAAAAAAATACACTGCCGCACTAATAATATCCGGCGGATGAAACAGCCATAATACATAAACCAACGATTCATTAGCTTCCAGTTAAAAATTTATACTTACAGTGTAACAAAAAGCGAGAGAACCCAAAAGGTAAATGCTCACCGTTTGCATCCTCCCGCTTTTTAGCGTAGATGAAATACTTCTTTTGATTATTTGTTTCCATCTTAGACTTAAAGAGACACATCCAGTACAAACAAAATCCCCAAAACTAACACTATCAACATAAGCAGAAAAAAAAACGATCCATTCTTTTTTTCCTTTTTTCTTCTTAGCTAATTACAGAGGAATGATGGGAAGAAAAATTCTTTGCGGGATATTTCTGATTGTAAAACAAGGAGATATTATACTCTCTTCAAGTGTAAAGCAGGTGTCGAACACTCTTTATTCCGTCTTTCCTAAGAGATAACAAGAAATAATTCACCAAATACAAAAATAAACAAACAGGTGATTGTTAGTCTGCAAGACAGGAAGCAAAACAACCATTGCTATTAAGCATAAAATTGGAGGCTCCTAACAATGAGAAATGAAACCATTGCAAAAAACGGCATATTAAACGCTCCTTTTCTTCACGAGATGATGGATACAACATACAATATGTGGCGCTTTGGCTGGGACGAGAGAAACAGCGGAAAAAGCAGCGCAAATTTATATGCTCATTAGCTCTCATCAAGGCGGCGTGAAACAAGTCATTACAGATCAGCAATTGTCGGATTTGGCAAAGGCGTTTGGCGTAACACCATTAGAGGGAGTATTAGCTGTAGAAGAATAGGACAGCAACAAGCCCAATCACTCCTTGATTGGGGTTGTTCTAGCTATTCCCGATTTACATAGTGCTCCCGATACTGAGAAGGAGATTGACCAATCCACTCTTTAAACAAGCGGCTAAAATATTTTGTATCCTGATACCCGACCTCTGCGGAAATATCATACACCTTAAGATCTGTCATTTTTAATAATTTCTTCGCTTTCTCCAGACGGTTTCTGATGACATAATCTAAAACAGTTTCGCCTGTTTGCTTTTTAAAGGATTCACAAAAATACGTAGGGTTCATATACACATGATCGGCAATTCTCTTGATGGTAATATTCTCGCCTAGATGATCCTGGATAAATTCCTTTGCTTGCTGCATAGGATTGGAATCATGATGTATGAGCATTTTATTTTTCATACGCAACACCCAGTGCTTCACACCATCCTTTAATTGAGCAAAATCTCCAGCATGCTGTGTAAGCTGCAGCGCCTCAGTAAACACATGTGGATCTTCCTTAAATCCTTGGTGCTCCATCCATCTATTTATGATGCGGATGCATAAGTAATGCACAGCCTCTTGGAGAGCAGCAGGCAATGATAGGGATTGGATTTCATGAAAAAACAGCTGTAACGCCTTCTCCGTCTCTTCGCCTGGTTTCTGTTCTAACGCATGTAGAATTTGATGTGTGCTTTTATAAATAGCAGTTGAAATTCCCCTAGGTGCCTCATCTGTCACGTCTTGCATAGAATCCAGCTGAAAAATTTGATTTCCCCCTTGAATCATACGAAACTGTAATAGGGATAGTAATTGGTCTCTTATACTAGGTAGAAAGGATACATCCTTAAACTCATTGCCAAATGCCACCGAAACGGTAAAAGGGGTAAGACGCTGGATCGATTGCTTAAGCTGCTGTAGAGTTTGCTTCGTTTCTGTGGAACTCACCACTTGTTCTTCATCAAGCAGCAATAACCAAAAGCTTAGCTTTGTCCCTCTCCACCACCAATACCTTCTATGGCCGTCTTGCCATTCCCTCCCGAACAATTCTGTTATTAGCTTTTCAATAGCAGCCCTCCAAGCCTCCCATTCTTCACTCTTTGTTTTTGATAGCTTCTGATCAGTGCTCACATATATAAGCCGATATGTCCCCTTTGGAAATTCACGTGTCCAGTTTAATAAGGATACATCCGTATCATGATTCCATGTGACCTCGCTTAGCAGCTGAACTTGTTTGGTATATGTCAATTGCAGCTCTTTTTCCTGTACTTCCTTCTGTTCACTGCGCTGCTTGATAATCCTCTCCTTTACCTCCTCTATTTGTTCCCGAAACTTCTCTCGATCAATTGGCTTTAAAATATAGTTCATCGCCCCTTCCCGCAGGGCAGTTTGTAAATATTGAAAATCATCAAATCCGCTCACAATCAAAGAGGAAAAGGAATGCGTCTTTTTAAGCTCCTTTACTAAAGTTAAGCCGTCCATTTCAGGCATCCGCACATCCGTAATTAACAAATCAAATGATTGATTTTCCTGCATCATCGCTTCATATGCTTCTTTTCCATCAGCAAACATCCCCACAATCTCCCATTCCTCTCCACAGGAGCGAACAAGTCGTTCAATTCCTCTGCGGATTCGCACCTCATCATCTACAATAATCGTTTTAATGATGTCCATTGTCTTCTCTCATGTCTCCTCCGTTCAAAAACTGTGCTGCTTCTTTCTGTGCAATCATCGGAATCCGAATGATAACCTCTGTTCCTTGCCCCTCCACACTATGAATTTGCAGTCCATACGAGTCTCCGAACATCATGGCAACTCTAGCGTGAACATTGATAATGCCAAACCCTGAATCGCGTCCGGTCATTGGATCTGAGTGCAGGAGCATGTGTAATCGCTCTAATGTTTCAGTTGTAATACCTGGCCCGTTATCCCGAACCATCAGCACAATATCCTGTTCCTCCTGCTGAACGTCAATTTCAATAAAAATCCCCCTCCGTTTTTCCAACCCATATTTAATGGCATTCTCCACAACAGGCTGAAGGACAAACTTTGGTGTGTAATAAGACGCACTGTCGACGTTCTCACGAATTTGAAAGGACAGGCGCTCCTCAAACCTAAACTTTTGAATACGCAGGTAGTCCTTAATATGAAGAAGCTCTTCTGAAATCGGTAAAATCCGGTCTTTATTGCCCAGCGAAAAACGAAGCATTCTCCCAAGCAGCGTTACCATATCTACAACCATTTCCGATTCCCCGTCTTCTACCGCCATGCTGATCGTTTCCAATGTATTGTACATAAAATGTGGATTAATCTGGGATTGCAGAGCATATAGCTCAGCATTCTTTTGCCGCAGCTCAATATGATAATTCTTTTGAATCAATTCACGGATTTTTGTGATCATCGAATGAAAGCTGCGTGCCAACATCCCGACTTCGTCCTGTGATTGAATTGGAATATCGACCTGAAAGTTTCCACTCTCCACCTGCTTCATTAATCGGCTCAGCGTATGAATGGGTCTTGTCACAGTCCAAGCAAGAAAAATGGATATCACAACTGTAACAACAGCAAGTATGATAAAAATGAGGATGATTGCATTACGCACAAGATCTATTTTTCCAGTTAAATATTTCAACGGGATTTGGTGAACAAGAACCCAATGATGCGTCTTCGATTCACTCACACTAATCAGTGTCCGTTTCCCATGCAGCGTTGTGCGAAAGCTTCCGTTTAATAGAGGATACTCATCGGTCTCCTCCAGCACCGTACCGATTTTAGATGCATCCGTATGATAAATCACTTGTCCATGCTCATTCATCAGCCACATCACCGCGTTGTTTTGTTCATCTAAGTCCTTTAAAATTTTTTCAATAAATGTTACCTTCACTGCGAGAAATAACGTTCCGAGCGTTTTTCGATTATCAAAATCTGTAACCTGTTTCATAAGCAGCAAATAAGGCGGATGTCCTTCAAATGTTAAATCGACTCCATTTGGCGGAAGAATTTGCATGTTGCCTTCTAAATCAAAATCTTCCCCATAAGGAAATGGATTTTCCGTTAGATGAAAGCCGCTATATGCAACACGCGAGCTGGCAAATAAACGATTTTTGGATAGAAGGAATGCTCCTAATATTTCCGAGTTGTTATTCAGGTACGTTCTTGCCAGAAAATTTTTTACTACAAATTGATCCTGCAGCAGTTCAGATTGACTCTGGTATCCACTATCTCTCAGCACAGTCATAATATCGCTTGAGCTGTATAGCAAATCCGGCAAGTCCTCTAGTTTACTCATTTCATTTTCAATATTTTGATTGGCCTGCTTAAGCAGCTTAGGAACATATCTTCCTACTTCCTCTTCAATAGATTTTGTATATTGGGAATACGCTATATAGCCTAAGAGAGTCATCGGGATAATCGTTAAAAGAATATACGTAATAATGAGTTTGTTTGTCAGCTTAATATTTTTTAGTTGTATCATCATTCTGTACATTAAAAATCATATTGATCAATATTCTCTTTTGTAAAATCAATTGGCTGCCCCATAATGACCATATCTCCCTTCACCTCTATATCACCGATGTTTTTAATATACTTCCCATCTTGTGGCTCATTCCCTTCCAATAGATCCTTTGCCAACCGTACTGTTAAATACCCCAACTTTTTGGGACTCCAAAGTGTTACAATTTGCGCGGCTCCACTCTTTAAGTCCTCTCGCATTAAATTGGGGGTAGACAGTCCCACAACTGCAACCTTTCCTTGCTTTCCAGCCTCCTGCACAGCCTGGGCTGCTGCTGGAGGTCCAACAGATGAAAGTCCGATTATGCCCGTAAGCGTCGGATACTTCTTAAGCAGCCCTTTGGCAACTTCATACGCTTCTGCAGGTGCATCATTTGTCGCTGCAACTTCAACAAGCTCCATATTCGGATAATACTTTTGCTGCTGCACCTTGGTCCATTTCATCCATTCATTTAAATTTGCTGCATTCAAAGATCCTGTCATAATCGCATAGCTTCCTTGCTCCCCTAAGCTCCTTGCCAGCGTATCCGCCAAATGTCGGCCAAGTGTTTCAGGATCTACTGTATTAATAAAAAGCTCTCTGAATGCAGAGTTCGTATCTGAGTCCCACGTAATCACCTTTATTCCTTTCTTCTGAGCTTCCTCTAAAACAGATCCAAGCTTATTTGGATCGTTAGCAGAAACCGCAATCACATTCACCTTTCTCTGCACCAGTTCTTCGATAATCTTTGCTTGATGCTCCCAATCCGCAATGGTCGGTCCCATATAGAGAACATTCACACCAAGATCCCGTCCTGCCTCTAATGCACCATCCTTTACAGCATTGAAATACGGAATACCGCTTACCTTTGGCACGACTGCAATCGTATACTCATTGGTATAGTTACCCTGATTTTGTTTACTCTGTTGGCTTTGTTTGCTCTCACCGTTATAAATAATCTCATATTTCGGTGGATTACTTCGCGAAGCGCAACCGCTTACACTAAATAGTACAAAGATACAAGTCAGCAATTTATAGAGCACACTGCTCCCTCCTCCAAGCTATTATACCAAAACTACTGACTGCTAAATCAAACGGCAGAAAGCCCCCTCTCCGCCAAACTATAGATGCAGCTCGGCGGCAAGGAGACATTCTTTCTAAATTTATAATGGATACGCTATTGTTGACATTAACGCAAGCTCAGGCTGGGTTGCATCCAAACGGCTGTATTGTACAATTACAGCAATATCACTTTCCACTTCAAGTGCGTACGGAACGCCGACTGGAATATACTCAGAGTCCTTTTGAAGGGAGCTGGTACGAATATGGTTTGTTCGTTTTCCCTTTACCACTACAGGAATATTCTCTAATGGTGGGCGATCCTCAAAGTAAACGGTCACCATAAGATTTGCATCCTCTGTATTACAATTGAGTACACAGATCGATTCGTGACTGAGCAGCTCTCCTGAACTCACTGGCGGAATATATCCGTCCGGAATAACCCACTGTGTAGCTCCTTTTACATGTTTCATTTTTCTCTCTCCTATGATCAATTATAAAGCGCGGCTGCTTGCCTGAACCTCGGCAGCTGCCTCATCTCCGTAACGCTCTCTTTCAATTTGCTGCAATGTCTTGCCTTGTGTGCGAGGAGCATAGACAATGCCGATAAAAGCTGCCACGATAAGGAATGCAATCATAATTCCTCCCGCAACCGCAAATCCAAGTTTAGAAATAACCGTTGGCATAACAGCAGTCCATAGCCCTACTCCGATGCGTGCTATAAAGAACATAATGCCTTGCGCTCTTGCGCGGTATTTTGTCGGGAACAGTTCACTTGCCCATAAACCGTAGAAGGCTTGTGCCCCAAATCCTGCGGAGCAGCCCCATAGTAAAACAAAGACGAGTAGAACCGGCATTGTCATTTTTGCATACACGAGTAAAACCCAAGCAAGAATTGCCATAATCGCAGATACCGCATAAATCGCGCGACGGCTCTTTTTATCTCCTAATTTCATAAAGACAGCATATGTGCAAATTACTGTAAAGATCCAAAGAACCGATTGTAATAAGTTTGCTGCGCTTGCGGAAAGGCCGCCGACAGTTTCATAAATGTAAGGCATAAAGAATCCCATTGCTCCAGCTGTTAAATTCCAGAATAGATACACGCCAAGCAGAAGAAATAATGCCCTTCTGTTTACCTTTTTGCTAAATAGTTCTTTTACAGAGCTGGTACTAGCTTGGCCAGTCTGTTGCTGCTTTTTCTTTTCTTCCTTCCATAGAGAAGACTCCGATAAACCTTGTCTGATATACCATGTGATGAATGCGATTACAAGTAAGTGCGCAAAAATAATCCGGCTGCCAAGAAGACCTAATGGTGCTAATAATACAGAAAGCAATAATGCAAGCACAGGTCCGAGCGACCAAGCAAGCTGTGCCATCCCTGTATGCGCTGCCCGTTTATCAGAAGGAGATTCTTCAGCGATATACGTCCAGGAAGCTGGGACTCCGGCACCAACTGCTAATCCTGTTATAATGTAGCCGATTAATAGCATCGGGAAGTTTACTGAGCAAATCGTAATGAGCATCCCCAGCATATAAATAAGCAGATCATACGTATAAATAAACTTGCGTCCATATTTATCGCAAAGATAGCCGCCAAGCAAGGCACCGATTGCAGCGCCGAAAGCATTGGCACTTACTGCACCCAATAATCCAATTTTAATGTTATCGAGATGTAAATACTCTACCCAAAGTGACAATCCGCCTGCGCCGGCCACGATAGAGCCAGCTTCAATATAGTTGGCCATCGCAACAGATGCCGTTGCTTTCCAGCCTGTCGTTTTTTTACTTCCAAACCCTTTTGCCATCCTTCTCTCTCCCCTTTCTCAAAGTGAAGCGGTTACAAACTTTCCTGTGAAATTTTGATGTGAAGCTCTCTTGATACTTTAACTATACAGAAGGATTGAAAGCGCTTGTAGGAGACTATTATCAGGTAGGGGGGAGATTCTTCTGATTTAACCAGAAATATTTTAGAAGATTATTATATCTAATAAACAAAAAAATGGTATACTATAAACAAACATAAATAAAAACAAACAAAAACAAAATTCACAAAATATCCTAGTCTATCGAACAGAAAGGAAGTTCAAAATGCTTGTAGCAGAAAGACACCAAAAAATTGTTGAACTCGTTAATGAACGATTAAGCATTCGTGTAAGTGAACTTAGCAAACTATTCTCTGTAACGGAAGAAACCATTCGCCGTGATTTGGAGAAGCTAGAGAAGGAAAATAAACTAAAACGAAGCCATGGTGGAGCTGTCAGTGTTCAAGAAGAATCGGAAACAGATGTATCTGAGCGGGAAATTACAAATATGGCCGAGAAAAGGGCAATCGCCTATGAGGCGGCTAAACACATCACAAGCGGTGAGCGTATTATCCTTGATGCCAGCACAACAGCTTGGTATTTAGCAAAGGCACTTCCGGATATGCCGCTCACGGTCATTACCAACTCCATCAAGGTAGCTGTTGAACTGAGTAAAAAAGAAAAAATTCAAGTCATTTCAACAGGAGGCATGTTGCTTCCTAAATCCTTATCTTATGCTGGACCTTTAGCAGAACGCTCCCTTGCCGCATATCATGTGGACAAAGCCTTCCTCTCCTGCAAAGGCTTTCACTTGGACAGCGGCTTAAGCGATTCAAATGAATGGCAGGCACTGTTAAAGAAATGCATGATCGACAGCGCAGATCAAACGATTGTAATGGTTGACTCTAGTAAATTTGGCGTCCGTACCTTTGTGCAAACCGCACAAATAAGTGACATTACTCATATTATCACTGATTCCTGCGTAGAAAATACAACCAAGCAAATACTGGAGGAAAAAGGAATTAAATTGACTACAGTACAGCCTAAAACTGAGGCTTTTTCGTTATAAAGCTCATCCCCGCCTTTTATGAGGGCGGGGTTATTTCCTATTGTAATATGGTATAAATTTACATTTAGGAGCCCATTCGACGTAGTCAGAAAACGATAAACGATACTGTATACTGCCGTGTAAAGTATGCAAACCTAAAAAAAACAATGAGATGCTGATTGTGAATTTCCTCCATCAATCCAAGTCGAAGCTGACTTCCGCAGAGTTTGCTGCTTTTTGGACTCAGTATATCAACGAAACGGCAGGACTTTGCTTTCACAAACACATGCTGGAACAACCTCATTTAATAGAAGATCGAACGGCATTAGCAATGAAGGATAAATAATGTAATATTTTCATTTTCGAATAATGCAAAAAACCGGATTCCCTCCAGTGAGGTGAGTCCGGTTTCTCTATTATCGTTTTGCTAATACTTCTTTCTCGTACTGCTTTACTTCCTCTAACCAAGTTTCTTTCACAGGCACACCTGCTTGCTCGCAGTAGTAATCCCAAATTGCGCCGAACGGATATGTTTTGAATTCTTCCATAAGCGCCAATCGTTCTGTGAAATTACCATCTTCCTGCAATTGCTTTAAATATGCATTTGGCGTCAACATCGCATATAGCAACGCTTTAATCATGTTGCGCGTTCCAATTGTCCATGCAGCTACACGGTTGATGCTCGCATCAAAGAAGTCAAGACCGATCATTACTTTATCAGCTGCATCGTTGCGGACGATTTCAAGTGCAATTTCACGCAGTTCATCATCTAAAATGACAACATGGTCGCTATCCCAACGCACTGGTCTGGAAACATGCAGCGCAACCTTGTCACTGAACATCAGCATGGAGGAAATTTTATTGGACACTGTTTCTGTTGGATGATAATGTCCTGTATCAAGCAAGCATAGCTTATTGTTTTTCAAAGCATAGCCCATATAAAATTCATGTGATCCTACTACATAAGCCTCGGAGCCAATACCAAATAGTTTACTTTCAACTGCATCGATATTGTACTGTTCATCAATCTCTACCGCAAAAACTTTATCTAAAGACTCTTTTAAACGCTGTCTTGGAGTCAGACGGTCACTCGGAATATCTTTATAGCCATCCGGAATCCAAACATTTGTCAGACATGGAGTTCCTAGCTCTTTCCCGAAGTACTCCGCAATTTTACGGCTCGCGATGCAATGGCGAATCCAAAACTCGCGAATTTCTTCATTTGGATGAGATAGAGTAAGGCCATCTCCGGCTTTCTCATGAGAGAATAATGTCGGGTTAAAATCTAAACCGTGGAGTCCCTGTTCTTTTGCCCAGTTCACCCAGTTCTCAAAGTGCTTTGGCTCTAATTGGTCACGCTCTACAGCCTCTCCGTTTGTTTCCGCATAAATTGCATGCAGGTTCAATCGGTGTTTCCCTGGGATTAAAGAAAGTGCTTTTTCTAAGTCGCTTCTAAGCTCCTCAGGTGTTCTTGCTTTCCCTGGGTAGTTTCCTGTTACATCGATCCCACCGGATAGTTCGCCTTTGTTTACTTCAAATCCTGCTACATCATCGCCTTGCCAGCAATGGATGGAAATTGGTATATTCTTTAGCTGCTCTAAAATCGCATCAACATTAACGCCCCACTTTTCATACTGCTGCTTCGCCAATTCATAGCTTTGTTTCGTTGTCATAGTCCTAATTTCCCTTCTGCGCTCTTAATTTATACAAGCCTCTATTTTTTCAAATGTTTTTACTTCAAATGACTGTTGAATGAGTTCTCTTGCCTCGTTCAAGCTGTCAATCTCACCTAATGCCATCAGCTGTGCGACAAGATTCCCAATCGCAGTTGCCTCAACAGGCCCAGCATATACCGTCTTATTTGTTGCATCAGCAATCTTTTGGTTTAACAATTCATTTTGACAGCCGCCGCCAATTATATGGATTGTTTTAAATTCTTTTTCAAAAATTTCTTTAATCTCACCAATAGCCTTCTCATAGCTGGCCACTAAACTGTCAAATACACACTTCGCAACTTCTCCTACTGTGCTTGGCACCGCCTGCTCTGTTTCACGGCAATAGTTTTGAATCGCCTTAATCATATTGTCTGGCTTCAAAAACCTTGCATCATCCACATTCACAATAGAACGGAAATCTGCAGCTTCCTGCGCCAATTGCACAAGCTCGGCAAAGGAATATTGATTGTTATAATTTCTTCTCACTTCCTGAATCATCCAAAGCCCCATAATATTTTTTAAGAAGCGATAGCGATAATCCATTCCGCCTTCATTTGTGAAGTTATAATCTAACGCCTTAGGCACACAAATCGGAAACGGATTTTCCACACCGATTAATGACCATGTACCAGAGCTAATGTAAATAGTATCCTCTAATGAAGGAACAGATAGAACTGCTGATCCTGTGTCGTGTGTTGCCGGCAGGACAACCTTCATATCAAAGCCAAATTCCTCTACAAGCTCTTCTGTCAAATTCCCTAAGATTGTCTTTGGCATTTGAATATCTTGAAACACATCAGGATTAATGCCCAATTGCCCCAAAAGCTCCTTATCCCATTTCTTTGTAAAAGCATTTACAAGCTGCGTGGATGTCGCGTTTGTATACTCATTTGCCTTCTTGCCTGTTAATAAATAGTTAAAATACTCTGGAATCATCAAGAATGCTTTTGCTTTTTCTAAAATCTCTGGATTGCTTTGCTTCAAGGCATACAGCTGATAAATGGTATTAAACTTTTGGAACTGAATCCCTGTTTCTAAGTAAAGGCGCTCCTTTGAAATGATATTAAAAACCTCTTCCATCATCCCGTCTGTTCTTGGATCGCGATATGAAACAGCATCCGTTAAAGGATTTCCATCTTCATCCAGCAGCACAAAATCTACCGCCCAAGTGTCAATACCGATGCTCTCTGGCTGTAAACCGAGCTCGCGGCATTTATGAATTCCCTTTTTAATTTCCGCAAATAACGTATCTACTTCCCAGCAAAAATGATTCCCTTTTTGCACAATTTTATTTTCAAAACGATGCACTTCCTGTAGTTGCAGGGTGCCATTCTCAATATGACCCGCGATGAGCCTTCCGCTTGATGCACCGATATCAACTGCTACACAATGTTTTGTCATTTTTATCACCCTCTATACTGAAAGCGTTTGCTTATGTTTATAGGATAAAGGAAATAAGGAAAAAAAATAATAACGTGAGTAGCCTTTTTATTGTCCTTATTTGCACATAAATTATTATTAATTTAGCCTGTAAACTCGGAAAGAAATCATCACAAACAAAGCTGTTATATTCCTTTTTTTGTGAAATTAGAAAGCTATATATTTGCCTCCCAAAAATAAGGGAGCAGCTTTCAAAAAGAAAACTACTCCCTTACTTCACAATCTCGCCATTCCTTTGGTGTTCGGCCATATTTGCTCTTAAAAATACGATAAAAATAACTAATATTATCATAACCTACTTGCTCAATCACTGAGGAAATAGGCAGATCGGTGCTTTCTAATAATTCCTTTGCTTTACTCAAGCGCTTCTCCTGCAGCAGCTCTTTAAATGTATAATTTGTAGCCTTCTTAATATGCTTGCTGAGACCATAATGAGATTGATTCAGCTTTTCTGCTAATTCATATAGAGATGCATTAGGAAAGTGCTGATCAATATATTTTAACGATTCAACAACTAAAAAGTGCTGGAGAGAAGACTCTTTCTTCTGCTCTACCTTATCAGCGTGCTTAATCAATTCAATCATGAAAAGCCCCATATATAGCTTAATTGTGGATTCCGATAATAAGGAGGGATTCATAATTTCCCTAATTATTTTTTCAAGCATCTCTTGAATTTCACTAACCTCTGCCACTTTAAAATACATAAATTGCCCATTTTGCGTATTGTTATATAAGCTGTTAATTAAAAAATCGCTTACAATATTTTCGGATGTTAAGTAAGAGAAAATAAAATCAAAAAATTCCGCGCGTATAATGAAATTGATAACAATGTCCTCTTTTGCACAAGCCTCAATCTCGTGTTCTATATGCTGGTTCAAAATAAGGAATTCGCCTCGCTTTAAAGTAATTGATGTACCGCCTACCTTTTGCTTTAGCGTTCCGTTATATACATAATTCATTTCAATATAATCATGCTTATGCTTTGGGAAGTCAACAAAGCGTGTATGCTTTCGAACCATAATCATTTTTTCTTTAGTGAGAAACTTATCGCCTTCAATAATAAAATTGGTCTGACTTGTGTAAAGCTCTCTTCGCACTTCTTGTTTTTGCTGGAGGATGGCTTGTTCCTCCTCTGTTAATTCCATTAACTCCTGCAGTAAATCGAAGGACATCCAAATTCCCCCTAATCTATTATAGATAAGAGAGCATTCTGCTCTAACAGAATGCTCTCTTCACTCTTATGCTGAAGCTGTCTCGTTTCGGTACAGCTTTTTCAAAACCGTATATTGTGCAATCATAAAAATACTACCTGTCAGCCAATAGAGCACAAGTCCCGATGGTGAAGCGAATCCAAACATAAGAACCATGACCGGTGACATCAATTGCATCATTCTAACCTGCGCCATCTGTTCTGCTGGGACATTCGTCTGAACGACCCTTGCTTGTATATACGTCATACATGCCGCAAGAAGCGGAAGCACATAGTACGGATCAGGATGTCCAAGGTTTAGCCATAAAAAGGAAGCACTGCTAATCTCCTTCGTCTGTCGAATAGCATAATACACAGCTGAGAAAACTGGGAGCTGCACGATAAGAGGAAGACATCCCATCATTGGATTGGCCTTATTCTCTTGCATGAGCTTCATCATTTCCACCTGATATTGCTTTTGTTCCTCCGCATGCTTAGATGAGTACTTTTTTTTCAGCTCCTTGAGCTGCGGCTGAAGCCGTTTCATGTTCAACTGATTCTTATATTGCATAACATTGAGAGGCATGAGAAGCATCCGCACACCAACCGTTACAATCATAATGGCAAAGCCAAAGCTTTGAAATATCCACGCCTTCGCAACATGAACAATAAGCAAAGACATCGGATAAATAAAATAATGGTGCCACAAGTCCGTGTTTGGCCCGGAAGAAGATGCGGCTGCGCTGCATCCCGCAAGTATACCTATAAATAACAATGTTATCGATAAAAGTTTTATGAGTTTTGACATATATGTCCCTCCAATGTTTTTCTGTTATGCGAAAAACATTGAGAGATACGGACCTTCATCGTCTTGCTCTCCGGCAGATTCTTGTCTGTGGACAGAGCAAGTCATTTTATATTTAAAATAAATAGACGGCACAAGGTTACAGTTAGAGCAAACATCAGTCTGTTGTACAATACACAAGCTTCCTTGTCGAAGGGCGGCTTGCTTATGTACAGTCTGAGTTGCAGCAAATTGTGATGCCATACATAGAAAAAACGTTGTCAGCAAGACAAATGCTATATACATAGAGCCATCCGGTATAAAAAATTCCACAGTTTCACATCCTTCTAACCCCATTATAACACAAAGAAAGAAAAACAACCTTTTGAATAGAAAAATGAGCTGCAACAATGCTGTGGCAATTGAATACAGCAGATACAGAAATCCGTGATCCTCGTTCATTATGCTTTGTATTCGTTATAGCTAATAACATCCCCTTCATATCCATATGACCAATTTTGATATTATACAACCTATAAGCATTTTTCTATCAGACTTTGCTAGAATAGTACCCTACTTCAATTTTGTGAAGGGCGTAGGTGAAGTAATTCAATGATAACATTGAATTACTTGATAAGGGATCCATGGAATTCATTACTAAAGAAAACGTGCTGATGGGCGGGCCCTGCCCCCGGGCAAAGACAGAAACGTAGTGGTACTTACACTCTGTTTCTAAAATTTCCTGCTACGTTGAATTAGCTTCTAGCTGGAAATTTATACTCTCTTAAAAGGCTAGAAAAAGGACGAATCCATGGTTTCGGATTCGTCCTTTTTGCTTCTTTATTTATAGGGGGCAAATAAACACTATTACAGCTTCTTATCGAGTAAATGCTGCTGGTACACCGCCGTCAACTGTAATCATGCAGCCTGTTGTTTTCTCTGCCTTGGAGGATGCGAAGAATGCGATAGATTCCGCAATATCCGATGGGTAGATATTAACAAGCAATGTTGTACGTTTACGGTAATGCTCTTCTAATTGATCAGGCTCAATGCCGTATGCTGCGGCACGTTCGTTACGCCAGTTTGATCCCCAAATTGCTGAACCTTGTAATACTGCATCAGGCAATACAGAGTTTACGCGAATGCCATATTCTCCGCCTTCTGCTGCAATACAACGTGCCAAATGTGTTTCAAGTGCTTTCACAGAACTGTATGCTGCTGCGTTTTTGCCGGCATACACAGAGTTTTTAGATCCAACGAATACCATGCTTCCGCCAACACCTTGCACTTTCATTTGCTTGAATGCTTCACGTGCTACTAAGAAATAGCCTGTTCCAAGCACGTTCATATTCAAGTTCCATTCTTTAAGAGATGTTTCATCGAATGGGCTGGATGTTGCAAGACCTGCGTTATTGACGATAATATCTACACCGCCGTATGCTAGAGCTGCTTCTGCGAATGCTGCTTGTACTTGCTCTTCGCTTGTCACGTCCATTTTCACGCCAATCGCACGGCCTTCACCATACTTTTCATTGATTTCAGCCGCAACCTTTTGTGCGCCTTCAAGATTCAAGTCAGCTAATACAACATGCGCACCTTCGGATACAAAACGACGTGCTGTTGCGCTGCCGATTCCGCCTGCACCGCCTGTAATAAAGGCAATCTTACGAGAGAATTCAGCCTCAGCTGGAGCAAGTGTTAATTTGTAAAGCTCTAATGGCCAGTATTCTACGTTGTAGGATTCATTTTCGTTTAAGGATACAAATTCACCTAATGCTGTAGAGCCCTTCATAACTGCAATTGCACGGTGATACAGGGCTCCGCTTACATGTGACATTGCTAAATTTTTGCCTGTGTTCACCATACCGATACCAGGGATTAGGATAACACGCGGAGCTGCTTCAAACATTTTGTCGCCTTCGTGTTTATTGCGTTCAAAATATGCTGCATACTCTTCTTTAAAGCTTGCAACGCCAGCCTTCACTTTTTCAATTAGGCTGTTTACATCTTCAGTTTGTGGGTTCCAGTCAATGTACAATGGTGTACGTTTTGTATGCACAAGATGGTCAGGGCAAGCTGCTCCAACTTGGGAAAGCTCAGGTGCATTGTGGCTGTTTACAAATTGAAGTACATCTTCTGCATCGTCATAAGATAAAATCATTTTCTTTTCGTCGCTTACCGCACCGCGGATAACAGGCATAACTTGTGCCAAGATGTTTCTACGCTCTTCAGCAGCAAGTGCTCCGTATTTTTGACCGCCAAATACTTTCTCTTCTTCAATGCGATCGTTGATATATGCTTCAGCTTCATTAATAATTGCGATTGTTTTTGCATAGGCCTCTTCGGACGTTTCACCCCACGTAACAAGACCGTGCTTTTCCATTAATACAAGCTCAGCGTTCGGATTGTTTTTTACACCTTCCGCAATCATTTTGGATAATGTGAAGCCAGGGCGAATATATGGTACCCAAACGAATCGATTGCCGTAAATTTCTTCCGCCAGCTGTCTGCCGTTATCTGCGCAGCAAAGGCCGATGATTGCATCTGGATGCGTATGGTCTACATGCTTGAATGGCAGGAATGCATGCAATAATGTTTCGATGGATGCGCGTGGATGCTTGCTGTCAATCATACAGTTTGCCAAGTATGCCACCATTTCCTCATCCGGCATTTCGTCACGCTCGATCAGTGGACGAATATCTTCCATACGCAGGCCAGTGAAATGTTGAACTTTCATTGTTCCTAAATCGGAACCGCTTCCTTTTACCCACATTACTTCTACATCGCGGCCGCGGAAGTCCTTCTCGATTGTTTTCATTGATGTATTGCCGCCACCCCAGTTACATACAGAACGATCTGTTCCAATTAAATTGGAGCGGTATGCTAATTCTTCTACCCCTTGCTGCAATTGTGCTGCTTGCTCTGCTTGCCATAGGCTTTTTACCATTTTGATTTACCACCTTTGTTTATGTTTGTTTTTTAATTTTTATAGTTTGTTTATGTTTGAATTCATTATATAACAGATCTTTTTATTTTTAAATACCTTTTTTTATTTTTGTTAACTTTTGTTTACTTGTCTGTTTTATCCTTGTTTAAATCCCTTTTATTCTCTCCTAAAATAAAGAAGACTCGCCGATTGGCGAGCCCTGCCTTTGGGCGAAGACAGAGACGTAGTTGCACTTATACTTTATTCCTAAGATTTCTCACTACGTCGAATTGTCTTCTAGCTAGAAATTTATACTTTCTTAAAGTGTAAAAAAGGATTTCAGCAGGGATATGCTTGATTATAGCTTGTTGTAAAACCGATGTATGTACTGTTCATTCCACATAAAAATAGGTTAATAACACGAATCCATTTTCAGCATAGAATACAGTATCCCACCTTGAACTGCCCACCACCTGCTCGCTAATGCTCCTTTCCCACAAGGGGATTTCCGTTGGTCGAAGGTGGGGGATTCCGTATCTTCTTCCTAGGAAGCGAAATACAGAGTTCTCATAGGGCAATAGGGAGAGCTCACACTCCCTTACAAAGAATGATGGATGCTTCTCTTTTTTCACCCTATACGTGTTGCAATGGTGTTGCACATCTCCCAATTATCACTGGGTTATGCCCATTACAGGTTTGAAACGGGAGTCTTCTGCTGGAAACTGATAAAGGATGTGGTAAATTTGGAAAACAACGCCCTAGAAAAAGAGAAACAAACCATTAGCTTCATTCAGCGGAACATTGATGTCATAACAGCCATATTATTATTGACTGGCCAAATTACAATTATAGGCGTATTTGTTACCCCGGGAGGATTTCGCATTTCAATAGGAGGACCGCTCACCGGAATTAGCCGGCTAGAGGGTAAACAAAAAAATCGAATAGCTAGTTGGTTTATTGATATCATAGATATTATTATAGCTGCATTATTGATTCACGATCAGATTCGAGTATTAGGAACATTTACTTCTTCAAAAAGATTCACACTTACTGTCAGCGGACCTATCTTTGGGGTTTCGAGAACTGAACCGTCCGCTTTGAGTCAGGTAAATAAAGAGTTTAATTCTTTCCAAAAGATTGTATCCCAGCATTTTTATGTTGACCCTGCACTAGTGGAAAAACTAACAAAGGAGTGATATCGATGTCTTTAACGGACCTTCCAACGATTAAACCATCTGAAACTACTATTTTCTTCATGGCGGTGCTCATCATTTCCTTCATCTTTTTCTTCACTCAGCCTAAAGCGAGTGACGTTGCACTCATTTCAGAAAGCACTGTTCATATATAAAACAAAATCACTGCAAAGCCTTCCTGTTTTGCAGTGATTTTAGTTTCACTGTAGGAAAGTATAAATTTCCAGCTAGAAGCAAATTCGACGCAGTCGGAAATTTTAGGAATACAGTATAAGTAGGGCTACACCTCTGTCTTCGCCCAAGGGCACGGCTCGCCAGTCGGCGAGTTTTCTTTAAAAAAAGAACGGCTAGCTGCATGATAGTCCTCCCATGTATCTACATCATAAAACAACCTTGCATTATCATACGGAAGGACCTTCCCTCGAAACGAAGGATCAGAAAAAATGAAACGGGCTCCTTGATCGCCCTTCAGCTTTTTCAAAACCGGAAAAATATTGCTGGAAAATAAAACAGGAGGTCGCGGAATATCTTGATAGGCTGCTGCTACATACTGTAATTCCGGACACTGCTGGAACTCCCGTATGATTGTATTCAAAGTTTCAACTGTAATAAACGGCTGATCGGCCAGCAGGACCATTGCCCCATCCGCCTGCAGGCTTTCCGCTTTCTCAATCCCTTGGCGCAAGGAATAGGATTGCCCCAAGGATGCGTTCTGACAGGAAAGAAGATGTATCCTTTCCTTCTGTCCCCCTCCCAAAATCCAAGAGGAAAAATTTGTAATCACTATCACTTCGCTCAAACTCGAGGCAAGAGCAGTATTCAGTGCCAAATTTCCAAGCGATGTCCCCTTCATAGGAAGACAGAGCTTATGCATTCCTGGTCCCATTCTCCTGCTGCTTCCCGCTGCCAAGTATATTCCTACTATTTTCATTATGCTCCATCCTCACTATTTGTATCATTTCTGCAATGATGCTTACAGCAATTTCCGCGGGCCCCCGCGCTCCAATGGGTAAACCGACCGGGGCAGATATCCACGCGGGCTTTTCCATTTCTCTAAATAACCGGGCGGTACGCTGCCTAGATCCTAGCATCCCCAAATAACGGCATGTTCTCTGTAAGAGAAGTGTTAGAATTTCTTGATCTCGTTTGAAATGATGCGTCATAATCACCACAAAATCACGTTCTGTAATGTCTAAACGAGGCATGACTTCTCTTGGGAAGCCAACTATGCAAGAGTCTGCCTCAGGAAAGCTTAACGGCGTACACAATGCCTCACGCCAATCATAAACTGTGGTGAAAAAACCAGTTTCCTTCGCTAAACGAACCAGGGGCTTTGCATCTTCACCCGCGCCAAAAATAAATAAACGCTGCTGAGGCTGAAGGCACTGCATGTATATGTCCTTGTAAATCCCATTTCTCAGCTCTAAAACGGAAGGAATGTCTTCCGCCCAGCTTCCAAATATATCTCCGTTTTCACTTATAAAAAGAGTTTTGGATTTTATGAGATGCTTCACCATCCAAACATACAGCCCTTGATCCATATACGCTTTTACTCTTCGTAAAGATTCTCGATAAAAAGGATCCACCTTCTCCAACAATATATGAAGTATTCCATTACAACCGATTCCCCATGATAAATCGTCCTCTTCCCCCGTATCAAACTCATGGATAGACCATTTGTCGAAGGTGACATCCTGAGAGTGATGATAAAGATCCTCCTCCACACAGCCTGCGCTCAGCATACCAAGCCGCATGCCATCTTCTCTCATTACCATCATTGTGCCTTCCTTCAGATATGACGATCCTTCCACACGAATAAGGGTTGCGAGTGTACACGATTCAGATATAGTTGTAACGGCTTCTATAATATCATACAAGGCAGCCACTAGATTTCACCCTGCTTTCCATTTTGAAGCACAGATTGTACAGCCTTTTTCATTTCCTGATAGCTTACGCAGCAATCATTGATGCTTTCTCCAATCAAACGATACTGGTTCATATCAGACCTCCTCTCACGGCTACTTTATCATATTAGTTGTCTAGAGCCTTTAGTACTGACATATTGAGGATCCGCTGTAATCCTTCCTAATTCTTTAACGCTTTTCAAACAACTTCATATACTGTGGTAAGTGTAACGGAAAAAGATAGGTGGGTAAATTATGCTTCTAATAAACATCCAAAATGTAAAAATAAACAGCATGGCAAGCAACGCCTCCATCAATATTGGTCCTGCTTTCCATAATAGCCACTCTGCCCATAGCAAATTTTTAGGGAATTCCACCTCAGTGGGTGATACGTCCCCGATACATGCAAATATGGATTTAAATGTACAGGACCCCGATTTTGTAGATCAATCTGATATCGGTACTACAGAATCACCAATTGTTGAGCAACAACAAAACACTTAAGAAAAATTAGGAGGCTTATTTCATGCCATATGCAATAAATGTCTTTAATATTAAAGTCAACGGCGTAACACAAAACGGTAATATTGATATCGGTCCAACCGTTCATAACAGTCACACTGCCAACAGCAAAATGATGGGTGCTTGTTTTACGTTAGGCGATTTATCCTTTGCGAATAGCGTGATGGCAACCGGTGTGAATGATTCTGATATCAGCGATCAAGGTCAAGTGGCGAACCCATCTTCACCTATAGCTACACCATTGTAAGTAAGGCGAATTCCATGTTGTAATACTAGAAAAACATAATGCACCCTAATCTACCGAAGTAGATTAGGGTGCATTTCCATTTACAACAGTGTGATGCTATTTTCGATCCTCTGTTATGATCAGATGGAGTTCTCACGTAATGCTTCTGATTTTTTCACTAAAATCAGATAAGATAAAACAGCACCAAAACCTAAGGCCGCAATAATAATACCCATCGGAACAGCAGACTTCTCACCGCCCATTCCGACGAGAGGTGCAACCATCCCGCCAAAGGCTAACGAAATCACCCCTAGCAAAGCCGACGCACTGCCCGCTGATTTGCCTTGCTTTTGCATAGCTAATGAAAAACCAGCTGCATTTACCATGCCAACACTTGCAACGACAAAAAACAAGGGAATCAATACGACATATAAGCTTGCATGAAGCAATAATACAAGAAGCAATGCGATGCCTCCTAGCGAGGATGCACATAAGCCAGTGACCAGAAGCCTTGTCTCCCCTACGATATTGGCTAATCTGCCAGTTATTTGACTAGCCAGCATAATTCCTATCCCATTTATCGCAAAAATCAAGCTGAACATTTGCGCAGACGCTCCATAAATATTTTGTACAACAAACGGTGAACCCGAGATATAGGCAAACATTGCGGCAAATACAAGACCTTGTGACAGTGCATAACCGATAAAGCTGCGGTCACGAAGAATATTTCCAAACGTAAGAAGCGTATTTTTCACACCGCCCGCTAAACGACGCTCATTTGGCAATGTTTCAGGCAAACCGAACATAACGACAAAAAACATGGCAAAGCCGATAAAACTTAACACGATAAAAACTCCCTGCCACGGTGCGATTCGCAGCAATTGTGCGCCAAATACAGGTGCCAAAATAGGAGCAATTCCGTTTACTAGAGAAAGCAGTGAAAAAAACCTCGTGAGCTCCGAACCAGAGTAAAGATCCCGGACAACAGCACGGGAAATAACAACCCCGGCTGCTCCTGCCATGCCTTGTATTAAGCGCAATACAATAAACGCCCAAATAGAAGGACTAAATACACATAAAATAGAGGCAACAAAGTAAATGCTAAGTCCAATGAGAAGCGGTCTTCTACGTCCGTATATATCACTAAGCGGACCGGCAAGCAGCTGTCCTGAAGAAAGGCCTAGTAAGAAAAAGGTCAGGCTAAGCTGTACAAAAGAGGGACTAGTATGAAAATCTTTTGCCAAGTCCGGCAAGGCTGGTAAATACATATCAATTGATAACGGGCCGAATGCAGCCAAGGTGCCTAATATAACCGCAATCCATAATCGCTTAGATTTTGATAGATTGCTATCTACTGAGTTTACTAAAGAATTCCCCATATTCAATCATTCCTTTCCTAACTAAAAGCTACTACGAAAAAACAAAAAGATTGCCACATTACATGCGTCGGATCAAAAGCCGAATTACCTCAGAAATATCAATATTTTGTTCCATACAAAAATGACTGAGCTTTTGATATGTTTCCTCATCTAACCGAACGTGGATTGAATGCTTAAGCTTTTCACATTCTGACTTCCTCGGTCTGCCTCTGCCAATTTTCCGTTGCCCGCTCTCATCTCTCCAAACAGCTATCGTCACATAACCATCTTTCTCAAGCCATGTCTGGCAGTCGTGCTCTTTCCAAATACGTGCCGCATCATTCTCATGCTTCCGCAAATACTCAGTCAAAGCATCACCTTGCAAGCCTCTTTTTCTTGCTTTATGCGCCATTTTTTCTTTTATATATTGCTCATACTGCTCAAATGATGTGAATGTCAGCTCTTTCATATGTTCTCCTTAGATTTTTTGTTCTACAAAAAATCATAAACCATTTCTAATGGGAAAACAATTTTTGTAGCACAAAAAATATACAGTGATTAGATTTTCAAGTAAAATCAAAAAATGCAACCGAAAGCTTGATTCGGTTGCATAACATACATATTCTCCTTTAGAACACTTAATATTTTACAGCACCACTATCATATCAGCTTCTTTCTATCATTTTCAGCATTTAATATGTATCAAGCCCTACCAATTAGCGAAGACAGAGGCGTGGTTGCCCTTATACTGTATTCCTAAAATTCCCTACTACGTCGAATTGACTTCCGGTTGGGAATTTATACTTTCTTAAAGTATAAAAAAGAGTGTTGGAAAACACTCTGTCCAAAGTTTCGCTATTCAAAAATATGACTGAAACGCCAAAACAGCTGCCCCTACAGCTGCTGCATCCGACTTTAGCACACCTTGGGTAAAAGTAACATGCCCCCGCTCTATATCGTGCATATGCTGCAAAGCTGCACGAATAACAGCATTATAGTATTCTGGATAGCCGTATATCAATGCGCCGCTTAACATTACAACATCCGGTTGCAGCAAATTCACCATATTCGCAATTCCAACTCCATAATAATAAGCAGAATGCATCACCGCTTGTACAGCAGCAGGATGCCGCTTCTCGATCAGCTTCATCATCTCTTCTGCTGTAATAGAACTCCTGTTCAATAGCTGACCCAGTTCTTGTCGAATCGCCTTGTGCGACATATAAGAGGTGATACAGCCTTTTTTCCCACATACACATGGACGCCCGTTTACCTCAATAATCATATGATCGTAGGCGCTCACATCTCCGGTTTTATTTTGGATCAACTCACCATTGGTCATTACGCCGCAGCGAAGACCTTCGCCGCTTATACAGTACAAAATATTCTCCCCCACAAAAGGCTCTTGATAGGATTCCCCAATAATAGCTGTATGCGCCCCATTGCGAAGAAGTACCTGAACAGGAAATGCTTCCCGAAGCTGCTGAACAATAGGTACTTGCACCCAGTTAGATGCGTAAAAGGCTTCTGGACGCAAAATCACCCCTGCGTTCCGGTCAAGCGGTCCAACCGCGCTGATTCCAATGCCCAACAATTCCTCCAGCGCAAATTGATAGTTCTTCATGAATCCGGAAATAATGCTCTTGATTTCGGAAACCGTTCTCTCTGGCGTATGTTCAGCCGTCATCGCAAACGATTTTTTCTCTATCTGCTGAAGACGAAGATCGGTTAACACCACACGTGTTTGAATACGGGTAATGTCTATTCCAATGATAAAATGATTGCCTGCATCAACATCATATAAGGTAGGCGGTCTACCTCCGCTCGACTCACCGAATCCGCACTCGCGAATCAACCCCTTGCCAAGAAGCTCATCCATCATTCTTGTCAGTGTCGTTTGCTTCATTTTCGTTTGCTCAAGCAACCAGACCTTTGTAGTCGGTCCCTTCTTATGAATGAGTTGATACAATGCTTTTAGCTCTTTATCTTTTTTCAAGTCTGCTTGCAAAAAGTGCTTCAGCATCAAGCATCCTCTCCTTCCTCTCCCCTATTTGACTAGGAATATAAGGTTACACCGACTAATCCTGCGAGGATAATCACGTAAACAGGATGCATACGCAGACGCATTAAAGCAAATAAGGATAGCGCAAATAATAAGAAGGCACTGATAGAATAATAAGAAATAGAGTTCATCATTCCATTAGAAAGCGCCAACTTTATCGCTGCATAAATAATCATACCGACTACAACAGGCCGTAATCCGTAAAATGCCGATTGTACCGTTTTATTTTTATGAACTTTGTTAAAAAAGACAGCAGCAAGTAAGATAATAACGACGGAAGGCAAAATCATGCCAAGGGCAGCAACAGTCGCTCCCAGAACACCGGCTGTTTGGTACCCAACGACCATCGCACTATTCGTTGCGATAGCGCCAGGCGACATCCCGGCAATCGCAACAGCATCAGTAAATTGCTGGGTCGTCATCCAGCCGTTTCTTGAAACCTCTGTTTCAATGACAGGAATCATCGCATAGCCTCCGCCAAACGAAACGAGCCCGATCATACAGAACGTTTTAAACAGCCCCCATAAAAGCATACTCTCTCCTTCTTTCCATCTTCTTATATACCTGCGCCCATAAAATAATGAATATCAGGAACTTCTTCTGTCTTCGGTTCATCTAAACGAGTCGCATATCCTAACTTTTCTTTTACCTTTACAAATCCAATTCCCGCTGCTGCTCCGCACATAATTATAAAAACAGGATGAACATGTAGGACTAATAAAAAGAAAACCGTTACACAAACTGTAACGAATGTTGTTTTATCAAAAACAGCAGTCTTCCAAATTTTATATCCGGCGAATGTAATTAACGCAACAATTGCTGGCCGGATACCCTTAAAAGCAGCAGTCATTTTTGGGTTATCTTTTAAATAGAAGAAGGAAAGGCTAATCGCAACAACAACTAAAAAGGTAGGAACTAATACTCCCATCATAGCGACCATTGCGCCGCTAACTCCCGCAATGCGATAGCCAGTGAAGGTAGCCGCATTAATTGCAACCGCCCCAGGAACAGAACCCGCTACAGCGAACACATCCGTAACATCCTCCGCCTTCAGCCATTTCTTTTCTCGAACAACCGCCCTTTCAATGGCAGGAATCATTGCATATCCTCCGCCAAACGTAACAGGACTGATTTTTAGAAAAACTAAAAAAATTCCCCACAACACTTTCAAGTCCGTTTTCATACAACTCCCCCCATGTATGCGGCTTCGTTATTATTATCATAGCATACTTTTCTCCATTTTGGATAAAAGTGTGTAATGAAAGTTTTGTGCGAAACTAAAGAAAACTCGTCGATTGGTGAGCCCTGCTCCCTGGCGAGGACAGAGGTGTAGCCCTACTTATACTGTATTCCTAAAACCTCCGATTACGTCGCATCTACTTCTAGCTAGAAATTTATACTTTCCTACAGTGGAACAAATATACTACTTCCTGACCATTACATATAAAGGTTGACATAACAATCCCATAATAGTATATTAACTTACATAAAGTTAGTTAATTTCAAGTCTTCTTCTTTATATAAAAATTGCACAGAACTATTACATGAGTGAAAATACAGCTAGGAGGAATTTAAATGGAATTAAAAGGAATTCACCACGTATCCGCCATTACAGCTTCTGCTCCGAAAAACTTTGAATTTTACACAAAAACTCTCGGACTGCGCTTAGTGAAAAAAACAGTAAACCAGGACGATACATCCGTCTATCATTTATTTTATGGAGATGAAAAAGGAAACCCGGGAACAGAACTAACATTTTTTGAAATTCCAAGAGCTGGGCATAATTATGAAGGGATTAACAGCATCTCAGCACTTTCTCTTCGTGTAGCGAGTGATGAGGCATTGTCTTACTGGAAGAAACGCTTTGAAGAAGCAGGTGTCGTACATGAAGAGATTAAGGAACGGGCAGGTCGTTCTACTCTTGCATTTAAGGATTTTGAAGGACAGCGTCTAATTCTTGTATCAGATGAAGCAAACAAAGGTGTAGCAGGCGGCATCCCATGGGAAAAGAGCCCTATTCCGCGCAAGTATGGCATTCTTGGCTTAGGACCTGTTCAATTAACCGTGCGCCAAGCTGAACATACAATCACTGTCTTAACACAGCTAATGGGCTTCCGACAAGTTGGACAATATCCATCCTCCGTGCCAAACCAGCCTGATATTATTGTGTTTGAAACAGGAGAAGGAGGAACAGGTGCTGAGGTGCATGTAGAGGAACGGACAGACCTTCCGCCAGCGCGTCTCGGTCGCGGCGGCGTTCATCACGTTGCCTTCCGCGTGGATAACGATGAAGAGCTGCGCGCTTGGATTGAACGGATTAAGAAAGCTAGATTTGGAAACTCTGGCTTTGTGGATCGCTTCTATTTCCACTCCCTCTACTTTAAGGAGCCAAACGGCATTCTATTTGAGCTCGCAACAGATGGGCCTGGCTTTGATACAGATGAAGAACTAGAGCATTTAGGTGAATCCCTCGCACTGCCGCCATTTTTCGAGCCGCAGCGCAAAGAAATTGAAGCACGCTTGAAGCCGCTTGATACGAAGCAGGGCTAAAGAAAACTCGCTGATTGGCGAGACCCGCTCTTGGGCGAAGACAGAGGTGCAGCCCTATTTATACTGTATTCCTAATATTTCCGACTACGTTGAATTGACTTCCAGCTGGAAATTTATACCTTATACAGTGTAAAGGTAAAACCCATTGGAACAATGCAGCCAATGGGTTTTATTTTTGATAAGATAAGAAAGTATAACTTTTCGAGGTGGGGTCTAGCTCCCAAGGCCCAAAATGGCAGACTCCGGGCTGAACCCCTGCAAAAGGCAAAAAGCGCCTTTTACTCCGGCTCACCCCTACGCTGCCATAAAAGGCGGGCCTTGTCCGCTTTTCTTATACTTGTAAGCAAAAATTTGCTATCCTATCAATCAGCTATCCAGCGCGTCGGCCGGTAAATGCAGCGGCAGCGCAGCTGGTCGTTCGCATGTACTCTCCATCAGATAATGTTTTCCTTCCTTTGACGCATCATGAAAGCCATGCATTGCTTCAAGTACATGGTACGCTAAGCCTCCGTTCGCCCGATGCTTTCGTCCCGTTCGAATCGCACACGCCATATCAGCAACGCCTAATCCGCGGCCTTGCTCGGTAAAGCCATGTGTTAATGGCACTTCGCTCCAATTGGCATCTCCGTTTCGTCTTACATACACCGGACCATCAAATGTATTGGGATCCGGTACCTTGAGTGAGCCTTCGGTACCGTAAATTTCAATATACGGGAATGCAGAAGAACCGCCTTTAATATCAAAGCTTGTAATCAGCATCCCGATTGCGCCGCTTGCAAAATCAATGACTCCGGCAATATGCGTTGGCATATTAACTGTAATTATGGTTCCATATTGCGGCTCGCTTGTCCACTAAAAATAGACATTTTTCTAGAAAATATAAATGATTTATACAAAGCAAAAAAAGCTGATGGATTATAATCCATCAGCTTTCCAGCTGCCTAGCGACGTCCTACTCTCACAGGGGGAAACCCCCAAC
>NZ_SCFM01000033.1 GCF_004138295.1 Ectobacillus funiculus | reverse complement strand
GGGAAGATGAAGTATATGAAACAGATGCATATTTCCATCCATCAAGCAGCTTCTTATGTCATTGGCAGACGCGGCATGAATCTGAAGGAGCAGGTGCCAAAAGTGTTGCAAACCTATACAGAACGTAAGGATGGGGAGCACCACTGGAAACAATGGAGTGTTTTGACAAAAGCCTTCAAAGTGCTTCGTCCGCACGTATTCTATCATGTATCGGGCCAATCTTATCCATTATTCAATAAAGAGATTTGTAACGATGGGCTGACACAAGCAGAACGTGATAGTTTGCAGAAGTATGTACCAAAAATTTGGTTAGAAGAAAGGGAAACCTGACTTCGTTTAGAATGGCATCATCTGTTCTTGCATCACCATCATTTTGCCGCAAAGGCCAGAGGATTGAGCTCCAGAACGGTAGGTGCATTGGTGCAAGAACATTGCAACACGTATAGGGTGAAAAAAGAGAAGCAACTATCACTACTTGTATGAGACAAGGTCACCTCGGTGACTTTGTCACGTGCAAGGAAGTGTGAGCTCTCCCTATTTGCCCTATGAGAAGCCTGTTGAACGGCTCTGTATTTCGCTTCCTAGGAAGACAATACAGAATCTCCCACCTCAAGGAGCGTTAGCGAGTAGGTGGGGGTAGTTCAATATGGAATTTCAACAGTAATTGAATTTGGCCACGGTCATTGTAAACACTTGGATAATACTGTTATAAATAATATATACACTATTAAAGTAGAGGAGTGTTCACATTGAAACCAAAAGTATACATTACGAGAAAAATTCCAAATGAAATTGTTTCTAAAATCGAGGCAGTATGTGAAGTGCGAATGTGGCAGGAGGAAGAGAAGCCTGTACCACGCGAAGTGCTGGAAAAGGAGATTGCAGACGTTGATGGACTCTTTTGTTTACTGACAGAATCGATTGATCAGGCATTGCTTGATCGGGCACATGCTTTGAAAGTAATTAGCAACATGGCTGTAGGTTATAACAACATTGATGTTGAGGCTGCCAAGAAAAGGGGAATTAGGGTTACTAATACTCCAGGAGTTCTGACTGAGACGACTGCTGATTTAACATTTGCTTTACTGATGTCGACAGCTCGCAGATTAGTAGAATCAACAGAGTACCTAAGAAGCGGGAAATGGGAAACGTGGTCTCCTCTGCAACTGGCAGGGCAAGATATATATGGAGCTACCCTTGGAATTATCGGGATGGGGAGAATCGGTGAAGCGCTAGCACGCAGAGCTAAGGGCTTTAATATGAATATTCTCTATTATAATCGCAGCCGCAAGCCAGTGGTAGAAAAGGAGCTAGGCCTGCAGTATACAGAAATGGACGAGCTGCTGCAAGAAGCAGACTTTGTTTGTATTATGACGCCATATACGCCTGAAACAAACAATCTGATTGGTGAACGAGAATTATCGCTTATGAAAAACACTTCTATTCTTATTAATACTGCACGTGGCGGAATCGTAAATGAAGATGCTCTATATCATGCCTTGAAAAATGGAGTTATTTGGGCGGCTGGACTTGATGTATTTGAAAAAGAACCTGTACCATTAGATCACCCGCTCCTTACTTTGCCAAACGTTGTAACCCTTCCGCACATTGGCAGTGCAAGTATTAAAACAAGAATGAAGATGGCGGAATTGGCGGCAGAGAATTTGCTTGCAGCTATAAGAAACGAGACTCCAAAGCATCTAGTAGTGTAAGTCTTATATTTAGGATTTGTTAATGTTTATTGTTGAAATTGAAATAAGAGCCATCAGTAATTATTGATGGCTCTTTTCTTGCTATTCAACCATTTAAACTTTGTTTTTTTATCTAACCAGAACTAATTAAGGAACTATCACGTATTTAAAACTGGAAATTATTTTCTCTTAGGAAGGAAAATAATCACCCTGCTTTTCCGACCGTTCGTTTTTTCACCTGTTTATTGAGCAGTTGAAAAAGAACAGGCAGGAAGCTAAGAATAAGAATGACCCGCAAGACCTGAACAGCTACGACAAAGGCGGCATCCGCGTGCAGGGTAAGCGATGTTGTTGCCATTTCTGCAATGCCGCCTGGTGCAAGCGCTAAGGTAGCCGTTACAAATGAAATATTGGTCCATCTGGAGATGAGAAACGCACATAGTATAGTTGTACAGACAAGACTGATTGAGCTCAGTAAGCCGACCATACAAACCCGTACTGCTCCCTTAAACATCTTGCGATTGAGGCGAGAACCAATGCTTGCGCCGAGTAAAATTTGCGCGAGTGTAATGCCTTGATGCGGCCACCATGCAGCAGCATTTCCTCCTGTATACAATCCTAAACATGTTTGGAGCGCAGCTACACCGAGCATTCCGCCAACTAACCACGGAGCCGGCAGCTTTAGGAATTTGCCAATATGATAGCCGATCCATGCCGTGAGGAGCAACGCTTGTGTCCATAGAAAGGATATGGAGCTCAAAGGAGTCATAATTGCATGTTGGGCGCTTTGTTCTATGACTTTGTCAGAGCTTAAGTAAAAAGAAAACAGAGGGATTGTGCAGACGACAAGAAGCACACGAGTAGTTTGGACAATACTGACCGTGGCCGTATTGGCGCCGAGTTCAGCCGCTATGCCGGGCATGGCAGACAAGCCTCCTGGTGTGGCGCTAAGGAAGCTCGTCATTAAGCTTTCCTTTGTGAAGCGAAGTAAAATAAGCCCTGAAAGCAATGCAAATATCGTTGATAAAATGAGCATAATAACAATTACAATCCAGTGATTTTGGAATGTCTGGAGCACTGCTGCATTTACCTTCTGTCCAAGCTCAATTCCTAATATATATTGTCCGATGTATCCCCAATAGGCATGGATGTCTTTTGTTGATGTGCTTGGAAGGAGAAAGCGTGGTCTCCAAAAGGAAATAGCTCCTGCCGCTACAATTGTTCCAAGCATCCAGCCGATTGACATACCGGTGAGAGATAATAGATATCCACCTATACTGCTTACAATAATGAAGCCTGCTTGTACGATAAGTAGATTCTTCTTCATAATCACTCCTCACTTTCTTTATTTATATTGTATATCGTAACGCCGAACTAAAGAAAACTTATTGATTGGCGAGCCGTTAGGAGAAGACAGAGGCGGAGTGGCACTTATACTTTATCCCTAAAATGTCTCGCTACGTTGAACGGTCTCCCAGCTAGAAATTTATGCTTTCTTAAAGTGTGAAAAGCCCCTTAAAAAGAAAGGGGCTCATTCATCCAAGTATCCATCTTACTTACCGTAATGCTGTTAGAGCGGAACAACTCCCGTAATAATTGCGACAAGAAGCATAAAGAGTGAAGTTCCGATTGCCCATTTTAAGGTAAATCTTTGATGGTCGCCGAAGTCTACCTTTGCCATACCAACCAATAGGTATGTAGATGCTACAAGCGGGCTAAGTAAGTGAACCGGCTGCCCGATTAGAGAGGCTCTTCCCATTTCCGCAGCACTGATTCCATAGCTGGCAGCCGCCTTGGAGAGAATAGGAAGAACACCGAAATAAAAGGCGTCGTTTGACATGAAAAATGTAAATGGCATGCTGATAAGCGCTGTAATAATTGGAAGATGCGGTCCAAGTGCATCTGGAATTAAGGATACGAGACCGTTAGCCATTGCATCTACCATCTTTGTTCCAGATAAAATTCCTGTAAAAATACCTGCCGCAAATACGAGTGAGACAACTGCTAGTACATTGCCTGCATGAGAAGCAATTCGCTCTTTTTGTTGTTCTAAGTTTGGATAGTTAATCATAACAGCGATTGCAAATGCAACCATAAAGAGAATCGGAAGCGGCATCACTTCTTTAATGAGACAAACCATAAGAATAACAGTGAGCACAAAGTTTACCAGCAATAGCTTCGGACGTTTATAGTGCATGGAGTCCATAGCTGCAACTGCCAGCTCATCCATAGGAGAATTTCCTAGTGCAAAGGTCTCCAATTGGATAATTCCTAATCTGTTGCGTTCTTTCTTTCCGAGGATGTACGCGGCGAAAATAACCCAGGCTGCGCCGCCAATCATTGCTGGAATCAGCGGTGTAAACACTTGAGAAGCATCTAAGTGGAGTGCGCTCATTACGCGAGCTGTCGGACCGCCCCACGGGATAATATTCATAACGCCGCTTCCAAGCATAACAACTCCGGCTAGGATGAGCGGACTCATGCCAAGATACGTATAAAGAGGAAGCATAGCTGAGATTGTAATCATATAGGTTGTTGTTCCATCGCCGTCTAATGAAACAAGCAGGGCTAAGATAGCGGTTCCGATTACAATTTTCAAGGGATCTCCTTTTACTATTTTTAATAATTTGGAAATCACTGGATCAAACAAGCCGCTGTCAATCATAATTCCAAAGTACAAAATAGCAAATGTCAGCATAATCCCGGTAGGAGCCAACTTTTGGACTCCTTCTAGCATCATCGCTCCTAAATTGGAGGAGAACCCTCCAATTACGGCAAATAGCACGGGTATAAGCATTAAAGCAATAAGTGCTGACATTCGTCTTGTCATAATTAAAAACATAAACACGAAAATCATTGCAAATCCCAACACAGCCAACATATTATAACCCCTTCCCCTTTTTGTTTACGCTTTCAAAACATGGAAATGTAAATAACAAACTCATTAAAGTGATAATAAGTCATAATAGAGAATTGGTAAATAATTAGAAAAATAACTTTATTAAAGGCATTTTCTTCATTTTGATCATTTTGTTCACCGTTTTTTTGAGAATTACGCAGGAATTCATGAACACAATAAACACAATCCTTTTTAAGCAATCAATACAGCTTATTACAACAATGGTTACTAAAAGAAAGCGCTGTTATAAAATGTGGGCAAATACAAAGAGTATTTATTTTCTGTAATGGAAAAACCTATGCAATAACCCTTCTTCCTCCTACTGTTCTAAGAATTGGTTCTTGCCAAGTAGTATGGAGCAATAAGAGAGGGAGCAAGCGGCTGTTGATGAGGCCTTATATTTACAATGAAAAGGATGGGATTGAAAATGGGAGCATTGATGGAAAACATGTATCACCCGCATGAAGAAAGCTTGCAGAAGAGACCTAATTTACAGCAGGTAACGACAGAACAAGCATCCATTCCTTGCAGCGCGGTAGAAACCGTATATAGTCCTTGCTGCGGCAAAGTAGAGAAGGTTTTCGTCAACGAAGAATCTTATATATATGAATGGGAGAAGCTCCTCACGATCCGCACGGAGGATGGCGGGACAGAGGAGGTTGCAATAGGCGTTAGCGGCAATATCGCTTCTGTAGAGGTGGAGCCAGGAGAAGAAGTAAACATAAATACAGTACTATGTAAGGTAGCGGATGATTTGAAGATTACTGGATGTGATTAAACAAGCAGACAGGTCGGGGCTGCTGGACAATAACAAGTCTCTTGGAATGAAGTCCCTCTCTCTTGAGTTAGGGACTTCATTCCGTTCCTCTATTCGTGTATAATGAGAAACATATGTACAAGAGTATGGAGATGGAAGTATGGCCAAAACAATTTCAGATATCGCACAAATAACAGGAGTGGCGAAGAGTACAGTATCTCGTTATTTAAACGGCGGTTCTGTCAGCGAGGCGACGAAACGGAAAATTGAGAGTGTCATAAAAGAGACTGGATATGTTCCAAATACATTCGCCCAAAGCTTAAAGGCAAAGAAAACGAATATTATCGGGACGATTGTGCCGCGTTTAGATTCATATGCTGCGTCGCAAACATTGATTGGGATTGATGAGAAGCTGAGAGAATATCAGTGTCAAATGTTAATATCAAACTCCAGTCAAGATTTAGAACGGGAAATCGAAAATATTTACAGCTTAGCGAGACAGAAGGTTGCAGGCATTATTTTGTTGGCAACGCAAATTACACCTGCTCATCTAGAGGCATTTGATAAGGTAGACATACCGGTACTGCTTGTAGGGCAGCAGCATGACGGGACGTATAGTCTTATCCATGATGATTATGGCGCAGCTTATAATATGGGGAAATATGTTCTCTCCATGGGGCATCGGAAGATTGTATTTTTAGGTGTGACAGAACAAGATATTGCAGTCGGAGTGAAAAGAAAGGCAGGTTTTCAGCAAGCTGTGCAGGAGGCGGGAAATTGCGAGGTTAAATATTATGAAACGGGCTTTGCTATTAACGCTGCGCTCGAAACAGCCTGCCGCATTATGGATGAGTATAGACCTTCTATATTTGTTTGTGCAACGGATAATATTGCGCTCGGTGTATTAAAGGCAGTTTATATGAAAGGCTTGCATGTCCCCACGGATTTATCCATTACTGGCTTTGGAGGCTATGAAGTGACTGAGATTATGCATCCGAGTTTGACGACCGCAAAGTTTTATTATAAAGAGGCAGGACAGTTAGCAGCCCAAAGCATGATGAAGCTGGTTAATGGGGAATCAATAGGGAAAATAATGGTGTCTCAGTATAAAATTATTGAAAGAGAAAGCGTTGACAAATTATAAATCGCAATCTATAATAAAAAACAGAAACCGGTTCCAATAAAACGCTTTCTTTTTTTAGGGAATGTTGGAACCGGTTCTCAAAAAGTACAAATTCTATTTTCTCGAAACCGGTATTATTATAATGAAATTGTCTATATTTTTTACTCGAGTTCGGAACCGGTTCCAAGGGGAAGCTAATCAAAAGTTAGGAGGATTATTATGGATTACAAGCAAATTGCGCAAGATATTCTTTTGGCAATTGGCGGCAAGGAAAATGTCGCAGCTGCAGCACATTGTGCAACTCGTCTTCGTCTCGCCTTGCATGATGAAGGAAAGGTAGATCAGGCGAAGCTTGATAGCATGGATGTTGTTAAAGGAACGTTCTCAACAGGAGGACAATATCAAATTATTTTAGGCTCTGGAACAGTAAACGAAGTCTACAAAGAGTTCGCAAATCTAGCAGGTCTTTCCGAAATGTCTACAAAGGATGTAAAAGATGCAGGAGCAAAAAAATTAAACCCGCTACAACGTTTCGTGAAAATGTTGTCTGATATCTTCGTTCCAATTATCCCAGCTATCGTTGCGGGCGGTTTATTAATGGGTATTAACAATCTATTAACCGCAAAGGACTTGTTTATAGCAGGAAAATCGTTAGTAGAAGCACATCCAGAAATGGCGGATTTGGCAGCTCTTATTAATACGTTTGCAAATGCAGCGTTCGTGTTTCTTCCAATCTTAATTGGATTCTCCGCAACACAACGTTTTGGCGGTAACCCATATCTTGGTGCGGCGCTTGGTATGCTCATGGTTCACCCTGATTTGCTAAATGGCTGGGGCTACGGTGCGGCTTTAGCCAAGGGTGAGATTCCGGTATGGAATATCTTCGGTTTTGAGATTCAAAAGGTAGGATATCAAGGTACAGTGCTACCGGTTCTTGCAGCATCTTTTATCTTAGCGAAGACAGAAACATTCTTAAGAAGAACAGTTCCATCCGCATTAGATAACCTAGTTACTCCACTATTATCAATCTTTGTAACAGGATTACTAACATTTACACTTGTTGGGCCAATTACACGTTCTGCCGGTAACTTATTAACAGACGGCATTGTTTGGTTATACGATACCACAGGCTTTGTTGGCGGAGCATTATTTGGACTTTTGTATGCACCTATCGTAATTACAGGTATGCATCATAGCTTTATTGCTGTGGAAACACAGCTATTAGCGGATATGGCAAAAACAGGCGGATCCTTTATCTTCCCAATTGCGGCTATGTCCAATATCGCGCAGGGTGCAGCAACATTAGCAGTTCTTATGATTACAAAGGATGCAAAGGTAAAAGGTGTTGCATCTGCGGCAGGTATCTCTGCTTTATTAGGAATTACAGAGCCGGCCTTGTTTGGAGTGAACTTAAAGCTTAAATATCCGTTCATTGGAGCAATTACAGGCTCGGCAGTGGCTTCGGCATTTATCGCATTAACTAAAGTAAAAGCAACTGCACTTGGCGCAGCAGGCCTTCCTGGTATCATCTCCATTAAGCCTGATTCTATCATTTCTTATATCATCGGTATGGCTATTTCGTTTGCCGTGGCATTCGTTATGACAATATTCCTAGCAAAGCGTGAAGGAAAAAAACAAAGCCAAAATGGTACGGGAAAGAAAGCTGCGTAAGGAAATAGAAAAGAAGGAGAGTCCTTGGATTCTCCTCTCTTTCATTTAGGAGAGGTTGATACAAAATGGAATGGACAAAAGAACAAAGATATCGTCGGATTGAAGAGGCAAGCAGCGAGGAAATGAAGGAGCTCACCGAGAGGGCCAACAGCTGCCAATGGCGGCAAGCCTTTCATATACAGCCTCCAACTGGTCTCTTGAATGATCCTAATGGATTTTCTTATTACAATGGGGAATATCATTTGTTTTATCAGTGGTTTCCGCTTGGACCAGTCCATGGTCTAAAGTATTGGTATCATACGAAATCAAAGGATCTCGTTCACTGGGAAAATGTCGGTATTGGAATCCAGCCAGATACGGAATTTGATAGCCATGGAGCATATTCCGGAAGTGCTATCGAGTATGATGGAAAGCTTCATATTTTATATACAGGTAATACGCGTGATGAAAACTGGATTAGACATCCGTATCAGTGTCTGGCGATTATGGGGGAAGATGGGGTTGTAAAGAAAAGCGATCAGCCAGTCATTGCCGAGGTACCAGCAGGATATACAGATCATTTCCGTGATCCAAAGGTATGGGAGGAAGAAGGTATCCTGTATACCATTATAGGTGCACAGCGGGAGAATGAAACTGGATGTGTATTGCTATATAGCTCATCAGACTTCCGGAATTGGAAGCTAGAGGGTGAAATCCAGACTGAACTGGAACAGTTCGGATATATGTGGGAGTGCCCAGATTATTTTGAATTAGACAATCAGGGAGTTCTCATTTTCTCGCCACAAGGATTAGAAGCAGAAGGTGATTGCTATCAAAATATTTATCAGTCCGGTTATCTTCTTGGCGGTAAGCTAGCTGTTTCAAATCGCTTATTCACACACGGTGAATTTATTGAGCTAGATCGAGGCTTTGATTTTTATGCTCCACAAACGATGCAGGCACCAGATGGAAGACGGATTTTAGTCGGCTGGATGGGGCTGCCAGAGATTGAATATCCAACCGATCGAAATAGCTGGGCGCATTGTCTAACATTGCCGCGTGAATTGTCTGTGCGAGAGGGAAAGCTTATTCAACAGCCAGTGAAAGAGCTTCAAGCACTTCGCGGTCAGCAGTCTAAAGCAGCAGACACGATCAATAATCAAACAAAGGTATACACTGGATTCTCAGGAACAGCATATGAAATGATCTGTGAGTTTGAGAACCAAGACGCAGTCGAGTTTGGTCTAGAGCTTCGCGCCGGAAAACAAGAAAAGACAGTTATTAAGTACGATGCACTGCAAAAGAAGATTGTTCTTGATCGTACTGCTTCGGGTGAGGAAGTAGGGATGTTATATGGGACAACAAGAAAATGTTCGTTAGATGCAAAGAAGATCAAGTTTCATGTATTTGTCGACACCTCCTCTGTAGAAATTTTCATTAATGACGGAGAAGAGGTGTTTACAAGTCGTATTTTCCCGCGCAACGATAGTGAAGAAATTCGTTTCTTTGCTAGAGAGGGGCAAGTTTCCTTCCAGGCAGTAAAATGGGAGTGTGCGCAGATGTTAGGACAAGCGGAGCAGAGCAGTGAAGAGCTTGTATGCAGATAAAATAGTTTCGGTAATGCAGCAGGCTATAGAACAGCTTTTTGTATGCAAATGCAGCTAGATACTGTTGTTCCCTTTATTCGTGTATAAGAAAAGCACCGCTAATAAAAACGGTGCTTTTCTTGCATTTTAAGAGGGAGTCTATATTTTAAATTTCATTTGAATAATACCTGACTTTTTCAAGGCATCATAGATAATGATGAGAGTCGGACCGAGAAATAATCCAACAAAGCCAAGCAGCTTAAAGCCGATATACATGCTGATAATTGCCGCGAGCGGAGAAATACCCATGCTTGTAGAGTAGATTTTTGGCTCAATAATTCTTCGGACAATTGTAATAACAGCAAACAGAATAAGCAGGCCGATACCAAGAGATTGATTGTCCTGTATGATGGCAATCACTGCCCATGGTACGAGCACCGATCCGGTTCCTAAAATAGGCAGAATATCGACAATGACAATCAGCAAGGCAAGTAAGGCGGTATATGAGATATCAAGCAGCCATAAACCAGTGTATGCCATGAGGAAGGTCAACAAGCTTAACACGACTTGGGCTACAAGAAAGCCAATCCCAGCATTTCCGAGCTGATTTGCAATTAGATTCAGCTTCCGCTTTGTTTCTTGCGTTAAATATGTAGATGCCTTTTCTTTTAAAAGAGGGAGCTCTAGACTAATAAGAAACAAGGCGACGAAGTACACAAGAAATTCGAGCATAAATGCAGGAATGACAGCCACAAGGCTGATTAGACTTTGTGCAATATTTTTCGCGAGCATATCTAAGGAGTTTACGCTGTTTTCCAAGGTTCGTTCAACAGAAAACATAACTCCATTCGGCAGTGTTTCTGAATAATGTCTCCACTTGTCAATGATGGGTAAAATAGTTGTGCCGTATAATTCTTGTATGAAGGCAGGTGCTTTCTGTGATAGGGCTACCAGCTGCTTAAAGATGGTATTAACCATAAAAGCGGCAACCGCTACTAAAGAAGCTAAATAGGATAGAAAGACGATGAGTACAGCATATAAACGCTTAAGGTTTAGGCGTTGCTGAAGTCGTCTAATCCCCCCTTCTAAAACCAATGCAGTTACTAAGGCAAATACAATAGGTACGCTATAAGGGACAAGCACTATAACGGCAAGCAGCACGAGGCCGACGAACAGTCGTTTTTTCCACATACAAAAACCTCCTTGGTGAAAGCGTGAAAATAGTTCTGTTTCTTCTATTTTACAGACTTTCAGGGGCTTTGTATGCTGTTTTCCGCATTAAAAATGTTTTATTGTTTACATATTTACGGAAGGCATAGGTTACCCTGTTCATTTAGCAGGCGATTCGCAGGGGAATTTTAACGTCGCCGTTGTACCTTTACCGTATTGACTCTCAAAGCGTAAACGGCCTTTAAATTCTTCTACTAATCGAAATGTTACCATTAGTCCAAGGCCCGTTCCTTTTTCCTTCGTCGAATAATAAGGACTTCCTAATCTTTGCAATTGATCGGGGTGCATACCTTCTCCTGTATCTGCAATTTGGATAAGTACGGTTCCGTTTTGGGCATACGCCTTGACGAGAACGGAACCCTGATTTTCAGTAGCTTCAACAGCATTTTTCACAAGGTTGAGTATTATTTGCTTAAATTGCAGTGGATCTCCTGTTATAAACAGGTCACCTTCAATTTGAGATTCAATATGTACTCCCTTAAGGTTGGCATACGACTGAATAAATTCTAATAGTGCTAGCAGTTCCTGCGAAATATGTAATCGTTCTTTATGAATGGACTTCGGCTTAGCGAAGTTTAAGTAATCGGTAATAATTCCCTCAGCACGATCTAATTCTAAGATAGCAGTATCCATGAAATATTTGTGTTGTTCCTCTACATTCTCCTTTGTTAGTTGAATAAAGCCTCTTACGACGGTCAGTGGGTTGCGCACTTCATGAGCAATGGCAGCTGCTAGTTCGCTAACCATATTAAGCTTTTCTGCCTTTGAAAATTCCTGTTGTATTCTTTCATTCTCATAAATGCGTTCAAATAGGATAATGCTGCATATAACAGCCCCAATAGTACACAGACCTGAAAATAGAAAGAATCTTAGTCCTTGCTGGAAGAAAAAAGAAAGATTGTTGATCGAATAAAAGTAATACCAAATAAAGAGTATGACTATAACGTATGAACAAAGCAAAAGGACAGTACCAGATAAAATTTTTCTCGGAAGGCTAAGTTCTATAAAACGCTTACTAATAGGTAATAGCAAGAAAAATAAAAGAAAGTTCATAATGACTACGAAATAAAAGGCTAAGCTAAAGTCAATATATGCGCGATACCCAAGTAAAAGGATCCCTGCGACTATTCCTCCTCTGTATCCACCATACAGAACAGCGATGATAAAAGGCACCCACCGTAAATCTAAAAAGAAGGATGGTCCCTGCACAACCGGAAACATCATACATAAGATGGAAGCTAATCCGCAAATGATTCCGAGCAGCCATTGCGGCATCCAAACGGCTCCTCGATAACGTTCTAAGCGCAAAAGCTGATAGATAAATACCGGCATGATAATAATGAGTGTATTTAGTAGAAGTCCTTTAAACACCGCGCACCTCCCTCTTCGCTATCGGATTTTTCTTTAGTATAAGGATATAATACTTTCGTTCTATTGGGAATCAATAATGCAATGAAATGTGGAATGAGATGCATTTATTTCCAGATAATTGTCACCAAAATAGAAGATTATTGCCTAACTGTTAGTGATCATGTTAAGCGAGATGCCTTACTAAGGACAATTAAGGGAAAGGGTGCCTTTAGAAGATTTAAAGATAAAATTATTAATTTGGATGCTGAGGAACAATGGTACTCATTTCGTAACGAACGATATAAAGAGATAGCGATAGAGTGGTGTAAGGACAATAACGTAAACTATACTGAATAAAATCGATTATAGAAAAGAGAGATCTCCAACGTTACTCTTTGTTTAACTTAATGGGTGAGCTAATTGAAGAAGAGTTAAATAAAATGATGAAAACAGCCAGACATTTATTCTGGCTGTTTTTTTCAATGAATATCAACATAATTATTTAAACAGAGCCTATATGTTACATCTCAAGAGCTTTTCTCTTGATGGCATACAATTCTTATATGTAAATAGAAGTAGTATTCTTATCAATAAGCCAGTAGTTTGTTATTTGTAATTAACGGATTGATTTACACAAGTAGGTAGGGGTTTTCCAGACAGCCCTGCCAATAAGTTTTCAGCCGCTAGATTAGCCATGTTATTACGCGTCTCATATGTTGCGCTGCCAATATGCGGCGTAATTAAAATATTCGATAGGGAAAGAAGCGGATGGTCTGCTGGAATTGGTTCAGGATCTGTTACATCAAGAGCTGCGTATGCAATTTTGTTCTGCTGCAGTGCGTCATAAAGAGCTTGTGTATCAACGACAGGCCCGCGTGATGCATTAACAAAATAAGTAGTTGGTTTCATTTTATTAAATTGCTCTTTACTAAACATCCCCCGACTGTGATTGGACAATGGAACAAGGCAAACAATGCAATCAGAGGTTGTTAACAATTCATCAAATGATGCATATGTAGCACCCTCTTGTTCATCATTTGGCCGACGTGTACGATTATGATAAATAATGTTCATTCCACAAGCCTTCGCTCTTCTTGCAACTGCGCTTCCAATATCTCCAAGACCAACAATACCAAGTGTCTTTCCATATAAATCAGTACCATATACAGTACGCCATTGACCGGCTTTAACAAGCTCCCATCCTTCATGAATCCGACGGGCAGCCGATAAAAGAAGACCAAATGTTAAATCAGCGGTTGCTTCAACTAATACACCTGGTGTATTACCGAATGGAACATCTTTTCTCGTACAAGCCTCGACATCAATATTATCATAGCCTACACTTGATTGAGCAATCACACGTAAATTTGGTGCCGCATCTAGCAATTCTTCGTCTACCTTTACATGGCCGACATTAAACAGTCCTTCCGCATCAGCTAACCAATCTAATAATTGATCACGAGGAATGGGACCTGGCCCTTCCCACACTTTTACTTCACATTGCTCTAGCAGCTTTTCATATGCCTCAGGCCATGTTGTTCCTGTTAATACAACCTTATATTTACTCATCTTCTTTAAACCCCTTCCTTAATTGAACAGCATTCTATGTTCTTGTTGTTATGGAACATAGAACTAGTATATAAATTTATTGAATCTTGTTTTACAAGCGTTTTTAATAGGGGGTCACAAAATGTTATCGCTTCTTACAGGTATGGATGCGGATTAAATTCCTGCTCTACAAAGTACTAGTTTACTCTTATATGCCTGAGAATGAGAAAAATTGATGGCCATCAATAATACCTCTGCTTATTTCCACAAAGTCACCACTTTTATTCATATATTTAATTCAGTTTATTTTTGTCTATAATCTTTAAAGCTGTAACTTTGATCTTTCTTCATGATTAAATTCATATCGGCAACCACAACAAGAGCAGATCTCATAGGATAATCCTCCATCCTTGTCATAAGGAGATCCTTCCAATTGATTATACCCACAGACGGGACAAACGTAATTCATATGTTTGTCCCCTTCACAATTTACATACAAAGTAATATAAATTCAGGATCGCTTTTCCTATACTATCGAATCATAGCTCTATTTTTTCTATACTCCTTACGAGCAGAAGCTGTTTCAAACAGTCGTTTTTCTTCTTCTGTCTGAGGTATTACTTTGGGGACTGGAATAGGTTTTCCGTTTTGATCAACAGCTACCATGGTAAGGAAGGATTCTGTAGTTAAAGTGTTCGTACCAGATAATAAATCAGTAGAGTGAACTTTTACATAAACTTCCATAGAAGTGCGCCCTGTTGATGTAACAAAAGCCTCCAAACTAAGAGCATCTCCAAGAGTGGCAGCTGCTAAAAAGTCTACAGAATCAATGGATGCTGTCACAACTATATTATTACAATGCTTCATAGCTGCCAATGCAGCAATTTCGTCAATATAAGCTAGAACCTTTCCCCCAAATATTGTTTGCAAATGATTCGTATCTGGTGGAAGAACCAGTTTTGTCTGAATTGTTCTAGAGCGTTCTACTGAATAAGCTTGTTCCATAATTATCACTCCATTTAACAGATTTTCTGGAAAGAAGAAGGGGGGAGATGAATTTCCGGTAGGCAGTAGCCTCCAAAACTGCAAATTGCCAATTATTATTATGACAAATCAGTTCCAAACTCCTCAGATTCACTTATTTATAGGTTTTACCTGGAACCGTAACATAGTTCCCTTGTATGTTTTACATAACAAGTTTACCCGCTGAATCCACTAATCTAACCTACTTGTCCAAATACAAGAACTTTGTCGTTCAAATACTATGAACGAACAGATTTTATGTTCTTTTCATTGCGTTTGGATTGTATGTTTTTTTCTTTTATTCTCCTTAATCTGCAAATTAAAGAACCATAAAGTATAAGGATAAAATGATACTATCTCATAAGTATTTTACTACAAGTGAGTCTTTTCCTCTTTGATAAAACTAAAAGTATCCAAGAATAAAGAAAATTCACTGATTGGCGAGCCCTGCCCTTGGGTGAAGACAGAGGCGAAGTTGCCCTTATACTGTATTCCTAAAATTTCTCGCTATGCCGAATTGGCTTCCAGCTAGAAATCTATACTTACAGTGAAAAAACCCCTGATTTCCTGCTGAATGTAGGGAAATCAGGGGTTTACCTTCTAGAAAATGCTTACCTATGTTATTATCCCTTTTTCACAAGCAATTTTTCTCTCGTCTGTTCTGCAGCTTCAACCATTACCTTCAGTGCTGCAACTGTTTCATCAATACCACGTGTTTTTAAACCGCAATCTGGATTAATCCAGAATAGCTTTGGATCAAGCACTTGCAGGGCGCGATCAATGTTTCTTGTCAGCTCTTCAAGCTTTGGTACACGTGGACTATGAATGTCGTACACACCAAGGCCGATACCTTTGTCATACGTATTTTCTTCAAAGGAATGAATTAACTCCCCATGACTCTTTGATGTTTCAATTGAAATTACATCAGCATCGAGCGCCTTGATAGCATCGATAATATTTTTAAAGTCTGAATAGCACATATGGGTATGAATTTGTGTATCGTTCTGGACAGACGCTGTTGCAAGCTTGAATGCATACACGGCAGCGCCAAGGTAACTTTGCTTTTTCTCCTGTTTTAACGGCAGTCCTTCGCGAATCGCTGGCTCATCGACTTGAATCATGCGAATTCCATTTTCCTCAAGTGCCTCAACTTCTTTGCGAAGTGCAAGTGCAATTTGATTTGCAACATCATAGCGTGGGATATCATCGCGTACAAATGACCAGTTTAAAATAGTGATTGGACCTGTCAGCATTCCCTTTACAGGCTTGTCTGTTAACGATTGGGCATATACAGTTTCTGCAACTGTCATTGGTTCTTGATAGGACACGTCACCGTAAATAAGCGGCGGCTTCACACAACGAGAGCCATATGACTGTACCCAAGCAAATTTCGTAAATTGGAAGCCGGCTAATTTCTCACCGAAATATTCAACCATGTCTGTACGTTCAAACTCTCCATGTACAAACACATCTAGACCAAGCTCTTCTTGAATGTCGATCCACTTTTTAATTTCTGCTTTTATATATGTTTCATATTCTGCATTAGTCAGCTCGCCTTTGCGCCATTTCAAACGCTGTTTTCTCACTTCTTGCGTTTGCGGGAAGCTGCCAATTGTTGTAGTTGGAAGCAACGGCAATTCAAAAGCTTCTTCTTGCAAGCCTTGGCGTACGCTAAACGGTGCTTGGCGATCTGCCTTATACGTATGCAGGCTGCGAATCGCTTCCTGAACTTCTGTATTGTTTCGAACTGATGATTGATTTAATGCTTTGATAGCTTCTACACTCGCAGTGATTTCTGTCTGTATCGCTTCTTTTCCTTCTTGCAGTCCTTTTGTAAGTACAACAATTTCATGTAATTTTTCATCAGCAAACGCTAATGCACCTGTTAGGATATCATCGAGTGCTTCTTCGTTTTTCACTGTCACAGGCACATGCAGTAAGCTTGATGAAGGCTGTACAATGAGACGATCTTTTGAAACGACCTCTGTAATCTCCGCAAGAACAGAAAACTTATCATCTAGATTCGCACGCCATATGTTGCGTCCATCAATGACTCCAGCTGCAAGCACCTTATCTTGTGGGAAACCGTACTGCTTCAAAGCCGCAAGATTCTGGCCAGCATTATGTACAAAATCAAGTCCAATTCCTCGAACAGGAAGTGAGATAACCTCTTCATAATGTTCAATGCTCTCAAAATACGTTTGCAAAATCACCTTTATGTTTGGCGCTGCTTCATGTAATGCTTGATAAACCTCGTTGAATAATGCAATCTCTTCTTTTGAAATCGTAGTTGCTAAAATCGGTTCATCGATTTGTACCCACTCTACTCCTTCTTGCTGTAATTCACGTAAAATGTCAGCATAAAGCGGTACAAATTGATTCACGACGGTTTTAAATTCACCTTTTTGATAGCCTTTTGAAAGCTTTACAAATGTTACAGGTCCTAATATTGCTGGCTTTCCAGCAATATTAAGCTTTTGTTTCGCCTCTTTATAGAATTGAAGTGGACGGTTTTCGACAAGAGCAGGCACTGCTTCACCCAGCTCGGGAACAATATAGTGATAGTTTGTGTTAAACCATTTTGTCATTTCAGATGCAACCGCACCTGTCGTGCCTCGTGCTATATTAAAATACGTCTCAAGTGATACCTTACCTCCGCTATATTCAAAGCGTTTTGGCACTAATCCGAACATAACCGCTGTATCAAGCACGTGATCATACAAGCTAAAGTCTCCAACCGGGATCAGATCAATTCCTTGTTCATGCTGCTTCTGAAGATGCTGTAGACGAATCTCCTCAATTTGTTTTAAAAACTCTTCTTTTTCTAGTTTCCCTGCCCAAAACTGTTCAAGTGCTTGTTTCCATTCACGCTTTTCACCAATTCTTGGATATCCTAAATTTGAGCTTTTTACTGTATTCATCGTATGTTTTACACTCCTTGTATGTTTGTAGTTTTATCCCCAACTAAAAAATCTCCCTTTTCTAAATAGAAAAGAGAGATTTATACGCATAGTTAACTAGAGTTGAGATATCCTGATTTCCCCAACACGTATTCCTCACTCCTCTCTATGTCCACGTAGAGTATAAGCGCACACAACAGGCAGGTCTCCTGACTTAGGTTCATCGCTTCTTATCCCTTCCCATTTCAATATGAAACAGTGGTTCATTGATAAGTCGCTCCCCATCACAGTGGCGGGACCGTGCCGGAATTTCACCGGTCTTCCCTTTTAAGCTGAGTGAATCACTCACACAGCACCTGATGCATTTTCTTATGAAATTTTAATAAGACAAGCGGCTGGGTCTCGACCCGCCCTTAGTTTACCTCTTCCTAAATATAAATAACCTCCCTATTCCCAATAGAGAGGTATTCATTATTTATGAAATCCTCTCTTATTTGTCAAAGCAATCTGCTTTGCGGGAATTAGCACCTTTTCAACAAAACTGTCAAATGGTTGCCGGGCTTCACAGGGCCAGTCCCTCCACCACTCTCAATAAGAGTTTTTAATATTTTGAATATGATAGTCATCTTAGCATGAGATACACAGGCTGTCAAAAAGAATTTTAAAGAAAACTCGCCGATTGGGTAGTTTTTTTATCCGTTTATATGAATATAAAATAACTCGTGCTTGATACTTACTTATTTATTTTATAAATATAATTTTTTGTGGTGTAAGATCACTGATGAGGTATATCGTTGAAGCAGCAAAACTTTTTCATGAAAAGCTTGTAGCAAACCAAACAATACGTGCATAAAATATGTAAAGCAGCAACGATACCTATATGGGGTGTCGTTGCTGCTTTTTTTCGAGGACCGTATTAGGATGTAATAGTAGGTTCGAACCTTTTAGAATGGAGACAACCAAATAAGGTAACTTAATATTTTACGAATGGTTACAGCTTAACGTAAGCACTCAAGAACAGGCGGTTCTGCTAGATAATTTTCAATCATACAATCATTCTTCAAATATTCTTTTTCATGAATACAGTTTTTACTTCACTGCCATTTGGTTTTACCACTACTTCTTCACTGTATATCACATATCCAACAGATTCATATAATTTTATATTTTGCGGGACAGACATACGTACTTGGCAGAGAGCTTCTCGCTTGCCGTGTTGGCGGGCATATGTCTCTAGCCATGAAAGCATGGATTTTGCGATGCCTTTTCCTCGTTCCTGTGGAGAAACAGAGAGGCGAGAAAAATAAAGGGAATTCTCATTTAATGAGAATTTTGCTGAGCCAATTGGAGTTTCATCTTGTATGTATAAACAAGCTTGTTCCTTATTGTGAGATAACGATTCCTGGATGGAATGTACTGTTTCGCTTAAAGCACTTGAGGGAATGTCTATATGTCGATACTCCTCAAATGCAGCCAGCGTAACTGCATGAACTAAATGTGCATCTTTTGCCTCTGCCAGACGAATCATTTTTATCTCCTTCCGCAAGTTAATACAGATCTCTCTAAAGAGAGGAGCATTTAGTATACAAGATTTAAATTATTTTAGACTATGCCCTTCGAGAATTAAGGCCATATCTGCTTGTCTCATCATAAAATTCTCTGGTTTTTGCAACGAACCAAATCCGTATTGGCTATATAATCCATGAGCATCTTCGGTCGCCAGCATAAAACGAGTGCCCTTCAGTTTAGGATGATTCACAATGATGTCTAATAACCATTTGCTTAGTCCTTCACCTCTGTATGCTGGAAGAATGAAAACATCCGCTAACCAGCTAAAACGAACGAAATCGGTAATAACTCTTGCAAACCCAACTTGCTGGAAGCGGCTATTGATATCGGGTGTTTTCTTGTAGATGCCGTAGCAAAGAGATGAATGATTGATCATTTCATTGACTAACTCTTTTTTTATATCCTTTGCCCAATAAGATTGCACACTTAAAAACTCGTGAATCATATCTAGATCGAGAAGTTCTTTGCTTGTAGAGATGAAAAAGTGTTCTATTTCCGCTTCAATCTTCTGCATGGGGAATACAGCCTCTCTTTCTATAGAAACTGGTATACATCGTTAATTTTTGCTTATGAGGAGATTCGCTTAATCGAGAGTCCTATCACTGAAGCAATTCAGCCCCATACGAATTATCAATTATACAACGCCAAATTCCATCAGCTTCTTTTTTAAATACGTACGTTGTGGTTCTCTCCATGGAGAATTCTGAATCTTTTTTTTGATTGGCGCTCAAAATTGCTTTTGCAATAACTAATGCTGTATCGCCAGTTTCAATGATCTCCATCTTTTCCTGATTCACAATTAAACTATGATTAAAATAATTAGCAATAGCCTCAAATGCCCGACGGATTTCTGCTTTTCCTTTAGCTAGCATTCCAGGCTTTACAACTAAAGTGGCATCTTCTGAATAGAAGTTCATTAAATCATCAAAGTTTTCTTGGTTGATTGCAAGATCTGCATTTTTTATGATTTGTTTTAATTCATGACTTTGCATAGCAACCTCCTGATTTTTGTAAATTCAGTACTTATATTAGGATATTAAACATTACCGAACGAAAAACCTTTGTATCCCATATTCATTTTTAGATAATGCTTAGCTCCCGCAGCCAGTTTTCAGGGAGTGGATTATTTGAAAGCCCTATGGAGCAAAGTTACACCAAAGTATGGGAATGAAAGAAGATGAAGAGAGTGGATAGCATTACACATCAGCGAGGATAGACTCAGCATTTATGATCCGCGTTTTTACCGAAATGGCCAATCATTTTTGTTTGAGTATCTTAAAAAAAATGGGAAGGTAGAATAGAGGATGACGCGTGCACCTATGGACTTTGTCCTATTTCTGATTCTAGAGCAATCTACAAGTATCCCATTAACTATTTCCTTTTTTAGCTAATTCCTGCTATAATATTGCTCTATGTCAAAAGCAAAATACTTCCATAGAAAAGGCAAGTTCTCTAAGAGTGCAATGAACTTGTCTTTCCTTGTGTAGAGATGAGGAAAGGAGCAAGTATGTCAGCAAAACAGCATCCGGATTACGATTTTGAAAAGAAACGGTTAGAATTTACGAAGACGTATATTCGCTTTTTGCTTGAGCAGGCAAAGGAAAGCAAGCAGCATTATCAGGAGAATATGGGGGAAGCGTATGCCGATTTAAATGTGCTTGACAGCTCGCTCGGCTATTCCAATTTGCTTACGAACGTGCAGTTTTTAGAAATGACAGAGCGAGAGCATCGGCAGCTAGAGCACGTGCGGCATAAGCCGTATTTTGCGCGAATTGATTTTCAAGAGAGAAATCATGAGCAGCACGATAAGTTATATATCGGAAAGGCTTCGCTATACGATAAGGAGTCACAAAAGGATATTATCGTAGATTGGCGCTCTCCTGTCGCAAATGTGTATTACGACAGCAGACTCGGTGATGTGACATATGAGGTAGGGGACGAGGTTGTTACTGGAAACGTTTCGTTAAAGCGTCAATATATCATTGAGGATGGAGAGCTGGAAGAGATTCGTGACATTGATATTACAACGCACGATGAATTGCTGCAGCAGGCTTTGTCGGGAAGCGCACAAAACAGGTTAACCGATATCGTGTCAACCATTCAGGATGAACAAAACAGGGTTATTCGTGCTGACCTGTATAAGCCGCTCATTGTACAGGGGGTGGCTGGAAGCGGGAAAACAACGATTGCCCTGCACCGAATTGCTTATTTTATTTACAAGCATGCTGCCTACTTCTCTCCACAGTCCATCATGATTTTGGCCCCGAGTAAGTTGTTTCTTACCTATATTTCCGAAGTGCTGCCAGAGCTTGGGGTTGATCAAGTGAGACAAACGACATTTTTGGAGTTTGTAGTACAATGCCTTGATCCAAAGCTCCGATTTTCCCATATGGAAGAGGACCTTATCTCTTTGCTGCAAGGCAGGGAGGAGGAGAAGCAGCAGGAACGGGCAAAAGTGATTGCGTTTAAGGGATCACTCCGTTTTGCTCGTCTGGTTCAACGATATGCAAAGGATATTGAGCAGGGCATGATACCAGAGGGAGATTTTAAAATCGGAAATATCTTAGTCATGAAGCATGAACGGATTCAGGAGTTATTCCTGCATGAGTATAAGTATTTACCAGTATATAAACGAATTCAAAAATTGAAAATTGTCTTGATGAACTATGTAAGAACGAAGAAGGTACAATGGGAGCAGCGGATTCTCAAAAATTATGAAATTAAGCTAGGGCGTGCGCTTGCCATCGAAGATGACATGAGGCGCAAAGAAACTGTAACGCGTTTAATGGAGAAAAAGGAAACACTGATGGCGGATTTTAAAAAAGGATGCCGGACGGCTGTGAACCATTACATCAAGAGATTCCCAAAGCGGGATGTATTTGATTACTATTCTGAGCTGCTGACAAATGAAGAACTGCTAAGAACTTATGATGAACGTTTAACGGGAGCGCTTGTAAGCGGACTTGCTTCCTCACGTCTCAGGTGGAAACGGCACTATAGGGCAGAGGATGCGGCTGCGCTGCTTTATTTGCAGCACTATTTATATGGTCCGAGGCAAGAAGTAAAAACAAAAAGCATTGTTATCGATGAAGCGCAGGATTATACGATGTTTGAACTGTATGCGCTGAAAAAAATATGTAAAACTGAGCTATTTACCATATTGGGTGACTTATCGCAGGGCATTCATAGCTACCGGGGAGTAAAGAGCTGGGGAAATGTTGTCGAGCAGCTATTTCCAAAAGCAAACTATTTAACGCTTGAGCGAAGCTATCGGACAACCATTGAGATTATGAACCTAGCAAACGCGGTGTTAAGCAGCAGCTATGAGGTGAAGGTACCATTAGCGATTCCAGTTGTTCGTCATGGGGATGCACCTGTATTCATTTTATATGACGATGAAAGACAGTTGGCAACTGCTTTGGAGCGGGCTATTTTGCGGGCGAAAGCAGATAAATTAAAGTCATTTGCCTTACTTGGGAAAACAAAAGCGGAATGTGAGTATCTCATGCGTATATTCGAGGCGCATAGCTCTCTAGCTGTTGAATTAATGACAGAGCAGCGGGAGCTTGATACGTCTGTTGTTTCAATCATTCCCATCCATGTTGCGAAGGGATTGGAATTTGATTTTGTGGCAATTGTTTCCCACTCGGAAACGTATAGCAAGGAGGAACTCGATGCACAGCTTTTATATGTAGGAATGACGAGACCGCTTCACCAGCTATATGTATGTGCGAAGCGAGCAGAGGATGTGCTGCTTGATGATATAAATAAGGATTTATTCATGAGAGAGACTGGAGAACTGGGAAATGAGTAAAAGGGAAGAGGAAGACTCTTAGAAGGCGAGAGCTTGAAAACATTGTTTATAAGTGATGATAGCAATAAAATAAGGAGTTATTCTTAAATCCTCTAAACGGAAGAATAACTCCTAAAAGTTTTTATGGTTATTTATGTTGCAGAAGTATTTATCAGGAGCGCTTTGTTGCTTCCTTTACGCGCTGAATATGCGCCATTTTATTGTTCCAGCAAGCCTCGCTTAGATCTACTGGATATTCCTCAGGATTCATCGTTCGTTTATATTCCGTCCAGAGAAGCCCCATATTTTCCGCTGCATATTGTTGGATGTCCGTGAGACGCGGTATATCGTATACAAGCTGTCCGTTTACAAAAATATCATGATGCAGCTCACGGGCTTCAAAATTTGTTACAAATTTGCTGATAAAGGTATGAACAGGATGAAACATTTTTAGCCGTTCTTCTTCTTGAGGCTTTTCTTCTTCAAGTGCAATATAATCACCTTCAGCATGGTGATTGACGAGATTAATAATTCGATACACCTTTTTTAAGCCAGGGGTGCTGATCTTTTCAGGATTCGAGGAAAGTTTGATCGTATCCATCATCTTGCCATTTTCATCTTCAATCGAGACGATTTTATAAACAGCACCAAGCGCAGGCTGATCATAGGCAGTAATGAGCTTTGTCCCAATTCCCCACATATCAATCTTCGCTCCCTGTGCCTTTAAATTCATAATCGTATATTCATCTAAGTCACTTGAAGCAACGATTTTTGCTTCTGGAAATCCGGCATCATCAAGCATTTTTCGTGCTTCCTTGGAAAGATAGGCCATATCGCCGCTATCAAGACGAATGCCGATAAAATGAATACGGTCCCCAAATTCCTTTGCTACTCGAATTGCATTAGGAACTCCCGATTTCAATGTATCGTATGTATCCACGAGGAACACGCAATTTGTATGTGTCTCAGCATATTTGCAAAAGGCTGTATATTCATCGCGATAAGCTTGTACAAATGCATGCGCATGTGTTCCCGAGACGGGGATACCAAACTTTTTGCCCGCCCGCACATTGCTCGTTGCAGAAAAACCGCCGATAAAAGCTGCTCTTGTTCCCCAAAGTGCCGCATCGAACTCCTGAGCACGACGCGTACCAAATTCCATCAGGTCTTCAGAACCGACAGTCTGCTTTATCCGGGCCGCCTTGGTAGCGATAAGCGTTTGATAGTTGACGATGTTTAGCATGGCTGTTTCAATGAGCTGTGCCTCGGCAAGCGGTGCTTCGACACGGAGCATTGGCTCATTTCCAAACACCAATTCCCCTTCCTGCATCGAACGCAATGTTCCCGTAAACTGGAGAGTGTGTAAATAGGAGAGAAAGTCCTCGCCATAACCGAGTTCTTCACGAAGATAACGAATATCGCTCTCTGTAAAGCGAAACTGCTGCAAGTATTCAATGAGCTTTTCTAAACCGGCAAAAATGGCATATCCGTTGCCAAATGGAAGCTTGCGGAAGTACAGGTCAAATACTGCCCGGCGGTTATGAATTCCATCACGCCAATAGGCTTCGACCATATTGATTTGATATAAATCAGTGTGTAACGCATAGCCATCATCTTCATACAGGTTATTCATCGTAGTACCCCCTAGTTAGTTTTAGTAACATTATCGGTAAAAAGATGGTTTGAGATTCCCTTCTTGATGAAACATCGCGTTGTGCATGGACTATCGGAGCGTGGGGAGATCAGCTTGTACTGTAGGCGTATAAATTTCCAGCTAGAAGTGCATTCGACGTAGCAGGAAATTTTAGGAGCACAGTATAAGCGCAACTACGCCTCAGTCTTCGCCCAAGGGCAAGGCTCGCCAATCAGCGAGTTTTATTGATTTACTATTATTTCCTTTTCTGTTTCCAGATGTACAGAAGCAGGATAACAGAGAGAGCTCCTAGTATGACTTTTCCTGTTCCGCTCCAATTGAGCACTTCAGAAACAGAGTATGTTTCTATGAGTAGAGCGGGAATCTTTCCGGTTGTACTGGCAATAAGAAAGGAGAGCCAATCCATTTTCCCGAGCGCCGCAAACAATGTAACAAGACTTGACGGTACGAATGGCAGCAGCCGCAAGGAAAGAACGAGAAGAAATGCCTCTTTTCCTTCTACGTGAAGCAGCCGTTCTGCTTTTGGATAGCGCGCTGCATGTTGATTGATCCACTTACGGAAGCCATGTCGATATAAAAAGAAAGCGGCAATGGCCCCAAATGCTTCTCCTATCAGAGATACAACTGCTCCACCGACAAAGCCAAATAGTTTTACGTTAAGAGCTGTAATAAATACACTTGGAATTACGCCAATGATGCTGATGAGGATATTGCAGAGTATACTGAACAAAAGGGCGATTTCCTTGTGGGCGCTAAGAATAGACTCTAATTGATTCATTGTCGTATATACTCCTAGTATGAATGATGTGATACCATTTTAGCATACAAATACGGAGTAAACTTGTGAAGAGGAAGATACAAAAAAACGACGTGGAAATCACGCCGTTTTTTTGTATCTGCTTTTTGAAATTTGCCCGCTTTCGATGACCTGCCCGTTTTGTTTAACAGTCTTATAAGTAGCGACAGTAATATTTTTAGACGTTTCGCTGACAACCTTCGAGGACACAGTTACGCTTTTTCCTGTGCTTGTACCAAACACACGCACAACTGTATTTGCTCCGTCAACAAAGGATTGAATGTAGATATAATGCCCTGTATTATTTTTAAACTTTAGGTCTGGGCCATAATCAGCTATAGTTGCATCCTGGCCAAGCGGCACATAATGAACCGGCTTGGAGTGATTGCTTCGTTCGACAATGGATAAATCTGCACGAAGAACGGCTCCGTACAATGTGCTGCTAACCTGGCAAACACCGCCGCCAGCTTCTTGCTCCAGCTTTCCATTCACGTATACGCCTGCTAATTTATAGCCATTTGCAGCGTTAGTCAATCCAACATGGCCATTAAAGCTAAATACTTCATCAGGTGCAATAAATACGCCAGTTAATTTATTTGCGGCCCTTGATACATTGTAGACTTGATTTGCATTGCGGCCTGCGACTGGTGAACTGTATTCGGCAATGACTTCTTTAATGCCCATGTTTTGCACATCTTCTGTAGTACGCTCCGGCTTTGCGGCAGTGATAGGAACGTCAACACTAGCGATTGTTTTGCTTACGGCTTCTTCGGTTAAAGCTTTCAGTTTCTCTTTATCAACCTTCTCGCCGTCTACACTTGGAGAAATTGAAATATTGGTTCCTGAGATGCTGATGGATGCATTTTTCGGCTGCGTTAGGAGGCCGTTGTACTTATCCTTCATAAACTCCTCATATTTTTTGGCATCCAACTGAGGTATTAATTCGTAGGAGCGCTGCAGCTTTCCTTCATTCGCTTGTTTCCGCAGGGTATAGCGTTCACTGATGCTGCCTTTTTGCTCCTTGAAAATCTCGTCGGCAATGTCAGTCTCTTTATATTGCACACCTAAGTCCTTCCACGTATATGTGCCTTTTGTACCACGCAAAGAGTATGTAATCGATTGCTGGTCCAGCGAGTTCATCTTTTGCTGAATAATCTTTGCTACCTCGTTTTTCGTTTTCCCATCTAACGATATATCTGCAAAGGTTGTATTCGGAAGAACATATGTATTAAGTTCCTTATTCATTTTTGATATGTAATTATAAGCAAATCCCCCAATAGCACAAATACCGATACCGGCTGCGGCTACTGAACCAATAATCCAGCTACGCACTTTCATTTCTTTCCCTCCTGAATCTCTATTCCTTCAGTGTCGTCCGGTAAAGTTGTCATCACTTTAGCTCTAGTATACTACTAACTGAAAAATATGTGTAATAAAAAAATAAAATTTGTCATGATACTGTAACTTTTTAGGTAAAAGATAGAAAAGGGTAATGTGTTATATGTTATATAATAATTATACAGTAAATAAGAAACAAATTGTCATGTTAATTCTATTTTTTGTAATTTGTGTATTATTATTCCTTGTTCGGGCAGTTATCATGGTGTCAAATGCGTGTACATTACAAGTAGAAAGGATTTTTACAGTTGTAAGAGGATATAAATTTCTAGTTGGAGGTCGTTCGACGTGGTCAGAAATTTTGGGAGTACAGTATAAGTGCAACTATGTCTCTATCTTCGCTCAAGGGCAGGGCTCGTCATTCGCTTTACAACAAAGAAAAACAGCCGTTGTGAAACGGCTGTACTTTTCTTACACTGTAAGAAAGTATAAATTTCCAACTGGAAGCCAATTCGACGTAGTCGGAAATTTTAAGAATACAGTATAGGTAGGGCTACGTCTCTGTCTTCGCCCAAGGACAGGTCCCGTCAATCGGCGAGTTTTCTTTACATGCGGGAATGTACTTCGTAAATAGCAAACTTTAAGTAATCTCCTTCATTTGCAGCGAGCAGCTTTGGATGGTCGTAGCCAGCTCCGCTCCAATGCACCTGACGAAGAATTTTCTTGGCATCAAATGCTGCATCCTCCACCATCTTTTGAAACATATCAGCATGGATGTGGTATGAGCAGCTGGCAGTAACGAAGAAGCCGCCATCCTTAACGAGCTTTAAGCCATTTAAGTTAATGTCCTTATATCCGCCCATTGCTTTTCTTACCGCATGAGCAGATTTCGCAAAGGCAGGCGGGTCAACGATGACAACATCCCATTGCTTTTCTTCTCTAACAGCGTCCCGTAAATAATCAAATGCATTAGCTACTACAAACTCTACATTATCAAAACCATTTAGGTCAGCATTTCGCTTTGCTGTATCAATGGCATGCTCAGAAATATCAACAGCGGTTACATGCTTTGCTCCGTATAGACATGCATTCAGCATAAATGAACCAGTGTGGGTAAAGCAGTCCAGGACAGTTTCATGTTGAGAAACGAGCGGTGCGATTGCAGCACGATTTTGACGCTGATCAAAGAAAAAGCCTGTTTTTTGTCCATTTTCAATATCAACAATATAGGATACACCGTTTTCTTCTATTTGAATTTCAGTAGGAGATTCTCCATACCAAAATCCCTTTTCCTGTTGTAGGCCCTCTAGTTCGCGTACATATACGTCGTTTCGTAAATAAACAGCTTTTGGCTCAAAAACAGTAAGAAGTCCTTTTAAAATCCATTCCTTTCTTCGCTCCATGCCGAGTGATAAAATTTGGACGACGAGAACATCCTCATACTTGTCAACAATAAGGCCAGGGAGGAGGTCCGATTCGCCGTACACAGCGCGGCAGGAACGAACATTTGGTAGCATTCTTTGTCGGTATTCCCAAGATTTTCGAATGCGTTCGATAAAGAATGCTTCGTTTAATTCTTCATCTGGATTTTGCGTAAGAATACGTACAATCATTTGTGAATTTGGATTTATGTATCCCTTTCCTAAAAAGAAGTTTTGATGATTGTATACATCAACAAAGTCCCCTAGTTCAAAATCGCCTTCAATACGATTTACTTCACTTTGAAATACCCAAGGGTGTCCTTGTTCTAGACGTTTTTTTCGATTACGCTGTAAAATAACTTTTGCCACGTGATTCACTCCATCATTGTATTTTGCTTATTCATCATACCCGACTTCTCCACGGGGCAAGCCCGCGTGGGTTCGAAATACTGTTTCTCTCTATCGTACACAAAGTTACCTCCGAAAAGATAAGATTGCTTTGGAGCATAGAGGTCAAAGACCACTATGGTTCATTCCTTACGTCCTGAACTGAGAACTCACAGTAGGGTTGAAACCCGACGTACAAGCAGTCCTCTGACCACATTCGCGTACGTCTTCTCTCCTTACAGAGAAGGAAGCAAAGTCATACTCCCTTTGTTTTATCAACATAATGCAAATTTTATGTTCAAGCAGATGTTACAACTATTTTTCCTTTATTACAAGTAATCCCACTATTTAGAACAACCTTACATTTATTTTTGATTTCCTCAATACATTGGTTGTGTAAAATTAGAAATTCATGAAAGAAACTATCGCAAATTTGTTTATTTGGCTTTTGTAAATCATGTTCTGTACAAAACAGAAGAAAAGCTGAGTATAAATCCCGTTGTAGTTGTATTCCGTTTGGAAGAGTATGCCAACGTTTCGATAATTGTTTTTTACTTGTATCATCAAGAATATGGTCATATTGAGAAGCCTTAAATGTCCATGTATTTGCTTCTTTTACTGTTCCGTCAGTTACTATAAAGCGATATTTCGCTTGTTGAATGAAGTATCCTGGACTTCGTTTTCCAATGCTTTTTCCAAAACGTTTGCGACGATTAAATGTACCCGTTTTTTCATTTACAGTTACCTCTTTTGCTTTCTTTTGAAGAGCTTTGATACTCATTTGTTCGATAATGAATTCATCACCCATGGAACGCAAACGATTTACTTCCTCATTATGTGCATATTTACGGCTTTCTGCTGCTTTTCGATGTAGGTCTCGAAGCTCTTTTTGTGATTTTAGGTATCGTTTGGAAAAATCCCATACCTTTTTACCTTTTGTAATACGTCCTTTTTCATCAAAATATTGTGGATTCATTGCACGACGAGAACGTTCTAAATATCGTTGTAACAAGTAGAGTTTTCTTTCATAGACAAACGTATGATCAGAGCGCTCTGCTAGGTTTTTTAGAAAGACCTTATCTTTTGACACAACTGCTAATGATTGTGTGCCAATGTCTCCAGCTACACGACCCACACCGTAAGTATGTCGGAATGAGCCGTCTTTCTTTCGTTTTGCAACAGGTATGCCTTCTAGCACGATTTGTACAAAATATCGTACTTTTTCACGAATATTCTTACGAACGATACGATTGTTCCGAATGCGAGATGTTGAAAGGAGTGGCAATCCTAATGGATGGCGTTCTACATTTTGCTTATCTATTTCTTCACCATGTTTCATATAATAAGCAATAGAGGACAATGTTTCTTGAATGAATACGTCATCTTTTTTAATCATCAAAGGAAATTGCATATCATGAAAATGAATGTAAAAGTTATTTTTCTTTTCATTATGTTTTAATATGATACAACGTTCTGCTTGCTTTCCTTGAAACGTAATCAAATCATTTCGTTTATAAAAATACGGGTTTTCAGCACCTTTGAAGAGAATGGTTTCCATAGAATTCCATGACATTTCACAAGCAGACCAGACAGTTACAGCATCAGGCAAACCAAACGTAGTTTTGCGAATTTGTTCGCCATATTTACGGGCGAAATCAAATGTTACATGATGTGTATTTCGAAGATTTTCCAGTGTATCAGTTAATTCTTTTTTCTTTTGCTCTAGCTTCTTTAGTTCCCTAGCGTCTTTTTCTTTATCGATTTGTTCTGAAAGGAAGTGATACAATTTCATTGTTCGCTTGTATGCCTTTGTACGGACCATTTGTTTATAGTTTTTTAACAATTCACCTAAAACGGTATTTCGAATGATACGCAGTTGTTCACCGATTCGCTCCATCTTCCAATGTTGAAATTCCCAAACATGTAATTCTACTTCTAATACATGAGAAGGAGAAAATTTTCGTATGACATCTAATTGCTTTTGAAACTCTGATTTCGGTTTCCTTTGACGTTTTTTTACTTTATTTGTCATTTTATGTTTCTCCTTTCTATGTAGTAGAATCTGATTAATAGCTGATATGATCATTACGTATACGAACACATGCAACAGTTAACTCAGTTCATAGAATTATTATAATAATGGAAGTGTCTCATTATCAAATCATATCGATATAAAAAAGGAAAAAATTTACATTTGTACATAGGAAAACATTGGTCAACTGAAATGGCAATAGCCATTCCTTGACCGAAGCCAATTCATCCTGAGGACAAGCCCGTCAGGTTTTCTTAGCTAAATTTCTATAACTAAGCGGCAAAGTGCCAACGAAATGTTCTCATATTTCATCTTGTCCTATTTTAAACATCTTTAAAATAAGGATATTTTACCGACTATACGTCTAAGGGAAATTTCTTTTGGATCTCGAATTGGCGAATTTTATAATGAGTTGTTTTTGATCTTATGAGGAAAAATAAAAGCAATCCATTTTTGTGCAGCATAGAAGGATAAACCTCGGCTTCCTTAGGAGGTGCTACTGTTGGGAGCATGGAACTTAGTCATGATTGCATTTTTAATTGCGTTAACAGGTTTTTTCGTCGCAACAGAATTTGCAATCATTCGAGTGCGTCCGAGTCGAATTGACCAGCTTATAGCGGAAAATACGAAAGGCGCACTAGCCGTAAAAAAAGTAATCACCAATTTAGATGAATATTTATCAGCATGCCAACTCGGTATTACTGTCACATCACTTGGGCTTGGATGGTTGGGAGAACCGACTGTTCACCACCTGTTGGAGCCCATTTTTCGGGATATCCATCTTTCTCCAGCCATGGCAAGTACGCTTGCGTTTATTATTGCATTCTCTTCCATTACATTCTTGCATGTTGTAGTAGGGGAGCTGGCCCCAAAAACATTGGCTATTCAAGAGGCAGAGCGTATTAGCCTGAACTTTTCTAAACCAATTATTTATTTCTATAGGGTCATGTTTCCTTTTATCTGGCTCCTGAACAGTTCAGCACGTCTTGTGACAGGGCTGTTTGGACTCAAGCCAGCATCAGAGCATGAGGTAGCTCACTCAGAGGAAGAGCTGCGCTTTATCTTATCAGAGAGCTACGAAAGCGGGGAAATCAATCAAGCTGAGTTTAAATATGTAAGTAATATTTTTGAATTTGATAATCGTCTTGCAAAGGAAATTATGGTGCCGCGAACGGAAATTGTCGGGTTATATGAAGAAGATACGATGGAAGCTCATATAGAAATAGTTCGTTCCGAAAAGTATACTCGTTATCCCGTGTTTGGAGAGGATAAAGATGAGATTCTTGGTATGGTTAATGTCAAAGACTTCTTTATTAACTATGTGAAGGGTGAACAAGGGCGTGTGGAATCTATTACGTCCTATATGCGCCCGGTTATTGAAGTAATGGAGACTGTTCCCATTCATGATTTGCTATTGCACATGCAAAAAGAGCGTATTCCCCTCGCTGTGTTATACGATGAATATGGCGGTACTGCAGGACTTGTGACCCTTGAGGATATTTTGGAGGAAATTGTCGGAGAAATTCGTGATGAATATGATGAGGATGAACGGGCACCGGTTCAGCATATATCCGAGGATTATAAAATTGTGGATGGAAAGGTATTAGTAAGCGAAATTAATGATTTACTTGGTCTTCATTTAGAGGAAAATGATGTTGATACAATTGGCGGCTGGATATTAATGCAGGAGCAGGTAATTACAGAAGGACAGTCCTTTACAGTTGATGATTGGCAGCTGACCGTTATGTCTAAAGATTCTCATCAAATTAAGTTAGTTGAAATTAAAAAACTAACACCAACGGAGGAGGAAGCCGTTGTATCCGTACCGGAATAATTGCTTTCCTCAGAAGGAAATAAAGTGATGCAGCAAAGGCAATGGAGAAGTCCATTGTCTTTTTTTATTACGTTTCCGAATGAAGTACAATAATCTTGTGGCTGTTGTTACATTTCTCTATTTATTAAAAAACTAATATGGTTGATTTAATAATTTACTTATTAGGTCTTAAAAAATATATCCTATTATAAATCCCGGACTTTCCAAAAGTTGTAGTACCTTTGAAAAAATCCGGGATTATAATCTAGGATATTAACTTAAAACAGTTTGATTGATTCTCTCAGAAATAGCCTCTGCGAACTCAGAAGTAGAGGCAATACCCCCTAAGTCTTTTGTCTTCACACCGTCTTTAAGTGATTGGTAAAGACCTTGTTCCACCAACTTACCAATTTCTTCAAGATTGCTATCATTATGTTTCTCAGCAAGCCATTTCATTAACATGACTGTTGACAGCATAATACCCGTTGGATTTCCTATATTTAGTCCTGCAATATCTGGTGCAGAACCATGGGCTGCCTGAGCCATAGCCAGTTTTTCGTTTGAGTTGATAGAAGGTGCCAATCCTAGGCTCCCTACAAGTTCACCAGCTAAATCAGAAAGGATATCTCCGTACATATTTTCCGTTACGATGACATCGAAGTCTTTTGCCCGGCGGACTAAGTGAGCAGCCATTGCGTCGATATGATAATCATCTACCGCCACTTCAGGATATTGTTCAGCTACTTCACGACACACCTTTAAAAACAATCCCGTACTTAAACGGAGAACATTCGCTTTATGGACAATCGTTACTTTTTTGCGGCGCTTCATAGCCATTTTAAAAGCTGCGTGGGCAATCCGTTCTGCGGCTTTTCTTGTAAATACACCTGATGTAACAACCACATCCTCCGTAATTTGCCATTCTCCATGACCGACAAACATGTTTCGGTCTGCGTAAAATCCTTCTGTGTTTTCGCGGAAGATGACTAAGTCTGCTTCTCCCACTACGCTTTTAATGCCTGGCATAGTTTTAGCTGGGCGAATATTTGCAAATAAATCAAGTGTATGGCGAAGCGTCCCGCTTGGATTGAGTTTTACTTTATGCTCTGGTGGATAGGCAGCAGAATCATGAGGACCAAGTATCCATCCATGAGTGTTTTTCAATGCTTTTGTGGTTACCTCTGGAAGGGGATCATTATGTTGTTTGATTCCTTCCCATCCCATAGGTAGGTCAATCCATTCGATTTCAACTCCAACTTTATATGCAGCAGCTTTAAATACATCAACTGTAGCGCTTACAATTTCTGGGCCAATTCCATCACCAGCTAGCACACCAAGACGATAAACAGTCATTTTTTAACATTCCTCTCTGCAATAGTATAGTAATAGTCTAAGATTTCTTAGAAAAGCTTGAGCTTTATACTATTAATGTAATATAAAGTTAGGAATTAATAAAATATGGTTTTTTTATATTTAACGATTAAAATTTTCTATACTTAATGCTAAGCATGTCTTTTTATTTATTTCCTATAAGATAAAGTTGAAAATAAAAGAGGAGTATAGAGCTTTTTTACTATGTAGGAAAGTATAAATTTCCAACTAGAAGCCAATTCGACGTAGTGAGACATTTTAGGAATACAGTATAAGTGCAACTACGCCGCTGTCTTCGCCCGAAGACAGGTCTTGCCAATCGGTGAGTTTTCTTTAGTTGTAAATTATTATATAAGTTAGGAACTTCAATTCGAAATTTTTAAACTGCAAATGATTTTCCTGAAAGTATGCACACAAGATATTAGTTTTCAGAGTAATTGCGGTGGTATTCCTGAATAAAATGGACGAACTCTCTTACCATTGCTAACTCTAGAAGCTCTTCACGATATAAGACATTTGTTTTCCAGACAATTGGAGAGCCGAGTGTGTCACTCAGAAAAATTTTGTGTAACTTATCGTTTTTCTCTAATACAATGCTGGGTGCAATACAATAACCTAACCCGTTCAGAACCATTCTTTTTGCCATTTCTACATTATCAACATTCATACTACTAATTGGGGGGGAAGTAAAATTCTCTTTCCACCAGTTGTCGACGACCATTTCTAAGGTTGGATCAGTCTTATAACTAATTCTTCGCATAGAGGGAAGGTCTGTTAAATTAATTTCCTGGGATGAAAGAACAGTAATGTTTTCTTCTGTAATCGTTATTTGTTTGCTGGGCCAGCTGTGATTGCCTCTCACTACAGCAATATGAGCATCCTGTTTATAAATAGATTGAACTACATCTATGTTTACACCAGTGTTAACATGAAATTCAACTTTAGGGAATTTTTCATTAAAAGCTTTTAGAATTTGCGGTAATCGATAAAAAGCAAATGTTCTGGAAACGCTTAATCGTAACGTTCCACGTACTTCATTTCCTGAGTTCCATAACAATTCTTCCATCTCTTGTTGTTGTTTGAGCATATCTTTCGCATATTTAACTAATAATTCTCCTTGTTCTGTAAATTCAACGCCCCTTCTTCCCCTATAAAGCAGTTTAATATCATATTCCTTTTCAATTTGTTGTAAGCGGTACGTTAAAGTAGGTTGAGAAATATATAGGCGCTCAGCTGCTTTTGAAATGTTTTTTTCTGCATAAACCATCTGTAAAATGGTCCAGTCTTTTTTATCCATAGTGAGAGATCCCTCCTGGTATTAAAAATATCTATTGAAATTTATAAAAATTCAATATTTTATTAATCCCTAAACTTATAATACATTTAATTTATACCAATGATAACTTTTATCTTCAAATGGATTTCAAAAAAGTCCACAGACTTCACTATTATTGAAGGATATTTGAAAGCGAATTCAAAACTCGGTTAGGAGGCAGTAAATTGTCAGAAGCAGATTATAGAATTGGGCTTATCCATGCGACGATGAACTCAGTTCAACCAATTTTAGAAGCTTTTCAAGTTCATGCGCCACAAGTTACACTGGTGAATTTCATGGATGAAAGTCTTATTTTTGAATTAAATGAGACAGGAATTGTTACCAAAAGCATGGCCCGACGTTTATTGAATTTGGTGGAAAAGGCAGTGATGAGTGGTGTAGATGGAGTCTTACTAACCTGTTCATCGTTCACTCCAGTCGTTGCAGAAATTCGCCACTTATTTGATGTACCAATGTTAAGTGCGGATTTAAGTATGTTAGAAAAGGCAGTGGAGATGGGGAGCCGGATTGGGGTCATTGCTACAGTAGAAGCGGCAGGGCCAACAACAGCAACAATTCTAGAAAAAATTTCATTAGAAAAGCAAAAGGATGCTGTGGTTAAAACTGTGGTTATTCCAGAAGCATTCAAGGCACTACAAAACGGAAATCGTACACAACACGATGAATTAATCCATCGGGAGGTGCAAGAGCTGTCTAATGATTGTGATGTCATTCTTTTTGCACAATTTAGCATGGCAAGAGCATTGGAAACCCTTGATAGTACGATTACAACAATACCTATATTAACAAGTCCTGAAATTAGCGTAACATCGATTGTCGCTGAAATATCAAAAAAGGAGATAATTGTATGATACATGTTGAACGAATGGAAGTTACTTCACTTGTGGATGGCAAAGTAGTTACTCAAACAGAAGAAAGAATCATGAAAGTAATTAGTCCATTTAATGGAAGACGCGCTCTTTGATAATCTTTTTACATAAGGTAAATATAACATACTCAATATTTTGAAAAATAAACCATCCTCATATACAATGAAACACAAAGTTTCATGTTGAAGAACTGGGGAAAGAAGGCGGGGAAGATGAGTGACATATTTGTAAAAACGAAACTGCAAGAACAAGTGCTGGCTCAGTTAGAAAAGCTGATTGGAAGATTTGCGGAGCGAGAACCATCCCTTGATGCATTGGGTTCTTTTCCTTTTGAAAATATACAGGAGCTAAAGGAAATCGGTTATACTTCGTTGTCATTGCCAAAGGAATACGGAGGAGAGGAGATTTCCTTATATGATTTGCTTCTCTTTCAAGAAAAAATTGCAGAGGGAGATGGCTCTACCGCTTTATCGATTGGCTGGCATATGAGCCTTTTTATGGAATTAACGGAGCATAGGCAATGGGAGGCGGAATTATTTTCTCGGATATGCGGTGAAGTGAGGAATGGGGCACTGCTAAATCGTGCTGCTACAGAGCGCGGAACCGGAAGCCCGACGCGCGGGGGAAAACCGGAAACAACGGCCCGTAAGGAAGAGAATCAATGGGTTATTAACGGCCGTAAAACATTTACGTCATTATCGCCTGTTCTTGATTATTTTATTGTTACAGCGAGCGTAGAGGGCAGCGATGATATCGCCGAGTTTCTGATACCAAGAGGAAGTGACGGCGTTGTGATTGAAGAGACTTGGGATAGTGTTGCGCTGCGAGGCACAGCGAGCCATGATCTTGTTCTGAAGAATGTACATATTCCGCTTTCTTCTTTAGTGGAAACGAAAGGTGCGATCAAGAAGCATACCGGCTCACTTCTTCATATTCCAGCGTGCTATTTAGGCATTGCGCGTGCGGCGCGAAATTACGCGATAAAGTTTGCAAAAACATATCATAATAATAGCACCCAGCAGCCGATTGCCTCCTTGCCGAGCATTCAGCGTCTGATTGGAGAGATGGAGCTTGAGCTCATGCAGGCGCGTCATTTGATGTATAGCACCGCTGCCGCATATGATACAGCGGAGAATAAGGATATGCTGCGGGGAGAGCTGGCAGCCGCCAAGCATACTGCTACAAATACGGCCATCTCTGTTGTGGATAAGGCAATGAGAATTGTTGGAGCACGGAGTTTATCGGAGAAAAACCCGCTTCAACGCTATTATTTACATGTAAGAGCAGGGCTGCATAATCCGCCTGCTGATGATATTACGATTGCCTTATTAGCGAAGCTGGCGGTTGATTCTCAAGGATCGAATTAGACTTCTGAATTTGCACTTTAAGAAAGCATAAATTCCCAGCTAGAAGTGAATTCGACGCAGTGGGGAATGTTAGGAATACAGTATAAGTAGGGCTACGCCTCTGTCTCCGCTCAAAGGCAGGACCCGCCAATCGGCGAGTTTTCTTTATGTACTGAAGGAAGGATGCTAGATAGATGGATGCAGAAATTAGAAAGCAGCTTCGAGAAATCGAACGGCAGCATGATGTAAAGGTTTTATATGCAGTCGAGTCGGGGAGCCGAGCTTGGGGCTTTCCATCAAAGGAAAGCGACTATGATGTTCGCTTTGTTTATGTACATAGGAGGGACTGGTATCTTTCCATTGATCAAAAGCGTGATGTGATTGAGAAGCCCATCAGCAATATGCTGGATATAAGCGGCTGGGATTTGCGTAAGGCGCTGCAGCTGCTGGCAAAATCGAATCCGGCACTTCTAGAATGGCTTCGTTCTCCTATCGTATATGAAGAAGCCTATACAACTGCGCAGCGCCTTCGAAATATAGGATTATCACATCTGTCCAAAAAAGCTGTCATGTATCACTATTTACATATGGCGAAGGGGAATTATCAGGATTATTTACGCGGTGAAACGGTTAAAGTGAAAAAATACTTTTATGTTCTCCGGCCAATTTTTGTTTGTATGTGGTTAGAAAACGAACAATCCATTCCTCCTGTAGAGTTTGGCCAGCTGCTGCAGGCACAGCAGCGGCAGCTAGCTTCTTCTGTGTTACAGGAATTGCAGGAGCTGATTGCACGCAAGAAAGCAGGGGAGGAGTTAGGGGAGGAAGCGGCTCTCCCTGCTCTGCATATATTCATTCAAGATAAGCTATCGTATTACGAGCAATATGCGAAGCAGCTTGAGCAAAAGGGACAGACAAATATCGACCTGCTTAACAGGCTCTTTCGTGAAACCTTAGCAGAGGTATGGGAGAGAGGATAGAAGAAAGAGCCAGCCTTTTAGTGGACTCTCTTCATCGGGTATTCCTTTGACAAGTCTGCCGTAGTGTAATAACATCATACCTATAAAGGTATATAAAGAGGAGGCTGCGGCATGGAATATACGCAAGAAATGAAGAATCGTCTCAGACGGATTGAGGGACAAATTCGGGGGATTCTTCGAATGCTGGAAGAAAAACAGGATTGCAAGGATGTTGTAACACAATTGAGCGCTTCTCGTGCCGCAATCGACCGAGCTATTGGCGTGATTGTTGGAACGAATCTAGAGCATTGCTTACGTGAGCAAATGGAAAATGGAGATTACAGCGATCGCGACCTTGTGAAGGAGGCTGTTCAGCTTCTTGTCAAAAGCAGATAATCTGTCAAAGAAGTTGGCAGATTTCTCGTGGGAATTTAAATACCTACAGTGGTATATAAAAAGAGACAACCAATAGGTTTGCCCTATCATTTCTCATCTTCTTAGAAAAACACTTGCTTTTACTTATAATTCCGCCGGAAAGCGGGAATATAAAAGAGAGTATGAAGATTGAGGAGGGTATTTCTGTGGATATGAATCGTGTAAAGCAAATTTTATCGTCTCCTGGAAATGTTCGTGTTGAATACCATGGTGTTTCAGTTTGGATTGAAAGCTGTGACGAAGGAAATGGTATCGCAAACGTGCATGATATTACAAACCCAGACGAAACAGTAGAAGTGAAGGTAGCAGAGTTGGAAGAGATATAAGAGAAGCCGGTCAGATTCATTTCTGACCGTTTTTTTGTTCTGTAATAAATTGTAAATTATCGCCCGGAAGCGAATCTGGCATATTTTCTTATAGAAGAAGAGATATAAAAGATAACACCGCTTTCTCATCGTTTTTTGAAATGGTACAATAGAATTGTAGATCACTCTAGTTGTAGAAAGGATGTTACGTTTGAAACAAGGGATTATTTGTTTAGGTGAAGCATTAATTGATTTTATTCCAACAGATGAAACAAATCTGACATATCAAAAGTGTCCAGGCGGTGCACCTGCAAATGTAGCAGTAGGCGTGGCGAGACTTGGCGTAAAGTCGACATTTCTCGGGAAATTAGGCAATGATGTGTTAGGGGAATTTTTGAAAGAAACGCTGCATGATTATGGTGTAGATACATCCTATCTTCCGCTGACAAGTGAGGCAAAAACAGGAGTTGTCTTTGTTACTCTTGCGGCAAATGGAGAAAGAAGCTTTGAATTTTTTGTCGACCGCAGTGCTGATCAGTTGCTAAGTGAAGAGGATATGGATGAGAGTTTGTTTGAAGGGAGCAAGCTTTTGCATTTTGGTTCTATTTCCCTTATTCATGAGCCATCCCGCAGCGCAACAATTCGTGCAGTTGAGCTTGCGAAAAAGCACGGTGTTCTTGTTTCGTATGATCCGAACCTTCGTCTTGGGCTTTGGAATAGTGCAGAGGAAGCGCGTGAAACAATTTTGTCTATGATGAGTCATACGGATATTTTGAAAATTTCTGAAGAGGAATTGGAATTTTTAACGGGCCATACGGATATTGAGCAAGGGCTGAAGGCACTATCTATTTATAATATCCCGTACATTTTTGTAACGCTTGGAGCAGAGGGAAGCTATGTTGCGGCAGGCAAGAATATGAGCAAGGTATCTGCGATGAAGGTGCAGGCAGTCGATACAACTGGAGCAGGTGATGCATATGTATCAGGTATTTTGTACAGCTTCCATGAGTTTAACGGAGCAGCTGCGACTGTAAGTGATTTAGAGCAGTTTGCGAAATTCGCGAGTGTATCTGGTGGCTTGGCAGCATCGAAAAAAGGTGCGATGACAGCACTTCCTACTCTAGAACAGGTATTGGAGCTTGCTGAGAAATGCTAGTATAATACTGTCCATGAATGGAACCGGTTCTTTTTCAGAGGAATGGAACATAAAAACTGGATAGGTGAACAGCAAAGAAAGCAAAAAAGGGGGAGTAATCCCTCTTTTTGTGTTTTTACACTTTAAGAAAATATAAATTTCTAGCCGGGAGATCATTTGACGTAGTGAGAAATTTAATGAGACAACATAAAAAGGTAGTATGCATCCTAAAGAAAGAGTGCTATAATTTAAAACGAAATGATTTCGTTTTAAATTATACGAAAGGGTAGAGATCTATGTAGGTATTTCAAGTAAGTGAAAAAGCACTAAAGAATTGTATGGAAGAATAGAGGCTGTTATAAATACAATCTGTTAAGTTTCTGCTCGGTCTAACGACTATATACGTTACTGAAGGTTGTATCTATTGGATGATTAGGAGGAGACATGAAAGAGTTGGAGCAGTACGATACATAAATCGTAATAATAACTGTTATTACTTAGATAGGAGAGGTTTTTATGAAAAAGAAGATTCCCGTTACGGTTTTAAGTGGTTATTTAGGTTCAGGAAAAACAACTTTATTAAACCATATTTTAAAAAATCGTGAAGATAAAAGAGTAGCTGTTATCGTAAATGATATGAGTGAAATTAATATAGATGCTTCACTAGTCAAACAAGGAGGATTTTCTCGTACAGAAGAAAAACTGGTTGAGATGCAGAATGGATGTATTTGCTGCACATTAAGGGAAGATTTAATTATTGAGGTAGAGAAGCTAGTGAAATCCGGCGACATTGATTATATTGTGATTGAGTCAACAGGAATTAGTGAGCCTGTCCCTGTTGCACAAACATTTACATATGTAGATGAGAATCTTGGGATTGATTTATCAAAGATGTGTACACTTGATACGATGGTAACAGTTGTTGATGCTAATCGTTTCTGGAATGATTTTTCTTCAGGAGACAGCTTACTTGACCGGAAACAAACCGATGATGAAAATGATACAAGGGAAGTTGTCGACCTTTTAATTGATCAGATTGAATTTGCGAATGTTATTTTACTTAACAAAATTGATTTGATTGAAAGAGAGGATGTATTAGAGTTAAAAGCAGTACTGCAAAAATTGAATCCGGATGCACACGTTATTGAGACAAATCATGCTCATGTGTCGTTGGACAAAGTAATAGATACAAGGTTATTTGATTTTGAGAAGGCTAGTGAGAGCGCTGGCTGGATGAAAGAATTAAACGAAGAACACACACCAGAAACAGAGGAATATGGCATTACCTCTTTTGTGTATCGAAGAAGACGCCCGTTTCATCCTGAGCGTTTTATGAGGTGGTTAGAGGACTGGCCTATAGATGTAGTTCGAGCTAAGGGATTCTTTTGGCTGGCATCTCGTAATGATATGACAGGTTTACTTTCACAAGCAGGTACATCAATTATGATTCAAGGTGCCGGTGAATGGATTGCTGCCTATCCCGAGCAGGAGATACAGCGAATATTACAAGAAGAACCTGGACTATTGCAAAAATGGGATAGTGTATACGGGGATAGAATGACAGAGGTTGTTATGATTGGGATTGATATCGATAGAGCGGAAATTGAGGAATCATTAGACAAATGCTTGTTAACAGATCAAGAGATGATAGAGGATTGGTCTACATTTCGAGATCCGCTTCCGCCATTTACGGTAATGGAGTAGGTTATTTGATTATAAAATAAAACCTCATGTATTGACTTTTTTATAGAGCTCCTGCATTATTGGTTTTAAATAAGAATAATTACGGTTTATATTGAGCTTCTATGTATAAAGGGTTAACGAATTATAAACTAAAAAATTTTTAGGAATTCTATACTCATCAAATCGTAATTATTTTGATTTGAGTGAAGTAGATCACGATACATTCATAGGATTTATTTATAAAAAAGCATGTCTTACAGTTGTAAAATTATACTAAATGTTATTAGGAGGAATTTCAGATGCGTGTAAACATTACATTAGCGTGTACAGAGTGTGGAGATCGTAATTATATTACAACAAAAAATAAGCGGAATAACCCTGAACGAATTGAACTGAAGAAATACTGTCCAAGACTAAAAAGGGTGACATTACACCGTGAAACAAAGTAACTAACATAACGATGTTACTGAAAGCTTTATTTATAGAAAAATTAGGGGATTATCTTGTGTTGTAAATCGTAATGATTTCAATTTTAGGGGGTTAGGATATGTCGGTAAAAAAAATAAGCATGCATGTAACAGCTTATATTCTAGTTTTAATCTTATCAGCATGCTCAGTTTCGACAGAGTCAAAGAGTGAAAGTGAAGATAAAAAGAAGGAACTAACCTTTCTTTCTAATTTTCCAAGTGAGACCTTAGATCCACATTTAAACTATACACCGGTTAGAGCCGGTATAGCAGAAACTCTTGTTAAGATTAATGAGAACTCAGAGCTTGAACCGTGGCTTGCAAAAGAATGGAAGAGTGACGATAGCGGACAAACATGGACATTTACAATTAGAGAGAATATCACCTTTCAAAATGGCAGTAAGGTTGATGCAGAAGCTGTAAAGAGGTCTTTGAAGCGGAACATCGAAGTGAGTGAAGCAATGAAAAATGCTTTGAAAATTAAAACGATGTCAGCAGATGGGCAGGTTTTAACAATCACAACCGAACAGCCTTTACCACAGTTTCCATCTGAGCTTGTTCATCCGAACACAGCCATTATTGATGTAAGTGAAGCAAATGTAGAACAAAAACCGATTGGAACAGGTCCATTTCAAGTTGCTTCATTCGAAGCGAACAGTAGGTTGGAACTAGAACGATATGAGGGCTATTGGGACGGGAAGGCCAAGCTTGAGCGTGCAACACTTACATTTAACGAAGATGCCAATGCCCGTACAGCAGCATTACAATCTGGAGATGCAGATATTGTGTATCGTCCAGCTATCGAAAGCATTGAAGGGCTGAAAAATGATACATCTATTGTAACGGATGTAGTTCCAAGCTTGCGAACGCATCTATTGATGTACAATACCGGAAAAGAAGCTTTAAAGGATCTCAATGTGAGAAAAGCAGTTGATGCTCTTATTGATCGTAAAGCAGTGGCAGAGAGCATTATGGCAGGGCAAGCGACAGTTGCGGACGGTCCATTCTTACCGGATTTTCCTTTTGCTCCTTCTTATGAGAAAAAAATATTTAGCTTAGATGCTGCTAGAAAATACTTGGAAGCAGCAGGGTACAAAATGAAAGACGGAAAGGCGATGAAGGATGGAAAGCCTCTTTCATTTAAATTATTAACGTATTCTTATCGTCCTGAACTTCCATTAATGGCTCAGCTTCTGCAATCTAATGCAAAAGAGCTTGGTATTGCCATTGAAATTCAGCAAGTAGAAAACATGGATGAGTATTTGGCCCAAAATCAGGATTGGGATTTAGCTACATACAGCTTGATTACCGCCCCAAGAGGAGATGCGAGTTATTTCCTCAACTCTGCATATATGCCAGGCGGTGCAATCAATCCAGGACAAATTAGACATGAGAAACTAATTGGTCTGATAGATGAGTTAAATCACACAGTGGAGGAAGAAAAGCGGAATGGATTAGCAAAGGAGGCCATTACTATTATTGATCAGGAAGCACTTCATTCGTTTATTGTTCATCCTCACAATTTTGTCGCATATAAGGACTATGTGAAGGGCTGGAAAACAAGTAAAAGCGAGTACTATATTTTGACGAAAGATTTAGATGTGAAGACAACATGAAACAAATAGGAAAACGAATGCTGGAACTCGTCTTGTTTTTATTGTTGCTTTCTTTTATTAGCTTTGTATTTATGAAAGCAGCTCCAGGTGATCCTGTTCGATATATATTAAATATTGATGATGTGGCTATATCTGATGAACAGATAGAAGAGCTGAGAGATGAATTAGGATTTAATAAACCGATATACATTCAGTATTGGAATTGGTTAATACGCTTCTTCCAGTTTGATTTAGGATATTCATATATGACCAGTCAGCCTGTTTTAGATGAACTGGCAGAAAAATTCCCTGCTACGCTTACGCTCAGCATTACGTCACTTATAGTAATGACGCTGATTGCGGTTCCTATTGGGACACTTGCTGCCTTATCCAAAAACAAATGGATTGACCACGTAAGCAGAGTAATTGCCTTAATTGGCGCTTCAGTTCCTAGCTTTTGGCTAGGATTGCTTTTTATTCAGTTTTTCTCGGTAAGACTGGGATGGTTACCATCAATGGGGAAAGGGACATTTCTTCATTTGATTTTGCCGTCTCTTACATTAGGTCTTGCATTATCTGCGGTGTACATTAGACTGTTACGGTCCAGCTTATTGGAAACCTTAGGCCAAGATTTTATCCGTTCGGCAAAAGCCCGAGGGCTGAGTGGAAAAAGGATTTTTTTCTTTCATGCATTCCGCCACAGTCTGATGCCTGTTATTACGATCTTTGGCGTCAGCCTAGGAAGCTTATTAGGCGGGACAGTCATTATTGAAGTGTTGTTCGCTTATCCAGGTGTTGGGAAATTGGTAGTAGAGGCAATTGTCCGAAGAGATTATCCGATTATACAAGGTTACATTCTTTTTATGGGTCTCTTTATTGTCATAATAAACCTATTAGTCGATCTTTCGTATCGGTTTTTAAATCCTGAGATTCGACTGAAGGAGGTGGAGCGTCGATGATACGAAAAAGTGTGTTTACATCCTGTTCAGCCTTATATGTTACTAGTTTTGTGATGTTCGTTTTTATTTTTTTATTAGCAGCGCCTTTTATTGCTCCCCATGATCCGGTATACGTCAACATGGAGGAACGATTGAGGGGAATCAGTGCAGAGCATGTATTAGGGACCGATCATTTAGGAAGAGATGTGTTTTCACGTATTCTAGCAGGTTCTCAAATGACTGTTGGAATAAGTGTTCTTGTTTTAGCGATCTCATTATGTATTGGTGTACCAATCGGCCTTCTTGCTGGTTATCTTGGAGGAAAAATAGATCGATTTTTTATGAGAATGGTAGATGCTTTTATGGCCTTCCCTGATTATATTGTCGCTATTATATTAAGCGGCTTGTTAGGACCAGGAATGTTCAATCTTGTGTTTGCTATCGTTATGGTCAAATGGGTTGGTTATGCGAGATTGGCAAGAAGCATTGTATTGTCAGAGAAGCAAAGAGACTATATTACAATGGCCAAAATTAATGGACTGAGTTCTATTGGAGTTTTACGTAAACATATGATTCCTCATGTAGTAGGAAATGTGATGGTGCTGGCTACATTAGATGTTGGAAAGATCATTTTGATGATTGCTTCTCTTTCTTATATTGGATTAGGAGCTCAACCTCCTGCTCCGGAGTGGGGAGCAATGTTAAATGAAGGAAAAGCATTTTTTTATCATGCACCTCATTTAATGGTGATACCAGGATTAGCGATTATGATTGTTGTGCTTATGTCTAATTTATTAGGAGATTTCTTAAGAGACCGCTTTGATGTGAAAAATCAAAAAGGAGAAATATAATGGCCATCTTAACAATTAAGGAGCTTACAATTCAACATCAGGACAATACGATTGTAAATAATGTTAGTCTTACGATCCATGAAGGAGAATGGTTGGCGTTGGTAGGAGAGAGCGGAAGTGGAAAAAGTGTGACAGCTTCTGCTATTGGAGGTCTTTTGCCAGCTGGATTGGAGGTTCGATTGGGAAGCATCCTTCTGCAAAACTTAGATGTATCCATGCTGACCGAAAAGGAACTGCAAAACATTCGTGGCAAAGATATTTCTTATATCTTTCAGGATTACCAGGGAGCTTTTACACCTTTTATAACGATCGGGAAACAGTTTGATGAGATGCTGAAAACACATACGAGTATGTCTAGAAAAGAGAGAAAAGAATATTCCTTGCTTTCTCTTAAAAATGTGCAGCTTCCGGAAGAGAGAGTCTACAAAAGCTATCCTTTCCAATTAAGTGGCGGGCAGCTGCAAAGAGCCGCTATTGCAATGGCGATGATTTTAAAGCCAAAGTTATTAATTGCGGATGAACCGACTACTGCTCTTGACGGCATGACAGCGATGAGCGTATTGGAGCTGATTGCTGATTTAAAAGAGCAAACAAACTGTGCCGTGTTATTCATTACACATGATTTGCGGCACGTCCGTAAATACGCGGATACAATGGCGATTATGCTGCGAGGTGAGATTGTAGAGGCTGGAGAGAAGGGTGCTATTTTTGAGAAGCCTCAGCATCCATACACGAAACAATTATTTACAGCGATTCCTCCTTTAAGGGAGACACCATCACGCCTGTTAACGATAGCTGAAAAAGAAGCAGTACTCATATAAAAAGGGAGAGGATATGTTGAAGACAGCAGGGCAGAAAGTTTTAATAGCCGGCCGCATTACGAAACAATATTCATGCGGGCATAAAGCTGTGGATCAAGTATCGTTAGAGATTCACAAAGGAGAATGTTTAGGCCTAGTAGGAGAAAGCGGAAGCGGAAAGAGCACGTTAGCCAGATGCTTATTAATGCTGGAAAAAGTAGATCAAGGAGAGGTTTGGCTGAATGGGAAACCGTTACATGAGTTAAGTAAAGAAAATATGCGGAGTGTTAGAAGAGAGCTTCAGGCTGTTTTTCAAAATCCTGCGGCTTCCTTAAATCCTAAATTAAAAATTATCGATTCTTTAATGGAGCCGTTAGATGTTCAAAAGGGTATACAGCCTTCCTTTTTAAAAGGTTTTCGCGATGATCGAAAGAAAGCTGGGGAATATTTGCTTGATATGGTGGATATCCCGTCAAAGTATCTATATTCCTATCCCCATGAGCTGAGCGGGGGGCAGAAGCAGCGAGTGAGTATTGCTCGAGCTATTAGCATAGAGCCTTCTTTAATCATTCTAGATGAGCCGACAGCCAGTCTAGATGTGTCGATACAAGCTAAAATTTTAAATCTATTGAAGGATTTGCAAGAAGAATTACAGCTTTCCTATTTGTTTATTTCCCATGATCTTGCAGCTGTTAATTTTATGAGCCAACGTATTATGTTGATGCAGCAAGGCCGTATTGTAGATACATGCCAGAAACAAGACCTATTTTCGGAGAGCAGACATCCCTATACAAAAGAATTGCTTCAAGTTTTCGAAGCATAAGGAGGAAGTGCGGTGAATCATCGATCTTATCTAGCCTTAGCTATTCCTCTTACGATTTCGACCATAACAACGCCTCTATTAGGTGTTGTAGATATGGCTGTAGTAGGGCAGCTGCCAGATCCAGCTTATATCGGCGGTGTAGCTGTCGGTACTATTATCTTTAATACGATGTATTGGTTATTCGGCTTTTTGCGGGTAAGTACATCTGGGTTTGCTGCCCAAGCACAAGGAGCTAATGATGAGAGACAACAAGTGCTTGCGCTCATCAGGCCCTTGTTTATTGCTTTTGTTGTAGGAGCCAGTTTTCTCTTTTTACAGTGGCCAATCCAGTATCTGGCCTTCGTTTTTATTAATCCTGCTGCTGATGTTTATAAGTTTGCATCTGACTATTTTTCCATTAGGATATGGGGAGCGCCATTTACTTTAATGAATTATGTTATTATCGGTTGGTTAGTGGGGCGATCTCGTATAAAGATATCATTGTCTCTTCAGGTGCTTATGAATTTGATTAATATCCTATTGGCGATTATGTTTGTCAAATGGTTTTCTTGGGATGTATCTGGAGTTGCCGCAGCTACACTCATTGCTGAAATAACAGCATTTATTCTGAGTCTTTGCATCATTATCAAAATGCTATCACCATCATTTAACTTTCTGGCAATAAAAGAAATCTTGGATCCAAAACCTTTTAAAAAAATGATGGCTATGAATCGGGATTTAATGATCAGAACCTTCTGTTTACTAGCTGTTTTTAATGTATTCACAGCGAAGGGAGCTTCGTTTGGAACAGAGGTATTGGCAGCCAATGCCGTTCTAATTCAAGTTCATTATATGATGGCATATGCATTTGACGGCTTTGCGAATGCTTCGAGTATTTATGTGGGAAAAGCAGTAGGTTCCCATGATCAGGGTTTGTATAAGCGGACATTATCATTATCCTGTCAGTGGGCACTTTTTTCTTCGCTGTTCATTACTGGGGTGTATTACTTGTCTAAGAGTTATATTATTCCGTTATTTACGCAAATACCGAGCGTCATTGAGTTAGCTAGTACATATGAACGATGGATTATGTTGTATCCTCTATCAGCAGCTCTTGGTCTCATTCTTTACGGTGTATTTACTGGAGCAACCGAAGCGAAACCAATTAGAAATTCAATGGTTTATGCGTTAATCCTTTTTCTAGTCATTTTATATGTATGTGTTCCTGTACTGCAAAACCATGGATTATGGCTGGCCTTTATTTTATTTAGCTTAGGTCGTTCCGTTTTTTTAGCTCTTTATATCCCTAAGTTAAGCCGTAAGCTCTTTTCTGTAAAAGAAGCTTGTTATGAGCATAGCAGCAGAAGTATTTAGATATAAGGATATATAATAAAAATAAAAAACCCTTTACAAATACAGTGGATTTTGAAATATAATATGGATAAGAAATTGTAAATCTTATAGAGAGTGGTTCAGGCGTAAAAACAGAACCAAAAAGCTATCCACTAAACTAAAAAGATTTGTTAAACAAGAAGAGCGGTGCCCCATAAGCAAGTGTAACTAGCTTATGGGGCACCCTCATTTTTTACACTTTAAGAAATAATTTTAAGAAGCAGCTTTTTAAGAAGCGGCTTGATTTTTAAACGTAAATCCTCTGCATGGTTAGCTACTAGGAAGTGATGGTTGTATATATTTTTCATTAATTGATAGGTTTCTTCCTTTGCTTCGCCTTCTTCAATAAAAATACCGATTACCTCAAGCCCATGCTTGCGTGCAAGCTTTACTGCTTCATGTGTATCTAAAATCCCGTCTTGGTGATAGTCTAAAGCAGATGGTTCCCCGTCTGTAAATACGAGCAAGAATTTATGTTTTTCCGGACGTTTTGCCAATGCTTCAGATATGATGCGGATAATATAGCCGTCACGATTATCCTCTTCTTCGCGCAGTTGCATAATTTCTGGACCGCTGCTTGGAGAGGTAGAGTTTTTATATGCTATCACTTCATGGATGACATTTGGCTTGTATTCGGCTTTTGCACTAGAAGCATCCTCCCAAAAGCCACTAATCGCATGCGGAACCTTTAATGATTTTAATGCCTCATGAAATAAGACGACGCTTTTTTTCGTTTCCTCCATTTTGTTGTACATCGAGCCGGAGCAATCGACTAAGAGATGAAAGACAACATCAAGTTCCTTCGATTCGTTCCCTTTTTTATAAAACATACGAGGTTGTTTTTCCGTATAGATCCGGTGGAACTTTTTATGGAGACGGCCATAGTATTTCTCCGAATGGGCATTTGTTTTATTTTCAATCGTTTTTTCGATGGTTTTCTTTAGTTCCTTTACATCTTTGTTAATTAGTGACTTTATGGTCTGATAGGCAGCCTTTTCATCGATCGTCGGCTTGCGGGAACCTTTTATAGTATGAACCGCACCAATATTATATTTGCCGTATGCATTTTCACCGCTGCCAGATGCATGAGAGGAACGGGCATCTTTTGCATCTGCTGGATTAAAGTTAGCTTGGCTGCTTTTTTTTGAGCCGCCCTGCACGGAAGCAAGTGCCTGATCTGCATCCTCAGACTCCCGCGCAGCGTTACCCATCAGATTTGTTTTTGTTCCGCTTTCTAGCTCGAAGCGTAAAAAGTTTTCATTGTCATTGTTTTTATTTTCCCGATGCCAGGTAGAGAAGGTTTCGTCCATTTTATCTTTCTTCTCATCATCGTCTAGCAGCTGTGTGTCGTCATTGGCTAATTCATGCGCACAGGCATCTTTTTCAATTTTCTCGGCTTTATCGCCAATAGGAGCAAGACCGAAGTAATTGTTAACCATGTTGCTCGGTAACGCTTCTTCAAGACGGTAACGAATTTTCTCAACCGTGTACATCGTATCCTCTGTATTACGCGCGTGAAACGCCTCATATAGAAGGGATTCAATGCTAGTGAGATAGTCATTTCCAAAGCTTTCGTACTTATCGCTCGTCAGCGTAAGGTAGCAAAGGGAAAACAGCATGTCCGCTTGAAAATCACGGATGCGGTTCATTTCATATTGCGCTGTGAAGTAGCTTCTGTACGTATTTCTGCGCCATGCGAAAATTGGTTTTGTGCCGGGACGAAGTGTTTTAATTTTTTCCTCGACCCGCAAATCCTCAAGCAGTACAAATAATTGTGTTAAAAAGTGTTTATGCGGCGAAGAGAGCAGCTCCTTCGCATACTCACGAATTAGCTTCATATCGGAATGGTGCCGATAGCCGAGAGCTTTTAAATATACTTCGCTTTTTAAACCGAGAATTTTGTCTTCTTGGCTGCGGTCATCCCAAAAACGACTGATGGTCACCTTGTCCTCTTGTTCGTCATAATATGTTTGATAATCGTACTCTAATTGGGCTTTTGGATCCTTGAGAAGCGCGCACATTAAATTTTCCATTTGTAAAAAGAGGGAAGCATCAACTTTTCGTTCATTAAAGACCTGTCTCATAATTATCCCTCAAGAAAATAGCTTTCAGCGAGTTCCCGTACCGTTATTTGTTCTGTTTCATCGCTGAGCTTCGCGATAATGCTTCGTTCAATCGCGCGCAGCACCGGAATATATAAGCTTAAGTCACACGCATCAATAATGCCGCGGATGCTTGCCGCTTCTTCACTTACCCGTCCATCACGAGCCAACGGAACAAGATCATTTGAAAACTGTGCAAATTTCTCAGCGATGGATTCATTTTTTAATTTTGATTCAGATAGAAGGAGCTCTTTTAATGTAGAGCCTTGGATATAAGGAACCTCAATGATGACGAAACGGTTTTTTAAAGCTTCATTTAGCTCACTTGTTCCAACGTAGCCTTCATTAATTGCGGCAATTACGCGGAAATCATCATCACCGTATACGACCTCCTGCGTAAATGGATTTGTAATCATTTTCCGGTAATCGAGTGCACCGTGCAGCAGTGGTAATGTCTCCGGCTTCGCCATATTAATTTCGTCAATATAGAGGAAGTGCCCGCCCTTCATGGCCTTCATCAGCGGACCGTCTACGAATGCAACCTCTGAGGCCCCATTGTGAGCCTGCAGCGTATTGTAGCCAAGAATTCCTTCTACATCTAAATCAATGGAGCAGTTAATGCTGTGCATTGGCTTTTGAAACAAGTAAGAGAGTGTTTCCGCAAGAACCGTTTTTCCGCTTCCTGTTGGTCCTTTTAAAAGAACATTTTTGCCTAGCAGGAGCGCAGTAAGCGCATCTTCTAAAATGCTCATATCCTGTGCCTTGTACAGCTTTTTCCCGATAAGAAACGCATCGCTTCCGGCACTGTTTCTATTATTTTCATGCAGCTGTTGCAATTGGTTTTTTAACTGTTCATTTATTGAAAAATGTTGAAACATTGGGATGACCACCATTCTGTTATTGTTTATAAAAATATCTGTTATACCTATTATATGATACCTTCTTTAGCTATGATTCGCAAAGGAAAGAGCAGTAAAAAAAAGCAGGAAAACGAACCAGTTTTAGGTGGTGATGGATGCTACTTTTGGTCTATATATTTTGGAATACAAAAGCCTCGTTGAGGAAAGATGGGTATTTCTCACATGCAAAAGGCCCTCCATAAACGAAGGCTCTTATAGTTGTTTGGATTAATAGAACCACCAAGGGCGGTAAACAACAGGGCTATAAAACCAAGGACGTGGTCCCCACCAAATGCGAGAATCTTCCAGTGGGATTTGCGGGAATTGCTGCATATCAACGCTTTGATACATAGTGTCATCTCTTTCCTTTGCTTATGTGCAATAGTGTATACAGGAGTGGAACGTAGAGAGTATACCCGCCACGGAGAAAAGAGTTGTTCTGTCTGATTGAAAAATATTTTTGTCGAAGAGGAGATAACGGCCTATTCCAATTGAATTTGTCCTGTATAAGGTGATAGTGACAGGAATTTATCTAAGATAAGGGAGGAAGCATTATGGAACGTATTCGTCCGTTTGGAGGATTTGGAGGATTTGGAGGATTTCATCGTCCATTCTTTGGAGGATTTCATCGCCCATTTTTTGGATTCGGTCGTCCATTTTTTGGTCGTCCATTTTTCGGCCGTCCGTTTTTTCCAGGGTTTTTAGGTGGGTTAGCATTGGGAGCGCTGCTTACGCCAGGTTACGGATATGGTTATCCGTATCCATATCCGTATTGTCCGTATCCATATCCGTATTGTCCGTATCCATATCCATACTACTAAGCCATGATTCATTTGATGTAAGAGCAAAAAACTATTAACAGCATCTATTGGCACTGAAGAAGTCCATCCGAAGCGGGAAAGAAGCTAATCATCTACTATATAGGTGGCTAGCTTCTTTTTAATTTCTATATATTAATGAAAAATCTTATAGCTTCACTCCCCATAATCGGTGATCGTTAATTTCACACTATATTTGATTGGAACCTTACTAAACCTCTTATCCCAATCTTTTTTGATCTTTTCCCACACTCTAGGATGTTCAATTCTTAATTGATTTCCGAAACCGGCAACATCTGTACGGTACTCGACTTGTATTTTTTTTAATGCCTGTTTCACCAAACGGCTTACTTCTTTTTCAAAAATTGTTTCTTTCATCTTTAGAGATTTATTTTCAGAAGAGGTTCCTGAAGTGGCCCAGTTTTCAGATAGGCGGCCTTCTGCTTCAATTTTTACATCAAAAGAAATGTTGTTTTTCGCAACATGGGGTGTAATTTTGCTTTTCATTGACTTTATTTCATAAACGATAGGTTGTCCTGTCTTGTTATCAAAGCTTTTCACTACACCGCCTTTTCCTGTTCCTGTTAGCCATGTTAATCCCTCTACCTCCATTTCATTCAAAAAACCCCGCAGCTTTTTTGTCTTACCTTCAATTACGGCAGCTCCCGCAAATTTTTCCTCTTCATTTGCTGAAATCACATTTTGCAGGAGAAAGCTAGTTCCAGCTTTCATCTTGCCCACTAATTTAGCAAGTGGCATAGGTGGCAAAATTCTTGCTGTCTTAGGTCGATTATTTACAATTTCAAGCAAACGGAATGCGGGAATTTCTCCTATTTCTTTTGATTTCAACGTCTCACTGGCTCGACCTTTGCTAATGAGCACGAGACAACTAAGTCTAATTTCATTGTCGCGGAGATATTGATCCAATAATTGATCTAAGCTATATGTGCGTGCAAGATCCGCACTGATCACAATCACTTTTAAATGTGGACTGAACGTAGGTCGATTTGTTCTCAATGAAAGTTCACGAGTCATTTGATGGATAGAATCCCCGGTTTCAGAAATGTTGATATAAGATTTAGATTGGGAATCTCCCTCCTTATTTTTCATACCTGTTGATTGGGGGTTGGCAAATTGATAGGTCAATGTGAGAAGATTCTTTTTGGTATATCCTCCTCCTTGCTTTCTTAACCTTTTCTCAAGCGCTGACTCTTTCCCCTTATCCATTGCTATACCTGTGGTTAAACCACGATCTACAATTTCTTTACTGCTCCAGCATCCTGTAAGGGATAGAAGTAAAAGAATTGAAAAGGGAAGCAAGAGGCAACTCATATTATTAAGCTTCATGATTTCCCCCCTTCAATTTTGCAATAATGAGAAACAGAGGCGGCAGTAAACCATGCATAAATGGATGTATATTTTTTTGAAGACCTGAGACAATCCTAAAGAAGCAGCATAGTGGCTAATGTTAAAGCTAGTAAATATCTGCATAATCCATATTACGAGCAGCAAAGACTCAAAACGTTCAAATATCAAACCGGGCATTTCAAAGCTGTGCATGAGATCAATCGTTGGCCATGTTCTTGTTACTACCCCATCAACGGATAACGTTCCGATGACCATTACTATGGTAATTACATAAAAGATGAGAGGGATGAGAGTCTCAACTAGAACAACTTTTCCTGCTTTTTTTGGCTGTTTCATAAATAAGAGCAGGAGCAGCATGATTTCAACGCCTAAAGTCGTAATACGGTCACTCGTACTGAGCATTATCTTTGACCTGCTTTCTTTCGTTGTAATCTATCCTTTGCGCGTAGGGTCTTTCGTATGCATATTGGGTGGGCGACGTTTCATCATCATGAGCGGCAAGCGAACCATAAAGTCTTTCCATTCCCTTAACCGATACGGAATAGCAGGGCTTGTATAAGGTACACCAAAACTTTTCAGCTTCACTAAATGGCTATAAAGAAAAAGAAAAAACAGGATAATCCCATACAAACCGAATATGGCAGCGCAAAACATAGCTGTAAAGCGAAGGATACGTAATGCAATCCCTCCGGTATACTGAGGAATCGCAAAGGAAGAAATCGCGGTTACTGCCACCACGATGACCATAACTGGACTGACAATCCCCGCTTCTACGGCAGCTTGTCCAATAATTAATCCGCCAACAATCCCCATTGTGGGACCAATCGGCTTAGGCAGGCGCAGCCCGGCTTCCCGTAAAATCTCGATGGCTATTTCCATAATCAATGCCTCTATAAAAGCAGGGAATGGAACACCTTCACGTGATCCTATGATGGAAATGACCAGTTTAGTTGGAATCAATCCTGGATGAAACGAGCTAAAGGCAATATAGAGAGAAGGTGTGAAAAGAGATATGAAGGCTGCTGCATAACGCAATAGACGGATGAGAGAAGCGGGCAGCCAACGTTCGTAGTAGTCCTCTGGCGATTGCAACAGCATATTAAATGTAACGGGAACGATTAAAGCAAAGGGTGTTCCGTCCAACAAAATCGCTACTCGTCCTTCCATCAATGCACCGATGACGCGATCAGGGCGCTCGGTATTTTGTACTTGCGGAAAAGGACTTAGATAATTATCCTCAATGAGTTGTTCTACATATCCTGATTCAGGGACATTATCAACATCGATTCTCCGAATTCTCTTCTTTACTTCTTCCACTAATTCCGGGTCCGCGATATCCTTGATATAGGCGATTGCCAACTCCTTTTTTGCACGTTTTCCTACTAGGAATTTTATAATGGATAGGCTCTCATTTTTCCCGTGTTGTCGCAAAAGAGCAGTATTATCGTTTAATGCTTCCGTGAACCCTATACGTGGACCTCTGACTAAAGCTTCTGATACGGGTTCCTCAAGGGTTCTTGTTTTTCCTTTCGCTGTACCGAGAATTAAGACATCTGGTGATCCAGCAATTAAAAGGGCTGTCGAACCCGTTAATACTTCTGACAACAAATCTTTTATGTTATGTACTTCCTTTATCTGACTAATAGAAAGAATGTGATGCTTAATAAACTCTTTTAAAACAGTGCCTTTCATAATGGCCTGTTCCTGTTTATATTCTTCGGAAAGTTCCAGCATGAGCGACTTCATAATATGTGTGTCAATGAGATCTTTATCTGCCAGCCCTTCAACAAATACGATTGCTGCTCGAGTAGACGTATATCCGATGTTGAACTCTCGAAAGTAGACATCTGAATTAAGAGCGATTTCCTGCTTTATCAGTTCTAAATCTGAGATGAAAGCACCCGTAAAAGGGGTTGCTGAATTTTGAGGAAGGATAGCTTCTTGCTTAGTATCACTTTCAATAGGATGTTTTTGCATCTGTTTGGCTTTTGATTTCCACCATTTCATTTTCATCACTCTTCCTCTGCTGCATGGACCCAATTAAAAAACTTTGAGATAACATACGGAACGAAAAATACGATAAAAGCTTGCGTACAAACTTTCCAGTCTGGAAGATAGGAAACAATCATGTTCCACATTTTTATCACCTTACAAATGCCCCTATCAGGAGCAAATTCCACGAAATATTTAACCATAGCCTATTTGATAGTATTTCATTACGGATTTCTTTATATGCATACACCTGGCTTTAGCTACGTTTGTCACACTGTATACATAAAATTGTCCTGTTTGGCATTTTTAAAAAAACTTCTGAATATTCCCATTTTATATTGACTGATTAGTAGGGAAATGTCTCGGTGTACCAGTGGCTGCCTTACTTGGTGAAGGGCAGCAGCGCGATAAGGTAGAGATGTTGGGCTATTTATTTTATGTAGGTGACCGCAATAAGACGGATCTTCCATATTTGAGTGCGCATGATGCCGAAGATGATTAGATGCGCTTACGCCATGAAGAGGCGTTAACTCCAGAGGCAGTTGTCCGGCTTGCGGAAGCAGCATATAAGCGTTATGGATTTAATAATTTTAAATTAAAGGGCGGCGTACTGCGCGGCGAGGAGGAAATCGAAGCAGTTACGCCTCTGTCTTCGCCTGGGGAGCAGCACCAAATGACTTGCCCGGATATCGCTTCATAAGACGAGAAGCGATATCCGGGCAGGGCTCGCCAATCGACGAGTTTTCCTGAGGAAAATCAACTATTGGAATTTTCTCCAGGAAACAGGACGGGTCTGGAGTATTGCTCTCCAATGAGTAAGTCGTACTGAAGCAAGCGGTATTTGTCTAATAGCTTTTGGTCATCCTTTGTAAGGGTTGTAACGGTTCCATTTTCAGGATTTACTTTTAGTTCACGGATGATGCCGTGATATCGTTCGTAAAGCGACATGAGAAATTGATAATAAGGCGGCAGCGGCTCCTGTAAAACCTGGAATAGGATGGGACCGAAGTAAATTGGGCTCGTTGTTCCTAGATTTACAGGGGGAATCGGAAAGTTTGCTGTAATAAAAAAGGGAGTTTCGTGCATTCTCCGGCTTTCTTCGCTTGTGCCTCCGGTTTTGATAAACCCTGAATTGTATATTGCGTTATTATTTTCTCCAAACGTCGGAAGGTGGTCTCCCCAGAAGACAACGATAGTCGGCTCATCCAAAGTGTCGAGCTGCTCCATGAGATATTGAAATGCTTCGTTTGATTGACGAACCCCCTCTGTATAGGTTTCCAGTACTCGATTGCTTTTTTCATCCAATCCCTCTACATTAATTTCGGTTGTTTTAAATCTTCCTGGTAGATAGGGGAAATGGTTTTGCATCGTTACGGTATGGATAAACACAGGGTTAGTGTGACTTTTTAGCATATCAATTAATTCTTTTGATACAGACATATTACTAACATGCTCTGCAGCCATTTCCTTGTGCTTCATTTCTTTCATAGAAGTAAAGGACTGAAATCCAAGCTTTGGATAAACAACGTCTCTTTTGAAAAAATACTTTTCAAAAGAGTGAAATGCGACAGCGTCATATCCTCTCTGTCGTAAGATGCTCGCAATGTTGGGAACACTCTTTTTTTTATCGAATACTTGCATATAGGGAACACTGCCCTGCTCTAAGAAGCTTAGTGAAAACCCGGTTAATGCTTCGAATTCCACATTTGCTGTTCCTCCTCCAAACATAGGAGACAGTGTATATCCAGAGGGATTTTGCTGCATTACTTCCCGAATATAAGGAATAGGGTCTTTTTCAAATTGTACATTTGGCAGACGGGTTGGATCCCAAAAGGCTTCATTCATCAGATAAATAATATTTGGTTTTACTGCAGCTGCTGTCTCGGTTAAAACAGTTTGTTCCTGTAGGTCATGTGCTACAGCTTGAGCGACCTGCAGCACATTCTCCTTTGAATAGTCCTTTGGTTTTTCAAAAACGTTTTGGTTTATGCTTAAAACAAACCCTAGTACTGCCCCGTTCAAGTCATAGTTTAGGACAGGATCCCATTTAATTAACTCAATCTTTGTTACCTTGAAAATAGCGGACATAATGGAGCTTTCATAATTAGCATAAGACCAGATGATAAACCCAGAAGTGCCTGCAACAAGGATGCGGTGAAGCCAATGCGGTTTATATTTAGGAAGCTTTGTTTTCAAAATCACGAGAGTTACCAAACCAAGAACAAGCGCGACAAGAGACAGAATCGACACTTTCTGTATAATCATCGGAATGAGATCTCTTACTTGCTTAAGCTGTCCAAAATCAGTTGGGTATAATGGCTGCCCCAGTATTTTTAGCTTGAGGTAATTGATAAGTGCTAAAAGACAAAGTCCAGCCATAGCTACAATGGCTCCAAGATAATAGCTTCCAAACAAGGCAAAAATAAATAACATAATGCTTGTAATCAAGATGGCTGTCATCATGACGTGATTTGGATATTGTTTCATCCATAACAAGGCTTTATGAGCATCCATTGTGTTCTGAACCATAAAAAATAAGATAGAGACAGCCAGGGAGACAAGGATGAGCAGCATATAAACAGAAAGGCTTACCGTCCAGTCCTTCGTCGTGCGCCGTACTTGAATCAGCATAATGATTGTTGTACAAATAAAATAGATAAGCGCAGTTAAAGTAGCTGCATTAATCAGATATGCACGAGGAAATGAGTGAATGAGTACAAGCATCTGTTCGATCGAATAAGATGCTTGAAGAAATTTATACATATTAACTAAGAGGAAGGCTAGCAGAAGGCTTCCAATGAAGGTGATGATGTAAATTTTATAGGTCTTGTTTACTAAAGATTTCATCATGCAAGCTCCTAACTCATTGAAATATAGTTACAGTATAGGAGTGTTCCTATTATGTAAATTATTCCAAATAAGAAAGCGGTTTAAACCAGCTATCAGACTCAATTTAATTTTCTAACCTTCTGCATAAGAAGAACTGTTTTGCAAGAGGGTATCCCCATGATATGATTTGTGTATTATAGTAGAACAGGATTACATGATATGAATGCTAGAAATATAAAAGAACAGAAAGTACAGGGTAAAAAGAAAACATCTACAGCGCCCGCAAGCAAGGGAACCGAAAGGAAGAAGCCTAGAAAAAGAAAGCCTTCCGTTCCAAAAAAGCAGACCCTTAGACAGCGAGCAGCAAAACCTGGACCGTTACGGAGCACGCTCCTGTTATCGGGGGGTGTACTGATTGTTTGTTTATATGCTTGGTTCATAGAGGCAGATATAGCAAGTGTATTCAGCAACATTCAAGGAATCGTCATTGTTTTTTTCGGGTTTATTGGTTTTCATTTTCTTTTGATCTATATTGGATATCTGCTAGGGAAGAGATCAACACGCCGCAAAAAAACGAAAAAGTAGATTGGTTGCATAAGATTTCATAAGTAAGAGCTTGGCTCTAGGAAGGAACAAGTTAGCCAAGCTCGCACGTATTAACGCAGTAATAATACAAAACTGCAAACGCTCATTTTAGTGAAGACGGCTTCCTCCTGCAAGTTGCTGCTGTGCTATCATAACAAGGCGTTTTGTAATCTCGCCTCCAACAGAACCGTTCGCGCGGGATGTTGTCTCTGGGCCAAGCTGGATGCCAAATTCTCGTGCGATTTCTATCTTCATTTGATCAATGGAAGATTGAGCTGCTGCAAAGAGCAGTTCGTTGGAGCTGTTTACGGAAACAGTTGTATGTCGTTGCATGGTGTATCACCTCCTTAAATGAGTCTTGCATATAGAATGTGCTAAACTTAAATATATTATTACTTTCTTTTATTTTCTTTTTTTCAGATTGAAAGCGTCTGAAGGATCAGGATTGTATACATAAAGAGAGGCTGCAATAAGATAGAGAAAAAGCTAACCAAAAGATAGATGGTTAGCTTTTTACGCTTTAAGAAAGTATAACTTTTCGGGGCGATGTCTAGCTCCCAAGGCCCAAAATGACAGACTCCGGCCCACCCCTACGCGCTGCCATAAAAGGCGGACCTTGTCCACTTTTCTTATTATGAATAAGATGTGTACAAATTGAGAAACTCTTTAAAAGACATCCTATTTTTTCTAAATTTAAACTTGACAACAATGCAAATGCCAAAATGCAATTTTGTATAAATTGATAATATATCTGAAATCGCTCTATTATAAGGATATAAGGAAGATAAAAACAAGCATGGAAGGGAGCGTCATCAAAAATGAGCCAAGCAGCTAAAGAAAAGACTGATGCTAGAGTAAAGATACAACGATTTGGCAGCTATCTAAGCGGTATGGTTATGCCGAATATTGGTGCATTTATTGCATGGGGACTTATTACAGCGTTATTTATTCCAACAGGCTGGTTACCGAATGAAAGCTTTGCTAAATTAGTGAGCCCAATGATTACGTACCTTCTTCCGCTTTTGATCGGTTTTACAGGCGGTAGAATGGTTCATGATTTACGAGGCGGCGTAGTCGGTGCGACTGCGACAATGGGGGTCATTGTCGGCTCCGATATTCCAATGTTTTTAGGTGCTATGATTGTCGGACCGCTTGGAGGATATTTAATTAAGAAATTTGACCAAGCGATTCAAGGAAAAGTGAAATCTGGCTTTGAAATGCTAGTCAACAACTTCTCTGCAGGTATTATCGGCGGACTGTTAACATTACTTGCGTATAAAGGAATTGGCCCAGTTGTTTTAGGGTTAAGCAAGGCTTTAGCAGCAGGAGTTAAAGCCATTGTTGCGGCAGGATTATTACCGCTTGCCAATATTTTTATCGAACCGGCAAAGATTTTATTCTTAAACAACGCAATTAACCACGGTATTTTAAGTCCATTAGGAATTGAGCAAGCAGCAAATACAGGAAAGTCAATCTTATTCCTATTAGAATCGAACCCTGGTCCAGGACTTGGTATTTTATTAGCGTACTGGTTGTTTGGTAAAGGTGCAGCAAAGCAATCTGCACCGGGTGCAGTTATTATTCATTTCTTAGGCGGAATTCATGAAATTTACTTCCCGTACGTTTTAATGAAGCCAGTCTTAATTTTAGCGGCAATTGCCGGCGGTGTGAGCGGCGTATTCACATTCAATATTTTACACGCAGGCCTAGTGGCGGCGCCATCACCAGGAAGTATTATTGCTTTGATGGCTATGACGCCAAGAGGCGGATATTTCGCAGTGTTAGCTGGGGTTATCGTAGCTGCGGCTGTATCTTTTGCGGTTGCTTCTATTATTTTAAAGGCAAGCAAAGCAAAAGAAGATGATGAGAATTTAACTGCTGCAGCAGAAAAAATGCAGGAAATGAAAGGAAAACGCAGTACTGCAGCTGCAGCATTAGTAGAGGAAACAGCAGCGGCTCCTGCAGCTTTTGGCACAGTAAATAAAATTGTGTTTGCTTGTGATGCAGGTATGGGTTCCAGTGCGATGGGTGCATCGATTTTGAGAAACAAAGTAAAAAAGGCAGATCTTGATGTAACGGTTATTAATACGGCTATTAATAATCTTCCGGAAGATGCAGACCTTGTGATTACGCATAAGGATTTAACAGATCGTGCAAAAGCAAAGCTTCCAAACGCACAGCATGTTTCTGTAGAAAACTTCCTGAACAGCCCAAGATATGATGAAATCGTAGGCAGTTTGCAGGAGAAGCTTGTAGGAAGTGCAAAATAAGCGGATTTTAGGAAAGGACCCGGTGTGATTGCATCGGGTCCTTTTATGGCACTGTAAGAAAGTATAAATTTCCAGCTAGACGCGAATTCGACGTAGCCGGAAATGTTAGGAACACAGTATAAGTAGGGCTACACCTCTGTCTTCGCCCAAGGGCAGGGCTCACCAGTCAGCGGGTTTTCTTTAGTTGAAAAGTTGTGTTTGTACATCCGTTTTAAAATAATGGCAACAATACTTGTGACGAAATTGAATTTTGTCCTTGTTGTTTCTAGATTGTTCACACTTTATCATAAGAATATAGGTATACAAATTCAAAATTGTCAGCAACCTAACGAGGGGATTTGATAGGAAATCTTTATACGGAGTGGATCCAATGTATATTTCCGCACGGGAGAGACAAATTCTTGAAATCTTATTATCCACTAAGGACGAGTTAACAGTAAAAGATCTTGCAGATGAAATTCATGTGAGTGTAAGAACTGTTCACCGGGACTTGAAAAACGTGGAGGATATTTTAGCGGAATATGATTTGACATTGTTAAAAAAATCAGGTGTAGGCATTCAAGTTGCAGGAAGTGAACAGAAGGTCAATGAATTACAGTTTTTTCTGTTTGGTCTTTCGCATACGGAATATACACCAGAGGAACGTCAAACTATCCTATTATGTACGCTATTAGAAGCAAAAGAACCGGTCAAGCTGGCGAGCTTGGCAAATGATTTAAATGTAACGGTGGCTACGGTAAGTAATGATCTAAATAAAGTAGAGGAATACTTACAGAAGTTTGCGCTCTCTCTTCTTAGAAAAAGAAGCTACGGCGTAGAAATTCAAGGCTCTGAAGGTGCGAAGAGAAGAGCGATGACCAATATGATCTCCGAGCATTTGAATGAATCGGAATTTCTCTCGATTGTGAGGGAAAATATCCAGCGGAAGTCAACGCAGCAAATTGATTCGATTTCTGAACGATTATTAGGTCTCGTGGAAAAAAAGAAGCTGCTTATTGTCGAGAAGGCAATTGAAGAAGCGAATGAGGATTTAGCCTATTCAATGGCTGATAGCGCATATATTGGCTTAGTTGTGCATCTCGCCTTAGCGATGGAGCGTATTCTCCAGGGAGAAAACATTGCGATAGACCCGTCATATTTAGATGAATTGCGAGCTGAGCCGGAATATGAAGTTGCTGAAAAAATCATCCGACAATTAGAGAAGGCCTTTCAGGTCGAGATTCCTGTTGCCGAAATCGGTTATATTACGATGCACTTACGAGGTGCTAAGCTACGTCATGATAAAGAGTATTTAATAGAAGATTCGAGTCTTCAGACGGCGATTCATGCAAAGCTCCTCATCCAATATGTGAGTGATCAATTAGATCAGGACTTAACAAATAATGGCTCTTTACTCCAAGGGCTGGTTGTCCATTTAAAGCCTGCCCTCTATCGCATTAAGCATAATATGGGCATTAGTAATCCATTGCTCCATAAGGTGAAGGGGGATTACCCAGAGCTATTCGCTATTGTGAAACATGCTATGAGGAAGACCTTTCATGAGCTTATAGTACCGGATGAAGAAATCGCCTATGTTGTCATGCATTTTGGGTCTGTCTTATTAGGAAATGTTAGAAACAGTGATATCAAAGCATTGGTCATTTGCTCTAGTGGCATTGGTACATCTAAGATGCTCGCCACAAAGCTGCGGCAGGCATTTCCTGAGTTGCAACAGGTGCGGAACATTTCTTTGTTTGAATTGCCGCAAATGGATATTAATGAGTATCCCCTGATTATTTCAACGATACCGCTGCCAGATTTTTATGGAGAGTATATTATAGTCAGTCCGATTTTAACAAAAGATGAAATTGAGAAAATTAAGCCTTATATTACAAAGCATACTCAACAGAAGCCTTCCATGAAAGCAGCGAAAAGCGCTTTTTCCAATGAGAAGAACCGGCAGCAAGTGCTTGGGGGGATGCACAGCATCCGCGACTACGCTGTTATTATTACAACGCTGTTGGATGGATTCTTCTTGAAGGAAGTACAGCCTCCGTATGCAATGGCGGATATCCTGAGGCAAGCATGTACAGACCTATATGAAAACCAAGTGATTACAGATGTAACAGAGGTTGTTCAAGCATTGCTTGAGAGGGAAGCTATAGGCGGGCTCGGTATTCCGAATACATCGTTGGCGCTATTTCATGCACGTTCTTCCTATGTGCAACTCCCTTCTTTTACGATCTACAGCTTAGCTGAGCCAATAGAAGTAAGAGCGATGGATAACTCGCTCATCGAAACAGAGCATGTTCTTATTTTATTATCTCCTGAGCAGGCTTCGGACAAGATGTTAGAAGCGCTCAGCTATATTAGTTCTTTGTTGATTGAAAGCGATGAGAGTATTGTTGTGTTTCAGTCGCGGAATGAAGAGTGGATTGCGGAATATCTTACTGTCAAATTTGATAACTACTTTGAAGAAAAAATAAAAGAAATAAGGAGTGTATAACTATGTCATTACCAGTTTTAGCTAAAGAAAATATTGTATTACAGGCAGCGATGAATAATAAAGAGGAGGCAATCCGCTTTACTGGAGATGTTCTAGTGAAACGTGGATATGTTGCGCCTTCATATATCGAAAAAATGCTAGAGAGAGAGGAGCTAACATCCACTTATATGGGCAATTTTGTTGCAATTCCTCATGGTACTGAGGACGCAAAAGAATCAGTAAAAGAGTCTGGAATTTCAATTGTTCAAGTACCAGGTGGTGTAGATTTCGGAAATGGCAACATCGTCAAGCTGCTGATTGGAATTGCAGGAAAAAACAATGAGCATTTAGATATCCTCTCTCAAATAGCAATTGTTTGCTCTGAAGAAGAAAATGTCGAAAAAATCATTCACGCAGCATCTGCAGAAGAAATTTTAGCATTATTCGAAGAGGTGAACTAATATGTTAGCCGTTCATTTTGGAGCGGGGAATATTGGTAGGGGCTTTATTGGAAGCTTATTATATCAATCCGGCTTTGAAACATGCTTTGTAGATGTAAATAGTGAACTGGTAGATTTAATTGCCGAAAAGAAAGAGTACCGTGTTGTACTAGCGGAAGACGCTAAACAGGAATCAATTATCCGCAATGTCCAAGCGTTAAACAGTCAGCAAAACCCGGAGAAGGTCATTGAAGCGATTGTAGAAGCGGAAGTTGTGACAACGGCAGTTGGTCCTCATATTTTACAATTTATTGCTCCTTTACTTGCAGAAGGGTTACGCAAACGATATAGCAAGGTAGAGAAGCCGCTCAATATTATTGCATGCGAAAACATGATTGGCGGCAGTTCACTATTAAAGGAAAAGGTGTACGAGCATCTTACAGAGGAAGAAAAACCGTTGTTTGATGAGCGCTTTGGCTTCCCTGATAGTGCAGTGGACCGCATCGTTCCCAATCAAACTAATGAAGATAAGCTTATGGTAATTGTAGAGCCGTTTTATGAGTGGGTTGTGGACGAGACGAAAATTGTTGGAGAAACACCAGCGATTCAAGGAATCACATTTGTGAAGGACTTAGTGCCATATATTGAACGAAAGCTATTCACTGTAAACACAGGGCACGCCATTGCTGCCTACTTAGGCTACCACTTTGGTATTGCCACAATTAATGAGGCAATGGATCACGAAATGGTTCATAGTTTAGTTGAAGGTGCTCTAAAAGAAAGCGGAGCTTTTTTAACGAAGAAATATGATTTTGATGTAGAAGCACATTCGCAATATGTGCTGAAAATTGTTAAACGCTTCTCAAATCCGCACATCTCGGATGAGGTGACAAGGGTAGCACGTTCACCGATTCGTAAGCTTGGACCAAAGGATCGCTTAGTGAGTCCAGCGCAGCAATACATGGATGTTGTGGGAGATGAACCAACGTATCTCGTAAAGGGAATTGCCGCAGCACTGTTGTATGACTTTGCAGGAGATGAAGAAGCGGTACAGGTTCAAAAAACAATTCAAGAAGCTGGCTTAGAAGCTGCAATTCAAGAGCTTACAAAGCTTGATGGCAGTTCCAAGCTATTCCGTTTGATTGTTGAGCAGTACCATGCGTTAAAAGAAAGTAAAGTAAAAGCTTGAGTAAGGACAGCCCTTCCCGATGTGGGAAGGGCTGTTGTTTCAATATTTATGATTATAAAAATCGCTTCCTAATTTCTGGTGAAGGCAGCATACAATTATCCTTTTTGCCGAACCATTTATATCTATTCTTCGCAACGATGTTATAAAAATAGTCTCGTATTGGTCTTGGTACGATTAACAGGCAATAAAGTAGCTTCCAACCAGTCGTTAAATCCTTACAAACTCTTAGCGCCGCCGACGATTTATAGTAACATTGTTCCCCATCTACAAGAATGAAGCTATCTATATTGGCAGGGACATTGTGCTTTCTTAATCGCTCCTGTCCAACATCGCTTTGAATTGCGGCGAACTTATATAGAGCTTTTTTGTCTCTTTTGATGATAAATTGAACACTGCTATCACAAAAATTACATTCTCCATCAAATAAAATAACTTTATTCACGATAGCCTCCCTTTTCAAAGTTACTCTAGAATCAATGTAACATATAAATGCAGTACACTTATAAGTAAAAGCGGTAAATAATGTATTACTTTTACGGCAGACCATTTATAAGAACTCAATCCTATTTTATTGAATGTAAAAAAATCATTTTGAGTGAAAAATCACATTTGTTAGTGATACACTAATGGATAAGAAGGAAAAGAGACCGTTCGATACGTATAACAAGCTTATCAATCGGTGCATGCAATGAAGATTGTACATAATTAGGGAGTAGTAAAAGGGGAGAACAGATGATATGACAGAGCAGCTATTGGAAAAGGGAATGTTGTTAAACGGACAGTGGGTACAGGCAGAGGAATCCTTTTTTGTAAAAAACCCCGCAACTTGGGAGAATGTCGGCGTGGTTCCAAGCGGTACTGTAGCACATGCGAAGCAAGCGGTAGATGCAGCGGCGTCTGCATTTGTGACATGGTCAAAGGCGACAGCGTATGAGCGTGCGGCATTCCTAGAGAGATGGTTTCATGTAATTGAATCGCGGCTGGAGGAAATCGCGCGTGTCATGACGCAGGAACAAGGAAAGCCGCTTGCGGAAGCAATTGGAGAGGTACGCTATGCGAATAGCTTTTTGAAATGGTATGCCGAAGAGGCGAAGCGTGTGTATGGTGAGATTATTCCCGCTTCTGTGGGATCAAAGCGCCTTCTTGTGCAAAAGCAGCCGGTTGGTGTTGTAGCAGCCGTTACTCCATGGAACTTCCCGGCAGCTATGATTACACGCAAGGTTGCTCCAGCTTTAGCGGCAGGCTGTACAGTTGTTATTAAACCAGCGGAGCATACACCGCTTACTGCACTTCTGCTGGCGGAATGTGCGCAGGAGGCTGGCATTCCAGAAGGAGTGATTAACATTGTTACAACGCTGCACCCAGCTGAGGTTGTGGATACTTGGATGGAGGACAGCCGCGTCAAAAAGATCACCTTTACCGGCTCCACACCAGTCGGCAAGCTATTAATGCGAAAGGCTGCAGATACAGTGAAAAAGGTATCCCTTGAGTTAGGGGGACTTGCGCCTTTTATCATTGCAGAGGATGCGAACTTAGATGAGGCTGTTCAAGGTGTGATGCAGTCGAAGTTCCGTAATGCCGGGCAAACATGTGTATGTGCAAATAGGATTTATGTACACGAAAATATAAAAGACAAGTTTTTGGAAGCGTTCACCCAAGCGGTAGCAGATCTTCGCGTTGGAAATGGTCTGGATGAAGGGACGGAAATCGGTCCGCTTATCAATGAAGCGGCTGTACAAAAGGTGAAACGACATCTTGAGGATGCGCAGGCCAAAGGTGCTGCTGTGCACGGAGAAGCTGTATTAGCATCAAGTGTTGGTCATTTTATGAAGCCGATTGTTGTCTCGAATGCAACAGATGATATGCTTTGCATGCAGGAGGAAACATTTGGCCCGCTTGCGCCGGTTAGCATATATACTGACGATGCCGAAGTTGTGCAGCGTGCCAACAATACACCGTTTGGTTTGGCGGCATATGTTTATACGCAATCCTTGCAAAAGGCATTTTTCTTCTCAGAGAATTTAGAGTACGGCATTGTTGGTGTAAACGATGGTTTGCCATCTGTTGCGCAAGCGCCATTTGGCGGCATGAAGGAAAGTGGTCTTGGCAGAGAAGGCGGCCATCATGGACTTGATGAGTTTTTGGAAACGAAGTACGTGTCATTGAATTTGAAATAAGGATTGGTTGTAAGCAGTCCGTATCTATAAGAAAAGCGGACAAGGCCCGCCTTTTATGGCAGCATAGGGGTGGGCCGGAGTAAAAGGCGCTTTTTGCCTTTTGCGGAGGTTTAGCTCGGAGTCTGCCATTTTGGGCCTTGGGAGCTAGACATCGCCCCGAAAAGTTATACTTTCTTATAGTGTAAAAAATACCCCCGAAGACTAGATCATTCGGGGGTTAATTGTATAGAACGAAAATGTTTGATGACAACATTTTTAAAAATAGCTGTGTCTCCTTCAGAAAAAGGTGTTATTCCTTTATCGTTTAAATGAGGAAATACTTGATTCGAATGGGCTACAGTACCATCGTGAATGAATACTTCAATACTTGTTTTAGCAACAAGAATTTTCAAATGAACCTTCTTCTTGCTTGCATCAAACGGGGCTTTACTTTCAACATACTTTTTACTCTTATCGGGTTGGTCTGTAAAGGCCCTATTAACATAAGAAAAGTTATCTTTTATAAACAATCCCACATCAATATGACGTGTTTTGTCTGTTGATTCTCGAATTCTTAATCCTACATTTTTGACATCTGACCAAGATATATCAGCATCAAGCTGATAAACATCCCCTTTTACCTTAAGGGTTTTTGACCCATTAACCTCGATTATGTGACTTTCATCAAAAATACGGTGAACTGTGATGCGCTGTTTTTGACGTAATTTCGGACTGAATAATGTTACATAGTCTTGTAGTTCCTTCATGTAATAGTTGTTCATTGATATAAGAGTAGCTCAATCGTAAATGGTGATTTTCTTGTTCTACAGCGTAACATGCTGATCCTGGTAAGAATGTGAGCTGCTGTTTTCTAGCTTCTACTAGAAGATGATGCGTATCTATCCAGGAAGGGAGACTGAGCCATAGGTTCAAGCCCCCTTGTGGGATTACCCATGATACCCCAGAAGGAGCATGCTGTGAAAGTAGCGTAAGAACCAAGTCGCGTCTTATCTTCAGAGCAGTTCTTAGTTTTGTCATATGATCCATGATTTTTTCAGATTGGATAAATGGCAAAATTGCTTTTTGTGTAAGCAAAGGACTGCCTAAGTCAGCATTTGCCTTTGCAGCCAGTAGACGATTAAATATAGAACCGGAAGCAGCTAATATTCCAATCCTGCAACCGGGTGCTAATGTTTTACTTAAACCTTTCAAATAAATCACATGACCGTAATGATCCATACTTTTAATGGCAGCAGGCGGTTTTTTGTTAAAATAAATTTCCCCCCATGGATCGTCCTCAATAATAATACTTTGAATACTTTGCGCTATATCCAGAACTTGTCTACGGCGCTTCGAAGTCATAACAGCACCTGTTGGATTATGAAAAGTAGGGATTGTATAAATAATCTTTGGTTTGTATTTATCGCATAAGTTTTGAAGAATATCTACTCGCATCCCATTAGCATCAACAGGGACGGTGAGGATTGTAGCTCCTCTCCCGCGAAAAACATCAATCGCTCCCGGGTAGGTAGGGGCTTCCATCACAACCACATCACCCGGTCCAACAAATGTACGTGCAACAAGATCTATTCCTTGCTGTGAACCGCTCGTGACTAAAAGGTTATCAGGTGCAGCGGCAACTCCAAAATTCTTTAAATACTCGGACATTGCATTTCTCAGCCCTGTATCCCCTTGAATCTCTCCATATTGAGAGAGAATTCTTGGACTTTTAGACAGAATTTGATGAATCTCCCGCTCTAAATATCGATTTGGAAGAAGTCCAGGATCAATCATAGAAGATGAAAGATGAATCTTTTCAGAGGTGTGATGAAAACGGGCAAACTGAGCTCTAGGTAAATAATCTTGAAGGGATAACTGCCAATCAAAAGAAAGAACCTCATGCCCCTCATCCGCTAGCTCTTCTGTTTCAGCATTTACGAAGGTCCCTTTTCCTTGGACAGAAGTAATAAAACCTTCTTGCTCCAGTTTGTTGTATGCCTTCACAACAGTAACCAAACTTACTCCCAGCTGTTTCGATAGATCACGTACGGAAGGCAGTTGAATTCCTTCTGGCAGGAGCCCTGAACGGATGTGATCGATGATAGATAAGTATATTTGCTTAGAAAGTGAAATCTCAGCTTTCCGTTGGATTTCAATATGCATAATTCTTCTCCTTCAAGTGTTATATAGGTGTGTTGAGTGTTATACATAGTTTTGATATAAAATGCCAATTACAGATGAACATATTATAACACTTGGAGGGATAGGATGAGCAAAGCTATTGAGCTGCAGGAGTATCGTAAAAGAAAAAAGTTGCAGAGCTTCCTTCGTGTTTTCACGATAATAAGTATGACTATTGTAATCGGAATATTTATCTACGCCTTAGCTGTAATCAAGAGGGACCATCCTGTACGTTTGCCTCCATATATCGAGTTTAAGGCTGGGTAAAGCACACTTAGGCGAACAGCAAAATGAAGGTCAAGTATCTATTTTACACTTTAAGAAAGTATAAATTTCTAGCTAGAAGACAATTTGATGTAGCGAGAAATTTTAGGAATAAAGTATAAGTAGGGCTACGCCGCTGTCTTCGCCCAAAGGCAGGGCTCGACCGGTGGTTCTGACTTTAACTCGCACTGCAATCTCAGCGTTCTGCTGCATGTTAATATACGTAGTTGATCCTCTTTAAAGTGTTATACAAGTGTGTTGAGTGTTATGTATAGCGCTAGTGTAAAATAACATTGTTGAATAAATACTTTATAATATTTAGAGGGGGACGTAATAATGAAATGCTATGTTGTGGACGCATTTGCCGAAAATGTATTCGAAGGAAATCCTGCTGCTGTTTGTATTATGGAGAAGTGGATTTTGGATGATACGATGCAAAAAATTGCTGCTGAAAATAACTTGTCTGAAACAGCGTTTGCTGTGAAGGAGGGAGACGGTTATCGGTTAAGATGGTTTACTCCGGGGGGAGAAATTGACCTTTGTGGCCATGCTACTTTGGCAACAGCGTATGTGATTGCCAATTATTATGAAAAGACTGTGAATAGAATTACGTTTCAGACAATGAGCGGGGAGCTTGTTGTGCTAAAAAAAGATGAGCTTTATGAAATGGATTTTCCTAGCAGAATGCCTGAAGAATTTAGGTTAACGGAGCAAATGGTCGAAGCTCTAGGGGTAAAGCCTATTGAAACCTATTTGGGCAGAGATTTAATGTTTGTACTGGAGAGGGAAGAAGACGTTCAAAATGCATCACCTGATTTCTCTAAGCTAGAAAAATTGTCAGATGGTTTGGGTGTTTTAATTACCGCGAAAAGTGAAAAGTATGATTTTGTTTCTAGATGCTTTTTTCCGAAGCTAAATGTAAATGAAGACCCTGTGTGTGGTTCTGCCCATTGTAATTTCATCCCTTTCTGGGCAAAACGTTTAGAAAAGGATGAAATGATAGCGAGACAGCTTTCTAAGCGTGGTGGAACAGTATACTGTAAATTAGCTGGTGATAGAGTAAAAATCAGCGGATCAGCAGTTTTATATTCCATTGCAGATCTGCAGATAAATTCATAAGGGATGGGCCTATGTGCCGATGATGGTATCTCTTTTAAGTAAATAGTGCAAAAAAGCCTGCAGAGATTATAGAGGCTTTTTTGCACTTTAAGAAAAAGTATAAATTTCTAGCTGGAAGACAATTCGAAGTAGCGGGAAATTTTAAGAATACAGTATAAGTGCAACTACGCCGCTGTCTTCGCCCAAAGGCAGGGCTCGCCAATCGACGAGTTTTCTTTACACTATCCTTGAATAATTCATGTAGGTTTTATATTTTTCTCGAATATTTTTTGCAAGAGCCCCCTTATTGTATCCGTTTGCAAAAAATCAGCTTTCAGACTCTATTGCAAGGGGCTATTTTCCATTAAATAACATAACCGATACCAATTTTTTCTGCAGGTCAATTCAGTTACTTGGAGATTACAAGCTCAATATTATGATTTTTTGCGTACTCTTGGTAATCCTCACTTGGATTAGTATTAGTAATGATATAATCGATCTCATTGAGACCGCAATAAGTAATCAGGGCATACTTGTCAAATTTATGCTGATCCACCATCAAATATACTTTTGAACTCCGTTTAACGACCGCTTGCTTTATTTCGCTTTCAAGAGGAGATGAATGAGTCACGCCATTTTCTATAGAGATGCCAGTTGAGGCCATGAAAGCTTTGTTAATATTATAAGCCTTTAATAAATCCGTGTTTTTAAAGCTAACAAATGATTTTGTTTCACGGTTAACTACTCCGCCTGTTGAAATTACATTTAAGTTAGAGTAAGGAAGGGAATGAGTAATAAAATCCAAGTTATTAGTAATGACAGTCACTTGTTTTGGCTGTAAATATTCCACCATTTCTAATGTGGTTGTTCCGGAGTCAATATAAATAATGTCCCCATCTTCTACTAAATCTGCTGCCGCTTTGGCAATTGCCTCTTTTTGTTCTTGATTACGTGTTTGTCTTTTATTAAAGGATTCCAGTGGAGCAGGGGCATGATCTATCGCTACTCCGCCATAGACCTTTTTTATTTTTCCTCCTTCAACCAATTGCTGAACATCACGGCGAATTGTGTTTTTTGATACATTAAACACCGTGGTAAGTTCATCTAAAGATACTGTTTGATGCTCAAAGATATAATCTTGTATTCGTTCAATCCGTTTTGTTTTTAACATATTTATCCCTCGGTTTATTTTTTTTATTTTACATTAACTTAACTGCTGATCAAAAATATAATTCACCATTACAATTTATACAATCATAGGATTAGAAATGTATTTCTGGTGATAGTATAAGTGTTTTAATGTATTCTAACAAAACTTACTCAAGAATTCACCATGTTTTTTATGGGATATTCATTTGATTGCAGATGAAGAACTGTCTAAAAATAAAAAATAATGTCGTTTAATGTTTATAATTTTGACGAAAGAAGATAAATTTTAATAGAAATCTCTTGATTTATAAGGGTTTTTCTCATGATAACTTAAGTCGATAGAAAAAATCTTGGATTTTTTATTGACTGAAAGCGGTTTTAACAGTATTATGAAATCAAACATATCCAACATGTTACCGAAATATGACAAGATCGTCTTGAAAGAGGCAGAAAAGCAAGAGGTTGTAATCGATTGCAGCACTTTCTGGATAATCTGGGTATGGTTAAGTCTTGGTGATATCTGTACGCCATTTGGAATCAAAGATGTAAAGATGTAAAAACAAGACGATGTAATCGATTGTATTAGTTGCCCAATAACCTGAAAGTGATTAAGTTCTTGTAGGATTTAAATTCTATCTGGGATTCTTGTTACACGGGTATAGAAGGGGAAAAGAATGTAATCGATTGCAAATTTTGCCCAACGATCTGAATGTGATTAAGTCCTTGCAGGATCTAAAGCTAATTGAAATTCATATGACAAGGGTATAAAAGCAAGATGATGTAATCGATTGCACTACTACCCGATAATCTAAGATATTTAGACGACCTTATGTCTAAATATAAAATGAATTTTCAATATGACACCGCTGGCTTAACGTAACTACATTAGCTTTGGAGGTTATTCATTATGCCATTAATTAGATTCGATGTAATAGAAGGGCGAGACAAGGAGTCACTAAAAAGTCTATTAGATGCTTCTCACCGAGCAATGGTTAAGGCTTTTGGTGTACCGGAAAGAGATCGTTATCAAATCGTTCATCAGCATCCTGCTCATGAGTTAATTATAGAGGATACTGGTTTAGGATTTGAGAGAAGTGAAAATGTAGTAATTATCAGTGTAACTAGTAAGCAAAGAACTGAGGAGCAAAAGCAGACTCTTTATCAGCTTTTGGTTCAAGAGCTCGGGGAAAGCTGCGGAATAGAACCTAATGATATTATGGTTTCTATTGTTACCAACGGAGATGCTGATTGGAGCTTTGGATTTGGAGAAGCCCAGTTTTTAACTGGTAAATTATAACCGTATTTCATAAAAAAGATACGGAAATTCTCTTGTGAGGACCTGCCCGTATGGGTTGTTAAAGTGGTTTAGATAATCAATAGAAGCAGAAGCAAATTTTCTAAGGGGGAAGAAAACATGGTAGAAACAGTAAAAGCGGTAAAATTGAAAAACTACATTAACGGTGAGTGGGTTGAAAGTAACACAACGAAGTATGAGGATGTTTACAATCCAGCTACAAAAGAAGTAATTGCTCAAGTTCCACACTCAACAAAAGAAGATATCGACTATGCGATCGAGGTTGCTGCAAAAGCATTTAAAAAATGGCAAAACGTTGCAGTACCAAGACGTGCAAGAATCCTATTTAACTATCAACAATTACTAACTAAGCATAAAGAAGAATTGGCTCAATTGATCACAAAGGAAAATGGAAAAAGCCTTTCTGAAGCACGTGGGGAAGTACAACGCGGAATTGAGAATGTTGAATTTGCTGCCGGTGCACCTTCTCTAATGATGGGCGATTCATTAGCTTCCATTGCTACGGATGTTGAAGCAACAAACTACCGTTATCCAATTGGGGTTGTTGGCGGAATTGCACCATTTAACTTCCCAATGATGGTACCTTGCTGGATGTTCCCGATGGCAATTGCGTTAGGTAATACGTTTGTGTTAAAGCCATCTGAAAGAACACCACTTTTAACAGAAAAATTAGTAGAGCTATTTACAGAAGCAGGACTTCCAAATGGCGTATTCAACGTGGTTCACGGTGCGCATGATGTTGTAAACGGTATTCTAGATCACCCTGAAGTAAAAGCAATTTCGTTTGTTGGATCTAAGCCAGTTGGTGAGTACGTATTTAAACGCGGCAGTGAGAACCTAAAACGTGTTCAATCGTTAACAGGTGCGAAAAACCATACAATCGTTCTAAATGATGCGGATTT
>NZ_SCFM01000032.1 GCF_004138295.1 Ectobacillus funiculus | reverse complement strand
GAATCTAACAAACCAACAGCTCTTGTGTTAACTCGTCAAGACTTGGCTGCGTTAGAGGGTGCGGTAGAAAACACATATGACAAAGTATCTAAAGGTGCATATGTAGTTTCACCAAGCAAGAAAGCAACAGCAGATGCGATTCTGATTGCAACAGGCTCTGAAGTAAACCTAGCAGTAGAAGCACAAGCTGCACTAGCAAAAGACGGTATTGATGCATCTGTTGTAAGCATGCCATCTTTTGATTTGTTCGAAGCGCAATCAAAAGAATACAAAGAGTCAGTTCTTCCAAGAGCGGTAACAAAACGTCTTGCAATCGAGATGGGATCTACACTTGGCTGGCACCGTTATGTAGGCTTAGATGGTGACGTAGTAGGTATCGATACATTCGGCGCTTCTGCACCAGGTGAAAAGATTATGGAAGAGTATGGTTTCACAGTAGAAAATGTTGTTGCGAAAGTAAAAGCATTGTAATTTTTAGAAAAAAATCTCTCCACTATGGGGAGATTTTTTTTTCGGTCTTTAGTAGTTGGTCAGGAAAAACAATCTTTACGAAAATAGCATATAATATTTTAAGGAAAGCAATTCGTTATTTATAAAACTGAAAGGAACACAAAAGGTTATTCCATAACGCAAAAGAAAAATGAATTTCTGATGACTTCGGCAAAGAACTGCATGAAGATTTCTGGTATGAATACAACCGGTTATTAAAAAACACCTCACATTAATAAAATCTGCATACTCTGATTAAGAAGGCTGAATTTTAAGGGGAAACTAATGTAGCCTATGAAAAACAGTTCTTTCGACAGAAATAGTCCTTTCTTTCTCCATGGTAAGACACTTCTTTTGTGCATGCTTTTATATAATCGTAAAAAAGGGGCTTGTCTCATGCGAGGGGGAAAGAAGATGAAAGTATATCATTTGTATTTAATTCGTGATGATATTGCCAAGTCGTACTTCGGAAGGGAACATTTGTTATTTGATCTGTTTGTCCGGTTTACTCGCGCTCGTTCCTTATCAGATAAGAAAATGTTATATAAACAAATCCAATACATTACGAAACCGCTGCCGCAGTTAAAGCTGCACCATCGTGTCGAGCAGTCGCTTTTGTCAAGCCACTTGTATAAAAGAGCTGTGAATGTTCACACCCTTTCTTCGGCAAGCGGGGATGTGTGCGGGACACTTACCATTAAGCCACAATATGCCATACTTGAATCCGTAGGTAATTTAGAAGTAGAAATGATATTTTTTGAAATACTAAGAAAGAACGAAATGACGTTTCTTGCTATGGAATATACCGCAGAACAGTGTGGCTGGCTAAATCCAATTAAGCAAGAAAGAAAATACGTATAAGTATGAAAAAATATGACGTACAAATCTTGTCTTCTGTAAGACGTTCTAGTACACTGTAATGTAGACAACATGAAGGAGGAAACCGTATGTCAGTTTGGGTCGTTGTTCTAGTGGGCATTCTTGCATTAGCGGCAGGCGTAGCGCTAGGATTTTTCATCGCTCGTAAATATATGATGGACTATTTGAAAAAAAACCCGCCTATTAACGAACAAATGTTAAAAATGATGATGATGCAAATGGGACAAAAGCCGTCTCAAAAGAAAATCAATCAAATGATGCAGGCTATGAGCAAACAAACGAAATAAAGCGGACAAGACACTCGAACTTGGAGTGTCTTTTCGTTTTATGTATGAGGATTTTGATATAAAACGTTCTATAGAAGCAGCCGCTCCTGAGAGAGCGGCTGCTGGTTAGGTGAAGCTAAGAAATGTAAAAATCATTGCTTTGTCTGCTTTAATTCAATCGGAGCTGCAAATACAAAGCATTATGTTGAGAAAATAATCAGATCAATGTAGGTTATGTGGTAGATCTTGATGAGGTATTATAGATAAGGAATCGTTTGCTGTGTGAGTATAGGGGATTGATTGTGTACAGTGTGAATGTGCAGAGATGGAGGAGAGCCGAAGCGGCGCGTTACCTCATCTGCAACCTTTTGAATCGCGTGAATTTCAGACGATGCAAAGACAGTTAATTCTTCCTGAATCGTGCGAGGTCCTTGCCTAAACATATATTGGACGGAATACGAGAAAATCATATCTTATCATTCCTCTCGTAAAAAGAATATTTTCTAGTATTCTCCATTTTTGAGCCTATTCCTTCTTACTATAAAGAAAGACTTTAAGTATATCTGTTCCGCTGTAAAAAGTATAAATTTCCAGCTAGGAGCGAATTCGACATAGAAGGGGTTTTTAGGAAACTTCGCCTCTGTCTTCGTCCGGGGGACAGGGCTTGCGAATCGGTGGGTTTTCTTTACACTGTAAGAGAGAATAAATTTCTAGCTAGGAGCCAATTCGACGTAGTCGGAAATTTTAGGAATACAGTATAAGTGCAACTACACCTCTGTCTTCGCCCGGGGGGCAGGGCGAAGACAGAGGTGAGTTTTCTTTATTTTGCTTAAAAATTGTGTATAATGAAAAAGTAGGGAACATACGTACATAAGACAGGTATATTTCTTTTTATTAAGCTGCAAGGAATGGTTTGCTGCAAGAGGAGAGGACGAGCGGAAGGGAGAGCTTATGCAGGATATAAATGTATTGTTGGCGTTTGGTGCGGGATTTTTGTCCTTTATATCTCCGTGCTGTTTACCGTTGTATCCGGCCTTTTTATCCTATATAACGGGAATGTCTGTATCGGAGCTGAAAGAGGAGCAAGGGATGCTGCAAAAGCGGGGGATGCTGCATACAGCATGTTTTCTTCTCGGATTTTCTATTATTTTCATTGCCATTGGTTTCGGAACCTCGTTGGTTGGAAAGTTCTTTATGGATTATCAAAACTTAATTCGACAGCTAGGTGCTATTTTTATCGTTTTGTTTGGACTTGTTATTGTTGGTGTATTCAAGCCGGAATTTTTGATGCGGGATCGGAAGTTCATCTTTCAAAATCGGCCATCCGGCTATTTTGGTTCTGTAGTGATTGGAATTGCATTTGCGGCAGGATGGACGCCTTGTACAGGTCCGATTTTAGTATCGGTGATAGCATTATCAGCTACGAATCCAGAGTCAGCGCTGCTGTATATGATAGCCTATGTCCTAGGATTTGCAATACCATTTTTCGTTTTGTCGTTCTTTATTACGAGAATGACATGGATTAAAAAGTATAGTGCAAGACTTGTTAAGGTGGGCGGCTATGTAATGGTGCTTATGGGTGTGCTGTTATATTTTGACGCTATGACAGGAATTACTATATTTTTTGTCGATGTATTCGGTGGCTTTAAAGGTTTTTAACACTGTAAGAAAATATAAATTTCCGGCTAGAAGTAGATTTGACTCAATCGGAAATTTTAGAAATGCAGTGTAAGTGCAAATTACGCCCATGTCTTCGCCAATTGGCGAGTTTTCTTTACATGGCTATGGTGCTATAATAGCTAGAACAGGATTAAATTTCCAGAAAAAGGATGATGAGGGATGAATTCAATACTTCTATCGAGCATTGTGGCTGTTTTAATGGGAATAGGTGTGATGTTCGTCCGGTTTAAAGCGGCAAAAAAGCCTGCATCCTTAAAAAAGATTATTTTACCCCCTATTTTCATGAGCACAGGGGCATTGATGTATGTTGTTCCTGAGTTTCGAATTACGCCTGCAGAAATGGCAGAATCTATAGCGGTTGGCTTATTTTTCTCTATTTTTCTTATTAAAACCTCCAAGTTTGAAGTGCGCGGGAACGAGATTTATTTGCAGCGTTCTAAGGCGTTTGCAGGTATTTTGCTCGGCTTGCTCGTTGTGCGGATTGCATTTAAAACATATTTAAGTCAAACAATTGATTTTGGACAGCTAAGCGGTATGTTTTTCCTTCTTGCCTTCTCTATGATTATATCATGGCGGGTTGCGATGTATCGTTCGTACAAAACGATAGAGGCAGAGCTGAAAAAGACGAACCCTTTGCAATTTGATGAAGATAGAAAGCTCACGTAAAAAACCTCAGTCGGATAACTGAGGTTTTTCATTTAAACAGCAATGCTTGAAAGGGAGAATAATCAATTTGCTTTTTCTTAAGTGTTTGTACTAAAAACTTATGGTCGCGTTTTGGAGTAGCAAGAATATAGCCTTTAATAATGAGGTCTTGTGTAATGCTTACAGCCTTTTCCTGCAAAGCGAGCTCTCCGATTTTTCCGGCGATTTTCGAGCGTGCCACATCACGGAACAACTCTGGAACGGGACTGACGAGTTCCTCTAGCAATGTTTTTTGCTCCTCTTCCCACATATGCCGAGTTTGTTCAATATAGTAGTATTCCCAGTCTAAAATGGATTTGCCGTCTTCCTTTGGCAGCCGTTTCAAAAACTTTCGAAACATAAAATATCCGCCGATTGACATAAGACTTAATAAAATAACTGTCCAAATGACGATGAACCAGCTGAACCACCCTGTAAGCAATGCACATCCCCCTTTGTATGACTAAAAAGTTTTCATAGATTGCTAACTTTATTATAAAGTTGGCACCTGTATAAAGGCAAGACGGGGCTGCTGTTAACAAGTCTTGTCTTAATTGGTATACAGGATGTATATGCCGCATATGCAAAGAAAAAGGGGTGGTATTATGCTGCAAGAAAGCAATCGAATCGGCCGCATTGCTATGCTTTTTGCACTGGCAGATGCAGGAGAAACGTTAGCTACTCCGCTTCCAAATGGATGGCGGTATTGCACGGGCAAGGTCGGGTCTATGAATTCGCAAAAAATTGTTGCTGCTATGGAAACTGCCGCTAAAAGTTCGCATATTATAGAAACAGATGTATATCGAGAAACACATGCGTTGTATCATGCGATTATGGAAGCGCTGTACGGAGTAACAAGAGGGCAAGTACAGTTAGGAGATGTGCTCCGTACCGTTGGGCTTCGATTTGCGATTGTGCGAGGCAATCCGTACGATCGCAAACAAGAAGGAGATTGGCTTGCTGTTGCACTTTACGGCACAATTGGTGCACCGGTTCGAGGTTCTGAGCATGAGGCAATCGGACTTGGGATTAATCATATATAATAGCCCATAGTTTATGAGAATAGAAGGGGGCCTTGTCATACGGGGTGGTGTAATCCTGCATGACAAGGCCCCTTTTTGCCTAAAAGAGGTGAGCGAGGATGATTGTATTAACAGGGGAGTCTCTTACGATGGAACAGATGCGCTGCATTTTGTATAAGGGGGAAGCTGCTGCAGCCTGCCCGCAAAGTATGGAGCGCGTTCGGAGCTGCCGCAAAGTGGTTGAAGAGATCGTTGCTGATGAGAAGATTGTGTATGGGATTACGACTGGATTTGGCAAGTTTAGCGATGTATTGATTGGAAAGGAGGATACACAGCGGTTGCAGCAATATTTAATTCAATCCCATGCGTGCGGAGTGGGAGAGCCGTTTCCCGAAGAAGTGGCGCGCACTATGCTTGTGCTGCGCGCCAATACATTATTAAAAGGATACTCGGGGGTGCGGCCTGACGTTATTTTGCTGCTGCTTGAGCTCGTCAACCGCCGTATTCATCCTGTTATTCCGCAGCAAGGTTCTCTTGGCGCAAGTGGAGATTTGGCGCCCCTTTCTCATCTTGCGCTCGTGTTGATTGGCGAGGGAGAGGTGTTTTATAAAGGAAAGCGGCAGCGTACAGCGAAGGTGCTTGCCAAAGAAGGGCTGCAGCCAATTGTTTTACAGGCAAAGGAAGGACTTGCGCTCATTAATGGTACACAGGCGATGACAGCGATGGGAGTCGTTACGTATCTAGAAGGCGAAGTGCTAGCCTATCAGTCAGAATATATTGCGGCTATGACGCTGGAAGGCTTAAGGGGAATCATAGATGCGTTTGATGAGAGCATACACTTAGCTAGAGGCTACCCTGAGCAGACTCGTGTAGCGCAGCGAATGCGGCTGATCTTGACGGGCAGCAAGCTCGTTACAAATCAAGGAGACCTGCGTGTACAGGATGCGTACTCCCTTCGCTGCATTCCACAGGTGCATGGTGCGACGTGGCAGGTGCTTGGTTATGTAAAAGAAAAGCTGGAGATTGAAATGAATGCGGCAACTGACAATCCGCTTTTGTTTGCGGACGGTGATAAAGTGCTTTCCGGCGGTAACTTTCATGGGCAGCCGATTGCGTTTGCTCTAGATTTTTTAAGCATTGCGATGGCGGAGCTTGCTAATATTTCCGAACGGCGTATTGAACGTCTTGTGAATCCACAGCTGAATGATTTACCGCCGTTTCTGAGTCCGCAGCCTGGACTGCAATCTGGAGTGATGATTTTGCAATATGTTGCAGCTTCCCTCGTGTCAGAAAATAAAACGCTCGCCCATCCGGCAAGCGTTGACTCAATCCCCTCCTCCGCGAATCAAGAAGATCATGTGAGCATGGGGACAATCGGTGCTCGTCACGCTTATCAAATTACAATGAATGTCCGGCGTGTATTAGCCATCGAACTAATCTGCGCTATGCAGGCTGTGCAGTATCGGGGGGTGGAACATATGAGTGCGAAGACGAGGGAGCTATATAAAGAAGGCCGAAAGATTGTCCCGCCTATTGTCAAGGATCGCATATTTTCTTATGACATAGAGAATGTGGCGAAGTGGCTACAAGCAGAAAAGAGGGAGATCGTATGATGAAACATATTCGGGCACCGCGCGGAACAACATTGCAGACGAAGGGATGGGTGCAGGAGGCTGCCTTGCGTATGCTGCTAAATAATCTAGACCCAGAGGTTGCTGAAAGACCAGAGGAGCTAGTTGTATACGGCGGAATCGGAAAAGCGGTTCGCAATTGGGAGAGCTTTCACGCGATTGTTGAATCGTTGAAGCAACTGGAAGAAGATGAGACGCTGCTTGTTCAATCTGGAAAACCGGTTGCTATATTCCGCTCCCACGCAGATGCGCCTCGTGTATTGCTTGCAAATTCCAATCTCGTTCCCAAATGGGCGACGTGGGAGCATTTTCGTGACCTAGAGAAACAAGGTCTCATGATGTACGGACAGATGACGGCAGGAAGCTGGATTTATATCGGAACACAAGGTATTTTACAAGGAACGTATGAAACATTTGCAGAGGCAGCACGGCAGCATTTTCAAGGAACGCTCAAGGGGACGATTACAGTAACATCAGGGCTTGGGGGAATGGGAGGAGCACAGCCGCTTGCAGTGACAATGAATGGCGGTGTTGTAATCGCTATTGAAGTTGATCCACAGCGCATTAAGCGGCGGATTCAAACGAAATATTGTGACAGGATGACAGCTTCTTTAGATGAAGCGATTGCTCTTGCAAGGCAATATAAGGAAAAACAGAAGCCGTTGTCGATTGCGCTATTAGGAAATGCGGCAGATGTACTCCCTGAACTTGTGAAGAGGGGATTTACCCCTGATTTGGTGACTGATCAAACATCGGCTCATGATCCGCTGCATGGCTATTTGCCAGCAGGTATGTCGTTAGAGAAGGGAGAATCACTGCGAAGCGAGCAACCATCGGCTTATATCTCACTTGCGAAAAAAAGCATGGCGCATCATGTAGGGGCGATGCTCGAGCTGCAAAAGCGGGGGACGGTTGTATTTGACTACGGCAATAATATTCGACAGATAGCGTATGATGAAGGGGTGGAGCATGCATTTGATTTTCCGGGCTTTGTGCCAGCGTTCATTCGGCCGCTATTTTGTGAAGGAAAGGGACCGTTTCGTTGGGTTGCTTTATCGGGAGATCCTGCGGACATTTATAAAACAGATGAAGTAATTTTACGCGAGTTTTCTGACAACCATCGTTTATGCAGCTGGATTAGGGAAGCTCGTCAAAAGGTTGCGTTTCAAGGCTTACCAGCTCGTATTTGCTGGCTAGGCTACGGAGAACGGGCAAGGTTTGGTCAAATCATCAATGAAATGGTTGCAAAGGGAGAGCTATCTGCTCCAATCGTGATTGGTCGCGATCATCTAGATTGCGGTTCTGTTGCTTCGCCGAATCGAGAAACAGAAGGGATGAAGGATGGAAGTGACGCTGTGGCAGATTGGCCCATTTTAAATGCAATGATTAATAGTGTAAATGGTGCGAGCTGGGTATCTGTTCATCATGGCGGAGGAGTGGGAATGGGGTATTCTTTACATGCGGGGATGGTGATTGTGGCCGATGGCACGGAGGCCGCCGCTAAACGTCTGGAAAGAGTATTAACATCTGATCCTGGTATGGGAATCGTGCGGCATGTGGATGCAGGATATGATCTGGCTAAGCAAACAGCAAAGAGACATGGGATAAACATTCCGATGATGGGGGAATAACATGCTGGATACATTGCTTATCAATATTGGGCAGCTGCTCACGATGAATCATGGAGAGAAGCCGTTAAAAGGGGAAGCAATGGGGAGGCTTCCCCTTATCGAGAACGGTGCAGTAGGGATAAAAGATGGAAGATTTGCTTTTGTTGGATCGATGGAAGAGGCGAAGCAGCTTAAAGCGGAGAAGGTAGTAGATTGCATGGGCAGGATTGTTTCGCCAGGTCTGATAGATCCTCATACACATGTTGTATTTGGCGGCTCTCGGGAGCATGAAATCTCGTTAAAGCTGCAGGGCGTACCATACCTAGAGATTTTAAAGCGGGGCGGCGGCATCTACTCCACTGTACAAGCGACAAAGCAGCTGGGTGTGGAGGAGCTGAAAAGGAAAGCGAAGGGACATCTTGATCGGATGCTGTCCTATGGTGTTACAACAGCGGAAGCAAAAAGTGGTTACGGCTTAGATAGAAAAACGGAGTGGAAGCAGCTGCAGGTGATACAAATGCTTCAGCAGGAGCACCCTATAGATCTTGTCCCAACCTTTTTAGGTGCACATGCACTTCCGAAAGAATATGAGGGAAATGCGGCGGCATTTTTGCAATCGATGATTCAGATATTGCCGGAGCTAAAAGGAATGGCTGAATTTGTTGACATTTTTTGTGAAACGGGTGTGTTTACGGTAGAGGAAGCAAAGGCCTATTTGCAAAAGGCTAAACAGTTTGGCTTCCATGTAAAGATGCACGCGGACGAAATTCATTCGATTGGTGGAACAGAGGCAGCTGTAAAGCTTGGGGCAGCCTCGGCTGATCATTTGTGCGGTGCTTCCGAGAAAGGTATCGAAATGCTTGCCGCTTCTGATACGATTGCGGTCCTTTTACCCGGCACCACATTTTATTTAAATAAGGATCGTTATGCCAAGGCACGCAGCCTGATTACAGCAGGTGCAGCTGTTGCACTTGCCACAGACTTTAACCCAGGCAGCTGCCCAACAGAAAATATACAGCTGATTATGAGCCTTGCGCTCCTGAAGCTGAAGATGACACCAGAGGAAATTTGGAATGCTGTAACGGTAAATGCGGCACATGCAATTCACCGAGGAAGCTTGGCAGGACAAATTCAAGTCGGACGATTTGCTGATGCTGTTCTTTGGGATGCGTATCATTATGCGTACATTCCGTATCATTTTGGCGTGAATCATGCTGGAACCGTTTGGAAACATGGAAAAGTCGTCTATCAGCGAGGTGAGGAAGCTTGCGCATTCCATACGTAAAAAAACATGCCGCATTTTCTGATCGTGAAGTAACAAGATGGAATGACATTCTCAAGGATTGGGATGGAGCAGAAGCGCTCATAGGCCCTGTTATTCTTGGAGTCCCATTATCGAAGTCATCCATCAGTCATTCTGGCGCGTCCTTTGCTCCGCATGCGATTCGACGCATGCTAGGATTATATACAACGTATCACATAGAGGATGAAAAGGATGCTGCAGACAGCGTACTATTAGATTGCGGGGATATAGAGATGCATGTTACAAACATACTGGAGAACCATAAACGAATAGAGCATGCCGTTTCTTTATTAACAGAACGGTATGAAAAAGCGATACCGATTATCCTTGGAGGCGACCATTCTATTAGCTTCCCTAGCATTAGCGGATTTGCAAAGGGAAGAGGGAGGGTTGGCGTTATTCAATTTGATGCGCATCATGATTTGCGAAATATGGAGGACGGCGGACCATCCAATGGTACACCGTTTCGGAATCTGCTTGAACATAGCGTGGTAGAAGGGGAGAATATAATCCAAATTGGCATCCGCAATTTTTCAAATGCCAAGGCATATCATGCATATGCTCTTGCAAAAGGAGTAACCGTTTACACAATGAAGCAGCTAGGGAACCGGGCGGTAACGGACATTGTACAGGAGAGTATTGAAAAGCTGCGTACCCGTGTAGACAGCATATACGTTTCTATTGATATGGATGTACTGGATCAAGCTTGTGCGCCTGGGTGTCCTGCCATCGGTCCTGGGGGGCTGCATAGCCGGGAGCTGCTTGAGGCAGCGGCATTGCTTGGAAAAGAACCTCTTGTCGGAGCTGTAGATATTGTAGAGATTGATCCAACGATTGATTTTCGAGATATGACGAGCAGAATTGCTGCACATATCGTCATGAGTTTTGTTTTGGAGCGATTATAGCTGAAAACACCCCCGCTTAGGAGCACAGCTCATAAGCGGGGGTGTTTTTAAA
>NZ_SCFM01000031.1 GCF_004138295.1 Ectobacillus funiculus | reverse complement strand
GCTGAAAACACCCCCGCTTAGGAGCACAGCTCATAAGCGGGGGTGTTTTTAAATTACACTTTAAGAAAGTATAAATTTCTAGCTAGATGCCAATTCGACGTAGCGGGAAATTTTAGGAATAAAGTATAAGTAGGACTACGCCTCTGTCTTCGCCTAACGGCTCGCCAATCGGCGAGTTTTCTTTAGAAATAGATATATTTTTGTATGCTTTCTCGCATTACAAGCATTTCATCATGTTCAACCTCTTCGGAATAGTCCGAGTACTTCTACGGTTTCGGTAATATTTACAAATGCATGCGGATCTGCTTCAGCAATTAATGCTTTAATATTTACAAGCTCCTCTTTTGCAATAACCGTCATGAGTACGCGCTTTTTTTCGCTCGAATAAGCTCCTTCACCTTCTAGAAGCGTAATGCCGCGCACAATGCTAGAAAGCAGGCTTTGCTTCATTTCCTCTGCTTTGTTCGTTATGATCATAAGCGTAAGCTTTTTATGCTTCGTGTGGATGGCATCAATGACTTTTCCTGTTACATAGATAGAAAGCAGACTGTTTAAGGCAGAGTCCCAATTAAAGAAAAATCCAGAAATAAGAATTACTACCGCATTTAATACAATCAAAAATCCGCCAAGCTGTATCTCCTTCTTCCTGGAGAAGAGCATGCCCACAATGTCAAAGCCTCCGGTCGAGCCTGCACAATTAAGTACAAGTCCGACCCCTGCACCAGTGAGGACACCGCCGAACAGAGAGGAAAGAAGAGACTCTGTTGCAATGGCCTGCACAGGGATGAAATACAAACCCGCTGAAATCACAAGAACAGATAAAACAGTGTAGCAAATAAACCGCTTGCCAAGACCTATGTAGCCCGCAATTAAAATAGGTATGTTCAGTAATAGGTTGATGAGTCCCGTGTTAAGCGGTGTCAAAATACCGATAATAATTGCGATACCGCTAATACCGCTGCTAAGGACATGATGCGGGATGAGAAAACAGTTAAAAGAAAAAGAGATGAGTACAGAACCGAGAATAATCCCTAATAACTTGTGCATACAATGAGACCGCCCTTTTTATCAATCTTATTGTGAATTATAAAGGTATTTGGCTCATTTGTGGAAAAACAGTTTATTTTGGAAAGTATAACTAGTTTGAAAAGTATAAAAATTTAAAGTTTAGCATGAATATTCATTTTTAAAGGAGATGCTGTTTTTACTTGCGGGAGGGAAGGCAAGTCAGCTATATAAGTGTTTGGATTGCATACTTATGAGAGCGGAAGAATGGCATAAGCATAGAGGGCGCTCAACCAATGAGCGTCCTTTGTACTAGAATAAGCCGACAATTGCTTCATATAATTGATACCCGAGATAGATGCCGACAATTCCTAATACTCCTACTAAGGTAGGTGGAGCTGGGAGAGGAAGTTTGATAGCCGAAAATACTACACCAACGATGAGACCGGCAAGAATCGCTAAAGCGTATTGCATATGACACCCCTTCTCGTAATACAAGATAAAGGTAGTATACGTAACCTTTCCAATCCTTATTTAACCTAACTTCACAAGGGAGAGCTTTTCCGGATGAAGGAGGCTATTTGCACCCTTCATCCAAAAAATGAATCGTATGCTCCTTTGCCGAAACCATTTCATTTTTTGAAATATGGATTTCTAGTAAACCGTTTTCAAAAGAAGCATTCATACGTTTGTACATGATATTCACAGGCAGCTGTATATCACGCATGAGTGCAGGACCTGTTTTTGTTTGGATGAGAATACGCAGTCCATTCTCTGTCTTTTCGATCATAATATCGCTTTGACAAGCATTGGGCGGGACATCGGCTTCCAAAATATACTCTTGTTCCGTTTCAAATAAATCAATGCGAAGCCCTTCTGGATAATAAAAGCTAGCGTAAGGATCTGCGAAAAATTGGTCCATCCACTGTTCAAATCCTTCGACTTGAAAAAAGCAGTCCTTTTTTTTCTTTGCACACATGGCGCGAAACCCTCCGTTATTCTGATTCTTGATACATGATATACAGCGGGAGGATAGATAGGTGATATAAAGCGCAGAATTGTATATCAATATCACATTATGTGGCCGAATGAGGGAATATGTAAACAAAGAAAAAAGGATTGTATTTGAATAATTGAACAATTGATGGATAAATATGGAAACTAAACATTAGGCTTGTTTTTCGAGTTAGAAAGCCCGCTGAAGGCGGGCTTCATATAACTTATTGATCGTGATGGGTGTTATGTTTTTGACGTGTATGGTTACGGTTTTTTACTTTATGAGAGCCGCTCATTGGTTCCGGTTGACCGCTCGATGGTTGTGCGTCCTTCGGTGAGTTGCGACGAATGGATTTTGCGCTGTTTCGTTCCATGAAATATCCCTCCTTCCCTATTAGGATGAGAGAATTTTGTGTAAATATACCTGTATGTTTTAGCGGGAAGCTACGAAATATATAGAGGAAAAGAGTGACAAGAAAGGGGATTTTTTATGCCGTACAATAAAGACGAGCAGCAGGCGTTTCAAGCAGCGCAGCAAGGAACAAAGGAAGCAGTAAATATCGCAAGCAGCATCGTGGCAAATGACCCGGATTATGCAAGCCAGCTAAAGCATCTTCGCAAAGAGGTGGGCGAGGCATATGAGCAAATTCAAAATGCGTTAGAAAACGCAACAGAAACGCAGTATGATCAATTGCAAAAATATGAACAGGATTTGCGCAAGATTATGCAAGATGTAGATGGACAGGATAGCTTTAGCTAAGGAAAAACCCGCCTATATTGGCGGGTTTTATGTTTACACTGTAGGAAGATATAAATTTCCGGCTAGAAGTCCTTCAACATAGCCGGAAATTTTAGGAATACAGTGTGAGTACAACTGTGCCTCTGTTTTCGCCTAACGGCTCGTTAATTGGCGAGTTTTCTTTACTGATTCTTTTTTCGCTTTTTGTTGTTTTGACGCTGCGCAGCTGTCAGCGGTTCATTGGAAAACTCTTCGTTATAGCCTGTACCTATTCCTTGTGCGGATGCCGCATTCATTCCAGGAATGATATGATTCGCTTTTCGTTTTGCCATTGTATATCACCTCCGTTGCACCTAGTATTTGATAGACGCTTGCTGTCTATTCGAGCCGAAAAAGAGGATGCCATTATGTTTGGTTATATTGATGCATGTTTGTTCTACATTAAGAAAACAATATGCATGTATGAATGATTGTTTATAACGAATACTTATTGCAAACTATAAGTTTCTTATTATTTACTTATGTTCCAAGTTGTAATAAGATAGTATCGTAAGCTTTTGAAAGAGTTTGCATAAACTCCGTATTTAGAAAATTCAGCTTGTTTACGTTTAACAGGGGGGAAACATAAATGGTGAAACACGATCCATTCCACGCACGTACTTCTTTTGAAGTAAACGGCAAAACGTATCAATACTATCGTTTAAATGCGCTTGAGGACGCAGGGATTGGCAAAATCTCTCGTTTACCTTATTCCATTAAAGTATTGCTCGAGTCCGTTCTTCGTCAAGTAGACGGCCGCGTTATTAAAAATGAGCATGTAGAAAATTTAGCAAAATGGGGTACAGCCGATGTGAAAGACATCGATGTTCCATTTAAGCCTTCTCGCGTTATTTTGCAAGACTTCACAGGTGTACCGGCTGTTGTAGATTTAGCTTCCTTGCGTAAAGCTATGGCAGATTTAGGTGGAGATCCTGATAAAATTAATCCGGAGATTACGGTTGATCTTGTTATTGACCACTCCGTGCAAGTAGACAAGGCGGGTACAGAAGATTCGCTTCAATTCAACATGGACCTAGAGTTCAAACGAAATGAAGAGCGTTACAAATTCTTAAGCTGGGCGCAAAAATCGTTCGATAACTACCGTGCGGTTCCGCCGGCAACTGGTATTGTCCACCAAGTTAACCTTGAGTATTTGGCTCCTGTCGTTCACGTGCAGGAAGTAGACGGTGTACTTGTTGCATATCCAGACTCTTTAGTAGGTACAGACTCTCATACAACAATGATCAACGGTATCGGCGTTCTTGGATGGGGCGTAGGCGGTATCGAAGCGGAAGCTGGAATGCTAGGACAACCTTCTTACTTCCCAGTTCCTGAAGTAATCGGTGTGAAATTAACAGGATCGCTGCCAAGTGGTGTAACAGCAACAGACGTTGCGTTAAAGGTTACACAAGTATTGCGTGCAAAAGGTGTAGTAGGCAAGTTCGTAGAATTCTTCGGACCTGGTCTTTCAAGCATGCCTCTTGCTGATCGTGCGACAGTGGCGAACATGGCTCCTGAGTACGGTGCAACCTGTGGTTTCTTCCCAATCGATGAAGCTTCCTTGAACTACCTTCGTCTAACAGGCAGAGAAGAAGAGCAAGTACGCGTTGTAGAAGAATATTGCAAAGCGAACGGATTGTTCTTCACAGCTGGTAGCGAAGACCCAATCTACACAGACCTTGTAGAAATCGACCTTTCTGCAATCGAGCCAAGCTTGTCTGGGCCAAAACGTCCGCAAGACTTAATCCTTCTTTCTGATATGCAGGCAGCATTCCGCAAGGCGGTAACAGCTCCTGTTGGAAACCAAGGATTCGGCTTTACAGAAGCGGAGTTTGACAAGCAATTGACAGCAACTGTAGAGAGCGAAGAAGTAACAATGAAAACAGGTGCAATCGCAATTGCGGCGATTACAAGCTGTACGAACACATCTAACCCATACGTGCTCATTGGTGCAGGTCTTGTAGCGAAGAAAGCAATTGAAAAAGGATTAAGCGTACCTGCTTACGTGAAAACATCCTTAGCTCCTGGTTCTAAAGTTGTTACAGAATACTTGAATAAATCCGGCTTAACTCCTTATTTGGATCAATTAGGCTTCAACACAGTAGGTTACGGATGTACAACATGTATCGGGAACTCCGGTCCGTTAGATCTTGAGTTGGAAAAGGCAATTGCGGATAGCGATTTGCTAGTAACATCGGTGCTTTCTGGTAACCGTAACTTTGAAGGCCGTATTCACCCGCTTGTAAAAGCAAACTACTTAGCATCTCCGCCGCTTGTAGTTGCGTATGCAATTGCAGGTACAGTAGATATCGACCTTCGCAACGATGTGTTAGGAACAGATAAAGACGGCAACAACGTATACTTTGCTGACATTTGGCCGACTGCGGAAGAAATTGAAGCAGTAGTAGGAGCTGTTGTAACAACAGAAGTGTTCAAAAAAGAATACGAGCGCGTATTTGATAGCAATGAGCGTTGGAACGAAATCCAAACATCTAACGAAGCATTGTACACATGGGATACAGAGTCCACGTACATCCAAAATCCTCCGTTCTTCGAAGGGTTATCGGCTGAACCAGGCGAAGTAGAGCCATTAACAAGTCTTCGCGTCGTTTGTAAATTTGGTGATTCTGTAACGACAGACCATATTTCTCCAGCTGGTTCTATCGGCAAAAACACGCCTGCGGGACGTTACTTGCTAGAAAAGGGCGTACAACCGGTTGACTTCAACTCTTACGGTTCCCGTCGTGGTAACCATGAAGTAATGATGCGTGGTACGTTCGCAAATATCCGTATCAAAAACCAAATCGCGCCTGGCACAGAAGGCGGTTATACAACATACTGGCCAACTGGTGAAGTGACATCCATTTACGATGCAGCAATGAAGTATAAAGAAGATGGAACAGGTCTTCTTGTTATTGCGGGCAAAGATTATGGTATGGGAAGCTCCCGTGACTGGGCTGCAAAAGGTCCAAATCTTTTAGGTATTAAAGCGGCTATCGCTGAAAGCTTTGAGCGTATCCACCGCAGCAACCTTGTGTTAATGGGCGTTCTTCCACTTCAATTCAAGGATGGGGAAAGCGCAGAAACATTAGGTCTTGCAGGTGATGAAGCATTCACAATTCATGTTGACAAAAACGTGAAACCACGTGATGTTGTAAAAGTAACTGCAACAGACGCAAAAGGCAGCGTGAAGGAATTTGAAGTTGTAGCTCGCTTCGACTCTGAAGTTGAGATCGACTACTACCGTCACGGCGGTATTCTGCAAATGGTACTTCGCGAAAAGCTAAAGGAATCTGAAGTAACAAAATAATACAAAAACAGGCAGGTTTATTGAGTGCCGAAGTTAAGTGTACGTATCTTACAAAGGCACTTTACATGATTATGCGGTTGGATGTATGAATATAATATGTGTGTTAAAAGAAAAAGCGTGGGTACAAATATGTATCACACGCTTTTTCTTTTAACTAAGGAGATTATCTATGTTGAAAGCAACTAGCATTCGGTTTTATGAATTTGGAGACCCAGAGCAGGTTTTACAAGTGGAAAATATAAAAGTAAACGACCCGGGTATTGGTGAAGTGCTAGTACGAATGAAAACTCGGCCGATTAACCCATCTGATTTAATTCCCATTCGAGGAGCGTATTCCAATCGAATTTCTTTACCGAGTGTTCCAGGGTATGAAGGAGTTGGGACCGTAGAAGAGGTAGGTCCTTCTGTTTCTAAATGGTTTCTCGGAAAACGAGTATTGCCATTACGAGGAGAAGGCACATGGCAGGAATTTGTGAAAACTTCAGCTGAACTGGCCGTGGTAATTCCTGATTACCTAGAAGATGATACCGCAGCACAGCTCTATATTAATCCTATTACAGCATGGGTTATTTGTACGGAGGTCTTGGCGTTAAAGTCAGGAGAGACTTTAATTGTAAATGCATGTGGATCTGCTATTGGTCGTATTTTTGCACAATTATCTCGTATTTTAGGCTTTCGTTTGATTGCGGTAACGCGAAATGACAACTATACTGAAGAACTAATTCAACTTGGTGCTTCATATGTAATTAATACAGAGACTACCTTGCTCTATAATGCGGTGATGGAATTAACAAGTGGCTGTGGAGCAAAAGCCGCAATTGATTCTATTGGCGGCCGATCTGGTACAGATTTAGCCTACTGTGTTAGCCCTAATGGAACGTTCTTAACGATCGGTCTTTTGTCAGGAATACCTGTCAATTGGACAGAAATTATGAATAGCACAAAAGTACATACAAACATATTTCATTTACGTCATTGGAATCAACAAGTATCTGTCCGAAAATGGCATGAAACATTTCATCAGATTATCCAATTCATTCATGATAAACAGTTAATTTTAACAAGACCTCAAATTCAATATGATCTCGCAGATGTAAAAAAAGCTCTTGGTACTAGACATAGGGGGAAAATATTTTTAACTAGCTAGCAGATAAACCATCTCGTGATTTGAGTAACATGTAAGGACTGTTACGGCTTTAGCTGAATTGTATTACGTTATTACGGTGAAAGTCTAACGTAATGTTAGATCAAAGTCCGCTTGACATGGGACCTTTGCAAGCATATGTTCCGAATTTGTAATTGTTTCCAAAATCACCGGGATGTGTTTTAATTAAAGAAAACTCGCCGATTGGCGAGCCCTGCTCTTGGGCGAAGACAGAGGCGTAGTTGCACTTATACTGTATTCCTAAGATTTCCGACTACGTCGAATAGTCCTCTAGCTGGAAATTTATATTTTCCTACAGTGTAAAGAAAACTCGCCGATTGGTGAGCCATGCTCTTGGGCGAAGACAGAGGCGTAGTTGCACTTACACGGTGTTCCAAAAATCTCCTACTACGTCGAATTGGCCTTCGGTTGGAACTTTATACTTTCTTACAGTATAAAGTTATGCGAATATTCCTTTACAGGCTTGTATAAGCTAAATGAGAAAAAACTGTTAAATTAAGGAAGTGTTCATATGCTGCGTAAAGTTATACTCATTGGTCTGCTTGCCGTGCTTGCCGGTTATGCGCTTTATAACCAGTTTTGGAAAGAGGAGAAGCAAGAAGTCGTTCAGCAGCCACAGGTAGAGGAAGCATTGGCCAATCAAGGATTGGAAATCGGTAAGGAAGCACCTGATTTTGAACTGCATGCACTCGACGGCTCTAAAGTCAAGCTGTCAGATTTAAAAGGAAAAAAGGTAATTTTAAATTTTTGGGCAACTTGGTGTCCGCCATGTAGACAAGAAGTGCCGGAAATGCAAACTTTTTACGAGAAGCATAAAGAGGATGTTGTAATTTTGGCGGTAAACGCTACTGCTTTATCGACAGGCGAGACAAAGGAGAAGGTGAAAAGCTTTGCTTCCCAATATGGTGTTACCTTTCCTATTTTGTTCGATAGCACATCCGAAGTAAGTGATACGTATCGGATTATGGTTCTGCCGACATCTTATTTTGTGGATACAAAAGGTGTAATCCGGCAAAAATCTATCGGTGCGATGACAGGGGAGTATATGGAAAAAACAATACAAGCATTACAATAAGGAGCTGTTTTTATAAGGACTCCTTTTGTCTTTATATAAAAAAGGCGAACAAATGAGGAACATTTAAAATACTTTTGTAATTCTGCTTCTCGTGTGAAAAACACAAATTTTCTTACAACTTGTATGAAATAATCTTTCTTATGCCAATACTACCTAATAGCAACAATTGGAAAGGATGGGGCATATGAGACGAAATAGAAGAAAAACATTTGAGGAACTTGTGATGGAAAATAAGCAGCAGCTATTGAGTGATCAAGCAGCTATTGAGCAGCTTGAAGAGAGATTAGAACAGCGTTTAGAACTACGCCGGTTAGAACAAGCGGAATAGCACCTTGTATAATTCTCACGCTAGGAATCATACTATTGGTGTGAGGAGGGATAAACAATGGGCAATCAAAAACACGATACTAAACGCTTCCAGCCAGATCATATTGGTACGCAATCAAAGGGCTTTGATGGGAATAAAGGAAAGAAGATGCAAACGAAAACAGGAGAAACGCCTGTTGCTATTCATAATTATAACGGTTAAGCATAGGCAATGGTGCTGCCTGTGAAATGATATATGTGAGGAAAAAGGACGAGAAATCGTCCTTTTTCTCACTTTCCCATTCTGTTTTCACTGTAAGAATGTATACATTTTCAACTAGAGGTGAATTCGACGTAGTCGGAAATTTTAGGAATACAGTATAAGTGCAACTACGCTTCTGCTTTCGCCTAACGGCTCGTCAATCAGCGAGTTTTCTTTACACTGTAAAAAAGTATATATTTTTAGTTGGAAGTGAATTCGACGTGGTCGGAAATTTTAGGGATACAGTATAAGGGCCACTACGCCTCTGTCTTCGCCTAACGGCTCGCCAATCGATGAGTTTTCTTTACCATACATATTCGTTTGTAATTAAAGCAAACTAACGTTGTATCTTACACATGAGGAGGAATGCAGCATGACAAAGCAATATAAATCGAACCCGGATGATCGAAGCGATAACGTAGAAAAGCTACAGGAAATGGTACAAAACACAATTCATAATATGCATGAGGCAGAAGAAGCAGCTGAGTTTTCAAATGAAAAGGACCGCGCTGCGATTCAAGCAAAGAATCAACGTCGTTTAGACAGCATTGCTGCGATGCGTGATGAAATTAAAGATGAGTATGCCCATCGTGAAGGAAGAGAATAAAAAAAAAGGCTGAGATAATCAGCCTTTTTTGATAATATTGAAGTTTTCGGTAAGCAGACGCCAGTTTTGCGGGAAGGGTAAGCCGATTTTCCAATAGCTAATCCCGCGTATCCCCTGTTCTTTTATTAAATTGAACTTCGCCTGAACGGATCTTGCATCTTCAAACCATACCTCATGCAGTGCACCTTGTGCATTTCTATAGGTAAAGTGAGGTGCCTGAGCGGTGTAATCAAAAGCGATGGCAGCATTGTGTGCTCTGGCTAAAGCAACAGCGGCAACGGAGCTGACGGCTTTGGCCATATTGCCAGGTTTAAATGGAAGCGGCCAGTCAAAGCCGTATAAATTTTGCCCCATCATAATTTTGTTTGCTGGCATTTGTGATTTTGCATATTGGATAACCTGTTTTACTGGACCAATTGGTGACACAGCTTGCGGAGGCCCCCCTTGCCAACCCCAATCATAAGTCATAATGACTACAAAATCGACAATCTCTCCGTGCGCTTTATAATCCAGCCCTTCATAATATCGTCCGGTTTGAGCCGAACTGGTTTTTGGAACAAGCGTGGTACTTAGTGTATAGCCTTGTGGTAAGCGTGCTTTTACATTTCGCAGAAACTGATTGTATGCTTCACGGTCAGTTGCAGCCACATCTTCAAAATCGAAGTGTACATCTCGCATGCCGTATTGTTCCGCTATTCGCAGGACGTTTGTAATCAGTTTATTTTGAATAGCTGAATTATTGAGCAGCACACTGGTTAACTCCGTACTAAAATTGCCGTTTTCTAGATTTGACACAACGAGCATGGGGATTACACGATTCGCACTAATAGCATCTAAAACGGTTGGGATGCTTGTCGGCTCAACGAGTGTTCCGTCCCGTTTTGCTTCAAAGCTAAAATAGGCTAAGTATGTGAGATACGGAGAAGCGGCCCTTGTAGCCGTTACGAGACTTTCCCTAATGGGAATAGACGTTGGCTGCAGATAAGCAATAGATTCCGCGTTTCGTTTCGAGCCTCTTGGGATATATAAACGCTGTCCGGCTTGCAGCATCACGTTCGCAGAAATATTGTTGGCATTTGTCAATGCATTAATGGTAGTGTTATGCGTTAGAGCGATTTTATATAAGCTGTCTCCAGGCTGAACATAATATACATTTCCGGGTGTATTGACGATTAACGCCTGCCCGACGACTAACACTTGTGCAGGATTTAAACCGTTGTCATTTGTAATCGTTTCGACAGTTGTTCCATAACGCTGTGCTATTTTGTACAAAGTATCACCGCGTTGCACTGTTACAATTTGCAGCATACAATCCCTCCTTTATAAGGAAAAAGATACGTCGCTTCTATTTTATTTTGCCACATCTTGTATTATGATTAGTATCGTTAACAGAGCATGGAGGGATATAGCTTGTACATATCAGAAAAACGTGTTGAAGTTCGCTATGCAGAAACAGATCAAATGGGCGTTGTGTATCATGCGAACTACGTCATTTGGCTAGAGCTTGGGCGTACGCAGCTTATTGAAGACTTAGGCCTTTCCTATGTAGAAATGGAGAAGCAGGGTATTGTTTCTCCTGTATTAGATTTGCAGGTTACATATCGAAAGGCAATGCGCTACGGGGAGCGGGCACTCGTGAAAACGTGGATTGAGGCCTTGAACCCGCTTCGCGTTGTATATGGCTATGAAGTGTATAATGAAAAAGAAGAGCTGTGCATTACAGCAAGCACAACAAATATCCTAGTAAAACAGGATACATTTCGGCCCGTTTCATTTAAAAAATTCTATCCAGAATGGTATGAGGTATATGAAAAAGCAAAAAAACAAAGTGAATGAGAGAACGTAAAGAAATAGAGAAAACTTGCCAAGTCGGCAAGTTTTTTTTATTAATCCAAATTTAGTCACTCGAAAAAATAAAGAAATCAAACGCCTCAAGGCAAGAATCGGACAACTCCAGCATCGTCTCCTTCGGCAGGAGCAAAAAAAGGAGAAATTGAAACAGGTTGGTCCATCGAAGACCATGGTACGTACTATATCATCAAATGTATCGTAGAAGAGCCAGAACATCCTCATCTCAATCACGCAAAAGCAGATGGTGTCATCGGTGTGGACGTCAACTACAATCATATTGCCTTCTCCAACGTGAATGGACAAGGACAATTTAGATGTGAGGCTTTTTCTTGCAGTAGGTTCATTAGAAAAAGACTTTATGATTGAAGATGCAAAAGCACTATCAAAACGCTTGTTACATTTAGCTGATAGTAGACTGCAGATAGAGTTTAATGAGCTAGATGGAGAAGATCATGTATCCGTAATGCCGACAGTGTTAAGCCGTGCATTACGATTTGTATCCAGCAATAATTGTACAAATTAATCTTCATCTAGAAAGATTCTATCAATGCCTATTTTGGAGGGGAACATTAATAGAGCAGGCTTCTTTACAACATCAATCCTATCTGTTAAAATTTGGTATAACATAAGTGTGATGAATATACAGCTATGTTTATAGGAATAACTTGTTAGTCAATGGGAAAGAGAATCATGATAACTTGGAAAGGGAGGAATGCAAAATGGGTGTCCCTTTGACATCGAAGGAAGTCATTGCTCAGATCCAGAAGTTAGAGAACGAAGGTAACTCTTTACGTAAAAAAGAGATAAAACAACTTTATCCTGATTTAATGCGGAGTGCTTTGTATTACTACCCAAGTTGGCAACATGCTATAGAAGAAAGTAAAATAAGTTAACTATCCAATTTACACCGCGATATTAGAATAAGATGAATTCAGTTAAAAAAAACTCGCCAAAATCGGCGAGTTTTTTTTATTTTTCGTATTGAAAGTCTGGCGCCTCTGCATTTGGCTCGTATATGACAGAAAGATTATGGCCATCGAAATACCATTCGTCGTCTTCTTCAATGAAAAAGGTTACGCCATTTTCTGTGACCTGAGCTGCCGGGTTTACAGGCAAGTCCTTGCGAATTCCAAGTGATAAACCTTTTTGTACTGTACTGCAGCCTCCGTATTGCACAAAAAATCGAATGGCATCACCTTGCTGTAAGTGTAGTTCATTTTTATACCAAGCAGCTGCGTCTTTTGACACAAACATCTCCATAACTCTTCCTCCTAAATTTTGCATTTACTTATTAGTATAGAAAAAAACGCAAAAAGGCGCTATCTTTATGCTTTACAACTCCTTTTTGCGTTATAACGCCTTTTATTTTTACAATTTTACCTTTGGTTCCGTTTTATCTAAAATGCGTTTAATATTGGCTCGATGTCGATAAATAACAAACAGAGCAATAAATGAGATACCGAAGATAAACGGTTTATCACCTTCAATGATAGCGGCGATGACAGCGACGACAGCTGTTATCATGGAGGACAGGGAGACATATTTAGTTGTATACAAAAGTGCCAAAAATACAAGTATCACCACTAAGAAAATAACAGGCTGATAAAATAGAACAACACCTGCTGACGTAGCAACTGCTTTGCCGCCGCGGAAGCCTGCAAAAATTGGATAAACGTGTCCGATTATTGCAAGTAGACCAAACCAAAGCGGGTGAATGTCAACATTGAAAATAACAGGCAAAGATGCTGCAAGTGTGCCTTTTAAAATATCGGCAAATGTTACAATAAATCCCGCCTTCTTACCTAATGTGCGGAATGTATTTGTACCACCTAGATTTCCGCTCCCATGCTGTCGTATGTCTATCCCGTACCCGAGTTTTCCGACTACTAAGGCAAACGGAATGGAGCCCAGTAAATAGGCGACTAGAAATAAAATGTATGTAAGCATACGTTTCTTCTCCTTTATAAGGATGATAGTAATAAAAACAACAAGAGGCCGTTTTTCCTAATCTATTGTATCATATAACGAAAAAGTTAGAAGTTGTTTTTTTTGCACGGTAAGAAGCTATAAATTTCTAGCTAGAAGCCAATTCGACGTAGTGAGAAATTTTAGGAATACAGTATAAGTAGGGCTTGCCAGTCGACGAGTTTTCTTTACAAACTGCTGCGCAGAGACGTTATACAATATGTGTCACAATACTGTGAGAATCTGCACATTTTTCCAATTCTACATACAGTATAATTTTAATGTTGATGATACTATATTTTGTGTGGAGTGAGGGGGATGAGGAAACTTTCAATGGAAAAGCAGTATGCTTTAGAACAGCTGGCAGCTTCGTTTCAAGGGGTGATTCAGTATGAGGAGCAGGATTTGCTGCAGGAAAATGCAAATGTCGATGGACATTCACCAATGGGTATCATGGGGAAATTTTCCTCTGAAGGTGCCAAGTTTTATGCATTGGAATATTTGCTAACTGAGGAAGTAAAGGAAGCAGTGCAGGATAATCTAATCCATATTCATGATTTGGATTTCTATGCGGCAGGAACAACAACATGCTCGCAAATCCCGCTGTCCAAGCTGTTAAAGGATGGATTTTCCACCGGGCACGGTCATATGAGGGAACCAAAATGCATTAGCAGTGCCATGGCACTAGCCGCTATCATTTTACAAGCCAATCAAAACATGCAGCATGGCGGGCAATCGTTTGCTATGTTTGACAGGGACTTGGCGCCATATGTACGCAAAACATATAAATGTCATGTAGAACGACTTGGCAGTTATGCCCGCTTTGGAGTAGAGGAAATACAACAAATTGCTTGGGAGGAAACAAAGCAAGAGACATATCAGGCGTGCGAAGCATTCATCCATAATGCAAATAGTATGCATAGCCGAGGTGGGGGACAAGTGCCGTTTGTGTCCATCAATTATGGGACGGATACGTCAAAAGAAGGGAGGATGTTCGTCCGTCAGCTGCTTTTAGCAACGCAGGCTGGTCTTGGAAACGGTGAAACTCCTATTTTTCCCATTCAGGTATTTAAGCTGAAGAAAGGAATTAATGTACTTCCAAATGATCGAAACCATGATTTGTATCGACTTGCACTGGAAACAACAGCAAAGCGGCTGTTTCCGAATTTCGCGTTTTTAGACGCCCCCTTTAATTTGCAGTACTATGATGGCCGTTCTGAAAGTGAAGCCTGTTATATGGGATGCAGAACACGTGTAATGGCGAATATTCACGGTGAGGAAAATGCAGTGGGAAGAGGGAATTTGTCATTTACATCCATTAATCTTGTAAAACTTGCCTTGCAGAGCACAAGTACGGAGCAATTCTTTCAAGCGCTGGAGCAGTACATTGCGCTTGTCATTCAGCAACTGCTTGAGAGGTTTTACTATCAAGCTCGCAAAAAAGCGCGGGATTTTCAGTTTTTGTATACCCAAGGTGTATGGCGCGGCGGAGAAGAATTAGAGCTTCATGCGCCTGTTGAAAGTATTATCAGACAAGGGACATTGAGTATTGGATTTATTGGGCTTGCGGAATGTCTAGTTGCTTTGGTAGGAAAACATCATGGGGAAAGCGAAGCGGCATTATGTCTTGGGCTTGATATTATCCGTTTCATGAGAAACAAAGCGGATGAGGCGACAAAGCGGCATCAACTCAATTTTTCCTTGCTTGCCACACCCGCAGAAGGATTGTCAGGCAAATTTACGAAGCAGGATCGAAGAGAGTTTGGTGTGATTACCAGTGTTACAGATAAAGAGTATTACACAAATTCATTCCATGTTCCGGTGCACTACCCAATCAGAGTGCTAGATAAAATTCGGATTGAAGGGTTATTTCATGAGCTTTGCAATGGCGGACATATTACGTACATTGAACTAGATGGGGCAGCTGTTCATAATGCAGAAGCGCTTCATTACATCGTCATGGCTATGCTGCAGCACCATATCGGATATGGCTCGATTAATCACCCTATTGATCAATGTAAATGCTGCGGCTATCACGGTATGATTGAAACTGTGTGCCCGTCTTGCGGAAATGCTGAGGAAACGAAAATCGAACGAATTCGGCGTATTACTGGCTATCTTGTCGGGGATATGACGAAATGGAACGGTGCTAAACGAAGCGAGGAGCGGGAGCGGGTGAAGCATACATGAGGATTATGAATATTTTACATGATAGCGTTGTCGATGGAGAAGGACTGCGTACAGTTATTTTCTTTGCGGGTTGTCCGCATCGATGCTATGGCTGCCATAATCCGAAGTCTTGGAAAATAGAAAACGGAACGAGCATGACAAAGAAGCAAATCTTAGAGGAAATTATAAGCAATCCGCTAACTGAGGTGACTTTTTCTGGCGGGGAACCTTTGTACCAAGCCTTTGAAGTCAAGGAGTTGGCAAAAGAAATTAAAGCCTATGGGAAAAACTTATGGGTATACACAGGTTATACGCTTGAGGAGATATACAATTCTAAAAATGATGATATGATAGAAACGTTGAAGCATGTGGATGTATTGGTAGACGGGAGGTTCGAGATGAAGAAGCGAGATGTTACACTTCCCTTTAGGGGGAGCAGCAATCAGCGCATCATTCGACTGAAGGAGGGGAGAGAATCGGATGATAATGGGCAAAACAGTGCTGCTTGTCGAAGATGAACAACGGCTGCGGGAGATTATCTCCGATTATTTCAGAAACGAAGGCTTTGAAGTTGTGGGAGCAGAGGATGGAAAACAAGCTCTTGCTTTGTTCGAACAGCATGCCATTCATTTAATTATTTTAGACATTATGCTCCCTGAAATCGATGGCTGGTCTGTTTGCAGGCAGATTCGAAGAGAGTCGACCGTTCCAGTGATTATGCTGACAGCCCGTTCAGATGAAGAGGATACACTGCTTGGCTTTGAGCTCGGAGCAGATGAATATGTCACCAAACCCTTTAGTCCCAAGGTATTGGTAGCTAGAGCGAAGACGCTGCTTAAGCGTGCGGAAGGTGCGGTTGCACAATCAGCGGAGCATACATTATCCGTTAGCGGCATCATATTGAATCGTTTATCCAGGACGATATTCGTGGATGGGCAGGAGGTAATTTTAACACATAAAGAGTTTGAATTGCTTATGTACTTAATGGAAAATAGAGGGATTGTACTCTCACGGCAGCACTTACTGGATCACCTATGGGGATATGATTATTATGGTGATGATCGTACTGTTGACACCCATATTAAAAAGCTACGAAATAAGCTTGGGACACGTGCTAGGCATATTAGTACAGTGATCCGTGTCGGATATAAGTTTGAGGAATAGTCCTTGATTAGCCGTACAAGCCGGACTGCAAAGGAACAAGCAATTGCTGGTAGGATTTATGTGCGATTTTGCAGAATTTTGGTTAAAATGGAAGAGAGCAAGTGATTTATAAGTATTTTTTCACTAAACTTTCATTAAATTTTCACCAAATTTTTGTATCATATAAGCATGATAAACTAGAGGGGAGATAGACGATGGGCTACTATGATCAAACTGAGATGACTACAAGATTTGAAGAAAAACCACAGCGTCGCAGCAGAAAGGGCTATTTTTTCTCCGGCTTTGTTGGGGCGGTTATCGGAGCTGCGACCGTGACGGCTTCGATCAACTACATACCGGCCCTTCAAAATCAAAAGGGACAGGCTTCTGTTGTACAGCAGGTGCAGCAAAGTGAAGGGACGGCGGTGCCTGTTGTGAATAACATGAAGTCGACAGATCTTGCCGGTATGATTCAAGGTGCAAAGGAAGCAGTGGTCGGCGTTATTAACTATCAAACAGCGGATACATTGGATGCGCAGGATTCCGAAGCTGGTTCCGGCTCTGGTGTTGTATATAAGAAGGTAGGAAATAAAGCCCTTGTGATTACAAATAATCATGTAGTTGAAGGGGCAAAGCGTCTTGAAGTAAAGCTTGCGAACGGAGAAAAAATTGCAGCAAAGCTTGTTGGAGCAGATCGTTGGCTTGACTTGGCTGTTATCGAAATTGATGGAACGAACATTAAGACAGTTGCAACGCTTGGTGATTCTGATAAAGTACGTGTTGGAGAGCAGGCAATTGCCATTGGGAATCCGATTGGTTTAGATGGAACAGTCACAGAAGGTATTATCAGCAGCAAGAATCGTGAAATCCCGGTAGATGTTGATCAGGATGGCAGCGCGGATTGGCAGGCAGAAGTATTGCAAACAGATGCTTCGATTAACCCAGGTAACAGCGGTGGCGCATTGTTTAATGAGAACGGCGAAGTAATCGGCATCAATTCCAGTAAAATTGCACAGGAAGCTGTGGAAGGAATCGGTTTTGCAATTCCAATCAATGTGGCAAAACCGATTGTTGAATCACTTGAAAAATATGGAAAAGTGCAACGTCCGTTTCTAGGAGTACAGCTTCGTTCTCTGGATGAAGTGTCAACGTACGCAAGCAGACAATTAAACCTTCCAACAGAAGTGACAGGTGGAGTCATTATTTTACAAACAACTGCAAATTCTCCTGCGGCAAAGGCAGGCTTGCAGCAGTATGACGTGGTTGTGGCGCTCGATGGTCAAGAAGTGAAGGACTCTGTACAGCTCCGGAAGTACCTATATGAAAAGAAAAAAATTGGAGATGAAATGAAGGTAACCTTCTATCGTGATGGGAAAAAACAGGAGGAAACCATCAAGCTTGATGCAAATGCCGACTAAGGGAATAGACCGTTTCTATTGAAATGGTCCTTTCTCTTTTTGTATAATCTTGGGAAAGGAGGGGTTATAATGACAATTCAAAATCCAACACGCACTGAAATTGGCGAACTGTTAAAGAAAAGTAAAACGATTGCAGTAGTAGGGTTATCCGATAATCCGCAGCGAACGTCTTATATGGTTTCAAAGGCTATGCAGGATGCAGGCTATGATATTATTCCAGTAAATCCAAATGCGGAGTATATCCTTGGAAAAAAAGCCGTAAAATCGTTAAAAGATATTGAGGGTCATGTTGATATTGTTAATGTGTTCCGACGCTCTGAGCATTTAATGGATGTGGCAAAGGAGTTTGTTGAAATTAATGCGGATATTTATTGGGCGCAGCTAGGATTAGAGGATGAGGAGACGTATGCATTTTTACAGGAACAGGGCTATACGGTTATTATGAATCGCTGTATTAAGGTGGAGCATGCGCTAACGCGATAGAACGTTCACAAAGAAGCCAATTGCGAGGCTTCTTTTCTGTTTGTATACTTATAATGTAGCATGAGGCATGAATGAGGTACACATACGAGGTTTTAAGGGCTGGTTATGGGGAGTTTTACTTTGTTGTAGGCATGTATAAGTTTCTAACGAGAAGTTTATTTGGCATAGACGGAAATGTTAGGGATACAGTATAAGTAGGGCTACGCCTCTGTCTTCGCCCGGGGGACAGGGCTCGCCAATCAGCGAGTTTTCTTTACAAGATAAGAAAGTGTAACTTTTTGGGGTAATGTCTAGCTCCCAAGGTCCACTTCTTGCCGCAAAATAACTTCCCTACAAAATGCAAAAAAAGCGCTTTCCATGGTGAAGAACATTTTGCTTCGGGAGCAAAGGCGGGCCTTGTCCGTTTTTCTTATTATTCCTTTTGGGATCATTGTCATTTGACTATTGATGAAGATATTCTCGTAGTCATGTATTGACAGGTTATTATTTTTCTGAAATAGTAGCTTACAGGAATCCTTGTGGGAAACAAGGATTTTTCTTTTATATCTTGTATATTTTATAATGGGTGTCTATACTTGCCAACATAGGGAGAAACAAGGTATGCTATAGAGAAAACGTATGTTCTTATCGAAAGATAGAAAGGAGTTTGGGGATTTGACACAGCATCAGTTTCAATATAACGAGGATGCAATTCAAGTGCTTGAAGGTCTAGAAGCAGTACGAAAGAGACCTGGTATGTACATTGGAAGCACAGATAGCCGAGGATTGCACCATTTAGTATACGAGATTGTGGATAATTCCGTAGATGAAGCGCTAGCGGGCTTTGGCGGTGAAATCACGGTTATGATACATAAAGATAACAGTATTAGCGTAGAGGATAAGGGGCGCGGTATGCCGACCGGCATGCATAAGCTCGGGAAGCCAACGCCGGAGGTTATTCTCACAGTGCTTCATGCTGGCGGAAAGTTTGGACAGGGCGGCTATAAGACGAGCGGCGGATTGCACGGTGTAGGCGCATCGGTCGTAAATGCGCTATCGGAATGGCTTGTCGTGACCATTAAGCGTGATGGTTTTGTGTATCAGCAGCGTTTTGAGCATGGAGGAAACCCGGTAACAACGCTTGAAAAAATAGGCGTAACGAAACAGACGGGAACGAAGATTCATTTTAAGCCGGATGCGACCATTTTTAGCACAACGAACTTCCAATATGAGACGTTGTGCGAACGTCTTAGAGAATCTGCATTTTTATTAAAGGGTATGAAAATTGCCTTAAAGGATGAGCGTAACGATTTAGAGGATATATTTCATTACGAAACGGGAATCGAGGCGTTTGTATCCTATTTGAACGAAGAGCGAGATGTGCTTCACAAGGTTGTGTTTTTTGAAGGTGAGCAGGGCGGCATCGAGGCAGAGCTGGCATTTCAGTTTAACGATGGTTATTCAGAAAACATTCTATCGTTTGTAAATAACGTCCGTACAAAGGATGGCGGAACGCATGAAGCAGGCTTTAAGACGGCGATGACACGTGTATTCAATGAATATGCGCGGAAGGTTGGGGCGCTTAAGGAAAAGGACAAAAATTTGGAAGGTGCCGATATTCGCGAGGGCTTGTCTGCAATCGTATCGGTTCGTATTCCAGAGGAACTGCTTCAGTTTGAAGGTCAGACAAAAGGAAAGCTTGGTACGAGTGAGGCTCGTTCTGCAATTGATTCGATTGTATCGGAGCATCTAGCTTACTTTTTACAGGAGAATCCAGATGTTGGCGGATTGCTTGTGAAAAAAGCAATTAAAGCATTTCAGGCGCGCGAAGCTGCTCGAAAGGCACGGGAGGAAGCGCGCAGCGGGAAAAAGAAAAAGCGTTCGGAGGCATCCTTAAGTGGGAAGCTAACGCCGGCACAATCACGCAACCCGCAAAAAAATGAGCTGTACCTTGTAGAGGGCGATTCTGCCGGCGGTTCGGCCAAGCAAGGTCGAGATCGACGTTTTCAGGCCGTGCTGCCGCTGCGCGGAAAGGTTATTAATACAGAAAAGGCAAAGCTGGCGGATATTTTTAAAAACGAAGAAATCAATACGATTATTCACGCCATTGGCGGCGGTGTTGGACAGGAATTTTCTGTTGAGGATATTAATTATGACAAGGTTGTCATTATGACGGATGCTGATACGGACGGTGCACATATTCAAGTGTTACTGCTGACATTTTTTTATCGTTATATGAAGCAGCTTATTGAGGCTGGGAAGGTTTTTATTGCGCTCCCGCCGCTTTATAAAGTGAGTAAAGGAACCGGCAAAAAAGAAACGATTGAATATGCCTGGTCGGATGAAGAGCTAAAAGAAGTTACAAAACGCTTTGGCAAAGGCTATACAATTCAGCGCTATAAAGGTCTTGGAGAAATGAATGCAGATCAGCTTTGGGATACGACGATGAATCCGGAAACAAGAACGCTCATTCGTGTCAAAATCGATGATGCAGCACGTGCTGAACGCCGCGTGACCACGCTCATGGGTGATAAAGTAGAGCCGCGTCGAAAGTGGATTGAGCGAAATGTACAGTTCGGTTTACAGGAAGAAGGAAATATTTTGGAAAATGAGATGATTTCGGAGGTGGAGCAGGATGCAGGCGGAGAAATTTCATGATCTTCCGTTAGAGGATGTAATGGGCGACCGCTTCGCCCGCTACAGTAAGTATATTATCCAAGATCGGGCATTGCCGGATGCCCGTGACGGCTTAAAGCCGGTACAACGGCGTATTCTGTATTCGATGTATGTAGAGGGAAATGTGCAAGATAAGCCGTTTCGAAAGTCGGCAAAAACAGTCGGGAATGTAATCGGTAACTACCACCCGCATGGAGATTCTTCTGTTTACGAAGCCATGGTGCGCCTCAGCCAGGATTGGAAGGTGCGCAATGTGCTTGTGGAGATGCATGGCAATAACGGAAGCATTGACGGCGATCCGGCCGCAGCGATGCGTTACACAGAGGCTCGCTTATCAGCAATCGCGTCTGAGCTTCTGCGCGATATCGATAAGCAAACGGTTGAATTTGTTCCCAATTTTGATGATACGAGTGAAGAGCCTGTTGTTTTGCCAGCTATGTTTCCGAGTCTTCTTGTCAACGGTTCTACAGGGATTTCCGCTGGATATGCAACAGAGATTCCTCCTCATCATCTTGGGGAAGTAATCGATGCTGTGATCATGCGCATGGATAATTCGCTTTGTACAGTCAATGACCTGCTAACTGTTATGAAAGGGCCAGACTTTCCGACCGGGGGCATTATTCAAGGTCTGGAAGGGATTAAAAAGGCATATGAGACAGGTCGAGGGAAAATTATTATTAGAGGCAAGGCCGCTATTGAGCATATGCGCAGCGGCAAGCAGCAAATTGTTGTAACGGAAATTCCATATGAGGTAAACAAGGCGAATCTTGTCAAAAAAATGGATGATTTGCGTATCGAGAAGAAACTGGACGGCATTTCAGAGGTGCGTGACGAAACAGATCGCACTGGTCTTCGCATTGTCATTGAACTGAAAAAAGATGCAAATGCGGAGGGGATTTTAAATTATCTGTACAAAAATACAGAACTGCAAATCCCGTATAATTTTAATATGGTTGCGATTCATAACCGCCGTCCGAAGCTGCTCAGCCTGCCACAAATATTGGATGCTTACATCGCGCATCAAAAAGAGGTAGTCACAAACCGTTCCCAGTATGAACTGCGAAAAGCGCAGGATCGTCAGCATATTGTGGAGGGGCTGATGAAGGCACTTTCCATTCTGGATGAAGTCATTGCAGCAATCCGTGCGTCAAAAGATAAGCGTGATGCGAAGGACAATTTAATTGCAAAATTCGCATTTACAGAGGCACAGGCGGAGGCAATTGTTTCATTGCAGCTATATCGTTTAACCAATACAGACATTACAGCGCTGCAAAAAGAGGCAGAAGAACTCAATGAAAAAATCAAAGAGCTGCTGCTCATTTTGAATAGTGAAAAAAAGCTTCTTCAAGTCATTAAAACAGATTTAAAGCGTGTTAAAAAAACGTATGCGGATGAACGACGTACGCTGATTGAAGAGGAAATTGAAGAAATTAAGATTGATATGGAAGTGATGATTCCGCAGGAGGATGTCATCGTTACAATTACAAAAGAAGGTTATATGAAGCGAACAAGCTGGCGTTCCCATAATGCTTCGAATGGAAAAGATTTTGGTATGAAGGAAGGGGACCGTCTGCTTGCTCGCCTCGATATTAACACGACGGATACCGTTCTTTTGTTCACTAATAAGGGGAATTATTTGTACTTGCCTGTGTACGAGATGCCGGATATACGATGGAAGGATTTAGGTCAGCACGTTGCGAACATTGTTTCCCTGGAAAAAGATGAGACTATGGTTGCTGCGGTTCCGGTGCAGAATTTCGAGGAAGACAACCGCTTTTTAGTATTCGTGACAAGAAACGGAATGGTGAAGAAAACAGAACTCAAGCAGTATAAGGTGCAGCGTTATTCTAGAGCGCTCGTTGCTGTGAACGTGAAAAACGGTGATGAAGTAGTGGATGTACTGCTGACGGATGGAAATCAGGAGCTTGTACTTATTACGCACAGTGCGTATGCTTTGCGCTTTCATGAGGGGGAAGCGAGTGCTGTTGGTGTTCGTGCCGCGGGTGTGAAAGGAATGAATGTAAAGGAAGACGACTATGTAGTGAGTGGCCTTACATTGCAATCGGCTGATGATTTCCTTATTCTTGTTACACAGCGCGGAGGCGTGAAAAAAATGAAGGTATCTGAAATTGAACTATCGTCTCGGGCGAAGCGTGGACATTTAATATTTAAAGAGCTAAAGGCAAATCCTTATCGGATTGTCGGAGTGGAAATAGCGGATGATGCTTATAGGATGTTCGTGAAGCTAGAGAGACGAGGCGCTGAAGAACTTGATATACAATCGTTAAAAGAAAAAGACCGTTATAGCAATGGTACGCTCATGATTGATGTGAATGAAGCTGGTACCGTTACAGAAGTTTGGAAGGTAGCTAAACAGGAAGGCTGAAGAAACTCTTGTCCGAAGGAATTCGGGCAGGAGTTTTTTCTTTGCACTTTAGGAAAGTATAAATTTCTAGTTGGATGCCAATTCGACGTAGCGAGAAATTTTAGGAATAAAGGATAAGGGCAACTACGCCTCTGTCTTCGCCCAAAGGCAGGGCTCGCCAATCGGCGGGTTTTCTTTATAAAATAAACTTTCCAGGGCGTTGTCCAGCCCCCGCGGTCTGCTCCAGCCTCCAGAATATACGGAAGCCCTCCATGTTCGGAAAAATAGTGTTAATTCCTGCGAAAGGTATAACGCTGCCTTTTTTTGTCACAAATTTGTAACATTTTGCAGAACCAATGTCGAGAAACGCAAAAAAATCTAGAATGATAGTAGGTTGTACAAATGAGATGCTTCCTGTATCATTTAACTAAATATTTATAAAATTCAGAAAAACAAGGGGGTAACAGGGTGGCTTTTAAAAAAGGAATGGCACTAGCTTTGTCCGCAGCGCTGGTATTTGGAGTTTTGGCAGGTTGTGCTAGTAAGACAGAGCAAACGGGAGCAAGCACATCGTCAGGCAGTGACGGAAAGGTCATTAAGATTGTGACGCAGTCTCCATTATCAGGCGGATCTGCAACGCAAGGGGAAGCAATTAAGCTTGGAGCGCAATTACAAATAGAGGAACAAAAAGAGGCGTTTAAAAAGCTTGGATTTGAGCTGCAGCTCGTTCCATATGATGACCAAGCCGACCCGAAAAAAGGCGTAGCCAATGCCCAGTTAGTTGGTGCAGATAAAGCTGTTCTCGGTGTAGTAGGGCATATGAACTCCGGAGTAGCGATTCCCTCTTCAGAAGTATATGAGAAGAACAACCTTGTTATGGTATCTCCAACAAATACAGCAACGGAGGTTACAGACCGTAAATTAAAATCGGTAAATCGCATTTGTGCCCGTGATGATTTCCAAGGTCCAGCGGGTGCAGAATACGCAGTCCAAACGTTGAAGGCAAAGAATATTTTTGTTATTGATGATAAAACAGCCTACGGTACAGGATTGGCAACGGCATTTAAGAAGGCTGCCGAGAAGCTTGGTGCACAAATAGCAGGTTATGAATCGATTACAGTGGGTGAAAAGGACTTTAACGGTGTATTGAATAAAGTGCTTGCGAAAAAGCCTGACTTAATTTATTTCGGCGGTTTATATGCGGAAGGTGGATTGCTCCTGAAGCAGGCGCGTGAGAAAGGTATTACAATTCCGTTTATGGGCGGTGATGGCTTAGATTCTGGTACGCTAGTAGAAATCGCAGGAACAGCAGCAAAAAATACATTTTATACGTCAATTGCGGCTGACCCAGCAAAAACAGAGAAAGGCAAAAAGTTTATTGAGGATTACAAAAAGAAATTTAACAAAGAGGTTGAAGGGTACTCTGCTTACGGCTATGATGCTGCGGGGGTTGTTCTACAGGGAATTAAAGATGCAATTGCGGCAAACGATAATAAGCTTCCGACTCGCGAGCAGGTGCGCGATGCTGTTCGCAGCATTCAAAACTATGAAGGTGCTGTAACGAAGGTAGGCTTTGACGAAAAAGGAGATAATAAGTTTTCAAAAATCTATATTTATAAATTAAATGAATCGAAATATCCTGGCACTCAAGAAGGAGAGGTAAGCAATACGAAATAAAACAAAAAAGAGGTGTGGAAAGTATTCCATGCCTCTTTCCATTATCCACTCATCCGAAGTTGTTTGGTGGTGTGAAAAATAGAGAAATCATTAAAAGAGGAGGGAGAACATGCTGGCAGAAGTACTTCATACGTTACCGCAAGTATTGCTTGATGGCTTAACATTAGGTACAGTATATGCCATCGTCGCACTGGGCTATACGATGGTATATGGAATTCTAGAGCTCATTAACTTTGCGCACGGGGAAATTTTTATGACGGGTGCTTTTATTGGAACAGCAATTTTTCTCACGATGGCAGGATTCGGCTGGATTGGAGCCATGCCAGCAATTCTTGCGCTTATTCTAGTTCTTGTAGCATCATCGATCGTAACGGGAGTGTTAGGAATGGGAATTGAGCGAGTTGCTTATCGACCGCTTCGGAAAGCGCCAAAACTGATCACGCTTATTACAGCTATTGGAGTTTCTTTCTTGCTGCAGGATATAGTTCGTTTTATTACAGAATTTAAGAAAGGGAACTATATTATTACAGCTCCTTCTTTATTTACAGACCAAGTTACAATTCATACATCTTCTATGCTATCAGTCTTTAACAATGCGCAAATGAGGTCATCCTCTTTTATTCTCATTATGATAGCTATTGTGATGATGGTTGCGCTCGATTTCTTTGTGAACAGAACAAGATGGGGTATGGCAATGCGTGCTGTGGCACAGGACCGTGAAACTGCAGCGTTAATGTCTGTAAACGTGAATAAAGTAATTTCGCTCACGTTTTTTATAGGCTCTGCTCTTGGCGGTGCCACAGGCGTTTTGTTTGCTATCCAATATGGAACAATCGATCCGTATATCGGCTTTATTCTTGGGATGAAGGCTTTTACAGCCGCAGTTATGGGCGGTATTGGCAATATTCGTGGTGCGATGGTTGGGGGTGTTTTACTCGGTGTAATCGAGATGTTCGCATCCGCTAACTTATCCGTGCTTACTCACGGTGTACTAGCCGCAGAATACAAGGACGTTTTCGCGTTTGCGATCTTAATCATTGTCCTTATCTTTAAGCCTGAGGGACTCTTCGGTAAAGCAGTTATCGAGAAAGTGTAGGTGAGAGCGGATGAAAACATTGCTGAAACAATTACAAGAAAGTGCAATCTTGCAGATGATTGTACTCACGCTATACATTGTGATTACTTCTCTTAGTCTCTATCTAGCGGAAAAATCAGTGACAGCTTTTTTGCTTCTATTATTCTCGCTTTTGCTGCTATATTATACAAAGTTTTCAGTAAAGATAAAGTGGGCGCTAGGATTGTTCGTAATGATTGTACTGCTTCCATTTACGGCAAGTGCTGGTCCGGCATATGAATCGTACATGGAAGTAGCGACTTTAGTCGGTATTTATGTAGCAATGGCTCTCGGACTAAACATTGTTGTCGGCTTTACTGGTCTTTTAGACTTGGGCTTCGTCGCTTTCTTTGCGGTTGGTGCTTATACATACGGTATTTTTGCGACAGGACAAGCCCAGAATTTTATGCCGTTTGGAGAATACCCGCTTTCAGGAGAAAGCTTTTGGCTGTTTCTTGTGATTGGCGGATTGATTGCAGCATTATTTGGGGTACTTCTGGGGATTCCGGTTCTTCGTGTCAAAGGTGATTACTTAGCGATTGTAACGCTTGGCTTTGGTGAAATTATCCGCATTGTGTTCAATAACCTAGACAAGCCAGTCAACATTACAAACGGCGCAATGGGGCTTTCCTCGATTCAGGCACCATCCTTGTTTGGTCTTACCTTGAATAATTCAAGTCAGTTTTATTACGTTGTAATTGCTATTTTGTTATTCGTTATTTTTGCTGTCAGACGCTTGGAGCATTCTAAAATTGGCCGTTCTTGGAAGGCTGTACGTGAAAATGAAATTGCTGCGCAAGCGATGGGCATCAATCTTGTGCGTGCAAAGCTGCTTGCATTTGCCATCGGTGCTTCCTTCTCCGGCATGATGGGTGTTGTATTTGCTGGTAAACAAGCATTTATTGACCCGACCAGCTTTACGCTCATGGAGTCTATCACGATTCTTGTTATGGTAATTTTAGGAGGCATGGGCAGTGTGCCAGGTGTTATTTTGGGCGCCGCTATCATGACTATTTTGAATTTGCAAGTACTAACAGAGCTGACAAATTGGCTGAATCAAGTAAGCCAATCTGGTGCTTTCGCAGTTCCCGAAGCTTTATCTCCAGCTAAAATGCAGCGTTTTATCTTTGGCGGTATCTTAATTCTGTTTGCGATCTATCGTCCGCAAGGGCTTATTCCGGCAAAGAATCCAGTTTTTAACGAAGCAGAGCTAAAGGGAAGCGCAAAGGTAGGGGTAGTGGAAAAAGTAGAAGATAAGGTCTTTGGATCCTAAGGGGGAGGGAAAGTATATGTCCATTTTACAAGTATCCCATTTGACAAAGCGGTTTGGCGGTGTTGTCGCTGCAAAAGACATTTCGATGACAGTCGAAAACGGGTCTATTACCGCGGTGATCGGTCCGAATGGTGCCGGAAAAACAACATTTTTTAATATGATTACAGGGGTATATAAACCAGACGAGGGAGAAATTTGGCTTGGAAACCAATCGCTTGTTGGTTTAAAGGCGCATGATATTTCAAAGCGCGGAATCGCTCGTACCTTTCAGAATATTCGTTTGTTTGGCAGTATGACGGTACTTGAAAATGTGATGGTGGGCTTGCATAATCATATCAAAGGCGGGCTGTTTGGAATATTGCTGAATGTACCGAGCATTCGCCGTGAGGAGAGGGAAGCGCAAAAGGAAGCCTATCGTTTGCTTGAATACGTTGGATTAGCGCAATTTTTGAATGAAGAAGCGCAAAATCTTTCTTACGGTGCGCAGCGCCGCCTAGAGCTCGCTCGCGCTCTTGCCGCAAAGCCAAAGGTGTTATTGCTGGATGAACCAGCAGCAGGAATGAACCCGAAGGAAACAAAAGAGCTGACAGAGTTAATTTATTGTGTGAGGAAGGAGTTTGATGTAACAATTATTCTAATTGAGCATGACATGAAGCTGGTTATGGAAATTTCTGAGCATATTATCGTTCTCGATCATGGAGAGAAAATTGCTGAAGGAGGGCCTCTCGACATCCGCAGCAACCCTAAGGTGATTGAAGCATATCTTGGAAAAAACGCGCTCGCGCAGTAAAGAACGGGAGGGATTTTATGTTACAGCTTGTAGACGTCCATGCATATTATGGCGGAATTCATGCATTAAAAGGATTGAATATGACAGTGGAGAAAGGAGAGATTGTTACGCTAATTGGCAGCAATGGAGCAGGAAAATCTACTACATTGAAGACAATTAGCGGACAGGTTATCCCTAAGACAGGAAAAGTGTTGTTTCATGGAGGGGATATTACGAAACAGCCGCCGCATCTTACGGCGCTGTCAGGAGTTGCGCACGTTCCAGAAGGCCGCCGCATTTTTCCTCGCTTAACCGTACTTGAAAATCTCGAAATGGGTGCTTTTTCTGTAAAGGATAAGAAGGTTATCAAGGACCGGATGGAGCGGGTGTTTCACTACTTTCCGCGTATAAAGGAACGGTTGAGTCAAAAAGGCGGAACGATGAGCGGCGGCGAGCAGCAAATGCTTGCAATCGGCCGTGCGTTAATGAGCCAACCGGATTTACTTATGCTAGATGAGCCTTCTATGGGACTCGCGCCGATTGTTGTAGAGCAAATTTTTGAAATCATTACGGAGTTAAACAAAGAAGGCATGACGATTTTACTTGTTGAGCAAAACGCCTATCAAGCACTTCAAATCGCACATCGCGGTTATATTATCCAAACGGGTGAAATTAAAATGGCTGGCTTGGGAAAAGAGTTAATCAATGATGATATCGTAAAAGAAGCATACTTGGCTTGACATAAGCATCCTCTCCGTGAATGGAGGGGCTGTTGGCTTTTGTAAAAAGGGCATTAAGAAAATAGCTGCTGATAAAACAAAGAGAAGTAGAATGTCTTAAGGAAGGAAGAAGATAATGGATTATCTTTTATTCGTATATGGAACGCTTCGAAAGGGGGAAAAAAATCATTATTTAATTCGCAAGGCGGAGTGTATAGAACAAAATGTATATATATTTGGATCGATGTATGATACAGGAGCTGGTTATCCAGCCATTCGGTTAGACGCCAGCCAGAAGGTATGTGGGGAATTGTATAGGATTGATGATGAGATGCTGCGGATAGTAGACCGTCTAGAGGGATATCGGCCTGAAAGAAACGAAAATTTGTATGAAAGAATACATATACAGGTCTTTGCAGAGGACAGGGAATACGAGGCTCTTGTATATGTTGCAGGCGCTTCGCTCAATGATTTAACAGACTGTATTCAGAGTGGAGACTGGGTGGAGTATAGGAAGAAGCGTATATGATTGGGCGATAAAGTTTGTACAAAAGCTTGTTTCTTCATATACTCTATGGTATGATAATAAAGCGATGAGCTGAATTGCATAAGTCGAAGAACATGCTTATAAAGCAAAACGTTTGGATGTGGCCTTACGGTTTTTCGCCGCAATACGCAGACGCCTATGTACATAGGCGTCTTTTTATTTTTGTATTAAAATTATTGAATTCAAAATAAAAAGTTTGTTATCTCTATCAACGGAATCTTCGCATTGGGGTTTTACTATGGCTCACCGTAAAATGAAGAACATTACTGCTTTTATTAGATAAGGAATTTCATGTAAGTGTATCACTATCCATATTTGTTATAATTAGGTATAATTTTGATGCGGATTCATGTAAGCGGTTTAATGGAATTTGTGAAGGGAACTAATTCATGATGAAAAAATTTAATGTTGGTGTTTTAGGAATTGGGGATATTAGTGATGTTTACTTTAATAACTTAAAGAAGTATGACATCGTTAACGTGGTAGCATGTGCAGGGAGGGATCTTGAAAAAGCGCGTAAAAAAGCAAATCAACATAATATTCCAAAGGCATATGCAACTAGCAGAGAACTGATAGAAGATCCTGAAATAGATATTATTCTTAACTTAACTGTTCCAGAAGTCCACGCTCAGCTAACAATAGAGGCTCTACAAGCTGGTAAACATGTTTATACAGAGAAGCCATTAGGAGCAACCCTTGAAGAGGGTGAAAAAATTCTCGCTTTGTCTCAAGAAAAAGGTCTTTATGTAGGTTGTGCTCCTGATACCTTTTTAGGCGGACGTCTTCAAACTTGTAGAAAAATAATAGATGAAGGGAGAATCGGAGAGGTTATTGGAGCAAGTGCCTTTGTTGTTAGCCATGGTCATGAATGGTTTCATCCAAATCCAGAGTTTTTCTATAAACCAGGTGGAGGACCATTGCTTGATATAGGTCCTTATTATATAACGGCACTCTTATCTTTACTTGGACCAGTAAAAAGTTGCTGTGCTATGTCCAGAAGAACTTTTGATCAAAGAACTATTGAAAGTGAACCTAGACGAGGTGAAACCATTAAAGTTGAAGTAGATACACATATAACAGGAAATCTTGAATTTGTGAATGGCGCTATCGCAACGGTTATTACTAGCTTTGATGTTTGGGATTCAGAGCTTCCTAGAATAGAAATCTATGGTACAGAGGGAACAATTTGCATAAATGATATTGATCCTTTAGACGGACCAAACCTTTTTGGCGGACCTGTTCTTCTAAGAACAAAAGAGAACTACAGATGGAAAGGGCTTCCGAGACAAAGCTCATTCAGCGATTGGGAAGAAGTTCCAGTTATTCATCCGTTTAATGAAATCAGCCATCAAGAGAACAGTCGAGGAATCGGTCTTGTGGATATGGCATATGCCATTAGAGATCAAAGGGAAGAACGGGCGAGCGGAAAAATGGCGTTCCACTCTTTAGAAGTTATGGAGGGATTGCTGAAATCTGCAAAAGAAGGTTGTTTTTATCATGTAAAAAGTACTTTTGAGCGACCTGAACCGTTATCTATTGAGTTCCCTCAAAGTGAAGGATAGACAGCTTATCCGATAACACGGAAAACATGTGAAGCATCCTAATTAATGTTTATGTAAGTCACTAACATTATTACTAGGAAGCCTAAAGTGTTTTCCTTTTTTCATACATAAAGAAAGCTCGCTGATTGGCAAGTTGTCAGGCGAAGACAGAGGCGTAGCTGCACTTTATACTTTATTCCTAAAATTGCTCACTACGTCGAACAGTCTCCCCGCCAGAAATTTATGCTTTCTTAAAGCGCAAGGAAGGATTTATATGCTGAAACAGTTGCACTTGTTAAACACAGTGCTATATAATAGTATGGTCTAAAATTTGTGATTGGTAAGGTGCAATCTTGATCCCGCATTAAGATTGTCATAACATACATGGCAAAATCATTGCCAAATCTAGGTTTGTCTGGAGGAACACAATTTGATCCAAGTAAGTAATGTAAGTTTACGATACGGTGATAGAAAGTTATTTGATGATGTAAATATTAAATTTACGCCAGGAAATTGCTATGGTTTGATTGGTGCGAACGGTGCTGGGAAATCAACATTTTTGAAAATCTTATCTGGTGAAATTGAGGCAAATACAGGCGATGTAATTATTACGCCAGGCGAGCGTCTTGCTGTTTTGAAACAGAACCACTTCGAATATGAAGAGGTTGAGGTTCTGAAAACAGTTATTATGGGTCATGCTCGTTTATGGAAGGTTTCCCAAGAAAAAGATGCCATTTACATGAAGGAAAATTTTACAGATGAAGATGGCATGCGCGCGGCAGAGCTTGAAGGTGAATTTGCTGAGCTGAATGGATGGGAAGCTGAGTCTGATGCAGCCATTCTTTTAAAAGGCTTAGGCATTGGCGAGGATCTTCACTATAAAAAAATGGCTGAACTGTCAGGTGCAGAAAAGGTAAAGGTATTGCTGGCGCAAGCTCTATTTGGTAAGCCGGATATTTTACTTTTGGATGAGCCGACGAACCACTTGGACATGAAGGCTGTTCGTTGGTTAGAGGATTTTCTGTTAAACTTTGAAAACACAGTAATCGTTGTGTCCCATGACCGTCACTTCTTGAATAAGGTGTGTACACATATGGCAGACCTTGACTTTTCTCGTATCCAAATTTATGTGGGTAACTACGATTTCTGGTATGAGTCCAGTCAATTGGCACTTAAAATCGGACAGGATGCCAACAAGAAAAAGGAAGAGAAAATTAAAGAACTTCAAGCGTTTATCGCACGCTTTAGCTCAAATGCATCAAAAGCAAAGCAAGCAACGTCTCGTAAGAAATTGCTTGATAAAATTACACTTGATGATATTCGACCATCCTCTCGTCGCTATCCGTTTGTAGGCTTTACGCCAAACCGTGAAGTCGGAAACGATTTACTGCGCGTAGAAGGCTTAACGAAAACGATTGATGGCGAGAAAGTGCTTGATAATGTAAGCTTTACGGTGAATAAAGGCGATAAAATCGCATTTGTTGGCCGCAGTGAAATTGCACATACAACATTATTTAAGATTTTATCAGGAGAAATGGAGCCGGATGCAGGTTCCTACAAGTGGGGCGTGACAACTTCTCAAGCGTACTTCCCGCGCGATAACTCTGCTTACTTTGAGAATAGCGAGTTAAACCTAGTAGAATGGCTTCGTCAATTTTCTCCGGAGGATGAGTCTGAAAGCTTCCTTCGTGGATTTTTGGGCAGAATGCTGTTTTCCGGAGAAGAAGTGCTTAAAAAAGCGAGTGTATTATCCGGAGGCGAAAAAGTTCGCTGTATGTTATCGAAAATGATGCTCAGCGGTGCGAATGTACTTCTATTTGATGACCCAACGAACCATCTTGACTTAGAGTCTATTACAGCGCTCAACAACGGTTTAATTAGCTTTAAAGGTACAATGCTTTTCACATCACATGATCACCAGTTTGTTCAAACGATTGCGAATCGTGTAATCGAAATTACGCCAAACGGCATTATGGATAAGCAAACAACATTCGATGAGTATCTAGAAAACAGCGAGTTGCAAAAAACAGTAGAACAAATGTATGCATAGATAGTACAAGATTACAAATCAGAAGAGTGATTCTATCTGAGCTATGTAATTGCAGGAAGGCACCTTATTTATAGGTGTCTTTTTTGCACTGTAGGAAAGTATATATTTCTAGCTAGAAATGATTTGACGTAGTCAGAAATTTTAGGAATACAGTATAAGTAGGGCCTCTGTCTTCGTCCAAGAGCAGGGCTCGCCAATCAACGAGTTTGCTTTGCATGTTCTGAAAGGCATCTATTCCTTTAGCTAAGTAAGTTTGCGCTTATGCCTACCAAACTACAGAAGGTTTATCAGATGAATTTCCCTGCGATTTAAGGAATACATATTATGAGGGTATATGCTTTGATAAGGAGAGGATGGAGAGCGCATGTTGCATAAGGTGGAGGCTGAAATTAACCGAATTGTGAATGTGTTTTTTCAGGATCAATCACCAGATGGATCATGGAACTATCCGTTTGAGACTGGTATTGTATCAGATTGTTATATGATTATCTTATTGCGAACATTGGAAATCAAGGATGAAGAATTGATTAAGGCGTTAGTCGGGAGAATTATGGGCAGGCAAGAACAAAATGGGGCGTGGAAGTTATTTCGTGATGAGGAGGAGGGAAATATAACCGCTACGGTGGAGGCGTATTATGCTCTTCTTTATTCGGGTTATCGAGATAAATACGACAAGAACATGCAAATGGCGAGACAATTTATTTTATCTAAGGGCGGCGTTGCAAAGACGCATATGTTTACAAAAGTTATGTTAGCTATCACCGGACAATCTGACTGGCCGAGTGATTTTCCTGTCCCGATTGAAGTGATACTGCTTCCGGCGTCATTTCCAGTCAGCTTCTTTGATGTGTCTATATATGGCAGGGCAAACCTTATTCCGATTTTAATTCTTGTCCATCATCGATTTAGCATAAAAACAAAGCATGCTCCGGATATATCTGATTTGTTTCAGGAGAGCGAGGTTCTCTTTGTAAAAAATATCGATTGGAATGAAGATCGAGAGTTCAAATGGCAATCTGTTTTAACACTAATGAAACAAGGAATGGGAATATTCCAAAATTTACCGGCGCAGCTCCGCTCGATGGCATTAAGGCGAGCAGAGCAATATATGATAGAGCGAATTGAACCAGACGGAACATTTTATAGTTATTTTAGCTCAACCTTTTTGATGATTTTTGCTTTATTGGCTAGGGGTTATTCAAAAAGTGATCCGATCATCACTCATGCAATTCAGGGATTAAAATCGATGGTTTGTCAAATTAGAGGGGATCTGCACGTACAATATACAACGGCAACTGTTTGGAATACAGCGTTAATCAGTTCCGTTTTGCAAGGAGCAGGAGTTCCTTCTTCAGCAAAGGTGATTCAACAAGCGGATCAATATGTACTTTCCCGTCAGCATTCTAAATATGGAGATTGGGCGATTCGTAATCCCAATACAAAGCCAGGCGGCTGGGGATTTTCAAACATTAATACGATTAATCCTGATGTGGATGACTCAATCGCTGCTCTAAGAGCGATGCGGGTGTTTGCAACAGAACAGGATCCTTATCACGAGTCATGGGACCGAGGGATCAATTGGGTCATTTCTATGCAAAATGATGATGGTGGATGGCCTGCGTTTGAAAGAAATGCTAATAAACCATTTCTTACTTGGTTGCCTCTTGAGGGAGGGGAAGACATTCTGATGGATCCTTCAACGGCTGATATAACGGGGAGGACATTGCAGTTTCTTGGGGATTGCACACTTTTGAACAAAAATCATCAAATCATTAAACGTGGAGTAGACTGGCTATTAAATAATCAAAAAGAAGATGGCTCCTGGTATGGACAATGGGGAAGCTGTTATATTTACGGAACGTGGACTGCTGTAACAGGAATGTCTGCTATAGGTATGCCAGCAGCTGATCCTGCTATTCAAAAGGCGGTGAATTGGCTGCATGAAATTCAGAATCCGGATGGAGGATGGGGAGAATCTTGCAAAAGTGATATAGAAAAACGGTATGTGCCATTAGGGGCAAGTACGCGTACACATACTGCATGGGCGCTAGATACCCTGCTTATGACTTCAACTCAGGTTACGCCTGCAATTGAGCGGGGTGTAAGATTTCTAATAGACGGAAAGCAAGAGGATTGGGCTGCAGACTATCCAAAAGGAAGAGGGGTAGCAGGAATATTTTATATCCATTATCATAGTTATGAATATATTTGGCCGTTATGGACACTAGTTCGCTATAGGCAGAAATATAGTCCGTAACTTAGTTAAATAAAACAAGCATAACTTAGCAGCTATGCTTGGGAACTCTTCATTTTGTATGACTGTTATTTTCGATATCAGTTTCTGGTTGTCCATATAATCCGTTCATGGCTTGCTCATCCATATCCAGACCAATGGCAGCTTCACTTCGATTTCGATGCGGATTTTTATCCTGAGTATCACTCTGTTCTTCTTTTCTAGAGTATGGGTTATTCATAGCTATCACCTCCAATTTTTAAAATGCCCAAACCATGCAATCAGTATGCAAACTTGGCATACTGATCTCGGTAAAGTTCAATGGAGGGGTATGTATAATTTTGAGCATAACAAAAAGGCTTCGGGTGAGGAAGCCTTTTTGTGTAGGGTTATTCAGATAAACAAGGCTGTTCTTTTACCTTATTTAATATTCGCTCGGTTTAATAAGCTAAGCTGAATAACGCATGAATATGTGACATGTAACGAATATTGCTCGCTTCCTTCATTAAAGTTGCTGGAAGTCCTTTGAGCTGAGTGGAACTCGCTCCAATTGTAGCTACAGCATCTTTACGGCCGAGGCTCGCAAGTGTTCCGGAGTTAATTGGGCTAAACTCTTCAAAAGTTTTGTTTTCTAGGTATGCATATAGATTGTAGCCGATTTGTTCTCCCATCTGCCAAGCAATTTGTGCAGTTGGTGGGTATGGACGACCATCTGGAGCAAATAACACAGCACAGTCACCTGCAACGAATACATCTTCATGAGATGTGGATTGAAGATAATTGTTCACAGTTGCACGTCCGCGATTCACTTCAAGGCCAGATTCTCCTACTATAGGGCTGCCTTGTACTCCGCCTGTCCAAACGAAAGTATTCGCTACAATCTGCTGACCATCTTTTAGGTCAACTACATTTCCAGCAACATTTGTAACAGGAAGACCTAATAGGAACTGAACACCGCGTGCTTCTAAGCTAGTCTGTGCACGTTCAATAAGTACATCCGGTAGAACTGGAAGAATTTTTGGACCTGCCTCTACAAGAAGTAACTTCACTTCTTTAGGATCGATTCCGTAGCCTTTAGCAAGCTTAGGAAGCTTGTCCGCAATCTCACCAACAAGCTCAACGCCTGTTAAGCCGCCGCCGCCGATTAAAATAGTAGCATCAGCCTCATTTTTCGTTTTCGCATATTCACGAAGGCGATCCTCGATATGTTGGTAGATGTTGTTAGCATCTTCTACTGACTTTAACACAAGGCTATGTTCTTCAAGTCCTGGAATACCAAAGTAAGCCGTTTTGCTTCCTAATCCGACAACAAGAGCATCGTATGTTAAAGTAGAGCCATCTGAAAGCTTTACCTCTTTTTTATCTACTGAGAAAGAATCCACTTTTGCAATTTTAAGGTCGATATCCTTTCCTTTGAAAAGCTTCTTCAATGGGATAGAGATCGCTGGCTCAGCAATGCTTCCTGCTGCAAGACGGTGCAACTCCGTGATAATTTGGTGTGTTGGGTATTGGTTTACTACTGTAACTTGTGCATCAGCCTTGCTTAAATATTTGCGAACATTTAAAGCTGCTAGAAGTCCGCCATAGCCGGCTCCTAAGATGACAATATGCTTTGACATAGTTTATCCTCCGTCCTTACTGATCAAAATGTAAAAGAATTATTTTTGGATACTTTGTTCTTTGCTAACTTGAAGAAAAGCGTTTACAAAACGGAATAGTTTCTGTACTTGAGGGTCTTTCAGCATTTTTAAAAGACCAAACAGACCAATTACTTCATTGCTCTCTTCAGCACGATCCTTCGCTTCGATAGCAGTAGCTGCAATGTTCTTCACAGTATGTGTTACAGGATCCATAATTTCTTGAATCGCTCCAACTGTATCGCTTTTCAATACTTCATCAGTAGCGACTGATTGGGCAAATTCATAAGACTTAGTCAATATGCCTACAAGTTCAGTCAATTTTGGCAACTGTTCGATTAAAACAGTTAGGGACTGCTGAACCTCTGGTTTTAATAGCTGATCCAGTACATCAAGCTGTTCCAGATTAGCAGATACATTCGGCAATTCTTGTGTTTCTTTTGTTTGAGTCATTGTTCCTGACATATCCGATTCTCCTTTTTAAAAACAATATCGCTTGCATTTGATAATGAAAGAAAAAGACCTATCCCCCGTAGGGCTCCCAAGCTCTTAAGAGTTCGGGATAATTTTTTGTGGTTCAAAAATTTAGAAGCATCAAAATAAATCTTAAAATAAATCTTGCAATAAGTCTACTTTTAAATTTATTATTTCCCGATAAAAATTGAATTATGTCAGATTTTTGAACAAATTGAAAACCTATTGAAAATCGTTAAGGGATACGAAAATCACCTAGCCGTTATTAGAACATAATTTTAATTTAGAGAAAAATGTGCAAGCATATCGAAATGCTTGAGGTGTCTCTTTATATTTTTCCGTATGAACGGATTTATTATTTAGTTTGGATGTTAGTTGATTTTGCACCCCTGTTACATGCCAATCCTCCAGCTTGGTAAATAGTATGCGATAAGTTCTTGATAGGGGGAGCAGACGCCCTGTATATCCAATATTTACCTTAATTAATATAGTATGTTTAATATATAAGATACACGTAACAATCTGTTTTTTACAAAGGTTCGGTGCAGGCAACATTAACGTTTTACAGTCCTTCTACATACAATGGAATCGGAGGATGGAAAGGAGAGGGTGATGGACGTGTCCTGTATGATTCATATTCATTCCATTAAAATCAATAACATGGCCGGCAATTCTTCCCTTAATATTGGTTCAGCTTTTCATAGCAACCCCGCTGCAACGGCTCATAAACAGGTGGATCCAGCTCCTAGTGACCAGTCTCATATAGTCGGGAGTGACAAGAAACGCCGTGAGGAGCTCGTATGGAGAATTGGCGAGGGGTTAGGGATAACGGAGAAACAATAGCGGAAAATCATAGGAAAGAGCAGTGTGGTTTTGAAAAGATACTATCACCTCCTGATGCCCTAATCCAAAAAAGGCGCAGGAATTTATGTTTGGATGCGACCTTTTTGTGGACTAGCTGCAGAATGATTCGATACATACGGATGATATCAATGTATTCCTAAAATTTCCTAATAGTATGGAGAAAAGAACTTCCTTGTGGAAAGAAGTTCTTTTCTCTTTTACATAGAAAAAGGATGGATGAGACATACTGGAATATACAGAAATTGGATATTTTATACAGGAATAGGAGGGCACAAAATATGAAAGGGAAAAAGTTATTAGCTAGTATAGCTTTAACTTTGGCAGCCAGCCTCGCTTTAGCTGCATGTGGCGGAAACAATGCAGATAAGCAGGAAACGCAGGGAGAGCTAGCTAAAAAGCAAGTGTTGAACCTGTTAGAAGCGTCTGATATTCCGTCGATGGATACTGTAAAGGCGACAGATCAAGTTTCCTTTATTGTAATGAACAATGTAATGGAAGGGCTATATCGTCTCGACAAGGATCAAAAGCCAACACCGGGTGTAGCTGAATCATATACCAAGAGTGAAAATGGAAAGAAGTATACCTTTAAGCTTCGTAAAGATGCTAAATGGTCTAACGGTGATCCTGTAACAGCAAACGATTTTGTGTTTGCCTGGAAGCGTGCGGTGAATCCGGCGACCGCTGCTGAATATGCCTATATTATGTTTGATATAAAAAATGCAAAAGCAATTAATGAGGGAAAAGCACCTGTCGATTCCTTGGGTGTCAAGGCAGTAGATGAGCATACATTTGAGGTGGAATTGGAAAATCCGATTCCTTATTTTCTGGAGTTAACTTCTTTTGCTACGTTTTACCCACAAAACGAGAAATTTATCAAACAGCAGGGGGAGCAATTTGGCAAAAAGGCTGAAACAATTGTTTACAATGGGCCATTTGTACTAACGGATTGGAAAACAGAGCAAGGATGGACTTACAAGAAAAATGTTAATTATTGGGATAAAGACTCCGTCAAGCTCGATCAAATTAATGTTAGTGTCGTCAAAGAACAAGGAACAATGGTGAATTTGTATGAGTCTGGTCAAGTAGACCGCACAGGCTTAACAGCTGAATTTGTGGACAAGTATGCATCTAGCGATGAGTTCCACACATCGAAGGATATGTCTATGTATTTCTTGCGGTTCAACCAAAAGCGTCTTGGGGAAAACACGCCTTTGGCTAACTTGAAGGTTCGGCAAGCGATTAGCTTAGCACAGGATAAAGAAGCATTAGCAAATGTATTGCTAAACAATGGTTCAACAGCAGCTTACTTTTTGGTTCCGGCTGAATTTGTTACAGATAAAAAGGGAAACGATTTCCGTAACATAAATGGAAATATGAATAAAACGAATGTGAAAAAAGCGAAAAAGCTATGGGAAGAAGCAAAGAAGGAGCTTGGTACAGACAAACTTACATTGGAGTTTTTAAACTATGACAGTGACAGCTCCAAGAAGGTCGGCGAGTATTTGAAGGAGCAGCTGGAGAAGAATCTGCCGGGGTTAACGGTAAACATTAAGCCGCAGCCGTTTAAGCAAAAGCTTGATTTGGAAACAAAGGGTGACTATGATTTCTCCTTCTCTGGCTGGGGGCCGGATTATCCAGATCCAATGACATTCATCGATTTGTTCGTAACTGGTGGAGCTCATAATCAAATGGGGTACTCGAATGCGAAATACGATGAACTTGTAGCAGCAGCTAAGGGCGAGCTTCTAACAGATACAAAGGCGCGCTGGGAGGCACTGGCGAAAGCGGAGAAATTATTATTTAAAGATGCAGCAATTTCTCCGTTATATCAAAAAGGTGTAGCTTTCGTACAGCGCCCGTATGTAAAAGGGATTGTAGAACATAATTTTGGCGGTGACTATTCTTATAAATGGGCTTATGTGTTAGAGAAAGAAGAAGCAAAGTAAACAAAAGGCAGAGGACAGATAGGTTGTTCTTTGCCTTTTATATTGCACTTTATCTGGTCTTCACAGCAGTGCAATGCTTTTTCTCACATTTTTTTCTTTTTAGGAATACATATGCAGTAAACCATAGTGAGGAGACTGTATATGTACTCGTACATTGACTTACTTGCCTTAATTGGAGTAGGAAGCGCTCATCCGGGCGGGTTTGCGTTAACGAAGTATTTATTGCAGCATATTCCCGTTCACTCTACAGCTTGTGTATTAGATGCTGGCTGCGGAACGGGACGCACAGCCGCGTATATTGCCAAAACATACGGCTGCTCTGTTACAGGAATCGATAGCCACCCCATAATGCTGCAAAAAGCTGAGAAGCGTATGAATAAAGAAGGTGTTACTGTAAAGCTTGTGCATGGAAGCGTAGAGGAGATGCCTTTTGCATCCCAATCTTTTTCACATGTAATGTCTGAATCAGTCATTGCTTTTACAAATATCAATAAAACGCTTAGAGAGCTGCGCCGCGTTCTTCAGCCTGAAGGTACTGCGGTGTTGCTAGAAATGACTGTAGAACGACCATTATCCACGCAGGAGAAAGAGGATATTGCTTCCTTATACGGCACAAAAGAAATTTTAACCGAGGAAGAATGGATGAGGCAGCTGCAGGAGGCGGGATTCTCGCATGCAGAAATAATGGGAGGCGGAACTATAGAGCAGCAAATGCATTTGTATGCAGACCTGCCTGACTGGGATTTATCGCCGCAAATCGAGCCGAGTGTATACACAGTATGGGCTCAGCATGAAGCGATTATTAGAACGTACGGTCATCTGCTTGGGCATCGTGTATTTCTATGTAAACCTTAGAGTGTTCTTTTGCATTGTTTCGGCTCTTTTTTGTCAGTCTGTCCGTATTTCCCATAAAGAGGGCAGACTGAGCCTGCCCTTTTGCCTAGAAGAAAAATAACGCAGCAAGAGCGATGCCGATAATAAAGCCAAACGCAAATTCGATGACAGCACCTGCACCGAAGTCACATTCATAGTCATAGCCGTAATCGCGGCCGAAATCGTCATAGCCGTTGTAGCCGAAGCCGAGATCGAATGCGCGCGAGTCCATTGGCTCAAGCCATACACTTTCGTCAGTGACGTCTACAACTCGCCCTAGATGGACTTGACCATTAATATCGTGGATGCGGACAACCTTGCCGTGGTATTGGCAGCATAAGCTATAGCATTGCTTAGGATTCATGAGGATCCCCCCTTTTCGTAACAGTATATGAACTTGTACAAGCTTTGCCTGTGCGACTTCACTAGTAAGAAGCTGCCGAACTAGAAAAGAAAGTTTTCTCCTATCTTTCAGGGGTGGCGATTCTTTGTTCAGACGAATATCTTCTAGAAAACAGGAAAACCTACCGTTAGAAGAAAAAGGGTAGGAGGAGTTTACAGTGAATGGGTCTGATGTATTTCAAGTATATGAAGTTCCATGGAACGATTTTACCGATGCGCTGCGCAGCGAAATGAAGGAGCAGATTGGCGCTGACATTGTTGACCGGATTGTTTGCGATTTAGAAGACGGCTTTGAAGTATACACATATATTCAGGGGGATTTGGATTTTGATTTGAAAGATGCATTGGAGCGAAAGTATGGCACAGATGCCGCACTTCCAAATGTGTTAACCATTATGCTGTTATCGGAGATTTACAACACACCAGAGGAGAATATTCGTCTTCATGCTGATCATAAGCAAAATCCAGTTGTAGAGGTATACGTGAAACAATAAGAAGCATGAATACGGATGGGTTTGTCTATGAAAGGGACCTGATGGGGTCACCTTTCTTTTTTGCTCTTCAATTACGTCTAAGCAGAATGATTTTAGGTTTACATAATAAAATTATCGTATATATCATTTCCTGAAAAATACAGGCATGTATCATCAATGAGTTATGTAAATGAATTACAAGATTTAGTGTAGTAGGTGACAGCCATATCTTGATAGTTTATATAGAAAATGTACTTTCCTAAGCTTATTTATGGAGTCTCAGTATGAATTTTAACGAAAATATCTACTGGCTAAGCAAATTTTAGCATGATTTCTTAGAAACGATTTAGTTTTGCGGCTATGTTGGTGTATATCACAGGCTCTTTGTTCGATTTAGAATATATCAGATTATGTAAATACAAAAGCCCTTCAGACCAGTTTAACCAGAGGGCTTTTTTGCATTGTACGAAAGTATAGCATTTTTGAGTGTTTATCATTTTGGATCCGGGTAGTACATCAGTAGAAAAAAGCTTGCTAATTTTTTTGAGGAATTTATATACTTATGTGCGATTGTTCCTGTAAATTGCAGGCCATCTCCTGAAACCAGTTCATGTTGCTCCCCTTCAAGATCAACGGTCAGTTCCCCCTCTTTTATTAATATATACTCTTCTCCTAAATGTGTTTTTGAGTCATGTATGCATCCTGGCTCAAGGCTCACTATGTAAATTTCAAACTTTTTTTCTGGATCATAAGGAAAAAAAGGATAGACAATATACTGTCCTTCATTATCTGTAAGAGTCTCTAATTGTTCCATGCTTATTTTCTTTACTTGTGGCTTGTCTTCTCTCAGAAATACAGAAAAAGATACTTGAAGACCATTGGCAATTTTCCAAAGAGTTGTAACAGTTGGACTGGATTTGCCTTTTTCTATTTGTGCCAGCATAGCTTTACTAACCCCTGTTAATTCAGAAACTTGATCAAGAGTGAGATTCCTGCTTTTTCTGAGTTTGACGAGATTCTCTGAAATAATAGTTTGTATAGCGTCCATAATGACTCTCCCTCAAATAGTATTGCTTATATGATAACATACGGTTGTCTGTTTTAACAAACTGTTGTATGTTATAACAGACGTGTGTATAATATGATGAAAAAGGAGGAGATATAGTGAGTACAGAAAAAGCAATGGACAGTGTAGAGGAGCTGGGCCCAACATTCGTACAAGGAATGAAAGATTGTATACCGACATTGTTAGGATATATCAGTATAGGGCTGGCAGCTGGCGTAGTAGGTGTATCCTCTCATCTGAGCATAATAGAAGTTGCTTTATTATCAACGCTTGTTTATGCCGGGGCAGCTCAATTTATCATATGTGCTTTATTAGCGGTTCATAGTTCCATTTCAGCAATCATCGTAACAACCTTTATTGTAAATTTACGACATTTTCTTTTGAGTGCAACTCTTGCCCCTCATTTCAAAAACTATTCTTTGGTGAAGAATGTAGGCATTGGCTTACTTGTTACAGATGAGTCATTTGGTGTTGCCTCTAATAAAATTATAAAAGGTGAACAAATTAATGCTCGTTGGATGAACGGTTTAAATGTAACGGCCTATATTTGTTGGATTATATCCTGCGTAATCGGGGCTGCCTTTGGGAATTGGATCTCTAATCCGGAAATGTTTGGCTTAGACTTTGCTTTAACGGCAATGTTTTTAGCTTTACTCATCTTACAGCTAGAGAGCGTGATATCCTCCAAATTAAAGCATTACTTATGTTTGATTATGTATATGACCATAGCTATGATCATTTTATCGTTTGTTATGCCATCTCACCTAGCCGTTATTATAGCTACCGTGATCGTAGCGACTATCGGGGTGGTGACAGAGAAATGAGCATCCATTTAACAATCATGATGGTGATACTTGGATGTGCGGTAGTAACCATTATTCCACGAATTGTTCCATTTCTAGTGGTTCGGAATATGACTTTACCCCAACCTGTGTTAAAGTGGCTGTCTTACGTACCGGTTTGTATTCTTACAGCTCTTGTAGTAGAGAATTTTATTATTCAAACTGACCATTCTTTAAAAATTAACTGGCCAGTTATTATCGTGAGCATCCCTACTCTTTTGATTGCAATCCGAACAAAAAGCTTGTCAATTACTGTCGTTAGTGGTGTCGTTTTAATGGCTGTCTTACGATTTATTGTTTCATAGCAATCATGATAATGTATATAAGCCTCTGATGATAATTTTTAAGTTAGTATATATTAATGATAGAGTTTAATGTGTAAGCTTTCCGAATTCCCAAAAAAACTAAAATAGGAATTATCATTTCCTGCTATCACTCATTATACTAAAGAAAACTCGCCGATTGGCGAGCCCTGCCCTAGGGCGAAGACAGAGGCGTAGTTGCCCTTATACTTTATTCCTAAAATTTCTCGCCACGTCGAATTGGCTTCCAGCTAGGAAATTTATACTTTCTCAAAGTAGAACATAAAAGCCCTTTAGGTTAACCAAAGGGCCTTTAGTATTCTCCTAGATATATTAACTCCCAATAATAAAGAATTATCTCAATTTCACATGCATGGAGTATGCAGGATGCGTTCTTGTTAGTCAATTCAATTATGGACAGTAACACCAACTTCTATGAAAATATTCTAAAATAAAGACAAATAAATACGAAAAATAAGTGCATAGTATCAAACGCTATCTACTAAGAAAACTCCTCAAAACATAAGTCATATATCCACTGGGACATCATAGATTTAAACATAGGACTATCCTATGGTAAAGGTGGCGAGCCATCATGAAAAAACAGCTGATAGCCACATGCATCTTATTGTTGTTGTTTTCTCTGTTGCCCATCCAAGGATTAGCAGAGAAGGAGGGACCAAAGAAAAGAGCGGTTGCGCTTGTATATGATGATTCGGGCAGCATGAGAAACGGAAAAGATCGTTGGAAGTATGCGAGTTATGCACTGCAAAGCTTTATTGGATTGTTAGATGAGAGGGATTCTTTTTCATTCATTCCGATGAGTCGGCCTTCCCAGGAAATAACGATGGATCTTTCAAAGGCGAAGAGGCAAGAGGAAATTGACAGCATTCGTCAATGGAATCAGTATAAAAATACACCGTTTACAGCAGTGGAAACGGCGATAGCTTCCATAAAACGACAGGTTGCAGCGGATGCAAATGGCGAATTTTGGTTGATTGTGTTAACGGATGGTGCTTTCAACGAATTGGAGTCGCCCCAAAGTGCGCAATACGATGCAAATAAAAAAAGAATTACTGACACAATGCGGTCTTTTGCGGCGTGGATGGAAGGAAAAAACGCGTCAGTCCATAGCGTTTTAATTACAATGGACCAGGATTTAAGTGCTGAGGAGAAGGCGCAAATGGATGCCTTTCAGCAAATTTGGCAGGATACAATGAATGGGATGGTGCTTACGGCAGGAGAAGAGGATGGAATTATTAAAAGTGTTGATCAAGCAGCAGCATTGATTGCGAATCGAGATCCATTTTCCGGCGCTGAGGATTATGTTCAGGTGAAGCGGGACGGCGAAAAGTTGAAGGTATCGACCCCCTTTCCGCTCAGACGGCTCACGATAGTCCAGCAGACGAACGGGCAGGAACAGCTGCCGCGTCTTGAGGAAGCAAATACACCATCACTTCGAATCGACGGTCCGTTTCAAACGGAGACACCCGAAAATAATATGATTACCGGTTCTATCATTCATGTTGTACCGAAAACCGGAGATGTGATGAAGCCGGGCGATTATGAATTACAGTTTCAAGGAAATGTTTCCTCATCAGTGAGGTGGAAGGTTCTTGCTGAACCTGCTCTTGATTATACAATGCATGTATATAAGAAAGAAGAGAATCGCCTGGTTGAGGCAAAGGATGGGCTGTATGCGGGCAGTACGGTTGTAATCGAGGCAAAACCAAACGATTTGCCTGTAGATGCGCTCTATTTTTCTTCGTCAATTGAGTATAATGGCAATTCTGCTTCTATGAGGTGGAATGAGAAGCGCAAAGCCTTTCAGTACGAAATAAAATTGAGTGCGGCGCCAGTGCGCGGCAGTATCCATATGAATATAAAGGGATTTTACCGGCAGTCAAAAGAGTTTCGTATTACCCCTGTACCGAAGCCAAAGCTTTCTATCGCTGTTCTAACAAATGATTGGAACGAAAGAGTGAACCATTTAACAGAAAGCAAACCGATTATCATCCAACCGCTGTTGAATGGAAAAGAGATGAAAGATACTGAGGTAGCTAGACTTTTAGAATCAGCCTCTGTCACTTTTAATAAACATATAAACTACGAATGGAAGCAGCATGGAAATCAGCTTTATTTATATCCGCGTCCGTATATCTCTGACACGTTAAATTTTACAGATACGGGTTTAGTAGAGGCAACGATTTCGTTACGGGATCCAGCATTCGAGGAGGTAAAACAAAAGGTTACGCTCAGAATCGAGGATGTTTCCCTTTTTGAGAGGTATGCTGTTATTTTTCGTTTTATTATTCCAGTCGGTGCAGCAGCTCTTGTTGTGCTTATCATTTTGGTAGGATGGGTGGTACGGCCGCGCTTTCAAAGGAAGGGATTAATCTATTATGAGTTGGACCAGTCAATCTCTGAGGATTGGATTCACGAGGCGGAGCCGCAGCTTCTTCGTAATCCTTGGTGGCGTCACTATCTAGGGATTCCGTATCGCAGTGAGCGGCGAACTGTCCAATCTATTATCTTCATTGCCAAAAAAGGTACAAAGGCTGTTTGGATTGCGAAGGAGTCACAGGTGGAAGGCATGATGATTGATGGTTCATTTTTAGAGGAGGGGGAGATCGGCAAAGAGCATAAAACCTTGTACCCAAATGAAACGGTTGTGATCGATAAGGGATACGGTAAGGAAGTATACCGCTATGAATGCGACTAAAAGGGGTGTGGTAAGCATGAACATGCAGGTTCCTACAATTCTCATCGGCCTCGGCGGCATCGGCAGCACCATCACTCATAATGTATATGAAAAAATTCCAAGCGATGCAAAGAAACGCGTGGCGATGCACGTGTTTGATACGGATATCCATACTGTAAGCAAGTTCCAGCATATTCGAAAATTCGTGACGCAAACAAGTTCGAGTAAAACACCAAGAGAGTACATTGCGGAGGATCAAACTATTACCGATTGGTTTCCACATGACCCGACGATTTTAGACAAACCGCTTACAGACGGGGCAGGGCAGCTTCGCGTCATTTCCCGGCTTGCGCTGCGGGCAGCAATGAAGGACGATAAGCTAACGAGCTTTTGGCAGGAAATCGAAAAAATTTTTCCAGTAACGACTGACACGACAGAGTATGGGGTCCGAGTTATTATTATTACTTCACTTGCTGGTGGGACCGGATCAGGCATGTTTTTACAAATTGCTTTATATTTACGGGAAATGCTTCGGAAAAAGCTGCATCATAATAATATTCTCATCCGTGGTGCTTTTTTGATGCCGGATGCTTTAGTGAAAACGAGAACAATTAGTGCCAAGGAATATGAATCTGTGCAGGCGAATGGCTATGCATCGTTAAAAGAGCTTCATGCTATTACGCTTGGCTCAACAGGGGAATTATCCCAGCGCGGCGGCGTGACAATTGAATTGGAATATCGTCCTGATCAAGTAGATGAAGAGGGGCGCACCAATCATATTATTACGCAAAAGCATTTGCCATATAATTATTGCTTCTTATACGACTATGAAAATTTGCATGGTCATCATTTACAAAGTCTCTCAGATTATATGGAGCAAATGACAAATACGATTTACTTGCAGCTGTTTAGCCCTCTTTCCTCTAACCATTTTGCGCAAGAGGATAACCAAATTCAGCAGCTCGCCGATTCGAACGGAAAGGCGCGCTATTGCGGGGCCGGGGCGGCAAGGATCATTTATCCGTATGAGCATGTGCTCGAATATAGCGCGTTAAAATGGGCGGTGCAGGGGCTCGATGAGTCATGGCTTCATCTTGATAAGCTGTATGAGGAAAAGAAGCTGCGCTATGAGCAGGATGTGCGCCGCGGCATTCAGCGCGAGAAGCCGGAGCGCGGCAAAAGCTTTTTAGAGGATTTAGAGCATTTAGCAAATCGGCCGGAACGTGCCCATCCGTTTTATCGGAGCATTTACCAGGAAACACGTGAAGGGGCAGAAGCAGGCAAAAGCGGCCTCTCAAAAACAAAACAGTTTTTAGAAGCAGTTGAGAGCTATATTCAGCGTACAATCCAAAAAGATGAGGAGCTAAATCGTCTCCAGCGGGAATGTAAAATTTCGACAGCAAAGCTAAAGATACAGGATCAGATAAAGGGGGAGGTTGCCCGTCTGGATCATGCGGTACGGCTATACGCGTACAGCATTCCGAGTCGTGTGCATGATCATGTTACAACACTTGTGTACGATATGATGGAGTCTGATCAGTTTTCTCCAGTCGGGTCCGAGGGGCAGTCCTATCAGCTGAATACATGGTTTTTGAAACGTCCGTCTCCTGTCCATCCGGTAGCTGCGCGGTTTATGCTGTATGAAATTCGCAAGCTGCTCTCAGAGCGGATGAGACGTCTGCAGGAAAATAACGAACAAAAGCGGACAATGATTCAAAACTATGATAAAAAATTTAATGTTGGAAATATTGATGGGACTGTGACTGCAGTGCGGCGCATTGAGCTGGCAGAGCAGCAAGGGTGGTTTGGTAAGTTGTTTTATAATGAGCAGAGAGCCTTTCGTAAGGAGTTTCAGGACATTATTACGCAATATGTACACAAGCTGAACGAGTACCGAAAGGAAATGCTGCTTGAGCTTGTCTATCAATCGTTATATCAGGCGATTGATAAGATGATTAAGCATTGGGAACGCTTTTTTGATAATTTATATGAGACGAGGGAAAGCTTGCTCTTAGAAATTCAGAAGCGTTCAAAGGAGTTTGAAGGAAAAACAAATCCGACGAATGTGTACGTACTCGCTGAACAGGATATGCAGGAGAAGGTGTGGAAGCAAATTTATCAGAGTGTAGATAACGGACTGCTGCCGCATGAAATTTCTAGTGAAATTTATTTAAGCCTATATCGCGCATATTGCCAAGAGGAGAACGGAGAAGAGAAGATAAAGGAAAAGGTTGAGGACTTTTATCGCATCCATATTCTCTCCTATTGCCGGAAGGAGCTGCGTACGCGTTATCGGGATAAATTGGATTTTACCATTATTGAGGCGCTGCGGAAAGAAGCGGACTTTTATAATGAGGATCGGGAGGAATATGTAAAAAGAAAGATTGACGACCTTGTACATTTAGCGAGTCCGTTTATCCCGAAGGTTCCGCATCATCGTGAGCTGCAGTATTGGGGCATCCATCCGAATGTAAGGCGCGATGTGAGCGATGAGCTGCTTCAGCAGGTGTTTCAAGAGAAGGAAACAGTCGATGCTGCATTTTCACCATATGAAATCATTTGCTACCGCGCTCATTACGGCTTGTCTCTTCAGGATTTCCCCAAGCTGTCGTCAGGGCATTCGCATAATGGGTATGAAGATAGCAAGGGGGACTATTTTCAGGCATATTACCGCCGCATTAACAAGCTGAACATTCGGAAATCAAATTTAACGCCGCATCTTGATAAGTATTGGCATTTACCAGCGTTTATGCCGGATTTGAACGCCACCCAAACGAAAATGGATTATGAAAAGTGTAATCGCGCTTATTTGTATGCATTCATATATCGCTGGATTAGCCTCGTAAGGGTGGAGGAGCAATTTGTCTATCAATATAACGGAGTTGGGCGCAGCTTTCTCATTCAGTCGATGGGGAAAAATGTAACATACGAAGGCTATAAGCTGCATCGGGCCCTTTTGCATAATCCGTTTATATATGAAAACATCATTACCCGCTTTGAACAAGAGCATGAAAAAGCGCTGCAAATGGGAGGCCATTTGTACACACATCCGTTTTTAATCGGAGCACAGGATGTACGATGGCTGAAAAAGGAGTTTATCCATAATATACTCGATGTTGTGTTGATGTACGGAAGCGAAGCAAAGCGGGATGGGACGCTCGAGGAAACATCAGATGAACTGCTGCGATTATTGCTTGATGAGATTGTACAATACTTTAAAGCTTATTACGGGGCAGGTGCCGAAGCAATGGCGAGAAAAGAAGCAGCAATTTTTACGGAGCAGTTATGGAATCGTTCCTATGCAAAAGAGTTTGTCGATGAAAACAGCGCTTCCTATAAAAAATGGATTCATATGCTTGGTGTGCAAGAGGAGATAGTAGAAGAAGAGGAGGAACTTGCATAAAAGCAAGTCTGTTTTGCCACCCTTTTAGATAGAACAACTAAAAGAGGGTGTTTTGTATAGCGTTAGAGGATGATAACAATCTGTATATCGGCGGCAGCTTTAATAACAAGTCTATTAAATAGTGATGTGATTCCAAGTGCAATAGGTACTAAATCTGACTTAAACCATGATGCGTATGATGTAATCAATATAATAAATCCTTATAAATAAAGGACTCTTCGTTACAGAGAGTCCTTTTTGCCAACATTGGGTGAAAAATCAAACATTTTTCATGAGTTGTCTGCATTTTTGTACAGCTTCTTTTTTGCGTTCTTTGAATATGTGATAGGGTCTTTCATCAACATACAGAAATTAAAAAGAAGCTATCCACCTATATATAGTAGGTGATTAGTTTCTTTTTCTCTTCGAATGGACTTTTTCAGTGCCCTCAGCCATTCCATGTTTTCATTTTAATACAACCACTTTCCACCACCAAGCAAACTGCCAAACAACCCCAGCCCACCTAGACTTCCTTTCCCACCACCAAGTAAACTGCTAAGCAACCCCAGCCCACCTAGACCTCCTTGTCCACCACCAAGTAAACTGCCAAGCAATCCCCATCCACCAGGACCACCAGGACCGCCCCATCCACCAGGACCACCAGGACCACCAGGACCACCGGGACCGCCCCATCCACCAGGACCACCAGGACCGCTCCATCCACCAGGACCACCAGGACCGCCCCCTCCACCAGGACCACCAGGACCGCTCCATCCACCAGGACCACCAGGACCGCCCCCTCCACCAGGACCACCAGGACCGCTCCATCCACCAGGACCACCAGGACCGCCCCCTCCACCAGGACCACCAGGACCGCTCCATCCACCAGGACCACCAGGACCGCCCCATCCTCCAGAACCACCAGGACCGCTCCATCCACCAGGACCACCAGGACCACCAGGACCGCCCCATCCACCAGGACCACCAGGACTGCTCCATCCTCCAGAACCTGCTCTTTGTCTAGGTTCAGGTATTTGCTGTTGAATAATAAATGGAGACACTAAATATTGGTTACCCTGTGGCTGTCTTTGTCCACTTAAATTCGCATACCCATTATGGTACATACACATTGCCCTTTCATTCTGAAAATATAATGTTAGGATATGTGACTATTTTTTTTATGAATGGTTATATAACTAAGTACATAAGCCTAAATCATAAATGGGGGTAAATTTTTTGTGGGAATTTTTGGGGAATTCCAAAACAAGTAAAAAGAGTCGGTGAAGAAAAGAAAGATTAAATGGAGATCACTATCAAATCCGTACAGAGGGGGATGACGAGCAGGAAATTGTTAATCACATAGAAGTATATCTACAAAACCGATAGCATACAGGATATTCCTGTATGCTTCTTTTTGTGGTATAGTCGTTAGATGCGTAAAGGAGGGGATTGGTGTGATGTGGCTATATATAATCGCCGTGAATATCTTGGCGTTTTCTTTCATGGGAATTGATAAAAGAAGAGCAAGAGCAGGATTGCGGCGCATCCCCGAACGAAGCTTATTTATGACGGCGATAGCTGGTGGAGTATTTGGGATATGGATCGGTATGTACACATTTCGGCATAAAACCCGCAAACGGGCATTTGTAGTTGGAGTGCCTCTTCTTGCCCTTCTTTTTCTAGTCATTGTATTGCAAATGTAAGGCGCATCATTTTTCTTACGCAATATATTTCGCTATAATGAATGCGATGATACTTAGGAGGGATGATGTGTGGAGCAGTCTAAAAAGCAGGAAGTGATTCAGAAGCTGACATCGATGCAATATAAGGTTACACAGGAAAATGGTACAGAGCCACCGTTTCAAAATGAATTTTGGAGCCATAAGGAAGAAGGACTGTACGTGGATATTGTGTCAGGAGAGCCACTGTTTAGCTCGTTAGAAAAATATGATTCCGGCTGTGGTTGGCCGAGCTTTACAAAGCCGCTTCATAATGAACGGATTCAAGAAAAACGGGATCTTAGCCATGGAATGATTCGTACGGAAGTGCGCAGTGCAGAGGGAGACTCTCACTTAGGCCATGTGTTTAACGATGGACCGCGAGATCAAGGCGGTTTACGATACTGCATCAATTCAGCAGCGCTCCGTTTCATTCCGAAAGCAGAGCTCGAGAAAGAGGGCTATGGAGAATATAAAAAGCTGTTTGAATAAGAAAAGCGGACATCGCCCTGAAAAGTTATACTTTATCTTGTAAAGAAAACTCGACGATTGGCGAGCCCTACTTATATTGTATTCCTAACATTTCTGACTACGTCGAATGGCTTCTAGCTGGAAACCTATATTTTCTTAAAGCATAAGAAAATATAGGCACGGCATGCCTTTGCTCCCGTAGCAAAACAACCCGGGTGATTCTGGCCCAGTTGATTCATGAAGTCTTCCGCATGTTCTCCCTCCACTAAAGGCACTTTTTCCTTTATGTGGGGGGAGGGTACTTTATGGAAGGAAGTGCTAGGAAGAGATGTATCCTACTATAACAGATGAAGAGAGTCAGCAAAGAAAAATCGGAGGAGCATAATGGGGAGACAAATAACAAAACAGACGGAAGGTATTTTATACGCTGGTGGAGCATATTTTATATGGGGGATTTTGCCGTTATATTGGAAGCTTGTGCAAGATGTGTCGGCTGAGGAGATTTTAGCGCAGCGTGTATTTTGGTCTTTTATTTTTATGGTGGTTGTCCTGCTGTTTACTGGGAAGTGGGGAGAGTTTATTACGCAATGTAAGAAGCTTCTGCAACATCCTAAATCTTTCATAATGTTAACTATTGCATCTTTACTAATTAGCATCAATTGGTTTCTTTACATTTGGGCAGTTAATCATAATCATATTATTGAGACTAGCCTTGGATATTACATTAACCCGCTTGTTAGTATTTTGCTAGGGATGGTCGTGCTAAAGGAACGGCTTAATGTGTGGCAGATTGTTGCGGTGTGCCTCGCAGCGGTTGGTGTTGCCATGATGACACTTCGGTATGGTGCATTCCCTTGGATTGCGCTTACGCTTGCGTTTAGCTTTGGCTTGTATGGCTTGGTGAAGAAATTGATAAACTTTGATGCATCAATTGGTTTAACGTTTGAAACGATTGTTGTTACACCATTTGCACTTCTATACTTAATTAGCCTACAGATGAATGGGGAAATTGCATTTGGAACGGTCTCTCCTTCTGTTACTCTTTTATTAATAGGAGCAGGGGCGGCAACAGCTGTACCGCTATTATATTTTGCCAAAGGAGCAAAATTAATTCCGCTCACCTTGATTGGGTTTTTGCAGTATATTGCCCCAACTATTAGCCTATGCATCGGAGTCTTTTTATATGGGGAACGTTTCACAAGTGCGCATGCCGTTGCATTTGGCTTTATTTGGGCAGCACTTCTTACGTTTTCATTTGCTAAAACAAAATTCATGGTTAAGAGACAACCGAGGCTTGGCAAGTAAAAACGGATCAAGATGTCCTAAACATGTAAAGGAAGGTATTTATAAGCTGATGAAACACCCTTTTCTTCCGTTGCAAGACAATGGAAGAAAAGGGTGTTTTTTGTTTAGAAAGAAACATTTGCTATTTTCTCTGTCAAATACTATCATAAGAGGAAAAGTTTTTCGTTGAGAAGGAGGCGTTCCATGGAACACTTGCTTGCCAATGGGCCATTAGTTTGTGCAGTACTTGCGTGGTTTTTGGCTCAACTTGCAAAAGTAATACATGTATTAATTAAAACGAGAGAGATTAACTTGGCAAAGTTTTTTGCCTCGGGCGGTATGCCGAGCTCCCATTCAGCTACTGTAACAGCTTTAGCTACAGCCACTGGTATTGAACATGGGGTTGATAGTTCTTTGTTTGCTCTGACGTTTATTTTTGCGATTATTGTTATGTATGATGCATCCGGTGTTCGGCTGGCCGTCAGTAAGCAGGCAAAAATTCTTAATGATTTTTTTCATGGGAAAGCAAAGAATTATAAACAATTGAACGAACTAGTTGGACATACGCCGTATCAGGTCATTGTCGGAGCGGCTCTTGGGGTTGTTGTCGCGGGATTTTATTACTAAAGCAGCTCACAGTTAGAGAAAGAAAAACAAGAAGGCCATGCCTTCTTGTTTTTACTTGTTTTTCATTGGCGGCTTGCTCTTCATGCGTTCGTCTGCTGCCTTAGAACGCTCCAATGCTTCTAAATCATCTTGATCGGCCAATTCACGTGAAAATTCAATATCGCGCCCGTCAGACATCTTACTTTGTGAAAAGTTCTTTTTTACCATCATCAACATCTCCTTATTATATGAAATGCAAATATAGCTTTTGTAAAGCTGCTTTGTTTTATGTTCTGTTTTATCAGAAAAAAGAAGTCTTGATGAAGTTATCTTTCTGCTGTTTGTGCATGTATAAAGAGAATAGGTGGGGGAAAGGTAAGAACGGAGGTGAATGAGATGGGAAACAAAAAAGCTGATCCATCCAAATCAAAGCTGAATTCTGCTCATGTGGAAGGTCAAGGCACAACAAATACAGAAACAGGCACAATTAAAGCGGATTCTTCTCGCCATCCGAAAAAGCAGCCGTAAACTCACAGTATATACTGTGGGTTTTTTACTGTAGTTCTCATTAATCTGTTGAATATAACTGATAAACATTATTTTTAAAAAAATTCCCCTTTTAAAAGCGGGTTTTTATACACATTATAGGATTTTCGATTTTAAGGGGGATATAAACTAGGAAAATAAAGAAGCTAGGGAAGCTGTTTACAAAACGATTAACTGGTGGTTGGACAAAGGAATTGATGGATGCCAAATTGATATGATTAATCACATTAAGAAGGAACCAGGATTCCCCAATTTGCCAAATCTAAAACAATTATATGTTGTTCCTTCATGGGATTATAGGATGAACGTTGAGAGAATCAACGACCTTCTTTCTGAGTTGAAGAAAGAAACATTTTCGAAATAGACATCATGACTGTCGGTGAAGCAAATGGAGTGAGAATTGATTAAGCTGCTGATTGGGTTAGCGAGGAAAAAGGGAAGTTTAATATGATTTTCCAATTTGAACATTTAAGCTTATGGGATAAAAGTGAAAGTGGTGCAGTAGACCTTGTTACATTCAAAGCTACAGCTGTAAAAACTACTAATGGTGCAATTGGGGTAGATGTGAATGGAAAACCAGTTCAGAGTGTGTTAGAACTGGCGAAAGAGTCAGGGAGATCAACAGGACTTGTTACAACAGCTCAAGTGACAGATGCAACTCCGGCTGCTTTTGGCGCTCATTGTATGTTCCGGTTTTGTTTGGTGTAAATTCCATAGACTTTTGTACTAGAACCGTATTAACAATTTCTTAATAAAACATCAACATATATCTAATGAATATAGGCTATATTCTACTAGATAAACAGATGTTACAGTCCTATTTAATCTACGAAAGGTGAGGATAATTCATTGAGCCTGAATATTAAAGATATAGCTTTGCATGCGGGAGTGTCCAAGTCCACGGTTTCACGTGTGATTTCAGGGAAGGGTTACACTAGTCAAAAGTCAAGGGACAAGGTATTAAATGCAATTCAAGAACTGCAATATAAACCAAATGGTATAGCTAGGGCCATGGTTTTACAGCGTACCAATAATCTTGGTGTTATTATTTACCGACAACATTATCCAATTGCTTCGCATCCTTTTTACGGGAAAATATTGGATGCTATTCTCAAAAAAGCAGAGCAGCTTAATTATTCTGTTTTTGTAATGACTGATAAGGAAATGTCCTTAAATTCTGCTGATTTTATGTTGGAAAAGAGAGTGGATGGACTTATTCTTATAAGTCGTCTTAATCAAGAAGTGATTGGTTATATTGATAAATTTAATGTTCCTTATTTGATTGTAAATGGTACAACAGATAAGGATGACATCATTCAAATAGTGAATCAGGACCATCAGGGAGGACAGCTTGTAGCGGATCATTTAAGTCAATTGGGCCATCATCGAATTGGAGTTATTGCGGGTCCCCAGGAGCATCGCAGTCATAAATTGCGTCTTCAAGGTTTTTGTGAACGTATACTTGAATTGGGAGGAGAAATTTCAGAGGAAGATGTATATTTTTCTCCTACTTCAGCATTTGATGACGGTTATAAGAGTATAGCTGCCAATTGGGATCGTTTTTCTGCCAAGAAACTAACGGCTATTTTTGCTACAAATGACATGCTGGCTTTAGGTGCTATGCAGTTTCTGCTAGGGAAGGGATGGAAAATCCCGAACGATATAGCAGTAGTTGGATTTGATAATATCGATTATGCCAAGATGTCTTATCCTCCTTTAACAACAGTACATGTTGACAAGGTAAGGATGGGAGAAGAGGCGGTTGTTTTATTGGATGGTTTAATCAGGAAAGAAGATATTAATCCTCTATATATGGAATATGAACCAAAGCTTATCATTAGAGAATCTACTAAAGGACTGAACTATGAAAAGTGACTGGACGATAGACCGTGATTATTGGTGTATCATTTATGCAGCCTATTAAGCCTATTAAGCCTATTATAGCAGGTGTAATTATAGGGGGTTATTACTCAGTGAAGTCAGTGCAAATGATTGTATTGTAAAGTTGAGTTAAAAACCCTTTTACATTAACTTAAGACTCTCACAATAAATACTAAACATTGGGCATGTATATTAATAACCAGATAGAGAGGGAACGAAATTTAGACTTTAGTAGAAATATTAAAGCTTCCACATAGGTGGTTCTTATCTGGGAACGTTCCCACATTTTCTTAGGCTATATAAACAAAATGATAGAGGTGGAAAAATGAAGAAGGTTACAGCAGGTGTATTGTCCACGGTAGTTCTGGGAATGGGTATTTTAGCTGGATGTACAAATGGAAATGAGTCCGCAGCAAGTCAAGCAAAGGAGCCTGAAGTTGTTACGATTAAAGCTCAAACAGCTGGGGCGGAAATAACTAGGGTAGATAATCTAGTAGCAGCTTCTGAAAAGTTAAATAAAGAGTTACAAGATCAAGGGGAAAATATCGAAGTTAAGGTTGAAACAAATAGTTTTTCTGGTAGTTGGGACGATTATGCAAAGCAATTTATGCTAGCCTTCCAGGCGAAAAAGGAGCCGGATATTTATGCGACAGGACATGAAAATATTGGGTGGTTAGCTGATGGACATTATATTCTCTCTTTAGATGATTTGAAAAAATCAAAGGAATATAAAGATGTAGTCCCAACTCTTTGGAAGGCAGCAGAGTATAAAAACCATATATGGGGTGCCCTGCAAGATACTGAAGCACGTCCTGTTTTTTACAATAAAGATATTTTAAAGAAACTTGGCTGGAGCGATGAACAGATTAATAGTCTTCCAGAAAAAGTTAAGCAGGGAGAATTTACACTTGAGGATATGACAAATTTGGCTGAAGAGGCAAAGTCTAAAGGAGCAGCGCAATTCGGTATTGTTCACCGCCCGGTAGAGGGTCCGGATTTTCAAGCATTGGCTTATGATTTTGGAGGAAAAGTATACGATGCTTCTGCAAATAAGATTGTATTCGATAAGAAGGCTGTTGCAAAGCAATTGAACTACTACTATGAAATTGCACAAGAGCAATTAATCCCAGATAATTTAACTTCAATTCAGTGGGATAATATCCATAAAATGGTTGTGAATGGACAAACATTATTCTATTATGGAGGAATTTGGAACGTATTTAACTGGAGCCAAGGTAATTTCCATGATCAATTAGGAAAAGTTGATGCTAAATGGGTTAACGAACACTTCGGTATGATGCTTATCCCTGCAGCGGAGAAGGGTGGAAAACCACTTACTCTTTCTCATCCGTTTGTTTATACAGTTTCAGCACATACAAAGCACCCAGATTTAGTAAAGCGTTTATTGGAGCTTGTAGCTGATCCGGAACTTCAGGCTGATCATGCTATAAAAACAGCCCACTTGCCTGTAACAAAGAGCGGCGAAGAAAATCCGGACTTTAAGGCGGATATAACATTAGGGAATGTGGCATACATGTCTGATTATACGACGTTCCTTCCAAATAGCAATGGTTTCCCAAAATATTCAAAAGCTGTTTTCAGTGCGATTCAAGCTGTAGAACTGGGCAAGAAGAAGCCTGAGGAAGCTTTAAAAGATTTAGAAGTACAGCTGAAAAATGATTTAGGAGATCAATTGCAAATTATTGAATAAGTTAAGAAACGTGAAAACAGCCTGCTTAGTCTGTGAGGGGCTGGGCGCTGGAGCTGGATATGCTCAAAATGTATAAATTCTTTAAAGAAGTGATACCTAGCAATTTTATGCTAGGTATCAACTTTTCAAGGAGGTCTAATAGTGGGTACTGTTTTAAAAAGGTGGAAATTGCCTGCCATTATGTTAGGTCCGTTTGTGATTTTGATTTTCCTGTTCTTTTTTCTTCCCGTCATATTAATAGCAATTATAGCGTTTACGAATATGGATTCAGCCATGAATTGGACCTTTAATGGTTTAACAAATTTTCATAAGCTTGTGACTGACCCTAATATTGTTCAAATTATTAAGAACACTGTTTTATATCTCGGTTTTACGCTATTAATCAATGTAGGTTTTGGTTTGGCCCTAGGCATTCTTACTACTTATTTCGTCCAAAAAGAATCTGTCGGTCTAGTTTTTCGAACAATTTGGATGTTGCCAAGGATCTCTCCGCCAGTTGTATATGCATTGCTTTGGTTATGGTTTTTTGATCCAAGCGCCTATGGTGTGTTAAACAGTTTAAGGGCTCTTGTTCATATGTCACCTGTTGATTGGTTAACAACCCATCCGATGACAGCAATTATTTTAGCAAATGGGGTCATCGGGGCCTCTTATGGAATGATTATTTTTTCATCTGCTATTAAATCTATTCCACGTGATTTATTTCAGGCTGCGATGGTGGATGGAGCGTCTCACTGGGCAATTATCAGGGATATTATTGTCCCAGCTGTCCGTTGGCCGTTGATGTTTGTAACGTTGTGGCAATTTTTGTCATTGCTTACATCGTATGAATATATTCTCCTTTTGACAAAAGGAGGACCGTTGTTTGACAGTGAAGTATTGGCATTATACTCCTTCCACAGCGCCTTCAAAAATTTTGAATTTGGTTATGGGGCAGCCGTTTCCCTTGTTCTTGTTATAGTTGCTTTGCTGTTCTCTTTTGTTATGTGGAAATTTTTTAGAATGGAAAAAATGCTCGGTTCATCAAAAATTGAGTAGAGAGGGAGTTGCTAAAATGGAGGCAACAGGTTATCAAAAGCTAACAATACCCACAATACATCCCGTATCCAAATGGAAAAAGCGAATTCCTTATTTGGTTGCTTATGGAATATTAGGGATTACAACTTTGCCAATCATTCTTATGTACGTATGGCTGTTATTAAGCTCATTTTCTAAGAAAATGAAATTTGGTTTTATTCCTACTTCATTTACAGTGGAGAACTGGAGCTTCTTATGGTCCAATGTGGAGCATGGAGGAAGCGAGCTTCCGAGTATTTGGACAGCTACATGGAATTCTTTTGTGTTCGCCGGTTCTCTTACCATATTGGAAGTAATTATCGGAATTATGGCTGGGTACGCGTTAGCTCGAATTGAGTTCACTGGACGTCAGACGATAATGAAAATGACGTTACTTTTACATGCTTTTCCTAGTGTGGCTTTGCTTATTGCTGTATTTTACATCCTTAATTTTATGGGATTGTTTGATTCTATTTGGGGAGTTGTTCTCGTAAAAACGGCTTTGCAAATTCCAATGACAGCTTGGATTGTAAAAGGATTTTTTGATGACGTGCCTTGGGACGTAGAATGGGCGGGAATGATTGATGGCTGCAGTCGCTTCCAAGTATGGTACACCATTGTGATCCCGCTTATTAAGCCTGGCATTGCAGCAATCAGCATTTTTTCTTTTTTATCGGGATGGTCTGAATTTCTATTATTATATACGTTTACTGTTAGTGATAATAACGTTACATTGGCTTCTTATCTCCAAAAATTAATTAGTGATCCTAATATGATTAATTACGGATTATTAAGTGCAGTGTCACTATTTTATATGCTGCCAGTCTTAGTGTTTTTCATTTTCACACAAAAATCGTTAATGCAGGTAAGTGCCGGGGGAGGAAAGCGGGTATGAAAATAGAGCTAAGGAATCTTACTAAATCATTTAATAACAAAAGCAATACGATTAACAATTTGAATTTAACAATTGAAGATGGTGAATTTGTTGCTTTACTTGGACCAAGTGGTTGTGGAAAATCTACAACCATGCTAATGATAGCAGGTATTTATAAGCCAAATAGCGGTGAAGTATATTTTGACGGCCAAATAGTAAATGATTTAGAGCCAAAAGACCGAAATATTGGAATGGTGTTCCAAAGTTATGCTTTGTATCCGCATATGACTGTTTTAGATAATATCGCTTTTCCTTTAAAGCAGCAGAAAGTAGCGAAAGAAGAACGGTATGAACAGGCGAAACAGGCTGCTGAAATGGTTCAGCTGGGACATCTATTAGATCGCAAGCCAGGTCAATTATCAGGGGGGCAGCAGCAGCGTGTTGCCTTAGCGCGTGCAATTGTAAAAAAACCAAAGGTGCTTCTGTTGGATGAACCATTATCCAATTTGGATGCCAGGCTGAAAATTGAAATGAGAGAAGAGATTTCCCGCATTCAGAGGGAATTAGGCATCACGACTATTTTAGTTACCCATGACCAGGAAGAAGCCATGACAATGGCACATCGTATTGCTGTTATGAAGGAAGGACATTTAATTCAATATAGTAATCCTATGGAGCTATATAATAAGCCTAAAAATTATTTTGTTGCTCAGTTTGTAGGTACGCCTCCGATGAACTTCTTAAGAGGAACGCTATCTTCAGTGGATAAGAAATCCAACGTTCGTATAAATGAGTTAATAATTGATGTAACTGATACATTATTAGATTCCTATGCAGGAGAAAAATCGCAGGACGTAAATGTAGGGATTCGACCTCATGATTTGAAGCTAGAGAATGATGGCGATATTTGTATTGAGGGTACTGTAAGCTTAATCGAATCTATCGGACATTCTCAAATGGTTAATGTGAAGGTTGGTAATGAATATATTCGTTGTTTTGTTGAACCAAATATTAAATTGGAATATGGAAGTGCAATTATGTTGACTGCTAACATTGAAGCTATTCATTTGTTCGATGCAGCTACAGGGGAAAGCTTAAAGAAGCATAATGTTGAGACATTCATCTACAATTAACAGAACAGAAATAAAGGATAGGGTGAATATGGAGGTAGTACAACATAGTTTAGAGCAGAGTTTATGTAACTCCGCGATTGAATATGCTAAGCACGCGGGTGTGCTAATTGAGGATCGTTTGGGAAATATGGGAAAGGTTGAACAGAAAAAGAATGCTTCTGATCTTGTAACGGAGGTTGACAAGTTGAGTGAGGATTATATCCGTCATAAGATTCAAACGGAGTATCCCAAGCATTGGATTTTGTCAGAGGAAGACTGTGGTCAGGCGGATTCCTATGAAACTTTTAAAAGTCATAAAACAGGGTATGGCTGGATTGTTGACCCAATTGACGGCACGACTAATTTTATTCACGGGATTCCGCATTTTGCGGTATCCATAGCGGTTGTGAAGGATGGAGAGCCTATCATTGGCGTTGTATATAATCCAATGACGGATGAGTTATATAGTGCAAGGAAATCATTTGGAGCCTATAGAAATGGGCAGCGTATCCACGTAGGAGACGAATCTGTATTAGCCGAGGCGGTTGTGGCAACAGGGTTTCAAGCGAGCGATTTTAAAGCAGGGTCGCGGGTAGTCAAACAAATCGATGCATTGGCTGGAAAAAGCAGGAACATTCGTATGCTAGGAGCAGCAAGCTTAGATTTATGCTTCATTGCGTCTGGCAGGATAACTGGATTCTGGCATGAGGGTCTTAATCCTTGGGATACAGCTGCGGGAATATTAATTCTAGCTGAAGCAGGTGGAAATAGTACAGATAAGGAAGGGAACCCATATTGCCTGTTCCATGATTCCTTAGTCGCGTCTAACGGTAAAATACATGATGAATTCCTAAAGACAATAAAGCCTTGAAGGATAGGTGGTACAGTTGAAAAGACCATTGATAACAGCTCATACTGGATGTATGAATACGAGGCCGAATTCAATCGAGTCCGTGATAGAGGGAATAAAGGCAGGGGCAGATATTATTGAAGTAGATATTCGAGCAACAAAAGATGGGGTTATCGTTCTAGCACATGATGAGCATATAAGTACAGAACATGGTGTTAAAAGAATAGCTGATTTGTCTGTTGAGGAATTGAATAGTTTTACAAAGGATGCCCCTATCATCAAGCTACAGGAAGTTTTAACGTTTATTCGTGAAAGTCATCGAATCATAAATTTAGATGTGAAAGAAGATCTTGCTATCGATCCTATGATCAAAATTATTGAAGAATATAACATGAAGGACTATTCCATCATTACTGGATGTGAGAAAGATAGGGCATTGCACCTAAAGAAACATTACCCAACCTATCAAGTATTATTGAATGCAAGTATGAGCTTGTTTAACCAAAGGAAAGAGAATTATGCCGATTTCGTAAAAGAAACGTATCAGGATGCAATAGCCGCTTCATGCTGTGGAATTAATATTAATTATCACTTATGTCAAGAAGAATTATTGAATGTTGCCGCTAGACGCTGCCTTCCTGTTTTAGTGTGGACCGTGGATGATTCGCATGTAATGGAAAAGTTTCTAGACATGGGAGTGCACTCTATTACTACGCAAGAAGTAAGAATATTGACGGAGCTAAGAGATATGCGCATATAAGTGGAATCGTTAGGGGGGACAGGCATTGATTGATACATTTTTGTATGAATTTAAACAAGGAAACGAAAAAATCACTGATTTCGTAAAGGGAAATAAACTTTCTGGAATTGATTTGTACCAGTTGGCGATTATGCAGCTTGAGCTATTAAAAAAAGCGGATCCGAATCATCCTTCTTATGTATCACGTCAAGCGGAATTCTATCATTTAGATGGCAATTTACGTAGAGCTGGACTGCGATACAATGAGGTGCTGGAGATGGACCCGCTTCTCCCTCTTACAAAAGATGAAGAGAGACTAATTGAAAAATTTTGTCCTATTTTCTTCATTACCCCCAAAGAATGTTTCCCGCTCAAGGATATAGTCGCAGTGCATCATCCAGTAAAACCATTGATTGGCTATCATTTGTTTTGGGAAGATGACTATGATTTTCCAGATGACTATGAACCATGCGATCATGAAGAGGTTTGGGTGGAGTATGACCAGGAAAAAGAAGAAGTGACAAATGTTATGTGTTGGTTTCATTCCCGTGTACTGGAATCGGAGGCAGCAGTAGAAGAAGCACAGGCCAATCAGCAGCGGGCGATCATTCGTATTGAATGGGGCAAGCATGGGTCATTACTTTGCGGGTGGGAAAGTATGCAAGAACCGTTAACAGGGGTATTTTTACCAACATGGTTAAGAGAAACTTATGATCATGTGAAAAGTGGAGGTAGGGTATCTGATCATCCGTTAAAGAAATTCTGGCCTAAAGGATTTGACGGGACTTTTGAGGAATACATTGACTTTTCAGTTTTAATAGATCCATTGGAATTATTGCGGAAAAAGCCTCTTCTTTTCAAGACAAGATGGGTAAACGCAGCTATATTTACCCATGCATTACTTTACAATTTTCATCCTAAAATGGAGTGGCCAGATCGATTTTATCAGTCCATAGCACAAGAACTCCAAAGTGATACAGGACTATAGTATAAGTAGGATTAAGTAAGTAACCATTTAGTAAATCAATTCCGATAGTTTTTGAAATGTTTTGTGTGCAGTTTTCGGATTTAAACATTTGCTCCAACAATAAGAATTTGGTTTACATAGAACCAAGGAAGCGGTTGGTGGAAACATTTTCAGTTAAAGAGCTTACATGATGCTAAATAATTCTTTTAGATAGTCCTAATCAGCAGGAGCGATTCCAAAAATATTGAATGTTCCTGCTAATTAGTTTTAGCAAGAGTATAGGTTTTTATGGGAATGGTTTTAGAGCTGCTAACGTTAATGTATGTTACAGCAAACTCCATCACAGGCTAAAAATATCATGCTACCCATGTTTAGTTTTTCTTAGAATAAAAAGGTCCGTTTTCAGGAAGGTTGTAAACTTTCGGAGTAGTGGGACAAGATGATAGAAGCTTGATGGAAGAAACTTGGATTTTTAGATTGCTTTTATTTATTACCTAACCAGACGCAGAAGGGGCAACAAGGGAGAGGAGAAGATAGCCTACATGATTAGCCATGGTATATATGCTTAGGTTTTCTAGGAATTTAATTTAGTTTGTTTGAATGATAATTCATAAATAAAAAGTAAAGTATAATCAAATATATTAATGTAGTAATGGTAGTACATATTTTGTTGGAGTTACCTCATCCCCCTTAGAAGAATTTATATATACCTATTATGATTAATAAGCAACTCGGGAGAAAACGCAGTTGGTGCACCCATTTTAGATTTGCAAACTTAGCTCCTGCTAATACTCCTAAATAAACAAAAGTTCCACTCATTATGGCAATGATGATTGGTGTTAATGAAATAGGATAACCCAAGAAGGCAGCTCCAATCCCTGCACCAAAAGCATCTAGTGAGAGTGCTGTGCCTAGCATAGCCGCTTCCCTAATAGAAATCCATCCTGATTGGTCAACATCTGCTTTCATCGGTGTTTCCAAGATTTCAATTATAATTCTCAAGTTTTTGAGTTGAATGGTTTTTTTGGCAGGTTGCTTTCTAGTTATCTGAGAAAGCGAAGCTGCAATGGTTTCGTTTATATCCTCATTGTTTGTTTTATAAAAATTATAAAGAGTCCAAAAACCTAGAACGATTAATAATAATCCTCCCAGCATTTGTGCAAAATGTGGAGAAATAAAGCGAGATATTCCGTGGCCGATGCTCATGGATATAAAGAGAACTGCTCCGGTAATAATCATAATTGTAAAGAGCGAACGTGTAGGAATTAAAATTTTTCTAACACCATACGTGAAGCCTACCCCAAAACTATCGATACTCAATACAAACCCTAAGAAAATAATTAATACAAGCAGAGATAACATAAGTATCCCTCCTTTTGTCAAATAACGGCTGATATCCATCTTATGAAAACTTCACAAGGTATATGCGTGTACTCCCTCTAGAATCACCTGTTCTAACAAATGATTCTGGTGCGGAAATTTCATATTAGTTCTTAATTTGTAAATTTTTATATAAACATGATTAAAAAACGTGTAGTATGTAGAACAATGTTTAAATTAGAGCGTTTTGGACAAATTTTAATTATGACATTTTCTTTTAAGGTGGGCGTTTACAGTGGAAACAACGAGTGCAACGGCAAAAATAAAACATCTAGAAGATCCTGTAAACTATAACAATCGTGAGTTAAGCTGGTTGGCGTTTAATCAACGTGTATTAGAAGAAGCGATCGATGGACACAATCGTTTATTAGAACGATTTAAGTTTCTTGCGATCTTTAGTTCAAATTTAGATGAATTTTTTATGGTCCGTGTGGCCGGCTTAAAAGATCAAGTCGAAGCAGGATTTAACAAACCGGAAAATAAAGCTGGCTTGACTCCAAAGGAACAATTATCGCTTATATCCAAAACAACACATGAGTTGGTTAAATTACAATACAACACTTATAAACAATCTCTTCTGCCTAAGCTAGAAAGTGAAGGTGTTTCAATCATCACGATTAGACAAGCAAGTGCAGACCAATTTTCATTTTTGGAAACATATTTTAAAGAAGAGATTTTCCCTGTGTTAACTCCAATGGCTATTGACGCGTACCACCCTTTTCCAATGTTGCTGAATAAAAGTCTAAACCTAGCGATTAGTATTGAAAAAACTACAGAAGAGGACAGTCAAATCAGGCAGTCAAGCAGTAAGTTAGTAATTATACAAGTTCCAGGAGTATTACAGCGTTATGTTGAATTGCCAACTCAGTCTGAAACAAGAACGTTTGTCCTGCTTGAAGACGTCATTGCTGCTTTTATCTATAAATTTTTGAAAGGGTATACGGTCAAAAGCGTTACACCATTTCGCATTACGAGAAACGCTGATATGACCATTCATGAAGAGGGAGCACGCGATTTACTTCGGGAGATTGAAAAAGAGCTAAAGAAACGAAAATGGGGTACTGAAATTCGAGTGGAAATAGATGGCCGGAATTATGATCAAAATGTATTGGAATATTTACAAACAGAACTGGAAATTCATGAGAAAGATACTTATATCATTGATGGTCCGCTTGATTTAACATTTTTGTTCTCTTTTTATAAATGTATTGAAGCAACACATGAATACCTTGTCGATGAAAGACTGATTCCGCAGCGACCGAAAGATTTAGCATCCGATGAAGATATTTTTGAGAAAGCTTTAAAACGGGATATATTATTTCATCATCCATACGAATCGTTTCGGCCAGTAGTCGATTTTATATCTGAGGCTGCGGAAGATCCGGATGTTCTAGCTATTAAACAAACATTGTATCGTGTCAGTGGTGACTCCCCAATTATTAAAGCATTAAAATGTGCGGCAGAAAACGGAAAGCAAGTTACAGTTCTTGTTGAGTTAAAGGCTCGATTTGATGAGGAGAATAATGTCCATTGGGCAAAAGAGCTTGAACAAGCAGGCTGCCATGTTATTTATGGAATGACTCATTTAAAAACACATAGTAAAATTACTCTTGTTGTACGTCGGAAAAACGGACGGATTGAACGCTTTGTCCATTTAGGAACAGGAAACTATAATGATGCAACAGCAAAAATTTATACAGATCTAGGATTGATTACATCGGATGAAAAATTTGGTATTGATGCTACAAACTTCTTTAATTATTTAAGTGTATTTACTGAAAAACCGGAATACCATCATTTATCAGTGGGACCATTTAATATTCGTAAAGATTTTATTGCATTAATTAATGAAGAAATTACTTTTCATAAAAAGCATAAAAATGGTCACATTATTGCGAAAATGAATGCGTTAACAGATAAATCGTTAATCATGAAGCTATATGAAGCTTCAAAGGCTGGTGTGAAAATTGATTTAATTATACGAGGCATTTGTTGTTTAAGACCAGGCATCAAAGGAGTTAGCGAAAATATTAAAGTTCGCAGTATTGTTGGCCGCTTTTTAGAGCATGGCCGTATGTATTATTTTCATCATAATGGTGAGGAAAAAATTTTTTTATCATCAGCTGATATGATGACGCGAAACATGGAAAACCGTGTAGAAATTTTATTTCCCATTTTAGATTCACGTTTAAAGAAACGAATTCAAAATTGGCTATCGCTGATGTTAGCGGATAATGTAAAAGCCCGTGAGCAAGATTCCGAAGGAAATTATCATTATGTAAAGCGTGCAGAAGATACAATAGTTAATAGTCAATTGGAAATATATAACATGATATACAATGCTACACGATCTCATCAGAAAAAGCGGATAAAAAAGTGCCTGCGAGGAAAATGCTGATACCATTAAATCTTTCGAAGTGAGAGACTCCTGGGGGTAGTTTTTTCATTTCTTTAAAAGATATATGTCAAAACAGTTGAAAAAGAACGGTCACGTATTAAACGTTTGCACATAGTAAATTAGTACAGCTGTACTAGCATTTTTTTCTTTGGACATACTAAACAAAAACTAAAGGAGGAATTGTTATGCTTAAAGGTGCACCATTATGGTCAGGAGTTGTAGCCGGCGGAATTTCGCAGGTTGAAGATGTCCAATCTTATATACAAGGGGAGAGAGATGGTAAATACCTGGCTGCCAGTACAGTAAAAAATGTAACAGGAGCAGCAGGAATTATGGCCGGGGTAGAATATGGCGCAATAGCAGGATCGATGATTCTTCCCGGAATCGGTACAGTTATTGGCTCAATTGCCGGATATATGGTCGGAAATCGAATCGGAAGCTCGATTGGAGCTACGGCTGGAAATTTACTATTTAACAGAAACCCTGAACAGCAAGAACAATAAATAATTCAAACAGGGAACTCCAAAAGTAGAGTGTGTTTCTTGTGAGGAGTTCCTTTTTCTGTATGTCTAGTGATTATAAAAAAGCTAATCGTTCATTAAACTGAAAAATGAGAAGACAAACGTTGCAGTTGTAAGCATAAAAGAAAGAGACTAACTTTGAGTCAGTCTCTTTAATATAATTTTTGTTCAATCTCATGTAATTTCATTTGAATAGAATGATCGTCTAAAACATTATAGGCAGTAAACTCTTGGTTAGGAGCCGGCTCTATATCGTCAAATAAGCCTGTAGCAACAGCTTCCTTTGGAGTTTCCATTGCCAGTTTTTTTGTATCTCTTTCTTCGAAACTGTAATTGACCGTTTCATCATCAAATAAACCTCTAACAGAATCTTTTGCAGTATCCATTACCTGTTCCGTTTTTGCAACTCCCTCTTCAAAACTGTGTTTAACCATATTGCCTCCTTTTTTGACCATTTGAGTCATATCAGGCAGCATCATCGTTTTCCTTTCTGCTTTTGCTTCTTCTACAAACGTCCCTAACTGCTGTTGTAGGCCAGTCGTGAGCCCTTTCATTTGATCTCCCAGTGCTATCGCTGCGCCTGCCCCTTTAACCAGCAGCTTTCTAGTTCCTTTTCTTGCCTCTGGAGATACCGTTAATATAAGCGCTGCAGAACTGATAATTAGACCAACTGGATTACTAAAAGAAAAAAACTTTTTAAGCATAATTCAACCTCCTTGATAATGCGAATTTTACCCAAATTTGGTTATATTTATTTTCATTATCTACAAAAAGTGTGTTTTTAATCATGAATATAATACAAAAAATCCGTCCAAAATATTATTTGTATAAAAAATTAGGATAGCAAGAAGGGAGGTGGCAAGAGAATGCATGAAATATCGTTTAAACCGCGATCTTTTCATATTCTCCCTGGCAGAGCTAGATTTGAACTATTTGGATTACAACATAACCCTGAGATAGCTGAGAAGTTTGAAGAAATTTTCTCTTCTATTAAAGGGGTCACATCTGTTTGTGCAAATAGCGATTCAGGGAAAGTATTGTTAGTGTTTAATGAAAATAAAGTAAGTCTAAACGTTCTTTTGTTATTTATCAAAAAATTTGAAGAAGTTTTGTTTAAGAAACGACACATAACTGAGGAAGAGACTGCACTTGGAAATGAAGAAGAACATGCTGTTATATACAGTGAAGTTGCTGCAACCGCTGAAAGTGCAATCGCACCTTCTTATTTTGAATCTATTCCGTATACAAAAAATACGGCTATAGATGAAGAAAGAGTTCCCTTGCCGCTTACTTTATCGATAGCGGGACTGGGGATTTTAGGAGTTAAGCAGTTATTTTGGGGAAGGTCTGCTTTGGCAAGACATCCTCTTCCTTTTTTCCTTAGCAGTGCGATAGCAATTGGTACTGGATACCCCTTTTTGAAAAAAGGGTTGCATAATATGCAACAAAAGAAAAAGCTGAATGTAGATTTATTACTTGGTGTCAGTTCGTTAGGATTGGCGCTCGTTCGGGAAAACTTAGTTGTTTTAGCTGGCATTAGTATTCTCCAATATTTAAACTGGAAACGCAGACAGGTGAAAACAGATCTATTAGACCAGCCATGCGTATCGCCTCAGATTGAAGCTTACAGCCGACGCGCAAGCAGATTTGGTTTAGTCGCGGCTGGGGCTAGTTTTGCGTTGACAAGAAATCCTATGGCTGCACTAGGTGTTTTATTGGCAGCTAATCCTCGTCCAGTTTTAACCTCTACCGAGTATGCTTGGAAGCAAGCAGAGCATGTTGCAAGGGAACATGAACAGTGTATCCCGGAGAACGGATCGATGTATCAGTTATCACAAACAAAAGCGGTTGTATTTGAAGATGCTTCTTTAATTGCTGATAACGGAACAATAAGACAAGAAGCGGCAGCGTTATTTAAGCGATTGCGTCCTGGAACTATAATAGATGCTAAAACCAATCAGAATGATGTAAATCTAGAAGACTTATCAAGCTTTTTAGCAAAACATTTTAATCTGGAATTTAGAGAAATAACCAGACCTTTCCCAGCCCAAAGGGATGAAATCTTATTTGTTACAGATGATGTATCAAATGGAACAGAAAATATCTTGTCTTTTTACCCTTCTATAAGAATCGGGCAATTGCCAGAACTTGCAAAAAGTTATCAGCATGCCGAACAGCTGGATAATCTTGTCCATACAAATGCAAAAATAACATCTTTATGGAATTTGATTGGAACAGCAATTGCTGCACCGCTATTTGTAGCTGCGCCGGTAGTTAATTTGATTGCGGACACGTTAACGCTAAGCTTCTTAACAAAAATAAAAAAATGGACGGAGCAGCATATCGGGGCAGGAAAACAAGCGAAAGGGCAAGCAAGAGGGAATGGCGAAGGAAAGGCGGATGGCCATCCTTGGCATGCAATGGATGAGAAGGAAATTCTTCATCTTCTGAAAACGGATGAACTATATGGTTTAGGTGAACAGCAAATCAAAACAGCTATGCATACCTATGGTTCGAATAAAATCCAGACAAAGCAACGACCTCATTGGATAAAAAGCTATCTAGCCCAATTCAAGGAGTTTACGACGATTATTTTAGGGACAACCGCTTTATTAAGCATCGTTTCTGGACATGTATTTGATGGAGCCGCAATGGGCTCGATTCTTTTGTTAAATGCTGCGATTTCGACGATGCAAGAACGGAAAGCGGAAGGTGCTGTTGAAGCGATGACCCGCTTCGTACCGCCAAATTGTCATGTAATTCGAAAGGGAGAGAAAGCAGAAATACCTGCAGAAGACCTCGTTCCAGGCGATGTTGTAGTGCTCGAAGCAGGAGACCGTGTTCCTGCCGATTTGAGATTAATTCAAGGATGGAATCTGGAAGTGAATGAGTCTTCTCTATCAGGTGAATCGCTGCCTGTTAGAAAGACTGCTGGAAAGCTTTCGAAAGAAGAGGCTCTTTCTGACCGGATAAACATGCTGTATATGGGAACGCATGTAACGAGGGGGAAAGCTCTCGCGGTTGTTGTACAAACAGGAAGAGATACTGAGATAGGTCATCTTATGTCGCTATTAAGTGAGGAAAATGATACAGAGACACCATTGCAAAAACAAGTAACTTCCATTAGTAAAACATTTATGAAGGGTGCTTTAGCAGCAGGTGCTGTTGTATTTGTTGTGGGTTTGCTTAGAGGAAACCCAATTTCACAAATGGTTACTACTTCTTTGGCTTTGACGGCATCGGCGATTCCTGAAGGACTTCCGATGACGATTACGATTGCTTTAACTGCTGGTATATTCCGCATGGCAAAGAAACAAACTTTAGTCCAAAATTTATCTTCTTTAGAGACGTTAGGAAGAACAACGGTTATTTGTTCGGATAAAACAGGAACACTAACGAAAAATGAAATGACCGTCAAGAAAATAGCAACGATTGATACTGAATTCCATGCAACTGGAGATGGATATGCTCCAGAAGGAAAGATTATTGATAAAAATGGAGTAGAAAAAAAATCTAAGGAACTGGATAAGCTTTTGGAAATTGGATTATTGTGCAGTAACACTTCATTGCACTTTGAAAATGAACGCTGGGGAATCAAAGGAGACCCGACTGAGGGTGCCGTTGTGACATTGGCTGCAAAACGCAATTTCCATTTGGAAAATCACAAACATTGGAAGCGTATTCACGAAATTCCTTTTGATTCAAGTTCAGGCATGATGACAGTTGCTTGCAAGAGTGAAGAAGACAAAAGAAAATGTTTTGTTATGTCAAAAGGTTCAGTGGAAAAGATTTTGAACTGTTGTACCCATTATCAGCAACATGGACAAAGATACGTGTTGACAGATGAAATAAAGGAGGCAATTTTACAGCAAAATGAAAAATATGCTGAGCAGTCTCTCCGTGTTTTAGCGTTTGCGTATCGTCCAATTGATCATAACGGCGAAGATACTTGCTTCGATGATATGAATGATAGATTAATCTATGTTGGCATGGTCGGTATGATAGATCCTCCAAAGCCTGATGTAGAAAAGAGTATCCGTGAAGCTCTAGAATTAGGAATTAAACCAATTATGATTACAGGCGACCATCCTGTTACTGCATTGGCCATTGCAAAGCAAATAGGAATTTGCAACGGAGGAAAGAAAGTTGTCGTCGGCAACGAGCTAGACCGGATGTCGGATGAGGAGTTAAGAAACATCATCAACGATATTTGTATCTTTGCAAGGGTCACTCCTGAACATAAGCTTCGCATTGTCACGATGTTACAACAACAAGGACATGTTGTGGCGATGACAGGAGACGGCGTAAATGACTCTCCTGCTATAAAAAGGGCAGATATAGGAATTGCAATGGGGCAAACCGGTTCACAAGTAACAAAGGAAACAGCAGATATGGTTCTAAAGGAAGACCATTTTGGATCTATTGTAGACGGAGTAAAAGAAGGAAGAACTATCATCGGAAACATTCGTAAAGCGCTCGGGTGCTTATTAAGCGGAAATCTGGCTGAAATTATTGTCACGGGTGCTGCTGTAATTGCAGGACTGCCGCTTCCGATTGTGCCGATTCAAATCCTGGTAATGAATCTTTTAACAGATGCGCTCCCTGCGATGGTGCTGGCTGTTAATCCGGGCAATAAAACAAAACAGACAAAACGTCAAGAAATTGTGGATTCGTCCCTATATAAGCAAGTTGTTACACGCGGAGTTCTATTAGGTGCGGGATCATTAGGTCTGTTTGCATTAAGCTTAAGTCGCGGATCTTCTCTAGCTGTAGCTCGAACAACTGCATTTGCAACGTTAGTAGCAGGCCAATTAATCCAAACTTTCTCATGGAGACAAACAGGGTCCAGAGAAAATATTCGTGATTGGTCAAAAGATCGTTTCTTGGTAGGCGCGTTAGGAGTTTCTTGGCTCGCATTGTTGGCGACTATTTATATCGGCCCGTTGCATGGTGTATTTAGCACAGTTTCTTTACCGATTATTTCATGGGTTCCAATATTAGCGGTTGCGAGCAGTGCCGCAATTGTAGCAAAGCCGGTTGTAAATATGTTAACTCGTAAAAAAACAAATAGGATTGCACTTCAGGCAGCTGCATAGGTATAAAAAGGAAAAATTTGACCAGACTAAAATAATAACGTTTTTTGTAGGAGGAATATAATGGTACAAAGAGGTATACAGAGAGTGATCGTAGGATCTGCTCTTGTCATCGCTACATCAGCCTTGTTACCGATAGCTAAAGAAGTGTTAAGACCTGTTGCAAGAGATTTATCAAGACAAATGAAGTTTCTTCTTGTATCAGCAAAAGAAGGGATTGAAGATGTCGTTGCCGAGGTTAAATTTGAACGAATGAAGGCACAACTCGATAAGGATATGTTTATCGATTGCGAGGTAGAAATAGTAGAAAGAAACGAAGCGATGTTTCGTTAAAATCGTATATTCGAGAGGAGGAATCGTATGAACGAACAAAATGACATGATTTATCATTTAAGACAAGCACTTTCTCATTTGGACCAAGCGCTGAATATGACTATTCAATCACTGCGTGAACGTCCAGAATTTAAAAAGAGCGCGGGCGCTATTTGGGAAGAATTCTTAGGAACATTTTTTGGAAAGGTTCGGGCAAAAGGGAAGGAGAATAACATCAATCTGTTAAGTCTCATTTCGTTTCCAAAATTAAGGAGATTTTAATTTAAGACTGACTCAAATGGTCAAAAAATGTGGCCTTTTGGAGTCAGTCTTCTCTTTTAAAAGGATTTGGGAATGTGTCTATCAACTCAAAATCCCTTGCCCCACTTCTGAATAATTAAGGTTTCTACCCTTTTTAACTTAACATAAAAAAGAAGTAAGTATCGGCTTTTAGTTTATAGATATTTTTAATTGCTTTACTCCAAAAATTGTTAATATTTCCTCTTTTTTCTGAATACTTTAAAAGTAGCGAAAAAATAGGATGAGAGATGAAACATTCAATATTTTGTATCTTCAAGCGAGACATGTCAATCAGCTAATTACGTTAGAACACAAAGGGTATCTGCCAGAGTGTCAAAATGATCGTACACTTACGAAGTTGAGTCTTAAGGTCAGCTATGGAGCAAGAGGTTTTATCCGATTCCCCTCCGTTTATAGCTCGTCTCGTTACACCACATACAGCAATCCTTCTGAAAGCTCCTATATATAAATGAATTCCTTTTCAATACGTTCGTGACCAAAGTAACAGCTTTTGAACTGGATTTATTATATAGTATAATGATTCGTAATATTAGGTATTCCTTATGATTCGTTGTGAAATGAAGTAGGTACAGAATAATAGGGGGGAGAAACATGAGGAAAGGTGATACTGTTTTTTATAATGGCAAACACTATATAGTTGTTCACATATTTGATAATGGATTTGTAGAAATTGGAATTCCTGAGCTCGATAATTGGTTATCAGTTGAAATTGTTCCAATTGTAAAGATTGAGCACATCGTTCGGAGAAAGAAGAAACTCACAAAAAAACTCTAAATATTCACAGATTGGGCGTCTCATTTTTTTGATTGAAAGTGAAAAGGTCACGCCTTATGAGGAATTTATGGAAGTGGTTTGAGCCAAAATCCATTTTAAACTTTTCTAAATGAATGATTCATCTGTGTAAGGGCAATGAGCTGTCTTACCTATGGAGTGTATGAGCGGATTTTGCCAGATTATAAGCAAATTTATGATTAGAGCGCTGGAGAGCAAGTGAGCGGTCATTATCGCCAATTTGACAAATCGTACAGCAACGTATCAATACGAGGGAATTATACTCTCCTCTGATAATCTAGTACTTCAAAACTATCTGATAGAAGAGCGTGAATCTATGGTTTCATTCGACTTAAGACCGTATGAACGTATGTATATGGTCTAAATAAAAAGCAAGGGGGTCTCCTTGCTTTTTATTGTTGGGTATTGATGCGGACTACGCCGCCTTGTTCAAAATGATCTGCTTCTAGCAAATCAACAATTACGCGTGCTACATAGGAAGGGGAGAGCAATTTTCCTTCTTTCTTTAGAGAAAGGAAGCGATCGATATGGATAAAGTCTTCCTTGTCTGTATTCCGAATTTGTTCTTGCATACTTGTGTCTACAACGCCAGGAGCAAAGGATAGGATTTTGGTCGGATAGGTTTTTCCTTCCTCTTCAAGTGCGACGCAGCGAGTAAACATATCAATGCCAGCTTTTGTTGTACAATATGCACTCCAACCAGAATAAGGATTTTTACCAGCTCCTGATGAAATGTTAATGATGCGTTTTTCTAATGGCGCATCCTTTGTGCGTTTTAAAAACTCGGAAATAAGCAGCATTGGTGCAAGGAGATTTACTTCAACATTTTGAACAAGCAGTTCATTCTCGGCACGCTCTACCGGTTTTATCGGGTCGAGCATACCAGCATTGTTCACGAGATAAAGATCAGATGCACTATCTAAATCCATAGCAGCAAAAATTTCCTTCATTACTTCTTCTACATCTTGCAGATTATGTAAATCAAAGCTAAGCGGATAAAATAACACCCCTGCTTGCTTTGCTGTTTCTTCCAACAACGCATTTCGATGACGAGCGACTGAAAACACAATGACACCCTTTTCCAGCAGCTGTTTCGCAATAGCCTCCCCTAGACCGCGGGATGTTCCCGTAACAATTGCATATTTCATCAAAAATCACCTCCTCTATACACAAACATAACATTAAACGAATGAAGTGTAAATTCGGAATATTCTATAAGCAAATGAACGGTTTAAATTTAGTGAGGAATGGAGGCCTTGAAATAAGAGAAAGGCGCATAAATTTTATGGCAATAAGAAGGTCAGCCGTTTGAGGCTGACCTTCTTATTGTTCTTGGAGGCTGTTAACAGTAACTGTCTGCTCCTGCTCTGGATGAGAGATAGGATAAATACGTGCTGTCCCATCCTGCTCATTTACATGTTGAATCATGACCGGCGTCCCTTGAAATGTAACGTAAACAGTTTTTCCCGTTTCAGCAATTTCTTTTGCGCGTGCAATATTCATGAACCTGTCCTCCTGCTAAGTTATTTTTCTTAGCATGGCATAGAAACCAGTATGTTATGCTTATTCTGCACTGTAAAAAACGATAACTTTTCAGCCGGAAGTGAATTTGACACAGTTGGAAATTTTAGGAATATAATATAGATGCAAGTACATCTCTGTCTTCGCCCAAGGGCGGGGCTTGCCAGTCGGCGAGTTTTCTTTACACTGGAGGAAAATATAAATTTCCAGCTAGAAGGTCATTCGACGTAGCCGGAAATTTTAGGAATACAGTGTAAGTGCAACTACGCCTCTGTC
>NZ_SCFM01000030.1 GCF_004138295.1 Ectobacillus funiculus | reverse complement strand
ACTCGTAGAAGCTTAAGTGCCGATATTTCTGGACGTGGGTTCGACTCCCACCGTCTCCACCAAATACATACTTTGGTGGATTTTTTATTTTGCGCTAAAAAGCATAAGCTTGCCGTATCGGCACGCTTATGCTTTTTTTTTACTGTAAGAAAGTATAACTTTTCGGGGTGATGTCTAGCTCCCAAGGCCCAAAATGGTAGACTTCGGGCTGAACCTCCGCAAAAGGCAAAAAGCGCCTTTTACTCCGGCCCACCCCTATGCTGCCATAAAAGGCGGGCCTTGTCCGCTTTTCTTTAGTACCATAAGAAAGAAGAAAGCTTTTACATCTTAGAAAGAAATGATGGTCAGGTAAACACAAATACCCTAGTACATATCATAATTTTCAACGTGCGTGGATATGATTGTATGAGCATGTTGAAAGGGGAGAACGCTAGATGGAAAACTTTGAAACAGCGGCGAAATTCGAACATGGCTTTTGGCTGCAAATATTGGGGGATCATGCTCGCTTTATTCATGATTCACTGGCTCCGAAAGAACAGCAGGAAATCGATACTGCGAATAAGTTTATCCAAATATTCGATCAGCTTCTTGAAAATGTTCAGGGTGAGAGCTTAGTTTCATTAAGCAACAAGGCGTTGGAGGAGAGCAATACATTCAGAGAATTTAAACTTCATTTAATAAAGCGGCATTTGATCGGGGAAATTGAAATAGGGCTAGGTCCAACCTTTCTAAGTCATATGGTGAATGAATTGGAGGAATATCTACGAGTTTTAGATTACTTAAAACAGGGAAAGGTTCCGCCAATTTTTCATGAGCTTCATCATCATATGTTATGGCTTTTAGATGCAGCCGGTCATGCCGGAGCCATCTCTGACAATTTGGACAGAATTGAAAAGAAAATAAAAAAGAAAAGTAATCATTTTCTAAAGGATTTTGAAGCGTTCTATTTAAAGGCAGTTGAACTGACTGGGTTTTTAAGAACAGATTTATCCTCGTTTCCAGCACTGGAAAAATTCAATCAAGATACTTCACTGGAAATGAAGTTTTTTATGAATTTTTTAGCTGAAATTGAGGAGTTAGGGCTAAGCAAAAAAGCGCTAGGCACTTTTGCGCCGTTGATGGCTGATCATATGATGAGAGAAGAATGTTATTACCTAACAAAGTTAGCAGAGGCAACAGGACTTCAGGAGCCGGGTTGTGATCCGACAAAGCCAAGGTTAAAGGGTTGAGAATATAAAGAAAACTCGCCGATTGGCGAGCCCTGCCCTTGGGCGAAGACAGAGGCGTAGTTGCCCTTATACTTTATTCCCAAAATTTCTCACTACGTCGATTGGACTTCTGGCTAGAAATTTATCTGTAAAGTGCAAAGAAAACTCGCCGATTGGCGAGCCCTGCCCTTGGGCGAAGACAGAGGCGTAGTTGCCCTTATACTTTATTCTTAAAATTTCTCACTACGCCGATTGGGCTTCCGGCTAGAAATTTATCCTTTTTATTCAAATGGGCAGCGAATAAGCATGGTTGATTGCTGGAATCCAGTTCATGAATAGAAGCATTTATCATATCTTATACATATAACTCTGTTATGATTACAACATGGACCTATGCTTCATATTTGTAAAACTTCAATCCTATATAAGTGAAAAGGTGATGCAAAATCAAACCATGGATAAAGTCAGTTTCCTTTATAAGTGTAATAGCTGTTAGTATGTACATTATGGTCCATACAGAGTTGTTCTACTTTATACGAACTGGAGATTTTCAATCAGTACCATCTTTTTTAAAAGAAAATCTACTTTATACACTTAGTATTTTATTGTTAGCTATGATTATTCAAAATGCATTTACCATTATTCCGCTGCTTGGTTTAATCACTATTAATGTGGCTTTGTTTGGCTTTTTTAATGGGTTTCTTTGGAGTTGGTTTACGAGTATTATAGCGGCAATTATCATTTTTATGAGCGTTCGCTACTGCTTCCAAGACTGGGTACTGAAAAAAATAAATCCGGCATTAGTTACGAAAGTAGAACAGGCAGGGTTTATGTATGTTATTCAAGGAAGAATTTTCCCTTTTGTACCAACAAGCCTCGTCAATATTATTGCTGGGTTAAGCTCTATCCGATTTACGCACTTTCTACTTGGGACGATCATTGGGAATTTTGTATATTTTTTTGTGCTATCACTCATTCCATTTGGAATCTTGTCGGTGAATCTTAATAAATATGTGCTCGGAGGAATTATTCTCCTGACAGTACTTGTTTTCTACGTGTATAAAAGGAAGAAACATACGTTGACTGTCATCAATCAACAGAAAGAGAATGAGGCGGAGAGGAATTTCTGACCGTCTCATTCTCTTTTTGTTTTTACACTTCAAGAAAGTATAAATTTCTAGCTGGGAGACTATTCGATGCGGTTAGAAATTTTAGGAACAAAGTATAAGTGCAACGACGCCTCTGTCTTCGCTAATCGGCGAGTTTTCTTTGTCATATGCCTGTTTCCGGTGTACAATCTTTCCCGTCCGTAAAAAGTGCCTCCTTTCATTAAACTTTCACCGTTTCCTTCTATAATCTTCTTGAAGTTGTGAGACAAGTATTTAAAATCACTATATGAGAATGTAATGGAGCAACAGAGCAGCTTCTTTAGACATTATGGAGTAGAAGGCAGGGAGATGGGAAAGATGAAGAAAGTAACATATGTGAAATTCGCCATAGACATTGTGATGGCAGTTGTCTTTGTGTTGCTGTTTAACAAGCAAGTATTGGGAGGAATGACCTTTCATGAGATTGCCGGCTTAGCAATTGCAGCTATTTTTCTTACGCATGTATTGCTTAATGCACAGTGGGTGAAGAAGGTGACACTCAAGATATTTGACCGTAAGCTGCCGGGGAAAACACGTTTTGGTTATTTGCTAAATCTGTTGTTATTGATTACAATGACATTCAATATGGTTAGCGGAATTATTATTTCAAGAGTTGTGTTTCCAAATATCAACATTGGAAATGAAATGTGGTTTAAGGTGACTCACATTTCAGTTTCCTTCTTGACGCTTATTTTAGTAGCTGTTCACGTTGGTCTTCATTGGCAATGGGTGATACAGGTATGGAAAAATATTTTTAAAGTGAAGTCAACAAAGCTTCCGCTTGGGATCATTGCGAAGGCGGCTGCAATCCTTATGCTTGCATTTGGAGGCTATGAAATGTATGCAACAGGTTTTGCTTCTAAGCTCAGTGGTGTAAGCTTTGTATTTGGCGGAGGTTCTATGCAGCAAATGCCGATGCGCGGTGAAGGAAAACCGATGATGATGCAAGGAAGTGAACAGGCTGAAAGCTCGGCATTAGCTGGGGCGCAGACTGAGGGTAGTGAATCAACCGCTTCCGTGCAATCAGGATTCCCGCAAAATGGAGACAGACCAACACGCCCTGAAGGTGAAGGCCGTATGGGTATGGAAGGCGGCATGAGAGGCGGCGAGCACGGTGCGAGTGCGAGTGTCCTAGGTGTGCTTACCACATACTTTAGTATTATGTCTGTATTTATTGTTATTGTGTATTACTTGGAAAAGCTGGTATTTAGAAGAAAGCGAAAAAATCAGCTAGCTGCAGGTGTGTAAGGGCAATTATTCTTAGAACTCCCTTAACACTTTATTCGTGAATTTCCCTTCCAATGTTGCCAATATGAGAGAGCTTATGAGATAATGGGTTTGTTTTCAATTTATTATCTAGCATAAAGGAGATTATTAACATGGCTGAATTAAAAGTAAAAGTAACAAGTGATTCTGGTATTCACGCGCGTCCTGCGACAGTTCTTGTACAAAGCGCAAGCAAATTTGAGTCCAATGTGGAACTTCACTATAATGGTAAGACTGTTAACTTGAAATCCATCATGGGTGTAATGGCTTTAGGTATTCCACAAGGCGCTGATATTGCAATCACAGCAGAAGGTTCTGATGAAGCTGCTGCAATCACTGCTCTACAAGAAACATTGAAAAAAGAAGGCTTAGCTGAGTAATCGAGCTAGCTCAAAAAAGGTACATGCCTACAGGGTATGTACCTTTTTTATTTTAAGAGTATAAATTTCTAGCTGGAGGACAATTTGACACATCGGGAAACTTTAAGAATAAAGTATAAGTGTAACGACGCCTCTGTCTGCACCTAACGGATCGCCAATCGGCAAGTTTTCTTTACCATTCATAAATTATTTGTTCCCTAGAGAAAACTAAGTTGAAGGGAGCGATTCATATGCAATTTCATTATACAGTTATTTCTCCGTATGGAACGGATGAGACAGTTCATCGTTTGGAGAACGCTTTGCAGAACGATGGCTTTGGCATACTATGGCGCTTTGATGTGCAGGACAAGCTGCAGGAAAAGGGATTTACGTTTACTGAGACGCTTCAGGTGCTCGAGGTATGTAATCTTGAGGAGACGCATCGTATTTTAAGTGAAAATATGATGGCCGGTTATTTTCTGCCTTGTAAAATTGCTATCTATACGGAGCGTGAGCAGGTGCATATCGGGATGCCAAAACCAACAGCGTTCATTAGTACGCTAGATGATAATGAATTAAAGGCATTTGCAGAAAGCATGGAGAGGCGGCTAGCTAACGCTATTGATAGGACTGTAAGAGGTTAATATAGTAAGTTTCTAAAAAAAAGGTTTTATATTACTTGACGTATGTTTATTACTTGTATATACTTACTTACGTAAAGTAATTAACTTTAAATAGTTTGATGGAGGTATCAGCATGGTTCCTTCTTTATTTTTGGCGCATGGCTCACCGATGCTGGCTATTGAGGATAGCGAGTATACGCGGTTTTTAGAGACATTAGCAGGCCAGCTTCGTCCAAAAGCGATTGTCATTTTTACAGCGCATTGGGAAAGTGAGACATTGACGATTTCTTCCTCTAATGATACGTACGAGACTATTTATGATTTCGGCGGCTTTCCGCCTGAATTGTATACGATTCGTTATCCCGCTAAAGGTTCCGCAGCGATTGCAGACCTTGTAGCTGAGCGATTAACAAAGCAAGGGATTGCGGTGCAAAGGGATATGAAAAGAGGATTAGATCACGGTTCATGGACGCTGTTGTATCGTATGTATCCGGAGGCCGATATTCCTGTTGTGCAGGTGTCAGTCAATCCGTATCTTCCTGCGAGCGAACAGTATCGCATTGGAAAAGCGCTGCGCGGCCTTGGCCAAGAGGACATTTTGGTAATCGGAAGCGGTGTAACAGTTCATAATCTTCGGATTATTAAATGGGGACAAACGACACCAGAGTCTTGGGCCGTTGCATTTGATGATTGGTTAATCGAGAAGCTTGAGGAGAAGGACAGCGAGGCTTTATTTGATTATGATAAGCAAGCTCCCTACGCACAGGCAGCGGTTCCGCGCCCTGAGCATTTTGTACCGTTTTTTATTGCTTTGGGCAGTGGTACAGAAGGAGAAGCGAGTGTGATTCATCGCAGTTATCAGTACGGTACGCTAAGTTATTTATGCTTACAATTCCCCTAAATAAGCTGGAGAAGATGGCATAAAATCCCTCATGATAAAAAGTGTAAAACGAACAAACTACAAGTGATTGTTCTTCTATTTATAAGAAAGAGAAGGTGGTTCAGATGGCAAAAATTCTTTATATTACAGCACATCCGCATAACGAAACAGTATCTTATAGCATGGCAGTTGGTAAAGCGTTTATTGAAGCGTACAAGGAGGCACATCCAGAAGATCAAGTTACGCATCTTGATTTATACAATGAGAATATCCCGCATATTGATGCTGACGTATTTAGCGGATGGGGAAAACTGCAATCCGGTTCTGCATTTGATCAATTATCAGCAAGCGAGCAAGCTAAAGTGGGCCGCTTGAATGAATTATCCAATCAGTTTGTGGAAGCAGATAAATATGTATTTGTAACACCAATGTGGAACTTCTCATTCCCGCCAGTTATGAAGGCATATCTTGACTCTGTTTGCGTAGCTGGAAAAACATTTAAGTATACAGAGCAAGGACCAGTCGGGTTATTAACAGATAAAAAAGCGCTGCACATTCAAGCGCGCGGCGGTGTATACTCAGAAGGGCCAGCAGCTGCAATGGAAATGGGTCACCGCTATATCGGAGTTATTATGCAGTTCTTTGGCATTCCTTCCTTTGATGGCTTATTTGTTGAAGGACATAATCAGCATAGTGATCGAGCACAACAAATTAAAGAAGAAGCTATTGCAAGAGCAAAAGAGGTTGCAAAGGACTTCTAAAATCTATAGAAAAACTTCTGCTTAGGCGGAAAATCTTGAAAAGTCTCTTTTCGTTTCAGTTTTGGAACGGGAAGGGGCTTTTTTTATAGGGAATCCTATTTCCTGATTAGAAGGGGGCTTGTGTATCATTCGTTTGGCAGTTAGCTTTTAAATGTAAATGAAGGAAACCTTTATTAAGCCAAAAAAGATTCATCATTTCAAGAGAATACAGATAGGCGTATTCGGCTAAGATGAATGTTGAAGCAAGAATAAGGAGGTAAACATAATGAAACACTTAATTGTATATGCACATCCGAATCCAAAAAGCTTTAATCATGCCATTTTAGAGACGCTGCAAGGAGAGCTTTTGGAAAGAGGACATGATGTGCGTGTTCGTGATTTATATAAAATAGGCTTTAATCCGGTTTTATCCTCATATGATTTTGAAATGCTTGCGCAAGGAACAGTTCCTCCGGATATTCACGAGGAACAAGAGCATATTAGCTGGGCTGATGTGATTATAACTATTTATCCGGTATGGTGGACAGGACTTCCGGCGATGCTAAAGGGATACTTTGACCGGGTGCTGACATCTGGATTTGCATACGCATATGGCGAAAATGGTCCAGAGCAGCTTCTTAAGGGGAAGAGGGGGGTGTTTTTTACAACACAAGGAAATCCAAGAGAGGTATACACGGCAAGCCATATGTTTGATGCGATGAAGAAAACAACTGATGAAGGAATCTATGCATTCACTGGTATTGAAAGCATTGATCATATTTTCTTTACAAGTGTACCATCTGTAGATGATGAAAAAAGACGAGAGTATTTAGAAGAAGTAAAGAGCTTTGTACATACGGTTTTTTGACATTTTAGGAATACAGTATAAGTGCAAATACGCCTAATAGCTCGCCAATCGGCGAGTTTTTTTCAAGATAAGAAAGTAGAACTTTTCGGGGGGATGTCTAGCTCCCAAGGCCCAAAATGGCAGACTCCAGGCTGAACCTCCGCAAAAGGCAAAAAGCGCCTTTTACTCCGGCCCACCCCTACGCAGCCGTAAAAGGCGGACCTTGTCCGCTTTTCTTTATTTCAAGATGTAATCCTGTATTGGTTGTTTCACACAGTGTAAACTGCACATATATGAAATATTTCAGTTCTAAATGTTCACGTGACCAAGTAATCTATGGTAAAGTAGTTTTTAACAAAAAAAGGAAATTGTAATAGTTTGCATCGTTTCTTTTAGGAGCGTTTATCCGTGTGTAAAAGGTGGAATAACGAAGATAAGACGCGCATGAAAAGAAGGAGGAGCTGCAATGGAATTTCTGTCTCACAAGGTATATCAGCAATCTGGGAGTTGGTATGTGCTGGATGAAGATTTTCCGTGGGATATTAGGCAGCTGAAGCTGGATGTGTTTGCTCTCGTTGGAATGCGTACAACTCCTGTGTTTTTTTGCGACACATGCGATGTGAACCAGATTCTTGCTTATTTTGGGGAGGAAGAAGAGGAGTTTTTGTATCCAATAAACGGTTTTTATCACCGTGAGAAGCAGCTGGTGTTTATTTGTGCCTGGGAGAGCTATGAACAGGTACTTGAAACGCTGCTTCATGAGCTCCGGCATGATATGCAGTATGAGAACGAGCAAACAAGACCTTTATTTTACCATGATAGCCAGGTGTACGAGAAAAAATGGATTGAAATGGATGCACGGGCTTTTGCTGAGGAAAAAATGAGACAGTATCGGAAGTGAAATAGGAAGCCGCTTTTTTAAAGCAGCTTCCTATTTGTTTGTGTAGATTCTTGCTGGCTAGAAAAAAGGATTTTGCAAACTTTTGCGGAATTTGAATTTTATAGAACCATTTATGGGACGAAATAATGGATGATAGGAAAAGGTGTGAGTGTTTTGCGTGTAACATTAGAAGCAGTAAAACATATAAAAAAGCTACGGAATTTATATTCCTTATATTTATACGATTTATCAGAATTTAGCTATTCTCTTTCTCTAAATACAGACGGGCTATATGAATTTGAGGGGTTTGATAAGGTAATAGAACGGGAGGAGCTGCAGCCTTATTTTATCCAATATGAAGGAGAGTGCGTAGGCTTTCTTTTGCTGGCGGAACGCCCGTTTACTGCATCGGGAACAGATTACTGTATTAATGATGTGTTCATTCTTCGTGCGTTTCGAGGGCGTGGGCTTGCTTCGGATGCAGTTTACGAGCTTTTGCAGCAGAGGAGCGGATATTTCTGTGTGCCACAGCTACAAGCAAATGAGAGAGCGTTACAATTTTGGCGAAGCTTTTATGCAAGGCATGGCATCTTTTATAGAGAAGAACATCGGCTCATTGATGGGGAGCCATGTACTGTGCATACATTCAAAGTATAACAGGAGCCGCTATTGTGGGCTCCTGTTATACGTTAAGAAGGCATTCATCATCTTAATTGCTAGTATTCCCGCCTTCAGCCATTTGTTTTTGCACGCTAACCTTGCTGATTGTTTTTCCGTCCTCTTTGTAGTAAATGGATAATCTAACACCTGCAGTTAATTCGCTCATATTAACAGCAGTTTCACTCATACCATTGGCCCCTCTTGTCATTGCTACAAGAGAAGCATCTGCCGGAATAGTAATAGTTTTGACCTCTCCCGTATAGCTAATCTCTGGCCTCATACCGCCAGTTCCGCCTGGGTTACCTTGGTTGTTATCCTGATCCCCTTGCTTTTCTTGATTGTTACCTTGCGGGTTGCGGCCATTCCCGTTGTTCCTTTGTGGTTGCTCGATAATTTTTAATGTCACTTCATTTCCATTTACTTCTGTAATCTCTCCGGATAAATCAGGACGTTCAAATGCTCCTTGCGCTGCGGCTGCTTGCTGTCCACCATTTCCACCTGTAGCTGCCGTATCCTTTGAGCAGCCTGCGATTATAGAGGTGCATAATAAGTACGAAATCATCAAGGTATACCACTTTTTCTTCATCTCAATGTCTCCTATCAACTATAATACAAATCATTTACTAGACGTATTTTAAGATAGAAGTATGACATTTTGATGAAAAAGAAGAGCTTTCTATAAACAATTACGTTCTGTTGGTAGTTGGAGATTATGCGAATTGCTGAGACGTTTTTCGATTAGAGAATGAGTATAAAATATCCTGCACAATTTGCGGAGCACTTTCTTTTTGATGAATTCTTGCAAGTGCCTGGCTCATTTCATCAAGCTTGCTCGTATGATTCAATAAATGCAGTACCTCTTTCACAATCGCTTCTTTATTGCTAACAACAACTGCAGCACCAAGTCTTGAGAAGAACAAAGAATTTTCCTTCTCTTGCCCGGGGACAGGCCGATATAAAATGGTCGGGAGCTGTTTGGCGGTTGCTTCCGAAAGCGTGATACCGCCCGGCTTTGTAATCATGGCATCAGCAATAGCATACAATTCATGTACATCGTCTACATATCCAAAAATATGAAGACGCTTTGTGTAGATAAGCTTCAGCTTGCTTAATTGATTGTACAGCTGTTTATTTTGTCCGCAGACAACGATGATTTGCACATCACTTTGTTCTAATATATTAGTAGTGATAGCTTTTAAGTTTTTCACGACCCCGTACGCTCCAGCCATAAAAAGGAGTGTTTTTCGATCTGTGTGCAGCCCATATTTGTTTTGAAGCTGCCTTGCATTTGGACCTGATTCAAATGCTTTTCGAATAGGAATGCCGCTTACATATATATTTCTGGGAGAAATACCATTTTGGATAATTTTTTGTTTCACTTCCTCCGTGGCAACGTAATAGCGATCAATTTCTTCGTGTATCCATGTCCGATGGAGGCAATAATCAGTTACGACTGTGTATAGCTGAAATGGCTGCTTTGTTTTCCGTCTCCATTCTGGAACTGTTCCAACAGGGAATGTAGTGATGATAATGTCGGGTTTTTCTTCTTCTACCACTGTTTCTAGCCGCTTCTTTCCGAGTCTGCAGTAGAAATAAGCAGCCTTTGTTCTGTACATTTTATCTGTTCCATAAAAAAACAGCTTATAAAGCGGAGCTCCAATTGTAAAGGAGCGTTGATATAAAAACTTTGCAATTTCATTCCAGTATGGATAGGCATCTGCATATAAGTCGTAGATTTTAACGCTATGGACGCCAAATTCCTTAAACGTATGCTGCAAGGCATGTGAGACTTGATTGTGTCCATTCCCAAAGCTTGCTGTTACCAACAAAATTTTCGGTTGAGTTTTCACAAGATTTCCTCCTGAAAAAAACATCCTAATTTTTTGCACCTTAAAAAAGTATAAATTGCTACCGGGAAGACCATTCGACGTAGTGAGAAATTTTAGGAGTAAAGTATAAGTGCAACTACACCTCTGTTTTCGTCCACGGGCAGGGCTCCTTTACTTCAAGACCAGGTGCTGTGAATGGAAAGGGCTACAATGCTGATGCATTTTTGACCTTACAGATCATGCAATCTAATTGTAGGATAAGATCGTTAAGAGAGTATAAGGGAATGTTAAAGAGTTTATGAAGGTTTACAGACAAGTATGACTAGTGGGGCTTTTTTTGCAGGTAATATGATATAACGCGTTTGGGTATAGCAAAAGTGCACTCAAATGTTGTATGTTGTACAATAGCAGAGAGAAAATTTGTCAAAATACATAGGAGGCTTCATAGTATGGCAATAGTTGATATTACGATTATTCCGATTGGAACACCGACAACGAGCGTGAGTGAGTATGTAGCGGATATTCAGAAGGTATTGGAGAAAAATAAGGATCGTGTCAAATACAGACTTACACCGATGAATACAATTATTGAAGGGGAATTACCTGTATTGTTTGATGTGATTCAGCAAATGCATGAGGTGCCCTTCACGAAGGGGATTGGTCGTGTAGCGACAAACATCCGTATCGATGATCGTCGTGATAAAGAGAGTTCAATGGAGAAAAAACTGCAATCTGTGCAGTCAAAGCTGTAAAAGGCAGCCTTATATTAGTAAATCATATTTCTAATTTAGCTAAGAATGTGCTGTTGGATAGGATATCTTTACACTTTAAGAAAGTATAAATTTCTAGCTAGAGGACAATTCGACGTAGTGAATAAGTGCAACTACGCCTCTGTTTTCGCCCAAAGGCAGGGCTCGCCAATCGGCGAGCTTTCTTTAGGGGTGAATCTTTATAACAGATTCATCCCTATTCGTATTTGATAAATCACGATTTACAGCTTGAAGAAAAAGATTATTTCCTAAATGATCCGTAATGGATCAGCCTTCTTAATAAAAAGGCTCCGTCTGTAATTATTTGTAACAGCAGGAAAGGTTTCTTATAATAAGAGCAACTTGTAAGGAAGGGGCAAAAGAGATGAAAAAGGAATTTGAAGAGCAGTTTGATGGATTGCTTGAGAAGTATACGGAATTGCTGCTTGGACAAAATGATGAAGCATTAAAGAAAAAAGTGCAAATGTGGGCGTTGTATTCATATATTGCAAAAACAATGCCGGCACTTGCTAAGCATTGGAATGATACATATCCAGATGCGAAGCAGGAGATGATGAAGCTTATTGCAGAGATTAAGCAATTGAATGAGTCACATCGGGAAAAGAAATAGAGGGGATGAGGTATTGAGGCAGTTGGTCTTTCCGCATAATTTAAATGTATAATTTTATCCTCCTATTATTTTCTTTCATATACGCTATATTAATGTCTAATCATTTTGAGAGAACAATATAAATGAAGTAAGAGAAAATAGCTTACTTTAGGAGCGGAGGATATGGAGCGATTGCTGCGAGATTCCTTTTTATTTTTATCGAAAAATCGAACACTTACAAAGCTGGCAAAGCGGTATGGTTTGCGCTTCGGTGCATCCCGGTTTGTTGCTGGCGAAACGATCGAGCAGGCTGCAGCCATTATCAAGGAGCTAAATCAAAAAGGACTTGCTGTAACTATTGATTATTTAGGGGAATTTGTAAAGACTGAGCGCGAAGCTAATGAAATGGTGAATCAGTCTCTAGAGGCTATTCGGAGGATTGGGCGTGAAGGATTAGACTCTCAGCTTTCCTTGAAACTGACATCAATGGGATTAGATATATCAGATGAGCTGGTAATGAATCATATGCGCCGCATTTTAAGCGTCGCCAAGGAAAATGGGGTATTTGTGACAATTGATATGGAGGACTTCTCCCGGTGCCAAAAAACTATCGATATATTAAAAAGGCTGCGAGAAGAATATGATAATGTAGGAACGGTGATTCAAGCTTATTTGTATCGCTCTCAAAAGGATATAGAGGAGCTCGATAGCTATGAGCCGAATTTACGGTTAGTAAAAGGAGCCTATAAAGAAGCGGCAACTGTAGCATTTCCTGATAAAAAGGATGTGGATGATAATTTTCGCAAGATCATTAAACAGCATCTGTTAAACGGACATTATACGGCTGTTGCTACGCATGATGATGCGATCATTGAGTACACGAAGCAGCTTGTGCAGGAGAAGGGGATTTCTCTTAACCAATTTGAATTCCAAATGCTGTATGGTATTCGTCCAGAGCGGCAGCTTGAGCTTGCGCTAGAGGGCTATAAGATGCGTGTGTATGTACCATATGGAATGGATTGGTATGGATATTTTATGAGGCGTCTTGCGGAACGGCCCGCGAATGTCATATTTGTGTTAAAAGGGATTCTTAAGAAATAGAAGCAGGAGTGTATCCTGCTTTTTTTGTGCCATAAAAAGGTGTAAATTTCCATGTAGGAGACCATTCGACGTAGCGAGAAATTTTAGGAACAAAGTATAAGTAGGGCTACGTCTCTGTCTTTGCCCAAGGGCAGGACTCGCCAATCGGCGAGTTTTCTTTAATGGATTTGCACAAAAGTAATGCAATAGACATAGGCGAAGGTTTATAAAGAGTAATGCGCCATGATGGCGGCATCCTTGTATAGATGCTCTTCGTCGTCGGTCAATACAATGCTAATAACCCTTTTCCCGTCTTTTTCATAAACGGCAGCCAGCGTATAGCCGCCAATATTAGTACGTCCGCTTTTGCTGGCAATGGCATAGGGATCATGAAATAAATCCTTTCGACCGTTGTTTGTAATTGTTGTGTCTTGCAAAGAGGTCTGGATAGGTGTTGTGACTGTCTGCATTGCTTTTACTGCTTCAGGATGCTTAAGAAGCTCTTTGGCAATCAACGCCAAATCATATGGTGACAAATGCTGTCCCCATGCATCTATTCCACTTGCATTTTTAAAGGATGGGTTCTTACTGCCAAGCTCCTTTGCCCGTCTATTCATAAGAGCTGTGAATTTCTCCTTAGAGCCAGCCAGTTGTTCAGCAACGGATTCCGCAACAGGATCAACACTAATTACAAGCATGAGACGCAATGCTTCATCACGCTTTAGCTTTTCCCCTGCCTGCAGCTTTATTTTTTTTGTACCCTCTTCTGTATCTAGGGCATGCTGTGTAATCGTTACTTCATCCTCCGGCTGCATTCGTTCTAGCAGAAGAAGCGCAGTCATCAGCTTTACAAGGCTTCCGGGCTGTGCAGTAGTATGTTCGTTTTTTCCGTACAAAATTTTGCCTGTGGTTGCATCAATCGCAATTCCTGATTTAGCATAAATATTCGGCTGGTTTGCATGAACCTTTGTTTCAGGCTTGGGTTGAAATGCAAAAAATAGTAAACATGCAATAGCTACAATTGAGCTGGTGATAATAACTTTTTTTTTCATCAAATATCCCTCTTACAAATAGAATGAAAAGCAAAAAGGCAGGAGACGGCCTACCTTTCATTATGCCATGCTTCCTACCTTTATTTGTATCCTAAAATCTTATTTCGCGCCCATATTTTGTTTGCCGTATTGTTGGTTAGTGCTGTGTTTCCCTTTTTCCTTCCCGTTATTGTCAGGACCAGCATTGCCTCTCACACTTGCTGCGCTCACGCCGCCCTTGGAAGGGTTTCCTTGCATTTTTGTCATTAATACCACCTCCGTTTGCAATATATAGTGTGTCCATAAGTCTACACTTTAGGAATGCATAAATTTCCAGATAGGAGCAAATTTGACGTAGTAGGAAATTTTAGGAACAAAGTGTAAGTGCAACTATGCCTCTGTCTTCGCCCAAGGGCAGGGCTCGCCAGTTGGCGAGTTTTCTTTATAGGCTATGTAGACAGTAGGAGAGCAGGATTATGTGGAAAACGCGGTAAAAATATTGCCAAAATTTTGAAAATAATATATATTTGTAGATAGGAAACTCATTCATCACGGCTAAAAAATTTTGCGAAAAAACTGAATGGGTATTCATTCAAGGGATGAGGAGGAGAGGAGAATGTTTCAAATTCAAAAGGCAGCTGTGATTGGCTCAGGTGTAATGGGGGCGGGGATAGCTGCGCATTTGGTTAACGTTGGCATTCCAACAGTGTTATTGGATATTGTTCCGAAAACGCTTACATCAGAAGAGGAATCAATGGGCTTAACGCTCGAAAGTAAGCAGGTTCGCAACCGCTTTAGCAGCAGCGCTGTACAAAAGCTGTTTAAACAAAAGCCCGCTCCCCTCACTGCAAAGGAAAATGCCACGCTCATTACGGTCGGCAATCTGGAAGATGATATGAGGCTGCTAGAGGATGCGGATTGGATTATTGAGGTAGTTGTTGAGAATTTAGCCATAAAAAAGCAAGTATTTGAACGAGTAGATTGTGTGCGTAAAAAAGGAAGCATTGTGAGTTCCAATACATCGGGTATCTCTGTAGAACAAATGGCAGAGGGACGGTCTGAGGATTTCCGCAAGCACTTTTTGGGCACACATTTTTTTAATCCTCCGCGTTATTTAAAGCTGCTGGAGATTATCCCGACCAAGACTACCTCCCCTGAGGTTCGCTCCTTTATGAAGGAGTTTGGCGAAGATGTGCTCGGAAAAGGTGTAGTAGAGGCACGAGATACCCCAAACTTTATCGCAAATCGTATTGGTACGTACGGTTTGCTTGTAACGCTGCAGGAGGCGCTGCGACATGGATACACATTTAGTGAAGTGGATTCTGTAACAGGACCGCTTATTGGTCGTCCGAAAAGTGCGACCTTTCGTACGCTTGATGTTGTAGGGCTTGATACGTTCGCTCATGTTGCCAATAACGTCTATGAAAATGTTGAGGAAGAAGAAAAGAACATATTCAAGATTCCAACATTTCTTCAGGTAATGATTGAACATAAATGGCTTGGAAGCAAGACCGGCAAAGGCTTCTTTATTAAGAAAGGAAAAGAGATTTTAGAGCTGAACCCAGATACGCTCCAATATGAAGCATGCAAAAAGCTGCGAGCACCTTCTATAGAAGCAAGTAAACAAGAAAAGGGGCTAGCTAACAAACTAAAGACACTTGTTTATGGGGATGACCGTGCCGGGACGCTGTTATGGAGTATTTTGACTCCAACTTTGCTTTATGCGGCAAAGTTGAATAAGGAAATTGCTGATAATATCGTTGCGATCGACCAGGCAATGAAATGGGGCTTTGGCTGGGAAATGGGTCCGTTTGAAACATGGGACGCAATCGGTGTCCGTCAATCCGTTGAGAAGATGAGTGAGAAGGGTTTAACCATTCCAGTGTGGGTGCAGGAGATGCTGGAGAACGGCTTTGAAACCTTTTATAAACGTGACAATGGCTTTGTATATTATTATGAAGATGGCGCATACAGGCTATTGGAGCAAAATAAGAAGGCGATTAGCCTGCGGCAGATAAAGGAACAGGGCCGCGTACTGAAGAAAAACAGCGGCGGGAGCTTAATAGATATAGGGGATGGCGTGCTTTGTCTCGAATTTCATTCGCCCAATAACGCCATCGGTATGGATATTATTCAGATGATTCATTTCGCGGTTGATGAAGCCTCCCGCAATTATAAGGGGCTTGTCATTGGGAATCAATCGAAGAACTTCTGTGTTGGCGCGAATCTGGCGATGATGTTAATGGAGGCGCAGGATGATAATTATTTTGAAATCGATTGGGTCGTGAAGCAATTTCAGGCTGCTATGATGAAAATTAAATATAGCCCAAAGCCAGTAGTTGCAGCACCTTATGGCATGACACTTGGAGGTGGTGCTGAGGTGTGTCTGCCTGCTGCAAGTATTCAGGCATCAAGCGAAACATATATCGGACTTGTTGAGGTTGGTGTCGGTTTAATTCCAGGCGGAGGCGGCAGTAAGGAATTGTATATGAAGCATATTAACCAACTTCCTCAAGGTGTTGAGGTTGATTTACAGAAGATAGCAAACAAGGTGTTTGAAACAGTTGCGCTTGCGAAGGTATCTACCTCTGCACAGGAAGCATTCAAGGGGAACTTCCTTGGCGCTAAAGATGCTGTGAGTGTAAATGGCGATCATTTGCTATATGATGCAAAACAAAGAGTTCTTGCCTTATATGAAGCTGGTTATAAGGCACCTGTACGTAAGAAGGTGCCGGTTGTCGGGGAAACGGGCTACGGAACGCTGCTATTAGGAGCGCAGGCGATGCACTTATCCGGTTATATTTCTGAATATGATTTGGTTATCGCGAAACAGTTGGCGTACGTCATTGCAGGGGGCAGGGTGCCATATGGAACAGAAGTCGATGAACAATACTTGCTGGACTTAGAACGTGAAGCATTCATCAGTCTTATAAAAGAAATGAAATCGCAGGAAAGAATGCAGCATATGCTCATAAAAGGAAAGCCACTGCGTAATTAAGGAGGGGAAAGCATTGAGAGAAGCTGTAATTGTTGCAGGAGCGAGAACACCTGTTGGAAAAGCGAAGAAAGGGTCGCTCGCGAATGTGCGTCCGGATGATTTAGGAGCGTTAGTTGTGAAGGAAACGCTGAAGCGCGCAGGAAATTACGAAGGTGAAATCGATGATGTCATTTTCGGCTGTGCGATGCCTGAAGCGGAGCAGGGCATGAATATGGCACGCAATATTGGGGCGTTGGCAGGACTTCCCCATACGGTTCCGGCTATCACAATTAATCGCTACTGTTCTTCAGGTTTGCAGTCTATCGCTTTTGGGGCAGAGCGAATTATGCTTGGTCAGGCGAGTGCGGTGCTTGCAGGCGGCGCAGAATCGATGAGTCTCGTTCCTATGATGGGTCATGTCGTTCGCCCGAACATTCGTCTAGTGGAAGCAGCTCCCGAATATTATATGGGTATGGGGCATACAGCAGAGCAGGTCGCTAAAAAGTACGGAATCAGCCGAGTGGACCAGGATGCATTTGCGGTTCGCAGTCATCAGCGTGCAGCTAAGGCGCTGCAGGACGGCAAGTTTGGTGATGAAATCATTCCGGTTCAGGTCACAGTGCGTTCTGTTGGTGACAACAATCAAATGCATGAAAAAAGCTTCATGTTTTCTCAAGATGAAGGGGTGCGTGCGGAAACGACGACCGGAGTGCTCAGTACGTTAAAGCCGGCATTCCATGTGCGAGGCTCTGTCACAGCAGGTAACGCTTCACAAATGAGTGACGGTGCAGCGGCTGTACTTTTAATGGATCGTGAAAAAGCAGAAGTAGAAGGATTACAGCCCATTGCAAAGTTTCGCTCCTTCGCCGTGGCGGGTGTCCCTCCAGAGATAATGGGTATTGGTCCAGTTGAGGCTATCCCAAAAGCGTTGAAGCAGGCGGGCTTACAACTCTCAGATATTGGTTTGTTTGAGTTAAATGAAGCATTTGCCTCGCAAGCCATTGGGGTTATTCGTGAGCTTGGCCTAGATGAAGAGAAAGTAAATGTAAATGGCGGAGCTATTGCATTAGGACATCCGCTTGGCTGTACAGGTACGAAACTCACATTATCATTAATTCATGAAATGAAGCGGCGCGGTGAACAGTTTGGTGTTGTTACGATGTGCATCGGCGGGGGTATGGGAGCTGCAGGCGTATTTGAATTAGTTTGATAGACTGGGAGGAAGCGGAATGGCGAAAAATACAGTCGGGAGTGCAGTCAAAGGAGGAAGTTTTCTGCTTGATGCAATTATAGCTGATCAAGTGTTTACACCGGAGGATTACACGGATGAGCATAAATTAATTGCAAAAACGACAGAAGACTTTATCGTGAATGAAGTGCTGCCAGAATTGGAGTACTTAGAGGATCATGAGTTTGAGCGTTCTGTTAAGCTCTTAAAGCAAGCGGGGGAGATTGGGCTGCTCGGGGCGGATGTACCGGAGGAGTACGGCGGGATAGGACTTGATAAAATCAGCTCCGCGTTAATTGCGGAAAAATTTGCGCGTGCGGGCGGATTCGGGATTTCACATGGGGCGCATGTAGGGATTGGCTCACTTCCTATTGTGTTATTCGGAAGCGAGGAGCAAAAGCAGAAATATCTTCCGTCTCTAGCTATGGGTGAAAAGCTTGCGGCTTATGCATTGACGGAACCGGGCTCAGGTTCTGATGCGCTTGGTGCGAGAACTGTTGCCAAGTTACATGCAAATGGTACTCATTATGTGTTAAATGGGGAGAAGCAATGGATTACCAACTCTGCGTTTGCTGATGTGTTTATTGTCTATGCGAAGGTTGATGGAGAGCATTTTACGGCATTTATCATTGAACGTGGATTTCCTGGTGTATCGACGGGACCAGAGGAAAAGAAGATGGGAATTAAAAGCTCCTCCACTCGTACATTAATTTTGCAGGATGCGCTTGTGCCAAAGGAAAATGTGCTCGGTGAAATCGGAAGGGGACATATTATCGCATTTAATATTTTAAATATTGGTCGTTATAAGCTTGGTGTCGGCGTTGTCGGTTCTTCTAAACGAGGTCTGGAGATTTCTGCTCAATATGCGAATCAGCGCCAACAATTTAAACAGCCAATTGCCCGTTTTCCGCTTATTCAGGAAAAGCTTGCGAACATGGCCGCGAAAATTTATGCAGCAGAAAGCTCAGTGTACCGTACGGTTGGTTTGTTTGAGGCGCGTGCAAGTCAGCTAACGGATGAAGAAATAAAGAACGGGAAAGCGGTTGCAGATTCTGTTGCAGAATATGCAATAGAATGCTCTTTAAATAAATTTTTCTGCTCAGAGGTATTGGATTATGTTGTAGATGAGGGTGTGCAAATTCACGGCGGCTATGGATTTATGGCAGAATATGAGATTGAAAGAATGTATCGTGATTCGCGTATTAACCGTATTTTTGAAGGAACGAATGAAATTAACCGGCTGCTTGTACCGGGCACACTGCTTCGTAAAGCGATGAAGGGGGAACTGCCGTTATTCCAAAAGGCACAGCTTATTCAAGAGGAATTAATGATGCTTTTGCCGGAGGAGCCGGGCGATGAGCCGCTTGCACAGGAACAGTATCTCGTGCGAAACGCAAAAAAAATTGGGATGCTGGCAGCAGGCTTGGCGGTGCAAAAGTACGGAAAATCGCTTGACCAGGAGCAAGAGGTGCTTGCAAATATTGCTGATATCGTAAGCAATGTGTATGCGATGGAATCCGTCCTGCTTCGTACAGAAAAGGCGATTCAAAAAACTGGTCTTGAAAAGAACAAACAAAAGCTCTTGTATACGCAAGTATTTTGTCAGGAGGCATTTCAGGAAATTGAAGCGCATGCAAAAGAGACACTTATTGCAGTGGAGCAAGGAGACACACTGCGCATGATGCTGTCTGCGCTTCGCAAGCTGACACGTCATTTACCGATTAACGTGATTGTTAAAAAACGCGAGATTGCCGCAAAAATCCTAGCGGAAGAAAAATACGTTGTGTAATTGAAAGTGTGAGAAATGAAAAGAGCGCGGAAGCACTTTTCTAGCTGCTTTTGTGCTCTTTTCACAGTTCCTAGCCTCTAGCTCTCCCAAACAAATTGATAGCCTTGGCCGCGAATATTTCGAATGTAGGATGGCAAATGAGGATACGCCTCAAGCTTTTTACGCAGGTTGCTAATATGGACCCTCAAGGTGCGGGTATCCCCATTGCTTTCTGTGCCCCAAATCCAGTGATGCAGTTCAGCCTCACTGATAATCTGATTCACCTTTTGGGTAAGTAAGCTAAGAACAGAAAACTCTTTATAAGATAGCGCCAAGGTCTTGCCGCGTACTACTGCTCTTTGATATATTAGGTCAATTTCCAAGTCGCCAAAATGCAATCTTTGGGTCTCTGAATTAGGTTGTTGCAGCTTATTTTGCGGATCTAGGGAAACAGTAGGAAATGCTCCGCGATTAAATATCGGTGCGCGACGCAGATTCGCTTTAATTCTTGCAAAGAGCTGGTAGATATCAAATGGTTTTGTGACGTAATCATCCGCTCCTAATTCAAGACCGAGAATCACGTCGCTTCCATCACTCAAACAGCTGATGAAAATAATAGGAATATTTGATACGTTTCGTATATGTCGACAAATTTGAAAGCCGTCCATATCTGGAAGCTGTATATCTAGCAAAACAAGATCAGGCGGATTTTGTTCGAATTGGCGAAGGGCCTCCATGCCGTTTTGACAGCCGAGAGCATTATAGCCTTGTTTCTCTAAAGCAATTATCAGCAAGTCCAATATTTCAGAGTCATCTTCTACTATTAAAATTCTTCTATTCATTGCTCTTCCGCTCCTTTTTGTAAAAATGCTGGTAGGGTGATAGTAAATTGACTTCCTTTTCCCAACTCACTGCTGACAGAAATCGTGCCACCATGATGTTTTATAATTTGCTGACAAATGGCTAAGCCAAGACCTGTTCCTGTTTTTGAGGAGGATTGCTTTCCTTTGACAAAACGTTTGAATAGATGAGGAAGCAACTCCGATTCAATACCTGAGCCGGTGTCACAAAATAAAATCCGAATCCCCCAATGTTCCTCGTTATTTAGAGAGGTATAGCAATAAGCCTCGCTATGCAAGGAGATTTTGCCCCCTTTAGGCGTATGACGGATAGCGTTTTGCAGCAGGTTAGAAAATACTTGCTCTAAGCGGATAAAATCAATCCGTAGAAAAAGCCTACCCCCCGCGGGCACAGAGATGAGAGCTGTCTGCTCACAGCATAGACCGTTACGCTCGATTTCTAATTTGAATTGTTGAGAAAAATAGGAAAGCAGCTCCTTTATCTCCACTTCTTCAAAATAAAATTGAATTTGATTTTCCTCCATTTTTGCCAGTTCGAGCAGGTCGATGGAAAGTCGGTTCAAGAGCTTTGTTTTTTCGTAAACAACTTGCAAATACTTTTGCTGTTCTTTTAGCGGTAAGCCTTCTTGCAGCAATTGCAGATAGCCTTGAATCGACTGCATAGGTGTTCCGAATTCATGAGCAATAGTAGAGAAAAACTGCTGCCGTGTTTGTTCGATTGTTTGTAATGCTTCGTTTGTTCTCTGCAGCTCTTCATTCATATTCTTCAGTTCCATCGTACGCTGCGTGATTCTTTCCTCTAAGGAGTAGTTGACTTGCAGTAGCTCAGCAGATAAACGCTCTACCTTTATAAAGGCATAGGATGACCTTTGTGCAATAATTAGCGATTGGACAAATAAAGTGATAAACGCCCCTAATGGTACAGCATCTGTACCGATTGAAAAAAAATGATAGTAGAAAATATCATTTAAAATACAAATGATTATAATGATCAGCATGACACAATTTATAAGTGCGCCAATCCTTTTTCGAATAGCCGCACGGATGATGATATATATGATATACAGTAAGATTGGAACTAAAAAAATTTGAAATATAAATATCCATTTTGTGAAATAAATGGCAGGAAGCAACGTAGTAAGGCTGAAACCTATACAAATAGCCGCAAATACCTTAGCAATAAACCGGTTCGATTCTTCAGGGTATAAATAGGTGACAAAGGTAAATAACAACAAGCAGCCAATATAAGATGTTAAGTATTCTAGTTTCACGCTAAATTCCCATGAGATGGAAGGGATCCAGTCGATAAGGAGCCGGTCCCCGACTAATAGAGTACGTAAGGTCATAAGTAAGCAAAAACAGCCTAAAAATAAAGATAATAGATTTTTTCTATGAAACAAATAGAGAATAAGCTGAAACGAGCCTAGGACAAAAAGACTGCTTGCGAGAAAGCTGTCCTTTAAAACTGAGTATTCTCTTGCTTGACGAATAAGAGCATCGCTGCCAAACTGGATGCTTTTCCACATTCCGCCCTTCCGCTGTGTAAAGTTGGAAACTTGAAGGATCAGCTCAATTTCATTTGTATTTGTTTGAAACGTTACAACCTTTGAATAAGATTGAGCTTCCATGCTTTCTTTATTAGTGCCAACAACTCCGTTAGACGCAGCTAATTTACCGTTTACCCAAAGCTTATAAGCTGAAGCAATAGATGGTATATATAGAGATAATGGTTTTGACTTGTTTTGTTTAGGCAGAATAATGCGGAGACGATATGTTCCGTATCCTTCATTTTTTAATGTTTGCGAACCGGTGTAGCTTGCATCGGCCCATACGGCTGGCACTTCAATCATTGCACTGTTATTACCATGAGAATGCTCGGGAGTCTCTAACCTTTGCCAATAAAATTCCCATTCACCCTTAAGAGAAAGAACAGTTTGCGCCAGGTCTAGAGAACGGGCATCCAAAACCCCCTGTCTGGCAGTGATCTGCTGCTGCGAGGCAGCATGGGAGGCGAAAGGAAATACGAGGGTATATACTGTTGTTAAGATAAGAGTTACTATAAAGCTTTTCATTGATGTTATCCTTCTGTTAAGAAAAATTTATCTTAATTTTATCTTATTTTATGAAGTACATACAATTATATCCTGTATAATAATTTACTGGTAACAAAATCCAAAAATGAGATGGAGAAGTTTCTTGTACTGCAGGAAAGTATAAATTTCTAGCTAGAAGCAAGTTCGACGTAGTAAGAAATTTTAGGAACAAAGTGTAAGTGCAACTACGCCTCTGTCTTCACCCAAGAGCAGGGCTCGCCAATCGGCGAGTTTTCTTTATAAGAAATCTCCAAAAACAAACAGGAATTTACATGTTTTCACATAATTGTAATACTATCAATCTTTTTATAGGTGATAATGATGCGTATTAGCAAATTTGTAGCACCGGAGATTATCTTTGGGAATAACACGATCCAACAGGCAGCGGATGCTTGTATGCGCCTAGGAGCGAAAAAGGTTTTTATTGTTAGTGATTTGGGGGTTGCGCAGGCGGGATGGCTGGAGAGGGTAATGGACTGCTGTAGACTAGCTGGCTTACCGTTTGCGACGTTTATGGATATTGCAACAAATCCGAGGGACACGGACGTTGTGAACGGCTGTGCCTCATTTATTGAAAACGAATGTGATGCGGTTATTGGCGTTGGGGGCGGGAGTGCGTTAGATGCGGCGAAGGCTATTGCTGTGTTAGCTGCAAATGGTGGTACGATTCGTGACTATGAGGGCGTTGATAAAATTGAAAAACCGCTTCCTCCTATGGTGATGATTGCGACAACAGCAGGATCTGGTTCTGAAGTTTCGCAGTTTTCGGTGATTACAGATTCTCATCGCAAGAAAAAAATGACAATTATTTCAAAAACATTAGTTCCGGATATCGCGATAATAGATCCGTATACGTTAATCACGAAAGATAGTGCATTAACAGCATCTACAGGTCTAGACGTACTCACACATGCCATTGAGTCGTATGTGAGTATCGCAGCTACGCCGCTGACGGACGTGCAGGCAAAAAGTGCACTTTCTCTTGTGTCTGCTCATTTACGTCCATCTGTTGCTTCAAGAACCAATGCAGAGGCAAAGGAAGCGATGGCGATGGCAAGTTTGCAGGCTGGCCTTGCTTTTTCTAATGCGATTTTAGGAGCAGCGCATGCTATTTCCCATGCGATTGGCGGTATGTCCCCTGTTCCTCATGGTGAAATTAATGCGATTTTGCTTCCTCATGTGATGGACTTTAACTTTATAGCTGCTCCGGGGCGATTCGGGCAGATTGCCGAGTGTATGGGGATTGATACACGGGTACTAACGCAGCGAGAGGCGGGAAATGCAGCAATCCGGTTTGTACAAGAGCTATCAATTGATATTGGAACGCCGCAACGGCTGAGCGATCTTGGCATTACGGATAGCGTAATCCACAGCATTTGCTTAACGGCACTTGAGGATGCCTGCATGATTACGAATCCGCGTGATATGACGTTAGAGCAGGCAAAAAACTTGTTAGCCCGGGCTCTTTAGGAGGAAGATATATGCTTGAGGACAAACAAGAAATGATTGCCCTTTTAACGGGTGTTAAATCTTCAAAGCGTAATTACTATACGGAATTGAAAGAAACAGTTGGTCAGCTTCGTAAAAAAAATATGCAGCTCGAAATTATTAGCGAAGTGATGAAAAGTATGAAGGTTGATATGTCGCCAGAGGAAATTTTGCAAAATGTCATTGAGAAGCTTCGGGCGCTGATTCAATTTGAACGCTTTAGTCTGCTGCTGCTGCATGATTCACAGCTTATTTTAACTAATGTTTATCCGAAGGACAGCTATACATTGGAAGTTGGAACTCCGATTCCGCATGAAAACTCCTTATATTGGTCTGCATTAAGCAAGAGACAAACTATTTTTCAGGATTTAATTGAGGAGCAAGCCTCTTTTTATGAGAAGCCGCACTTACTTGAGCTAGGGATTAGCACAGTGTTAATACTTCCGATTTATAGTAAAAAGAAAAGGATCGGTATTTTAAGCATCGGCTGCCGTGGTAGCTCAGACTGGGGAATAGATGATCTTGCGTTTTTAGAGCAGCTAACTGATCATCTCGCCGTAAGTATCGAAAATGCCCAGTTATACAATGAGGTGCTTCGGGGCAAGCAGCAATGGGAGGATACGTTTAAAGCAGTGAATGATATGATTATCGTATTTGATGAAGAACTGCGAGTGCTGCAATGTAATGACGCTGTGAGGGAGTTTTTCCAGATGGAAGGCGGTTTGGATGTGCCGATGTTACACGAGATGCACAAGGAGCTCTTGAGAGAAACCTTTCTGTCCAAAAAGCCTGGATATATAGAAGTCTATTTTCCGAATGGATCCATTTGTGAGATGTATACATATCCGGTTCAGAATAATGAGCAGCAGGTCTATGGCGTTATTGCATATATCAAGGATGTAACAGAAAAACGAAAAGTTGAATTGCAACTGCAGCACTCCGGAAAGCTGGCAGCAATCGGGGAGATGGCAGCAGGCATTGCACACGAGCTAAATAGTCCGTTAACAGCTATTCTTGGAAATGCCCAGCTGCTGCTTCGAAGTACGGCGGAGCAGAATGCATCTTTTACCCTTTTAAAGGATATTCATAGCTGCGGAAGCCGCTGTAAAACGATCATTAAAAGCTTGCTCACCTTTTCTCGGCAGGATGAGTATCTATTTTCTCCATGCTCTTTGAATGAAGCGATAGGACAGGTGCTTCATTTATTGCAGGGGCAGCTAAAGCAGCAAAGAATCACGATCACGCAACTGTTGGAGCCATCTCTGCCCCTTGTTGAAGCCAGCCAGTCGCAAATTGAACAAGTTATTATCAACTTGCTGTTAAATGCCAGAGATGCGATTGAAGAGAAGAACTATGAAAGGGGAGAGATTGTAGTTCGGACGTTTTGGGAGCAGGACTGTGCTTGTATTTCAATCAGTGACAACGGAATTGGGATTGAAGAGAGTAGGCTGTCACAAATTTTTCATCCTTTTTATACTACAAAAGGAGTTGGAAAAGGAACAGGTCTCGGCTTATCAGTTAGTATTGGTATTGCAAAGGCGCACGGTGGAGCAATTGAGGTACATAGCCGTGTGTATGAGGGTAGCACGTTTACGCTGCGATTGCCTCTCCAGTTTGTACATCATACGGAGGTGTGACTGTTGATTCGGATTTTAATTGTGGATGATGAAAAGGAAATAGGAACCTTTCTTTCTCATTTATTTATGTCGAAAGGATATCGTGTCACAGTAGTAAACAGCGGCAAGGATTTCTATTATCTTGATCTCAAAAAACAGCGCTTTCATATCGCTTTACTGGATCTCAAGCTCCCTGATGCAAACGGTCTATCCTTATTAGAATATTTGAAACAGCAGCAGCCGGCATGTAAAGCTGTAATTATGACAGGCTACAGCACGATTCAAACAGCTGTTGATGCCATGAAACTGGGGGCAAGCAATTATTTGGAGAAACCGTTTGATGATATAGATATATTAGAGCAGCAAATAGATGAACTGCTTGCCGGAGGAGATGAATCTGTTAATCAGTATTTACAGGAGGCAGCAGTAAGAAGCGGTCTTGTAATTGGGAAGAGTGAGAAAATGAAGCAGTTGCTTCAAACTGTTTACAAGGTAGCGCAAAAGCCGGTAAATATTTTAATAGAAGGGGAGACTGGCACGGGCAAGGAGGTACTGGCTCACTTTATTCATGAAGCGAGTCCGCGCAGCAAGGAAGCGTTTATTGGCGTGAACTGCGGGGCCATTTCCGAGTCGCTTCTCGAGAGCGAGCTGTTTGGTCATGAGAAGGGGGCCTTTACTGGGGCGGCGCAGCAGAGAAAAGGCCTGTTTGAGCTTACGAGTAAAGGCACGTTATTCCTGGATGAGGTAGCAGAGGCTTCCCACCTAATTCAAGTGAAGCTGCTGCGCGTATTAGAGACGCGCGAGTTTATGCGTGTCGGTGGTACAGCGGTGTTGCGTACAAATGCTAGAGTAATTGCTGCCTCCAATGAAAACTTACAGGAAGCTGTTCGAAAGAAAACCTTTCGCGAGGATTTATTTTATAGATTGAATGTCGTTCATGTAAAGATTCCGCCCCTTCGAGAGCGGCAAGAGGATATTCCATTGTTGATTCAACATATGCTAGAGCGGTATGGAAGCGGAAATATATCATTTAGTAAGGGTGCGATCAGACATTTACAGGAGTATCACTGGCCAGGCAATATTCGGGAACTTGCCAATTTTGTCGCGAGAACGATTGCGCTCCTTGATTCTGATCAGACCGTTATCACAGAGGCGGATTTACCACTTTGGGATACAGAGGGGGCCTCTATACGTATGCCGTCCGCTCTGGAATCAGATGATACGGGCAAACAAAATCATGAGCTCGAGGAGTATTTACGTACATGGAGTCAGAGTGTTTTAACAACATTTGAGAAAAAAGATGATGTTCATCTTGAGGATGTGCTTGCACAGGTCAAGCAGCTGGAATCCCAAATTGGGAAAGCTTTTATTCTTAAGGCGCTGCAAAATACGCTTGGAAATCGGAGTGAAGCAGCAAAACGCTTGCAAATCACAATGCGAAAGCTTCGTTATTTGTTGAATGAAAAAAAGGGGGACACTGGGACATAAGAAGAACCAGACACAGTTTGATCTTTTCTCATACTAAAGCAATGCGAGTATTATTTGCATCAGGAATAAGACTGGATTTGCTGAATCAGGACCCTTGCTAATCTGATACAAGACCCCCGTTTTTACACGGGGGCAAGAGTATTTTGTGTGCAGAGTGAGGATACGACTGTAGACAAATTTTAAGCCATCGTTAAGACAATGCGACCATTAATTTGTCCTTTTTCCATACGCTGAAATACTTCATTAATGTTATCGAGCGGCTGTACTTCAATATTTGTACGAACTTTGCCTTGTGCTGCAAAGGCAAGGGATTCCTGTAAATCCTTTCTCGTTCCGACGATGGAGCCTTTTACCGTTACGCCATTTAAGACAGTATCGAAAATTGGGATTGGCAGTTCATCGTTTGGAAGACCAACAACAACGAGAGTGCCGCCGCGTTTCACAGAGCGGTAGGCTTGTTCAAAAGCCCGTTTTGTTACAGCGACGCTGATAGCGGATTGGACACCGCCAACACGTTCATAAATTTCTTGGACAGGATCTACCTTTAAGCCGTTAATTGTAATATCTGCACCTAGCTTTGTGGCTAGTTCAAGCTTGTCGTCTTGAATATCAACAGCAATTACGTTAAAGCCCATCGCTTTTGCATATTGTAAGGCAACGTGTCCGAGACCGCCGATTCCGTAAATCGCAACCCAATCACCAGGCTGCGCTTCGGATACTTTTAATGCTTTATACGTTGTCACACCAGCGCAGAAAATGGGAGAAACCTCTTCAAAGCTGAGACCATTTGGGATTTTAACGATGTAATTGGCAGGAGCTTTACAATACTCAGCATAGCCGCCATCCACGGAATAGCCGGCATTCAATTGATGCGGACATAATGTTTCGCGTCCGGTTAAGCAATATTCGCATTCACCGCAAGCGGAGTACAGCCAAGGAATGCCGACTGCATCCCCCTCTTTAATGGAGGTTACGCCAGGACCTACTTCCTCTACAATCCCGACACCTTCATGTCCTGGAATTAACGGAAGCTTTGGCTTTATCGGCCAATCGCCATGTGCGGCATGAAGGTCTGTATGGCAGACGCCGCAAGCTTTAATTTTGACAAGCACTTCACCGTAGCCGATTTCAGGAATCGGTACTTCTTTAATTTCAAGCTGCTGTTTAAACTCATTTACAATGGCCGCCTTCATCATTTTATTTGTATTCATTTTCAAATCTCCCCCTTTTTTATTTTCACACTACATCTTTTATAAAAGCAAAAGCTATGCCAACTTTTTAGCTGTGTAGGGGTGCACAAAATGAAAGCGTTTGCCGAAAGTTTGGCAATTCGTGCCGAAAAAACGGCACGAATTGGACGATTTATCGGCACATTTATATAAAAAATGACAGGAGACAATCCTGCCATTTGCAAAAAAGTAAATTTATGAAGAATCATTTCCTCTAGGGATAAATCGTGTCGATTCCGCTTTTCTAGAGCTGCTGTAGTTCTTGAGCGGTAAATACGCGCGATCGTGTTAAAAATCGTTTTCCTTCTGGTCCTTCGAGTGAGAACATTCCTCCTCTGCCATCCACTACATCAATAATAAGCTGTGTATGTTTCCAATACTCATATTGTGCATGGGCAATATAAAATGGGCAGCCCCCTATATAACCGAGTAATTTATCATGATCTCCGATTAAAAGATCACCTGCTGGATAACACATTGGCGAGCTTCCGTCACAGCAGCCGCCTGATTGATGAAAGAGAAGAGGACCGTGCTTACTTTGTAAATACTGAATAAGCGAAAGTGCTGCATCGGTTGCGGTAACTCGCTGTATTGTTTCCATAGTGTACACCTCCTAATATGAAAGCTTCCGCTGCGAGAGGCAAGCGGAAGCTTTTGTTTTTTAGAAGAATCCTAATTTTTTCGGGCTGTAGCTCACAAGCATATTTTTCGTTTGTTGGTAGTGACTGAGCATCATTTTATGTGTTTCACGGCCGATACCTGACATTTTGTATCCGCCGAATGCCGCGTGGGCAGGGTAGGAGTGGTAGCAGTTCGTCCAAACGCGTCCTGCCTCAATCGCTCTGCCGAAGCGGTATGCCTTGTTGATATCGCGTGTCCAAACGCCTGCACCTAAGCCGTAAAGCGTATCATTGGCGATTTGGAGCGCTTCCTCCGGTGTTTTAAATGTTGTAACAGAAACAACTGGACCAAAGATTTCTTCCTGGAAAATGCGCATTTTATTGTGACCCCTAAATACGGTTGGCTTTACATAATAGCCGTTCTCTAAGTCACCATCTAATACGTTGCGCCCGCCTCCTGCTAGAAGCTCGGCACCTTCTTGTTTACCAATATCAATATAGGAAAGAATTTTTTCAAGCTGCTCAGCGGAGGCTTGTGCACCAATCATTGTGTCAGGGTCAAGCGGGTTGCCTTGCTTAATCGCATTTACGCGTTGCAGGGCCCGCTCCATAAAGCGGTCATAGACGGACTCTTGGATGAGCGCACGCGAAGGGCACGTGCAAACCTCACCTTGGTTCAATGCAAATAATACGAATCCTTCGATTGCTTTATCAAAGAAATCATCATCTGCATCAAGCACATCCTCAAAGAAAATATTTGGCGATTTTCCGCCTAGTTCAAGCGTAACAGGGATCAGGTTTTGCGAGGCATACTGCATGATAAGACGACCTGTTGTTGTTTCTCCTGTAAACGCGATTTTGGCGATGCGATTGCTTGAAGCAAGCGGCTTACCGGCTTCAAGACCGAAACCATTTACAACATTCAGGACACCGTCTGGAAGTAAATCAGCAATAAGCTCTACCAATACCATAATGCTGACAGGTGTCTGCTCTGCTGGCTTTAACACAACGCAATTTCCAGCCGCGAGAGCAGGAGCAAGCTTCCACGTTGCCATAAGAAGCGGGAAGTTCCAAGGAATAATTTGACCCACAACGCCGAGAGGTTCATGAAAATGATACGCAACAGTATCTTGGTCAACCTCACCAATCGTACCCTCTTGTCCGCGGATGCAGCCTGCAAAATAACGGAAATGATCAATTGCTAGCGGAAGATCGGCATTGAGAGTTTCACGAACTGGTTTTCCGTTATCCCATGTTTCTGCCACGGCCAGCATTTCTAAATTTTGCTCCATGCGATCCGCGATTTTATTTAAAATGTTTGCACGATCTGCAACTGACATTTTGCCCCATTTGTCTTTTGCGGCATGAGCGGCGTCAAGTGCCAGCTCTATATCCTCAGCCTGTGAACGTGCTACCTGACAAAACACTCGCCCAGTAACAGGGGATATTGCATCAAAGTATTGTCCATCAACTGGAGCTGTCCATTTCCCTCCGATAAAATTGTCGTATCGGCTTTTAAATGAAATTTTTGCACCCTGTTCACCTGGTACTGCGTAGATCATTTTTGTTGCGTAAGCCATCCTCATTCCCCCTATTCTCACTATATTCACCTTTTATACATGCAAGTTGTGTGCCAAAATCAAGAGGACACTGCTGCTTTGAAATATGTGAGAGTGCACATCGTTCTCGATAGCGAACAAGAACACTTTGCAGGATAAACATAATAGACAGCGAAGAGTAGTATAAAGCTTGCCATAGGTGAGCAAATTAGGAAAAAAATACCCATCTATGCTACAATACAGATAGTAAAGGGCAGGTGATAGGTATGACAGTAACATTTTATTCTTATCCGAAATGCGGAACATGCCAAAAGGCAAAAAAATGGCTTGAAGGGCATGATATTTCCTACAACATGATACATATTGTAGAAAATCCGCCGTCTAAGGAAGAGGTGCGCAAGCTGCATCAGGCAAGCGATCTTGATTTGAAGAAACTGTTCAATACGAGCGGTATGAAGTATCGCGAGCTTGGCTTAAAGGATACATTGAAGACGGCAAGTGAAGAGGAAATGCTAGATCTGCTTGCATCCGATGGCATGCTGCTTAAGCGTCCTATTGTGACAAATGGCAGCAAGGTGACAGTTGGCTTTAATGAAGAGCAGTTTGAGAGAGAATGGCTGTAATGCCGACTGGGCATTTACATAATTGATACAAAATATGGAGGGGACAAAAATGAACATTCCTAAAGAGTTGCGTTATTCTGAAGAGCACGAATGGGTGAAAGTAGATGGGAGCCGTGTAATCGTCGGTATTACTGAGTTTGCGCAGCATGAGCTTGGTGATATTGTATTTGTGGAGCTTCCGGAGGTTGGTGCTGCATTAAAGGCGAATGAGCCGTTTGGTAGCGTAGAGTCCGTGAAAACAGTTTCTGAACTTTATGCGCCTGTGAGCGGTAAAGTTGTGGAAGTAAATGAAAAGTTAAGTGATAGCCCTGAGCTTGTGAATGAGTCTCCGTACGAAGGTGCGTGGATGGTAGTTGTTGAGCTTGCGGATGCAACTGAGCTTGATAGCTTATTAACTGCTGAGCAATATGAGAAAATGACAAATCAAGGGTGAAGAATGAGGAGACGGACAAACCGTCTCCTTCTTGCTTTTTACACTTTAAAAAAATATAAATTTTCCAACGAGAAGTTAACTCGACATATCGGGACATTTTAGGAATAAAGTGTAAGTGCAACTACGTCTCTGTCTGCGCCTGCCGGTTTGTCAATCGACGAGTTTTCTTTAGCAAAATTGACAATATTTGCGTATGGTCAGTTTCGATAAAACAGGAAACAAGACGAAAAGAAAGAATATACTATATATTAAGGTTGTATCATAGTCTACATTAGTCGGGTGATGCACAGTGATGGAAATGGAAAAAGTGATAATTGTTGAGGGAAGATCCGATAAGAAGAAAATTGCAAATCTTATTAAAGAGCCTGTAGAAATCGTATGCACAAATGGAACGATCAGTTCATCTAAAATGGACGAATTTGTTGACAAGCTCTATGATAAAGAGGTGTACATACTGGTTGATGCAGATGAAGCAGGCGAGAAGCTTCGCAGGCAATTCAAGCGTGAATTCCCGCATGCAGAACATTTGTATATTGACCGTACGTACCGGGAAGTAGCGACAGCACCAGTGCAGCACCTTGCAAGCGTGTTGCTTGGAGCAGATATAGACGTGTATGCAGAATTTTTAAAGTAAGGATGACGTGAATGATTGAATGGACAGGGGAAGATGTGGAAAGCAACATTCAAGAGGAAGAAGCAACAGTTCTTTATGTGCAGACGCCCATGTGTGGAACGTGCCAGCTTGCGAAGAGGATGTTAACAGTTGTAGAGGCGGCGCTTGAGCTTACAGTCGGTACAGTCAATCTCAATTATGCTCCTTATTTGGCGGAGCGATATGAGATTGAAAGTGTGCCGTGCCTGCTTGTTTTCAAGCGCGGCATTGTTGCGAAACGAATGTACGCGTTCCAGTCAGTAGACTTTATTTATAATGAATTGCAAAAACTCGACATATTTCCTAAGAAATAAGAAGAAAATGTCGAGCTATTATTAAAGGGTTGCTCTGTGAATAAATGGAAAATATATACAACACCTTATTCACGAGGAGTGATGGAAATGACGTTACAAGCATTGTTGCGGTCGTTTGCAAATTATGCAAGCACTCAGCAGCATTTAGAGCCGCTTTTGCCTTTGGAGGAAAAGGTTATGTGTTTTCGGTTTAAGGAAGAAAGCTGTGCTTTAAAAATGTCACGCCATGAAATCACATTGTTAGAAGGAATAAAGGGAACAGATACGATTACATTTTGGAAAGAAGAGGACTTACATAGTTTAGTAAGCGGTCTTGTTCGGTTACAACTGCTGCTAAGGTGGAAGGGAACGGAGTATATAGGATCATACCGAACACTTTTATTGGCAGAATCGCTGTTTCATATATGCAAGCCGTTAGAAAAGGGAGCTTAAATGCTCGCTTTTTTTTTTGCATATTTATATTTTTTTGAAAAATTTCAAAAATAATAATTTTCTGTATTTTAAGTATAGAGAAATGTATTAAAATCATGGCGTAATTTACTTTATGATTTTCTTAAAATAATAATTTATTATTGTTGACATAGATATGTGAGATTGATAGAATTTCAATGATATGATAAAACATGAAACACATCAGGTAATTTATGCTTGATGTTCTCTTATCAAGAGAGGTGGAGGGACTGAGCCCTGTGAAGCCCGGCAACCGTCAGCACATGTTGAAATGGTGCCAATTCCTGCGAAGCGAATGCTTTGAGAGATGAGAGGAAAGGATATACGGCGATTGTTCGAAACCTTTCTGCTTGTCTGAAGCAGAGAGGTTTTTTTACTGTAAAATATGATGTAATGAAGAGGTGAGAGGATATTGATTCTACTAGAGAACGTCCAGAAAATCTACCGTTCAAAAAGTGGAACAGTTACAGCTGTTCATGATGCAAATTTAGAGATTCGCCAAGGAGAAATCTTTGGCATTATTGGATATAGCGGAGCTGGGAAAAGCTCATTAATACGTATGCTGAATCAGCTGGAAAAGCCCACTTCCGGCCGTATTACAGTGGCAGGGCGTCTTATTTCTGCGATTCGCGGCAAGGAGCTGCGCAAGGCTCGTCAAGAAATCGGGATGATTTTCCAGCATTTTAATCTTCTTTGGTCCCGTACGGTACGCGAAAACATAGCGTTTCCATTAGAAATCGCTGGGGTTCCAAAAGAAGCGCGCCAAAAACGTGTTGATGAACTTATTCGTTTGGTTGGACTAGAGGGGCGGGGAGATGCGTATCCATCACAGCTTAGCGGCGGGCAAAAGCAGCGTGTTGGCATAGCGCGTGCGCTTGCAAATAATCCAAAGGTACTGCTGTGTGATGAAGCAACATCTGCTCTTGATCCGCAAACAACAGATTCTATTTTGGATTTATTAGTTGATATTAATGAAAGACTCGGCTTGACGATTGTGCTCATTACTCATGAGATGCATGTAATTCGAAAAATTTGCCATCGTGTGGCTGTTATTGAGAGTGGGAACATTGTGGAGCAAGGCGAAGTTCTGGAAGTATTCAAACATCCCAAACATGCAACAACCAAAAAGTTTGTGCAGCAGGTTACTGAATCAGATGAAGCAAGAGAAACAATTGGACAACTGCTTCATAAGTATCCAGGCGGGAAGATTGTAAAATTAACATTTGTTGGTGATGCTGCGGAGAAGCCCCTTATTACGGATTTGATTCGTCATTTTGAAGTGGATGTTAATATTTTGCAAGGAGAAATTTCCCAAACGCAAAAAGGCTCCTATGGGACATTGTTTGTTCAGCTTCAAGGTAAGAATGAGGAGATTGTAAGAGCCATTGCTTTTATTCGAGGTAAGATGGTAGAAGTTGAGGTGGTCGAATATGAACAATGAGTGGTTAGAGCTAATTAAATTGGAAAAACTAATCGATGCAACGCAAGAAACCATCTATATGACAGCTATTTCAGTTACAGTTACATTCATTCTAGGACTAGCATTAGGATTACTTTTGTTTTTAACTAATAAAGGTAATATGTGGGAAAACAAGGCTGTCAATACGGTGATTGGATTGTTTGTAAACATATTTCGTTCAATCCCCTTCATTATATTGATTGTACTGCTTATTCCGTTTACAAAGTTACTTGTGGGAAGTATTCTAGGAGCCAATGCTGCACTGCCTGCTTTAATCATTGGTGCAGCACCGTTTTATGCCCGCATGGTCGAAATTGCGCTCCGCGAGATTGATAAAGGTGTTATAGAGGCGTCTTATGCGATGGGAGCTTCTAATGGACAAATCATTTTTAAGGTGCTTATACCAGAAGCATTGCCAGCCTTAGTTTCAGGGATTACTGTTACGGCGATCGCTCTTGTTAGCTATACGGCCATGGCCGGCGTTATCGGAGCTGGAGGGCTTGGAAACTTTGCCTATTTAGAAGGATTCCAAGGAAGCAATCCATTATTAACATTTGTTGCGACAGTGGCTATTTTAATTCTTGTGTTTATCATCCAGTTTACTGGAGATTATTTTACTAAAAAGTTAGATAAAAGGTAATTAGGGAGGAACGCAAAATGAAAAAACTGCTTAGTCTCATTGTAGCTGTTTTTGTTCTTGCTTTAGCGGCTTGCGGCGGAACAGACACTACAAAGGAAAAAACAGCTGATGGAAAAACAAAAATAATTGTCGGTGCATCCGCTGTTCCGCATGCTGAAATTTTAGAAGCAGCAAAGCCATTGCTTGCAAAAAAAGGAATTGATCTTGAAGTTAAGGTGTTTCAAGACTATGTTTTACCAAACGTTGCATTAAAGGAAAAAGAAATTGATGCAAACTATTTCCAAACTCCAGGGTATTTAGACTTAGAGATGGAGAAAAAAGGTTATGACTTTGTGAGCATTGGTGAAGTTCATAAGGAGCCGATTGGAATTTATTCTAAAAAGTACAAAAGCTTAGCGGATCTTCCAGAAGGTGCAAAAATTATTATGAGCAACTCGTTCAGTGACCATGGACGTATTCTTCCGATTTTTGAAAAAGCTGGGTTAATCAAGCTTAAAGAGGGCGTTGGTGCGAATGCACGTGTGGAAGATATCGTAGAAAATCCAAAGAAACTAGACTTTTCAACATTGATTGAGGCGAAACTTCTCGCTACTTCCTTTAAAAATGGGGAAGGAGATGCTGTGGTAATTAACACAAACTATGCGCTTGAGGGGAAAGTAGATATTAAAAAATACGGCATTGCGTTTGAAGGAAGTGATGTTGTTCCTTCTAACTTAGTAGTTGTCCGCAAGGGTGATGAAAAGCGTAAAGAACTGCAAACATTGGTAGATGTACTGCAGTCTAAAGAAATTCAAGATTTCATTCAAGAAAAATATCAAGGTGCTGTTATCCCTGCAAGTAAATAAATCATTTGAAGTCCGGTAGGTTTTGAAGGCTTCAAGGCTGAAAAGAACCCCTGTGATTCCCGCAGGGGTTCTTTTGATTCCACTGTAGGAAAGTATAAATTTCCAGCTAGAAGCCATTTTGACGCAGTCGGAAATTTTAGGAATGCAGTGCAAGGGCAACTACGTCCCTGTCCTCGCTTAACGGCTTGCTAGTCGGAGACCATATGTAGTACTTCAGATTAAAAGTGAAAGTTAGGCGCTTTAGCAGGGCCTTCATGCTGCTGCGGGAGCTCTATAACATATTTCCTAATTCAAGTGCATATAGAGCCTGTTTTTTTGCAAGCAATTTAGACAAGCACATTATTTTTTTTGAGGATAGTGTAGTATAATGGTGCTCGAGTTCATTTTACACTTTAAGAACGTATAGTTGCGCGGAGGGTTCAAAAAATACATACAGTGCGTTTGAAGGAAGCGTAAAACACAAAAAAATACAAATGATAAAATGGTACAAAGCAGTTGGGTGTTTAGTGGTTAGAAAATTCCGAAAATTTTATAACTGTTTGATATATAATTTTAATTGATATAAAATAAGAATGAGAATAAAATGAGAATGTGAAAGTTCTATAACAATTTTTCTTCTATATAGAAATAAACTGGAGGTATTGTGATGGCTGGTTCAACTTTAACAATTAAGGATCTGCATGTATCCATTGATGAAAAAGAAATCTTAAAAGGCGTAAACATTGAAGTAAAAGGCGGAGAAATCCATGCAATCATGGGTCCGAACGGAACGGGTAAATCAACGTTATCTTCTGCAATTATGGGTCATCCGAAATATGAAGTAACAAGCGGAAGCATTACGCTTGATGCTGAAGATGTATTAGAAATGGAAGTTGACGAGAGAGCTCGCGCAGGTCTATTTTTGGCAATGCAATACCCAAGCGAAATTAACGGCGTAACAAACGCAGACTTCCTTCGCTCTGCAATGAATGCACGTCGTGAAGAGGGCGATGAAATTTCTCTAATGAAATTCATCCGTACATTGGACAAAAACATGGACTTCTTGGAAATGGATTCCGCAATGGCACAGCGTTATTTAAACGAAGGCTTTTCTGGGGGCGAAAAGAAGCGTAACGAAATTCTTCAATTAATGATGCTTCAGCCGAAGTTTGCTATCTTAGATGAAATCGATTCTGGATTAGATATCGATGCGTTAAAGGTTGTTTCTAAAGGAATCAACGAAATGCGTGGTGAAGACTTTGGTTGCTTAATTATCACGCACTATCAACGTCTTCTTAACTACATCACGCCTGATTTTGTACACGTTATGATGAACGGTCGCGTTGTAAAATCTGGTGGTCCAGAATTGGCACAACGTCTAGAAGCAGAAGGATATGACTGGATTAAAAAGGAACTCGGCATCGAAGACGAAGCAGAGCAAGAAGCGTAAGCGGATAGGAGGATAATCATGACAATCGGTACACTACCATTCGATCAAGACTATGTTCGTCAATTGGCAAGCGGAGAGCCTGCATGGTTGACGGAGCTTCGCTTACAAGCCCTTGCTAAAGCAGATGCACTTCCAATGCCGAAGCCGGACAAAACGAAAATCGGCAAGTGGGATTTCATCGGTACGGGACGTACGGCAAAGCAAGAGGCTGTAAGTTCTCTTGAAGAGCTTCCAGAGGATGTAAAAAAGCTTTTCAACACAGAAGAAGAGAAAAACGTACTTGTACAGCGCAGCGGCACACCAGCTCTCGTTGTATTATCTGAAGAAGCAAAGGCAAAAGGCGTTATCTTCACAGATATCGTAACGGCAGCTCGTGAGCACAGTGATTTAGTGCAAAAGTATTTGATGACAAAGGGTGTTAAGATCGATGAGCATCGCTTAACAGCTCTTCATGCAGCGTTAATTAACGGCGGCGCGTTTGTATATGTTCCGAAGAACGTTGTACTTGAAACTCCGCTTCAAGCTGTATTTGTTGTAGATAGTGAAGAAGCTAACGTATATAACCACGTTCTTGTTGTGGCGGATGAAAACAGCTCTGTAACATATGTGGAAAACTACGTAGCGAATGAAAATACAACAGGTGTTGCAAATATCATTGCTGAAGTAATTGCTGAGCAAGGGGCACTAGTGAAATTTGGTGCGGTTGATCTCCTTTCTAAAGGGATCACGACTTATGTAAACCGCCGTGGTACAGTTGGCCGTGATGCTCGTTTAGAGTGGGCGCTTGGCTTAATGAACGATGGCAATACGATTTCTGAGAATATTACAAACCTGATGGGTGATGGCTCTGTTGGTGATACAAAAACAGTAACAGTCGGCCGCGGTGAGCAAATCCAAAACTTCACAACAAGCGTTGTGCATTTTGGTAAAAACTCTGCAGGTAATATCTTAAAGCACGGTGTACAGAAGGATGCAGCAACATCTGTTTTTAATGGTATTGGCAAAATCGAGCATGGTGCTTCCAAATCGGATGCGCAGCAGACATCTCGTGTGCTGATGCTGAGCGAAAAAGCGCGCGGTGACGCAAATCCAATCTTGTTAATTGATGAAGATGATGTAATGGCAGGACACGCAGCTTCTGTAGGACGCGTAGATCCGTTGCAGCTCTATTATCTAATGAGCCGCGGTATTCCTAAGAAAGAGGCTGAACGCCTAGTAATCCATGGCTTCTTGGGACCAGTTGTGAACGAGCTTCCAATTGAAGGAGTAAAGGCACAGCTTGTTGAGGTCATTGAAAGGAAAGTTCGCTAATGGATATTGGAGCAATACGCCAACAGTTTCCCATTCTTCATCAGCAGGTGAACGGTAAACAGCTTGTGTATTTGGATAATGCTGCAACTTCACAAAAGCCGCTTTCTGTTATTGAGGCGCTGGATCATTACTATAAAGAGTATAATTCCAACGTACATCGCGGTGTTCATACACTTGGTACGAAAGCAACTGATGCGTACGAAGGAGCGCGTGAGAAGGTTCGGAAGTTTATTAATGCCCGTTCCATGCAAGAAATTGTATTTACACGCGGAACGACAACAGCGTTAAATATGATTGCTAGCAGCTACGGTATGGAGCATGTTGGTGCTGGTGATGAAATCGTGATAACGTATATGGAGCACCACGCGAATATTATTCCATGGCAGCAGGTAGCAAAGAAAAAAGGGGCAACATTAAAATACATCCCTCTTCAAGAGGATGGTACGATTTCTCTTGAGGATGTGGAAAAAACAGTTACATCGAATACGAAGATCGTATCTGTTATGTATGTTTCCAATGTGCTTGGCACGATTAACCCAGTCAAGGAAATCGCTGAAATCGCGCATCGCAATGGTGCGATTATGGTGGTAGACGGAGCGCAAAGCACACCGCATATGAAGATCGATGTACAGGATTTAGACTGTGACTTCTATGTATTATCGAGCCATAAGATGTGCGGTCCGACTGGCGTAGGCGTATTATACGGCAAAAAGCAGATTTTGGAGAATATGGAGCCGGCAGAGTTTGGCGGCGAAATGATTGATTTTGTAGATTTATACGAATCAACATGGAAGGAGCTTCCATGGAAGCACGAAGCAGGTACACCAATTATCGGTGGTGCTATCGGACTTGGTGCGGCGATCGACTTTCTGGAGGATCTTGGTCTTGAAAACATTGAAGCCCATGAACACAAATTGGTACAGTACGCAATGGAACGCTTATCAGAAGTGGATGGCTTGACGATTTACGGGCCAAAGCATCGTGCTGGTTTAGTAACATTTAATATCGACGATGTGCATCCGCATGATGTTGCGACTGTGCTAGATGTAGAAGGAATTGCGGTTCGCGCGGGACATCATTGCGCTCAGCCGCTTATGAGATGGCTGAAGGTGTCAGCAACAGCACGGGCAAGCTTTTATCTATACAATACAGAAGAAGAAGTGGACGCATTTGTTGAAGGGCTAATTAAGACGAAGGAGTATTTCACAAATGTCTTCTAATAATCTCGATGCATTATACCGACAAGTGATTATGGATCACTATAAAAAACCTCGCAACCGTGGTGTTTTAGGTGATGACAGTGTAACCGTAGATTTAAATAACCCAACCTGCGGCGACCGCATTCAGCTGACAATGAAGGTTGAGGACGGCATTGTACAGGATGCGAAATTTGAAGGAGAAGGATGTTCTATCTCCATGTCATCTGCATCAATGATGACGCAGGCAGTAAAGGGGAAAAAAGTGGAAGACGCATTGAAGCTGTCTGAAATTTTTTCCAACATGATGCAAGGAAAAGAATATGATGATAGTGTAGACTTAGGAGATATCGAAGCGCTTCAGGGCGTTTCGAAATTCCCGGCACGCATTAAGTGTGCCACTCTCGCATGGAAGGCGATGGAGAAGGGACTGCACGATCAGAATTAATGCTCTCGGGATATTAAGGAGGGAAATAAAATGGCGAAGCAAATGCCGGATATCGGCGATTATAAATATGGATTTAAAGATAAAGACGTATCAATTTTCCGTTCTAAGCGCGGATTAACAAAAGAAATCGTAGAAGAAATCTCCCGCATGAAGGGTGAGCCACAGTGGATGCTTGACTTCCGTTTGAAGTCACTGGAGCATTTCTACAACATGCCAATGCCGCAATGGGGCGGAGACTTAAATGACTTAAACTTCGATGAAATCACGTATTACGTAAAGCCATCTGAGAAGTCCGAAAAGTCTTGGGATGAAGTACCTGATGAAATTAAAGCAACATTTGATAAACTAGGTATTCCGGAAGCAGAGCAAAAATACCTTGCGGGTGTATCCGCTCAGTATGAATCTGAGGTTGTATATCACAACATGAAGGAAGACCTTGAAGCGCTTGGAATCGTATTTAAAGATACAGACAGTGCTCTTAAAGAGAATGAGGATATTTTCCGTGAGCATTTCGGAAAGGTAGTTCCTCCAACTGATAACAAATTCTCAGCATTAAACTCTGCAGTTTGGTCTGGAGGCTCTTTCATCTACGTTCCAAAAGGAGTTAAGGTTGATACACCTTTGCAAGCGTATTTCCGTATTAACTCTGAAAACATGGGACAGTTTGAGCGTACATTAATTGTTGTTGATGAGGATGCGCACGTTCACTATGTAGAAGGTTGTACAGCTCCTGTTTATACAACAAACTCACTGCATAGTGCCGTTGTAGAAATTATCGTGAAAAAGGGCGGCTACTGCCGTTATACAACGATTCAAAACTGGGCAAACAACGTCTACAATCTTGTAACGAAGCGTACAGTTTGTGAAGCGAATGCGACAATGGAATGGATTGACGGTAATATCGGGTCTAAGCTGACAATGAAATACCCTGCGGTTATCCTAAAAGGAGAAGGTGCACGTGGCTTGACGCTTTCTATCGCAATTGCTGGTAAAGGTCAGCATCAGGATGCAGGTGCGAAAATGATTCACTTAGCGCCAAACACATCCTCCACAATTGTGTCTAAGTCTATTTCAAAGCACGGTGGAAAAGTGACATATCGTGGTATTGTTCACTTTGGTCGTAAAGCGGAAGGTTCCCGTTCAAACATCGAGTGTGATACGCTCATTATGGATAACCAATCCACATCCGATACAATCCCATACAATGAGATTTTGAACGACAATATCTCACTTGAGCATGAAGCGAAGGTATCAAAGGTATCTGAAGAGCAATTATTCTATCTCATGAGCCGTGGTATTTCTGAGCAGGAAGCAACAGAAATGATTGTTATGGGCTTCATCGAGCCATTCACACGTGAGCTTCCAATGGAATATGCAGTTGAAATGAACCGTCTCATTAAGTTCGAGATGGAAGGTTCTATCGGTTAAGACTCTTATTGCCTTAACGGATTAGATGTTATAGTGAAACAAATCAAACAGGCTTTAGGGAACGTTCCTAAAGCCTGTTTGATTTGAATATAAAGCAGCTTATCGGATATAGCTCCTTTAGCCGATAAACCGGATTATGTCCGCTTTTCTAAGAAAAAATCTCTTTTAGAAACCTGCTCTTTTTATTGATTTTTCTTGTTGAAATAACATAATTTAAAGTAAGAGACTTGTACAATTGTCATTTCCTTCTATATTGTACGCAAGTAAGTTGAACACTTCCGCCTCCACACAAGTTGAGGAGGGAGTCTTCTGAGCTAAAAACGATAAAGAAGATGGGCAAACGGAGAGAGGAGTGTTGTTTTCTGAAACCAGACCAAGAAGCAGTCGTTCATTTATACCATACCAATGATTTACATAGTCATTTTGAAGAATGGAGTTCTATTTCCCGGTTTGTCCGGCAGGAGAAACAAAGGCATAAGCAGCAGGGAGAAGCTGCTTTTATATTAGACATTGGTGATCATATCGATAGATTCCATGTGATTTCTGAAGCAACGGGCGGCAAGGGGAATGTAAAGCTATTGAACGGGGCAGGGTACGATTATGTAACCATCGGAAATAATGAAGGCATTACGCTCTCTAAAAAGCAATTAGCTGAGCTGTATGAAGAAGCAAAGTTTCAAGTGCTGCTTGCAAATTTATTTGAAGAGAACGGAAGTCGTCCGAGCTGGACGAAGCTGTATGATCTGTACACATTGCCAAACGGAGCTGTCATTGCATTTTTTGGCCTTACAGTTGCATATGAGGCGTTCTATTCGCAGCTTGGCTGGAAAGTTAGTGACCCATATGAGGCGTTAGAGGAGGTATTGGCGGAGATTCGGCATCAGGCAGATGCGGTTATTCTTTTATCTCATCTTGGGCGCAATGAGGATGAATACATCGCTGAGCATTATGATATTGATGTTATTCTTGGTGCGCATACGCATCACTTGTTTGAAACCGGACTGCTTGTGAACGACACCCTTCTTTGTTGTACGGGGAAATGGGGACAGTACGTGGGGCATGTCAAGCTGCAATTTACAAAGAAGAAGCTTATAAGCAAGCAGGCACGTGTGATCCCCTCTAAGCTTCTTGGCGGATATACTGATGCTGGGATGGATCAGAGCATGCGGATGCTGCAGGAAGAAAGTGAACAGCTAATGAATGAGCCTGTTGTTGAATTAAAAGAAACTTTGCACGCACATTGGTATGAAGAAACAGCATTCAATAAAATGCTCGCAGATTCTTTAAAGGAGTGGTGTGATGCGGAAATTGGCATGCTGAATGCAGGAGTGCTGCTTGATTCACTTCCTCAGGGACATATTACGCGCCGGGATATTCACCGTATTTGTCCTCATCCTATTAATCCATGCCGTTTGCTTATTACAGGAAAAACATTGCGGGAGGTCATTATTAAAGCGCATAGACCACAGACTGAGCAGCTAGAAATTAAGGGTCTTGGTTTTCGCGGCAAAGTAATGGGGAAAATGATTTATTCTGGCCTCGAAGTGACTCCTGACGACATTCCGGGGAATAAGCTGTTGTTAAAAGAGGTACTGGTGAATGGACGCCAGCTTGAGCCGGAGCGGGTGTATTCAGTGGGCACGCTTGATATGTTTACATTTGGATACATTTATCCTGAGCTTGCAAATGCGACTGAGAAAAAGTATTTTCTGCCGGAGCTGCTGCGTGACGTATTACAAGACACTTTAATGAAATTGTAACATCTGCTTTCTCCTTTCATACAGATAAAAGGAGAGGAGTGTGAGAAGCAATGGTTACATTGGAGCCCATTGTCATCGACAATCATACCTTTTTGGCGGTAAGCGTGAAGCTCCCAAAAACAAATCTGCTAGCGGTGATGAGCGAGAAGGGCTATATTATGTGTGGTGCGCTTGATGTTGCTTTATTGAACGAAAAGCTGCGTGATCGCGGCATTATTGCAGGGCGTGCAGTAGGTGTACGTACGATTGAACAGCTTCTTGAGGCACCTTTAGAATCTGTCACGTATGAGGCTGAGAGACTCGGTATTACAGTCGGCATGATTGGTCGCGATGCAATGCTAAAAATGATTTGACAGATATTGTCCCTTCTTCCTGCATACATATGGTTAGGAAGGAGGGGTTTTTGTATGCGCAGAATACGACGCAGCTTCAGGCTTCGCCGCGGTCCGCTCCCATTCCGGTATGTGCTGATGATTTCATTTTTCCTTTTTCTCGTGCTGAGCGTTCAAGGACTATGGCTTGTAAATAAAGGTATTGAACCGACGCTGATGTCTTATGCGGAAGTAGAAACGAAGCGGCTTGCTATTGTTATTATGACAAAGGCTGTAGAGGATAGGCTGTCAGAAGGATTAAACACAGAAAAACTTGTAAAAGTGGAAAAGGATAACGATGGCAATGTATCATCTGTCGATGTTAATGCGCAAATGGTAAGCTCCATCGTGACGTCTACGACAACTACTATGGAAAAATATTTGCATGCAGCGGAAAAGGGAAATGTTGAGAAGCTAGGCATTCAAGGAACGACAAAGGTCAATTTGGCAAAAAGTTTAGCTGATGAGGGCATCCTATTCACGGTACCTCTCGGACAGGTAACGAAGAACGCCATTCTCGGAAACATAGGACCTAAAATTCCTGTTAGCTTTACAACTGTTGGAAATGTAAGCGCAAAGGTAAAGGAGCAAGTTAAGCCGTATGGGATTAATAATGCGATGGTGCAGGTTGTTATGGAGGTCGAGGTGATGCTGAAGGTCATTATTCCGTTTGAGACGAAGGAAACGACGGTCAAAACGGATATTCCGCTCATGATTAAGATTATTCAGGGAGACGTTCCGAGTTACTATCATAATGGCGGAACAAATGGCGCAAGTCCGGCACTTCCTGCTATAAAGGAAAAGAATTCATAATTGATAGTAAAAAGAGGTACATGACATGTTAGATCATATACCTCTTCGTTATTTTGACACTGTAGGAAAGTATAAACCTCCAGCTTGATTTACCGGTTTTTCTTAAGCGCTTGCCGTTCCTGGCGTTCCCAAAAGCTAAGCTGATAGTACGGGTCATATGCCCATTCCATATAGCCGTTATCTTTATATGTTCCATAGTGAAGATGCGGCGGGAATTTCCCTGCTGTTCCTGGCGGTCCATAGCCAGTGTTGCCGACGAAGCCAATTACGGTACCTGGCTCGACAATTTGTCCAATCGCTATATTCTTTGCAAAGCCTCCTAGGTGAGCGTAATAATGATAGTTGTTGTTTAGATCACGAATCCCGATGCGCCAACCGCCTAGACGGTTCCAGCCCTTTAATTCTATAATGCCATAGCATGTTGCGCGAACAGGAACGCCGTGAGCGGCAAAGATATCTGTCCCTTCATGCATGCGCCTTCCGCCGAAGCTTCGTTTATCACCAAAGGTACTGCGGTAGCTATGATTGCTTCGCACTGGTACAGGAAACGCATTTCCTTCAATTTGTAACCGGCCGTAATGATGATAAATACGGGCATACCCTAAAATAATTTCAACTGTTTTGGCGCGTTGATAATACTCCCAAAGCGCAATTTTTAAATGGTCACGATCTGTTCCGAAATGGCTGAGTGTTGTAGCCATCGTATACAATGCATCTCTGTCATTATTTGAGTCAGCGGAGCCATCTCCATTCCCATCTAATCCCATTCCTCCAAATAACCCAATTGTGTAAGGATTACTATCTCCTTGGTTTGGATTATTAGGACCGGACCATATTTCCGGTTTGAAATAAATGGAAATCACACCGTTTTGCTTTTTCGGAATATCGCGTCGTACAGATCGAACGTTGCGCTCATACTGATCGATTGCAGCGTAGTAATACCAAGGAATAAATGTTACACTTTCCATTTCCTTATATAATGCCATTCGTTTTTTGTAAATCTTCTCTTTATCATTTGCCTCTCCGTATACTTTTCCTTGAAGAAGAAGCAAACTAATGCTCATGAGAAGGAAGAGTTTTTTATACACGGGTATAAGCTCCTTTCCAGCCGTTACTCTTTATAGTTTGGGATATACACGATATTTCATAATGGGAAATTAATGGTAATGGCACGCAATGTTTGAGCATTTTGCAAAATTCCTTTAAAATAGATATGTTACTGTGAAGTATGCGGAAAAAAGTGGAGTGATGATTATGACAAATAAACCGGAACATATGCGTAAGCCAGAGTGGTTAAAAATTAAATTAAACACAAACGAAAACTATACGAGCCTAAAGAAAATGATGCGCTCGGAAAACCTGCATACGGTTTGTGAAGAGGCAAAATGCCCGAATATTCATGAATGCTGGGCGGTAAGAAGAACGGCAACCTTTATGATTCTTGGGGCTATTTGTACACGTGCATGCCGTTTCTGCGCGGTCAAAACAGGTTTACCAACAGAATTAGATCTTCAGGAGCCGGAGCGTGTAGCAGACTCTGTCTTCCAAATGAACTTGAAGCACGTTGTAATTACAGCAGTTGCCCGCGATGATTTGAAGGATGGGGGAGCGGCAGTCTTTGCGGAAACAGTTCGCGCAGTACGCCGTAAAAATCCATTCACATCTATTGAAGTATTGCCTTCTGATATGGGTGGTGTGGAGGAAAATCTAAGAATGCTAATGGATGCGCGTCCTGATATTCTCAACCATAACATTGAGACAGTACGTCGCTTATCTGATCGTGTTCGTGCACGTGCAAAATATGATCGCTCTCTTGAATTTTTACGCCGTGCAAAGGAAATGCAGCCAGATATTCCAACGAAATCAAGCATTATGATTGGGCTTGGAGAAACGAAGGAAGAAATTGTGGAGGCATTGGACGATTTACGTGCTAACAATGTTAATATTGTTACTCTTGGACAATACCTGCAGCCGACTAAGAAGCATTTACCAGTTGTAAAATATTGGTCTCCAGCCGAATTTGCAGAACTTAAGGAAATTGCACTATCGAAAGGCTTCAGCCATTGTGAGGCGGGTCCGCTTGTCCGCTCGTCTTATCATGCTGATGAGCAAGTAAAATCTGCACAGGAGCATAATGCACAAGCGAACTAAAGCGAGCCTTTCTCCTAGGAAAACAAGCAGCTGAACATTCAGCTGCTTGTACTATTTCACCGTATTTTGCATCGAATCATCACGTTGATTGTTCAAATGCGGGTTGGTGCTCATTTCCCGCTTTAACATGTCAATTGTGTGAGAGAATTCGGTGTTGTTCATTTTTCCAGATTTTAAGCCCTCCATTTGTGTCATTAGCTTCTGCTCTGTGGAGGTATATACATGATAGTAGCGCGGTACGACAGAGAGAGCGGTTTTGCGGACCTGATCTTGAACGAGCTTTGGATTGGTTGTGTTAGCCCGATAGACAACAAATACTTCATCGTCCGTCACCATCGTTGCTGCATCTGTTACGTCCGGCATCTTAATTTCTAGATCGGTAATAATATTGGCAAGTCTTTCTCTGTCAATATAGGCAACCTGATTGCGGTTACGGTCTGCACTGTCATTTTTTTGTCTGCGTGAATACCCCATATTTGTTGTGGCATATCGCATCTCGCCCGTATTGGAGTCATGTCTGTACATGCTATTTGTATTTCCCTCATTGGATAGAAGGACACGCCCGCCCTCTTCCTGCTGAAGCGCATCACCCCCTTTTCCCACTTCAGCTGTATCCCTGGCCTGACAGGCTGTTAAGAGGGAAAGGGCGGCAACGGTTGTTAGCAATAGTCTCTTCATTACTTTCACCTCCTTAGACTTATCATTTGTCAGTAATGCCTTTTTCAGATTAGAAATTGTTGGTTGTCACTCTTTATGATAGGATTAGGATAATCATGCGCAGAAAGGAAAGGCAAAGCGATGGAACAAAAAGAAGAAATAACGAAAACGGTCACCATCAACAACATTTCCTACGAACTGATGGACGAATATAGAGAGGGCTTTAACGAACAGGCGTTTAAAGAGCGCTATGCTGAAATTTTAAATAAATACGATTATATTGTTGGTGATTGGGGCTATAATCAACTGAGGCTTCGCGGTTTTTTTGAAGACAGCAGCCAACGCGCAACATATGATACGAGAATCAGCACATTGTCTGAGTACTTGTATGAGTTTTGTAATTTTGGCTGTGCGTATTTCGTCTTGAAGAAAATAAAAAAGTGAAACGTACGGATTACAATCTGTACGTTTTTTTTTGAGGGGGATGAAAATAGCAAGAAGCTTGGGACATTGTCCCGTTCCACGGTCTGCTCCTGCCTTCAGGATAATTTTTGGAATAAAAGAAAAAAGCGCCTTGTATGCCTGTTAAGCTAAGAAAAGGCGCTTACACTTTTTTGCGCTGTAGGGAAAGTATGGATTTCCAGCTGGAAGCCCATTTGACGCATTTAGGAATTCTAGGAATGCAGTATAAGGGCAACTACGCTTCTGTCTTCGCCTAGCGGCTCGCCAATCAGCGAGTTTTCTTTAATAAAACGGTTACATAATGACTTCATATAAAAATGAACGAAGCTCTTCTGCTCCCTCTTCATCAAGATCATATGCATGTTCTAAATATCCAGGTTCGTCTAGATCATCTCGGCCGATAATGGCAAACTTGTTTCGCAAAATATCTAGAACCAATACTTTACCGTAATAACGGTCAGATATAACCAATGCTAAATCGTAACGCTCTTTTTCCCCCATAAAGCTAACAAAACGTGTTTGCGTTGTTACAGTATCATCATACAGAAAAAAACGTTCTGACATATGTTTTACCCCCTTTTTTACCGCTCTACTTTGAGCATAGCTTTGAATTTAGATTATGAAGAGCTGAATTGCAACGAAATGTTTGGTACAGAGGAGCGAGCTGCTTGTTGTCTCCAGTTTTAATACATGTACCCTCTTTTAACTATAACAGAGTGAGGAGGAAAGTTGAATTTGAAAAATATCGATTTTTCCTGTATAAAGCGCTACAATGAAAGTGAATATTTTCTAAAAGAGTGCGCTTTTTTATCACACCTTAAGGAAGTATAAATTTCCAGCTTCGATGTATTCGGAAATTTTAGGAATGAAGTGTCAGTACAACTACGCCGCTGTCTTCGCTAATCGGCAGGCTTTCTTTAAAGTAAAAAGGTAAAGGGTGACAGTTATGTATTTCGTAGATCGGAAAAAAATTGAACAAACACTGCAATGTTTGGAGCAGACAATGGCTGTTTTTTCTGCTAAGGAGGAGTACGTACAGCAGATCGATCAATATGCTCTAGAACGAATGGCACAGCTTATGATTGATTGTATTTTAGATGTTGGGAATGCGATCATTGATGGCTTTATTATGAGAGATCCAGGAAGTTATGAGGATATTATCGACATTTTAGTGGATGAAAAGGTCGTACAGTTGAAAGAGGGAGAGGGACTAAAGGAGATTGTCCGTCTTCGCAAGATGCTTGTACAAGATTATATAAGCGTGCAGCATGAACAAGTAATAGCAGCTTTGCAGGAACAACGTGCTGTCATTGAGGCGTATCCTTCCCATGTACGTCGTTATCTCGAGCAAGAGCTCGGTCCTGTGTCAGCGTTTACGAACCTATGAGAGGGAATCAGGAAGAAAAGTTGTATTAGTATTTTATCCCATTTACTGCGGTTACAGCAGTTTCTTGTGCATATGGCAGATTAAGCCTGCGTATACAGAATTACGTCCAAGCCGTGTAAACGCTTTTTTGATTCGGAATAAAAACGGTTCCATATGTAAAGGAGAAGGAAAAGATGAAATCATATAAAGGTTATTTGATTGATTTAGATGGAACGATGTATAAAGGGGAAGAAAAGATTGAGGAAGCAAGCGATTTTGTGAAAGCTTTGCAAGAAAAAGGGATACCATACTTATTTGTGACAAATAACTCATCGCGTAAGCCTGAGCAGGTAGCGGACAAGCTAATGAGTTTGGATATTCCAGCGGCACCGGAGCAAGTATTTACAACAAGTCAAGCAACGGCAAACTTTATTTATGAACAAAAGCCTACTGCTACGATTTACATGATTGGTGAAGAAGGATTGCATGCAGCGCTTGTAGAGAAAGGGTTTACCTTTGATGATACCAACCCGGATTTTGTCGTAATGGGTATCGACCGCGATATTACATATGAAAAGCTTGCAAAAGCATGTCTAGCCGTGCGCAACGGTGCAACCTTTATTTCGACAAATGGGGATATTGCGTTGCCGACAGAACGCGGTATGATGCCAGGAAATGGTTCTCTTACCTCTGTTGTTGCTGTGTCAACGGAGACAAAACCTATTTTTATTGGCAAGCCTGAATCCATTATTACGGAGCAAGCGCTAAAGGTGATAGGGACAACAAAGGAAGAAACAATTATGGTTGGGGACAACTATGACACTGATATTATGGCAGGTATTCAGGCTGGACTGGACACATTGCTTGTGCATACAGGGGTCACGACTGTTGAAAAACTGCGCGAGTATGAAACACAGCCAACACATGTGATCCATTCTTTAACGGAGTGGATAGAGAAAATATAGTATCCCCTGCCAAAGGGGATATTCTAGATTTTGGAATCTATTTCTTATATAATAGCGAGGGAAGCAAAGTAATTTACTTACTTTTATCACGATACGATTCATAGGGGCGGGAGATACGATGAAACAACAACTAATTTTCTTTGATATAGACGGGACGCTTTTGGATCATGACAAACAATTGCCGCTCGCTACGAAGCAGGCAATTGGAGCATTAAAGGAAAAAGGACATGAGGTTGCAATTGCTACCGGACGTGCTCCTTTTATGTTTGAAGAGCTTCGCAAGGAATTAGAGATTGATACGTATGTAAGCTACAATGGACAGTATGTAGTCGCAAATAATAAGGTTCTTTATAAAAATCCGTTGTCGACCGAAACACTAGCAGCCCTTACTCGTGCTGCTGCGACAAATGACCATCCGCTAGTCTATATGGATCATGAAGATATGAAGGCAACGGTTGAGAACCATCCTTACATGGAAGAAAGCATGAGTACGTTAAAAATTGAGCGTTACCCAACACATAATCCGAAATATCTTGAGGAACGTGAAATCTATCAATCTTTATTATTTTGTAAGAATGAAGATGAAGCACAATATGCAGATGCGTTTGAACAGTTTCGTTTTGTACGTTGGCATCCGCTATCAACCGATGTTTTGCCTGCGGGAGGATCTAAGGCAAGAGGGCTGCAGGCTGTGATGGATGCATTCGATTTCACGGCGGAACGAGTGTATGCTTTTGGTGATGGCTTAAATGATATTGAAATGCTGCAATTTGTGGGAAATAGTGTTGCAATGGGAAATGCGCCCGATGACGTAAAAAAGGCAGCTAAGCATGTTACAAAGGACGTTCAAGAAAATGGCATCCTGCATGGGCTTGAAATGGTAGGATTATTGAAATAAAGCCGCCAAAGAAAATTGCCGATTGGCGAGCCCTGCCCTTGGGCGAAGACAAAGGCGTAGTTGCCCTTATACTTTGTTCCTAAAATTTCTAACTACGTCGAATTATCTTCCTGCTAGAAATTTATACTTTCTTAAAGTGTAAAAAAGAAGAAAGAGCCTTCTGTGGTAAGGGGACACACGGAAGACTGCTATAAATACCTTACATGGAACCACGCGTTGTAGACACGCGTGGTTTTACTATAAGAGCAGATCAGCTGATGCTGTTTTCTATTCTGCATGTGCTGCGCGGTGGGCAAGGCGGCTGGATGCTGCAGCAGCAATCGCACCGATGATGTCGTCTAAAAATGTATGCACATATCCGCTGGATTTATCATTCAACATTTTTAAAATACCTGGCTTTACTTTGTCTACATACCCGAAGTTTGTAAACCCAATAGAGCCATATACATTGACGATGGACAAAGCGACAACCTCATCAATTCCATACAAGCCTTCATCATTTTTTATAATAGTTTGCAAAGGTTCTTCTAGTAGGCCTTTCTCTGCTAGCACATCAAGCTGTATTCCGGTGACAAGCGCATTTTGTACCTCACGTTTTGATAATACGCGTTCTACGTTATAGCGGCAGTCTTCCATAGCAAGATTTGGATGGTAGTCTTTTTGCAGGAAATAAACAAGCTCTGCGATATGCTCAATCGTTACGCCGCGCTGTTGCAGAAGCTCCATTGCTTTTTCGCCAATTTGTTTTCCTTTAGTCATCATATCACCTTTTCTTTTTAATATTCTATACGTAAAGACGCTTTATTATGTGACGAGACAACACCTATGAAAAAATAGGTAAAACAATCGAACACGTTCATATACATAGAAGTAAAAACACGAGGTGAAATAGATGATACAAGAGTTGTTCGATCAATATCAAATCACCGTTAGCGAGCTTGCTTCATTCGGCCCGTACCAAAGTTTTTGGATTCGCAACAAGGTGTACATCCTCGTGCCTGTCGGCAAGTTTCAAGAAGAGGAGCTTGTTGAGATGAAAAAATTGAGTGATTATATGACAGAGCAAGGAGATTTGAGTGTGGCCTCCTTTGTTCCGACTATACACGGTTATTATGTAAGTGAAATCGCGAACCAAAACTATTGCTTGCTCAAAACTATGCGGCAGATGGACCGACAGATACCTAATCTGAGCGAAGGGAAGGAGTTGGCAGCCTTCCATGAACGCAGCAAGCTGTTTCCAGAAGAAATTATAGAATTGAATCGTATTGGTGAATGGAAAGGCCTTTGGGAAAAGCGGCTTGACCAACTCGAAAAGTTTTGGCAAGGAAAAGTCGGTACTCATCCTGCTGATCCGTTTGAGAGACTATTTATTGAATCGTTCCCATATTACTTAGGAATAACAGAAAACGCAATTCAGTACGTTGTAGATACCGAATTAGACGATGATCCAAAGCTAACTGATGCTGCTGCCATTTGCCAGCAGCGCTTCACATCGCAAACATGGCAAAAAACAAAGCGTATCAAGATCCCGGTGGAATGGGTATACGATCACCCAACCCGCGATTTGGCAGAGTGGATCCGTCACACTTACATGGAAGAGCAGGATGATGCCGAGAAACGGATTCTGCAGTTTCTCACCGATTATGAAAGCGTAAGCCCCCTCTCTTCCTTTGGATGGCGGATGCTGTTTGCCCGTCTCCTCTGTCCGTTGCAGTATTTTGAAATAGTTGAAGGATATTACTTAACCAACAAGGAGGAGGTGCGAAGTATGCACTATGAGAACCTCCAACAGATGGTCGAACGCTCCAGTGAGTTTGAGAGCTTTCTGAGCGGTTTTTATAAAATGGTACACCTTCCTATTCAAAAACTTGGTATTCGAGAAATTGACTGGCTGCAGCGTTAAACAGAGCGGACGTTTCAAACTTGTGAGATGGCCGTACTAAGGCTAGTCCCCAGTATGAAGCAGTACGTTTAAAGATAGTTCTAAAGGTGACAAAAAAGAGACCTTCTAAAAAGGTCTCTTTTCAATTTCATCTATCACAAGCATCTGCCCTAAAAAGCTGATTTTTAAGCAGCAGCTTTTTTTACACTGTAAGAAAGTATAAATTTCCAGCTAGAGGTGAATTCGACGTAGTCGGAAATTTTAGGCATACAGTATAAGGGCAACTATGCCTCTGTCTTCGCCCAAGAGCGGGGCTCGCCAATCGGCGAGTTTTCTTTAAAAGTAAAAGAAAAGAATGTATAACTCTTTTCAAGGGACGAGTGTGCTTTTTGTATTACGCTTTAAGAACGCATAAATTTCCAGATAGAAGCGCATTCCATCTAGCAGGAAATTGTAAGAACAAAGTGTAAGTGCAATTACGTCTCTGTCTTCGCCTAAGGACAGGACCCGTTCTCTCTTTAGAATACTTGTTCTACTTCTACAACGCCGGGAACTTCTTCTAAAAGAGCACGCTCAATACCTGCTTTTAATGTGATAGTAGAGCTCGGGCAGCTGCCGCAAGCACCCATCAAACGTAATTTTACAATACCCTCTTCAATGTCAACCAATTCTACGTCTCCGCCATCGCGAAGCAAGAATGGACGTAATTTATCTAATACTTCCTGAACTTCTTCAAACATGTTTTCGTTTGCCATTGTTATCGACTCCTTTCTTCTCTTTTATTATAATCATTATAAAGCGAAAAATCTATTGATATCTCTTAGCTTTCCACAATGAGATCAGACAAACAGAATCTTCTCTTATAGTATATGCATTTTAAAGCTAGCATGTCAGGAGGGTGATGTATGGTAAAAATTAGCGTTTATGGGGCAAAGGTGATTTGTGCTAGCTGCGTTGGCATGCCTTCATCAATTGAGACATTTGAATGGTTGCAGGCGGCAATCAGACGTAAGTATCCAGAGCAATTGTTTCAATTTGAGTATATCGATATTTTTGAACAGCAGGACAATCCCCGTAAGCAATTGTTTGCGCAGCGTGTTGTAGACGAAGAATTATTTTACCCAGTTGTCCTTGTGAATGATTGTATTGTGGGGGAAGGAAATCCGCGCTTGAAGGATGTATATGAGGAGATTGAAAAATATTTGTAACGACGTTGACTGCCTTTCCGGTTAGAAATTTATACTTCATTTCTTAAAAGTGTAAAAAAAGAGCGAGATCCTCGCTCTTTTATCCATTATGATGTTTGTACATCCAAAGCAACCCCGATTTTAATAAACGCGGCACACGTCCGACGAGTGTTTGGTTAGCTAGTAAGCCAAATCCACGTTTTTTCCCGAGGGAGCCGAGTACCCCTTTGAGCTTGATGATAGGCATCTCCTCTGGAAGCGGCTCATTCTTCCATTTTTTTTGCAGGATGCTGACAACTTGCTCAGCCTGTGCCTCAGCTAGCTGGGCGGACGGTGCATGATTGGCGTGCGCACAATCTCCAATCACATAAGCATTCTCGAAATTTGGTATGTTATGGTACTTTGTTGTTAGAACACGTCCCATGTTATCTTTTTCGGCTGGCAGCTGTTGTACAATATGGTGTGCCTGAATGCCTGCTGTCCAGACAATTGCATCGCATGGCAGCGCTTCGTCGTGGTTATATACAATGCCTGGTTCTACCTTCGTAATGTTAGAATTACGGATAATTGTTACATCGTGATCGATAAACCAATCCTCCACATAGTAGCTTAGACGCTCAGAGAACATGGAGAGGATGCGTGAGCCGCGGTCAAATAAGTAAATTGTCAAATCTGATCGGCTTTCGCGTAATTCACTTGCAACCTCAACTCCGCTTAGGCCTGCGCCAACAATGCCAACTACTGCATTCGGTTTTAAATCGTTTAGATGCTGGTATGCTTGTCGCGCTTTTTCAATGGATTGCAGACTTAGTGTATGTTCCTGGGCACCAGGTACGTTATGATATTTGTCCTCACAGCCGAGTCCGATCACAACGTCGTCATACTGAATTTTTTCCCCGTTCTTCAGTTCTACGAAGCAATTTTCAAGATCAATATGAACAACTTCACCGTATTTCTTCTCTAAGCGAGAATGGTCTGGAAATGCCATGCGAACATGCGTATCTGAGGTTGTGCCTGCTACAAGTGCATAGTATTCTGTTTTAAAGCAATGGTATGGAACTTTGTCAATCAAAGTAATCTGAACATCGTCTGGAAGATCGTTTGGAAGAAAACGTTGTAAGACTCTCATTCCGCCGTATCCGCCACCGACAAGTACAAGGTGCTTCATGAGGGAGTCCCCCTTTACTATAGAATGGTTCTTTTGCATATAGAAATCATATTGACAAAACTTTCTTCGTATGATGCCCAACAAAAATATAACGAATTCATGAAAAAATAGCAATGAATATAGGTAAATATAAGGAAAATAAGAATATTGACGAAAAAAATAAAAATGATTACAGTAAGGGGAGTGAGGTGAAAAGTAGTGATAAAACCAATTATTGAGTTTTGTGTCAGCAATCTGGCGAACGGTTCGCAAAAGGCGCGGGCGGTGCTGGAGAAGGATTCAAATCTAGATGTCATTGAGTATGGTTGTCTCGGCTATTGCGGTATTTGTTATGATGGCCCTTACGCTTTAGTAAACGGAGAGGTCGTAACAGGAGAGACACCGGACAAGCTCATTGAAAATATATATGAATATTTGGAAGAAAATCCAATGTTTTAAGCATGGTCTTATAGGCGATGCTTTTCCACTTTTGGATAAAATAAAGAAAACTCGCCGATTGGCAAGCCCTGCTCTTGGGCGTAGCCAGAGGCGTAGTTGCCCTGATACTTTATTATTTAAGTATAAAAAAAGAAAAAACCCTGTCTAATGGGCTTTTCCTTTTATAATGAGAAACGGGGGATATCTCTATTGTGTTCAAAAACATCTCATTTTATACTTAGATAAATATATTTTTTGGAGTGGAGTAAAAGATGAATCAATTTTCCTTTACGAAAATGCATGGTCTTGGTAATAATTATATTTACGTCAATCTGTTTGAAGAACAGCTAGAGGAGGCAATGCTCCCGGAACTTGCCCGTCGAGTCTCAGATGTAAACACTGGGATTGGCTCGGACGGTATGATTTTAGTTTGTCCTTCGGAGAACGCACCGGTGAAAATGCGGATTTTTAACCGTGATGGTTCTGAGGCGAGAAGCTGTGGTAACGGTTTGCGCTGCGTAGCAAAGTATGCGTACGAGCATAACTTAGTAGAGGATACAGTATTCTCGATTGATACGTTGTCCGGACCGGTGCACGCAGAAGTGACGGTTCAGGACGGAAAGGTAACGCTTGTTACAATTGATATGGGGCAACCGCGCTTGACAAGAAGCGAAATCCCGATGCTTGGAGAAGGAGAAACACCGTTTATCATCGAAGAGTTTTTATATGAAAATCGCCGTTATGAGCTGACTGCCGTTTCTATGGGGAATCCGCACGGCGTGATTTTTGTGGATCGTATTGAAGATGCACCGCTTACAACACTTGGTCCGGTATTAGAAAAGCATGAAATGTTCCCAGATAGTGTAAATGTAGAATTTGTTGAGATTGTTAATGAGAAGGAAATGAATTTTCGCGTATGGGAGCGAGGCTCTGGTATAACGCAAGCGTGTGGAACAGGAGCATGTGCTGCGGTAGTTGCGGCTGTGTTAAACGATAAAATGGAAAAAGGCGTGGAGACAATTGTTCATTTGGCAGGGGGCGATTTGTTTATCACCTGGACAGAAGATGGTACTGTCTTGATGAAGGGTCCTGCTGAAACGATTTGCACCGGCATATATTATTACTAAAGGCTACCAACATTAAGCAAGTCTCTCTGTTTGAGGAGAGAGATGTCTAAAGGGTATAATAGGGCAAGAAGGGAAGGTGTTATAGATGATTATTGTAACAGAACAAGCAGCATACCAAATTCAAGAAATGATTAAAGAGGCCGGGGAAGGTGAGCAATATGTACGCCTTGCAGTAAATGGCGGCGGCTGCAGTGGTCTTTCCTACGGTTTAGGCTTCGAGAAGGATGCGAATGAGCAGGATGAGATACTCGAGTTTCACGGTGTGAAATTCCTTATTGATAAACAAGATGCTCCGATTTTACAAGGAGTAAAAATCGATTATAAGCAATCTATGCTTGGCGGTGGATTTACGATTGATAATCCAAATGCTATCGCAACATGCGGCTGCGGTTCCTCGTTCCGTACAGCGGCAAATGCAGGAACGCCAGAGCAGTGTTAGTACTGCGAAGCTGAATAAATCACCGGCAGTAATTCAGTTTTTCCGCAGAACAAAGCATGCGTAGAGGGCAGGGAATCCTGCTGCGTCTACAGAGAGGGTCACAATCTTAGAATCGGCCTTGATAAGTGCGTGCCTATAACGGTTCATATTGTTGACCTTCTTGACAATGAATTGCGAAATTCGTGTGTTGAGAGGGTCTAGTTTGTTTAGTACTGAATCAAAGAAAGTAATGGTTTAATAGAATTGTGAAGAAGTGGAACTTTTGGATAAAACATGAAATATTGTGAATGATAGGAACGCAAATAGCAACGTTTAAATGCTTGTCAATATTGTCTAGTTTGGGTATGATATAGTTAGGGAATACATGGTCAAGTATGTCGATTAGTATGAATCATTGGAGTGAACAATAATCACGCTGCATGCACAGGTCAAGAAGCTGTTTGCCGTGATTTGGAGCTGTCTATGGGAGCTTTGTATTTTCAAAGGATTGTATAGACAACACTGAATTGCCTGTCCGGAAATCAAGGCAAGGATGTTGCATGTTTGTCTCTAAGAAGGGACAAGAAAAGAGTGGGTATTTTATCATTTTCCGACAGAAGACTTCCACTTCAAGCACGTGATGGGCGTAGCCCAGTGGTAAGTGGGGGATGAATGTCGGCTAGGCAATCGCCTAGCATGTTTGGTTAGAAGAAACAGAAGCCTGACTTCATTTGGAGTGGCACAATCTGTTCTTGCATTACCACCATTTTGCCGCAAAGGCCAGAGGATCTAGCTCCAGAATGGTGGGCGCATTGATGCAAGAACATCGCAACACGTATAGGGTGAAAAAAGAGAAGCAGCTATCACTCCTTGCAAGAGGCAAAGTCGCCTCGGTGACATTTATCCCTTACAAGAAAGTGTGAGCTCTCCCTATTTGCCCTATGATAAGCCTGTTGAATGGCTCTGTATTTCGCTTCTTAGGAAGAGGATACGGAATCTCCCACCTTCGACCAACGGAAGTCCCCTTGTGGGAAAGGAGCGTTAGCGAGTAAGTGGGGGTAGTTCAATATAAATAAAGCTTATAAAAATTCTTATAAAAGTTACTTTTGTAATCATTTTTACACACCATAGTGGTTCTTTTTGTAATATACTATACGTTGGTGATTGAAAGTGGAAAGACAGGATGAATTGTTGGTTCAAATTGGAAACACGATCAAAAGTGAGAGGCTGCGAAAAGGACTTTCCCAGGCCGAGCTTGCGGAACGAGCTGAACTTCATAAAAACTTCATTGGTATGATTGAACGGGGACAGCGTAGTACAACAATCTCTTCTCTGCGGAAAATATGTTTAGCACTAGGGATTAGCCTAACAGAGTTTTTTCATTATTTAAATGTATAATCGAAGGATACGCCAGATGCCTTCGCGTTTCTCCATTGTTTATCTGCAGCCGAATGGAGAGACGGTAAAAAAGACTGATACGCACATGCTATCAGTCTTTTTTTATTATTCTTTAGAAGTATAAATTTTCAACTAGAAGAGAGATCAATGTAGCGGGGGATTTTAGGAATAAGATGTAAGTGCGACTACGCTGCTGTTTTCGCCTAACGGCTCACCAATAGCCACGATAGTGCAGGCGGCGCGAGAAAAACATGCTCTAGGTGTAAGCCTGTTTTTGTTTTTTGCCCATCCCATGTCCCTTTCAGATGAATAGTATACATCGAGTCTATTGGTTTTAGGAAATGATTCCTAAGACTTTTAACATAAGGAGGAAGACAGATGAGTGAAAATGTCGTACAAGGTGCAAATGACAGAAACTGCGGACGTGGCCATGGCCATGGTCATGGTCATAGATTTGGTTTTGGGTTTGCGATTATCGTAGTTCTATTTATTCTGTTGATTATTGTTGGTGCAAGCTGGGGCGGAGGTTATGGCAGAGGCTTTGGCGGAGGCTATGGTTACGGCTACGGTTATGGCTACTAGTAAATGATAAAAATTATATGCTTACAAGGAATCTTCTCTGGAACGGGAGGGTTCTTTTTTTCACTTTAAGAAAGTATAAATTTCCAGCTTGAAGACAATTCAATGTAGTTGGAAATTTTAGGGATATAGTATATGTGTTGGAGAGCATCGCCAAGTGTTGATATAACTATTATCATGAAAGGCAGGCAAATTTTATGACAAGAATTTGTCTTTTTTTATAACTTTTGCATCACAGGGTATAAAAAGCTTGAAGTAAGAAAGGGAATTGGAAACAGCATTTCGAATATGTACAGGATGTAGAGGGGGATAGCTATGGTTCAGGAAGTTAATGCGGCTATTGCACCAACCTTGCCGCCGTGGGTTTGGATTTGCTACTACTTGTGCATTGCAATTGGTTTAGCACTCACGGTTATGCATGTACTAACAGGCAGCAATCATCCGCGGGAGAGAATGTTTAACTTGTTTAATCTCATGTTTTTATTGTCTGTTCCGATCATATTTCTCGTAAACTCCATTGGACAAAGTGGTACAGAATACGGCAATTTTTTAACGGCGCTGCAGAAGGGAGAAAACTGGGCATTATTTGTTGTGGGCGGATACGTGTATATGTTTATACGTACGAGTATTATTGTGAAAGTATTATGGCGTCAACATAAACAAAAGAATGGCAGAAAACTGACGTTGTAGAAGAATGATGGAAACGAAATAATATATAACGTACAACAAAAGCATCGCCAGCCGATGCTTTTGTTGTACGTATAACAGTTTTCCCTGTAAGTTTAATCAAACGTCCGCACAGTGGGCACACGAAGTGCAACGAATAGAACAAATAAAATAAGAGCGATGGCCCCGAGCTTCATAATTGTTAAAACGGATAGGCCAAGTGTTAAGAGAAGGGATGCCCCTGCATATGATACGGGAATCAATCCCATTGAGGATAGCATAAGCAGACTCATAACTCGTCCCATCATATCCTCCTGTACGGTTGATTGAATCACGCTCATAAGTGGAATTGCTGCCATAGCAAGTGTTATACCGAATATGGATGCTGCAAGCAGCGCCTGCCAGAGCGTTTCAGTGTAATTGAGCAGAAAGAAGGAAACACCTGATAAAAAGAGCATGATGATACAAAACCAGCCGCGATGTTTTCTAATGTTTAACACAGCAACAAGAATAGCGCCCACTGCCATGCCGCCCCCGGCAGAACCCTCTAAATAGCTAAAGTGCAGGGAGTCGCCGTGCAGAACGGTTTTCACGAAAATTGGGAAGCCGATTTGCATAGGTCCAATTAGAAAGAAATTTAAGAAGGCGCTGCAAATCAACAGAGTTGTCAGAAAAGGGGACTGTTTTACATACAAAATCCCTTCTTTAATCGAAGTAAGCATATCTTTATTGTGCTGCTGCTCTCCTTTTTGTGCCTCCATCTGAATATATTGTACAAGAATAGCTGAGATGATGAGCATGACGATCGTAATGATGAAAATTGTTTCGTAGTCGCCAACTTTAATAATTACACCAGCCAGCATTGGGCCGAGAATAAGTGACGACTGGTTTGTCATTTGTGTAATAGAGTTAGCTTGCGTGAGCTTGTCCTTTTTTACTAGCTCTGGCAAGATAGAACCGTCTGCAGACCAAAAAAACGCATCAGCCAAGCCGAAAAACAAGGCAAACAACATGAATGTATATAAGGTGATATGGCCGAAAAGCAGCCAAACAAGAATAGACCCTATAAGAATGGCCCGAATGAGATTGGAAAAAAACATGATGTTTTTCTTTGGAAACTTGTCAGCGACCGCACCACCGACAATCATAAAGATGAGACGCGGTACACTTGAGGCAAGGAAGACCAGGCCAAGAGATGCTTCTAAATCAAGCGTTTTAACGATATACCACGTTTGTGAAAACATAAAAAAGGCAAGCGCAAAGCTGGAAAATAGTGTGGCTGCCCACAAATACAAGAAATTGGAATTCCGAAATAGTGAAGCACTAAGCAGTGGAACAGAAAGCTTTTGATTTTGCTGTAATTCTTCCATAGTTATTTCCTCGCTTTTAAAAGGTGAAGTGTTCTATATAGATTCCATTGTAGACAGAAAAATAAATGTTTTACAATGTATTTTGAAAAATATAAGAGTTTGTCCTATTTTCATATAAAAAGGCCTGAAGTACATCATGTACAACAGGCCTTTTTTTTATACTGTAAGAAAGTATACATTTCCAGCTAGAAGACAATTCAACATAGTCGGAAATGTTAGGAATACAGTGTAAGTGCAACTACGCCTCTGTCTTCGCCCAAGAGCAGGGCTCGCCAATCGGCGAGTTTTCTTTAGAACATGCTAGAGCTGTGGAGCGGTTGGATTTTTGCTTTTGGATCGATGTATGCTTTTGCATTATTGACTGCTGTTGGTGCTTCGCCGAAACCACAAGCAATTAATTTTACTTTTCCTTCGTATGTACAAATATCACCGGCTGCATAAACACCAGGAATGTTGGTCTCCATTTTGGAGTTTACGACAATGCTGTTTTTTTCGATGGAGAGACCCCAATCTTTAATGGGACCTAAGGAGGAAACGAAGCCATAGTTCACGATTACATCATCTACATCAATAGTAATGCTTTCTCCTGTTTGTACGTGTTGAACGACAACCCGCTTAATGTTGTCATCGCCTATTAACTCAACAGGAACATATGGTGTTTTTACATGTGCGTGGGAATTTATTAGATTTTCGACGCTGTGTTCATGTGCACGGAATTTATCACGACGGTGTACGATTGTTACTTGTTCTGCAATTGGTTCGAGCATGAGAGTCCAATCTACTGCAGAGTCGCCGCCCCCGAATACAACAACCTTTTTGCCAGTAAATTTGCTCATATCATCTACAAAATAGTGCAGGTTTTTCTTTTCATATTGCCGTGCGCTTTTAAGCTCTAAGCGGCGAGGCTGGAATGCGCCATTTCCCGCTGTGATAATAACAGTTTTGGAGTAGTGAGCTTCTTTGTTTGTAACAAGCCTGAAAACTCCGTCCTCTTGTTTTTCTAATATCTGTACAGATTCATCCAGACAAATGGTTGGGGAAAATTTACGCATCTGCTCTTTCAGATTGTTGACGAGATCCTGTGCACGAACTTTTGGAAATCCCGCTACGTCATAGATATATTTCTCTGGATAGAGCGCAGAGAGCTGACCGCCAAGCTGTGGCAGGCTTTCAATAATTTTTACACTAGCTTGCCTCATGCCGCCGTAAAACGCAGTGAACAACCCTGTAGGACCTCCGCCGATAACAGTAATATCGTATACATTTTCAGTTCCTGACATTATTTACGCCCCCATCATCATATATTTAAAGCAGATGCTAGGTACAGTTTATGCAAAAGACACTGCGCCCTTTACATAAAAATCCAGCTGCCCATAGAAAATGATATCATACTTTGTGTGGGAAATATTGGTTAAAAAAAGAAAACTTTTGTGATTCTCCTTTTGTAATCAAGACTATTCGATAAAAAGAAGAGCGAGGATGGTAGGAAAAAGAGAGAATATTATTGTATATTAGGATTTGCTTGAAAATTGACACAAAAAAGACTAATATAGTATATGATATATTGGTTGTTCATATATTTATAAAAAATTTCCATTAAATCTTCTTGGTTTATCTTGTGAGGAAATTCACAAAGGGTGGCAATTGGATGTTGTGATTCTTCATTTTTCATTTATAAATATATAAAAAGGGTTGTGATTAGGGTGAGAAAGCCAAAAATCGTTGTTTTGGGTGCTGGCTATGGTGGTATGATTACTACTGTGCGCCTACAGAAGTTGTTATCGGTCAATGAAGCTGAAATTACACTTGTGAATAATAACAGCTATCATTATCAAACAACATGGTTGCATGAGAATGCAGCTGGTACACTGCATCATGATAAGACTCGTTTAAACATTAAAGATGTAATTGATACAAGTAAAGTAAATTTTGTGTTGGATACAGTAGTGGAAATCCGCGGGGAAGAAAAGCGTGTTATTTTGAAAAATGGTGAGCTTGAGTATGACTATCTTGTAGTTGGTTTAGGTTTTGAGTCTGAAACATTCGGTATCAAAGGCTTGAAGGAGCATGCATTCTCTATTGCAAACATTAATGGCGCACGTCAAATCCGCGATCATATTGAATATATGTTCTCTCGTTATGCAACTGAGAAACGTGACGAGTTATTAACAATCGTTGTTGGCGGTGCAGGCTTTACAGGTATCGAATTCGTAGCAGAATTAGCAAACCGTGTACCTGAGCTTGTGCATGAATATGACCTCCCTCGTGAAAAAGTGCGCATACTGTGTGTAGAGGCTGCACCAACTGCGCTTCCTGGATTCGATCCGGAGCTTGTTGAATATGCGGTGAAATTCCTTGAGAAAAAAGGTGTAGAATTCCGCATCGGTACAGCAATTAAAGAAGCAACTGAAACAGGCATCATTGTCAGTAAGGATGACAAAATTGAGGAAATTAAAGCTGAAACAGTAGTATGGGCTGCGGGTGTTCGTGGTAACTCTCTTGTAGAAGAATCTGGCTTTGAAGCAATGCGCGGTCGTATTAAGGTAGATCAATTCTTACGTGCTCCTGGTCATGATGATGTATTTATCGTAGGAGATGCCGCTCTTATTTTCAGCCCTGAAAATGATCGCCCATACCCGCCAACTGCACAAATTGCAATTCAAGAGGGCTATAATCTTGGGAAAAACTTAGCAGTTCTTGTTCGTGGCAAAGGCGAGCTTGAATCATTCACATTTGATAATAAAGGTTCTGTATGTTCATTAGGCCACGATGACGGCATTGGTGTTGTATTTGGCAAGAAACTAACCGGCTGGCAGGCGGCCTTTATGAAGAAAATTATCGATAACCGTTACTTATTCTTGCTTGGTGGACCTTTGTTGGTATTGAAAAAAGGAAAATTGAATTTCTTTTAATATGTAAAAGAGCAGAAGCGGCGTGAGCTGTTTTTGCTCTTTTTTTTGCAATGTGGAAATTGACGATTCCAAAAGCTGTCAAGTACACTAAAAAGAGAAGAAATGGGAGAAGGGGAGACAGACATGAGTATACCGGTGTTACTAATTTCAATGCTGTTATTTTTTGTGTTGTTCTTTGGAATTGGATTTCTGTTAAATATGATTTTACGGGCTACATGGGTGATGGTCATTGTGTATCCGCTTGTCTGCATATTTATTATCGATAAAGTAAGTGTGGTCGAGTATTTTAAAAGTCCGGCCGCATCGTTTCTTGCATTAAAGTCACATATACTTGCTCTTGGTCAAGCCGATATGATTATTTTAACGACAGGCTTAGTCGGTGCAGCGTTATCAGGTGTAACGATTCGTATGCTTCGGCAACGAGGATACCAAATGTTTTAAACCTCCTATTGTGGAGGTTTTTTACATCGTTAAAAGGTATAAATTTCTAGTTGAAAGCCGATCTGACGAAGTCGGAAGTTTTAGGAATATAGTATAAGTGCAAATACGCCTTTGTTTTCGCCAATCAGCGAGTTTTCTTTACAAAGCATAATTTTCAAGACGCTGCCTGAACTGCGCATTTTGTGCCGGGTTACTCTCCTGCAGAAGGCCTCCTAAATGTATCCGTTTTTTGTGTGCATAAAGTAGTGTCATGTTGGTCAACACTAAGCGTGAAGGAGTGTTGAGAACAAGCATGACCATATTTAGACAATTTTTCATTCGGATAGTTATGACATGTTTATTTAGTGCGGCTCTTTTTGTTACATTCCAAGCGTTTTCAGGTGTTACTATTCTTGACCTAAAACAATGGTATGAAAATCGGACAGTGATCAAGGCTGCTGCAGCACAGCCTCCAGCGTATACAGCAGCGGAGCTGAATACGCAATCGCAAACCGTGCCGCTTGAACAGGCAGTTGATTGGTCAAATTATCATTCAATTACAGTGACAGCAACGGGCTACACGGCAGGAGTAGAATCAACAGGGAAAGATGCAAGTGATCCATCCTATGGCATTACGTATTCAGGTGTGCGAGTTAAAAGGGATCTATACTCTACTATCGCTGCAGATTTAAGGGTATTCCCGATTGGTACCATTTTATTTATTCCGGGCTACGGCTATGGTGTAGTGGCGGATAAGGGTGGAGCCATAAAGGGAAATTCTCTTGATCTGTATTACGATACTGTGCAGGATGTATATAAACAGTGGGGAAAACGGAACCTTAAGATTTACGTAGTGAAGGTAGGAAATGGAACCTTAACAGAAGAAGAGTTAAAGCGTTTGAATGAAAATGAGGCAATGCAAGTATTTCGACAGCAATATCGAAAGCAAAGATAGTCTAGAGCAGCTTTGTTCTAGATTATTTCTATGAAGATGTCCTTACAACAAAGAGCCGCTTGCAAGAGCGGCTTGTTTTATACTTTAAGAAAGTATAAATTTCTAGCTGACAATTCGACGTAGTGAGAAATTGAGGGATACAGTATAAGTGCGATTACGCTGCTGTCTTCGTTAATTTGTAAAATTACTTTATTGATATAACGAATATTGGTATTTTCTATCTTGGGTTTGTTTTTGATGCTGGATAATGAGCTTGTCTAAAATTTGACTAATTCTGACTGTTTCGGCGTGCAGAAATCCCTTTTGTATAGCTGCATCATGCATTTCTATACGTATGCGCTCTATTTCGTCCATTAAAATGCATAAATTCCCATTCATACACAGCCCTCATTTTCTTCTGTAGTGAAGGATTGTCCTTTTATGATATAACGTTAACATAGGGAAGAGTGTATCGCAAGTATCATTTTGCAAGCGATAACAAATTAGTGATAGATTCCTATCCAAGCCGTATTTTTCGATATTTCTTCATGATTTTTGGTAAAATTATGAAGAAATAAAGAGCGGAAATGGTAAATGGAGGGATGGATAATGGCAGATTATCCGATGGAGTATTACGAATTTTTTATTGCTTATAATGAGGGAGATTATTATACATGTCACGATTTGTTGGAGGCAATGTGGCTGACAGAACGTGACAATTATTTTTTAAAAGGGCTCTTGCAGATGAGTGTTGCTTTGTATCATTACGGTTATGGAAATGTAAAGGGAGCCAGACTGATGATGCAGGCTGCGCATAACTATTTACAGCCCTATCGGCCCTTTCATTGGTCACTCGATTTAGAAAAGGTGTATCCATTTATCGAAGATTGCTTACAGCGTATGCCAACAAGCATAGAGCGTATCCCGTTTGAAGAAGTGCATGTGCTTCCAAGGCTTCCGCAACTGCTTTTGTATATGGAGGAACATTGAAATTGAAGTTCTCATATGTAGGGGAATAGGATTATAATGGAAGAGAAGTTGCGATGGAGGTGGGGATTATGTTTCAAACACAGGAGCAGCTCAGCAGCTATGAAGCAGTTGTTGTCGCTGTATTCGAAGGCAAGGATATGAGCCCATTCATCAAGGAAATTGATGATTCGTTAGATGGACATATTACAGCTTTATTAGCGGAAGGCGAAATCTCCGCCAAGAAAAAAGCGGTGTCAAAGGTGCATACGCTAGGAAAAACAAATGTAAAACGCTATTACTTTGTTGGGCTTGGCAAAAAGGAGAGGTATACGACAGAGGTGCTGCGCCATTCTTTCGTCAGGCTATTCAAAACGTTGAAAAGCGTGAACCTAAAGAATTTGTCTGTGCTGCTAGATTCATTTGTAGCTGGAGATATTACAGCGCTTCATGCGGCACACATTTTGGCGGAAGCATACTGCCTTGGTACATATCATATTGAAACGTATAAAACAAAGCAAGCAGCACAGAAAGCTCTTGATGCGCTTACCGTGATTACAAAGGAAGAACGCGAAGAAGTGCAGGCTGCACTTACAGTCGGCTATACGTATGGACGTGCAACAAATTCCGCACGTACGCTGGTGAATATGCCGCCAAATAAGCTGACGGCTGTAGAACTTGCGGATTATGCTGTGGAGCTGGCGAAGAAATATAATATGGAGTATAAAGTTCTTGAAAAAGCGGACCTAGAGAAGATGGGAGCCGGCGCATTGCTTGCGGTCAATCAGGGGTCTGTTAATCCTCCGAAAATGGTCGCACTCCTTTATAAAGGAAAAGAGGAGTGGACGGACGTCATTGGTTTTGTCGGAAAAGGGATTACATATGACACGGGCGGGTATTCTTTAAAGCCGCGGGAAAGTATGGTTGGTATGAAGGGAGACATGGGAGGAGCTGCTTCTGTACTTGGTGCTATGGAAATTATCGGTGAGCTGCGTCCAAAGAAAAACATTGCAGCAGTCATTCCGATTACAGATAACATGGTAAGCGGAACCGCTTTTAAGCCTGATGATGTGATTACCTCCCTGAGCGGAAAAACGATAGAAGTCTTAAATACGGATGCCGAAGGTCGACTTGCATTAGCCGATGGTATCACATATGTAAAGCAATTAGGTGCGAACTACTTAGTGGACGTGGCGACTTTAACGGGCGGTGTGATTGTCGCACTCGGCAATCACACAACAGGCGCGATGACAAACGATGAAGCGTTTTATGGGCAGGTACTTGCAGCTGCATTCAAAACGGATGAGACCATTTGGAGGCTGCCGATTTTTGAACGTGACAAGGAGCGCGTTCGCAACAGCAAGTTTGCTGATTTAAATAATTCTCCTGGCCGCGATGGCCATGCGATTATGGCGGGAGCATTTCTCGGTGAATTTGCCGAAAATACGCCTTGGGTACATCTTGATATCGCGGGAACCTCTGATACGAAAAGTGAGCACGATCTAGGTCCTGCCGGCGCAACAGGAGTGATGGTTCGCACGTTGGCGATGCTTGCCGAGCGCTTTGGACAGAAGAAGGATTAGGAGACATAAAGAAAACTCGCCAATTGGCGAGCCCTGCCTTTGGGCGAAGACAGAGGCGTAGTTGCCCTTATACTGTATTCCTAAAATTTCCGGCTACGTCGAATTAGCTCCTAGCTGGAAATTTATACTTACTTACAGTGTAAAAAGATGACGCATCCTCATGGACGCGTCATCTTTTTGTAGGCCATTAAGCTGATTGCTTGCGTCCAACAGCTGCTGAACGAGATACAGCGCGATACAGACGCGGGGCAATTATTGCTCCCAGTATTGTAAATACAAAATCCTTTACCATAAACCAGGTCATGATTTCCCAAGCAGCGGCATAGCCCAGCTTGCCATTGGAAACGAAGAACATATAATTTGTTCCAAGGAAGTAAACGAGAACAATCCCTACTAAGGAAGCAATAAGAAATGTTCCAAAGCCTGGAGATTTTTTAAGCTCTACAATTTTGCCAGCCGCATAGGCAGCTGCGATATAAGATAAGATAAAACCGCCTGTCGGACCAAACACAGCACCAAAGCCAGCACCAAACTTTGCGAATACTGGCACGCCTGCTGCCCCAACAAGCGTGTATACAAGTAGGGAAAATGCACCGAGCCTGCTGCCCAGTAACAAGCCTGCTAAAATTGCAAAAAATGGACCCATAGATAGAGGTACGCCTGCCACCTGTAAAAATGGAGCCCACGATGTAATATTTGCACCAATTGCCATGAGTGCAACAAACATGGCTGCTAATGTTAAATCCACCGTACGAAATTTACGCATCCCAATGTCAACCCCTTAGTGGTTAAAGTTAACATTATCGTAACGACAAAGGTTTTACTTGTCAATCAAAATTTTTCGATAATTTGATTTTAAATCATTTTCCAGCAATGTATAAGGAATTCGAAACGTTTGAATTCCGCTTGCATACGGTGCAATTTCATAGAGTGGATAATACAAAACAATGTGCTCCGGTTCGAGAAAAAATTTGAAGGTGGTTGCTTTATCTACGAGTGCTGCTGCATCTGGGAAAAACTTGCCGCTGTCTTGGTCAATTTGCCTTTTTATTTCTTGTTTGATGATGTCGATAAATTTGCTGTCCTGCTGAAATAAATCTGTGAGTGAGAGTTCTTTCTTTTTATCTATATCAAAGGTATTTGCTTTCCATTCGTACATCCCGTGTGCTCCGCCAGTATACTGATAGTAGCTAATATATAAGCTTAAAAGGGGTGCCTTACGTAACGTAATCTTATAGTCAACATGAGCGACGTATGGATGCAGTGCCGTTGGAGTTTGCTCTGCTGCATCATAATATTTCTTCGCTTCTGCTTCAAGTTTCTTCTTAAAGGAAAGGATGTTTGTTTCATAATAAGAATTCAATTTTTTTTCGAAACCTTTGTTTTGGATATGATCAAACGTAGGAATAGTGAGCTGGTAATGAAAGTAATCTGTTTTCCCTTCCTGTTTTTTTGTTCCCACTTCTACATTTTTTTCTTCCTGTGAGCGTGCAGGCTGATAAGCGAATACGTAGTTTGGTACAATATGGGTACAGAAATATAATGCTAATGCAAGGTACCATAGTTTTTTCACAGACGTTGCCTCCTTTTCTGATTACAGTGATAGTTTTCAGTAAAATGGTATGGTTTATACATATTTTGGTAATAAGCAACTGAGAGGTTTAAGATGGAAAGGGGAAGAGTATGAAGCAGACGTTAATTGATTTACTTGGAATTAAGCTGGTGGAGATCAATGAGGAAAAGGTGATTGCAACAATGCCGGTGGATGAACGGACGCATCAGCCTTTTGGGTATTTACACGGAGGTGCATCGGTAGTACTTGCTGAAACAGTGGCCAGCATGGGAACCTATCATCTAATTGACCCGGAACGCGAGCTTTGCTTCGGTCTTGAAATTAATGCAAACCATATACGCTCAAAGCGAAGCGGGACTGTGACGGCAATTGGGACACCGCTTCATAAGGGGAAAACGACGATGGTTTGGGATGTGAGAATTGTAGATGAGGATGAACAGCTCATTTGTGTATCGCGTTGTACGGTGGCAGTGAAGGAAAAGCGGAGTTAAATACATAAAAAACCTTACAACGTTCTAAAAAGGATATCATTTACATCATTCTGAATATATTATAAAATGTAGCGTATAACAGCATACAGGATTCAAAGGGGAGTAGCTTCAGGGGAAATGCCCTGAAACAAAGTCGTCATGACGTGAATTATTTGATTCACCGGCTTTGTTGACATGCAAACTATGTCTTGCAAGACCTTTGCCGCTATCGGCAAAGGTCTTTTTGATGTCCTTGGACATACTTGCCAAAGGGAAGGGGAAATATGGATGAAGAAAACAAAAAAAATTATGCTTGGCGTAACAGCAGCACTCGGAGGCACATTGGCTGGATGCGGGGATGATGAACTGCCTCCTAAGCCAGAAGATCCATATTGCTCTAAATACGAATATGACTATGGTGACGACGAGTGGGAGTGTGATGATACAGCTTCTCGTCATTATCGTTATTTTTATGTTGGGAATACAGCATACCCGGATACCGATGAATACAAAAGCAAAAAATCATCCATTGCGAAAGGAAAAGCAAAGAGCGGCTTTGGGGGAAGTAAGGTAAGCGGTTCTTAGGCGAATATAGGTTGCAATGCGTTTTTCGAAAGAAAAGTATCTAGCTTGTTTGATTGAATTGTAAAAAGGTGTATCAACAATTAGTTGATGCACCTTTTTGCTGTTATTGTCCATACTTCTTGGTTAAATTCCATTTAACGATATGTCCAGCATGTGTAAGGCCGCCTCCAAAGCCATAAAGCAAAAGAGTGTCTCCATTTTTTAATTTGCCTTCATTGATCCCTATTTGTAAGGCTAATGGAATGGAGACAGAAGAGGTATTCCCCATATATTCTACACTTGTTAATGTTTTATCGAGCGGGAAACCCGATTTTTCACATATTAATTCAATCATTCGTAAATTGGCACTGTGCGGAACAAACCAGCTTATTTCATCCATTGGCAGTTCTGCTTGACGTAATAATTCTTTGATGCCAACTGGCAGTGTACGTGATGCCCATTTATATACTTCTCTTCCGTTTTGAACCATCTTTTCACGTGTGCTCAAGGGGTTCCCGAACATGGTAGTGGACAAATTGGTACGATATACATGCATGCCGCCTCCTCCATTTGTTCCCATATGAGTAGCTATAAAGCTCGGAAATTTTTCATCTTTTTCTACTAAGACAGCGGCGGCTCCGTCTCCAAATAAGATACATGTCGTCCGATCTGTGTAGTCTGTAACTTTAGATAAGGTTTCTGTTGTTACAACTAAAATCTTACGATGAAGACCAGATGTAATTAAACCATTTGCCAAGTGTAATCCATATGTAAAGCCCGCACAAGTTGCATTAAGATCCATAGCGCCTGTATGCGGAATATTAAAATGCTCTTGGATTTGGCAGGCTACACTTGGAAAAGCGTAATCAGGCGTAGTTGTTGAAACTAGAATACAATCCACGTCAGCAATATTTTTATGATACTGTTCTGCTAAGTTTTTAATAGCTTTAAAAGCTAGTGTAGAGGCATACTCATTATCACCAGCAATTCTTCTTTCCCTCATGCCTGTTCTTTGCACAATCCATTCATCATTTGTATCTACCATTTTTTCTAGATCATCATTAGTAAGCTTATTTTCAGGTATATAGGTCCCAATAGCTGTAATTCTTGCTTTTGATTGCATTCGTTCATCCCCTTTACCATTTTTATATCTAGTTTTATAATCTAATATTAGTACCAGGTATTAAATGATGTCAATAATTAATCATGAAAAAAATGGAAATTGAATAACTGTTTGTGAAATCAGCTATTGCTACGTTAGCTGGTTTGTGAGGCAGATGTGACATTTTTTCTTTTGGATAATAAAAAAGCCGAAAGACTGATTAAGTTTTAGGCTTTTTTCAGTCTTAATGGCAAGGGGATATTGCTCGTATATGTATGTATTAGTCCATATTGATCATATCAAGACGAACACGGTCAATCGGTTTCCGGTCCTCTGTTATTCGATCATCCACTTCATTGCCTTGCGGATCCTCAATGCGGGCAATTCGTTCTGTTGCTTCGAGGGAGCGAGTTTCCTTATCTCGTTGTGTTTGATTCATTTTTATCTCCTTTTCGCTTGTGTCTGTCTTGTTAGTATGCACAAGGAAAATAAGAATATGAAGAAGAGAAAAGCCGCATAATCGACCTTATGCGGCTTTTCTCTTTATAAGTAAGTTTAAAACACGATTTTTTGTTCTAAGAAGCTTTTCAATTCACTAATTGGCATACGAAGCTGCTCCATTGTATCACGATCGCGTACTGTTACTTGTTTGTCTTCTACAGAATCGAAGTCAAATGTAATACAGAATGGCGTACCGATTTCATCTTGGCGGCGGTAGCGTTTGCCGATAGAGCCTGTTTCGTCAAAGTCTACCATAAAGTGCTTCGATAGCTCTGCATACACTTCAGTTGCACCTTCTGATAGCTTTTTCGATAATGGCAAAATAGCTGCTTTAAATGGTGCAAGAGCCGGGTGGAAGCGTAGCACAGTACGTGAATCGTTTTCTAGCTGCTCTTCTTCATATGCATCACATAAAAATGCTAATGTAACGCGGTCCGCGCCAAGGGATGGCTCGATACAATAAGGAACATAGCGTTCGTTTGTAGCAGGATCAACATAGTTGAAGTCTTCGCCAGAGTGCTCCATATGACGCTTAAGATCAAAGTCTGTACGATCTGCAATACCCCAAAGTTCGCCCCAGCCAAACGGGAATTTGAACTCGATGTCTGTTGTTGCATTAGAGTAATGAGACAGCTCATCTTCTCCATGATCGCGAAGGCGCATGCTGCCTTCCTTCATACCAAGAGCTAATAGCCAATTTTTGCAATACTCACGCCAATATGTGAACCATTCTAAATCTTCACCAGGCTTACAGAAGAACTCCAGCTCCATTTGCTCGAATTCGCGTGTACGGAATGTAAAGTTACCAGGTGTGATCTCGTTGCGGAAGCTTTTTCCGACTTGACCGATACCAAATGGCAGCTTTTTGCGCATGGAACGCTGTGCGTTTTTAAAGTTAACAAAAATACCTTGTGCTGTTTCTGGACGCATATAAATTTCATTAGCACTTGACTGTGTTACACCTTGATGCGTTTTAAACATTAGGTTAAATTGACGGATTTCTGTAAAGTCTTTGCTGCCGCAATCTGGGCATGCGATATCATGCTCCTGGATTAATGCAGCCATTTGGTCGAAAGAAAGACCATCAACAATCATTTCAATGCCTTTTGCCTCTAACGCATTTTCAATCAGCTTGTCAGCGCGATGACGCGCTTTACAATTTTTGCAGTCGATCATTGGATCGTTGAAGTTGCCTACGTGACCAGATGCTACCCAAGTTTGCGGGTTCATGAGGATTGCTGCATCAAGACCGACATTGTACGGAGATTCTTGAATGAATTTTTTCCACCAAGCTTTTTTGACGTTGTTTTTCAGTTCAACACCAAGCGGACCATAATCCCAAGTATTTGCTAAGCCGCCGTAAATTTCAGAGCCTGGAAATACGAAGCCGCGATGCTTCGCTAAGTTTACGATTTGCTCCATTGAAGCCATAGTTAACACCCTCCTTAAATTAAAAAACATAAAAAAGCTCATCCTTAGGCGTAATGCCTAGGGACGAGCTTGTATGCACGCGGTTCCACCCTAGTTGACATGCGGATGCATGCCCACTTTATCAAGTATGGCTCGAGACTGCCGTTTCCTTGCGTTTTTCAGGCTTTCACTATCCCTGAATCGCTGCGGTGCAAGTACTTATTTGTCTGTCATCGCTACAATATGAAAATTACTGTCCATATTCTAACACGTTACGCAAAAAATCACAATACAGGTTAGCTGCAGCTTATGTGATTTTGCACTTTAAATATAAATTTCCAGCTCGAAGTGTATTCGACGTAGTCGGAAATTTTAGGAATACAGTATAAGTGCAACTACGCCTCTGTCTTCGCCTATCGGCTTGCCACTCGGCGAGTTTTCTTTACGAGATATGTACCCTATTCAGTATGCCCAATTGTGTGCTGAATATGCTTAAGTGCTTCTCTTTTGCTTAGAGGAGCAAGTGTGTGTGTAGAAACAAACTGTAAAACGGTGTGCGGGCTTGTTTTTGCGTATTCACGCAATACCCAGCCGATTGCTTTTTGGATAAAAAACTCTTTTGAATGGCTGAGCTCTTGAATCAGGGAAAATAACAAATTTGTATCCATTTTGTCCTTGTACTTCAGCTGAAATAAAAGGCAGGTGCGCTGCAGCCAGATATTGCCTGATGCCATCCATTTAGGGATATAATCCTGAATGAGATGCGGCTTTCTGGCAAAAACGAGACCAACTAAGCGCGGGGCGATATAGTCAACGGTATCCCACCATGATTTTGTTGTAATGATGCTCTCTAGAAGGGGGAGAAAGGTTTCGTCGGCAATTTTATGCTGCCTCTCTAGCAGGTTGAGAGCGACGATTTGAAACTCCCTTTCAGGTAAGCTCCATAGGTCTTGTACAATGTTAGGGAGTTCTTCCTTTGAGGGGATACCATGCTCCTTGAGAAACTCGCGAAGCAGCTGTGTCCGCTCCGGAGCTTGCATGCCGAGGAACGGGTATTGATTTCTCATATAACGTTCCATAGGTTCCGCTTTTTCTAAGTTTCGGTACCGTTCGAAATAGGCTTGTAAGGCTCTGGAATATGGATGCATACAAACATCTCCTTTTTATCCTTGTTCTCGTTATCATACAGGCTAGGGCATGTTATAGTCCAACCCTTGGATGGCATATGAATAAACAGTGCATAGCATAAAATAACATCATAAGGGAGGCTGCACATGGAAGATCAAGTGTTAGTGGAGCACATGCTTGCGTGGGGAATCGTTTTTACTATTATTATGATCATTTGGGGTATTGCTGCTTATTTATTATCGGCATTTGCGTTGCACACGATGGCAAAAAAGCAAGGTCTTGAAGATGCATATTTTGCGTTCATCCCCATTTTGAACTGTAAAACATGGGGAGATTTGGTAGAGTCAAAGATGCCAGACTACTTGCGTCCAGAGACCGGCTGGAAAGTGCTGGGGGTCTTCGTTGCGTGTTTTATTTTAAACTTCATTCCGATTGTTAATTTCATTTCATCAATAGTTTCTCTTATTCTTGCTATTTGGATTATGTATTTGCTGTTAGAGCGATATACAACAAATTCGGTCTTATTTACGGTTATTCATCTTATAACAGGTTCCTTGTTCTTCCCGCTTCATCTTTTCCTGATTCGGAAAAACGAACCAAGATTTTAAATGAAAAGGAAGGGGCATTGCTCCTTCCTTTTGTATACCTTAAGCTAGGCTGATAGATGTTGAATCCTTGTAGCATCCGATACAAAAATAATGATAAGACAAGCTATTCTTTAGTGAATGCTGTATTTTCTGCAAAAAATGGAACAATTTTTTCATTTTTCGTCTTGTCAGCGTTGTTTTATGAAAATATTTGTCTTGCTGTTACATATATATAAGATACATCACAATGAGAAATTATGGAGAAACAGCAGAGAGAAGCGCCGCGTTTTTAGTGGATACGTGCTATAATGGAGGTACATGAGACGGAAAGAAAAGGTAAGGAAGGGATGTCATGAATGAGCAGCAATTTTTATTTGTAGACTTTGAGTTTACGATGCCGGAAAACAAGAGACAGCCGGGCGGGTTCGTTCCGGAAATCATTGAGGTTGGGATTGTAGCGGTTGTTCATGATGAAGTAATTGACACATTCTCCTCATATGTAAAGCCGCAAAAGTTTCCTATTTTGACAGAACGGTGCAAAAAATTTTTGAATATTAGGCAGGAAGCTATTGATAGTGGGATTTCCTTTTCTGAACTAATTGAACGGTTGATGAACTACGAATCGACATATCCAAGTACAGTTGTTACATGGGGCAATATGGATGTAAAGGTATTAAAGCAAAACTGTGGGCTGGCAAATATTTCTTATCCTCTTAAGGGCAAGCACCGTGACTTGTCGCTGGAATACAAACGTTTTTTTGGAGACCGCAATCAAACGGGTCTTTGGAAGGCAATAGAATCATATGGGAAAAAAGGGACGGGTAAGCATCATCGTGCGTTAGATGATGCACTGACAACGTACAGTATTTTTAAGCTAGTGGAAAAGGATAAAGAATACTTGCTTAAGCCAGCTCCAACGAAGATTGGTGACTTAGTTGATTTTACAAAATTAATGAAAAAGGTGAGTACGAATTAAAGACCAAATTACTGTTAGTAGTAATTTGGTCTTTAGTTTTACTTTGAGAAAGTATAAATTTTCAGCTCGAAGTGAATTCGACGTATCAGGAACTTTTAGGAATACAGTGTAAGTGCAATTACGCGTTTGTCTTCGCCATGTGAGCTTGGAAGTAATGTATGAGCTTATATTATATGTACTGACGCATGTGTTATAGCTTGTAGTCAAGCCGTAAGCTGCTTAGATTTTCAAGGGAACGCTCTGCCCAAGGAGAACCATCCTCCTGCAAATCTTTCTTTTGCCGCTCTAAAGCTTGGCGAAGTGACTCCTTGTAATCTGGAATTTCATCTTCGTATCGTTTTACCATTTGCTGCGGGATATTTGTTTGCTCTCGAAAAGCCAAAGCACGGCGTTCATGAAAAAATGGCACATCTGCTTGTTTGACGCTATGCAAGTCCCCTTGTGTTGGGTGTTTCAAAACAGCCAATACTTTAACGAGATAGTGCTGTGGTCTTATATCAGTAATTTCCCCGATATATTTCCCTGTTTTATATATACCTGTTACAATATCACCAATTTTAAGTGAGTCCTCCATCTTTTAACCTCCTTTTTTTCCATCGTACCGAATTTGCAAGATGCCTGTCAAAAGTCCTTGCTATATTTTTTGAGTGTAATTCTATATAATGTAAAAAAGAATAACCATGCTCGTCTGTAAAGGAGTGGAATGATCATGCTACCTTTGTATTTTCCAGAAAACAAGCTTGAGTATATTCCAGCGGCGGTTACGTGTTTGTTGTTTATTTTTGGTGCGGTTTTTACATGGAGAATGTTTATAAAGGTCTCTAAGAGAGAGCAGCAGCAATTTGAACAGATGGAACAGAATTTAAAGGAAATGGACAATGCGGTATCGGATACACCGGCATCAAAATAAGTGGGCTTGCCTCTGAGGCGGGCTTTTTTTATTTTAAGAAAATATAAAGTTCTAGCTAGAAGACAATTCGATGTAGTGAGAAAGTATAAGTAGGGCTACGCCTCTGTCTTCGCCCAAGGGCAGGGCTCGCCAATCGGCGAGTTCTCTTTAGTATGTTTTATTCTGAGAGGGGGAAGATAAGGAAAGAATGAATGTAGAGGGGGATTGTATGCAACGAAAACTGTTAGATGCGTGTTTTGTGCTGGCTCTTCTTGCAGGCTGTGATCAAGGTGAGCCGAAGGAAGTAGAAGTGAAGCTGCAAAATGAATCTGGAGACGAAGTGGGGAAGGCAACCCTTTCTGACCAGCCGGGCGGCTTGCAGATTAAAATTGAAGCAAAAGGCTTTAAACCTGGTCCGCATGGCTTTCATATCCATGAAGTAGGGGTATGCAAGGCACCTGATTTTTCTTCTTCGGGCAATCATTTTAACCCTGGGGGAAAAGAGCATGGTTTGCTGAACCAGAATGGAGCGGAAAACGGTGATCTACCAAATTTAATTGCGGATGATAAGGGAGAAATTAAAGCAGAAATTATGGCACCGAACGCATCTTTGAAGGAAGGGAAGAGTACGCTGCGTCGTAAAGATGGAGCCTCTCTTATTATTACAGAAAATGCGGATGATGGCATGACGCAGCCGACAGGAAAGTCTGGCAAGCGTTTAGCCTGCGGAGTGATTGTGAAGAGATCAGCGGACGCAAAAAAATAAAGCAGTCCCACGTACTGTGGGACTGCTTTTATACATTTTGCGTGGAGTTCTTTACTGCATCTCGCAAACGAATCAACGCTTCCTGCAAAATAGATCTTGGACAACCGAGATTGAGACGGATAAATCCTTCGCCGCCGGGACCGAATTTCTCGCCTGGTTCGACAACGATTTTTCCCTTCTTTTGCAGAAGATTGAGACGAGCTTCCTTTGATAGTCCCAGCTTTGAACAATCCACCCAAAGCAAGTATGTTCCTTCAGGTTGATATGGTTTTAGCTCTGGTATTTCAGTTTGAATATATTTATATGCAAACTGAGCATTTTCTTCTAAATACACTAGTAGATTATCTAGCCACTCCTCGCAGCTTGTATAAGCTGTCTCCATTGCTGTTGAAGCGAACAGATTCAAGGAGTAGAAGCCTTGTCGGTGTAAGATCTTTGTAAATTGCTTTCGAAGCACCTCGTTTGGAATAATAGAAGCCGATGCTTGTAAGCCGGCAATATTGAATGTTTTACTTGGAGCCATACAGGTAATAGTACGTGAAGCAAGGTCGTCCGACAGAGAAGCGAGCGGTGTATGAACATGTCCGCTGAAAATAATATCGGCATGAATGTCATCTGATACGATGATTACATCATACTCTATACACAGCTTACCTAGTCGCTGCAGCTCCTCCTTCGTCCATACACGTCCAACAGGATTATGGGGACTGCACAAAATCATAAGGCGAATTCCTTGCTTGAATTTGGCCTCTAGGTCTTCCCAATCCATTTCATATTGACCATTTTGGATAATGAGGGGATTTATTACTACCTCTCGTCCGTTTTTCGTCACCATATCAAAAAATGGCGCATATACGGGGGATTGAACAAGTACCTTGTCACTTGGAGCTGTGAAGGCTTGAACGGCGACACCTAACGCAGGCACGACACCAGGTGTAAGCACAATGGAGCTTTTCTCGATACTCCATGCATAACGTTCCTTTGTCCAATGGATAATGGCGCGGTATAAATCCTCGCTGCCAAATGTATATCCGAAAACCCCATGCTCTACTCGTTGCCGCAGAGCGTCCTGAATCGCTTGTGGTGCAGCGAAATCCATATCTGCCACCCATAAATGCAGCAAGTCATCGTCCTTATGTAAATCCCATTTCACAGAATTGGTTCCGCGTCGATGGATCGTTTTATCAAATTCTTTCACAAATGTTCATCCTCCCTTGTTGATACCCTTTTTTTTCAGCATAGCGTATGTGTTACAATAAAGAAAGAAGTCAATCTTGTAAAAAAAAGGAGTAAATTTATGGACAACGTGTACGCACAGATGGTTGAGATAGTAAAGGAATGGGATCCGTTTAGCTATGGTTCTGACTTTTACGAAACCGAAGCTGTCGATGTCGTGCAAATTGCTGATTCATTTGATGATGCTGACTACATTTCCAGAAAAATTCAGCATGTTTATTTTATGTCCTTTGAAGAAGTCGTTGCGATAGAAAAATGCAAGCAGCTTGCAGAGAGACTGTTGAGCATTAAAAATGCAGGAAGCTGCAGATAGAGCTCGGTTTGGTCATAGGGAATGAAAAAGATGAGTCTTGTGTGGACTCATCTTTTTACTGCACTTTAAGAGTATAAATCTCCAGCCAGCAGCACATTCGACGCAGGAAATTTTAGGAGCAAAGTGTAAGTGCAGCTGTGCCTCTCCATGCCGAGGCCGTCTTCTTTCGTGATTTGCTCGTAATGGATTCAGAAAAATAAACGGGAGCTATTTATTGTGCTTCGGAGATGCCGGCAAATTCCACAATATTCTCATATACATGCTGCGGCTTTTCTTCCGGAAGCAGATGGCCTGCTTTTTCATAGGAAATAAATCGTGAGTTTTTTAAATCACTATGCAGGCGTTTTCCTACAGAGATAGGAACGACCTTATCTTCTTCTCCCCAAATAAGGAGAGATGGTATTTCAATTTGCTGCAGTTCACAGGATGGTAAGTCTCCTTCCCGGTCGCGAATCATGCGTGTTAAAGCATGGAAGATACGTTCATCAAAAAATGGTGCAGCATAGCCTTGCATCATTTCGTCATCAATCAGTGAACGATCATGAATAACATTGAGCAAATTTTTCAGTACGCCGCTTCGCACAAGCCAGTTTTTAATGTACAAATAAAAAAATGGCAAGTACGAGGAGTAGACAAGGGAAAAGTGTGATTTTGGTAAATATCCCGAGCTGCAAATGAGTACTGTTTTATCCACAAGATCAGGACGTTGTTTGCTAATGTACAATGCAATTTGTCCACCCATAGAATGTCCAACAAGAATGATATTTGAAAGGTGTAAATGCTCAACAAGAGAAACAACGATATTTGCCATATTCCGATACGAATATGTAAAATCTTTTGATTTGTCACTCTTTCCAAACGGTGGTAAGTCGAGAGCGACAACGGCCCCGTGCTGTGCGAGCAGCGGAATCAGGCGACGGTAGCTGAAGGTAGAGGATAAAAAGCCATGAATTAATACGAACGTTGTTTTGTTTGAATTTGGCTCATAATTATATAGCTCGTAATGGACTGTCATACCGTAGATAGAGAATGGAGGGAGAGGGAACTGCTCCTGTTGCTTCATCTTTTATCACCCCATTAGTTTTTTACACTGTAAGAAAATATCAATTTCTAGCTGGAAGCTAGTTTGACGTAGTCGGAAGTTTTAGGAATACAGCACAAGTGCAACTACGTCTCTGTCTTCGTCCAAAGGCAGGGCTTGCCAATCGACGAGTTTTCTTTACACTGTAGGAAAGGATAAATTTCCAGCTAGAAGTGAATTCGACGTAGCGGGAAATTTTAGGAATACAGTATAAGTGCAACTACGCCTCTGTCTTCGCTCAAAGGCAGGGCTTGCCAATCGACGAGTTTTCTTTATCTATCATCCCCATTCCGTTATGTTCTATGCTCGGGAAAAGATAGAACTGTTAGGGGAACTCGTACAGTCTTTTATATTTTCGTCTCCTCGAAGTCGATAATTGTGGCATAATATAGAGAGATGCTTGCGGCTGCAAACGTATCTTCCTCTCACTAAAAAAAAGAGAATTTTTCAAAGGTTTAGATAACCTGTATACTTTTAGTGAAAATACATGGATAAGGAGTTCAAGACGATGACTGAAAAAGAACTGGAATTGTTAGAATGTCTAGAAAAGAACAGCCGTCTGCCAGTCGATACATTGGCAAAAATGCTTGATATTGATGTCGAAGAAGTACAGACGATGATGAAGAAATTCGAAGAAAGTAAAGTAATCGTCAATTATGTGACGCTTGTTGACTGGACGAAGGTGACAGAGAAGGAAGGCTTGACGGCGATGATTGATGTGAAGGTTACGCCAAAGCGTGATGTTGGCTTTGATGAAATCGCAGAGAAAATTTACCGATATCCAGAAGTGAAATCTGTTTATTTAATGTCCGGCGCATATGATTTGTCTATTGTCTTAGAAGGGAAAACAATGTCAGAGGTAGCTAGCTTTGTGGCACAAAAGCTTTCTACGCTGGATTCTGTTTTATCTACAACAACGCATTTCATTTTGAAGAAGTATAAGCATGATGGGATTGTGTATGAGCAAGGGGACAATAATGATAAGCGGATGATGGTGACGCCATGAAGACGTTCACTTTGTCTGAAACAGCAACATCGCTGAAGCCATCTGGCATCCGCAAATTTTTTGATCTTGCGTCAGGAATGGAAGGCGTAATTTCACTTGGTGTTGGGGAACCAGATTTTGTAACACCATGGAATGTGCGCGAAGCAGCTATTCGTTCTCTAGAGGAGGGCTATACAGCTTATACAGCAAATGCTGGACTGTTGGAGCTGCGTCAGGAGGCATCTAGTTATTTTAAACGAAAATTCGATGTTTCGTATGATGCGTCAGAAATCCTCATTACAGTAGGGGCAAGCGAAGCAATTGATATCGCATTACGAACCATTATCAATCCTGGTGATGAGGTGCTTGTTATTGAGCCATGCTTTGTTGCATATGCACCGCTTGTTACGCTTGCAGGAGGAATTCCAATCTCTGTTTCTACGAGTCCTGAAAACGGATTTAAGCTGCAGCCGGAGGAGCTAGAGGCAGCTATTACAGAGCATACGAAAGCGATGCTTCTTTGTTCACCAAGCAATCCAACAGGTACTTCATTAAATAAGGATGAGCTAGAAGCGATTGCTGATGTTGTAGAACGTTATAATCTGATTGTATTGTCTGATGAAATTTATGCAGAGCTGATGTATGACGAATCATATACAAGCTTTGCCAGCATTGAGGGCATGCGCGACCATACCATTTTAATTTCCGGTTTTTCTAAAGGCTTTGCAATGACAGGCTGGCGCCTTGGAATGGTGGCAGCTCCGGTCTTTTTCCTTGAGCATATGCTGAAAATTCATCAATATATGCTTATGTGTGCACCGACGATGGCGCAGTTTGCGGCGATTGAGGCGCTGCGGGCAGGCGACCGGGATGTAATTGCGATGCGGAAAAGCTACAAGCAGAGAAGAAATTTTATCGTGAAATCATTTAATGAAATGGGTTTAACATGTCATATGCCAGGAGGCGCATTTTATGCGTTTCCGTCTATTCGTTCCACAGGCATGACATCGGAGCAATTTGCTGAGGAGCTATTGCTTGAGGAGAAGGTTGCAGTTGTGCCGGGATCTGTATTTGGGGAAAGCGGCAACGGTTATATTCGCTGTTCGTATGCGACCTCTATGGAGCAATTGATGGAGGCAGTTAAGCGCATCAAACGTTTTGTAGACAAAAAAAGAGACAAAACGATGAATGTTTTGTCCCAAAAAGGGGGGGAATACTAGAAAGCCATGTGTTAGTATTGTATCCGTATTTTTACAATTTATACGTGATGATAGAAAAATTTTTCGTAATTTTGAATGAAATAGGAGCACGTGGTATAATTTACTAATATGAAGAAAAGGTAAATTTATAGGAGTGTTTCTATGCTGGACAAATATCATCGTGGGACAGTTGTGAAAGGAAAGGTTACAGGCATTCAAGGATACGGTGCGTTTGTTGCTTTGGATGAATCTACACAAGGCTTGGTCCACATCTCGGAAATTACAAATGGATACGTAAAAGACATTCGTGATTTTTTAAAAGTCGGAGATGAGGTACAAGTTAAGGTGCTGTCTGTAGATGAAGAAAGCGGGAAAATTAGCTTATCACTCAAGGCGATTCAAGAGCCATCTTTATCAAAGAGACAGACAGTGCTGTGCGTTCCAAAGCCGGATGCCGCAGGTTTTAATACGCTGCGTGACAAGCTGACAGAATGGATTGAGCAGTCACAAGAACATAATGCGGTAAAGTGAAAAGCCTTCGCCGTCTGTTATGCGATCGGGGACAATGCTTCTCGAAAAGGATGAGGGAACCAGAAAATAAAAAAGAAGGCAAATAGCCTTCTTTTTTATTTTCTGGTTAACTTAACGTACTTCCCGGGCTTCTCGGCGTGTGCCGAGCTCTTCAGAAGGTTTAAATAGTAAGCCAAGGTTGATGAGGCCAGAAAGTCCTACAAGACCATATACAATGCGTGATAGTGCTGCATCTTGTCCGCCGAAAATAGCGGCTACTAAATCAAATTGGAAGAAGCCGATGAGTCCCCAGTTTAATGCACCGATTATCGTTAACACTAAAGCAATACGTTGTAAAGTGCTCATATAAGAATTCCTCCTTGTTTTATTGCTTCCTTATATAGAATGTATTTCGTACAATCTCCTTATGCATATTTTTTTAGGAAACAGATATTTTTTGGTACACTTTAAGCAAGGCTAAATCTCTAGCCTGTAGCGAATTCAACGTAACAGGAAATTTATAAGTGCAACTACGCCTCTGTCTTCGCCCAGGAGCAGGGCTCGCCAGTCGGCGAGTTTTCTTTGCTTTAATGCTTTAGGGTGTTGTCTCGTGGAGAAACGGTGAATCTATTTGGTGAACCGATAAACAGGGACTTTTCAGTTATCCATTCTTATTTCATATAAGTATTAATCGGATATTCCCTTTAAGAGAAAGTCATCTTACTAAAAAGGAGGAATACACATGCAGAATTTTACGTTTTATAACCCAACAAAGCTTATTTTCGGCAAGGGGCAGCTAGAACAACTGAAGGTAGAGGTACCAAACTATGGTCAAAGGGTATTGGTTGTATATGGCGGCGGAAGCATTAAGAGAAGCGGTCTATATGATCAGGTGATGGATATATTAAACGAGCTTGGGACAGAGGTACATGAATTGAGTGGGGTAGAGCCAAATCCTCGCTTAACGACTGTTCAAAAAGGTGTAGATATCTGTAAAGAGCATAATGTTGACGTGCTCTTAGCTGTTGGCGGCGGAAGTGTGATTGATTGCACGAAGGCTATTGCAGTAGGAGCGAAATATGAGGGGAATGTATGGGATATTATTACGCGCAAGGTGGCAGCAAATGGAGCACTCCCCTTTGGTACGGTGTTGACACTTGCAGCGACAGGATCTGAAATGAATTCAGGCTCTGTTATTACCAACTGGGAGACGAATGAAAAGTATGGATGGAGCAGTCCATTTACCTTTCCGCGGTTTTCTATTTTGGATCCTGTATATACATTCACTGTGCCGCAGGATCAAACGGTTTATGGTATGGTCGATATTATGTCGCATGTTATCGAACAATATTTCCATCAGGGAACCAATACCCTCCTTCAGGATCGTTACTGTGAATCCTTGCTAAAAACGGTAATTAAAACAGCTCCCAAATTGGTAAACGATTTGGAAAATTATGAGCTTCGTGAAACAATTCTGTACTGCGGAACAATGGCGTTAAATGGAATACTGCAAATGGGGGTACGTGGTGATTGGGCGACTCATAATATTGAACATGCTGTTTCGGCCGTATACGATATTCCGCATGGCGGAGGTCTTGCAATATTATTCCCGAATTGGATGAAGCATGTGCTTGATGAAAATGTATTACGCTTTAAGCAATTTGCTGTAGGTGTATTTGATATACAAATAGAAGGAAAATCTGATCGTGAAGTTGCGCTTGAAGGTATTGAAGCGCTACGCAGCTTCTGGACATCAATTGGTGCTCCTGCGCGTCTTGCGGATTACAAAATTGGCGATGAACATATTGAGCTTATGGCGGACAAAACAGTCATAAATGGATCGTTCGGCAACTTTAAGAAGTTAACGAAGGAAGATGTCATGGAAATTTATCGCGCATCTCTATAAATGCAAAAAGGCAGCTAAGACTGCCTTTTTTGCACTGTGAAAAAATATAAATTTTCAGCTGAAAGCTAATTCGATGCGGAAGGAGATTTTCGGAAAAAGTGTAACTGGGACCTCTATCCTCGCCAATTGGCGAATTTTCTGGATACTTTTATTTTGGATACGCTTACACCTAAAGGTCTGCTTGATTTACAAGCGCTGTTTAGTTAAAGTGAAAGAGGCACGTAATTTTTACATTTGGAGGGAGAAATATGACACACGTGAAATTTGATTATTCCAAAGCATTATCGTTCTTCGGTGAGCATGAAATTACATACTTACGCGACGCAGTAAAGGTATCACACCATGCGCTTCATGAAAAAACAGGAACTGGAAATGACTTTTTAGGTTGGATCGAGCTTCCTGTTGCGTATGACAAGGAAGAATTTGCACGTATTCAAAAATCAGCTGAGAAAATTAAATCTGACTCTGATATTTTGCTTGTCATTGGTATTGGTGGTTCGTACCTAGGAGCGCGTGCTGCAATTGAAGCATTGAGCCATTCCTTCTACGGTACGTTAACGAAGGAACAGCGTCGTACACCACAGGTTATATTTGTGGGTCAAAATATCAGCTCTACATACATGAAGGATTTAATGGATGTACTAGAGGGAAAAGACTTCTCCATTAACGTAATTTCCAAATCTGGTACAACAACAGAGCCTGCTCTTGCTTTCCGTATCTTCCGTAAATTGTTGGAAGAAAAATATGGAAAAGAAGAAGCGCGCACACGTATTTTTGCAACAACAGATAAAGCACGCGGTGCGTTAAAAACTTTCGCGGACGAAGAGGGCTATGAAACATTCGTAATCCCTGATGACGTAGGCGGACGCTACTCTGTATTAACAGCTGTTGGATTGCTTCCAATTGCGGTAAGCGGTTTAAATATTGAAGAGATGATGAAGGGCGCAGCACAAGGCTATGAAGATTTCGGGACATCCGAATTGGAGGCAAACCCAGCTTATCAATATGCGGTTGTGCGCAATGCGTTATATAATAAGGGAAAAACGATTGAAATGCTCATTAACTATGAGCCAGCATTACAATACTTCGCAGAATGGTGGAAGCAGCTGTTTGGTGAGAGTGAAGGAAAAGACCAAAAAGGAATCTATCCATCATCTGCAAACTTCTCAACAGATTTGCACTCTTTAGGACAATATGTTCAAGAGGGACGCCGTGATCTATTTGAAACGGTATTAAATGTTGAGAAGCCTCGCTATGAGTTGGAAATTGAAGCGGAAGAAACTGATCTAGACGGCCTAAACTATTTAGCAGGAAGAACAGTAGACTTCGTCAATAAAAAGGCATTTGAAGGCACTTTGCTTGCTCATACAGATGGCGGCGTGCCAAACCTAATTGTAAACATTCCTACATTGGACGAGTATACATTTGGTTACCTTGTTTACTTCTTTGAAAAAGCTTGCGCAATGAGCGGTTATCTTCTAGGAGTAAATCCATTTGATCAACCAGGAGTAGAAGCGTATAAGAAGAATATGTTTGCGCTTCTTGGCAAACCTGGATTTGAAGAATTAAAAGCGCAATTAGAACAACGTTTGAAATAAGACAAAAAAGGACTTTAGCTTTTGCTAAGGTCCTTTTTATTTTTTACACTGTAGGAACGTATAAATTTCCAGCTGGAAGTGGATTTGGCGTATTTAGAAATTTTAGGGATGCAGTATAAGTGCAACTACGCTTCTGTCTTCGCATAGCGGCTCGCCAATCAGCGAGTTTTCTTTTGCAAGATCAGAAAGTATAACTTTTCGGAGTGATGTCTAGCTCCCAAGGCTCAAAATGGCAGACTTCGGGCTGAACCTACGCTGCCATAAAAGGCGGGCCTTGTCCGCTTTTCTTAATTCATTGGTTGTAAATGGAAGAGAGCGTGTTTGGGCAAGCTATATGCAGAATATGTTATGGAAAGGAAGAAGGATATGATCCCTATTTCATCTAAACTGGAAGGACAAGTATTTCAGTTATACAAGCTTGAGCAGCTTTTAAAGCCGCTCGGCTATGTAATAGGCGGCGGCTGGGAGTACGAAAGAGGTTCTTTTGATTATAAGCTTGCGGATAACAACGGCTATCAATTTTTACGTATTCCATTTGAGGCTGTAAATGGTGAGCTTGATGCCAGAGGGGTGGTTGTCAGAATTGGTACTCCTTATTTGCTATCTCATGTGTACGAGGAAGAACTTGACGATCGTGTGAACACCTTTACCTCAGCGTTAACATCACTCGATCAGTTTTCTGAACCGAAAAATCCAGACGGTCCAGTTGATCAAAAATATGTAGATACTGGGGAGGCCCTTGTGAGAGAGGCAGAGGAAAAGATTCTTACCTCATAAGTACAATCAACAGATCATCTGGGTAAAGTGGAAAGGGATGGAGAGGATTAATATAATCCTTGCCGTCCCGTTTCACTCCGAGCAGCAGAGTATCTTTTTCTAGGAAATGTATGCTGCAGGATCGAAACGTCTCCTCTGCTTCGCTATTATGGGGAATGAGGCGAATGCCTGCTTCTGACGAATGGTTGCAGAAGGAAATGAATGTTTGCGAGACGCTTGGGAATAAGAGCGAAGAGGTCAGAATATGACCTATTAGCTTATTTGTTTGCAAGACTTCATTTGCTCCTGCGCGATTTGCATTATCTACCTGCTGCGCTGTCAATATTTCAACGATACAATACAGAGACGGATTCAATCCTTTTGCTGCGAGGATCGTTAACACGGACAGAGTATCAGCGCTGCTCTCATCCTTTTCCTGGTCGGCAGTAATTACAATCGTTCGGGCACCTATGATATTTGCTCGTTTTAAGGTGTCATCGTGATAGGGACATCCTTTCACAAAAAATAAATGGGCAAATTTTTTGGGCAATATAGGTAATGTTTCATCAATGAGTACAAGATGTGTTTTAGGGTAAAGTGTTTCGAATTGCTGTAAAAGCTGCTTTACACGTTCGTTCCAGCCTACGATGATAATGTGGTTTTGAAATGAGACAGTAGACTTCCCTTTTTGTCTCAGATATTGTCTGCTCAGCATTTCTGTTGCAAATGATACCATGTAGTAGGAACCAAATGCTGTTCCGAGCAAAATTAAAATGATAGCAACTGTGCGCCCTGCATATGTTTGGGGAACAAAGTCTCCATAGCCTATGGTAAAGGTTGTTACAATAGCCCACCAAACTCCGTCAAAGAAGGTGTGGAAGGTTTGGGGCTCCAGGAAATGAGCGATAATACCGAATGATAAAATCAGACTACCCATAATAACAACTAGGCGCCAAAGAATGGACAATCGAGATGTTTGTACAATTGAATCATTTGAACTCAAAAGTTGTTCCCTCCTAAGAATTGAGAAGCCGGATACGCTACACTGTAAGAAAGTATAAATTTCTAGCTGGAAGCCAACTCGAAGAGGCAGGTTTAGAGGCTCTCAACCTCCGTGCCACGCACATTTGTAATGTTTTGGATAGCGAAATAAAGGTCTGGCGTACGGAGTTTTTGGTCAACTGACAGCTTTAATTGTAGAAAATGCTCCCCTGTGTCCAGTGCTTTTAGCTTCATATTGTTTACTTTAATACCCATACCTTGAATTTCTTCCATAACTGTTGGGACGTTTTGCAAATCGTTCACTATTACTTTTAGACCAATTTCACGTTGACGAAGCGGTCGAGGTCCGAATGTGTTCATCATTAAAGGAATGAATTCCACACTTATAATAAGAAACAGCATTCCAGCGATAGATTCGATATAAAAACCTGCACCAACTGTAATGCCAATACCGGCCGCGCCCCAAATCATTGCCGCTGTTGTAAGGCCGGCAATGCTGTCATTCTCTCTTCGGAGAATTACGCCGCCTCCTAAAAAGCCGATACCGGAAATGATTTGTGCTGCGAGGCGCAACGGATCCATTCGAATGTGGTCGGGACTGGGCAGCCGATAGGCTACTTGAATGGAAACGATTGTAAGGAGACAACTAATGATTGAAATGACAAGACACGTTTTTAAGCCAAGGGGCTTTCTTCTTAACTCCCGCTCCAATCCGATAATAAAGCCGAGAAAAGCCGAAAGTCCAAGCTTTAGAAGAGCATCAGCATAATCCATTTTTTTTCCCCCTCTATCCTAATAGGTAGTATGCCAAAAGTGTTTGTATTTTAATTTATATGGGGAAAGGAAGAGAAGTTCACTTTATGATGTAAAAATAATAAAAAAGGTATTGTATTTCATTAAAGCCAATGGTATATTAATAAACGTCGCTGATACGAAAAAATATAAAGCGGACATCATTAAAAAATGTTGACATCTAAATTCGGTGATGTTAATATAAGAAAGTCGCCTTTGAGCGACGGACAAGTTCTTTGAAAACTGAACAAAACACAAAA
>NZ_SCFM01000003.1 GCF_004138295.1 Ectobacillus funiculus | reverse complement strand
CGGTAAAGATGACAGGATTCTTAGAGTTCAAATGTGCTCAAACTTGTGATCACTAAGAAAGCTAACAAACAGCGTTATTAAAGCAATTATAGGCATTTTGTGATCATTTTTGTGATCAAAAATAAGGTTATTGGAGTTGTCTAAGGTTTCCATATATCCATTTTATATGCCACTTCTGGTGTAAAATTCAGCGGTGGTATTTTTATTTCATTGATTTTATCAGAGTAGTGTTTTTCTTATTTAACGGGACAGGTTTTTAGAAGAAGAAAGAAAACACGTTTAGTCTTGTACCAGTTGATATTTACGTGACATCGGACTTTAAGAGTTATTTTGTTTACACGATAAATAGCATAGCTCTAGACTTTCTAAAGCTATGCTGATACTTATTTTTAATTATTATTGATTAATTTGATAAGTCAGCATATTGTTTTCTTTGTGAGGAAAAAAGTTAAATTTACCTATTAAACTTTCGTTGCAAACGTTCTTCTAACTCATCAGCTGATTCTACATTAAACAGATCCATTAGAAAAATATCATGCTCAGAATTATTAAGTAATTCTTCATCGGTCGGTTCTGAACAATCAACTTCCCTTTCTTCTTCTAGTTTAAACTCAATCCATACCGGTTCGTTAATTGCTATTAGATTTTTTTTCATTATAAAACACCTCCTTTTATAGAGATATATTTGGATTGTCAACACTAAACTAGACAGTTTTCTTAAGGTGTTCAAGTTTGTATTGAATGGGGCTTACATATCCAAGTGTTCCATGAATTCGAATGTGCTTAAACCAATGTACATAGTCTTGTAGTTCTCTAGATAAATCCTCAAGACTATCAAAATGGCGATCCTTTACGAACTCTGTTTTAATAATCTTAAAAGGTAGCTTCAGCTACGGCATTATCATAGGGGCAGCCTTTCATACTAAGAGAACGCTAGATTCCAAACGTTTCAAGTGCTTCATCAATCAGCTTGTTTTTAAACTCACTTCCACGGTCTGTATGAAACAGTTGAATGTGGCGGAGATCCTTTTGAATGGATGCAAATGCTCTATAAACCAAGTCAGCATTTTTATGAAGACCAGCACTGTAACCAATGATTTCACGATTAAAGAGATCGACAAATACACATACATAGTGCCATTTTTGATTGACTCTTACGTATGTTAAGTCGCTTACAACCGCTGTCAATTCCTCTTCTTGATGGAACCTACGGTTCAGTGTGTTCTCCTGGTTGGATTCGTTACAAACCGTTGCTTGAGGCTTAAACTGAGCTACCGTATAAGTAGAGACGAGACCTTGTTCATTCATAATCCGCCCAATTCTCCGTCTGGAAACGATGTGTCCACGCTTCTTTAGTTCCACCTTGACTTTGCGTGTTCCATAGTTCTGACGGCTCTTTTGAAAAATATCGATGATATCAGAGGTCACATCATCTTCTGAAACCCGTTCTTTCACTTCATAATAGTACGTGCTTCTTGGAAGTTGTAGGACTTTGCACATTGCTGATATCGAGTATTTGTGTTGATTATTACGGATCACATTTACTTTCGTCCTATTATCAGCGCGGCTTGCTTTAAAATATCGTTCTCCATTTGAAGTTGCTTAATTTGCTTACGAAGTTGAATTAACTCAGCTTCTTCCGCTGTCAGGTTGTCCTTTTCCTTAAATGATCCTGTGGCTTGACTCTGATTGATCCACTTATCTAGAGAAGAAGGTGTAAGGTCATACTCACGAATAATATCTTTTCTTGGCTTGCCGTTTAAATATAGCTGGACCATCTGATGTTTGAATTCATCTGTAAACTTTCTTCTTTCTCTTTTTGTCATCGTAGATTCTCCTAATTCGTATTAGATTTAGTCTACTTGACCTTAACTTTTCTGTCCAACTAAGTGTAGCCTATCTACTACCAGGCTTTTAATTCCGTTTCACTACATTAAAACCCTTTTCGCTGTACCACCCCTCTTCACTCCCCTACGGTCAGTGAATTCACCCCTCACAGCGTGATTAATCTATATTCCATTCATAATGTTAATAAATTGTCCCACTTTTACTATAAAATTTAATATTATAGATTTTTCGCAAAACTGGGACAAAATTATAAATTAATTATGATTTAGGTTTAATTGACTGAACTAAAAATACCTACTTCTAAAAACAAGTCCGTCTGACCGACCTGTACTTTTTCCAAAAGCTATGAAAAAATCTAACCCTTCTTCATCCTCACTGCTCAACTTTGGACTGTGAGATAGGGGGGTGTCAGATCAGACCCTCCCCTCATATTTGAGGGAAGATCAAATTTCGTCCCCCTTATTAAGGAGTTTCCCACAAAAAGAAAAACAGCCCTACTTGGGGCTGTCTGTTGACATAACATTTTTGTGAGTTCCTTGTTCAATTAAAGCACTCGTAGTTCACAATACCTTAATCCCTACGCTTCTCTCTTATTAAAACTGAAACTCTGCCTGTTGCGCCTCTGTAATTGTATCATAAGTATCAGGATTAATTGTATCACTCATAATTAACTTAACAGATGAAATATCCTCTGCCTTACCTTTAATAAACAGACCTACAGTTCCTTCCTTCTTAACTTTTCCAAAGAAGTCACTATCAGAATCTTCCTTCTCCCATATAAAGTCGCCATTGAGTGCATCTAGCTGTTCTCCATTATTAAGAACAACTTTATCAATACCATTAAACTGTATATTGGAGTCAGATGTATTCTCTACTGAATATTTAATTTGTAAGTATTGAATACCATCAGGAATTTCAGTACCTCCTGTGTATTGGACTAAAAACTGTTCAAAGTCCTTACTTACATTAGACAACTTTATAATTTTCATGTCTTTAACAGTAAACTTAATAGGAGCAATATCCATAGTTTGATTAACTGCTTTAATTTTCATTAACTCAGCCTCAGTACCATCAGCATCCTTAGTCTTTTGACCAACTTGGTCAAGAATCACGTTACCATTCTCATCCTTCTTAGGCTTACTTGGCTTGTTTGACACTTCTTTCTGCTCAGCAGGAGTAGCTTTTTCCTTACTCTCAGTAGAGGCTTTCTCCTCTCCACAACCTGCAAGAACACCTCCTGCCAATGCTATAATTCCTAAAGCTTTAATTAGACCTTTCTTCATGAAACAACCCCCGAATCATTACTTAAATGTATTTTTTATAAAATTAATTATATTAATTATATCATTTATTAACAATCAATTAATCTATATTTTTAGTTTCTTGATTATTCCAATTAAAAAAACCATTTCTGACTCCACTTTCTATTTCATAAGTTTTAATTTGTCTAACACCTGACCAGAACGCTCATTTTTGTGAATTTCGTATAGATTTGGTAAGCGCAAGATTTCGCTATCGATTGAAACGATTCCCACGAATCCGATGTTGTCTGGTTCGTTAAAATTTAGGATGAGAGATACATCAGGTATCTTTGTTCGGAACATTCTTCCGAGTAGGTTTACCTGACCATTATAATGTATCGGTTACTAAGATTTTAGTATTAGATTAGGTCAAATTTGACACCCCTTCAGAAAGCACAAACAAAAAGGACACCCAACAACGCATAAGCGTTCATTCAGTGTCCTATAGGTGGATGGTAGAATATTTATATTTTGCACAAAATGAAACCAGACCTTTCTGGTACTCTAAGAAGTCTGTTAGTAAGCGAATGCTACTGTATTAGAAATATAAATACTTATCTTTCACATGCAATCAAATCTTTATCTCGATCAAGCTTGGTATTTGCATCATAGAGAGCTTTTGAAACATAAGGCTTATAATATGTCTTTCCACCTTTGTTTTTAACCGAAGAAGAACGAGCGACGCCACCTTTATAGTCTTTATGTAACTCCGTACAGTTTTTATAGGTTTTTACCTTCTGTGCTGCTTCTACATTGTTCGAAGAAACCGAAGAAAAACCAAAAACAAGTCCTAAAGCAACAGGAACAACTAGCCACTTTTTCATACCAATACCCACTTTCTCATAATTTAGTTATTAAATAAAATAATATCATATGTTTATAGTTTTTAATATTAAAAAACAAAAGAGTACAAAGGATTGTATCCCTTATGCCCTCATTTTGATTTATCAATGCATCGGAAGAACTTTATTAATTGCTCATTTTGGCGAGTTTCATGAGTTATCGTCCTTTGAGACAAAATTATACAACCACAACAAAAACATGCCCAAATACGAACGTGGTCGATTAAGACGACCTCAGCCTTTTCTCATATGTGCTAATTATGATAAACTATATCCATATGGAAGCCTTTTACAACTCCGATATCCTTAGAATGTATAAGGAGGTAGTGGATTGTGAAAGGAAGTATAAAAAAAATGAGAAGACTGGTAAATGGGAGTTCAGATTTGACATCGGGACTGACCCTTTAACTGGTAAACGAAAGCAAGTTTTCAGAAGAGGGTTTTCTTCAAGGCGTGAAGCTGCGGAGGAGATGACTAAACTACAGGCAGAGGTATTAGCTAACGAGTTTCTTGATTTATCCCAAATGATCTACGCTAAGTATATGGAGGAGTGGTTTGAAGAAAGACGAAATCATTTGCAAAAGGAAACTTTTAATGCTAATTTCATTTTCTATCAGAATGCTATAAAACCAAAACTCGGTCATCTTAAGTTGCAACAAATTGCTCCAATTCACATTCAAAAATTTATCAACGACCTCGTAAATGAAGGAAACTATTCAGAGGCGACTGTGCATCTTATTTATCAGATCGTAAGCGTATCGCTGAAAAAAGCTAAAATTTTAAAAATCATTAAAGACAATCCGGCCAATGGAATAACCCTGCCGAAACGCAGACGCAAAGAAATGAATATTTGGTCTCTAGAACAAGTTAATTTCTTTCTCAGCGAAACTAAGAAGTTAAAGAAGCTGACTCGCTGTTATATCGGATTTCTTATAGCCATTTTTACAGGAATGAGGCAAGGAGAAGCGATGGCACTTAGGTGGAAAGATATTAACTTCGAATCTCAAACCATTTATATACGACAAACGCTCACACAAAACACAGAGATTAAGACTGGTGCAAAAAATAACAGCAGTATTCGCTCCATCCATATACCGGACAAGCTTATAATTGAATTGAAGGCTCACAGAGTTCGGATTTTAGAGGAAAAGTTGCAAGCAGGAGCCGACTATCACGACAACGATTTAGTCCTCTGCACAAGGGATGGAAAGCCCATTATACCTCGTAATTTTCGCAAAGAATTTTACAGACTTACCGATAAAATAGGTTTACCTCGCATTAGATTTCATGATTTACGTCATACACATGCTACTATCTTGATTCAGCAAAACGTAAACGTGAAACTTATCTCAGAGCGTTTGGGACATTCATCTATAAAAATGACTCTGGATCGGTATAGTCATGTACTTCCAAATATGCAGAAAACTGTATCAGACGAGTTAGATAAAATTATTCAAATGTGAGCATTTTGGTGATCAACAATGATGGACAAGGACTCAATCCCTTGGCAAGAGCGGAATAGCGGTTCACATATGTCTATGTATTCGCTA
>NZ_SCFM01000029.1 GCF_004138295.1 Ectobacillus funiculus | reverse complement strand
AGCAAATCATCATTTGCGATGACAGATAACACGTTGGAACCTAAGGAGAAACCATATAACTTGTTACCAATCATGCCACCTGATAGATTGTTTGGATCAATTGAGCTTACATCAATTGTTTTGTTCTTTGTATAAGGTGCTAAATCCTCAAGCTGCCCCTTTTCGCCATATTGCGATAAGTACGCCAAATCCATTTGAATCACGTCAGGCAGCTGGTTTGCCGCAGCCATAGGCGCGAGCTTCTTCCAATAATCATCCCAGTTAGCAAATTCCGCTTCAATCTTAACGTTCGGATGTTCCTTTTCATACATTTCAATAACTTTCATTGTATAATCATGTCGAGGCTGTCCACCCCACCATGACACACGCAGCGTAATTGGCTCTTTTTCCGCTGCTTCTTTTTCTGTTTTACCTGATGTGCTTTCGCTCTTAGAGCCACAGGCTGTCATGACTACTAGCAGGACCAAACTTAGCATTGATAAGAACAATTTCTTCATTGCGATCCCCCTTCTTCCATCCACCTCTTTGTAAGTGCTTACATTTACTATTCTAGTCATTTTTTGAAAGCTTGGAATGTAAAAAACAGATATGATTGTTTAAAAAACAGGGATATCTCTTCCAGGTCTTTATGAGAAACAACACTATTTTTATATGTAACTGGGATGAATAGAAAAGCAATATCTGTTGCAATAGTATCTTTCCTTTTCTTGACATTACGGAGTAAGGATAAAAAGCACCCCCTATATAAGGTAGGAGGTGCCGCTGCGGAGTTCTAAAGTCCCTTTCGATATTCAGAAGGAGTGCATCCTGTATGCTTTTTAAATACTTGGCTAAAGTATTGAGGGTTATCGCCGAATCCTATCATTTCGGCTAGAGTTACGATTTTTACATCGTCCATCTGTTTGATCTGTTCCATCGCTTTTTCAATTCGTACCTTCATTACATAGTTAGAAAAACGTTCCCCTGTTTCTTGTTTAAACAGCTTTCCTAAATAATCTGCATTCATATAGAGCATTTGATTGGCAACCCACTTTAAAGATAAGTCCGGGTTGCCAAGATGCTCATTGATAATACCAATTACTTTATTAATAATAGATGAATGCTTTGTTTTGTGACAATTGTAATACGTAAGGGTGATTTCTTCTGCAGTCTGCTCAAAAAATGTTTTCATTTGCTGCACGGTATTCATTGCCATAAGAGAAGGGATTTTTTCCATGTATACATTCATGTGCTCTGAATCACATGTCTGGACCATAACAAGGAACAGTTGCATTACATATGATTTTGTTAAATGGATACCTAACCGTTTGTTGATGAGAGTAGTAAAAAAACTTGTAATCTCCTCACACGCATCTTCCCAATGCCCTGATTTAATTAGTAAACAAAATTGCTGTTCATCAAACTCTATCGAAAAATCACTATCTTGACTTACAGACGTTATATCCTTCTTTGTGATAATACTTCCTTCTCCTAAATAAAAACGGTGATTCAAGCATTCTAACGTTTCTTGATAAAGTCTTCTTGCACTGCGAATATGATCGGCTTCACTTACCGCAACCGTTGTATCCAGGCCGTAAAACTGAAAGAATTTCTCACGGATGAGCTTAATTTGATCCTGCAGCTGTGCTGCTTCCCCTTCCTCCATAATAAATAGAACGTATTCTCCAATAATCGTACTTAGCAAGGGAGAAACAAGGATTTCCTCCGCAATATTTTTAAGTGCATACATGTGCTCAAAAGAAAACTCACCCTCTAATTGAAATAAAAGAAGACGTACTTGTTGATCGCTCAATTCAATGTTAAACAGCCTTTGATAATAGCTTAAGTCCCTGTTTGTATAGATTTTATTTGAAATAAATTCCTTCAATAGCTGCTCCTTTATATAAGGCTGCGCTGTTTCAAAACGGCTTTTGATCCCTTGTACAAACTGTTCTTTATCTTCCTCTTCTTTGAGCTCTCCTATTACTTTTTCTAATGTTTCCATGATGGTATGCTCATTACAAGGCTTTAGTAAGTAATGCTTTACCCCATATTGCATAGCGCTTCTTGCATATTCAAACTCGGAGAATCCCGATAATAAAATAAAACGAATAGAAGGAAATTCCTGGTGCACCTTAGCTGCTAATGCGAGCCCGTCCATGCCCGGCATTTTAATATCACTAATAACAATATGCGGCTGTTCGCGAACAATCTTTTCATAGGCCTCCACGCCATTTCGTGCGGTATCAACTAATATCGTGTCTAACGCAGCCCAATCGATTCCATTTGAAATCCCTTCCAAAATAATTCGTTCATCATCTACCAATAATACCCTATACATATTCTTCACACCCCATTTGATACGGTAATATGATGCTTACTGCAGTCCCTTTATCAGGTGAGCTCTCTATCTGTAAACCGTATTGCTCACCGAAGGAGAGTTTGATTCGTTCATCAATGTTCTGTAAGCCAATACCAGTCCCTCTTGTTTTTACTTGTCCGCTCTTTATCTTATCAAGTAACGAAGTATCCATACCCGGTCCATTGTCCTCTACGGTAAGATACAGACAGGCTTCCTTTCTAAAGGCCCTAACTGTAATCTTACACGGTTCAATCGATGGCTCCAAAGCATAGTGAATTGCATTTTCAATTAAAGGCTGCACAGTAAGCTTTGGAATATAGCAGCTTTGTAAATCAGGGGGAATATCTAAAGAAAAATCCAGCCGTTCTTCAAATCGGTATTGCTGAATTGTGATATAGGATTGAATAATTTCAATTTCTTTCTCAATCGTAATGACATCTTCCTTCATACTGATAGAGTTCCGAAGTAAATACCCAAGTGACTCGACCATTTTGGAAATCTGCTTCTGCTGATTTGCCTTTGCCAGCCAGTTAATCGATTCTAAAGTATTGTATAGAAAATGAGGATTGATTTGGGCTTGGAGCGCTTTAAACTCCGTTTCCTTAATCAACAGCTGTTTCTCATAATTTTCTTTAATCAACTCATTGATTCGCTGGATCATAATGGTAAAATTACGATGTAAAGTACCAACCTCGTCCTGATGCAATGGAGGGGCAGGCAACGATTCCGCTATCGCAAAGTCCCCCTTTTGAACATGCTTCATAGCTGCAACTAACTTTTCAATCGGGCTTGTGATTCTTCTCGAAAATCTAACTCCTAAGGAAAGAACAAAGAGCGACAATAAAATAAACAAAAAGATTAGAGAATACTTCACTGCTGTTACCTTCGCAAACATAAGATTAAACGGTATGATGTTCCAATACGTCCAGTCCGCATAAGAGGATTGAATATGAGTAATAAAATATCTTTGCCCGCCTACCTTTTGAATTTTATAGCCTTGCTTTGTCTTGTTTGAGAAGTCAAATTGTTTAAAGCTATTGATCGTTTTTTCTGAAAAGAATACATCTTGCCCATTGGAAATCATTATACTTCCAGCTGTTTCTTCCCATTCCTTCGGCAGATCTCTCACGATTTTTTCTAAATCAACATGAATAACTAATGTTCCTAATTTGTCTAAGCTTAAATTTTCATACGCTCGAACTTGTCTTGCGGAAAATAAGAAATCATTGAAGCCATCTGGCGTAATCCAGAGGGTTCCTCCGTTCTGTTTAGCCGCCTGATAGATGATAAGGTCGCGCTGTTCTTTTGATAATGCTGCAGAATTCGTTCCAGCTACATATTCTCTTCCGTTTGCATCAAACAAATGAATCGAGTGGATATATTTTTCTGAGCCAGCATAACTTGTTAGCCTATCCCAGAGCTCATTTTGAATACGATATTGTTCATAACCGCTAATATTCCCTTTTAAATCTCTTAAGTTTCGCTGTATATCATTATCTGTAATAATATCGAAGGAAATTTCCTCCACCTTTTTCAGTTCATCCTCAATACTATTAGATGACATCATTAACACTTGGGAGGACTTGCGGTAAATTTGCTCATCATAAATTTGAAAGGCATATTGCAGCCCAATCAACATAAAAGAAAGAGAAACGACCATAATAAAGGATATAAAGATAACCAACTTATATTTAATCTTTAAGTTTTGATAGGCACTTGTTATAAAGAGCAGCAGCTTATTCATAGAAGTCAAAGCCCCCTCCTGCTTACATTCTTGACTACGTTTGTAAGCTTTTATTGAATCTAGATTGCTTGTCTCTTTGCGTAGCTGTGATCAATACTATGAAAGGCCTTGACAGCAAACCAGGTGACAACCCAACAGAAAACGCTTCCACTGAAGAATACAATGAATGTAACATGCAACAAAATCAGATACGTAGCCCCTAAAGCTCCAGCGGCCATCCCAAGTGTGTGTAAAGGCCGAGAAAATCCAATAATGAGTGCGTATTTGAATGTATGGAGTAAAGGAATATTATAGTGAGCATATACAGGAAAAATAAATAATACAATAACTCCATAAACGAATAATAAACTCATAAAAATAAACTTCATTATAGACATTTGCTCATGAAATACACCCAGTATCACAAAATCAAAGTAAAAAACAGCTGCAATGACAGACAAAATACATCCTATTATATTTATTCTTAGGAATTCCTTCTTATATGCCTTCCAAAATGTTTGGAAAATTGGAATGTCTGTATTTCCTGTCACCCATTTGCGAGTCACCGAGAATGTAGCAGCAGTGGCAGGCATAATACCAAGGACAACTAAGCCCGCAATAGAAAAAGAAACCCACAATATATTTAAATAAGCCAAACGCATAACCCATTCACAAAAACGGTATAATCCGTTCGTCACAAATTGTACCATATTTTCCGCCTCCTCTCATGAACCGACAACCTTTTAAATTTTTCCCTATTTGATTTGTATTCAACCATTTCCAAAACGAAAGTTAAACCAGGTGAACAATTCCAGAAATAGCTGCTCTGTTTACCCGAAACTTTTTCTATAATCTAACCCTCTTGGATTAGATGTTGCTTGAAAACACTTTCATATTATAATTGTAGAAAATTGCTTACATATTCTAAAGCAAAAAAACAGACATCACTGTTTAAAAAACAGTGATGTCACAGAAGCTTGGTTATGCAAAATCCCTTGCACTCTTATATTTATCCCTTAGAAACTCTATACTTTCCTCTATAAAGGGCTCTGTAGTTTCCTCCATCAAAATATTTACAAAAGGCTTTTTCGATTTTATAAGCCGGATGACCACATCATAGTCTAACAGGCCTTTCCCAACTGCTGTTGGCTTTAACTGATTATCCTCCACTATAAAATCCTTTGCATGCAGGATTGCTATCCGATCTCCAAATAATTCGATTGCTTCAGTGAAAATTTCTTCCTGCTGCATGTAATTCTCTATTGTTAAGAAATTAACTGGGTCAAAAATAACCTGAAGATTATTAGAATCTATCGTATCTAAAAGCCTTTTCATCACTTTTGGTGAATAAATCGGATGATTCACTCCCCCTTCAATCCCTACAATTACGCCAAATTTTTCCGCTTCTTGTACAAGCTCTCGTACACTGCTTGCGACCTGCTGAAATGGTTCTTCTTTGAAGTTCTCTACCGTATAGACAATGTCTGCATTCACATTTCCAGTTTCAGTTCCAACAATGCTGCAGCCAAAATCCCTTGCATATCTGATATGCTCTTTAAATCGTTCTAGCGCCTTCCTTCTTTCATCTTGGTCTGGATGAATCATATTAATATAACAGCCGAGCACGGCAATTTGAATATTGTGGTTACGAAAGGCAGTCCCAATCTTATATGCCATTCCTGGACTTAGGCTCCCTAAACCTGTATCGAAATCAAAGGATTTACCTAAAGCCAGCTGTACAGAGGTCAGCCCCTTATTTGAGATTTCTTGTACTAACTCCTCTAACGGACGTTTTTTCATATCATGCGCTCTTATACCAATATTCATGCATACCACCTATCCCTTCATTCATTCAATTCTCTATAAAACTCTATGCATTTTAAGCCTATACTCATCGATTAGCAAAGACAGAGACGCAGTTGTACTTATAACTTTATTCCTAGCATTTCTCACTACGTCGAATGGTCTCCCAGCTGGAAATTTATCCTTTTCTAAAGAAAACTCGCCGATTGGCGAGCCCTGCCTTTGGGCGAAGACAGAGGCGTAGTTGCACTTATACTGTATTCCTAAAATTTCCGACTACGTCGAATTCGCTGCTAGCTGGAAATTTATATTTTCTTACAGTGTAAAGTGAAATAAACCGTACCACCTGTTTGCGTGATACGGCTATCGAGTGTTCCCCTTATCCTACGTTATATAGGTATTATCTAGTTAACCAGCCGCCGTCAACTGCTAAAATATGTCCGTTCACATAATCGGAGGCGCTGCTCGCTAAGAAAACAACAGCTCCCATCAAATCTGCCGGAGTGGCCCAGCGATTAGCAGGAATACGTGACAAAATTTCTGCATTGCGCTTTTCATCTGCTCGGATTGGGGCAGTATTTGCGGTTTCTACATATCCCGGTGCAATTGCATTGATTTGTACGTTATATTCTGCAAGTTCATTCGCAAATGCTTTTGTAACACCTGCCACCCCATGCTTGCTGGCTGTATATGCCGGTACAAATTTGCCGCCTTGGAAGGTAAGCATAGAAGCAATATTAATAATCTTTCCGCTTCTTTGCTCTGCCATTACCTTTGCTGCCTCTTGGCTCAGAAAATATACAGAATTTAAATTGAGATCCATTACAGTGTCCCAATCCTCTTCTTTATATTCTAGTAGTGGCGTACGACGTATAGTGCCTGCGTTATTTACTAAAATATCGAGCTTCCCATATACTCTCATGCACTCGGCAACGATTTGTTTGACTGCTTGCCTATCCGTTAAATCTGCTTGAAAAAAGTGGACAGTACGACCTTCTTTCTCGATTAATTCCCTTGTTTCTTCCCAATTTGTTCCATGCGTTACAATAAGAAGATCTGCACCAGCCTTCGCAAGCGCTAACGCATATCCTTGTCCTAGCCCTGTGTTACCGCCTGTGACAATTGCAACCTTTCCATTCAATTGAAAGAGATTCATTGAAAATGCATTTAATTCAGTTGTCACGATTACTGCCCCCTTGTTGCTTTTTATCAGCTCACTATCTCAATTCACTCATTTTTACATGATCCATATCATGATAAGTAATGTTTTCTCCGCACATTCCCCAAATAAAGGTATAGTTGCTCGTTGCTGTACCTGTATGAATCGACCAGCTTGGTGAAATGGCTGCTTGTTCATTGCTCATAATTAAATGCCTTGTTTCTTCCGGTTTGCCCATAAAGTGGAATACGCGAGTGTCCTGCTCCATATCAAAATACAAATATACTTCCATACGGCGTTCATGTGTATGACAAGGCATTGTATTCCAAACACTTCCCGGCGAGAGCATCGTTAACCCCATTTGCAGCTGACAGCTCTCACAAACATTCGGATGAACATATTGATAAATTTTCCGTTCATTTAATGTGCCCGGTGCGCCAGCCTGAAGCGGATCAATTTGATTAATATCAATTTTCACCGTTGGATATGTGTGGTGGGCTGGCGTGGAGTTAATATAGAACTTAGCAGGATTGTTAGCATCCTTTGAACGGAATAAAACCTCCTTAACACCTCTCCCAACATATAAGCCGTCACGGCGCTGCATATCATATTCAGTGCCGTCAAGAGTAATTACACCATCTCCACCGATGTTAATCACACCCATTTCACGACGCTCCAAGAAATAATTGACCCCTAGCTCCTTATCTAACTTAATTGTCAATTCCTCTTTCGCCGGCGTGACTCCGCCGAAAATCATCCGATCCACATGTGTATATGTTAGATGTACTTGATCTGCTTCAAATAGTGTTTCTACTAAAAAGTGTTTTCGTAGTTCTTCTGTTGTGTATTTTTTCATATCATCTGGATGATGCGCATAACGAGTTTCCATTTTATTTACCTCTTTTCGTTGGTTTGTGTCTTCTTTATACAAACACTTATCGCATAATTTTAGCTGAGCCGTGATCTACAAACTGAGAAATTTCTTCTACTGAAAAGACATTGCAGTCACCGTGCACTGTATGTTTTAAGGCAGATGCTGCTATCGCAAAGGAAATAATTTGTTCCGGCGGCAATGTTCCTAGCAATATACCGTGCAGCACGCCTGATGCGAACGCATCACCCCCGCCAACACGATCAACAATTTGATCAATGTGGTGCTCCTTGGATTGATAGAGTTCTCCATTTACATACAAATTGCCTTGCAGTTTATGATTCGATGCCGATTGCACTGTCCGGAAGGTGGAACTCATATAGCGAATATTCGGATACATTTCCTTGATTTTTCTGTAATAATACTCTAACTTCTCTGTCTTTGTCAGAGAAGCATCGGCTGTTGGAATATCAAGTAAATACAGGGCATCCAATTCTCCACAAAAACAAATATCAATATAAGGCAATAGCGGTTTGATTGCTTGAGAAGCTTCCTTTTGACTCCAAAGCGTTGCCCGGTAATTAAAGTCAAAGCTCGTCTGAATCCCGCATTCTTTCGCTTTCTGCAAAGCCAGCATCGTTAATTCTCTTAAATAAGGGGACAATGCCAAGGTAATTCCAGAAACATGAAAGAGTGCTGCTCCCTCAAAAATCCCCTCTAAATCCAGCTCCTCAAGAGTCAGATTGGAAAAACTGGAACATTTTCGGTCATATATGACCTTAGCACTTCTTTCACCTACACCTGACTCTAGGTAGTAGGTCCCCAGCCGTTCTCCTCCCTTTAACAGATAATCGGTATAAACACCGTGAGATTTTAAGTGACGTTCTACTGCCTCTCCTAAAGGGTTATTTGGCACCTTACTTACAAAATATACATCATAACCAAAACGGGAAAGTGCTACACTTACATTTGCTTCGGCACCGCCATAATGCATAGTAAGCTTATTAGTTTGAGAAAGACGCTCTCCTGTATGTGTCGAAAGACGAAGCATAATTTCCCCTAGCGTGATGATCTTCTTCATACGCTAACCCATCTTGCTTCTTTTACTTTTTCAACATATTGACCTGCTATCTCAGTAATTTGTTCATAATTTCCGGTCTTGGCAGGGGCAACTAAATTACCGCCCACACCAACGGCCACGCAGCCGTTTTGTATCCATTGTCCTATATTCTCTAAACTGACTCCGCCAGTTGGCATAATGTTGACTTGTGGAAGCGGCGCTTTTACAGCCTTTATGAACTCAGGACCAAATGCATTTCCAGGAAACAGCTTGATGATGTCTGCCCCATGTTCCAAAGCTTGCTTCATTTCCGTAATTGTCATACAACCCGGCATATAAGGAACTTGATATAAATTACATAGTTTTGCTGTTTCCGCGTCAAAGCATGGACTTACAATGAATTGTGCGCCAGCCAAAATTGCAATGCGTGCCGTTACAGCATCAAGGACAGTCCCGGCTCCCAGCACTACGTTAGCATTGTTTGCATAAAACGCAGCTAATTCCTTAATTACCGCCTCTGCATTGTCAATCGTAAAAGTAACCTCAATACCTAAAATTCCACCCTTTACACATGCTTCAGAGATACGGACCGCTTCTTCTGTCGTATCCGCCCTTACAACAGCGACTACTCCGCAATCAGATATTTTAGTTAACACTTCTAGTTTCTTCATGTTTGCCTCCTGGAAGGGAAATATTATGATCGAGATACTCTACTAAACAAAGGATGGCCATGGATTGTCCATATGGCATGGGCGCCACCGGAATCTGTTTATAAAAATTAAGTGACTCTCCCAGTGTTGTCGATTCCCAATAATTAAAGCTTTTATTATCTATTTTGTGGCCATCAGCAAGAGGGATTGCCTATTTTTCGTCTGGATCCTTCAAATTCACTCGATTATCAATTAACAGCTCAAGCCGTTGTTCGATTTCTTGTCTCTGCATTTGATAATACTCCTTTTTGACGACTAAATAAGTAGCGTAATCAGAAAATGATAGCGCTTTAAAAATAAAAATAAATCCGAAAAGGTAAAATTTATAGATCTGTCTTTTATGTGTTTTTCTTATCTATAAAGATTACACTGTTAATTGTAATGATCCTGAAGATCTTTTTTAATATAAAAAACAGCCATCATTGTTCAAAAAACAGTGATTCTCATATTAGATTTCTCCCCGCGTTTATGTATTAGTTTTGGAGTCTGGTTATGCTCCCTAAAGTGGCGCAGACAGCCGCCCTGCTATTTCAAGGCGGCTGTCTGCACTGTTGTACTCTTTCATAACCAGGTTGTTTACAGAGCTGTTATTTCTTCTCTTCTTTCTCCCACATCTCTATGAGTAACTGGGCATGATGGGATAGGTTTTGTTTTGCTCGGTCTGAAATTGTGTGCGCCTGATTGTTTTCTCCATTGAGCTCAGACAAATATTTCTTTATAAACTTAATAGCATTTTGTACAGATCCTTTCTCAAGCTGATGCTTTGCCTGATTATAGCTATTCGTTAATTGCGGCACGATAGGACCAGTTAATTCATCCGCCTCTTTATACTCATTCATCAAATTCTCCAATACAGACATAACGCCCGGAGTCCAGAAGCTTGGTATTGGAACCTTCGACCAATCCGTATCAGATGCAAAATAGAAGTTTGTGTAGGAAGGCTGGTTATAGGTTGTGTTTTGTCTTGCTACCTCTGCCCGGTACTGTGGATCTTGCATTAATGTATAGAGCTTGCGGTCGGTTACCTCCGTGCTGAGATACATACGGATCGCAGAGCTGTCCGCTGTTCTCACAAGGAGCTCCTCTCTCCAATCTCCAAGTACATCAGCGACTAAGGAAGGGTTACCCTTTGTACCGTTATTTGTTCTTGTATCTGTAGCTGTGAGCAGCTGCCCCTTCTTCCAATCTTCAATGGTTGGTGTAACGTCTTGTGCACCGTTCACGATTTGTGTAGTCATATCTGCTGACCACTTAATATTCATGTTTGTCCCTGGTGTTGCAGAGCTCAATTTTTCGCCAGCGGCTGTCCACGTACCAACTGCCCATGTTTCTAGTCCTTTACGAGAAGGATCAATATCTCCTACCATGCCTCGTCCAGTATCCTTACCTGTGTAGCCGCCCGACAGCACTTTTCCCGTTTTAGAGTCACGCAAAGAGTAACCATATGGAGCGCTTGTTGCATTTTCATGAACCATGAAGGTTTCTAAGCCCGGCCTATCTGGATCGATATCTGTAACATGGAGCGCATCACCATGCCCAAGTCTAGCTGTTGTACCCGGAGACGCACTTTGCGGAGGCAATACATCCATCGAACTGTACAATAAGCTGCCATCATGATCAATTGTAGCTCCTCCGTAGACAATTTCCTGATAACCATCACCATCAACGTCCGCTGCACTGAGGGAATGAGCCCCTTGATTTGTCATGGCTCCGTACTCTGGATCAGTTCCTGATTTACCATGGGGATTGTCATTAAATGGATTGCTCATAGGCGTCCAGCCGCTATCCGCATACCAATGCTCCTTCAGATGGGTGCCGTCCCAGCTGTATGAAACAAGTGTGGAACGCGTGTAGTAGCCGCGAGCAAATACAGCATAAGGCTTTTCTCCGTCAAGATAGGCAACGCCCGCAAGGAAACGGTCAACACGATTTGCAGGCTCAATTCTTGGCAGGGCATAATCCCCCCACATCAGACCATCGTCATGACGCTCTGTTTTATAATGGATCGTTTCCAACTCAGCACCATCTGCCCCGTTAAACACAGTTAAATACTCAGGACCGTCCACAATAAAGCCTTCAAACTTTCTAAGTTCGTTTTTGCTGCTTCTGCTTGGAGCATATACATCAATAAAGTAGTCAGCCAAGCTTTCAGCATCTTTTCTTGATAACGGATAGTTATACTTCTTTTCGATTCCAAAGCACTCCTCAAGAGTTTTTGGCCAATGACCATTTACAACCTCCTCATGCTTGTCCCAGCCCATAAACATGTTCACTACATGCTCATAGTAATCACTTGCACTCATACGATAATCATCCTCGTTACTATAACCGGCTTGAATGTCCTCTTGAGGCATTGTAATATATTTTTCAGATACTATATTTCCTGCTGTATCGAACTTGATGACCTTTGTACCAGGAGCTGTTTTAAACATCATTTCAGCTTTTCCATCTCCGTCAAAGTCGTATACCATAAATTGTGTATAATGAGCACCCGCTCTAATATTAACGCCTAGATCTATTCGATACAGAAGTGTTCCATCAAATTTATAACAGTCAATATACACATTTCCTGTATAGCCTTTAATGGAAACATCTTTAGAATTTGATGGGTCCCATTTCACGAAGTACTCATATTGACCATCGCCATCTACATCGCCAACGCTCATATCATTAGCTGAATACGTATACGTTTCCCCTGCAGGTGTGATGCCATCTGTTGGTTTTTTCAATTTTAAGTCGTAATATTGCTTTCTCCATGGGGTAACAGTTGAGCTTTGGTCGACTTCTTTTCCATTCACTACAGCACTTACGTAATACTTAGAGGCAGCGCTTCCCTCTTTATCCAAATAATTTGTGCTATCTTCCACTGTTGCAATTTTTTTACCATCACGATATACGTTAAAGTTTGCACCCGTTAAGCCTTTGTTAGAATAACCGTTTACTTCATTAGCTAAAAGTCTCCAGCTAAGAAACACACCTTCAGATGTAGGCGCCGCAGCCAAGCCTCTGTCAAGATATTCTAATTGTACACCTGCCCCCTTACCTGCTTCCCTTTCCTTCTGTGCATGGGCGGCAGTTGCGTTATCAATACTCGTAAAAAGCATCGGCACTGTTAAAGCTACAGTTAGTGCCTTATTAACGAACGAAGATTTCTTTTGATCCATGTTCTTGCCACCTTCCTTAAACAATCTTTATAGTCCTTTGAACATCATAGTTTCTAACAAAGATAGGCAGTGAAATATGTAATTGCTGTACTCATTTGGCAACGATACTAAATCATAACGACGATTGTTCGCGCTTACATTAGGATCTGCTACAACGCCTCCCTGTCAGTAATAATTGCTCTCTCTTATGAAAACCCTTTCAAAAACTGGTCTATAAAGAGGAAATCCTTTTACATTATAATTTGATTATTCTGAATTCTACATGGAAAAATCAGTTGTTTTTGTTAAAAAAACAGACTTATTCCTAAAGCAATCAAGAAAACTCACCGATTGGCCTCCTAGCCAGAAATTGATACATTTTTAAAACGCAAGAAAGCGAACCATTCGGTTCGCTTTCTTACAGTGCAAAGCAAAAAAAAACGATGCCCACACCTTTCTTTGTCATAAAAAGGCATGGCATCGTTTTTATTACACTGTAGGAAAGTATAAACTTCCAGCTAGAAGTGAATTCGACGTAGTCGGAAATTTTAGGAATACAGTGTAAGGGCAACTACGCCTCTGTCTTCGCCCAAAGACAGGGCTCGCCAGTCGGCGAGTTTTCTTTAAAGGACAAGCGCAAAAATGATCGGCAAGGTAGCCAAGCTTAATGATGTACTAACTAGTGTCGCGCTTGAAACAAACTCAGGCTCAGTGTCAAACTGAATAGCATACATCGTTGTATTAGCAGCTGTGGGCATGGCAGCGATAATGACCATAATCTGCTTTACCATGTCATCCATAGGAAACAGCATTGTTAAGCCGTATGCGATAACAGGCGAGATGGCCAGCTTAATCATAAGGGAAAAAGAAATTTTTTCCTTAGCCAGATTTCTGATTGATATTTTTGCAAGCTGCATGCCCAGCACAATCATAATTGTTGGAATGGCTGCGTTTCCGACTAAATCAATTGCTTCACGAACTGATCCGCTTAGCGGTACGTGCAGCATTTGAAATGCAAGTCCAAGCATCGCACCGTATATCATTGGCATACGCCGCACAGCACGCAAAGCAGAGCGAACACCGTCTCCAGCCGGACTTCCTTTGGCTGCGTAATACACACCGACCGTACACATCACAAGCGATTGAATAACCATTAAAATAATGCCATAATCGAGTCCTGTTGCCCCAAACAAAAGTAAAAGTACAGGCGTGCCGTAGTTACCATTATTCATAAATACCGATGCCAAAATCATACCGCACGTTTCTGGCCTCGAATAGTTTCGCATAGAGGCAACAATATAGACAATAGAAATTAATATAAAGCAAAGAATAACAAGATATAATGTCATATACAAATACTCTACAGTAAATGTTGTTTTGTAAAAAGTACGGAATACAAGCACAGGCGACATTAAATACATAGACATCGCAGAAATTGTTTTTGTGTCAAAGCCGATTTTTTTCTCTCCAATATAACCGAGTACAAAAATCCCAAAGATCGGCAAAAGCACTTCAAGAAACTCCATTCTCCTCACCTTCGCTATTAAAATTTGAGTTATTTATAAAGATTCTGCCAGTACTCTATTAGAATCTTCTATTAAACTCTTATCATTTTATCATAACGATGCGAGGAAAGTCCTACTATATGAATGGAAGTTTGTTCTATGATATCTTTTTCCAAAATACAAATTGATTATCAAAGCTACGTAAGAGCGAGTTCCACATGAAACCCACTCTTACTCCTCTCTAGCTTCTGCCCTTAAATGACCAGATCGTTTAATTTTTGTTTGAAGATATTTCTCATTAAATTCAGACACATCTCCCCATAGCGACTCTCGATCTGACACATTTAATCCTGCGTTTTGGAGTGCCTGCAGCTTTTTCGGATTATTTGTAATAAGCGTTACTGGCTTGGATCTTAATGTCTTTAACACTTCGATGGCATCATCATAGTTGCGGGCATCATCGACAAAACCAAGACTCAAGTTGGCTTCGACCGTATCTAAGCCTTTTTCCTGCAACACGTACGCCATCGCTTTACTAAATAAACCAATGCCGCGGCCTTCATGATTTGCCAAGTAAAAAAGGGCGCCTGTTCCGTGCTCTGTGATCATCTTCATCGACTGCTTTAATTGAAAGCCACAGTCACAGCGCTTGCTGCCAAATATATCTCCCGTATGGCAAATGCTATGCATACGGATTAGCGCATCGTCAGCATTTGCAAAATCACCATATACAAGCACGCTGGACTGCTGCATTTCTGCTAAATCCACAGATGATAGCTTCTCGATAATCCGTTCGATTCGATCTGTTACTTCATTGCAATTCAGCCAGCAATACCACTGAAATGTCTTCGTTTCTCCATATAAGTTAACCGGCAATTTTACAGGACCAACTAAATAAATGGCCCCTTCATTGCGATGAATCATTTGAATTTTGTCTTCTAGCATATGAATGATACTTTCTTTAACTGTCATATATGTCCCCCCTGAAACTGAATGTGTTTCATAACAATAGCACTTCTGCACTGTTCAAACATTTAGTTATTTTATGTAAGTAACTTTACACTTGTAACGATTGTACGTCAAATAACTAGGTTTCTTCTTAAAATTATCTTACTTCTTGCCAATATGGGATTATAGCTCTTTCTTAATTTGTTTCTTAGTATCCCTAATATTCCTTGAATGACTCCCCCTAACATCCTTTCAGAAATCTGTTAAAAACAGAGTAACTGAAAAAAATAACCTTTACCATATGGATAAAGGTTTTCTAACGAAATTGAAGACGATATTATTTTGATTCACCAATGCCTTGTAAGATCAAACGAACTAGATTTTCTACCTCTGCTTCATCATCCCACTTGCTATTTGGAAAAAAAGCAAAGCGAGATATACAATACCCAAAGATACACGTTCCCAGCATGCGTAAAAGAGTAGCGTTCGGAAGATCTAGCAGTTCTCCTCGCTGTTTATAAGTATCAAGAACAGCACCAAACACCGGAAGCGCCTTTTGCTCAAACATCTTCATAAGATATTGTCGTAAATCCTCCCGATTTAATAATTCCGCTACTAGAATTTTGAAGATATCTATATGCTCTTCCAAAAAGGCGAAACGATTTTTAATAATTGCTGTTAAAAAACTCTCGAAGCTATCATAAGGTTTACTTACTACACCTTTAATGAACTCATCGGCTACGATAGGCGCAGCTTCCATTAAAAATGGAACAATGACTGAAAGCAGTAAATTTTCCTTCGTGCCAAAATGGCGAAAAATCGTTCCTTCAGCCACCTCAGCTGCCTTGGCAATTTCATTTGTTGACGTAGCTGTATAGCCTTTTTCAGCAAATATTTTAATCGCCGCTTCTACTATCCTTTGCTGCTTATCAGTTCTTTTTTCCTTCAGGTTCATTTGCATGAGTGCGGACTCGATTAAATTCTTCGATGACAATAGTATCACTTCTTTCTATCTGCATTCTAATCCTTTCTTATTTAGGATAGTATACATCCATATCATTCGCTTTCCTTATAACTTACGGTATTTTTTGAGTGCAATTACATTTAACACAATAAAAACAAGTGCAAAGACTGCCAGTGCAAGCAATTTCCCGCTAATATCCCCTAGAGCCATTCCCTTGTACATAACATCCTTTAGAGCATTTCCCGCATAATAAAGCGGCATAACTTTGGCAATTGCCTGCAGCCATTCCGGCATGCTTTCAAACGGGAAAATACCTGTAAAAAACACCTGCGGCACTACAACAATTGGGATAAATTGCATCATTTGAAATTCCGAAGCTGCAAAGGAAGATAATAAAATGCCTAAGGATAACGCTACCAGAGCCAATAATAGATTAATTAGGATCACATTCCAAATGGATCCTACCAGGATAATATCTAACACATTTACAGCATAGAAAACAACAATTACTGTTTGTATCACCGCAAATAAGCCGTAGCCAACCAAATAGCCCGCTACAATTTCTCCTCTTCGAATGGGTGTTGACATCAGCCGCTCTAGCGTACCTGTTGTTCGTTCACGTAATAATCCAATCCCTGAGATGAGAAAAACAAAAAAGAATACAAAAAATCCAACCAATATAGGACTTAAAACATCAAAAAAGGATGTATCCTTACTTCCATACACATATTGTGTCTTCATTTCTGTCATTTTAGAGGGTCCCGCTTGTGCCCCGGCCTGTGCAGCTAGATTTTGTTGCACCTGAGCCGCTAAAGCCTGATTAATTTTCATCTGTAATGCTTTACTTTTTGAAGGGTCTGTATTTTGAAGCGTGAGGATTGCATTTCCATTTTCTATCTTCAACAAGCCTTCCAAATGATCAGCAATAATCGTTTGTTGTGCATCCGTTACATCATCGTACTTTATTACTTCCATATCCTCCATATCGTTAAGCTTTTGTACAAGCTTAGTATCTACGTTCACTACACCTATTTTAGGGTTGATTGTATTGCCATTAAAAAGAAAGTACATTAATGATAACACTAATAGCGGAGCAAGAAATAACAACGCCAATGTTCGCTTATCCCGAAGCATTTGTTGACAGATCCGTTTAATTAGAGCCAGCATTCTCATTCTTGCTTCCCCCCGCTTTTAAAAATACATCCTCTAAGCTAGTAGCATGATAAAATTCCTTCAATTCCTTAGGTGAGCCGCTTGTTAACAATTTCCCCTCCCGTACCATTGCAAGACGATCACATTTTTCCGCCTCATCCATTACATGTGTTGTTACGAGGATCGTTTTCCCTTCCTCATTTTTTAGCCGCATCAGCTCGTTCCAAATGGATAATCTCAACTCAGGATCAATCCCTACTGTCGGTTCATCTAATATAAGAACTTGCGGGTTTTGAATTAAAGCAATAGCTAATGACAATCTGCGCTTCATGCCTCCTGAATAAGCTGCTACCTTTTTCGATAAATGCGAAGTAAGATCAACTAAATTTGCTGTATATGCAATCCGTTGCTTTTGTTCTTCTTTTTTCAATTTAAAAAGGGAAGCAAAAAAAGTTAGATTCTCCTTCCCTGTTAACTCTGGGTACAAAGCATCAGATTGTGCCATATATCCAATATTCTGTAATAACGATAGATGCGGAACCTTAGTCTGCAATACTTCTACTTCTCCTTGCGTCGGTACATCCATGCCAACAATCATCTTAACCAACGTTGTTTTACCGGAACCAGAAGGACCAATTAAACCGTATATTTGTCCTGCCTCCACCGTTAAATCAATCATGCTTAATACTTCCTTTTTCCCAAAGCTTTTACTAACTCCTTTGACTCTAACAGCTTCCTTCATATCATAAGCCTCCTTTTAAGCAAAAATGAGTGATTACTCACTATAATTATACAGCAGCTTTTGAAAAACTAAAACAAAAAAGTGAGTAATTACTCACTTTCTACAGACTGTTGAAAAACAAACTCGTTAACTAGGCAGACTTTAACTGCTACATTTAATGTCTTTTATAACGAATCCATATCTAAATAGGACTACATTCATGCGTAAGATCTAAAGAAAAGTATAGATTTTTAGCTAAAAGCGAATCCCTTGTAGAAGGAAAAATTTTTAAAATTCAACAAAACCCACTTGACTGATAGGAATAATTTGTTTTAGTATTATGTTACATAATAATCGCTAGGGAGATTCACTAACTTCACCTAACGAGTCGTGAGAATAAAAATATATCTACAACTTATTCTAATACAGTATAGAAAATAAACAGCTATGAGGAGGGGATGGAATGACAACACAATATCCAATTTTAGATGGAGCAGAAGCATTCTTTTTCAAAGGAAATGATATTGGTGTTTTAATTTCGCACGGATTTGTAGGAACGCCCCAGAGCGTCCGTTTTTTGGGAGAGTACATAGCACAGCAAGGCTTTACCGTATGTGCCGTAAGATTAAAAGGGCACGGTACCCATTATGAAGATATGGAAAGCTGCCTCTATAGTGATTGGATTCAAAGCCTGGAAGAAGGTTATCGCCTCTTACAACAGCACTGCCGTGAAATTTTCATCATTGGCCAATCGATGGGAGGCGCCTTAACTGCCCAGCTTGCAAGCAAGCATCAGGATCTTGCCGGCATCATCTTAATTAATGCAGCCATGACAAGCATCCCTGTACTTGAAGAATTTCGCGGCAAACAAGAGCCGCGCTTTGTGGATGAAGGAGCACCAGATATTAAAGATAAGAACGTCTATGAAATCACGTACTCGAAAGTGCCGATTTCAGCAATTCAACAGCTGCTGCTGTTAATGGATGACACAAAGGAAAGGCTCCCGCATATTACCTGCCCGGTATTAGCCTTTAAATCTGTAGAAGATCATGTCGTTCCGCCTGAGAACACAGACTATATCGTTCAGCACGTAAGCTCTCCTATAAGAAAGACAGTTACTTTGCAGAATTCTTATCATGTTGCATCGATGGACTATGATAAAGAACTTATTGCTGAAACAAGCTGTGCATTTATTCAAGCGCATAGCAAGATACAACAAGCATCGATAACTTCTTAGAAAAAGTGAGCTAAAGAAAACCCGCCGATTGGCGAGCCCTGCCTTTGGGCGCAGCTGGAGGTGTAGCCCTACTTATACTGTATTCCTAAAATTTCCGGCTACGTCGAATTAAATTCCAGCTGGAAATTTATCTTTCCTTACAGTGTAAAAAGGAGAGGGAAAACAGCTTTTACTGCTTTCCCTCTCCTTTCTTGCACCTATTGTCATTGTAAAAAGCCGATGCAGCTTCCTACAAACTCACTATATACCAGGTAACTCCTACAATTGAAAAAATAAATAAGAAGATATAAATTGCTGATAGCCTTATCGTATTTTGCTTCGTGGACTTACCGTAGTCTTTCTCTACTTTACCTGCGGCTGCAATTGTACCCACTAAAGCTGCAATGCTAATGATAGCAACTAATATAAGTCCTAGCTTCATTATCCTTCCCCCTAAATATAACAATTAAAATATACGTTACATACCTAACATTCCTTATTCCTTTAGCTGCTAGGTTCAGTCATTTTTTCGTTAACAATGTTTTTTCTTCTAATAATACAAGGGGGATGATCAAAAAGAACCAGCCAATTCTGCTTTATTTTCACCAGCCAATTTTTTACATTATCCAGCCTTGCGAAACCCTGCCTTTACAGCGTCCTCTTCCGTACAAAACATCTCTTCCGCCTTTGTCACCTTATATTGCGGACTAGCTGGTGTATGATAAATTTTTTCGCCGCCGCGCGTGATATTCCCTTTAATGACAGGCCGGGCACACTTGGAAGAGTCAGACTTCTGCGAAGGAGCTTCCGCATTACTATCAAATCCTCGATCTGTCACATAGTTAGGAATTGACCAAATCCCAATCTTTTTATTCTTCGCTGTTTCTTCCACCTTTTTAAGCCGCATTTCATACTTTGTATTCGGCTTATAAATATAGGCCACCCTAGCAAAGCCTTTCTCCACTAAAACCTCATTTATCATTTTGCCATCGAGCCATATATAGGCCAACAAACGGTCATACTTATCGCGCTTATTTACATCATACTCCAATTCTATCTTCGTTCCATTTGGCAGCATTTCCTTTAAGTAGTTGCTTGCTTCCTTCCCAAACGGCTGCACCGGCTTAGTTGGATGAACAGACTCCGGTGTATCAATTAATAACAGACGAATGGTTTCTGTCTGGTTTCCTATTGTCACCTTAACTGTATCACCATCAATTACATGATCTACGGTCGCTGTGGTTGTATTCTTGGCTGTTTGGCATCCGGTTAGCCCCACAAAAATAAAACAAAAAAGCAGAATATAAGCCAAATATTTTTTGAACAAAATGTAATCAATCAATTTTTCCATAGTATATGTACGTTATCTCCTCTATTATTCTAGTATCGAGCCCATCAACTACATAGAGTATATCACAAACTTTGTTTAGGGCTAAAACCAAAAAGGAGACTGGCTGAAGCGACAAAATAGACCATCATAGAAGCCCTTGATTGTACCAAGTTCTTCGCGATGGTCCATTTTTAATTAGCTCTTATTATTTTTCTTACGAGCCTAGATCAAGAGCTACTTGGAAACTTCTGGCGAGTATTGGTTCGCAATCATCTCCCCAACAAGTTGATTCTTTTGCTCGAAGCCCCTGTTTTTCAACGGCAACAGCGGGAAGACAAGCTCTGCAAATTGATATGCTTCCTCTAAATGGGGATAGCCGGATAACACAAACGTATCAATACCTAAATCTGCATATTCTTTCATTCTAGCAGCAACCTGACCCGGATTGCCGACAAGCGCTGTACCGGCTCCTCCTCGAACAAGCCCGACTCCTGCCCATAGATTTGGACTAATCTCAAGGACTTCTCTTCCGCCTTTATGCAGCTGCATCATTCTTTTCTGTCCAACCGAATCTTGTCGAGCCAATGTACGCTGCGCCGCTGCAATCGTATCGTCATCTACATATTGGATTAAGCGGTCAGCAGCTTGCCATGCTTCCTCTTCCGTTTCTCTCACAATCACGTGCAGGCGCATGCCAAAGCGCACGGTTCTTCCTTCTTGCTCGGCCCGGCGGCGCACTTCTTTTATCTTTTGTTCCACCTGAGCAGGCGGTTCTCCCCATGTTAGATACACATCTGTATGTTTTGCTGCAACGGCTTGCCCTGCCGGCGATGAACCGCCAAAATAAATAGGAGGGTGTGGCTGCTGGACAGGTGGGAAGAGCAATTGGCCACCGTCTATATTGAGATGCTTGCCTTTAAAGTCAACTTCCTTTCCCTCTAGCAAATTCCGCCAAACTGTTAAAAACTCATCTGTTACTTCATAACGCTCATCGTGCGTAAGGAATAATCCATCGCCAGCTAATTCGACCGGATCGCCACCCGCGACCACATTAATGAGAAGCCGTCCGTTTGAGATGCGGTCCACTGTTGCTGCCATTCTTGCTGCAACAGCAGGGGACATAATCCCCGGGCGAACAGCAATGAGGAACTTCAATCGTTCTGTAACAGCGGATAAGGCCGAAGCCAACGTCCATGGATCTTCGCATGATCTCCCTGTCGGAATTAAGACACCTGTATAGCCAAGGCGATCAGCGGCTTGCGCGACTTGACGAAAATATGAAAAATCAGCTACACGTCCTCCCTTTGTTGTTCCTAAATAACGGCTGTCTCCATGAGTTGGAATAAACCATAAAATCTCCATTCCTTCTTCACTCCTTCTTCATTTTAGCGGCTTGCTTGCGCTTCTTTTTGTTGTAATCGTACCTGCAGCTGCGTAATAGCATCCCCAAGCCTTTGTTCCACTTCTATATCGACAAATGTAAGCTCATGCTCTGTATAGGCAACTTGTGAATCTACAATATATACGCCATCGGTAACATCTCGCGTACCTAGTACTGAGAAAAGAGGTTTGAACGCATATTCAAGTGCTAAAAGATGCGCAATGGTACCTGCTGTAGCAATCGGAAGAACAACTTTATTTGCCAAGCCTTTTTCAGGAATTAGATCTAAAAAGGCTTTTAAAACTCCTGGATAACTAGCTTTATATACCGGACTGACAATGATAACTCCATCCGCTTGTTCAACTAGCGCTTTTGCTTGTTGAATGGCCGGGCTATTAAAGTTTGCATATAGAAGGTCCTCAGCAGGAAGATTGCGCACCGCAATCTCCTCTACCTTATTTCCGTTCGTAACAAGCACATCTTTCACGAGTTTAGAAATGGCGGATGATCGTGAAACTACAGCAGGACTCCCAGAAATAATTACAATGTTTGACATCATCATCTCTCCTTTTTTCAGATGGAAAAAGACCATATATTAATCCGTATTTAAACGATAAATTTAGTTGGTTTTATTTGTGTAACAGGTTACTGTTTTGTATATACCTTGCATTCCATCACGTAGCATCCTTTCCTCGATAGCTGTCACGCCATTTTAATAATCTAGACTCCAATACCCGGACAAGTGAATCAGCCAGTTTCCCGCCAAGAGCGAAGATGATAATACCGACAAAAACAACCTCCGTGCGGGTAAATTGTCTAGCATCCATAATGAGGTATCCAATTCCCTCGCTAGCTCCCATTAATTCTGAAACAACTAATCCAAGCCAAGCTGCACCAAGTGACAATCGGACCCCAAGCAGAATATTTGGCAGAGAAGCTGGTAAAATGAGCTTTGTTACTTGCTGCCAGCGGCTAAATTCCAGAATGCGCGCTACATCAAATAATTTTTTGTCTACCCCTCGTATACCAAGCAATGTGTTGACATATAACGGGAAGAATGCACCAAGCGCAATTAATAGTATCTTTGATAGTTCGCCTAGACCAAACCAGAGAATAAATAACGGCGCCAACGCTAAGTGTGGTACTGTGCGCAGCATTTGCAAGGATGGATCCAAGAATTGCTCCGTTTTATTGGAAAGGCCCGTTACTGTCCCAAACAAGAGACCTAAGCTAGCACCTAATAAAAATCCAATAAGGGCACGGGTAACGCTAATTTTCAGGTGTCCAAACAGTTCCCCCGACGCTATCAGCTCCTGAAGGGAAGCCAAGATATGTGAGGGCGCTGGCAGTACTGTATTCGGTACATGTAAAAGTGATACGGATAACTGCCAGATTACTAATACAAAGATTGGTAGAACTAAGCCCCGAAACATTACACCTGTAGTACTGTTAAAAGAAATCCTCTTCCGTTGTTTAGACGCGATCGGCTTTCCGATGTTACCGATGGAACGAACGGGTGATACTGCCGTTTTTACCTTATTCACCCTACATCACCTCACTTATTCTGTTCTTCTTTTATTTCTTGTAATGCTTGCTTAATATATGAATTATCAACTACTTGAGATGTATCAATTTTCTTCGTAATGGCTTGAAGAGAATACTGAAAATCTGCGGTATCCTGCTGTGCTTGGATAATTTCCTCTGTAATCGGCAGATTCAAGGATTGATTGTTTTCAAGTATATGACCTACAATATCCTTATCGATTTTTTTCGCATTTGCATACAACTCGATCGCTTCAGTACGATTTTCTTTTTCGAAAAGACGAGCTTTTTCGTACACCTTTAGAAAACGCACAACCAGTTCCCGATGTTCCTTTGTAAATGCAGTCCGTGCAATGACAAAGCCCGGTGAGTATACATTTAAGGATGCGCCGTCTGCCAATATTCTTGCGTCCTTCTGAATGGTTTGGAGAGAAACGAATGGCTCCCAAATTGACCATGCATCTACTGCTCCTGTTTCAAATGCAGGCTGTGCCTCATCCGGTTGTAGTTGAATAACCTTCACATCCTCCGGTTTCAAACCAGCTTTATCTAACGCACGATATAATACATTAAATCCGCTGCTTCCTTTCGCTACTGCAATCTTTTTCCCCTTTAAATCCTTCAGCGTTTGAATTGAACTGTCTTTGCGAACAAGAATTGCATTTCCTTTTAATCCATCACTTGCCAGGGCAATTTCCTTGAATTGGATATTGGCTGCTTGGCCGGCAATTACTGGCGAATTTCCTACTGCTCCAAAGTCTAACCGATTTGCTGCTAATGCTTCAAAATGAGGCGGACCGCTTTGGAACACTGTCCATTTTACCTTAACCCCGACCTTTTTGAACTCTTCTTCAAACCAGCCTTTTTCCTTCGCGATTAATAAAGGTCCTAGACTTTGCTGAATCCCAATGTTTATTGTGAGATTTTCCTTGTTTTCCTTTTTCTCGCTTGCCGTTGTCTCCTTTGATGCGCAACCGGCTAGAATAGCCATTACCAGTGCTGTAAGTATGAGCACAGAAATCTTTATGTTTCGAATCATATTCTTCATCCTCCCCTAAATACCCGATCCTTCAATGAGCTGAAGCTCTTCTACTTTTTCAAATTCACTTAATACCAATTGCCTGAATTCCTGAAAAGAACGACTCGCTCTTTTTCGGGGGTGTGGTAAATCCACTGAAATAATATTGCTAATTTGGCCTGGTCTTGCGCTCATGATAACGATGCGATCAGCAAGATAAATAGATTCATCAATATCATGCGTCACGAGAATCATTGTCGTTTTCTTTTGCTGCCAAATCTCAAGCAACGCATCCTGCAAATGAGTTCTTGTGAAGGCATCAAGTGCACCGAACGGCTCATCGAGCAGCAGCACTTCTGGATCTCGTAATAATGCTCTTGCAATCGCTACCCGTTGTGACATTCCTCCAGATATCTCCTTTGGGTATGCCTTCTCAAAGCCTTTCAATCTTACAAGTTCAATGAGCTCATCCACCCTGCTTCGCACCTGAGGATCTTTTAGTGATAAGTCGGCAGCGATATTTTTTTCTACTGTTAACCATGGAAAAAGACGATGCTCCTGAAAAATAAATCCTTGTTTGATGCTTGGTCTGGTGATCGGCTCACCATTCAGGTGGATTGCTCCTTCAAACTCGTGATCAAGACCCGCAATTAGCTTCAGCAATGTGCTCTTACCGCATCCGCTAGGACCAATAACCGTAACAAATTCCCCTTTCTTGACTTGTAAATTAATATCTTGTAGTACCTTTACTTGCCCTTGAGACTTCACAAATGTTTTATCTAATGACGTAATCGAAATACTCACTGTGTTCTCCCTCCCTACAAAAATGGATTAGCTGCTCTCTTATTCGATTAACTCTCTGCCTTTACACATTGTAAAACCCCCTTAGGTATGTAGTACGTTTTAAATACCCTTTTCTTATCTGTTAACTAGGATTAAAGAGCCAAAAAAGGTCCTTAACCCTTTTGCTTTTGCAGTTAAGGACCTTCGGTTTTTCCGATCAGTCAGGTAAACTATTTATTATCTTGTGGATAATAATAGTATGCATTACTCCTATAAGTCAACTAAGATTTTAAATAAATTTCCATACATGTAAAACATATACTCACAATCTAGGATTCACACTTTAAATTACAAAATCCTCTGGCACAAATACTTTCACTTCTTTTGGACGAACATAGACAATCTCACCAACTTGGAGCCCCAGCTTCGTAAACTGCTCCTTGCTAATTTCTGCCTCTACATACTCATTCGTGTCCTCCCGCTTTAGCTCAATATGCACAACAGGACCAACAACGTGCGAATGGAAAACCTTAGCAGAAATGGCATCCTCGCTTTGTTTTACACGTTCAATGGACAAATGATGTGGACGCACATAGCCAACGGCATCTGTATCCAAAACATGGGAATGCTCTGGTGCTTCTAGCTGTGCGGAGCCAAGATTCAGCTTGCCTCGATGCAAACGACCGCGAAATAGATTGACGCTTCCTAGAAAATCATACACGAACGGACTGGCAGGATGATCATATACCTGATCCGGTGTCCCCAGCTGCTCAATCTTCCCTTTGTTCATCACAACAATTCGATCGGCTACATCTAATGCCTCCTCTTGATCATGCGTCACAAATACACTTGTAATATGAAACTCATCATGCAGCTTCCGCAGCCAGCGGCGCAGCTCTTTACGTACCTTGGCATCTAATGCGCCAAAGGGCTCATCAAGCAGCAAAATCTTCGGTTCTACTGCGAGTGCTCGCGCAAGCGCAACACGCTGACGCTGTCCGCCTGATAGTTGCGCAGGGTAACGATTGGCAAAGCCGTCTAATTTCACTAGGCGCAGCAATTCATGTACCTTTCCCTCAATCACGGCTGCAGTCGGCCGCAGTCTCCGTTTGCGCGCCTTTAGTCCAAAGGCAACATTTTCAAATACGGTCATATGTTTAAATAAGGCATAATGCTGGAAAACAAAGCCGACCTCGCGATGCTTAACATGAACATCAGTTAAATCTTCTCCATCAAATGAAACAGACCCTGTATCCGCTGCTTCTAAACCAGCAATAATCCGCAGCAGCGTCGTCTTGCCTGAGCCAGAAGGGCCTAATAACGCAACAAGCTCCCCCTTTGGGATATCTAAATCAATATCTGTCAGCGCTTGAAATTCCCCATATTGCTTTGATACATTTCGAATTTGAATTGTCATCGTTTTTTCTCCCTTCTCACACTTCCCGCTTCTCCGTTCGCCACTCAATCCAGCTTTTCACGATAAGTGTGAGGAGCGCCATAAGTGACATTAAAGAGGCTACAGCAAACGACGCGGAAAATTGATATTCATTGTATAAAATCTCAATATGCAGCGGCATCGTATTTGTCATTCCGCGTATATGTCCAGACACAACAGAAACCGCTCCAAATTCACCAATTGCTCGGGCATTACACAAAATCATACCGTATAATAAGCCCCATTTTATATTTGGAAGCGTAACCCGAAAGAACATATACCAACCGTTTGCACCAAGCGAGAGAGCAGCTTCTTCCTCCGCTGTCCCTTGAGATTGCATAATTGGAATGAGCTCGCGGGCAACAAATGGCAGCGTGACAAAGACTGTCGCAATCACAATCCCAGGCACTGAGAAAATAATTTTTATTCCGTGCTCTACAAGCCACGGACCCAATACCCCGCGCGGACTAAATAACAATACAAACACCAAACCGGCAATAACAGGAGAAACCGCAAACGGCAGCTCAATGAGCGATAGCAACAGCTGCTTTCCTTTAAAGCGAAACTTGGTAATCAACCATGCCGCTGCAACTCCAAAAATAGTATTCAGTGGAACAACAAGTAATGTAACAATAAAAGTAAGACGAATAGCAGCAAAGGCATCACTATCTGTCACTGCGGCTGTATATACAGCTACCCCCTGCTCAAAAGCCTTTGCGAAAATGGTAATGAGCGGAATAAAAAGAAATAGAAATAAGTACAGAATCGCTATTGAAATAAGGATGATTTTCACAATTCTAGATTCACTTGTTGTTTGACGAGGTGCTGATGCGGTCTGTCTCGTCGTTTTTGATGCTGCCAGTTCCATACTTCTCCTCCTATTCACCTCGAAGCTCATGCCTGCGGCTCCATGCTTGAAGCAGGTTAATGATAAATAAAAACAGCAAGGAAACCAGCAGCATTACAACTGCAATGGCCGTCGCTCCCGCATAATCGTACTGCTCAAGCTTTGTCATAATCATAAGCGGAGTAATCTCCGTTTTCATTGGCATATTCCCTGCGATGAACACAACAGATCCGTACTCTCCTAAGCCGCGTGCAAACGCTAATGAAAATCCAGCTAATAAAGCAGGGAATATTTCAGGGAAAATAATCTTACAAAAGATTTGTAGGCGGGATGCTCCGAGGCTGGCGGCAGCTTCCTCCACTTCCCTCTCAATATTTTGCAGCACTGGCTGCACCATGCGCACGACAAAGGGAAGCCCGATAAATGTTAAAGCAATAGTAATACCAATTGGAGTAAAGGCGACCTGAAAAGGAAGGAGCTTTCCAATCCAACCATTCGGCGCATACAGCGTTGTGAGCGTAATTCCCGCTACCGCAGTAGGCAAAGCAAACGGCAAATCTATGAATCCATCTAACAGGCGTTTACCTGGGAAAGGATATCTAACCAATACCCAGGCAATTAGTAAACCAAATATGACATTGATACAAGCTGCTGCAAATGCAGTTCCAAAACTGATCTTATAAGAATGCAGGATCCGTTCACTTGTTACCACTTGAAAAAATTTGCCCCATCCAAGCTGTGAGGTCTTTATAAATACCATAGATAGCGGGATGAGCACAAATAAGCTCAAATATAGTGTAGTAAAGCCGAGCGAAAGACCAAAGCCCGGCAAGATCTTTCGCTTCGTTGTTCTGCGTATATTCACCTTTCTTCACCCCATTGAGTACAACGACTCTCTTTATTTTTGGTAAATAGAATCAAACACTCCTCCATCATTAAAATGTCTTTCTTGTGCTTTCTTCCATCCACCGAATACTTCATCAACTGTGAACAATTTTACTTTTGGGAATTGAGATGCATATTTCGCAGCTACCTTCTCGTTACGCGGACGATAGAAATTTTTTGCTGCAATCTCCTGCCCTTTTTCTGTGTATAAATAATCCAGATACGCTTCAGCTACTTTACGCGTTCCTTTTTTATCTACTACTTTATCTACAACAGCTACCGGCGGCTCAGCAAGGATGCTAATAGATGGAGTTACAATTTCAAATTTGTCCGCTCCCAGCTCCTTTTGTGATAACAATGCTTCATTTTCCCAAGCAATTAAAACATCACCAATTCCCTTTTCTACAAAGGTAGTCGTTGCCCCGCGCGCTCCAGAATCTAATACCGCAACATTTTTGTAAATATTTTTTACAAACTCCTGTGCCTTCTCGTCGCTATTACCGTATTTATTCAGAGCATATCCCCAAGCTGCTAAGTAATTCCAACGAGCGCCTCCTGATGTTTTCGGGTTTGGTGTGATAACAGAAACTCCAGCTTTCGTTAAATCATCCCAATCTTTAATTCCTTTTGGGTTTCCTTTTCGAACAAGAAATACAATTGTTGATGTATATGGAGTTGAATTATTTGCTAGCCGCTTTTGCCAGTCCTCCGACAGCAGCTTTTGCTGACTGATTGCATCAATATCATAGGCAAGTGCCAACGTTACAACATCCGCATCTAAACCGTCAATAACCGAGCGAGCTTGACTTCCCGATCCGCCATGTGATTGTTTCACTGTAACGGTCTGCCCGGTTTTTTCTTTCCAATATGCCGCAAACTCCTTATTAAATTCTTGATACAGCTCACGAGTTGGATCATATGATACATTAAGAAGCTCAATTGGCTTTGCTTTTTCCTGCTTCGCTGTGTCCCCCGTTGTCTCGGACGAGCATCCTGACAGCAAAATAAATGTAGAGAGTAAGATGCCCGCCTGTTTTACAATTGATTTTTTCTTCCATAACTTCATGTAAGTTCCCCCTTTTTATATAACAAAAAGCACACAACATGCCCTAGGGAGCAAACGTCGTGTGCCTTCAGTTGTCTGATCGGCTTATGCAATTTTAAGTCTCTTCAAAAAAATTGAATTGATTACCTGCACTCATTCTATATATACTATTCATATCTGTCAACTAAGAATTTAAATTTGAATAAATAATTAAAAAAACCTTCTCTCTTATAAGAGATTAACATACCTTTTCTATGCGAATTATATTACATTCAGCATGCAGAAAAAGAAACTAAATGTAATATAAGAAAAAGCAGAAAAAGGAAAATAAACAACGTTCCCAAATTCGTACATTCCTATTTTCTAAAATTACTGTAAATTAATCAAAAACATACTTGACTCATAGGAATAATACACTTTAGTATGGTGTTACATTCTATTTTGCTGATTGGTCTACCGAAGGCACCGAACTATGCTCATATGGTGCCTTATAATTTATCCTAGCTTTACTTCGGGCTGTATGAAAAGATAAGGCATAGAGACACGAGGAGGGATAATATGACAAAACAATCGAGAAGAAGTGGTTCCACTTCAAAGAAAAGCATGAGGGTACACATGTTTATGATAGGACGCGTTATAAAATGAGTAATGAGTTCCGCAGCGCTTTAGAAAAACGAAAACAATACTTGATTGATCAACTGATTGCATCAGGCATTTATAAAAAAGGGTCTAAGCATCTCTTCGAGTGGACACTAAATGATCTTGAAAGAGAATACAAATGTGTAAGAAGGAAAAAAAACTAGTAAGGGGGAAATATTATGGCGGAGGTCAGTCAAGAAAAAATTAATTATATTCTAGAGTTACTAGAGAGAATCAAATATGGGTCTGTAACAATCGTAATTCATGATGAAAAAATTGTACAGTTGGATGTAATTGAAAAGCATCGTCTATCCAAGTAGAGGATATACCTTGTGAAATACAGCTATTTTGTGCTACAAATTTATACACATACACCTATATCCTAAGACCATTTGGCCTCAACCAGATCACTGGAGAGTCGCCATTGTTCTACTAACACGCATCAAAACATACTTTATCAATCGGAATAGTGAATAAAACTCGTCGATTGATGAGCCCTGCCTTTGGACGAAGACAGAGGCGTAGTTGCCCTTATACTTTATTCCTAAAATTTCTCGCTACGTCGAGTTAGCTTCCGGCTAGAAATTTATACTTTCTTAAAGTGTAAAATTAATATAGGGACTATAGTTATGGATAGCTTCAATTGGGAATTTTGATACTTAAACCTCATCTTGCTGAATAGACTCTTTTACAAAAAGATACTTTTTAGTGATTGGATGTGTGTTAGAATGAACAATTTGCTCCGTTACGCTATAGAACAACGAAAACAATACTTGATTGATCAATTGATTGCATCAGGCTTATATACAAAAGAATCTACTTATCTTTTTAGATGGACGTTAAGTGACCTTGAACAAGAATATACGTTCGTCAAATGTATGAAAAAATAATACGAAATGTTTAAATTGGGAGGGGGATTATAAATGATAAAAACGAATCAAGAAAAAGCAGGTTACATCTTATCGTTATTAGAAAAAATTCAGTATGGCTCCGTGACCATTATTATTCAGGATGGGAAAATTATACAATTAGATGTAACAGAAAAACATCGATTATCCAAGTAGAGACTGTATGTCATATATCATCAATAGGGCCTCAAGCTCATGATTTGTTTGCTCTCTGAACCTCCTTTCGAATTAACGATACCTTTAGAAATGCTTCCATCTTTCTAAAAACATTTCATTACGATGTTCTAGAAAATTTGACAATAATAGCTATTAAATAGGTTACAATAGTAATATGAATGAATGTAAGGAGAAAATAGATGCGAGAGCAAAATGAAGAGCTGTTAACACAATTGGAAGAAATCAAACAATGGGAGCAAGAACAAGAAGATCTTTGGTTCTGGGAAAAGTGGGGGAAAATTCCGTTTACAATCTTAGATAAACTTACACCAAAATTTCTCCACCAAAAGGTAAACGCCGTACTTGATGAATTGGTTCAGTATATTCATAGCGGCAGCCGATATCTTGTAAACAAGGAAGCAACTCTGCAGAAGCTTGGAGCCAATATTTCTTTAGAGGATGTTCGTCACTTGCCGCTTCGCGAGATCGATCGGGTTGCCCAGGAATTTGCACAATCGCGTAAAAGATTAGCAACAGCACAAGGGGCGACAACGGGGTTCGGTGGAATTTTCACATTAACAATTGATATACCGGCTGTACTTGGCATGTCATTAAAAATTCTCCAAGAGATCGCGATCTGCTATGGGTATGATCCTCATGATGAAACAGAACGATTGTTTATTGTGAAATGTCTGCAGTTTTCTTCCTCTGACATCATCGGAAAACAGACAATTTTAAAGGAGTTGCAAAACTTTGACAACCGTGCCCATCAACGAGATGGCATTTCCCAAGTCGCATCCTGGCGTGAAGTCATTACTGTATATCGTGATAACTATGGCTGGAAAAAGTTATTTCAGCTCGTTCCAGTTGCAGGAATGGTTTTTGGAGCCTATTTAAACCGGAAAGCAATTGAGGATATCGCTGAAACAGGAAGAATGCTTTATAAAAAAAGAAGGATTTTAGAACGATTATCTGCAGAGGTTCAATAAGAAAGCTTCCAAAAGGTTGTACGTTATTCTAACAGCTTTTTAGATGGCGATTTACAAAAGCTTACAGTATAAAGAAAACTCGCTGATTGGCAAGCCTTTAGGCGAAGACAGAAGCGTAGTGGCACTTACACTGTACTCCTAAAATTTCCGACTACGTTGAATGACTTCCATCTGGAAAGTGTATACTTCCTACAGAGTAAACAAGAAAACCTCTCAGCACTAAGCTGAGAGGTTTTCTTTCCTGCACGATAAAAAAGTATAACTTTTCGAGGCGATATCTAGCTCCCATGGCCCCAAATGGCAGCGTAGGGCTAAACCTCCGCAACAGGAGTTTATCTCTAGTTGTCCATAGCGGAACTTTATCGTTTGAATCTAGTATTCTCTTTAATTCATCTAGTTCCGTTCATAAAAATATAGCTGTCTTGTCTATATTCCCCATAAAAGTCTACTAAAACAGGGAAACAGCCCTTTCTATATTAAAACTCTCCGTCATCTCCGCCGAAGAAGTCACCGAAGCCTGATTCTTCTTCAGAATCCTCTTCCTCAAAGCCAAGCGCTTCTCCAGCCGCTTCCAGCGCTTCACCCATCATTTCCTCTAACAGCATAGCCCCTAGAATTCCCATGGCCAGACCACCAACCATGCCAGCTACTGAACTGCCATGATGACCATGGCTGTGATGACCATGATGTCCGTATTTCTCATAGGAAAATGGATGCATAAAGCTATGCGGCTGTTCCGTAGCTTCAATAATAGTTTGTCTCAATATATCTACCAATTCCTCAGCATCCTGCAGAGTATCTTGATCTAAAAATAATTCCCGTTTCGCCTCGACTTCGTGATAAGCACCGCGACAGTCCACTTCCATCCAGATTCGTAAGCCGCCCATCGCTTCAGAAGCAAAGCGAAGTTCTATCTCGCTTACTTGTCCCACAAACAATGTTGTCGGGAAAAATGCGAACTCTTGACCGTAAGTGTCCAGCTTACCAGAGCTTGGCTTTTCATGGAACCCAAGCTGCTGGAGTGCCTGAAACACAGCTTGTACATCCTTTGGTGCTTCAACAATAAGACGATCAAGGTCCGTACGATCTACACCGCCGTCAATATCTAGGTGCGTATCAAAGTAATAGGAAACAGTTCCTCTAGAAACAGGCAGGTTAGCTGGAATCGTATAAGTGAACGGAATCGCCTTTTGTTCCTTTGGAAAAATCGTAAATGCGCTGCTAAGCGGAATCGTTGTAACTTCGCGTGCAACAGTTCCTTGCTTCGTATTAACATTCATTATCAGCTTGGCTGCCAGATGATTAATTTTTTGTTCCACTTCCCCGCCTTGGATCAAAACTTCTCCTTGCACCGTTTCATTTGCACGATACGGACGACCTTCAAAACGCAAATCAACCGTTGCTGCTCCTTTTCCCAAACGTGCTAAAAATTTCTTGAACATCTCCATCTCTCCTTTTAATAATTGTAAAGCTAATATGTAGGGAAAGCAGGCAATAGCCCTATACAGTGGCTGCCTGCTGTTCTTGTTTCTCTTGACGACGAATTTCTACAAGCTTGACTTGGTGAGCATCCTTCTCTAACACCTTAAACTCATAATCATCCATTCTAATAGACTGTCCTTGCCCGATCTCATGATTTTGCGTCATCACCCAACCGCCAATTGTATCGACATCTTCATCAGTAATATGAATACCGAACAAATCATTTACATCGCTAATAAGCACTTTGCCATCGACAATTTTATGATGGTCATCAATATGCTGTACGGGCGGTTTTTCATCTTCATCATACTCATCGCGAATTTCACCAACAATTTCTTCTAAGATGTCTTCAAGTGTAACCAATCCCGCTGTTCCACCATATTCATCATACAAAATCGCCAGAGCAACCCGTCTTTTCTGCATCTCAAGCAGCAAATCATGGATTGGAACAGTTTCCATTACTTCAATAACTGGTCGCATAAAGCCACGGATAGACTTCGGTTTTATTTTTAAGCTGTCTGTATAATGGATGAAGAAGTCCTTCACATTGATCATCCCAATGATATCGTCCTTATCTTCACCAAAAACAGGATAACGTGTATATTTTTCAGTTTTAATAAGATTCATATGCTCTTCTATCGGGTCATCCGCATATAAACCAACAATTTCTGTGCGTGGAACCATAATTTCTTTTGCAATGCGATTGTCAAACTCAAAAATATTGTTTACATATTTATACTCAACCTGATTGATTTCTCCACTCTCATAGCTTTCTGATAAAATAAGACGCAATTCCTCTTCTGAGTGTACCGCTTCATGCTCGGAGGCCGGCTTTAATCCAAACCATCCAACAAGAATACGTGCAGAACTATTCAAAACCCAAATGAATGGGTAAGCAATCTTATAGAAAATAATAAGCGGACGAGCAAACAGCAAGGTAACCTGCTCTGCCTTCTGAATTGCCACTGTCTTTGGTGCCAGCTCGCCAACCACAACGTGCAGGAATGTAACGAGCGAAAAAGCTACAATAAAAGCACTCGTGCTGGCAACTGCATCAGATACATTTAACTTGTGAAATAGCGGCTCCAGCATATGGTGTACGGTTGGTTCCCCTAACCATCCGAGACCGAGCGCTGTTACAGTGATGCCAAGCTGACAAGCAGATAAATACTCATCCAAATGGGTTATAACACGTTTAGCAGATAAAGCGCCTCGTTTTCCTTCAGCGACTAGCTGATCAATTCGGCTGCTGCGTACTTTTACCACGGCAAACTCTGCTGCCACGAAAAAGCCTGTAAGAGCGATTAAAACTGCAATCATGATTAAATTAAATATCTCCAAGAACATCCCTTAGCTATAACAGCTAAGAGGTTCACCTCCCTGTTTTCTCCTATTGTATCTTTCTTGATTATTCTTCGTTGTTCCCTCTGAAGAAAATCTAGTTATGTTTAATAATTACAATTTTTAAAATACGAATCTGCTTAGTTTACCACCCTCTATGCAAGCAGTACTGAAAGTGTGTGCACCAAGGCTGATGTTTGTGTGGATAAATGCTGTTTCAGTCGCTGCTTTTGTTCATCTGTCAAGGAGTCCAACAATGGACGAATCTGCAGCAATTCATGTTCAAGTTCATGCATCTGCTTTGAAATTCCGCTCAGCTGTTCCATCACAACATCTTTATTCTGACGTTCCGACTGTCGTTGCTGCAGTAATTCCTTAATCTCACAAAGAGGTACATGTATCTTTTTGTAGCTCTCAATATACTTCAATGTGTCAAGTGCTGTCTCATCATAATATCGATAGTTAGAATCCGAACGTTCAGCCTTCAGCAACCCTAAATTTGTATAATAATCGATAGTTCGTCTTGAAACATGGGCCAACTGCGCTAACTCTCCAATTCGATACACATTCCCAACTAGACAACCCCCTTTGTAGCTGTTGAATTCAGCATAACACAATAAATACCGTACAGTCAAACGTTTAGGTTTTTTGGCAGGGTTTTATGAACTCAAAAAAATAAAAAAAGACGCCTGCTCTTAATACAGCAGCGTCTTCTTCCTGATAGATACTTTACAATAATGATTTAGTAAAGCGTTGTATATGCTTCTTCATTTCATGCTCTTTCTACTTGATATTTTTATAAAAGTAACGTCTCCTCATTTGCTGTGAGAACATGTTGTCTTGTCCACAATGGTCTCCTAGCTAGAAATTTATACTTTCTTACAATGTAAAAAAACCTAAATCACTACAGTATAAGAGAGTACATCCCTTCTCTGTCAGCGATTTAGGTTTTGCCTGCTTAACCAGTAACAATCCTAAAATGAATCAGATACTTAATTTATCAGTGCACTGTAACAAGGTAAAAACCAGATGTCAACGCTTTCTTTTTTTAGTAGAAAATACATGCTAAGCAAGCTCTTTACTTTCGATTTACAACTCGTTCAATATGAATTGTTAAATACAGCATTTCTTCATTCGTTAACTCGTATGCATGCTGCTTCTTAATATATTCGTTTATCTTTTGTGTACATTCGAATGCTTCTTTATGCTTATTCTTTACCGCTTCAAATAGAAAATCATCCTGATCTTCCATATATGTTTTGCCAAATAATCGTTGGGCAAAGAATTTCAAATGTGTTACGAAGCGATAATAATTCAATGATTCCTCGTCAAACTGAATTTTAAAGTGATACTTTACAATATTTAAAATATCCTGCATCACCTTCGTGATATTTACGATGTTTGGCATTTCTTCATTCAATTCGGCATTCACAATATGCATTGCAATAAAGCCAGCTTCATCCTCTGGAAGGACTATGCCAAGCTTGGCCTCAATTTTAGTTAAAGCCTCTTTACCAATGGAAAATTCATCCTTATATAAGCGCTTAATTTCCCAAAGCAGCGCATTTTTAATGTCCATTCCCTTTTTATTTCGTTCAATGGCAAAATGAATATGATCTGTTAAAGATACATAGATGCTGTCATTTAATTCTCTGCTAAGCCTCATTTTGGCAGACTGGATAATTTCTTCAGAAACCTCCATATACTCCATAGGAATTTCGTATAAAAGCGTTTTAAATTTTTCTGAGATGTCCTTATTTTTTAATGAGAACACCTTCTCAATCCGTTCCTCATCTACTGGATCGCCTGGTTTTTTCTGAAATGCAAGCCCCCTGCCCATTATGACCAATTCCTCGTTTTGATCATTGAAAACACTAATAACGTTATTGTTGATTACTTTTGCGATTTTCATTGAGATCACCTTTATGAATATAAGTATATTATATAAAGAATAACGGTTAAGGTTTTGCCTGCTCTACCAGTAACAATCCTTCATGAAAGAATAAATTTAATTTATCATTGAAGAAGAGGAATAGCAACTGTTTTCAAAATCGATTTTCCCCTAGCTGGTGAAGTATCTTTCTGTCTAACCTTATAAAAAGGCTCTATCATACATCATTATATGATACTCCATTCATCATATCCATACACATTATATTCCTTTCTTTATAAACACAAAAACCTAACTCGTTCTCTCTAGGGAGAAATCGAGTCAGGTTTTACACATAAACTCCTTATTTTTGCATCACAAACGGCGTATTTACAAAATCCCTAATAAGCTCCAGTGCTTCTCTTCCTTCTTTCTGATCTGGAAATAGCGAAACAAAACCGTGAATCATGCCATCAAAGCGTTTTGCTTGTACATGCGTACCAGCCTGTCGAAGCTTTACTCCATATAACTCCCCTTCGTCGCGCAGCGGGTCATATTCAGCAGTGATGAGAAGTGTTGGCGGCAGATTGTTAAAATCACGTGCACGGATAGGAGATGCGTAAGAGTTAGCTGCATGCATCTCATCGCCTAAATAAAGTGTCCAAAAATAGGACATATCTACATTTGTTAAAACGTAGCCATCGCCATTTTCAATAATGGAGTCATACTCCGAATAAACACGGTAATGATAGTAATCTGTTGCAGGATACATGAGGACCTGTCTAGAGATGAACGATTTATTCCGATCTCGCGCCATAAGCGCAACTGCTGCCGATAAATTCCCTCCCGCATTATCACCGCCAATTGTGAGATTGGTTGGGTCTCCATTTAATTCAGCAGCATGCTCAAAAATCCATTCTGCCGCTGCATAGCAATCCTCCAGCCCCGCTGGAAATGGATGTTCCGGTGCCAAGCGATACTCCACAGAGATCACCTTGGCTCCTGTCTCGTTAGCGAGCAGTCTGCATGTGGTGTCATATTCTTCGATACTCCCTATCGTCCATCCCCCGCCATGTATATAGACAAATAGAGGAAAAGGTCCTTTTCCAGAGGGGGTATACATCCGAACGGGAACAGCTCCGTTTGGTCCAGGAATGAGGCGGTCTTCTGCTTTTTCTGCCGAAGGACGCGGCCCCACTGGCGGAAGCAAGGTAGTCATTGTACCACGCAATCTTACCATATCAATAGGGCTGTGCGGCGTTTCCTTTCGAGCTGCTTGAAGAAACTGCTTAACATACGGTTTTAACGTCATGATCACAACTCCTTTCGTGATTCATACACATATTGGGATAACAATAGGAAAATAGAAAACTAGTTTGATAGAATCAAGTGGTGTAAGGCGAAAATAGATACGTAAAACGATGTCTTTGGAGGAACTTAAGTGGCAATTTAATAGAGATGCATACAATTCATTCTATACTTAGATAATAAGTGACAAATTTAGCAACCTCCTTTTCAAGAACATTTGGACAAGTGCTATCTTGGAGTTAATTATTACCATCATAACTAGATGGCTTACGCCTGTCAATCAGAAAATGATAACGTTTTCTTTGGGGCCCTATACGATTAATTGAACTACCCCCATCTACTCGCTAACGCTCCTTGAGGTGGGAGATTCCGTATCCTCTTCCTAGGAAGCGAAATACAGAGCCGTCCAACAGGCTTCTCATAGAGCAAATAGGGAGAGCTCACACTTCCTTGTAAGGGGCAAACATCACCGATCCTATGAAGAATATCGGCTCTTTTACCTCTCTATGTACCTACTCTACGCTTCTAAATATTCTGCCAAGACGCAATCGTCCTTCTTCAGCTTCGGAAATCATCTCATTCAATAGCTCTTGTACTGTAGGGATAGTATCAATAAGACCAACAACCTGCCCGGCCCAGCCGAACCCATCTGTTTCCTTTCCCTCATAAATATAACGGCAGTTAGCCTTGCCGCTAATCGCATCCTTTAAGTCTTCATACGTTGCACCTTCTTGTTCCCGGGCGATAATCTGTTGCGTATATTCTGTTTTTAACACACGCCCCGGTGCTCCTAATGTTCTTTTAATAATAACTGTATCTGTTTCCTTTGCATTCACAATCGCTTGTTTATATACTTCATTCGCATGAATACATTCCTTTGTTGCAATAAAGCGTGTACCCATCTCAATCCCTTCTGCTCCAAGTGCAAGCGCAGCTAATAAGCCACTGCCAGTTCCAATCCCGCCGCTAGCTAATACGGGTATGGATACAGAGGCAACAACACGCGGAATGAGTACCATTGTCCCGATATCATCACGGCCTATATGGCCACCGCCTTCCTGACCAACAGCCATCACTGCATCTGCACCAAGTGCCTCGGCTTTTTGCGCTTGTCTAACACCTGCGACAAGTACGAGCGTTCGAATATTTTCTCCCTGCAGCCGTTCAAAAATAGGTGTTGGGTTTGCGCCAGTGATAGAAAGTACCGGCACCTGCTCCTCAATAGCAACCTCCAGCAAATCCTTATATTGTCCATGATGTGCACCAATAGCAAAATTAACGCCAAATGGCTGACTAGTAAGCGTTCGAACCTTACGAATTTCGTCCCGCAGCTTTTCTGGTGTGCCAAGTGTCATAGCGGTAATTTGTCCGAGACCGCCTGCATTTGAAACAGCCGCCGCCAGTTCTGCGTAAGCCAGATGAGCTAAGCCGCCCTGTACAATTGGATATTGAATACCGAACATTTCTGTTACGCGTGTTTTCACTTTTTTTCCCCCTCTTTTTCCTCCTGCTTCTCGACTTCTTTCAAGTGCTGTATTCGCTTCAGAATGGTGAATTCCTGTTTCAATGAGCCGTATGAAACGGGTTACTTTCTAAATAAAGAAAACTCGCCCTCTAGCTAGAAATTTATACTTTCTTACAGTGCAAAACATTCGTATAGGCAAATTAACCCCCTGAATGAACACATTCAGGGGGAGATTTAATCATTCTGAGTCACTATAAATATATAAAGCTGTACTGTTTATTTGAAGTCTCGGCGGGTTCTTTACGTCGAGTGTCGTTACAGCCATAAAAAATAACCTCATTAATAAAAAGATGGGCAAATATATGACGTATGACGAGGCTTCTCCTGTCACTCATGTCCAATCAAATCGGCTCTCCTTATATGTAAGTAGGTAATCTGTTTAGATGACAATTATGTTCTATATCATATATCTCCCTTTTTGTGAAATATACGTTTATTATAACACGTCATCTCTATAAGTAATGCTGTGTCCATCTTTTTATTCCTTTCTCCTATCTTTCCTGTTTAATATGCATCAATTTATATGCTTTTATTTCACAAACGACACATCGTATTCAAAGTAAAACTATCGTGCATCTGAATGAACAATGAACAGGAAGGAAAGGATACAATACAGAAACAAAACGAGGCTAAATGGCAGAGACAAAAACAAACAAATCTTTAATTTCTAACGCTTTGCTATTTCTCAGTACGATACGTTTCTTTTTATTTGTCACAACAGGTAATGTGTATACATGTTATAAAAGTATAAAGGAAACTTGCTGATTGGAGAGTCATTAGGTGAAGACAGAGGCGTAGTTGCCCTTACACTGTATTCCTATAATTTCCGGCTACGTCGAATTTGCTTCCAACTGGAGATTAATCCTTTCTTACAGTGTAAGAAAAAATAGCCTACATCATTACACACTATAGGAGGTGACCAATTTGAAAACAAGCACAATTGCCTCTCTTTCCGTAGCCAGCAATGCGTTTATAGTAGCTCTAAAGCTTGTCATTGGATTTGTCACAGGATCCGTTGCTATTGTTTCTGAAGCAATTCATTCATCTCTAGATCTCGCTGCTTCTCTTATTGCTTTTTTTGCGGTACGCGTTGCAAGCAGACCACCTGATCCAAAGCATCCCTATGGTCACGGGAAATTTGAGAATGTATCGGGAACCGTTGAGACACTGTTAATTTTTGTAGCCGGCATATGGATTATTTACGAGTCAGTAGAAAAAATCCTGCATCCTGCTCCCATCCGGCTTCCTTGGCTTGGTGTAGGAGCAATGCTTCTCGGTGCCGTTATTAATTTTATTGTAGGAAAAACAGTGCAAAGGGCAGGAGAGAAGGCCCGTTCCGTTGCAATGCGCTCGAATGCTTTGCACTTATTAACAGATGTGTATTCCTCACTCGGCGTTGCTGCAAGCTTAGTGTTAGTCAGCCTAACGAACTGGACAATTCTAGACCCGATTATCGGAATTGCCATCGCGCTATATATTATGAAAGAAGCACTTCATCTTGTAAAAGAGGCATTCCACCCTTTAGTAGATACCGGGCTGTCTGACAAAGAAAATGCGACGATCCGCAGCATTTTGGATAAGTACCAAAACCGCTATCTTGAATACCATGATCTTCGTACACGCCGCGCAGGTTCAGAAGAACATATTGACCTCCATCTTGTTGTACCAAGCAACATGAAGGTCGAAATGGCACACGAAATTTGTAATGATATTGAGAAGGATTTACAACAAGTTCTGCACAATCCGAAAGTATTAATTCATATAGAACCAGAGCAGGAACGTATCTCCACAATACAGCAGGGAAAACCTGACTCAGGAAATGCCACATAATCAGAGTACGGGCTCTCAGCATACTTGTTTATGAAAAGAAAACGTCTACCATCAGATTAAGCAGTTCTTTTTCAGAGTACCCGTAGCTTCTACTTTGTTCTATTGTAATTCACTACCTCTTCATGTCAATTAAAGTATTTTCCCAATCAAAAAGCTAAAAGCAGTGTGATTTCTTCTCTGAAATCCACTGCTTTTAGCTTTGTTGTGATATTTGTTTCTTCTATATGGGTACCATGCTTACCCTCAGATGCACAGATTTTTTCTTTCGTCAGGGTAGTATCTTTATACAAGAACCGCTTTCTTATCAGCCGCTGCCAATAAGCGTTGTTTGATTGCTTCCGCGTTAGCTGTTCTTTGTGCAACACCCGTCTCCATGGCCGCGTTCGCAACAGCTGCTGCTACCTCAGCGGCAACGCGGTAATCAAATGGATCAGGAATAACATAATTAGCGTGAAGATCTTCCGTTGAAATTAATCCGGCAATTGCGTGAACAGCTGCCAGTTTCATTTCCTCATTAATTTCGCTCGCTTGTACATCTAACGCGCCTCGGAAAATGCCTGGGAAGGCTAAGACGTTGTTCACTTGATTTGGTAAATCAGAGCGTCCTGTCCCGACAACAAGCGCTCCAGCCTCCTTTGCCTCGTCCGGCATGATTTCCGGTACCGGATTTGCCATAGCAAAGATAATTGGTTGACGGTTCATTGTTCGAACCATGTCCTTTGTAACCGCTCCTGCAGCTGATACACCGACAAATACATCAGCCCCAACAAGCGCATCTGCAAGTGTGCCTTGTTTTTTCTCTTTATTTGTAATAAGTGCCATTGCTTCTTTAAATGGATTCATACCAACTGGGCGTCCTTCATAAATAATTCCCTTTGTATCACAAAGAATAACGTCCTGTACTCCCATACGAAGCAATAGCTTCACAATGGCCACGCCAGCCGCACCAGCACCATTTACCGCAACGCGAATATCTTCCATTTTTTTATCAGCTAGCTTTAAAGCATTGATAAGTCCAGCAGCAGTAACAATCGCCGTTCCGTGTTGGTCATCATGGAAAATTGGGATGTTACAGCTTTCACGCAGGCGTTCCTCAATTTCAAAGCATTTTGGAGCTGCAATATCTTCTAAGTTTACACCGCCGAATGTCGGTTGAAGCAATTGTACCATCTCGACAATTTTATCAGCATCTGTAGTGTCCAAACAGATTGGGAATGCATCAACATCAGCAAATGACTTGAAAAGAAGAGCCTTTCCTTCCATAACCGGCATAGCTGCCTCAGGACCAATATTTCCAAGTCCAAGCACCGCAGTTCCATCCGATACAACCGCCACAAGATTTCCTTTCATCGTGTAGTCATACACTTTACTTTCATCCTTGTGAATTTCTAAGCACGGCTCTGCCACTCCTGGAGAATAAGCCAAACTTAAATCTTTTGCATCACGCACCTCAACCTTGGAGTGCACGCCTAGTTTTCCTTGCTTTTCCTTATGCATTTGCAATGCTTCCTCGCGTAAAGTTAACATACAATATCCCCTTTTCTGCTTGTTTCATCTACAGCAATTTGATATAAAGATTCTCACTATACTCCCTCATCTGATACCTATCCTATTGTTCTACAACAGACATACTGAGCTGCTTTCCATTAACAATACATTCTTTGCCATACTGTCTACCTTACTCTTACAAAATATGTATTGCTTTGTTATGTAACATATAATAATATTGACAAAGCATAATGTCTAATTTATTATTTGCATCGTTTTCATGCATAATAGGTATTATTCGGATATTGGTAAAAAAGGGGATGAAAGCTCTATGGAATGGCAGCACATTGAATACTTTCAAGTAGTTGCTCGTATACAGCATATTACTCGGGCAGCCGCAGCTTTGTCGATTTCTCAACCAGCCTTAAGCCGTTCCATTGCTAGATTAGAAGAAGAGCTAGGCGTTCCGCTATTTGAACGGCAAGGGCGAACGATTCGGCTAAATCATTACGGGCAGCTTTTTTTAAAACGGACAGATCGTATTTTGAAGGAATTTCAGGATGGAAAACAGGAAATTCAAGACTTATTGAATCCAGATTATGGAGAGGTATCGTTCGGTTTTATGCCCACACTTGGCACATATCTCATCCCTACTCTAGTAGGAGCATTTCATGCTGATTACCCGCATGTTCATTTTCAACTTAAGGAAAGCGGCAACGATTTACTCATTAAACAATTAAAGTCAGGTGAAATTGATTTTTGTCTTGTTTCTGCAATTGAAACGGACAAACAAATCCATTGGACTCCTTTATGGAGTGAAGAATTATTTGTAATTGTTCCGAGCAATCATCGTTTAGCTGGCAGCAAAGTAGTTACATTGAAGGAAATTGCAAAAGAATCCTTCATCCTTTTAAAGAGGGGGAGCGGGCTTCGGAGTATTACAACTCAGCTATTTCACGAAGCGGGTCTTAGTCCAAATATTACATTTGAAGGGGAAGAGGTCCATACGATAGCGGCTTTCGTTGCAGCTGGTCTCGGAGTAACAATTATCCCTGACTTTAAAGGCTTCGATTGGTCGAATGTCTCACGATTACGTCTACATTCTCCAAAATGTAAGCGTGTAATTGGACTTGCCTCGGTTGAAGGGAGATACTTATCACCTACAGCCAAACGGTTTCAGCAATTTATTACGGATTACTTTACGGTTACAAACAGATAAAGAAAACTCGCCGATTGGCGAAAACAGAGGTGTAGTTGCACTTACACTTTGTTCCTGAAATTTCCCGCTACGTCGAGTTTGCTTCTAGCTGGAAATTTATACTTTCTGGTATAAAGTATAAAAAAGCAGGCAGCAACCCTATGCTATACGGTTACTGCCTGCTCCTCTATATCCTGCCTACGAATCTCTATTCGTTTGATTTGATGGGCATCTTTAGCTAGCACCTTAAATTCATAGCCACCCTCTTCAAGAATTTGACCTGGTTGAATTTCATGATTTTGGGTCATCACCCAACCGCCGATTGTGTCTACATCTTCATCATCAATGTGCAAACCAAATAAATCATTTACATCGCTAATTAGCACCTTGCCGTCAACAATTTTATGATAATCGGTAATATGCTGCACAGGCGGCTTTTCATCCTCATCATATTCATCACGAATCTCTCCGACGATTTCCTCTAAAATATCCTCGAGCGTAACAAGTCCTGCGGTTCCACCATACTCATCATATAAAATGGCCATTGGAACACGCTTTTTTTGCATCTCAAGCAGTAAATCATGAATCGGGATCGTTTCCATGACCTCAATAACTGGTCGCATAAACTGCCTAATGGACCGCGGTTCTGCCTGTCCCCCATCCATGTAATGAATAAAGAAATCCTTTACATTCACCATACCTATAATATGATCCTTATCTTCCCCAAAGATAGGGTAACGCGTATACTTTTCAGTTCGAATAATGCTCATATGCTCAGAAGCTGGATCCTCTGCATACAAACCAACAATTTCTGTACGCGGAACCATGATTTCCTTAGCAATCCGATTATCGAAATCAAAAATATTATTTACGTACTTATACTCAGCCTGATTGATTTCTCCGCTCTCATAGCTCTCTGACAAAATAAGACGCAGCTCTTCTTCAGAGTGGGCAGCTTCATGTTCCGAAGCTGGTTTTAATCCAAATATTCCTGTTATAACACGAGCTGAAGTGTTAAGTGTCCAGATGAATGGATATGCGACTTTGTAAAAAAGAATTAAAGGCCGAGAGAATAATAGTGTAATGCGCTCTGCCTTTTGAATCGCCATTGTCTTTGGCGCTAATTCCCCTATTACAACGTGTAAAAACGTCACAATAGAAAAAGCAGCGATAAAGGAAATGGTTCCAGCAACCGAATCAGAAAAGCTCAAATGTTCTAACACTGGCTCCAACATATGATGCACGGTTGGTTCTCCTAGCCAACCAAGCGCAAGTGCTGTTACAGTAATTCCGAGCTGACATGCCGATAAGTACTCATCTAGATGTGTAATAACATGCTTCCCGGATAAAGCCCCGCGTTTTCCTTCTAAAACAAGCTGATCGATACGGCTGCTCCGTATTCTTACAATCGCAAACTCTGCTGCAACAAAAAAGCCTGTAAGAGCAATTAAAATTGCAATCATGACTAAATTAAATATGTCCAAGAACGCCCCTCAGTTCAATGAACTAAGGTGTTCACCTCCCGTTTCTCCTACCTTATTCTATATGTTATCAGTATTATACTTTACGTAAAACTGTACAGTCAAACGTTATAGTTGAAATGACTGCTCTAGAAAAGCTTTCTTCTTATTCAACAAGCATGTTGAAATTATATTTTGATTTTTTGACAATTTTGTGAATAATAGAATGTAAATAATTCATCTTTTACATATATGCGAAGGAGGAACTTGACATGCTGGATATACTTAGCCCATACTCTATGCTTGGATTTATCTTCTTCGGTGTTAGCATTAGTTTCATCATCGCCCTACATATAAAAATCTACTCAAAATGCAGCTGGGAACTGTTTGCCAAAATTATTTCCAACGGTCTTGGCGTGACACTGCTTTTATGTACATTGGCAACACTCAGTCATTTGTATTAACTCTACTATAGCAATTGAACTACTCCCACCTACTCGCTAACGCTCCTTGAGGTGGGAGATTCCATATCCTTTTCCTAGGAAGCGAAATACAGAGCCGTTCAACAAGCTTCTCATAGAGCAAATAGGGAGAGCTCACACTTTCCTGTACGTGACAAAGTCACCGAGGTGACCTTGTCTCATACAAGTAGTGATAGCTGCTTCTCTTTTTTCACACTGTAGGAAAGTATAAATTTCCAGACGGAGGAAAAAATAGGCTATGAAGAAAAGCTTCTTCATAGCCTGAACACATACAAGAAGCATAGAGCCTCCTGTACCTATATATAAAGGGTAGGGGGAATTGCTAATTGCTATATCTGAACACAGCAGCGGAACTGTGGCAGACTCATTATCATGTTTATTCTCCAACTGTCGCAAACGCGATGATGCCTTCTTCATCATGAAGTTCAAAGCGCAGCCTTGCAGAGAATGGGTCAATATTCTGCTGAGTATCCAGCCAAAAGCGAAGCGCTTCAATCATATTGGCTTGGATTAAAATTTGCTGACGATTGTTTACTTCTACTTCAGCAGAGTAACCATAATCATCATCATACATAAGCTCTACAACTACCTCCTGAGGCTGTACCTGTCGTTTCTGAGCGATGTATAAGCAAAGGGCATTAATAATTTGCTGTTCGGAAATTTTTAGCGACGCCATGCTTCCATCTCCTGTTGTCGCTTCTTCTTCTTCCAATACTTAAATAGTTTGACTCCTATCATAACAATTCCAGCCAGCAGCATCATGTTAACAAAAAACGCGAGTATAGCACCAATTGGACCAAGACCAGCAAACAAGCTGCCAAGAAGTAATCCGCCAATTCCGCCAAGAAGCATTCCCTTTAGAAATCCGCCGCTCTTTTTAGCTGTTACCGGCGCTTTGGAATCCTGTTGTAACTTAGATGAATTTACAGTTGAATCTTTCTTTTGGACAACCGTTTCGTTCTGAGTTGGACTATACGATTTTCTTCCTGACTTGTATCCTTTTGCTTCTGCCGAATCAGGAGAAATAAAGCTGATAGCTGCGAACATAAGCATAAGCGCTGTTAGAAATCCGATGAACTTTTTCATCATACGTAGAATACTCCTCTTTTCTTTGCTAGATTTTATCAAGTTCTTATGAACCTATTATATGAACTATTATAAAGAACGTCAAGTGTTAAATAGTTTCATAGTTTGACTTTCTAACGAATAACTAATAAGATAAGGTCATAAGAACTCCATATTGCTCGAGGTGGGAAACATGAATATCCTTCAGCTAACAAGAAAAGAGATGGCGGACCTGCTTCTTTCCCTTAAGGGATGGAACGAGAAAAAAGCACTAACGGTTTTGCAGGATGCTTGGATCAAGTCTCGCAAAACAGAAACAACGTACGAGATACCAATGAATGCATTCATCACAACCGCCTTGCCGCCTATTTTTGAAAAGCTCGTAAAAACAGAAGAGCTCGATATTGGCTTTTCCCTTAATGAAATCGGTGCGCTTGGCAATCAGATTCAGCATACAAGCTTCTCTGTAACCGCCTTGCAAAACTGGGTAAAGCGGGATTTGAAGGATATGGTCGGTCCCCCGCAAAGAGGGAAGAAATATTCCATTGAGCAAGCCGCTCTTTTATTTATCGTAGAAGATTTAAAAACAGCGCTGGACTTTGATTCCATTCGCAAGCTGCTTAGTTTAATTGTAAATGATCCGTCAGATAGAGATGATGACTTAATTAGCCCGATCCGTTTATATTCGGCATACTCCTCTCTATTTGAGAAATTGAATTTCAGGGAAGCGACTGCTGCCTCTGGAGGAGACGCCATTATAGCGATTGAGCAGGAAATTGAAGCAAGGGCAGCTGATTGGGCCAACTCATTTCCTAATCTTCACGCGGATCAACGGGAAGCGGTTCGAAATGTCATTGTAATTGCAGCCCTGTCGGTACATACTGCCCATTTCCAAATGCTTGCAAAGCGCTACGTGTCCGCCACTCTTTTTTTACAAAACTTAACAATTAGCAATCCGAAGCAGGCGGAGTAGGAATGTATGTTGCCTGCTTCGTTTGCTTTTATCAAAAAACAGCTGAGAAACTTCTCCTCAAGGAATGCAAGCCTGTAATTGTCAAACTTGTACTGCTAACATGAGCATTTATTAAATTAAGCTTATATACTTCATGACTTCATAAATAATTAAGATGAAAAGATACATAAAAATCATGAAAATTAACAAAGAAAATAAGGTGGGTACAGAAAGACAGGAGATCCAAGAAGGAATGAATATACCTTCTTGGATCTCCTGTCTTTTCCTTGAATATTGAATGGTTTGCTCTATTAGCCCTATTAAGAAAGCCGCTAATCGGGTTGTTGGAGCATAATCTTAAACTTTTGTCTCCTATAACCTGAGTATGTTTATTCACAAACATCCCATTTTTATTGCTGCACTATTTACTAATAACAATCGATAATTTATAGTTTGCATGCTTGTTTAAGTCTACCAAAAATTGATCTAATAGTTCATGAGATGGAAATTTACATTCAAGAAGATAACAACCATCTCCGCTAATTTTATAGTTATTTATTATATATTTCTCTTGTGTTTCTATAAATGAGAGATAAGGTTGATGATAAATGCTTTGTGTAAAGATAGTAATAAAAGCATGTATAAAACACCCTAATTTAACCTGATTCACTTTAATTGTGTAACCCTCAATTACTCCATTATCTTCTAACTTCGTAACTCTAGCCGAAGTAGCTTGCCCAGTCAAATGAACTTTCTCTCCTAATTCCTTCATAGTAATACGACTATTTTTAGATAATTCTTCTAATATTCGCATGTCTGTTTGATCCAACATGAAATCAACTCCTTTCAAAATTCAAGTCAAACGGTAAAAACACTTGATTTTATCTATGTAAATAGTACCTGCCCATATTATAAACTAAGCACAAGCAGCAAACGCAAATAAAAAGAAAAGGAGTTATCGATATGAATATCCAACAAATCAGAAATGCTACGCTCGTTGTCCAATATGCTGGGAAAAAGTTTTTAATTGACCCATTTTTAGCAGAGAAGGGTACATACCCTCCTTTTCCTAATTCGTTAAGGCAAGATCAATTTAATCCTTTAGTTAGCTTACCTATATCAATTGAAAATATTATTAACGTAGATGCTGTGATTGTCACTCATCTGCATTTAGATCACTGGGATGATACTGCCAAAGAAGTATTGCCAAAAGATATCAAAATGTTTGTACAAAATGAAGAGGATGCGACAGAAGTTCGAAATGCTGGATTTCAAAATGTAGAAGTGTTACAAGAAGAGACAGTCTTTGGGGACATCCAATTAATGAAAACAAAGGGAGAGCACGGAAGAGGAGAAATATTAAAGCTTGCTGGTTTAGTGTGTGGCGTTGTCTTCAAACACCCAACTGAAAAGACGTTATATGTAGCTGGAGATACGGTCTGGTATGAAGCGATTCAAGAAGTGATTGATACACATCAACCAGAAGTCATTGTGGTAAATGGCGGTGATAATCAATTCCTTCAAGGCGGCTCTCTTGTCATGGGCAAACATGATATCTATGAAATGTCTAAAGCTGCCCCTAACGCAAAAATTATTTCGGTTCATATGGAAGCTGTCAACCATTGGACATTATCCAGAGAAGAACTAAAAAGCTTTGCTTATGAAAAAGGAATCTCCGCTAATCTTTTAGTGCCAGATGACGGCGAATCACACACATTTTAAGCTAAAAACGGACAGATAGACATTTTTATGTTACGTTTAATTGTGAATTTTAATTTTTATTTTGCACAGTTTTGAAGCATTCATTTGCACTGGAGAAATACAAGGGGCTCGTGATTATGTTGTTAATAATCATGAGCTTCTTCTTATTTATTTAAGTATTGCTCAATAGTCTGCCAAAGCTTTTAATTAAAAAACTATTTTATTAGGAGGTGCAGTTTATGATAGCTGAAACAGAAGATATCAGCAGACCAAAACAGCAGCCTGTTTGGTTACAGGATTATATTGATTCACCAGAAAAACAACAACGGCTCTATAAAAAAACATTAAGAATTGTGATCCTTTCGCAAATCTTTGGAGGGGCAGGACTGGCAGCTGGTATAACGGTAGGTGCACTTCTCGCCCAAGATATGCTGGGAACGGAAAGTGCAGCGGGGATTCCCGTTGCCTTACTCACTTTAGGATCTGCAGGGTCCGCACTGCTGGTAGGCCGGCTTTCACAGCGTTTTGGGCGCAGAGCCGGACTGGCAGCCGGCTTTCTTGCTGGTGGATTAGGTGCGATCGGTATTATAATCGCCGCCTTAATCAACAGTATCTTGCTTTTATTCGCTTCCCTGCTTATTTATGGGGCGGGTACTGCCGCAAATCTGCAAGCACGCTACGCAGGTACAGACCTGGCGACAGCTAAACAGCGGGCAACTGCTGTGAGCATGGCCATGGTTTCTACTACCTTTGGTGCTGTAGCGGGTCCTAACTTGGTCGATGTGATGGGACAATTTGCGAATTCTATTGGTGTTCCAACTTTGGCTGGTCCCTTTATCTTAGCAGCCGCTGCTTTTATCCTTGCCGGATTGGTTCTCTTGCTTTTTCTTCGTCCAGACCCTTTGGTTGTGTCTACAGCCCTAGCGAATGCCCAGGAGGAAGAGCATATGGTGCAGGAAAAACTGAATGCGGAAAATTCTACAATCAATAAAAGAGGAATTGTCGTAGGTGCTACCATTATGGTTTTGACTCAATTTGTCATGGCAGCCATTATGACAATGACACCGATCCACATGGGACATCATGGCCATGGTTTGAGGGAAGTGGGCTTGGTCATAGGCTTTCATGTAGGCGCTATGTATTTTCCTTCACTTGTTACCGGCCTGCTTGTAGATAAAGTCGGTCGTACTGCAATGGCTGTTGCTGCGGGTGCCACACTTCTGGCCTCTGGTCTGCTGGCAGCTTTTGCGCCAGCAGATTCAATGGCACTGCTTATCTGCGCGCTAGTCCTGCTTGGTGTTGGCTGGAACTTTGGATTAATAAGTGGAACTGCTCTCATTGTAGATGCAACACATCCATCTGTTCGCGCCAAAACACAGGGGTCGGTTGATGTCTTGCTTGCATTATCAGGTGCCTCGGGCGGTGCGTTATCGGGAATAGTAGTCGCTCATTCTAGTTATGCAGTACTATCACTTTCTGGAGCTATCCTATCACTTCTGCTTATTCCTGTAGTTGTTTGGTCTCGTAAGACTTCAAGCAAAGAACTAATATAAAGTTTTTATCTAGCAAGGTGCAATTAGATTCTAATAAAAGGGCAGCTTTCGGCAAAAAATCGAAAGTTGCCTTTTTCTTTCGTATTCAATCAATCTAAACCCTGCTTAAACAATAATAAAGTAAAATCAAGGTATGCGCTTTCAGTGTTATACAAACGTATTGAGTGTTATATATAGTTTCGATATAAAATAACTACATTATTATCTAGGAAATGTGGGTGAAGCTTTGAAGCGGATTCATTATAGTTGGATTATTTTAATTATTTCTTTCTTCTCTATTATTGTCGCTGGAATTGTCCGGTCATCATCGGGGGTTTTCATAGATCCTTTCGAGAAAGAATTCGGCTGGGACCGATCTACCATTTCATTAGCTTTTGCAGTTGGCCTGTTTTTATATGGCATATCTGGTCCATTTATGGCAGCATTAATTGAAGTGCTTGGATTAAAGAAAATGATGGTCACCTCTATGGCAATACTGTTGACAGGAATCTTGCTAACCTTTGTGATGCAGCAGCCTTGGCAGCTGATTATGATTTGGGGTGTTATTATCGGGTTAGGGTCCGGATTATTTTTAACGGTCCTAAGTCCATATATTGCAAATCATTGGTTTGAGAAAAAAAGGGGACTTGCAGTAGGGATATTAACTGCAAGTACAGCCACAGGTCAGTTAATACTGCTTCCCGTCTTAGCCCTGCTTATTGATCATTATTCGTGGCGATGGGCGGTTGGATTGATTATGATTCTTAGTTTTATCATGCTTGTTATCATCTTATTGTTTATGAAGAATACACCAAAAGATATGGGGATACTCCCATATGGACTGGAGAAAGAAAGACAAGAGAGCAATGAATTTGAAAAGAAAAATCCGATTATGATTGCTTTTAATGGCTTATTCGAGGCAGTGAAGGTTAAGGAATTCTGGTTATTAGCGGGGAGCTTCTTTGTTTGTGGCCTTTCAACGAGTGGATTAATCGGTACACATTTTGTTTCTTACTGTATGAGCTTCGGAGTTCCTTTAGTTACATCTGCCTTGCTGCTTTCATTCATGGGGATTTTTGACCTTGTAGGTACCACTGTTTCAGGTTGGTTGTCAGATCGTTTCGACAACCGTTGGCTATTATTTTGGTATTATAGTCTAAGGGGAGCTTCCCTCCTATTACTTCCTTATGCTTTATTTGAAGGTTCCTTTACTTTGCTCATTATCTTTTCTGTGTTTTATGGACTTGATTGGATTGCAACTGTACCGCCAACTATCGGTATTTCCAGACAAATCTTTGGTGTGAAAAAAAGCGGCATTGTTTATGGATGGATTTTCGCATCCCATCAGGCAGGTGCGGCAGTAGCTGCTTTTGGTGGAGGGATTATTTATGAAATACTCAATTCTTATAAATGGGCATTTCTTCTTGCCGGAATTTTTTGCTTGCTGGCGAGTTTATTTGTAATTGTAATTAAAAAACAAACACCCGCATCCATAAGGACAGAAGAGTCATTTAAAGCATAACTTTTCTGTGGAAATGTAAAAAAGGATAGAGCATGCAGAATTCCCTGCTTGCTTCTATCCTTTTTTCTACCTTATAAAAGGGATATTTTATCGTACTAACTGTGCTCCTGCCAACGCATCACGGAAGCCTTTTACCTCAGCCATGAATTTGTGGAATTCAGGAATATTCATTTGCTGCGCAGCATCAGAAAGCGCCACAGCAGGATCTGGGTGAACCTCAGCCATAACTGCATCTGCACCGATTGCCAATGCTGCTTTTGCTGTTGGAAGCAATAGATCCTTTCTTCCAGTAGAATGTGTTACGTCTACTACAACTGGTAAGTGTGTTTCTTTCTTTAAGATTGGTACTGCAGAAATATCTAATGTGTTACGAGTCGCTTTCTCGTATGTGCGGATTCCGCGTTCACATAGGATGATTTGATCGTTTCCTTGTGAAATGATGTACTCAGCTGAATTGATGAACTCTTCAATTGTTCCAGCAAGACCGCGTTTAAGTAATACTGGCTTATTCACTTTTCCTGCTTCTCTTAGTAAATCAAAGTTTTGAGAGTTACGTGCTCCGATTTGGATTACATCAACGTACTCAAGAGACATTTCAATGTCGTTTGGATTTAAAATTTCACTGATGATCGCTAAATCGAACTCATCTGCAACTTGACGTAAAATTTTCAATCCTTCTATTCCTAAGCCTTGGAAATCGTACGGAGAAGTACGCGGTTTGAATGCTCCGCCACGCATTAATTTCAAGCCTTGCTCCTTCATTGCTTGCGCTACAGCGCGCACTTGCTCGTAGCTTTCTACTGCGCATGGTCCCATTACGAATGTTTGTGTTCCGTTTCCAAGCAATTCGCCCTTCACATCAACAATTGTGTTTTCTTGCTTCTTCTTACGAGATACAAGCAATGCTTTACGATTGTCATCTTCTTGCAGCTCTAAGCTTGCTTGGAAAATCGTTTTAAAAATATGCTGCAGTGTAGATGTTTCGAAAGGACCTTCGTTGTTCGCAGCAATCATATCAAGAGCTTGGCGTTCACGTACTGGGTCAAAACGTTTCGTACCTTGTAAATTCTTTTGTTGACCAATCGCCTTTACTACTACTGCACGTTCGTTTAACAAACGTAAAATTTGCAAGTTAATTTCATCCACCTTATTACGCAATACTTCTAATTCATTAACTGTCATATCAAACTTCCTCCTTATGATTAGCAAAATGGGATAATAGCTTAAAAAACTTTATAAAAAATCGCCCCTATCGTTCAAAACGATAGGGACGATAAAATATCGCGGTACCACCCTAGTTGCAGACAAAAAGTCTGCCTCTCTTCCTTGTTAACGATCATTAGACCGTCTTTCCCTTCATAAAAGCAAATGCCCTTACTACGAAAAAGATGCTCCGGGATTGTAATTCGTGTTTATCTATGCACTGATTCGCACCAACCATCAGCTCTCTGCAGCAGGGAGATATACACTACTAGCTTCCCATCTTCACACTATTATAAAGTTGTTTGTTTACAAAAGCGAACACGATAATACTACTATCTAAAAAACAAAAAGTCCCTGCTGAATATATCAGCAGGGACGATGATTATCGCGGTACCACCCTGATTGCAGACAAAAAGTCTGCCTCTCTTCCTTGTTAACGATCATTAGACCGTCTTTCCCTTCATAAAAGCAAATGCCTTTACTACGAAAAAGATGCTCTGGGATTGTAATTCGCATTTATCTGTATACTGATTTGCACCAACCATCAGCTCTCTGTTATAGGAAGATAAACGCTACTTTGTTCCCTTCATTGCTCAATTATATGAAAGTTCATTTTGTTTGGATTCTTATGCTTTTCATTATATGATCGACAAGATAACATGTCAATTATTTTTTTCAGAATAGTTTGTCCACTTGTTTTTTAGGCTTGGGACTTTTCCTGTGTATAGTACTGCGCCAGTTTCATAATCGCGCTGCCCATTCTCTCTTCCTCCGGCACAACCATTCTCTCAATTCCTACTTCCCGTAAAGCCGCAGCTGTTACCTTTCCCACCGCGACAGCTACAATATTGCTTGCAAATGCGTCAAGCACCTGCTGCTCCACCCCTTTGTTTCTTGCAAACTCCATAAGGAACCGAGCCTGTGGTGTGCTTGTAAAATTCACAGCATCAATTTCTCCGCCGAGCATTTCAGAAAGCAATTGCTCCATTACGTGCCCCTCAGGCGGAACATGGTGGTACGGTAAAAGCTCATGGAAGGACGCACCACGTTCTTTCAAAAACTCAACAAGCTTTGGTGCCGGGTCGCCATGAAGCTGAAGAGCAACCCTCTTTCCTTCAAAAGAAAAGGACTCCAGCTCTCGTACAAGACCTGCCGTACTGCCGTCATCATCACGCACAAGCGGCTGTAAACCAAGCTTTTTCAGCATATTCACTGTTTTATAGCCCCTTGCAGCAATGCTGGTACGCTGCAGCGCACCAAGAAATGCCGCTTCTTCTCCCATTTTCGTTGCGATCTTATACAAAGTTTCCAGTCCAACACCTGTTGTAAATAGCGCCCAATCAAAACCACCTTGAATAAGACGGTGGATATCCTCTTCTACACGTGAATCGTCTAAAAATACTGTTCCTTGCGCAGGTCGGATAAGAGGAATTCCTCCTAAATTTTGCACAAGAACACTCATTTCCTCCGAACGGCGTGGACCGACGAGGGCGATTCGTTTTCCTTCAAGCTTTTTCATCTGCAATCCCCCTTCAAATAAGCAGAACTTGGCCGCACCAACCTTTGGAAAGCTTGGCGCTGGCCGAGTTACATTTATACTTTATGTTTAAAACTTCCTGCTACGCCGAATAACTTCCTAGCTAAAAATGTAGAATCTCTAGCCAGGAAGTCAATCGTTTGCAAACGTTCTGTTTACCATATTACATGATTTCTTCAAGAAATCATACTCTGATTTCCTTATTTTACATTACATTCCGCTTTGCTGAAGACATTCAATAAGTGCTCCTCTTTCCGGTACATACGGCATACCGACAGGCTTAAACCCGTAAGCCTCTGCTGCTTGCCATGTTTCAGAGCCCATGCAAATGATAGCTGCTTCCTGCATAACTTTCTCCAAGTCCAATCCGCACTGATGTGCCTCGTCGACGAATGTAGAAACAGAGGCAGCACTCGGAAAAATAATCGTATCAAGCGTCATATCCTGCAGCATTCTTTGAAATACAGGAATAAACCGTTCATCGATCTGCTTACGGCTTGTCACAAACCGATCATGCACTCCGTATTTTGCTGTATAGTGGGAGCTGCGCTTGCGAAGCTCACTATCACCCACGATTAATAATTTGCCCTCCTGCATATTTTGACACACATCTGCGGCAAATCCACGTTCCCTTAATGCGCGTACAGATTTAATAGAGCCACCGAAGAACTTCGCTCTCACTTGACGCACATCAATTCCTTGTCCAATTAACGCTTGGAAGAAATCATGTACACTTTCCGGGGCGTGAAACAAGATGTTGTCATAGGAAGCAATCTTGTTAAGAATGGTGACATCAATCGGCGCAGGAACAGCACGCCATTTCGGAAACTCTATTACATCCGCACCTTGTTCAGTTAGCTCCCTTGCAAGCTTACTTGGTTCAGCGCTTGTACGTGCCAACAATATTTGTCGTCCAAATAAAGGCTTTTTCTCAAACCAGCTTAACTGCTTGCGGATAGCTACAATCTCTCCGACTAATGTAATAGCTGGATTTCCAAATTGCTCAGCTTTCGCTTTTTCATAAATCGTCTCAAGCGTTCCTTCCAGCACTTTTTGACGCCCCATTGTTCCCCATTGAATTAAGATAACTGGAGTTTCCGGCCGCTTTCCATACCGCACTAGATTTTCACAGATCCAAGATAGATTTGCGATACCCATGTAAAAAGCAATCGTATCAACACCTTTAGCTAACCCTTCCCAGTTCACGGATGGCTTCCCGCCTTCTCCTTTTCCATGTGCAGTAACAACAGCGAATGAACCTCCATATTCGCGATGCGTAACAGGAATGCCGGCATATAAAGGGGCTGCAATTCCAGATGTAATGCCCGGAACCATCTCAAACGAAATACCATACTCCGTGAGCGCTGCGGCTTCCTCGCCAACTCTGCCAAATATTCCTGGGTCTCCTCCTTTTAAACGTACAACTGTTTTTCCTTCAAGAGCTTTCTCTACAAGCAATTGATTAATTTCCTCTTGTTTTAACGTGTGACATTTTGGCTCCTTGCCGCAATAGATGAACTCACAGCCTGCAGGAGCATGATCAAGCAGCTTCGCGTTAATAAGACGGTCATATAAAATTACATCCGCTTTTTCAATTGCTTGCATCCCTTTTACTGTAATTAAGCCGTTATCTCCGGGGCCGGCTCCTACTAAAAATACTGTTCCCTTCTTCATCGTGTGTCCATCCTTTCTACTGATTTTCGCTTGCAATCCTCACTGTATGAAAAGAACCCCTTCAAGCGTTCCCCTGCCTGAAAGGGTTCTTCTATTCTTATTTCTTTGTCATGACCCGGATTAAGAAGCGAGAATCTTCTTCTCCTCTACATGCAGTACAATCTCTTCAGTCTTTTCGTCAATTTCTACCTTAAACGTCTCTACGCAGCCTTCGTCTGGCTCTTGCACAAGACCGTCAAGTAAGTTAATCTTTTGGTCATGAAGCGGACAGTACACGTGGTGGTCGCAAATGATACCTTCTGACAATTTTCCTGCCTTATGAGGACATTTGTTTTCAATCGCCTTAATTTCACCAGTAGAAAGCCTAAATAATGCGATTTCTAATTCTCCAATTTGAATCGTTCTTGCGCTTTTCTCCGCAATATCAGACAATTTGCCGACAACAACCTTTTTCATTTCCAGTCCCCCCTGATTTATATACAAAAATCGGAATCGGCCTAGTTTTGCTCCTTCAGGAGAATGTTCTCCGGCAACGAAAACAATATTTGCCGGAGATTCTTCTGCAGACGGCAGCTAGACAACTACTTTCATATTTTTAAAACCTGCCACACCTTACAATGTAGCCAGTGGCTCAAATGTCGAGCTAAGCTTTCCTGTTTCGATAATTTCCTTCCAAGGATCTTTCATTAAGCCCAATGTCTTGTCAATGCGTCCAACTAAAGCAAGACGATCTTCCTTCTTCTCTAACGCCTGTTGAATTGTCGCTAGACCAAGACGCTCTACCCATTCAGATGTACGCTCACCGTAGTTTCCTGTTTCGCGGTAGTATTGAAGGTAAGCACCCGTCCATTCCAATACGTCCTCTGATGTTTTCACCTTGCAGAGTAAGTCACCCGCTCTAAGCTTCGTACCGCCATTTCCGCCGGCATACAATTCCCAACCGCCGTCAATCGCAACAACGCCAAGGTCTTTAATGCCAGATTCCGCACAGTTACGCGGACAACCAGAAACAGCTAATTTCACCTTCGCTGGCGTATTAAGACGCTCAAATTTCTTCTCTAAATCAATACCCATTTGGATTGAATCTTGTGTACCAAAACGGCAGAACGTGGAACCAACACATGTCTTAACCGTACGCAACGCTTTTCCGTACGCATATCCAGATGGCATATCCAAGTCAGCCCATACCTTCGGAAGATCTTCCTTCGTTACTCCTAATAAGTCAAGTCGTTGTCCGCCTGTGAATTTCACCATTGGGACGTTGTATTTTACTGCTACGTCAGCGATTTTCTTTAAGTCACTTGGTGTTGTAACACCGCCGTAAATTCTTGGAACAACTGAATACGTTCCATCCTTTTGGATGTTTGCATGATTACGCTCATTTACAAAGCGGGACTCTCTTTCGTCCTCATGCTCTTCTGGCCATACCATACCTAAATAGTAGTTAAGCGCCGGACGACATTTCGAGCAGCCTTCCTCGTTCTCCCACTCAAGTACGTTCATTACTTCTTTTGTTGTTGTCAGCTTCATCGTACGAATCGCTTCAACAACTTCCTCACGGCCAAGCTTTGTACAGCCGCACATTCCTTCTGCTCCTGCTTGCACGCCGTCAGCTCCAAGTACGTATGTTAGCACGTCCTCTACAAGCGGTTTACAGCCGCCGCATGATCCAGACGCTTTCGTACATGCTTTAACATCACTTACGCTTGCACAGCCCTTCTCTTTAATAGCACTTACAATCGCACCTTTGGAAACGCCGTTACAGCCACAAACAATCTCGTCATCCGCCATAGCTGCAATGAGTTCAGCCCCAGACTTCGCTCCGCCTGCACTCTCTCCAAGAAGAACTTCTTTTTCTTTGCCTGTAACGTCCTCGCCTTTTCGAATCATTGAGAAGATGCGGGAGCCGTCACTTGTATCTCCAAACAATACAGAACCGATTACTTTGCCGTCTCTAATTACAACCTTCTTATACACGCCTTCAAAGTCATCTTGAACGCGAACAGAACGCGTATCCGGACCATCCATAAATTCTCCTGCTGAGAATACATCTACACCAGATACTTTAAGCTTTGTTGACACGACAGAACCTTGATAGCCTTCTCCTTCAACACCCGCAAGCTTCTTCGCTAAAATATTTCCTTGTTCATATAACGGTGCTACAAGTCCGTATGCAATGCCGCGGTGCTCAGCACATTCGCCGACTGCATATACGTTCGGGATGCTCGTTTCTAAATAGTCGTTTACAATGATACCGCGGTTAACTTCTAAACCACTTTCACGGCCAAGCTGTACGTTCGGGCGAATTCCAACTGCCATTACAATCAGGCTGCCTTCAACCTCTGTATCGTCAGTGAAGCGTAAGCCGCTTACTCGCTTGTCACCTAAAATTTCTGCTGAGTTTTTCTCCATCAAAAACTTCATGCCTTGATTTTCTAATTCTTGCTGAAGCATACGAGATGCTGTTGCATCAAGCTGTCTCTCCATCAAGTATGGAGCAAGGTGGACAACTGATACTTCCATGTTTAAGTTTAACAAGCCTCGCGCTGCTTCCAATCCAAGCAAGCCGCCGCCAATAACGATCGCCTTCTTGTATTCCTTTGCAGCAGCCAACATCGCTTCGCAATCCTTAATGTCACGGAACGCGATTACGCCTTCCTTGTCTGCTCCTGGAAGAGGAAGCATGATCGGTAAAGAACCTGTAGCAAAAATCAACTCATCATACGAAACTGTAATACCACCGTCAGAAGTAACCGTTTTTTGTTCTGTGTCAACTTTTCTTACACAGTGTCCTGTATGAAGTGTAATATTGTTTTCTCTATACCATTCCCAGCTATTTAAAATAATGTCATTCATGTCAGAATCGCCGGCTAACACCTTGGAAAGCAGGATACGATTATAGTTTGGATGAGGTTCTTCCCCAAACACTGTAATGTCATATTGGTTTGGATTCAGCTTTAGAAGTTGCTCAATACACCAAATTCCCGCCATTCCGTTACCAATGAGAACTAATTTCTTTTTCATTCCCGCCACACTCCATTTCGTAACTATTTATAACTTATGATGTTATGTTTGCTAACATGAATTAAATGTACCGGAGTTTTCTGAACATTTCAACTGGATAATTCATCTATTTTTCACAAATAGCTAATGAAAACGCTATCAACTTTCGACAAAAAACGACATATAACGTTGCTTTTCCTGACATTTCCCTTAAATCCCCTCTGCATACGCTTTCGTAGCTACGTAAGAAAAGCGAACATACTTAGTTTGTATTCCCACAAACAAACAGCATTTTTGGAAATTTATATAAACAAGGGGGAGAGAAAATGGAATTGACGTTCGTAAGACAATACCGAGTTTATTTTGGTGAGCTAGCAGAGGGAAACAAGATATAGTTATATGCTTTATGTTTCACTGCAGGAAGGTATAAATGTTCAGATGGGGGCTTATCCGTTATGAAAATGTAAAGAAAACTCACCGATTGGTGGGCCCTGCTTTTGGGCGAAGACAGAGGTGCAGTTGCCCTTATACTGTATTCCTAAAATTTCCGACTACGCCGAATAGTCTTCCAGCTGGAAATTCATATTTTCTTACAGCACAAAAAAGATGCCTCCCCAAAAGGAAGCATCTTTTCCCATATTTTCTCTATTAGTTATTATTAAAAAATGCATCGTAAAGTGCACGAACCGCTTTTTGTTCATCTACTCCCTGCACACCATACATCATGCTCACCTCAGAAGAACCTTGGTTGATCATATCGATGTTTACGCCAGCCTTTGAAAGAGCTGTTGCTGCTTTTGCTGTTGTTCCTATGTTTTGTTGCATGCCCTCGCCCACAATCATAACCATAGCTAAATCACGCTTCACTGTAACGCTATCTGCTTGCAGCTCATCTTTAATACGTTGAACGATTTGTTCTTCCGTACCTCCGTCAAGTTGCTTTTGACGCACAATAACAGAAATGTCATCAATGCCAGATGGTGTATGCTCATACGATACATCGTAATCCTCCAAAATATGGAGCAATTTCCGTCCGAAACCGACTTCTCTGTTCATTAAATATTTACTTACATAAATGCTGGCAAAACCGTTATCACTTGCAATTCCTGTGACAGGGCCATTCTGATGCTCGCGCTCATGCGCAATCTTTGTCCCAGGCGCAGATGGATTGTTTGTATTTTTAATTACAACCGGAATTTGTGCACGGAACGCAGGAATTAATGCTTCATCATGGAATACAGCAAATCCCGCATAGGAAAGCTCGCGCATTTCACGATATGTTAACTCTTGAATCGCCTTTGGATTAGAAACAATATTTGGGTTCACTGAATACACGGAGTCAACATCGGTAAAGTTTTCATAAACCGCTGCCTTGACGCCGTTTGCCAAAATAGAACCTGTAATGTCAGAGCCGCCGCGCGAGAATGTAACAACTGCCCCTTCTTTGGAATAGCCAAAGAAACCTGGGAAAATGATGATACCAGAACGGTCGCGCAGTGCATATAGGTTTTCATAAGATTCTGGAAGCACCTGTGCATTGCCCGGCTCGTCCGTAACAAACAGACCCGCTTCCTTCGGATTTACATAATGAGCTTCTACCCCTTGAACATTAAAATACGCCGCAACGATTTTTGCGCAGTTATCCTCTCCGCTCGCAACTACCGCATCACGGAATCTCGCTGCATCACTGCGGTCACCATGCAGGATCTCAAGCAAATCCATAGAAATGCGGTCAACTACCTCAGCAGATACTCCTAAATAATCAGCAATTTCCTTATAGCGGGCTACTACCGCTTCAAAAGCTTCCTTCCCTTCGCCTGAGCTTAGGTATTGCTCTACACAGGAAAGAAGCAAATCTGTTACTTTAATGTCTTCTTTAAATCGTTTCCCTGGTGCAGATACAACAACAACTTTTCTCTCAGGGTCACTCGTCACAATATTGAAAATCTTTTGAATCTGTTCACCAGAAGCAACAGATGTACCGCCAAACTTTACAACTTTCATTTTGAACCCCCATCATTACATCCACGAATAAACATCGTGCTTATTATATTGAAATTAAGTTTTATTATCTCTCTATTTTTTATTTGTTGCAATCCCTTTTATTACACTTGTAAGAAATTATAAATTTCCAGCTAGAAGCAAACTCGACGCAACGGGAAATTTTAGGAATACAGAAGGGTAACTAACTATGCCTCTGTCTTCGCCCAAGGGCAAGGCTCGCCAATCGGCGAGTTCCTTGCCCTGTAAGAAATTATAAATTTCCAGTTAGGCGCGAATTCGACGTAGTCGGAAATTTTAGGAATACAGTATAAGTAGGAATACGCCTCTGTCTTCGCCCAAGAGCAGGGCTCGCCAATCGGCGAGTTTTCTTTAATAAAAGCAATACTTTTCCATGCTGATTTCATCGGATGATAATATGATCGATCGGAAGAGTCCCTTTCCCTTCCCGAAACCTCCCTGCAGATACTCCGACAATGCGTTTAAATACCTTGTTGAAATAATTTGCGTTTGCGTATCCTGTTTTGGCTGCAATCTCTCCAATCGGAAAATTCGTCTGCCTCAGCAGCTGAACAGCCTTTTCTATTCTGATTTTTGTTAAATATTGCATAGGAGTTATACTCATTTGCTCCCGGAATTTATTGATAAAGTAATATTTGGACAGGTTAGCAGCGCTAGCAATATCTTCAGCCACAATGGGCTGCTGATAGTGCATCTGCATATAATAAAGCGCTTTGGACACATCTGATGAAATTCCTCTGTCTAAGTTATCCATTTGTTTAGCGAACCTATAGCATTCCATCACACATTCGTATGCTTTAGCTGAAGCAGAGTAAGCATCTAACAGCTTTTGTTCCGCCACTTGCTTATATAGCTCAATTAAGCATTGGATAATTCTTGCCTCAATTGAGATTGTAACTACAGTCCCGCAAGTACGCCGTATGTACTCCCAGCATTTCGCTGCCTCATCACCGTACAGCGTAATATGAATAAATTCCCAACGGTCTGAGTTGTCCGGTAAAAAATAGCAATGTTCACTCGGAACATCAACAAAAAAGGCTTGACCTGGCTCTAGTGAAATAGATTTTCCATCTATTTCAATCATCCCTTTACCCGACAGTGTGTATTGAAGAATATAGATCCCCTGTTCATCTCGCTCCATCCCGTCCCAGCGGTATTCCTTCGACGTTCGCTCCTCCCATCCGATGGACCATATCCCTGCAACATGCTCCTGACTCTGCTCATGAAATCGAGGGCCATATGATCCAAACCCCACCTTTTGGTATAACAATATTTTACCCTCCTATCACACTTTATTACCGTTGATTCCCATATGCTCGTGGGTTTAACATATATTATAGCAGACCCATTACAAAAAAAGATTCAAAAGCTACAAATAAGTATCAGAAATATTTTACCTTTTAGGGGGAGTTAAAATGGGAAAAATCACATTTCTTGGAGCAGGCAGCACAGTTTTTGCAAAAAACGTACTAGGGGATTGTATGCTAACACCAAGTCTGCAAGGATTTGAATTTGCTTTATATGATATTGATTTAGAACGTCTGAGAGACTCAGAAAATATGCTAAATAACCTAAAAGAAAGCACAAACAGTACAGTTCGAGTGAAAGCGTATACAGATAGAAAAGAAGCACTGCGCAATGCTAAATATGTTATTAACGCCATTCAAGTTGGCGGCTATAACCCTTGCACAATTACAGATTTTGAAATTCCAAAACGATACGGTCTCCGTCAAACGATTGCTGATACAGTCGGAATCGGCGGCATTTTCCGAAATCTTCGTACCATACCGGTGATGCTTGATTTCGCCCGTGATATGCAAGAGGTTTGTCCTGACGCTTGGTTTTTAAACTACACGAACCCGATGGCTGCGTTAACAGGCGCTATGCTTCGCTACGGCGGTGTGAAAACAGTTGGATTATGCCATAGTGTGCAAGTATGCGTTCCTCATCTATTTCAAGCACTCAGCATGCCGCTTGATAACGTTCAGTGGAAAATCGCAGGGATTAACCATATGGCATGGCTGCTTGAAATCACACGTGACGGTGAGGACTTGTATCCAGAAATTAAGCGCCGCGCTTTAGAAAAACAAAAAACGAAGCATGACGATATGGTACGTTTTGAACTTATGCAACGCTTCGGCTGTTACGTTACGGAATCATCCGAGCATAACGCTGAATATCATCCATATTTCATTAAAAGCAACTATCCAGAGCTCATCGAGCGCTTCAATATCCCGTTGGATGAATACCCGCGCCGCTGCGTGAAGCAAATTGAGGATTGGAAAACAATGCGAGAAGAGCTTGTTCATAACAAAAACTTAACACATACGCGCACACATGAATATGCTTCCTATATTTTAGATGCGATGGAAACAGATGTACCATTCAAAATTGGCGGCAACGTTTTGAATACAGGCGGACTCATCAGCAACCTTCCTGAAAAAGCAGTCGTAGAAGTGCCTTGTCTTGTTGACCGGAGCGGTATCACTCCTACGTATGTTGGTGAGCTTCCGGAGCAATTGGCGGCTTTAAACCGCACAAACATCAATACACAGCTGCTCACAATTGAAGCTGCCATCACTGGTAAAAAAGAGCATATTTACCACGCAGCAATGCTTGACCCACATACGGCAGCTGAGCTATCTATGGATGATATTGTTTCACTATGTGACGATCTAATTGAGGCTCATGGAGATTGGCTGCCAGCTTTCAAGTAAAACTATATTCAAATATAATAAAAATGAGCTATGCGCAAATAAACAATATAATATAAGAAAACCTGCACCAAGCCTCATATTTGGTGCAGGTTTTTTGCTGTAAACGATTATATCAAGCTATCTTCTCCAAATATCCAAAGAGAAGAATAGTCTTAAAATTCAAAACCCCAAAAATATTGACATAACATTTTCCTCTTGCTAATCTTTATTTTAGAATAAAAAATGATGACAAGACGAATCATAGTTGCTTCCTGTATAACAGGGAATCGGCGTGAGACGAAGGACATTGCTGCAAGTCATCTCCAAAATGCATAAAAGCCTATGATGGTTCATCTATCATTTAAACGGGGTATAAAAGAGACGTATCGTACTGTTTTTCTGCAGAAATAAGATTCATTGCGAGCACGCTCGTACCTATTTAAATGGGGCGGGCTTTTTATGCTGTTCATCAAGAGAAAGGAGCTACATCTATGAAACAGAGAGACATTTTACTTATTGGACTAATGCTATTTTCTATGTTTTTTGGAGCGGGAAACCTGATGTTTCCTCCGCTATTAGGAGCTCAAGCTGGTACATCCCTTTGGCTGGCTCTGTTCGGCTTTATCGTAACTGCAGTTGGTCTGCCTTTATTTGTACTGATTGCAATTTCGCTTGTAAAAGGAGGGGCGCAAGAGCTAGGCAATCGTGTCCATCCTCGCTTCAGCTCTGCCTTTACCGTTATCGTATACTTATCTATCGGACCGTTTCTAGCAATTCCGCGCAATGCAAATGTCGCATATGAAATGGGATTCAAACCATTTATCGACAGCTCGCCGCTTACGCTATTTATCTTTACGGCTATTTTCTTCGCCCTCGTCTACGCGATAAGTCTAAATCCATCAAAAATGGTAGACTATATGGGCAAATGGATTACACCTATTTTGCTTTTGGCGATGGCTGTGCTATGCATCGCTGCCTTTACGCAGCTCCATGAGCCGCTTCAAGCTCCAAAAGCAAAATATGAAGCATCTGCTTTCTTTGCAGGCTTTATTGACGGCTATTCTACGATGGATGCACTAGCTTCTCTTGCCTTTGGTATCGTTATTTTAACAGCGTTGCAGCAGCGCGGAATCACAGATTCACAGAAGCTAACGCGCTATACAGCCAAAGCAGGTTTCATTGCCGGTATCGCTCTAGCAGCCGTTTATATTGCGCTCGGTCTACTAGGTGCAAAGATGGCGCCGCAAGGTTCGTTTGAGAATGGAACAACCATCCTTTCTAGCGCAGCAAGCCTGTTGTTCGGACAGGGCGGCAATATGCTTCTTGGTTTTATTTTTACATTAGCATGTTTTACAACATGTGTTGGCTTAACAACTGCCTGCGGACAATATTTTGCAAAGCTTGTGCCAAAGGCAAGCTATAAAACAATGGCATTGATAGTTACGCTCGTAAGCTTTGGACTTGCAAATTTAGGTTTAAATCAAATCCTTACAGTCTCTGTGCCGTTTCTTGTTATGGCATATCCATTAACTATCGTGCTCGTAGCTCTTGCCTTTTTGCACCGTTTCTTTGCAGGCTCACGAGCGGTATATGCGAGTGCTATGCTATTTACAGGGATGTTTTCGTTGTACGATGGACTTAAAATGTTCGGCTTAGAATCGTCAATCCTAAACAATGTAACAAATTCACTTCCGTTTTCCGCAGCCGGATTAGGCTGGGTCGTTCCAGCAATTGTCGGGGCAATTGTCGGAAGCATAATCAGCCGCTTTGGCTCACAGCAATCTACGCACAAAACAAATCATGCGTCTTAAAGGAAACTCGCCGATTGGCGAGCCCCGCCCTTGGGCGAAGACAGAGGCGTAGCCCTACTTATACTGTGTTCCTAAAATTTCCTTCTACGTCGAATTCGCTTCTAGCTGGAAATTTATACGTTCTTACAGTGTAAGATAAAAGGTCTTGCCAATTCATCGGCAAGACCTTTTATCGTTTCATTTGAAACAAAATAAGAAAATCTCCATATCCTTCTCTTTCCAAATCCTCTTTTCGGATGAATCGCAGCGCTGCAGAATTCACCTCATAGTAGGAGGAAAGGCGGCGGCCTAGATAAGAGTCTCCTTCCCTGCTACGCACCTCTATCTCGCCGTCATTCTCCTGCTCCTTTACACTTGCGAACATAACCGGTTTTCGAAAAACGGGTCTGCCGTAGCCAGAGTTAATTTTGTCCTTGGAACTGAATAGCGGCTCTCCAGAAACGATGTCTACATATAACCCTTCCAGCTCACAATCCCAATACTCATTTTGAAATGGAGGTTCCATGCCATTTTCCTGCGTAACGTAATATTGCATTGCTGTTAGCTTGGCTTGTAAATAAGACGTGTCCTTAGGGCCAGTGCTTCTTAATGAAAGCGTCACGTCCTGAGCCTTGCCGATACATTTTGTAGCGGAACGGGTTTTTCTTGTGATAATCCTGATGATATTCCTCCGCTGGGTAGAAGGTAGATGCCGGTAAAATGGCGGTCGCAATCGGTTTTTGAAAATGGCCGCTTTCCGCTAATGCACGTTTGGATGCCTCCGCTTGCTGCCGCTGCTCCTCTGTATGATAGAAAATGACTGTTTGATAGGATTGCCCACGGTCGTAAAATTGCCCGCCGGGATCCGTCGGGTCGATTTGCTGCCAATATAGTTCAAGCAGCCTTTCATACGGCATACGATTCGGATCAAATGTAATTTGCACAGCTTCGTAATGCCCGGTCGTTTCTGAGCAAACCTCTTTGTAGGTCGGGTTTTCTGTATGCCCTCCTGTATAGCCTGATACAATGCCAAGCACACCATCTATCTCTTCAAACGGTGTAACCATACACCAAAAACAACCTCCAGCAAAGGTTGCCAGCTGCGCATTTGTATGTTCATTCATTCTTTTCACCTCGTTATGAAAAATATGGTACTGTTGTGATTATATCATGTTCATTCTTTCTTCCAAACGAGCATGCTTCCCTCGGCAGATTAGCACTTTTGTTAAAGATCCTGTTTGAATATGGATAGACAATGAAAAAGACTATGCAGCTGTTAGAATATCTAAATTACAATTCCGAATTAGAAAGAAATACCTCTTTCCGCTTGACATCAGACGATGATTTACGGCATAATATTTTAAAAATTAAAATACAAAGAGCATTGAAAGGGACTAGTAAATATCCCTTCTTTCGATAGAGAGTGGAATCCACAGGCTGGAAGATTCCTCGAGAAGAAGCTATTGAACCTGCCCTGGAGCTTTCGGTGATAAACTGAACGTTCGCCTGCGTTACAGGTGTTGAGCGGATATGCTTTATGCATATCAAAAAAGGTGGTACCGCGGAATCATGACCCTTCCGTCCTTTTTATAAAGGATGGAAGGGTCTTTTTATATTGGAGGGGAAAATGTGAAAAAGCAACGTATTGTCGTGAAAATCGGGAGCAGCTCGCTTACGTCTGACGGCGGCGGTATTTGTATAGAAAAACTAACAGATCATGTAGACGCTTTAGCAAAGCTGAAGCAAGCTGGGCACGAGGTTGTACTTATCTCATCCGGTGCGGTTGCTGCTGGATTTACAGAGCTTGGCTATCCATCGCGCCCCGTAACAATTACCGGAAAGCAAGCAGCTGCTGCTGTCGGACAAGGTCTGTTAATGCAGGCCTACACAGAAGCCTTCCGGAAGCATCACATTGTAGCTGCACAGCTTCTGTTAACACGCGGCGATTTTTCAAGGAAAGAGCAATATAGCAACGCCTTCGCAGCCTTATCGGAGCTGCTTGACCGCTCTGTGCTCCCGATTATTAACGAAAATGATTCTGTTTCTATCGAGGAGTTAACATTTGGAGACAATGATATGTTATCAGCTCTTGTAAGCGGGCTCGTTCAGGCAGATACGCTTATTATTCTTACAGATATCAATGGGCTATATGATAAAAACCCACGGCAAGATGCATCCGCTAAGAAATATGCTTTCCTTCCTGCTATTACCGATGAAATTGCTGCATTTGCAGGCTCATCTGGTTCCAAGGTCGGTACAGGCGGCATGAAATCTAAAATTGATGCGGCACGAACTGCCTTATCGCTTGGCGTCAGCGTCTTTATCGGAACAGGATCCGGTGCGGAGAAGCTAACAGACATTTTAGAAGGAAAAGGCGACGGAACCTATATTGGCAACGCACCGCAGCGTCTTTTAAAAAATAATAAGCAATGGATTGCGCTGCATTCGTTTGTAAGCGGACAAGTCATTATCGATCAAGGTGCAGCAGCAGCTATCCTTCAGCAAGGAAAAAGCTTGCTGCCAGCAGGCGTTACATCAGTGCGCGGCAGCTTCCACGCAGGTGAAGTTGTTGAAGTTATAAATGAAAAAGGAATTGTCATCGGAAAAGGTCAAATTAACTATGATGCACCTGAGCTGGAGCGGATCAAAGGAAAGCAAAGCAACGAAATCGCATCTAAGCATTATGAAGTCATCCATCGGGACAACTGGGTAACTGTCTAAAGAAGATTGCGTGATTGGCAAGGGCAGAAGCATAGTTCTTATACTGTATTTCTGTATTTCGAAAATTCGCGACTACTCCAGCTGGAAATTTATACTTTTTTTAAAATGTAAGAAAATCAGCCTTAAGCCTGATTGGTTGCTGGTTTAAAGCATTTGTCACTAGAAGTGAGCAGGTGGCATGTACTAGACAATCACTTAGCTCTAGGCCATACTTATCCTAACCAACTAAAAAGGGGGATTTTATCAATGAGTGAATTATTGACAAAAGCAAAGTTGGCAAAGCAAGCAGCAAGCGAGCTCGTAACAAAATCAACAGAGCAGAAAAACGCAGCCTTAGCGGCAATTGGAAAACAGCTTGTAGAAGAGATGGATTATCTGCTTGCAGAAAATAAAAAAGACATTGAAGAGGCGAAGGCAAAAGGAACATCTACATCTTTAATCGACCGCCTTACTTTAAATGAGGCACGCATCCATGATATGGCCGATGCGATGAAACAGCTTGTTGAGCTGCCAGATCCTGTTGGAGAACGTTTAGAAGCATGGGAGCGTCCAAACGGCTTGCAAATTGAAAAGGTACGTGTTCCCCTCGGTGTTGTTGGTATGATTTATGAAGCGCGTCCAAACGTAACTGTCGATGCCGCAACCCTTTGTTTAAAAACAGGAAATGCTGTCATTTTACGAGGAAGCTCCTCAGCAGCTCACTCCAACAAAGCTCTTGTGCGTGTGATTCATCATGCTTTAGAGAAAACGGACATTCCAGTCGATGCTGTTCAGCTGATTGAAGATACGAGCCGTGAAACAGCTTCCCAGCTCTTTACACTAAATGATTACTTAGATGTGCTAATCCCACGCGGCGGCAAACAGCTCATCCAAACAGTTGTAGCGCAATCGTCTGTTCCTGTATTGGAGACTGGCGCCGGTAACTGCCACGTCTTTATCGATCAATCAGCGGACGAGCAAATGGCAACTGATATTGTAGTAAATGCGAAGGTTCAACGTCCTTCTGTCTGCAACTCTATTGAAACCATTCTCGTTCACGAAGCTTGGGCAAGCCGTCATTTAGCTAAGCTTGCTGCAGCATTGCAAGAAAAAGGCGTAGAGCTTCGCGGCGATGAAGCAACACGTCAGCTCATTCCTGCCGTGCATGCTGCAACAGAAGAGGATTGGGAAACAGAATACAATGACTTAATTCTAGCTATCAAAATTGTCGCAACCACAGAAGAAGCGATTGCTCATATTAATCAATATGGTACAAAGCATTCAGAAGCAATTGTAACAAATAACGATGAAAGTATTGCAAAGTTCTTTACATCCGTTGATGCAGCGGCCTTATATCATAATGCCTCCACTCGCTTTACAGACGGCTTTGAATTCGGCTTTGGCGCTGAAATCGGCATTAGTACACAAAAGCTGCACGCACGCGGACCAATGGGGCTTCCTGCTCTTACATCTACAAAATATATCGTGCATGGCACTGGACAAATTCGGCAATAACCTATGCTAAGAGTCCGGTATGCATATCTCCATAAAAATGCATAAGCTTCACAAGGTACATGAAAGCGGGATTTTTCGTCCCGCTTTCATTCGTTGTATGTGAGGAAGTTTAATACTCATTTTCCTGTAGAGCCTTCTTCCAGCACGCTAATTTCCTTCTGTAACAAAAAATGAAAATTCCCTTTCCTTCACTACTCCATCTGCATACACACGCTCTGTAAAGCAAATATCCTCCTTTTTTCGAAGCAGTACCGCAGATGATCTTGTCCCGTAATCTGGCGTTTGAATGAACAACGGAGACAGCTTCCGCTCCCAATCAAGCGAAACCCCTGTACTCGGAAGCTCTTCATCTGGCGCTTGCTCTGCCTGCTGCAATGTTGCAAATAAACAATCAAATAGATTACCCTTGGCAACTTCTAGGCAGCTCTTCAGCCCTTCCTTCCCTTTTTGAACCTTCGGCCATGGCGTGTCGAGCAAATGATTACTTAATCCGTACAATCCTGGAGGCAGCAACCGAATTTCATTTTCTACATTAGAGTAGTAATATAATGAATGCATATCCCCGACAATTAGGTTATAACCCGGGTATGCATCACGTTGCTGCTGCATATACCGCATATAGCATTCTGGTGAATCCTGCCCCGTTAAAAACTGACTCACAACCTCGCCGCGAGAACGCTTATGTTCTGTGCTTTCTGCCGGATTTCGATAGTTTGTAAGAGCAGCAAAGCGTCCCTGCCTCGTAATCCCCATCCAAGTCCCCATTTTCTCTAAATCCCGCCCCCCGAGTACATTTGGAGCGTCGTCCCAAAAATGTGCGGGAGCTGTCGGTCTATGATAAAACTCATCACGATTTGCAGCTACAATCAGGTCGATATTATCCATTTTATAAGCAAAAAGAATTAAACACATGTTTATCACTTTCCTTCCAAAGCATGCTTTTCTTCACTATATCATAATTGGTTTTCTTCCCACTAAACGAAACTCCCTCTTGCTTTATGCATACGATAAGGTATCACTTTGTAAGGAGTATAACCGCATGACAACGTTAAATCAGGAGTCGTTAAATCTATTACAAAAAAGGTCATTTCCAGATGATGAAATACAGTTTATTATTCTTGGTGACAGCCATATAAACTCTTATGGTTGGAACGGTCATACAATGCAGCATGACCTAGACAAAAATGGAGAACGCTACAAAAAGATTCTGCAGCATATTGTAAAACATCACGGTTCTTCCGCGGCTTTTGTCATTCATGGAGGGGACGCCATTGGTGACGGTGTAATTAAAGGCATTAGCAAAGCGAAACAAAAGGAAGCAAACTTTCGCGCCTTTGTAGATATTACAAAAGAAATATTATTTCCGAAGGAGCTGCCGATTTTCGTCACAATCGGTAATCATGATTTCATCCTTGAAGATGATGAACTATCTCCCCGACTGTTTGAAGCATATATTGGACCTGTTAAAGGTGAGATATTGATTCCAGATTCAAATATAGCCTACATCTATCTTCCAACATACTTCGAAGACTTAAAAGGCTCACCTTATTTTTATGAAGAAGACCTAGAGTGGCTGAAGAGGAAGCTCGTTACACATCCATCCGATCATTACCTAATCGACTTTCACGCCGACTTACGCGTAGGGGCCTTTAAACAAAATTCAGCCAATGACCATTACGCTTTATCAGCGAATGAAACACAAGCATTTTTTCAACATATAAGCGCAAGCGTTAAAGGCATTTTCAACCACCATCGGCATTTTTCATATGAGTACACCGCTTCATTTCAAACACCCAGCGGTACTCACCAAGTTCCTTATCTTGTTACCGGATGCGGCGGTAATAGCACAAGCCGCAACAACAGTCCAAACTATTTCGTTTGTACCATGAGCAACCTCGATACGTCAGAGCCCTCCCTTGACTTTACACCAGTCACAGTCCCGGGTTTGCAGAGCTAAAAAGCCGCCTTTTGGGCGGCTTCATCTTTTCCTTTAGAACTTATTTATCGGTTTCCCTTTGTATACCTTGCTTTAAAACATCACGAATTTCTGTTAACAATTCTTCTTCTCTGCTTGGCTTTGGTTCCTCCTGCTTCTCCTCTGTTTCCTGCTTCCTCTTTAACTTGTTAAAAAAGCGAATAAACATAAAAATAGAGAACGCAACAATTAAAAAGTCGACAATAGTTTGCAGAAAACTGCCGTATTTCACAACCGCGTTGCCGACTTGGATTTGCAAATGCGTAATATTAATACCGCCTAGCAACAACCCTACGAGCGGTGTAATAATATCTGCGACCAAGGAGGTTACGATTTTCCCGAATGCGGCACCAATAATAACCCCGACAGCCAGATCCATAACATTTCCTTTGAATGCAAACTTCTTAAATTCCTGCCACATATCTCTTGCCCACTTTCTTTCATTATCTCTCTTGATTTCCTCATTGTACCATCTTTTTTCCCGATAAAGAAAACTTGCCGATTGGTTACTGATTTCGGATTCCAATTCCCTCCTCCATTTAATTAGGGCTGGTTTACTAACGTTAATTCCCTTAGCTATATCATCATAAGATACGCCTTAAGAAGGAACCATCTTTTTTTAGTTTCATATTATGTAAAAAAGATAGGCGAAGGGGAGGTGGTTCTAATTAGAAATTCAATTTATTTGGATGCTTTGTCCAAATTTGGGGTTGGCGGCGCACACCCCGGTGGTATCAATCTAACAAAAAAAATATTCAAGACTGAGGAAATTAACGAAACCTCTTACATTTTAGATGTAGGGTGCGGAACAGGTCAAACAGCTGCCTATTTAGCTTCCCGATACGGAGCAAAAGTAACAGCAATGGACATCAATCCAATAATGATAGAAAAGGCCAAAAATAGAATGACTAAATACCAATTACCAGTTGAAATTATTCAAGGCTCAATAGAGAACTTTCCTTTAGCGGATGGGAGATTTAATTTTATTATTTCCGAATCTGTTCTTTCTTTTGTAAATAAGCCTAGAGCACTTAAAGAAATATTTCGATTATTGAAGAATGGCGGTCGGTTTATTGCAAATGAACTTACCATGAATAAACAGCTTGAGACAACTAACGAGGAGGAAATAAAGCAATTTTATGGATTAGATTCCGTCCTTATGGAGAAGGACTGGGTCACTTTATTTGAACATACCGGTTTTAAACATATAAAAACTCGAGTGCAAGAGCATCCTAACTTCCAGAACAATCCACTACCTGAATTTACGTACTCAGCGCATATCGATCCTCAACTTTATCAGATAATAACTCAACATTTTCATCTAATGATTAAGTATCAAGGCGTTTTGGACTATCGAGTATTTTCATGTACTAAATAGTTGTTTAAAAGCTTTAACATAAAAAAGTCCTGCAGAGACCGACCAACTGCAGGACTTTTTTATGTTATTGTTTAGATAAAGAATGGTAATTCCCTTATATCACTAGTCCAATCATTGGAGTCTTCAAATTCACTTGCATCAATTCTTTACTCTTGTCTATCCTAACTATTCAAAATTCCTTTTAACCAGGCCCGAGGACGGTATGGACCTACAGGGATTTGGATGAGGCTCGTTATTTGTTTCGAATCGGCTCTGTAAAGGTCATCACATTGCTTCGTATTAAAACCTAATAGTGGGTGCCCTCCCATACCTAAGGCACACGATATCAAGAGCAGCCGTTGCACGAGTATACCCGCTTCCATCTGTTGAATTCGGTATCCTCTATATCCCAATTCCTCCTTAAGGTGGTCTTTGTCACCAACAACATGCAGGCAGAGCGGCACTTGAAACAGATTTACATTGGGCATCGTTAATCCATATTGTAGAAACTCCCGATAATCCCCTTGCGTTATCCTGCAAAGTCCATGAGCGCTTTTGTCATAAAAGTAAGCACCATTTGGAACTCCCTCCACATTATAAAAACAGCCGTACAAAGAAACACGAGTATGAGATTTTCCATGTGTGCCGTCAAGATCATTATGATAAATCACGGAGAAAGACTCTTTAAACAAAGTCGCTAGCTGGGTTTGACTGACTTTCCCCATCATAAAATCAATATCAGGAGAATGTCTCTCTCTGCAAACGGAAGCAAGATCGTACGAAAAGGACCCCGTAAATGGGAGCAAGATGGATTCCGTACCAAGGGACCTTTTAACACGATCATCTTTTTTTATCTTCACAAATGACTGCGTTGTTTCAAACATCGATGCTTCATTCATCTCTTTGAGCATGGGGTAATCAAGGATTCTCTTTGAACGGTTATAGGTTTCAGCTTTTAGCAATGGCACTTCCTTCGACAATTCAGCGGCAGAAACATGTTCTTCTCTATTAATGTTGTCAACCCATTGGGCAGATGGATAAATAGATAATGGGATCATTGCATAGACACTTTCGTCCTGTTCGGATAGTCCAAGCAAATGATTAATAGACCGATCAAGAAATTGGTAACATACCCGTGATGAGAATCCCATCCGATCAGCCACTTCTATCGCTTGCCCAATTATCACACCGGCATCTAACCCTTGAAGCCTGTAGGAGAAATTATTATATTTGTAGAAGTTTTTCCAAAAAACTGTCGAGACAAAAACAGTGCAGAAGCAATCAGAAACATCAAAATTCCCAAGACCTCTAGACAAGTAGGAATCGTAATTTCCTTCTCTGAGCAATTGGAGTCGATGATGGGCCACATCGTAATGGTAGATTCCCTTTGGTACGTCCTCCAGCTTTATATACACATATAATTCATTGGGATACAAGGCCCCACCAGAGGGAACAAACCTTCGTAATAGCTGGGAATAGCTTACAGCAGTTCTTTCCTCGGGGTCCTCAAGGAAAGCTGATTGAGCGTATTGTGTTATGCCGTATACATACCATAAGAAATGACCAAGTTCTTCTAGTCCGGGCTCTCCATGGGCTTCTCGTCTATCGAGAGTTAACGGTACATCTCCGGTCAGTGGAATCACTGGTAAGCCGCGGTACAGTTTATATGGTAGTGGCGCATCGTCCCAATCCACTTGCCAATCTGGGGGATAGAGTTTTTCCGTGTCAAAGTGAAGGTGGTGTAAAAATGTTTCCAGTTTCAATCTTAGACACCTCCTACTTTTCAATTATGGGAACGGGTGTGGATATGGATTAAGCTGCTCATACGATAACGGCTGTTTGGTAAATCCAAGTTTCATCGGTACTTGGAGGACCCTTTCCAGCCCTTTAACACGGGTAAGGTGATGTCCGAAAGTCATCGGTAACATGCCAGGAATCAATACCTTTACACAGAATAATCCGTTCCGTTTGGTTATAGGTGTCGTCTGATCCACCACAATGACCTCGAGTTCCAACTGGCGGAACCTCTGAAGAATATCCTGTAGATCATCCTTCAAATCGGTATTCGTGGGAGGCTGTTTAAATTCCTCAGCAAATGTTCGTAATGGACGATGATTATCCAATAAAAAGCTCAGCCGGTCCTCTGCTTCCCGCAGACCGTAGAGCAGGCCATGGTCCTCCATCGAACGAACTGCAAATGGATCTTTTAGCATTTTTTCATACTTCTGCCGGTTTTTCTCCAATATTTTGTCATGCCTAACCATCATTCCAGCAAGCTCGTAAATCGAACTTTTTACAGCTCTAACAGGATCAGGACTAGCCCCTGCTGCACAAATGAGGTTTACACCCTTTGATCTTCTGTTTTTTGCCAATGCAAATACGCTGGGAATCTCCTGTTCCATCGTCGAATTGTAAAAATAAACGTCATATCCCGCCACCTCACGTAAACGGTCGACCATCAGTTCTAATTCTTTATCGTTAGCAGAACGAAGGTCAAGACGAGGAAGGGGCAGCTTGGCATACCATGTTAACAAGAAGGAATCTCGCTCGACGACCTCCATAATCCCATGGAAAATGGCCTCCTCCAAGCTTCCTCCCAATGCACACCCGTTGGAGGTTTCATAAACAAAGCCCTCCCCATTGCCCAAACTGTAATAGGCAAGTAACTCCGGAACCAGTATAGGACGTTCTTGTAAAAACGAATAACCCCAAACCCAATTCATTGGCACCTCAGGGTGAAACGGTTTAAACGGAAAATGAGGCTTTGCATATTGTTCCTGATCATGTAAACCTACTGTTGCAGGATTTAATGCGATATGCTTTAAATTATGATAACTATCATGAACTTTCTTCCTTTTGCCTTGAGGCTCGATTCCGCAATATCGCTCCAATCCCTCCAAAATGGCCGTAAGCCTACTCATTTCATAAGAATTAGAACGGCCAGCTACTCCCTCGTCCACTCCAAACAACGGCATGTTAACCAAAACATCGGCAAATGGGAGCCTGAAATCCGCCATTTCTCCATTCATGATTCCAGTACGATCATCCAGATAGTCTTCGACTAACACTGTTTTCAATTCACCCATCGAACGGCAGCGGTAACCGGCACCATTTAATTTAGGACTAGCTTCTAAGTTAATTTGTGCTAACTCCGGCGTGTCGTCAGGTATTGGACTGCAAATCGGGCACAATGGATCAGGCAAGAAAAAGTGACTGGAGGTCGTTAACATTCTCAGATTGGTAATGAACATCCTTTCTTCCAAGGAGGAGGGTTCTCCCTGAAGAATTTTTTGCACTTCGTTACTGATCAAGATTGCCATTTGCATTAACCCCGTTCGGGAAACCCATGCATCACGGGGCACACCCGCTCCTTCAGTCAACCTCATCTGAATCTCCCACATTTCACGGCGATCGGGTCCGGCTATCAAGCGCCGTTTATCGGCACAGAGGGAACATCCAGGTTTGTTGTGGCGTATCAATGGACCAATGATACCATCACCAAATGAAACGAAACCTCGAAGCCAAGGGATACCGGCGTTCCTGAATCTCTGTTCCGCTTTTTGATGAAGGGATGGATGCCAAGCATCGTCGAGGACCAGACCTAATTCCGTATTTTCGGGAATCTCTTCCAAAATGCTTTGACGTCTTACTAGATACCTAGTGGACAATTGATCACAGACATATTCTGCTAATAAACCGTCTCCGTCAATGAGGATATGTGCAGTCATTTGGAATCCCCCTCTCGTACCTGCACACCATATACCCCTGCCAGCCCTTGTTTTAAAAAGGGCTCAATCGATAGATCATAGACGAATAACTGTTTGTTGTTTCGGTTCAAGACCTCAATGGCAGATTGTAATAGTTCCAATTGTGTCATTTCCTCACAAGAGGGGATTTCAAGTTTGATATTCTTTTTTTCCAGATAAATCATAGAATCCTTCTCTTGCCTCTCTAAGGAATTTATCTCGTTTTGAGCATCGAAAAGTGCTTGCTGCAGTGTGTTTCGCAACGCCAATATTGCATTTAAACCTACCCCTGTATACAAACGGTCATTTGACCTTACCCATACAACTGGGAAGCCTGCTACATCCTCTTCTAAACCAATAGCCGGTGAACCCTTCAAGGTAGTAAGGGCATTTAAATAAAATCTGCATTTTTTATCTTCTATAGCTCCCATCGGCACACAATAAACCGTATTTAGCTGATCCGACTTTCTTTTTTTCAATTCTTCATCCAGATAGGCTTGCAGTCCTCGACAAACAGCCTCTGCGGTTGTTTCCCCTGAACCAATGCCTATAAAACCCTCTGGAAGATTCGCACCAGCCCTATCTGTCTGATTCTTGACTCTAAGATCTATCATTTTTGACACATACATTTCAATACCCTTCAAACCGGCAGCTCTGCTTGCTTCTTCATGTGTCAGTTCCGAACAGACAACTTCCGGCAGCAGTTCTGCCGGTCCCTCTGACAAAGGGGAAACAGCCTGAACATAGCACTGGGAAAGAGGAAGCTGTGGCAAATCCCGTTCTTCCCAGGTATGGAAAATACCTATTTCTTTTGAAGTTAATCGACTGAAATATTCCAAAAGCAAATCCTGTTGTTCATTCCTGTCGGATTCATGTTTCAGTCTTAGATCAAGGTCTTCAACCAGTTCGGGAATACCACTTTTAGACGTTACGGATGGATGTGTGAGGAAGGAATGCCAGTCTCCTTCCAGCGTTTCGAGATTAAGCATGTAAATTTGATTACTTTGATCGGAACCTGCAATTCCTGTAGCCTTCTTGAAAAATTCGAATGCAGAGATATTCGCCAAAATCGCTCCTGATGTGGAAGAGAAGACCTGCGGCTCTCCATCGGCTTGCACGGCAGATTGATGAATTCTGCGCCAGGCAGACTCGAAGCATCCCTCTGATTCTGAATGAGTTAACGGTCCGGTGAGCCCGACTTTGTCTAAATAGACGGCTGGGAGAAATGCCTTCATTTCTTCTTTGCAAATTTGATTCAGATTTCGTAATTCATCTACATTTCTATCCTGCGAGACATACAGAATCCAATCATAGGGCTGAATTGCTTCCTTCCAAAAATTTGCCCCCGCCCCTTTATGAAAGGGTACTTCCTTCATCTCAACCTCGGAATCTTTTTTTCTGGCATTTTCCACCAAGTCATTCAGCCGTAACCTATTGGTTGGAACCGTATCTGTTATCATAACGTTTAATTTTGGCAGTCCCGATTCGATTAAAGCAGCAATCAAAGATACCATGAAGGGACCAGAGCCGACAGTCAGAACCTTAGCCTGACGGTATACTTGAAATTGGTAAGCGCCTGACTCGGCAAAATTCTCGATGAATTCAATTTGTGAAGCATATTTTTCAAGAACTTGACGACTTAATTGATGAGGAATATCTTTGCTGACATCGCGAACAAATCCATTCTTATATAACGTTTCTCCGATCTCGTATACCCTGTCACGATACGGTGGCGTTAACCCTTGAGTCAGAGCTCCCAATGTTTGCTCCCCATTGAACATCGGGAGCAATGTTTCAATCCACTGATAGATCGTTTGGCCTTCCATTCGAAATGAATGTAAGTTATTTCTAAAATAGACCCCCCCCTTCTGATCCGGGAGAAAAAATGTATCCCTTTTGACCTTCAGACGTGAGGACGAGTTAATATTTTCCATTTTAGCTCCTCCTTATTCCTAATCGTTACTACTTGCGCACTATTAGTTTATGTACGATTTTTTGTCCAATATGTTAAACAGTAAAGTAGTGCCCCTGCAGCACAGATTCATGCAGGGGCACTTTCTTTCGTAAATTAATTAATGTTTTTTGTGAGTTTACAAAACCAATTAAATAAAACCGAAACCGATACCAAAACAACTAAATCCAAAGCCGAAACAACTAAATCCAAAGCCGAAACAACCGAAGCAGCCGCCACAACGGAAGCAACCTCCACAACGGAAGCAACCTCCACAACGGAAGCAACCTCCACAACGCCCAAACACACGCAAATCCTGGGCCTGAGCATCGATTGGAACTAACTCTCCTACATGATAAGGGTCGATTCCCAACCCTTGCAATTGATTGTACATGTTTTCTCCCCCTTTACGTTTAATCATATTAAACCTGAATAGAGAGTTGAAAAGTAAATAATCCGTTTTGTGTATGAAAACATTAGATACGCTGTGTACTCTCTTCAACAAATTATGATTTCATTTAGGTCGCTGTTACTAAATAAAGAGCCTATTTTCGGTTGAGGAGGTTACAACACAACGCTAAAAGTGGAAGAATTATACAAAAACATTGATAGCTTGTGGATACAGGATGTAGAATAAGATTACCGTTTAACTGAAACATCGTGAAGAAGGTTGCGGTTATCTTTATAGAGATAGGTTACACCTATAATAAGGAACAAGAATATCCCTTATTGACTGAGCGAGAGCGGTCCTCTAGTGTGCGAATCCTGTGAGGCACACGTTTCCGAAAGGAGATGCAAAGCTTGTAAGTTCAATGCTGAATTGTAACTTTTAGTAAGTTTTGTGAACCAGGACCTACCAAGTGATCCTTTTGTAAAAACCAATATAATTTGTAAATTAATTTACTTAAACGAACGGGTTGCTTGAATTGAAGAACAAAAATTAAACACGATGAAAAACGCTTAGAGAGATCTCCAAGCGTTTTTATGTGCCAAATTTACTGTGAATTCGGATTTTCTCCACGTTAGCTGAACTGCTTAATTTAAGATCCGCCTCTCTTTTTTACTATTATGCTTTTCGATCATTTGGCAGTAGCCAGGAAACAACCCCGAGAAGAGGCAGGAAGCTACAAAACATCATAGTAAAGGTTAAACCGTACATGTCAGCTAGCTTTCCAAGTACAACTGCACCGAGTGCCCCCATACCGAACGCAAGACCGACAATTAAACCGGACGCCATACCTACTTTTCCAGGCATAAGCTCCTGTGTGTACACGACAATAACACTAAAGTTGCTGAATAAAATAAATCCAAGAACAGCAAATAAAGGCGCTACCCAAACGAGCGGAATATGCGGCAGTAACAAAGCAAGCGGCGCGGAACCGAGCATGGAAAACAGGATAAGATTTCGCTTTCCAAAACGATCGGATAACGGTCCTCCAAAAAACGTTCCCGCCACCCCGGCAATCATAAAGATAAATACATAATACTGTGCAGCCCGGATAGACAAGCCATAATGCTCGATTAAATAAAACTGATAAAAGTTACCGATACCGGCGTTATACCAGGATCGCGCAAATGTTAAGAAAATGAGGAATACAACCGCAAGCTTTACCTGCCTGCTCAGCTTGCCTTCCGTACTTCCAGCCGCCGCGCGCTTCTTCACGCGCATCGTACCGCTCATAAGCTCTGTGCGGTACCATCTGGACACATACCAAAGCAGCAATACGCCGATTGCCGCCGAAATCGTAAACCAAGCGGCGCCGGGCTGACCAAGCGGGACGAAAATTAAAGCAGTGAAAATCGGTGCAAGTGCATTTCCTGTATTACCGCCAACCTGATAAATTGATTGTGCCAATCCTCGTTTTGTTCCTGCTGCCATAAAAGCAACGCGTGCTCCTTCTGGATGAAACACAGCTGAACCAAGACCGATAAATAAAACAGAAAGAAGCACAAGATAAAAGTTGGGTGCAAAAGCTATTCCAATCATACCGAACATGCTCGATAGCATTCCCAGCGGAAGCAGAAACGGCGAGGGCTTCTTATCCGTATAGAATCCAAACACAGGCTGCATAATCGAGGATGTCATATTCAAAGCGAACGCAATCCAGCCAACCTGTGTATAAGATAGATTCATAGACTGTTCCAAAATCGGAAATATAGCCGGCACGACAGCTTGCATAGAATCATTCATCAAATGACCTAAGCTAATAGCAAAAATAATGCGGTAGATCGTCGATGTGTTTAAAGCGCTTTGTTTAGGTGCTGCTGCTTGCAATGCATATTCTCCTCCCCAACAAATGGACAATTCACTCTATAGCCCATTTTGTTCACATTTTAGATACAATCTATTGTATACCTATCCACTTCGCTTTTCCAGTTACTTACCTATATAATTATTCACTTACTTAACAAAAAATATCTCTTGGGCATGTATTAGAGACTAACCCAATTTGAACGGTTTAACCTGAACAGCTTCATCTTGCAATACATGTCGAATGCTTTGCGCAAAAGCTAACGCATGTGCACCGTCCCCGTGAATACAAATTGTGTCAGCCTTCAAAAGTATATCTTTCCCTTGCAGAGATCGCACCTTCCCTTCTTTAATCATTCGGATTACCTGTTGCATAGCCGTCTCCGTATCTGTAATCACTGCGTTCGCATGCCTTCGCGGTGTAAGCGATCTATCCTGCTGATAGGTGCGATCAGCAAATACCTCGCTCGCTGTTTGCAATCCAATCTTCTCTCCAGCAGCGATCAGCTCGCTTCCTGATAGTCCGAATAAAACCAACTCCGGATTCACCTTATATACTGCCTCTGCAATTGCCTCTGCAAGCCCCTTGCTTTGCGCCGCCATATTATATAATGCCCCATGCGGCTTTACATGCTGCATAATAGCTCCTTCTGCACGGATAAATCCGTATAAAGCACCAATTTGGTATACCGTTATATCGTACGCTTCCTGCGGGGAAAGCGCCATGTTTCGTCTGCCAAACCCGGCTAGGTCAGGTAAACCAGGATGAGCGCCTATCGCTACTCCCTTATCAAGCGCAAGCCGCACAGTCCTTCTCATTACTGAAGGATCACCTGCATGGTAGCCGCACGCAATATTTGCTGACGTAACAAATTCAAGGATTTCTTCATCTGCTCCCAGCTCATAAGCCCCAAAGCCTTCCCCCATATCACAATTGATATCGATTCGAAACATGATTTATCCCTTTCCTTTCCATAGTATTCCGCGTGCTGCCGATTTTAAGAGTTTTTCTTGCGCAAGCATGAGCATATGTGCCTGCCCCAAGGGAATTTCTTGAAAATTCACAAAATCTCCTGGCTTTAATTGAGCCAATATTGGAATATCTACACTCACTACGTATCCGATATTCGGATATCCGCCAGTTGTTTGGCAATCTGCCATCAGTACAATTGGGTTTCCCTCTGGCGGCACTTGAATTGTGCCAATTGATACCGCTTCAGAAAACAGCTCAGCAGCCCCTTGTAATTCAAGCTTTCCCCCTCCTAGGCGATATCCCATTCGATCTGAATTTGTTGTAATGTGAAACGAACGGGCAAAAAGCTCCTCTTGTGCTCGTTCTGTAAACCACTCAAACTGTGGACCGCGAATCATACGAACGATTGCCCTTGATGAATAAGCAGGCAGTAATGTTGAGGAAAATCCCCATTTTGCTGCCGAGAAGCTCTTTTTTTCTCCGTCAGACAACTGCCTCACGAAACAGCATGCGAGCTCTGACGCTTTTCCGATGAACAGTCGATCTCCTTCTTTGACGTTACGACCTTCCAAGCCCCCAAATTCTCCTCGTATATATGTACTGCTGCTTCCCATGACCGTTGGAACATCAATGCCTCCTGCAACTGCAATATATGATCGGCAGCCAAGCTTTGGAGCCCCAAACTGCAGAATACTGCCTGACTTCACAAGTACAGGGCGCCATAACGGCACTATACATCCATCTATATGAGGAGATAAATCGCCGCCACATATCGAAATCAATGTGTCCTTCTCAAATAAAAGCTTTGGACCAACTAGTGTTACCTCAAGTGCAGCGGCAGCTTCTTCGTTACCGACAAGCCTGTTACCGATTCTAAGAGCTGTCGTATCCATCGCGCCGCTTACAACCACCCCTTGCTTTCGATAGCCGTACCTTCCTAAATCCTGCACGCTCGTACACAAACCCGGACGTATTACCTGTATTATCACTCTGCTCTCCTCCCCCAAGCCTCATATTCTTCTTGTGGAATAGGCTGAAAACGGATGATATCTCCTGCCTGCAGCAAGCTTGGCTGTTCTCTATGAGGATTAAATAGTCGCAGCGGTGTACGTCCAATAATTTGCCAACCACCTGGACTTTCTAGAGGGTAAATGCCTGTTTGCTTTCCCCCAATCCCGACACTCCCTGCCGCAATCACGAGACGAGGGGAAGAACGGCGCGGAACTGCAAGTTTCTCGGACATCCCTCCCAAGTATGGAAAGCCAGGTGCAAATCCAATCATATACACCGTATAGCTTCGCCTTGCGTGAAGTCCAATAACTTCTTCAGGAGTCATTCCCGTGAACTCTGCAACTTCCTGTAAATCAGGACCAAACTCTCCCCCATAACAGACTGGAATCGTAATCACGCTTGGCTCTTCTGAAACCATGTAAGAATTAACCAAAATCCTCTCCAATGCGGCACGAATTTGTTCATATGGCTGGGTAGCTTGTCCAAGGCACAACAGCTCCATAGGATCATAAAACACTGTTACTGTTGTAAAACCAGGAACAAGCTCTATCATACCAGGAAGCGGATGATCTTCTAAGTATTTGACAAGTCCCCTCACCTTGTTATGTACTGCTATATCAGCTGATGTGCCAAGCCGCACTGTAATAGCGGCATCCCCTAATGGATAAAACTGAATCTCATTCATATACCTGCCCCCTTCATTCCAAATGCGCAAGACACTAATCTATTTCCTATTCTACCGCAGCATCCCTCCCTGTCTCCATAGCTTTTCTCCTAAACAACTTGTAGAACGGCCCATTTTGGGTACAATATCCAAATGAACCTACTGTCTAGCTCACGAACATCGTTGCAAGGTATTTAAGCTTGAAAGGAAGATTGGTAATGATCGGGGTCGAGAGAATCAGCTCTTTTCAGTTTTGCTGTTTAATTATACTATTTGAGCTAGGGACAGCTGTTATGGTCCCATTAGGTGCAGATGCAAAACAAGATGCTTGGATTGCAGTTTTAGTTGGCATGCTTGGCGGTCTGTTAATTTTCTCTATTTATGCTTATCTGCATCGGCACTTTCCCCGTCAACCATTAACAAGTTATGTAAAACAAATCGTCGGTAAAGATATAGGATTTGTGATAGCTCTGCTATATACTCTGTTTTTTATTTACGGAGCCGCAAGGGACTTGAGGGACGGAATGGAGCTGCTGTATCCTACCTATGATGAAACTCCCTTATTGGTTATCGGTTTTATCATCATAAGTTTAGTCTGTTATTCCTTATATACAGGACTCGAGGTACTGTCACGTGTAGGGGAAGTATGCTTTATGCTCTCTCTATTTTTGGGAGTGCTAGCGCTGTTATGTTTATATTTTTCGGACGTAATAGATCAAACAAAAGTATTGCCCCTATTAGAAAAAGGTTGGAAGCCCGTTCTCACTGCCGCCTATGGGCAAACCATTATGTTTCCATTTGGTGAGCTGATTTGCTTCACAATGGTACTGCCTTCTTTACTTCATCCACAATCCGGATTTAAAATTGGAACAATTTGCATTCTTATAAGCGGAACGATACTAGCAGTGACCGTGTTTCTGGAAATTTCAGTGCTAGGGGCAAACAAGACTAGCACGGCCTTGTTTCCTTTTTTAAGGCTTATGCAATACATTAACATTGGGGACTTTATACAGCGGATGGATGCATTTGTTCTTATTGGTTTAATTGTAAATGACTTTTTTAAGGTGTCCATTTTTGCCTATGCTGCTATCCTAGCTTTTACAGATATGTTTCCTATTCAAAAACATAAACTCGCACTTCCCATTGGGGGGATAATTTTATTTATGTCACTAGCAATTGCTCCAAATTCACAATCTCACTTTGCACAAGGAAGATTTGCTTTAAAATACATTTTCCCTCCCTTTATTCTCTACATCCCTCTCTTGCTTATGGTGATAGAATTAATTCGTACAAGACTAAGAAAAAGAGAAAAAGCAAAAACATAAACTCCGTGCATTTTTCTTGCTTTAAGAGCAAGAAAAATGCACGGAATTGCATGTATCACTTTTGCTTGTTGAAAATATCTCTTACAATCAATGACCGTTAGCATCTCGGATTACATCCCTATCTTCACCCATAGCTTTCCATCCCGAATGTCAAAATGCTTAATGCTTCCAACTGGGATGGACTTGATTGTATCAATTCCATCTAAGTCCATCTTCAGCATCCGATCCTCATACACAGTGTATGGCGGTTTATTTAAAACTTTTCTTTTCATCCACTCTTGATTGAACGGCTTCATATACGGAACCGTAAAGTATAAGGTTCTATACTCCGCCTTCAACGGCTTCAAATCAAATTCAAAATATACCTGCAGTAGAAGTTTTGTCGTCAAACCGCTAATGCATATTGTCTCGCCGTGAAAGGATACATCCAAATTCCGAATCTCCTCCTCTTGTTCCTTTATTCCTTTGCGAAACATCCATAATAAGCGATCTGCAGTAATCGGAATAGAAACAGCCTTATCCACCGCTACGCTTTTAAATGTTCCTTTTAACTTTTTAAAGAACTCACTCACAATATCACCCGCTTTAGATCACAAATTTCTAGGCCTTTTATAAAAGTATGTAAAGACTCCAAATAGATTGACAGCTGAGTCAACACTACAAAAATAGCGACTATGATCTAAGCTGTGGTAACATCTGAGATAGAGGTATATTTGACTAAGTATAGGAAAGGGGATTATCATTTTGATTCATTACGAGGAGCTTCATCATGTTGGAATCAATGTGACTGATTTAGAAAAAGCAAAGCATTTTTATAGTACAATTCTCTGTTTACAGGAAATTGAACGTCCAAATTTTGACTTTGAAGGAGCCTGGTATGCAATTGGGCAGCAGCAGCTTCATTTACTTGTCCGTCCAGATTCACAAACGATCCGATCTGATAAAGGGTTAAATAGCAGAGAAGGGCATTTTGCGCTGAGGGTGAAAGATTATGAGCAAACTTTACGTTGGTTACAGCAAAATCATGTGGAAGTGCTTGAGAAACCAAATAGCATGAGCGGCTTTGCACAAATCTTCTGTGCTGACCCGGATGGAAATTTGATTGAATTACATGTAGAGCAAAAAGACCTACAGCGTTCCTAATTAGCGGACAGGCAGGCTCAAGCAGCCTGCCTATTCCTTTAACGTGATAAAATCGCTTCATTGTTGCTACAATTAGGAAAACTCATTAGATGTACATCCTCCTTTTCTACAATTTGAAACTCCATTAAAACCGGATATCATGTTTCATAGCCTGTGCAATCGCCGGATTCATTCGTTTTTCCCAATGTAAATGATTATTGAAATTTGTATATATTTGAGTGTACAAGTATCACCTTAAAGGATATGATTTGATAAATTAAAGTATATATTTAAAAAACGCATAGTATATAGCAAAATTGACCCAAAAGGGTATGCCCTTTGGGTCAATTTTGCTCCCCCTCTACTAAAGATACTTTCCTAACTGCTAGAAGCCCTTCAAGAGTGTTATTCATCGAAAATATTCATGCTTAGATATCTCTCACCAGTATCAGGAGCAATGCATACCACACGTTTACCCGTACCTAACCGTTTCGCTATCATTATAGCTGCATAGACCGCTGCCCCTGACGAAGGACCGACTAAAATGCCTTCCAGTCTCGCAAGGTTTCTTGTTGTTTCTAACGCTTCTTCATCAGCAATTTGGATAATTTCATCATATATACTTGTATTTAAAATAGGAGGGACGAAGCCAGGGCTTGTACCAACAAGCTTATGCGGCCCTGGTTGTCCACCAGATAACACTGGAGATCCCTTCGGTTCAACAACCGCTACATACAACCCTTGTATTTTTTCCTTCAGCACTTCACCTGTTCCTGTAATCGTACCGCCTGTTCCGGCAGTTGCGACAAACGCATCCAACTTTCCTTCCATTTGCTCATAAATTTCAAGCGCGGTCGTAATGCGATGAATATCCGGATTCGCTTTGTTTTCAAACTGCTGCGGAATAAAGCTCCCCGGAATTTGCTCCCGAAGCTCCAGCGCCTTCCGAATAGCGCCAGGCATGCGGTCAGCAGCCCGTGTTAACACAACTTCTGCTCCGTAGGCTTTTAAAATATTAATACGCTCTTTTGACATATTATCAGGCATGACTAAAATAGCTTTATATCCTTTCGCCGCTGCATTCATTGCCAATCCAATACCCGTATTGCCACTCGTCGGCTCAATAATTGTATCCCCTGGACGAATCAGGCCTTGTTCTTCCGCTTGTGCAATTAAGTTATATGCAGCCCGATCCTTTACGCTGCGGGACGGATTGAACATTTCCAGCTTTACATACACGTCAGCTGCCTCAGGTGGCACAAGCCGATTTAACCGAACAAGCGGTGTTTTTCCAATTAATTCTGTTACATGATTGTATACGTTCATCCCAATCTCCTTTATTACTATTTGTATGATACATATCATCTTTTCCTACAGCGAGTTTTAAATTCCTGTTTCAGTAAGATTAATAGGAGAATATAAACATAACGTATCATTTCCTAGCCATAGGGTCAATTGCGAAGACAGAGGCGTAGTCACCCTTGTACTTTATTCCTAAAATCTCCAACTACGTCGAATTGTCTTCTAGCTAGAAATTTATACTTTCTTAAAGTGTAAACGAAAAGGACAGGTGAGATGTATCTCCACTGTCCTATCATCTAAGAGATATTGAATCTCTCCGAACACAAAAACAACTATGATTTGTCAGTCTGTAGTCAAAATATTACCAAGAAACGTACTGATAAATGAGATAATAAGGGTTCACAGACAATCAGCCTTGTTGTGCAATTTTTGTTTTTTCTAAGTTAATCAACACAGCCTGGTGAAGAAAGTTTCTTATCGGATGATAATACGTTTATACCCTTCTAAACTCTAACAAGTATAAAATAGCGTAAATCGACTATTAATGAACCTTGAATGATTTTGTTACCAATTTCGATTTCATAAGCGAGTGTGGCACAGTTTGAACAGCTCTTACCTACGAGATTAAAGACAGTTGGACAGTCTGATTTTGTTAAACAAATTGGGCAACCGGTTTGTTTGGTAATCAATATGAATCCCTTTTTTAGAGCTTTTTTCTTTTGTAATGGGATCACAACATTTACTACTTCTCCCCCTGAAACTATTACAATTTCGCTACCAGTAATGTAGCCCAATACTGATGCTACTAAAGTGTATTGTCCCGGATGAAGATTCGAAACAGTAAATCGGCCATTCGAATCTGTCTCCACCCTTGCAATGATGTTACCAGTGCTATCCGTTACGGTAACTATTGCGCCTTCAATTCCTGCTCCCGTTTGCGTATCGTTTACCTGTCCTTGAATGACTGCTGCATTCGGCAGTAACATTGCGTTCACAATCTCGGTTTCGCCCGCTGTTAGGTTCACCGACACCGTTTGGCTCGTAAAATTCTCTGCTGAAAAGACCACATCATAGTTTCTAGGGGCAATACCTGTCAGCAAATAGTTCCCGGTTTGGTCCGTTTGAGTTGAAGCGACAATAATCCCGCTGCCTTGGATCACCATGACCACTCTGGCTCCTGCAATTGGAGTTCCGATTTGTGCGTCCGTTACCTGTCCTTGGATTGTAGCCGGATTGGCTTGAAGCGCCACATCCAGCACACGTTCTTCTCCTGGTTCTAAGATAATTCGGAAGATAGCCGCTACATACTTATCCATGAGATATTACCACCCGGTATTCTCCTGCATTCAATCCATATATGGCATACAGGCCATTCTGGTCTGTCAAGGTGGATTTCACCAGCACATCCGTTCCGGCGATAAATACTTGGACGAGAGCGCCTGGAAGAGGTGCCCCTGTTTGCGCATCGGTCACTCTTCCCGTTAGAGAAGCTGGGTTTGATTCCAGTACGAAATTGACTGTCTCCGTCTCACCTGGTGTTAAGGTAATAACCGTTAGTTCAGAAGTAAAATTCTGCGCACTTGCCTGAACGGACAATGTGCCTTCCGGCAAGCCTGAGAGGGTGTATTGTCCATTCACATCTGTCAGGGTGCTCGCGAGAAAACTTCCTTG
>NZ_SCFM01000028.1 GCF_004138295.1 Ectobacillus funiculus | reverse complement strand
GTTGGGGGTTTCCCCCTGTGAGAGTAGGACGTCGCTAGGCATAAAAAACCTTGTTTTGCATCATGCAAAACAAGGTTTTTTATGTATGAATAGGAAGAATATCAAAGGGTAGATTGAAAAGAAAAAAGTCGGATAGGACATCGGTATAGGAAGTTATACTATAAGATGTAAAACTAGTTGCCTTGTGACTATTTGTGTTTATATGATATATGATTGCCGGTATAACGCAAATATCGAGGAAATCTGGAAAAAATTATACATTTATTAATTTTGTTTTATAGATTATTATAAGAATGTACCACAGAGGTGATACAAACGAAAGAAAAGGCAATACAGTCGCTTGTTCTCTCACAGTGCTAAGCCTGTAGAGCACTTGCGTGAAAGTTTCTTTTATGGAAATATTATAGATAATCATATCGCACTCGAGAGAATCGCGCAGGCTCTTTAGAGAGCCTGTGAGGAAAGTCCGTGCTCGCACAAGCTGAGATGCTTGTAGTGTTCGCGCCTGGCGAAACCGTAAGCCAGGGCAGTCAAGTATTTGGCTGACGGCAGGGAAAAAACCTAAGTCCTCCAATAGGGATATGGTTCGACTACCTTGAAAGTGCCACAGTGACGAAGCTCTGATGGAAACGTCGGAGGTGGAACGAGGTAAACCCCGCGAGCGAGAAACCCAAACAATGGTAGGGGAAGTGTCTGAAGGGAATTGGAACTGACAGACACCGTAGCAATTATGCTGCGAGATAGATGATTCTCCATCCTATGCGAGGATTTGATCCGTTTGCAGCACAGGATGAACAGAACACGGCTTACGAAGGTCGATATGATTGTATATCCTAATAGAAAAGGACAGAAAGAATCCTGCAATTCTTCCTGCCCAACTTCACCTAATTATGGAGCTATAGCCAAGCGGTAAGGCGGACAGATTCTAACTCTGTCGTTCGTTGGTTCAAATCCAGCTAGCTCAGTTTATCGTCCAATTGTAAAACTGTGAACGGGTCAGGGCAGGAATGCAGCAGCCATTAGCAGGAAAGCAATGTGGGCGGTGTTTACATAATAAAGATTATTTATTCTAAGAGCCCTAGTGATTCTAGTCCATTATAAATTCCAGACTCTGTTACGCTTGTTGTTGTATGCTTTGCATACGGAAATAGATTAGGATGTGCATTCCCCATCGCAAATCCTTCACCTACATAACTTAACATTTCTTTATCGTTCATGCCATCACCAAAGGCAATTGCGCTCTCTTTAGGAATACCGAGGCGCTCTAGAATCATCTGAACGGCTAGGCCTTTGTTCACCGTGTCTCTGATCACGTCATAGCTATGGCGAAAACCCTCAATATTTACCTGTGATAAATGAATTTCAGCATCCTCTTCATATAGTACATGTTCATTTTCACTTAAGTTGATAAGGGTGATACCTAAAACTTGATTGAGGATGTCATCTGTGATGGTATCATTTTTATACAGATGAAATTTTTTCATAAATTCCTTTGTAATTGGAGCCTCTAAAGAAGTAAATGCATTCTTGTCACTCGTATACAGAACAGCTTCATGACCATGTGATTTGGCAATGTCTAGAAAGTGTTTTACTGTATCCTTGTTCATTGTTTCACGGAAGATTGTTTCACCTTTATAGATTGCGAATGCTCCGTTATAGCCGATAAAGGAGTTGATATTGAGCTCTTCTCCGATGTTTGCGATTTCGTGTAGAGGTCTTCCTGTTGCAAGAAATACTTCCAGACCCTTTTGCTGTAACTGGGCCACAGCCTGCTTTGTAGAATCTTGAATCGTATCATCAGGCGTAAGAATTGTTCCGTCAATGTCTAAAAATAAAATCTTGTAGTTTATCATTGGCTCTCTCCATACTCATTGCATTTTTTACAGCAGTTTGCTAAAGCTGTATAAGGGCATTCTATCATAAAACATGATTTGGCAAAACAAGGATATGAAGGTGGAGGAGCTGTTTGGTACGGATAGATGCAGGAAGAAATTTAAGTAGGAATACAATGAAACAAAATGATGGGACACCTCTGACTATTGCCATGTAAGCATAGTTAAAGGTGTCCTATTATGCTGGCCAAGTTATGAATTTTCGTTTTGTTGTCCTAACTCCTTTTTAGCTAGAAACATGTTGGCAATCTCTAGGCGTTTATGCTCATTAACGGAATCGCCTGGATATATCTGTTCTGTTTTAGTAGGATGCTTTGTGTCCAAAGCAGATGTAACTCCTACCGTTGCTTCTTTTGGTGCATTCGTTTGTAAATACTTATCTTTCATCATGTCCATATTCCTCCCTATAAAGTACGCTGCGTTATCGTAAAGAAGAAAGGAGGAGAAGCAGAATAAAGATGAACACAGCTAAGCCTGGGAAGAGGGGGGACAGCTTACTTCCTTCTTCCTTCCGGACATCTTGGCGGCTGCCGGGTGAAATTTCCTGTGCAAACTCCTCGTTGAAATTGTTTTGATCGTCTTTCATCGGTTATACTCCCATGTTGCGGTTTTTTGCACTTTAAAGGATAAAGTTCTAGCAGGAAGACAATTCGGCGTAGTTAGAATTTTTAAGAATACAGTGTAAATGCAAATATGCCTCTGTCTTCGCCCAAGAGCGGGGCTCGCCAATCGGCGAGTTTTCTTTACACTGTAAGAAAGTATAAATTTCCAGCTAGGTGAGTCAGGCTATTGCAATGCCTAAAATACAATTTTAGATTGAACAAAAGCAGTGTTTCTCATGCATGCGATAGCAGTAAAAATGATTTGTAGTTGTTTTACTTGGTATAGAAAGCAAATCCTGCATAAAAATATGCTGTATAAAAGGGATAAAAATAGCAGAGTATAGAGAGGAAGGGGGACTTTATATGAAGATAAAATCAAAAAATATCCATGGCCAAGCATCCAATCCAGATGGACGCCTTGAAGGGCCAATTAATGATGCGTTTCCGGATTCAGGACGCCAAATGGGAGTTAGAATTGATGCTGATCCAACTTTGCCTAAGCAGTCGATAAATCCGTTTCATGCGACTCCCCAGACTGACCCGGGTATGGAAAAGCTGCACGAGATAATGAATGCTAAAGAAGTATAGAGAACAGAACAAGAGGCGAGAATAGGCTTCTATACCACTGTAGGAAAGTATAAATTTCCAGCTGGAAGATTATTCGACGTAGTCGGAAATTTTAGGAATACAGTATAAGTAGGGCTACGCCTTTGTCTTCGCCCAAGGACAGGGCTCGCCAATCAGCGGGTTTTCTTTAAATCAAATTTGATGAGATGTGGAAGAATAAATTATAGAAGAAGCTGTTTCTATCAAAAAATAGAAGCATTTTCTTCTATTTTTTATTTAGATGGATAAATATACAATCCAATCTATTACATTTTAATAGAATATAGTACAACTGAATGAGGAGGGAAGATAAAAATGACAGAGAAGAGAGTGTATGTTAATGTCGAGGTGCAGGGAGAGCGAACTGTTACAGAGTACGATGTAAACGGAAAATTCAAGCTTACTGTTGTGATTAACAATCAATTTACAAATGCTCCAAATACAACACAACTTGCTAGCGAAGCAGGGCGCAGCAGCACAGCTGGAAATAATGCTGCAATCGATTCATCAAATACGGAGCAGCAGCAAAGCGTGGGCGGACAAGGACAAGCGAAAAACGAAGGTATGAAGGGTGAGCAGTTTCAGCCGCAGGACAAGCATGCGGGTTATCATGATAATGATGAAATTGTGTTTGTTATCAATAATCAGATTCATTGCAGCGGAGAGACTGATGCGGCAGCTACCCAAGTAGCAAGCGGCGGTGATGTATACAGCGCAGCTGGCACAAATGCTGCGGTTGAAAGCACGAATACGAAGCAGCAGTATGCTGTTGGCGGCGATGAAACAGGTCGGGCAGTGAATACAGGTATGAATAATAAGCAAATCGAAAAGCAGAGCAGCTTTCATGAAAAGCAGCAGCAGTCGATCGATGGACTTAGGCTTTTTTTGAGATAAAATAGGGAGTACACATAAAAAGGAGAGTACGACATTCTTCTTTTTGTACATAAATAAAAGGTAGAAAAAGGATATTGATAAAAATTTATGATCTTCACCATTGTTTGAAATAGGATGGTTTGTTATATAAAATAAACATGACATAGCAAAGGAAAGATACGCATCCTAAAGAGTTTTGCTCAGCATGTTTTCCTTTTTTATGCTAAAAAATGAAAATTTATCTTTACTATTCCTATTCTTGTTTTCTATGATAGTCGTAAGAGAGACATGCAGCAAATTGGATGTGGAGGAACGTGAAAATGGAAAGAACAAGGGCTGTGAGCGAATCATTTCAGAAGTTATATAAGCAAATCCCTATCCCCCTTGTTGTACTAGATACAAAAGGAAGGATTGTCTGCCAAAATCCTCTTATGGATGATTGGCTTGATGTAAGAGAAGATAGCACAGGTCCTAGCTCAATTTATGAGTTGATCCATCCAGAGGAACGGGAGCTGTGTAAGCACATTCTTGATGAAGGGTTAGAATCCATCTCTTCACCTGTCTCAATCGAAACAAAGTGGATTGGAAAAGGAAGGGTAAGGTTTGTGCGGCTGTATGCTTCTTTCATAGAAGAACAGGGTGAAGCATTTCTGGTAATGCAGCTTCAGGATATGACAGAGCAAAAACAAGTACAATCTCTGTTATATATGAAAAAGATGATATTAGAATCGATTGTCAAACGGGAATCTTTATGTCATATTTTGCGAATACTTTCGACAGAGATAGAACAACAGCTTAGCAGGGTTACGTATTGTTCCATTTTGTTATTAGATGAGAGCGGAACAAAGATCAAGACTTCTATGGCTCCAAATTTGCCAAGCTCCTTTAGCGAGTCCTTGCTGAATATTGAAATAGGGCCTAATGTAGGCTCCTGTGGTACAGCGATGTATCGAAAGGAGAATGTGATTGTTTCTGATATTGCTGCTAGTCCGCTCTGGAATGATTATGGATCTAGGGCATTAGAGTTAGGGCTTCATGCTTGCTGGTCCGTTCCTATCCTTATAGATGAGGAGGTTGTCGGCTCTTTTGCGTTATATCATAGAGAACCCTCTTGTCCTACCGAGTTGGAGCTAGAAACGGTAGAAATGTGTGCGGATTTGGTTGGACTTGCTGTGGAGCGGAGCCGCATTGAGGAGCAGATTGTAGCGGAGCAAGAAAGGCGATTTCAAGCACTAATTGATGCGCTTCCAGATCTTGTTGTTTTTAAAGATCAGGACGGGAGATGGTTGAATCTTAATCAGGCTACCATACAACAATTTCCTGTGTTGGGTAATATTCCATACAAAGGAAAACCAAATGAAGAGCTGACGCAAATCTTTCCAACACAAAAGGAGCTCTTAGAATATTGTCAAATGAACGATTATCGGGCATGGACAACAGGAGAAGCTGCCCGGATTGAATGGAGCTTGACAAATCAAGCTGAGGAAGAGCGTACATTTGATTTTATGCAGGTGCCTCTTTATGGATGCAGTGGAATAAAAGACGGCATTCTTGTAATAGGGCGAGATATTACAGAGAAGAAAAAGGAAGCGCTTCACCTTGAGGAGAGCGAACAAAAATATAAATCGTTGTTTGAGTATAATCCGAATGGAATTTATTCTATGGATGCAAGCGGGCGGATTACGAGTTTAAATGCTTCTATGCAAGAAATGCTTGGTCTGAAGCAGGAGGATGGATTGCAATCTCTTGTGCCCTTTATAGCTCCAGATTATGTAGAACAGATGCAGGAGCACGTTCTGAAGGCATTAAAGGGAAAAGCACAAACCTATGAAACGGTAGCAATCCATAAGGAGGGGCATCCTGTATTTTTTAAGGTTACGAATATTCCTATTATTGTACAAGATGAGATTGTCGGGGTATACGGAATTGCTAAGGATATTACAGGGCAGAAAGGAAAAGAAGAGGAACTGCGACAAACAAAGGAGCTGCTGGAGTCGCTCTTCCATCATAGTGCAGATCCGATTTTGCTTCTCTCGCTTGATAGCGTTGTACAGGACATTAATGAAGCGGCAAAAAATGTATTTGGTTGGGAGGTTCATGAAGCAAGGGGGCTGTTTTGTCCTATGGTGCCGGAGGATCGGAAAGAAGAGCTTCAGAGAGTTAGAGAAAGCATTCAATCTGGCAAGGAGGTAGTAGGGCTAGAGACCATTCGAAGGAAAAAGGATGGTTCGCTTATCGATGTTAGCATTACCTTTTCACCGTTAAAGGATGGAAAGGGGAATATTATCGGGATGGCGGCTATCGCAAGAGATATTAGTGAGCGAAAAAAGACAGAGGAACTATTAAGCAGATCTGAAAAGCTGTCAGCCATTGGCCAGCTTGCGGCATCTATTGCGCACGAAATTCGGAATCCGCTTACATCGATTAAGGGATTCATTCAATTTTTCCGCGGAAACATTCAGGAGCAATTCGTAGATCTTATGTTATCGGAGCTAGAAAGAATTGAGTTGATTGTGACTGAATTTTTACTGTTGGCAAAGCCGCATGCCACGCATTTCATTGAAAAAAATATCAACTCTATTATTCGCCATACCTTACCAATCATTGAAGCGCAGGCAATTATGAATAAGGTTAATATTGTAGCATCACTAATGAATCCAATTCCGTTAATCCATTGTGATGAGAATAAAATTAAACAGGTATTAATTAATGTGTTTCAAAATGCAATTGAAGCAATGCCAAATGGTGGAACAATTCATGTCAGCACGGAGCTTCAAGAAAATGAAGTTTTAATTCAGGTTACAGACGATGGGTATGGAATACCAAATGAACGAATCAAAAAACTAGGTGAACCGTTCTACTCCAATAAAGAGAAGGGAACAGGCTTAGGGCTCATGGTATGCTTTAAAATTATGGAGGAACACGGGGGCAGGATGGAATTTGAAAGTAAGGAGGGTCATGGAACAACGGTACGTATATTTTTACCCGTTGGCGCTTAGAAACGGTGTTGTCTAAAGCAGTTTGAGAATTTCGAGCTGCTGTTTTTTTGATATTATGTAGATTCCGTGGTTTGCTTCTGGCTTCTACAAAAGCTTCCTGGAATAGGCTTTTCATGAATCTCGAGAACTGTATTTACAGGGGCTATACCCTTACTATGCAAAAAAGTCTGCCATACCAGCCTAGATAAATTTGTTGTAGCTGGAAGCAACCCTTATAATGGATGAGAGAATGAAATCAGCGGAGGTGCAAGAAATGGCCGAGATTAAGTTTGAAATTCAAGAAAAGTTTGGTATGTTGTCAGAAGGATCAAAGGGATGGCAAAAGGAACTTACGTTAATCAGCTGGAATGGGAGAGAACCGAAATATGATATCCGTGATTGGTCGGAGGATCATGGGAAAATGGGGAAAGGCGTTACACTTTCAAAGTCTGAGCTTATTCAATTGAAGAAGTTATTGAATGAAATGGATTTGTAATATGTTGAACAAGGGGATCGTAAGCGAGAAGGACAATATTCATGTTAGAGCGATGTGAGAACCTTTACAATCCTTGCGCTTTTCGTTTCTAACCTACTGATGCAATACATAATAGTGAATCGTGAGAAGAGGAGCATTGTCCATGAAATGTAAAATTAACCGAAATGCTGCTAAAGTATTGAAAAAAATGCTTGAAAGTGAAGAAGCAGAAGGGAAAATGGTTCGTGTATATGTTACACAGCTGCACGGAGACCATGCTCATTATGATATAAAATTAGATACACCAACAGAGCATGACGAAATTGTGAAAACCGATAAGGATATTGATGTGTTGCTTGATACACGGGATGAATTTTTAGATGGCGTGTGGATTCAATATTTTTACGTTCCGAGGGAAGAGATGGTAATTACGAATTCATCCAAAGGAAGTCATCGTCACTAAAGTCAAAAGGTTAGAAATAAAAAGCGAGGTTTGACTATAGAGCCAAACCTCGCTTTTATAGTTGGATTTCTTTACTTACTGCTTTTTGAAACAGGCCACCAAGAGAAACCATCCTTTTCCAGCAGTTCATCAGCAGCTTTCGGCCCCATTGAGCCGGATTCATAGTTAGGAAAGCTGACTGAAGACGTTTCCCATGTTTTAGAAATGATATCAACAAACTTCCAGGATAGAGCGACTTCATCCCAGTGTGTAAAGTTTGTCGCATCCCCTTGGATTGCATCATATAGAAGCTTTTCATATGCTTCTGGTGTATTGATTCCATCCTCGCAGTTATTACAGTAATCTAGCTTTACTGGTATTGTTTCTTCAGAGGCACCAATTCGTTTTCCGTTTAAAACAATTGAGATGCCCTCGTCCGGTTGAATGTGAATAATAAGGAGGTTTGGACGGAGCTGCTCCTCGAATTTATTGTATAAGTTCATCGGCAGATCCTTAAACTGAACAACAATTTCAGTTGATTTCTCCTTCATTCGTTTTCCTGTTCGAATATAAATAGGAACTCCAGCCCAACGATGATTATCAATCAACAGCTTTCCGGCAACGAATGTTTCTGTTTTCGAATTTGGGTTGACTTTCTCCTCGCTGCGATAACCCGGAACCTCTTTCCCACTGACTATTCCCGGGCCGTATTGTCCGCGTACAAAATATTGGTCAACTTCTTCGGCTGTCATGGAGCGAAGGGAACGCAATGCTTTAATTTTTTCGCTTCGTACCTCTTCTGTAGCTAAACGAATCGGAGGTTCCATCGCAAGCAATGCAACCATTTGCAGCATATGATTTTGTACCATATCCCGCAGTGCCCCCGAGGTATCATAATAGCCGCCGCGGTCTTCCACGCCTAGAGATTCGCTAGAGGTAATCTGAACATTAGCAATGTGCCGGTTATTCCACAGTGATTCAAAGAGAGCATTGGCAAAACGAATAACGCCGATATTTTGCACCATTTCTTTTCCTAGATAATGATCAATGCGATAAATTTCATCTTCTTCAAATGCGTGACGAATTTCATCATTTAATTTTTGGGCGGATTCTAGATCCCGGCCAAATGGTTTTTCAATAATTAACCTCGTCCATCCTTTTGTATTTGTAATTCCTTCTGATTTCAGGTATGAACCAATTGTTCCGAAAAACTCAGGAGCCATAGCCATATAAAAAATTCGATTTCCCGGAATTGTGAATTCTTCCTCTACATTACAAAGCAGCGCATTTAAATCCTGATAAGACGCAGCATTTGTAACATTCAACGACAAGTATCGGAAATGAGTTAAAAATCTCTCTAGATCCTGCTCTTCTGCGGTTATGTTTGCTTCTTTGATGGAGGCAGACACGTTCTGACGAAATACTTCGTTGCTCCATTCACGTCTTGCTACACCGACTACAGCGAAGTGCTCAGAGAGCAGCCCTTTTCTATACAGATTATAAATGGAGGGAAATAATTTTCGTTTTGCTAAATCGCCTGTTGCTCCAAAGAGAACTATTGTGCAATATGTATGATTATTGTTCGTCATTCTGCATCCTCACCTTTGTTAATTTACACTATTATAGTATCCCGTAAATTCAAGATGTAACACGTATTTCCATTAAATGTTATTTTTTTCGTATATTGCAAGCGATTGGATCAATTTTATTTTGTGAATTTGCTAAGAATTTGGGGTGAGAGCAGTCTGTAGAATGATGCCGAAGAGGAATGTTTCTTCCTTCTTATATGTAATTATTTCCATAAATATTATTATTTGGAGGTTGAAATGTTTTCTGGCAAAAATGTATACCCTTACATTTCATTTTCTGCTGTATAAAAAAAACTGTATACTTTAAAAATTCAGTCACACAAATTATACTAACATTTATGGGATTGTTTTTTCATAAGGGGAGGGATGAACTGCATCGTATGATTAGATTTGTATCAGAGGGAGGGTATAAGCAACAACTACTTTGTCTAGCTAGTCTTCTAGCTTGCATGTTCATTTCCTGACGGTTCTATAGTTTGACCTGGATAAAACACAGAGGAAGGACGGGTATTGATGGTACATGTGAAAAAGGGTCATCGGAAAATTTGCGAAAGATGCTTAGCTATTGCTAGTGATACTATCTGTCCCCGCTGTGGTTATACGCGGTTAAGTGAAGTGAGTATCGCTCTACATGATGGCAACAATAACGATGCATCAAAATTGACTAAGTCTCAGAATAAGATTTTTCGATTAGAGCAAAGCGGGTAGTAATCATTGAAACAGTTGAAGCAAGGTACAAGGTAAGAAAAAACGGCATTTTTATTGAGGGGAATCTTGTCAGAAACAAGAAAAACCAGCCATAATGTGGTATTATGTTTTAAAATGATTTTATCATCATAATGAAGAAGTTTGTCGCGTATCATGCGGACGAACGATCGATGCAAATAGTGGAGGAATGAAGCGTGAATTCTATGACTTTTGTTTTATTTGGGGCAACGGGGGATCTGGCGAAACGAAAAATTTATCCAGCCCTGTACAATTTATATTTAGACGACAAGTTACCGGACTCGTTTTCCGTGATTGGTCTAGGAAGAAGAGAATGGACTAATGATATATTTCAATCATCTGTAGAACAATCATTAGAGAGCTTTTCTAGACGTCCATTAGCTGATTCAGCTAAGATGGAGAAGTTTCTTCGTGCGTTTCACTACCACGCTCTAGATGTAGGGGATACAGAGGGATATAAACAACTCCTTGAAGTTATCCAGCAGCGTGAAGCGGAGTTAAACATCCCAGAGAACCGTCTATTCTATTTATCTGTTGCTCCAGAGTTCTTTGATATCATTTCATCGAATATTTATGCAAGCGGTTTGGGCTCTACAAAAGGCTGGAAGCGTCTCATTATCGAAAAGCCATTTGGGCATGACTTGCAAACAGCACGGGAGCTAAATGCAAATCTAAGCCGCGCGTTTGAAGAAGATGAAATTTATCGCATTGACCATTATCTTGGAAAGCCAATGGTTCAAAACTTAGAAGCTTTAGGCTTTGCTAACCCTATACTTCAAGCGCTGTGGAATAATGAGTACATTGCTAATGTTCAAATTACAGCTAGTGAAACAGTTGGTGTAGAAACGAGAGCCGGTTACTACGATCAAGCCGGAGCGATTCGTGATATGTTCCAGAACCATATGATGCAAATGCTGATGATGACAGCGATGCAGCTGCCAAAGAGGATTAGTGCAACAGATATTCGTAATGAAAAGAGAAAAGTAATGGATGCGCTTCGTCTGTTGACAAAGGAAGATGTTATTACAGAGGTTGTACGTGGTCAATATACATTTGGCGAAATAGGAGCAAAACCGGTTGTTGGCTATAAGGATGAGCCAGGTATCGAAGCTTCTTCCACAAATGATACATTTATTGCTGCACGTTTATGGATTGATGATGAGTTCTGGAAAGATGTTCCGTTCTATATCCGTACAGGAAAAAGAATGCATGAGAAATCTACAAAGATCGTCATTGAATTCAAAAATCCGCTAAAAGATTTGTATGCGCACGAAGACAAGGAAACTGCTCCGAATCTTTTGGTGATTGAAGTAAATCCTGATTCACGTGTTTCTTTGCAATTAAACAGTAAAAATCCATTGAATGATGGAAAACTTGAGACGATTACAATTGATTTCTCTGCTAACTTAGATGAGGTTCCTGAAGCGTATGAATTATTAATTTTCGATGCTCTTCGCGGCGATGCAACCTTCTTTGCGCACTGGCATGAAGTTGAATTATCTTGGAAATGGGTACAGCCTGTTCTAGAGGCATTTGCTGAGAATATTGTTCCGCTTCATCCATATAATGCAGGTTCTATGGGACCAGAGGCTTCTCGTGAGCTATTGGAGCAAGACGGCTTTAAATGGTGGTAGAATTTTTTTAATATTAAAATTTATCTGCTATTTAGCAGATAAAGAGACTGATATGCTTATTGTGTCAGTCTCACAATCTTTTTATAGTAATGCATTTGCTTTCCATTATGCAGAAACTAGTTTTAAAATTGCTATAAAATTAAGAAGCTATTACATATAATAATTTGTCAAAACGTCTTTGCAGTTCTAGAATAATTATGAGCAAGTGAGTATGGCTGCAGAAACGAAACGATAAAAGAGGAGAAGAACAGGTCTTGTATAGATTTGTTCTTTTCCTCTTTTATTGTAAAAGGTATATAAAATATCTCGTTCCACCGTAGGAAAGGATAAATTTTCAGCTGAAAGGTGAATTTGACATAGTCGAAAATTTTAGGAATACAGTATAAGTAGGGCTACGCCTCTGTCTTCGCCAATCGACGAGTTTTCTACGTGACAGTTAGCTCTTGCACACTTAATGGAGACAAAGCATTTGTTTCTTCTATGTGAATAAAGGCATCGTATCTGTCCGATAGACGAGAAGGAACGTAATTTCCAAGATGCTCCATTTCAGGGTGATACACGACCCCGATAGCGCGGTGCCCGATTGTGCGCTGGAATACCTCGCGATTTTCCTCTGTAAACATAATATATTTATTAAAAGCACCAGCCTGATGGAGGGCATCTTCCCAGCTGCCTCGTTTCGCTTTTGGCACAATCATTTTCTCAAGCGGATTGCCCCAGCTTCTTGCGGCAATTACAGTGCCGTGATGCGTGCCAAAACCGATAGAGTAAATATATTCTTGTCCATATTTTTCACGAGTGAGCTGCCCAACATTCTCTAGACCTTGTCTTGCCATATCAGTAGCCCGGGCATCTCCGATATGGGTGTTATGCTCCCAAACGATTCCTTTTGCCTCTGCACCATAATAATGTCCGATAAAATCAAGAGCCTCAACCATATGTCGGTCCCGAATATTCCACGATTTATCATCATGAGTGACCATTGCGTGATAATAGGCTTCTGCATTGGCTGTTACGAGCGCGTTGATTTGCATATTTAATGAAGCTTCAGGGTCGCTGTTATAGGCATGCTTGTTTTGTTGAATCGTCTGCAGAAGCGCTACGACTTCTTCCATGCAATTCTCCCCATATAAAGCGGCGGACACCCCATACATTTCTGCTTTTCGATGAAACGGCTCAAAACATGCAAATGCTTGTTTGGCCTTTTCGACATCAGGAGATTGAATTTTTTCTAAGTATTGAATTATAGCCTCCATCGATTCCCACAGACTGTACACATCTATACCGTAGAATCCGACTTTTTTATGCTCTGTCGTTTGCTTTTGATTATAGGTGTAAAGCCAGTCTATAAGCTCCACAATTTCCTCATTTGCCCACATCCAGCTTGGCCAACGGTTAAAGGCCTGTAATGCTTCTGTTGCATTTTTATACTCTGGTGCATTTCCTTTTACATAGCGGTTCACTTCATAGCAAGAAGGCCAATCTCCTTCTACAGCGATAAAGGAAAAACCGTGCTTTTCAATAAGCTGCTTTGTAATAACGGATCGAACCGTATAAAATTCTGATGTTCCATGAGAAGCCTCTCCAAGCAACACGTATTTGGCGCTACTCGCGGTCTGGATCAAGGGCTTTAGATGAGATTCATCAGTAAAACGAACAGCATCTTTCTCAATTTGTTCCACATATAAATCTGTTCCAATCATTTGTATCCTCCTTTTTGTTAGAGAATAGGAATGTGCAATTCTGGGCAGTGCTAGCCGTATCGGTCAGCTCACTGTGGAAGAAAGCCGTTTACTCCGGCCCACCCCTACGCTGCCATAAATGGCGGGCCTTGTCCGCTTTTCTTAGTATGACCTTTGTGTTTGGCTTTTGGATGCGGTGAATTATGGTATCTCTCTTTATCATCAGGATAACGGTATAAGATTTGTAATTCTCATGAGTGGGAGTGATGAAGAGGGAATCGAGCATGGAGGAAAAGGGAAGGCTTTGTTATAAGTCATATTTCTCACATGATAATGATTACATTATTAGGAAAGGAGGTCGCGCAGGATTGATTCTGCTACGAAAAACATGGCAGTTCAAGTTTTCTTGTGCGGTTGAGTATGAAGACCTTCCTGCTAGCCACGATCCTGTTAGTTAGCCTTTTTTTAGTTAGTCCCATGAAAGATGAGAAGGCAAACGCCGTATACGATCATAAAGTGTCATCAACTGGGTTCGTCACTTCTGTAGTGCCTCAAGGGGCGGAGTGGAGAGAGGCAAGCAATGTGAGTAAAAAGCCTGCGCAGTCTATTCTACATGATTTGCCAGTCGTTGTTCATGGTCTTGGCTTTATCGAGGGGCACTATGTGACAAACTCTCTGGATGCGCTTCTCGTCAATTATAAACGGGGATTTCGTGTGTTTGAAATCGATTTAAATATGACGTCAGACGGCCATTTAGTAGCCCGTCATGATTGGACACCGGGACATTATCAATATTTAGGGCAAGTATATCAGCCTGTTGCAGGACCCATTCCGTTTGAAACCTTTATGTCGCTGAAAATTCATGGCAAATATCAGCCTGCATCTTGGGAAGACATTTTACAGGTAATGAAGGAGCATCCGGATTTATATGTTATTACCGATACAAAGGAAAGAGATAAAAATCAAGTTCACCAGACATTTTCTTATTTAGTGACAGCAGCAAAAAAGGTAGATCCAAAAATATTGGATCGTGTTATTCCGCAAATTTATGATCCGGCTATGCTTAGCTATATCCAATCGCACTATGATTTCAAACATACCATTTACACCTTGTATCATCATATCAATATCCAATCTCCAGAACAGTTGGCGGATTGGAGTGCACGTAACCATATTACGGCTGTTGCTGCGTTTCCTTTTCGTCTCAAGGATGATATGCGCACGGCTTTACAAAAAAGAGGGATTCTCGTCTATGCTCACACGATTAATGATCCAGCGGAGGCTGCTGCGTATAGGACGCAGGGGATTGGGATTTATACAGATTATTTGTTTTATGATGGGATAAGCTTTGTTGGACCATAGGAGTAATTCGCGATAGGTTTAGTAGTTAAAGAAGCGGATCGCCACGCAATCAGTGCAATGGGTTATGATCGGGAGCTGGGTAAGCCTTTAGGAGCTTCTCAATGGAATTGGCTAAGATGGTTCAGTTAGGAGCATACCCCTTTACTATGCTGCGTGACAGGTATGCTCCCTCTTCTGAGTTGTACCTATTTCTAGTATTTATCCAATTTATCTGTAAATCAGATATACTTGTTGATGTTTGCTTATGAGGAATTTTGAGCTCTTATAAGATCTTTATCTCCACTCATCCCAATAAATATTGACATACTCTGGCTTATGCTCTTTCTTCATTTCATCAATACTTGCGATTATATCTGATGCTTTCTGCTGATTTGCAGGCGAATTATAGTTTCCTTTTTGTTTTACTCCCTTTTTATTCAACATATAAACTCTCCTTTTTACCATTTTTTTATAGTTTGTATCCAAGTTCCTCTTTTCATTCTTTAGGATATACGTTTTCCTCTCACTAAAAAGAATAAAATCAGATAAAACATCCAAAATACAAATAAAAAAGGAACAGGCATTTGAAATTAGTTACAGATGATGTGATAGCAAGAATTGGGATGTATCTATTCCGGCTTTTGCTGAAGGGGAAGAGCATATTATGAAACTGGCTACTGCTTTGACGGCAGATACTATAAAACATTAAAAAAGGATGAACCTAGAAGGCACATCATATGCTTTGTAGGTTCTTCCTTTTAACTCTTGGGAATCTATTTTACCTTTGCTTCGGTTTATAACGTAATTCCTTAAACAACTGATCCAATTCATTTTTGGTTAAATCTCTCCATTGTCCGATAGGAAGACTGCCTAAGTGAATGTTCATAATGCGAATACGCTGCAGCTTGCGAACCTTGTAGTCGAGCGCTGCACACATACGGCGAATTTGACGGTTTAAGCCTTGGGTTAAAATGATTTTAAACACATATTTGGACATCTTTGTTACCTTACAAGGGAGTGTTACCGTATCTAAAATCTCGACACCCTCTTCCATTGCTTTCACGAAGGAAGGAGTGATAGGGCGATCTACCGTCACGATATACTCCTTTTCATGTTTATTTTCTGCTCGCAGGATTTCATTCACAATGTCGCCATCATTGGTGAGGAGAATTAAACCCTCTGATTCCTTATCGAGCCGGCCAATGTGAAAAATGCGCAACGGATGATTGACGAAGTCAACAATATTGCCTTTCACATGTCGTTCGGTTGTACTTGTGATGCCGACGGGTTTGTTTAGCGCGATATAGACATGCTGCTGCTGAGTGACAATCGGTTTATTGTCAACACGCACATCATCGCCAGGCTCAACCTGGCTTCCTAGTTCTGCAACAACTCCATTAATTGTTACTCTTTTACTCGTAATCCACTTGTCGGCCTCCCGCCGAGAAGTAATGCCAGACTCACTAATATACTTATTAATCCGCAAATGAAACACACCTTTAAATAGAATTATGTCTTTAAGATAACGCAAATTAACGTTTTATACAAATAAGGATTGCTCTTATACTGTATTCTTAAAATTTCTCACTACGTCGAATTAGCTTCTAGCTAGAAATTTATACTTTTTTACAGTGTAAAGAAAACTCGCCGATTGGCGAGCCCTGTTTTTGGGCGAAGACAGAGGCGTAGTTGCCCTTATACTTTGTTCTTAAAATGTAAAAAAGACCAACACCCTTATAAGGGTGTTGGTCTTCTCTAATATTAGGCGTAGGCATGTTAAGCTTGAACACTCTATGTACACAGGGAGCGTTTATCACGGGATAGGCGGGTGAAGTGCAGTTTGTGCAGCCTGCAAATCAACCTGTATTTGCTCCTTAACGTCATATGGATGATAAAATCCTTTAGAAACCATGTATTTGCTTATTTTATCATGTGTTTTGATAGCAGTATTCAACTGCTCTCGCAATACTTCTCTTAATTCAGGGGTGGCTGTTTCCGTAATCGCGGCAGCAAGATTTCTAACCTCTGATTTGATGGAAATTAACAGATCAGTTGCAATCACTTGATCGGTCATTGCTGTCATACCCGTCATTCCTTCTGCTTCATCCGTTTGCATGATCCGGGAGAAAATACTCATTGCAACGCCTCCGTATCTGTTAAAAATTTCTCTAATTCATTAATATGTTTTTTTCCGGCAGCAGCAGTTGCGGTAAGAAGGGCTTTTAGCTCGGTGTCCTGCGCCAGTCCGCTCATCGCGATAGATTTTGTTAAGGCAAGATTTTTAAAGGTTAGTAATTCATGTACTTCTAATGTTTCATGACGCCCAAAGAGCTTTGTCATCCTGTTCACTCCTGTTTTAATCATCTATACGCTTATGCTGACATACTCCCAGCTATATTATTCATCAGACTTTTTGTTTAACTATAGCTCAATCTGAAGACGCTCGTTTAATTTCACTTGCTGTAATGTTTTATAAAAACCATGCTTTGAATAAAAGACAAAGCTCTAAGGGAAAAGTATTTTTATGATTGATATTAGAAGCTAGGAGGTGAATGTGTGAAGCACGATGGCTTAGCATTCCATGAAACAATGGATACTCATGAAATTCTCAATTTGAAAACGATTTGTTTAGTGAGATCGAAATTAATGCAAGGAATTTGTTTTGACAATGACCTGAAAGAGCTTATGGAAAAGGATGTAAAACAATCTATTGAAGCGATTCAAGAGCTGAAAGAGCTCTACCTGCAGGCACGAACAGCATTACATTAAGATGGAGTGAGAACACAATGAATGAGGATTACTTAGATCCGAAATATTCGGAAGGAATGTCCAAAACAGCTGATGCGGCCTTTGCCTTGGATTTTTTGCTGTCTATTAAGACTGGAATTAAAACTTACGCGTTTGCAATAACTGAAGCAGCAAGTCCAGAGCTAAGAAAGGTATTACATAAACAAATGGAACAAGCTATTGATCTACATGCAGAGGTATCTGAACTTATGATGAGCAAAGGGTGGTTGTATCCTCATGATGTAGGCAAGCAAATTGAACTTGATTTAAAGTCAGCAGAGGTAGCGTTAGGAATTGCCGAAATGACATTATTCCCAAATGATACAGACCGGCTCGGAATGTTCGCAACACCTAATAAATAAAGAGGAGGGAAAATCATGAAAGCCGTTACATATCAAGGAATTAAAAATGTAGGCGTCACAGACGTGAAGGATCCGAAAATTAAAAATGCAGATGATATTATTATCAAGGTTACAACTTCGGCAATTTGCGGTTCCGATTTGCATTTGATTCACGGTATGATCCCTAACCTGCCTACAGACTATGTAATTGGTCATGAACCAATGGGGATTGTGGAGGAAGTAGGCCCAGAGGTTACGAAACTGAAGAAGGGAGACCGTGTTATCATCCCGTTTAATGTCAGCTGCGGCCACTGTTGGTATTGTAACCATGACCTCACAAGTCAGTGTGATAATTCAAATCCTCATGGAGAAATGGGAGGGTTTTTTGGATATTCCGAAACAACCGGCGGATATGCCGGTGGACAAGCGGAATATATGAGGGTTCCCTATGGAAATTTCACTCCATTTAAACTGCCGGATAACTGTGAAGTAGAAGATGAAAAGCTCGTATTGCTTGCTGATGCCGCGTCGACAGCATATTGGAGTGTGGATAATGCAGGTGTGAAAGCGGATGACACAGTTATTATTCTTGGCTGTGGGCCTGTTGGTTTGCTTGCTCAAAAATTTGCATGGCTAAAGGGAGCGAAACGGGTTATTGCGGTTGACTATATTGATTATCGTTTAAAGCATGCGAAACGAACAAATAAAGTAGAGACGGTTAATTTTGAAGAAGAGGAAAACGTTGGAGAATATTTAAGGGATATGACAGATGGGGGCGCAGATGTAGTCATCGATTGTTCCGGGATGAGCGGAAAGATGACGCCGCTTGAATTTTTGGCAACAGGGCTTAAGCTGCAAGGTGGAGCGATGGGAGGGATTGTGATTGCTACCCAAGCGGTACGGAAAGCTGGAACAATTCAAATAACAGGTGTGTATGGCGGCCGATACAATGCGTTTCCACTCGGAGACATATTCCAGCGTAACGTCAACCTCAGAACAGGACAGGCGCCGGTGATTCCGTATATGCCGTATCTGTATAATTTGATAACGGAGGGGAAAGTGGATATTGGTGATGTTGTGACACATATCCTGCCTCTTAGCGAAGCGAAGCGTGGATATGAAGTCTTTGATACAAGAACAGATGATTGTATTAAAGTTGTTCTTAAGCCATAAGCATGTTCTTCTTTTTAAGTCAAGATGTGTGCCTGGCCTTCGTGCATAACTGCCCCTATAAAATGCAAAACCAGCCTTCCGTGGTAAAGCGTACATTGTTATCATCATAATTTCTATACGATCTGTTTTCAGAGACCAAAAGCCAACACTGTAGGTTACATGTTGGCTTTTGGTCCTTATTTTACATCGTAGGAAAGTATAAATTTCTAGCTAGGAGATCATTCGACGTAGTCAGAAATTTTAGGAACGA
>NZ_SCFM01000027.1 GCF_004138295.1 Ectobacillus funiculus | reverse complement strand
TAGCTAGGAGATCATTCGACGTAGTCAGAAATTTTAGGAACGAAGTATAAGTGCAACTACACCTCTGTCTTCGCCCAAGAGCAGGGCTCGCCAATCGGCGAGTTTTCTTTACACTTTAAGAAAATATAAATTTCTAGCAGGAAGACCATTCGACGTAGTCGGAAATTTTAAGAACAAAGTATAAGTGCAACTACACCTCTGTCTTCGACCAAGAGCAGGGCTCGCCAATCGGCGAGTTTTCTTTAAAAAATCTTGCTCGGTCATTCATGTATGTGATTCTTATACTAGTCTGTAAACTCTAGCTTCATAAGGCTGCAACAATACATTTTGAATATCCGTATTTTCTGTATCATGGTTGCTCATTAATAGCTCGGCTGATGTATATGCTATATTGGCAGGCAAGATAAAGCATGCCTCTTGATCAGAAATATTTGTAAGGATGAGTATCGTTTCATTTTTCCATGTTCTTGTATAGGCATAAATTTGTGTGTCTTCCTCTAGTAGCACATCATAGGCGCCATATATAAGGGCTGGATTGTTTTTGCGCAATTGAATCAGGTTTTTGTAATAATGATAAATGGATGCGGGATTCTCAAGTGCACTTTGTACATTAATTTCCTGATAATTTGGGTTTACCTTGAGCCATGGAGTTCCTGTAGTGAATCCGCCATTTGGCTCAGCGTTCCATTGCATTGGTGTTCTGGAATTATCACGCCCGCGCTTCCAAATAATTTCCATTACTTCATCATGAGTTTTTCCGTTTTCTAATTCAAATTTATATAAGTTTTTGATTGCAACATCATTATAATCTTCGATTGAATGAAATTGGACATTTGTCATGCCAATTTCCTGTCCCTGATAAATAAAAGGTGTTCCTTGCATCAAGAAATACATCGTTGCAAGAGCTTTGGATGATTGGTCCCAATACGCTGTATCATTTCCCCATGTGGAAACAGAGCGAGGCTGGTCGTGATTTTCAAGGAATAACGCGTTCCAGCCGATACCTTCAAGCCCTTTTTGCCATGTGGTAAACGTTTTCTTTAACGCTGGAAGATTGATTGTATTTTCGATACTTCTGCCCCATAGCTCTAAATGCTCAAATTGGAATACCATATTAAATTTTCCATGCTCTTCTCCTACCCATAGGTGGGCATCCGCCGGTGTGACGCCATTGGCTTCACCAACAGTCATAATATCATATTTATCAAATGTTTCTTGCTTTAGCTCTTCTAAAAATACATGAATACCTTCACGATTCATATGACCGTCTAAGGAAGGCACATAGCGCTGCTTCTCTGGATTTGGCAGGTCAGGGAATCCTGGTACCTTTTTAATATGGGAAATGGCATCGATACGGAAGCCGTCAATTCCTTTATCAAGCCACCAATTGACCATTGCATACAAGTCTTGGCGAACTTTAGGGTTTTCCCAATTTAAATCGGGCTGCCTTGTTGCGAAAATATGCATATAGTACTGCGCTGTTTGTTCATCGTACTCCCAAGCGGAACCGCTGAAAATACTTTCCCAGTTATTGGGCTCCGTGCCATCCTCTTTCGGATCTGCCCAGATGTAATAGTCCCGTTTTGGGTTATCCTTGCTAGAACGAGATTCGACAAACCATGGGTGATCGGCTGAGGTATGATTGATAACAAGATCCATAATAATCTTCATTCCTCGTTGATGAGCTTCTTCCAATAGCTGATCAAAATCCTTCATAGTTCCAAACTCATCCATGATATCTTGATAATCTGAAATATCGTATCCATTATCTTCATTTGGAGATTTATAGATTGGACAAATCCAAATCACATCAATTCCCAAGTCCTGCAGATAATCTAATTTAGAAATGATTCCTTGCAGATCACCAATTCCGTCTCCGTTGCTATCCATAAAGCTGCGCGGGTAAATCTGATAAGCTACTGCTTCTTTCCACCATTTTTTTTGCATAAAAAATGTCCTCCCTCTCTATATACCACACAGATTATCATATTTACGAAATGGATGGCAACCGTTTGCGCTAAAAATATTTTTTTTCTAAATAAGATACTTGTGTGTTTTTTGTATAGTGAAAATTTTTTCTACAAAAAGAAGGGGAAATAAGTATCAGTAAACGTTGGTACGCAGCAAGTATTTAAGTTCCTTTCCAGCGTTTTTGTATTTTGATAGGATTCAAAATTATGGAATAAAAAAATAGATATAGGGTTGATTTATGATACGACTTTTATTACAATACATCCATGCAACCGTTTGCCTTTGGGAAGGACTGTTGTTTTATGGTTTCTTGTAAAGAATGTTTTAGGAGATTTCTAAAGTTGGGGGTTAGTAGAAAATGAAACTTGCTTCGTTTGATTTCTGGCAGAAATTTGGAAAGGCTTTAATTGTAGTAGTAGCAGTGATGCCAGCTGCCGGGTTGATGGTTTCAATTGGTAAGTTAATTGGTATGATGGGTGGCGACATGGCTATTGTGGAATCGATTGCACATGTGGTCGAGGACATTGGTTGGGGTTTAATTGGAAACTTGCATATCTTATTTGCTGTTGCAATTGGGGGATCTTGGGCAAAGGAACGTGCAGGCGGTGCGTTTGCCGGGTTGATTGCTTTTATCCTCATCAATCGTATTACAGGAGCTATTTTTTCGGTGAACAATGAGATGTTAGCAAATCCTGATGCAACAGTTACCTCTTTGTTTGGAACTGAATTAGTAGTAAAGGATTATTTCACATCTGTCCTTGGAGCGCCAGCATTAAATATGGGGGTATTCGTAGGAATTATTTCCGGTTTCTTAGGAGCAAGCTTATTCAATAAGTATTATAACTTTGATAAGTTACCGCAGTCTCTTTCTTTCTTTAACGGTAAGCGCTTTGTACCGTTTGTTGTAATTGGCGGCTCTGTTGTAGCAGCTCTCTTATTATCTATCGTATGGCCATTTATTCAAGGGATTTTAAATGATTTTGGGAACTGGATTGCATCATCCCGCAGTTCGGCACCATTTATTGCTCCGTTTATTTATGGTACGCTAGAGCGTCTATTATTGCCGTTTGGTTTGCATCATATGTTAACGATTCCAATGAACTACACAGACCTAGGCGGCACATATAAAATTTTAACTGGGTCTAATGCAGGAAGCATCGTATCGGGGCAAGACCCATTATGGCTTGCTTGGGTTGCGGATTTAAATAACTTGCTTGCAGCAGGGGATACAGAGGGCTACAAACAATTATTGCATGATGTGACACCAGCACGTTTTAAAGTAGGACAAATGATTCTTTCAACTGTAGCGCTGCCGGCGATTGCGTTAGCGATGTATCTAAATGTTGATAAGGAAAAGCGGTCGAAATATAAATCAATGTTTCTTTCTGCGGGATTGGCAGTATTCTTAACAGGTGTAACAGAGCCGATTGAGTTTATGTTTATGTTTGTCGCTCCTGTTTTATATATTGTGTATGCAATTATGACAGGGCTTGCATTTGCAGTTGTCGATTTGATTCATATTCGTATTCACTCCTTTGGATTTATTGAGCTGCTAACACGTACACCAATGAGCATTAAGGCCGGCTTATGGTTGGATTTGGTTAACTTTTTAATTGCTTGTGCAGTATTCTTTGCGTTAAACTTTTTTGTAGCAAACTTCCTCATTAAGAAATTCAACTATGCAACTCCTGGCCGTGCAGGAAACTATATCGAGGAAGAGACAAGTGCAGCAACACAAGGCAGCCAAGCTGAGAATACTGGGGATGATTCCCTTGCTGCCACAATTATTGGTTTGCTTGGCGGAAAAGAAAATATTGAAGATGTAGATGCTTGTATGACTCGTTTACGTGTAACTGTAAAAAATATTGATAGCGTTGCCGCCGAGCAGCAGTGGAAGCAAAACGGTGCACTGGGGCTTATCTTGAAGGATAAGGGGGTACAGGCCATCTACGGACCGAAGGCGGATGTATTAAAATCTGACATTCAAGACCGATTAGGAGCGTAAAGAATGAAATTATTAACATTAAACTGCCATGCATGGCGGGAAGAGAATCAGCTTGGAAAAATTGACACTCTCGCGAAGGCTATTCAAGAAAACGCTTATGATGTGATTGCGTTACAGGAAGTAAGCCAGCCTACTGATGGACAGGTGGTACGAGAAAATGTCAAAAGCGGCAATTATATTATTGTTTTACTGGAAGCACTGCAAAGGCTTGGTGTTACTGATTACGAGTATGTATGGGATCTTTCTCACTTTAGCTATGGGGCATATGAAGAAGGGCTTGCGATTCTCTCAAAGCATCCAATCGAAGGAAAGCATTCGTTTTTCGTTTCACAAAGTCAAGATATTATGAAGTGGAAAACAAGAAAGATTGTTGGTGCAAGCATACGTTATAAGGAGGAGCTGGTTTCCTTCTACTCCTGTCATCTTGGCTGGTGGCATGATGAGGAAGAACCATTTGTGCATCAAGCAAAATCTCTCCTTGAGCATGTGCAGGGGGAAGAGCGATTTTTCCTGATGGGTGATTTTAATAATCATGCCGACTTGAAGGGTGAGGGATATGAATATCTTATACAGCATGGCTTGTACGATATTTATAGCCTTGCGAAGGAAAAGGATAGCGGTGTAACGGTGCAAGGAAAGATTGCCGGCTGGGATCAAAATAAGCAAGATTTGCGAATTGATTTGATTTTGACGAATCAGCCGTGCCAAGTAGCCTATTCACAAGTGATTTTTAACGATGTAAATCGATCGGTCGTCTCTGATCATTTTGGGGTAGAGGCTTTGGTGGATGAAGAATAATGTTTGTTATAAAGAAAACTCGCTATTTGGCGTAGCCCCACTTACACTGTATTCCTAAAATTTCTGGCTACGTCGAATCACTTTTAGTTGGAAATTTATACTTTCCTATAGTGTAAAACAGGCTGTGGAGCAAGTTGCTCTACAGCCTGTTTTGCTTATTGCTTTAACGGTAATTCTACTATAGCCTCTGTTCCTGCACCAAGCTGGCTATCTATGCGGATGAATCCTTCAAAATGGTCGATAAGTTCCTTTACCATATACAGGCCTATTCCCAAACCGCTTTTATGAGGATTGAATTTCCCGTATTTTTTAAATAATGCCCTTGTTTGTTCTTCAGTCATTCCTATCCCATGATCCTTCACTTTCATGACAATTTTATCATGAGCAGCTAAAACGGAAAGTGTAACGATGGATTGTTCATAACTATATTTAATGGCATTGCTTAAGAGATTTGATAAAATTAGTTTTAAACCAATCTTATTCGTATACATCTTTTCGTTACCTTGCAAGTCGAGCGTATGTTGAAGCTCTAGATTTTGCGTACGTGCTTTAATGGTCATAAATTCAATGACGTCTCGAATCACAGGTAATGGCTCAACAAGTTCTTTCTTCCAAAGCAAATCATTGGACAGCATCTGTTCTGTATGAATAATATGATTCATTTCATTATCAATTACATCGACATAGTCTCTTATATCTTTAATTTTATTGAGGTTCTCTTCGATGGAATTCAATCCTTGCTCTAATATGATAGAACAATATGCTTTGATTACAGTAAGAGGATTTCTCACCTCGTGGGATACAACATGTACAAAATCTAGTTTTTGCTTATATAAATCCATTTCCGATTGCATTTTAGTTTGGACAGAAAGCGAAGGGAAAATCACTGTTTTTTTTGTATTTCTATACAAGTAAGACCGAGTAAGTTCTTTGTCTGTCATGAAATATTCGTGACTGCGCATTAAATCCATTTGAAGAGGAACAGTTAGCGTATGAGCGTCATAAGCACAAACAGAAACGAGTCCTGCATCTTTTACACAACAATCTGCCCGATCTTCAAATTCTTTAAGAATGGAAGCTATATTATCTTGTTCTTTCCAATCAACATGTGCCCATGTACGGATAGAGATGCCTTTCTTGAAAAAAGGCTCTAATATTTGCTCAAAATGATTTACAATGCTCTCCACATCAAAATTTCCATGCATCTGATAAAAATCAAGGTTATCTGTGTAATGTACCATGGCTAGCTTTTCCTCGGGAAGGATGTTTTCCAGTTTTTGATTAATAAGTAGTAATAGTTCCCGATTATCTACCACCAATAGATGATGTTCTTGCTCGAGACCGCTAACTATATACGACACTGCATTGTTTACATAACATTCTGTATCTTCATAAACATATAGTATATGACCACCATTTGATAGCTCTATTATTTCATTTAATTTTACAAAATCATATTTCATTTGTATCTCCTGTAGAAGAAATATAAAATGTATACATTTTTGACTATTCAATTAAATTATACTTAAAATACATCGACTTTTAAAGGAATAATCTTTTCCACTTTCGCGTTCATCCAAGCTGGTATGAAAAATTACTAAGGTGATTGATAAAAAATCAGTCTTAGGTCTTATGAACTTGAGCTATGAACTGTTGTATAATAAAAATATAGCAAAACAAAATATAATTAAAAAGGAGTTCAGCTCAAATGGAACATAAGGGACTTAAGATCCTTGTTCATGCTAGCACATGGTTTGCACCGGTGTTAGTTCCTATTATCGTATATTTTCTTAGCTCAAATCGAGAAGTAAAAAGCTTATCGCTGCAGGCAGTAATTTTTCACCTTGTTATGGGTGTCTTGATTTCCATTTCAATATTCTTTTCTTGGATTTTGATTGGCATACCATTTCTTATCGTGTTTGGACTGATGGCATTGATTGCTCCGATTATGGGCATTATCCGTGCGCTGGATGACCGTCCATTCCGCTATCCGATTATTGGTGCATTGTTTGCCTAATAATTAATAGAAAGAAACGGGTGTCTCCACGCTGAGACACCCGTTTTGCTTTTGTATTACATATTTAAGAATGTATAAATTTCTAGCTAGAAGCCAACTCGACGTAGCGAGAAATTTTAGGGATAAAGTATAAGTAGGGCTACGTCTCTGTCTTTGCCAGGGAGCAGGGCTTGCCAGTCGGCGAGTTTTCTTTACTGTCCCCATTTTTCATGAAAGATAAGCTTCTCTAATGCCCGCCTTTTCTCCCAGTTCGCTGTTTCTAAAATAGGAGCTGTCGGATATGTGTCCGTGTATCCAATAGAAACTAAAGCTATTGGATCAATATGAGGAGGAATTTCTAAAATGTCTCGAATATCCGACTTTTTATAAAAGCTCACCCAGCCCATCGCCAACCCTTCAGCACAAGCGGCTAACCACATATTTTGAATAGCACAGGCGGTTGACATGATGTCAGTTTCAGGAATCGAATTACGACCTAGTACGTGCGAGCCTCCCCGGGAAGGATCGCATGTAACGCAGATTGTTAAAGGCGCCTCTTTCATGCCCTCAATTTTGAGATTAAGGAATTTTGCGGCCCGCTCATCTTGTTCATAATGGATCGCAAGTGCCCGTCTTTCTTTATCTGCGGCCCAAGCTAAGCGATTTTTCAGTTCATCCGATTGGATTAAAATAAAATTCCAAGGCTGCATAAATCCAACCGAAGGTGCATGATGCGCAGCTTCTAATATACGTGCCACTGCTTCCTGCGGCACCGCGTCAGGGAGAAAACTTCTAATATCTCTTCTCTTTTCTATTACTTTATAAATCGCATCTTTTTCTTCATGAGTAAACAAAGCTTCAACACCACCTAGTCTTATTTGTATTTGTACGGAAAGGTATAAGTTTCTTAATAGCAGCTGATATGCTCTTCTTGCGTGAAAGGAGTATGTAATACAAAAAACCTTAACCATTGAAGCTAAGGTTTTCAAATAAGCATATTGACAGAATATGGGGAGATTCTATCAATATACGTATGAAATCCTTTCCTTCCCACCGAAGAAATTGGAACTAGTATATAAAAGCAGGTCTCCTGGCTTCGTAACTACCCGATTGTCTTTCTTTCCGGGCAATGCTATTTCACACTGTGGGAAGGTATAAATTTCTAGCTAGAAGTGAATGCGACGTAGCCAGAAGTTTTAGGAATACAGTGTAAGTAGAGCTGCGCCTCTGTCTTCGCCCAGGGAGCAGGGCTTGCCAATTGGCGAGTTTTCTTTAACGTTTACAGTAGCGGGGGCTGCGTTGGATTTTCACCAACTTCCCTATTATCTCGTAACAGATTCTGTCTTGAGCACTTTTATATTTTTATTCGTTTCATTCATTATAAACTATGGTTACATATGGTTCGCAAGCTAATTGTTACATATCATCAACAATGATTTTTAGCATATAATCTTCACGGTTTGTGCAGTGAATCCTTACAAGAATAATGAAAGGGAAGATAAGCAAACTAGCGTTATTTCCTTGCATATTTTGGATGTTACATATACAATTAATTCATTAGATTAATTATCCTTTTTAGAACAGTTTTTATTAGAATGGTTCAAATATGAACAAGGAAGAGAGGGAGCATATGAATGAAAATAACCCACAATTAGAACAAACCATTCAAGTGTTGCGATCTTTTTGGAGGATTCAACGAAACTTTGGACGATGGGGGCAGGCGAGCATCAAAAACAGTAACTTGAGTATGCCGCAGTTTTTGATTTTACAAGCAATGTTCCCTGCACAAGTGATTTCGCAAAAGAGTTTGGGCGAACGGTTGCTATTTCCGAAAAGTACGCTGAGCACAAGTGTCGATGGCTTGGTAACGCTAGGATTTCTAAAGCGCAGCATCCCGGAAGAAAATCGTCGAGAGGTAGAGCTTGAATTAACTGAGGCTGGCAGAGAGCAAGTACTGCTTATGCATAATGAGCCAAATGGAGTATATCAAAAAATGATGGGTGTCCTGTCGCAATTATCAGAGGAATCCATCCACACATTATTAGAACTCCACCAGCAATTGTATGAATTGATGATAGATACAGAAACGACAGAGAACGGAGAGGATGCTCGTTGTTAAAACTATTTCGTCAGTTACGGCCATTTGCTGGGATGATTGCGGGAGTGCTGGTGCTTGTCTTCATCCAGTCCATGTCTGATCTCTATTTGCCAACATTAATGTCAGATATTATTGATACCGGTGTTGTAAAAGGAGATACGAACTATATTTTGCGAATCGGCGCTCTTATGCTGCTCATTGCGGCGATTGGGGCAGCTTGTTCAGTGGTTGCCAGCTATTTTTCATCGAAGGCTGCAATGGGATTTGGTAAACAGCTGCGCAAACGGGTTTTTTCACGTGTTGAGGCATTTTCACTTCAGGAATTTGACAAGATAGGAACAGCTTCCCTTATTACCCGAACAACGAATGATATTACGCAAGTACAGCAAGTGCTTGTGATGCTCATGCGGATGGTGCTTAGCGCCCCGATTATGTTTGTTGGCGGGGTGATCATGGCAGTGACAAAGGATGCAAAGCTATCACTTGTAATTGTAGCAATTATCCCAATTTTGGCTTTGACGATTTTCCTTGTTATGTCCAAAGGGCTTCCGCTTTTTAAAGTCATGCAAACAAAACTCGATACGCTTAATTTAATTCTTCGCGAGGGCTTAATGGGAGTTCGGGTTGTACGCGCCTTTAATCGCGATCCGTATGAACAAAAGCGGTTTGAAACAGCAAACTATGATTTCATGAGCGTTTCTATTCGGGTGAATAAAATTATGGCATATATGATGCCGGCAATGATGCTGATTTTCAATTTAACGACAGTCGCCATTCTTTGGTTTGGCGGACTTCGCGTTGATACAGGCAGTATGCAAGTTGGTGACTTAATGGCGTTTATGCAATATGTGACTCAAATTATGTTTGCACTCATTATGGCTTCGATGATGTTTATTATGGTGCCGCGGGCTGCCGCATCAGCAGCCCGCATCAACGAAGTACTTGATATGGAGCCGAGCATTGTTGATGCAGACGTTACAGCAACAGCGGATGAAAACTGCGGTGATCTCGAATTTGACCGAGTCACCTTCCGTTACCCTGGTGCGCAAATGCCTGCGTTATCGGAGATTTCATTTCGAGCAAAGCCTGGTCAAGTAACAGCTATTATCGGCGGGACAGGTGCCGGCAAGTCCACGCTCGTAAACCTAATTCCTCGCTTTTATGATATTGATGCGGGAGAAATTCGTATAGGCGGTGTGAATATCCAGAAAATGAAGCAGACGGAGTTGCGATCTAAAATCGGTTTTGTCCCGCAAAAAGCAGTGCTATTTTCAGGAACCATCCGTGAAAATATTCGCTATGGCAAGGAGGATGCAACAGACGAGGAGATTATACATGCTGCTCAAATTGCACAGGCCGCAGGTTTTATTGAACAAATGGAGGAGGGCTATGAATCCATTATTGCGCAAGGTGGAACAAACCTCTCAGGCGGTCAAAAGCAGCGCTTGTCAATTGCGCGGGCGCTTGTTCGTAAGCCGGAGCTATACATTTTTGATGATAGCTTTTCAGCGCTTGATTTTAAAACTGATGCGAAGCTGCGCAGTGCTTTAAAGATAGAAACAGTTGATAGGGCAGTATTAATCGTTGCTCAACGTGTTAGCACCGTACTGCATGCTGATCAAATCATTGTGTTGGATGAAGGAAAAGTAGAAGATATTGGTACACATGAACAATTGCTTGAGCGATGTGGGGTATATCGCGAAATCGTTGCATCACAATTGTCAGAGGAGGAAAGTGCATGAGTACGTCAGACAAACATCCGCGTCCTGGCGGTCATCCGGGCGGCTTTAGGCCAGGCTTTGGTCCCGGCGGCAATATGATGGTGCAAGGTGCTAAAATCAAAGATTTTAAGGGCACATTTCGCCGTTTGCTCACGTATTTGCAGCCGCGTCGGCTGCATTTAATGGCTGTGTTCCTCACGGCGATTCTCAGCACGATTTTTTTAATTGTCGGTCCGAAGCTGATGGGAAAGGTCACGACAAAATTATTTGAAGGCGCCATGATGAAATGGAAAGGGCTTCCTGGTGCAGCCATTGATTTTACCTATATTAAAAATATTCTGCTTCTATTGGTCGGGCTGTATATTATCAGTGCATTGTTTAGCTACCTGCAGCAGTATATTATGTCCGATGTTTCGCAAAAGGTTGTGTATGATTTACGGACGGAGGTCAGTGAGAAGCTATCAAGGCTGCCGCTGAAATACTATGATGAACATTCTCATGGTGATACGCTGAGCCGGGTAACAAATGATATTGATACAATCGGTAGCACACTTCAACAAAGTATTACACAATTTATCACCTCGATTGTTACAATTATTGGAATTATTATTATGATGTTAACCATTAGTCCGGTGCTTACTTTAATCAGTGTCGTGTCCATTGCGCTCTCGATTTTCGTTTTAAAACCAATTATGCTGCGTTCGCAGAAGTATTTTGCCAATCAGCAAAAGTCACTGGGACAATTGAATGGGCATATTGAAGAGATGTATACCGGACATCAAATTATTAAAGCATTTGGACATGAGGAAAAGGCAAAAGAAACATTTGATGAAGTTAATGAAAAGCTATACGATGCCGGCTGGCGTGCCCAATTTATCTCTGGCATCATTATGCCGCTGATGATGTTTGTCAGCAATCTTGGCTATGTATTCATCTGTATTGTCGGCGGGATTTATGTGACCAAGGGCTTTATTGCAATTGGTGATATTCAAGCGTTTATTCAATACTCCAGGCAGTTTTCGCAGCCGATTACCCAAACAGCAAATATTGCTAATATTATTCAATCAACTATTGCTGCAGCAGAGCGCGTTTTTGAATTGCTGGATGAACAAGAGGAAGTAAAAGAAGCAACGAATCTAACAAATCTGCCGACAGTGAAGGGGCATGTAGTATTTGAGCATGTGGACTTTGGCTATAAAGAGGATGCGTTGCTCATTCAAGATATGAATCTGGATGTAAAGCCAGGACAAATCGTAGCAATTGTTGGCCCAACTGGTGCTGGCAAAACGACACTCATCAATTTGCTCATGCGTTTTTATGAACTAAAGGGCGGTGCGATTACAATTGACGGGGTGGACACGCGCAAGCTATCACGAGAAAATTTGCGGGCAATGTTTGGAATGGTACTGCAGGATACATGGCTGTTTAACGGTACTATTCGAGAGAATATTGCATATGGCAGATTGGATGCAACAGATGAGGAGATACGGGAGGCAGCAAAAGCGGCGTATGCCGATCATTTCATTCGAACGCTGCCTAATGGCTACGATACCGTGCTTAATGAAGATGCATCTAATATTTCGCAAGGGCAGCGACAATTGCTCACAATCGCCCGTGCTATTTTGGCAGACCCTGCGATTATGATTTTAGATGAGGCAACGAGCAGCGTTGATACGCGAACAGAAGTGCATATACAAAAAGCGATGACCAGACTCATGCAAGGGCGCACGAGTTTTGTTATTGCGCATCGTCTCTCCACGATTAAGGATGCGGATTTAATTTTGGTAATGAATCAAGGGACAGTTATTGAGCAAGGAACGCATTATGAATTGCTGCAGCAAAATGGATTTTATGCTGACTTGTACAACAGTCAGTTTGGTGAAGAAGAGCCTGCTATGTAAGAAATAAGGGACTGATGCAGAGGATATAGGATATATATCTTTTGACGTCAGTCTTTTTGTCTTTGTCAAATAGGATTGAAAGTATCAAAAGTAGAGCTTTTCCAGAGAGACTAGGTTTTCTATTTGAACGACAAATAAGACAAGCAGAATGGCTGTGTGACTATGACGTTGATCATATCGTTTATGGGATGCTGGAAATAAAATGGAAGTCAATTAACTAAACAAGAAACTCAGATAAAAGGACTAATGGCTACACAAGGTCCTTTTTCTTCTTGTTGAATTCCTAATCATCATTTTTTAAAACTATTTTTCAAAAACCTATTCACCTTGACGTTACGTCAAGGTATATAGTGTTTATATCAGGAGGTGAGAAGATGGAATACACAGTGCAAAGATTGAGCCAAATGGCAGGTGTGAGTACGAGGACGCTGCGATATTACGATGAAATTGGAATTCTAAGGCCGGCAAGAATCAATTCGTCAGGGTATCGGATTTATGGGCAAAAGGAGGTTGATCGACTTCAGCAAATTCTGTTTTATCGGGAGCTAGGGGTAAGCTTAGAAAATATTAAGAAGATTACTACCTCCCCATCCTTTGATAGCACTCTTGCGCTGAAAGAACATCGGGAGCAGCTTCTGGTAAAACGAGAACAGTTAGATCGATTAATTGCGAATGTGGATAAAACAATAGCTGCAGCGGAAGGGAGTATAACAATGACAGATAAAGAAAAGTTTGAAGGCTTTAAGCAAAAGTTGATTGATGATAATGAAAAGAAATATGGGAAAGAGATTCGAGCAAAGTATGGGGATGAGCAAGTCGATAAATCTAACCAAAAGGTAAAAGGGATGACAGAGGAGCAGTATGCGGAAGTAGAAAAACTGGCCGCTGATGTTCTAGCTACATTAGCCGAGGCATTCGCAACAGGTGATCCTGCGGGAGAATTAGCCCAAAAAACCGCACATTTACATCGGCAATGGCTCTGCTATTATTGGGATAGCTATACGAAAGAAGCACATGCAGGCCTTGCGCAAATGTATGTAGACGATGAGAGGTTTACAGCGTACTACGATAAAAACCAACCAGGAACAGCTCTATTTTTGCGGGATGCGATTCATATTTATACAGGATTGAAAAAATAATGAGTAAGAGCGATTGGCGAAAGCCGGTCGCTTTTTTTCATTGTAGGAAAGTATAAATTTCCAACTAGAAGTGAATTCGACGTAGTCGGAAGTTTTAGGAATACAGTATAAATAGGGCTACGCCTCTGTCTTCGCCCGGGGAGCAGGGATCGCTAGTCGGCGAGTTTTTTTTACAAGATAAGTATAACTTTTCGGGGTGATGTCTAGCTCCCAAGGCCCAAAATGGCAGGCCTTGTCCGTTTTTCTTATGCTTTAAAATTTGTAAACGTTATCTTTACTTAATGTTATAAAATATTCACATTTTTGAAACATAAAACCGGATTTCCGTGCTTATTTTATAACTAAGTAAGATTATACCGTGTGAGGAGATGGTCCCTTGGCAAAAAAACAATGCATTGCCATGTTATTGGCAGGTGGCAGAGGCTCTCGTTTGAAAACATTAACACAAGACATTGCTAAACCAGCTGTACCATTTGGCGGGAAATATAGAATCATTGATTTTGCCTTAAGCAACTGCAAAAACTCAAACATTAACACAGTGGGAATCCTCACTCAATATCAACCTCATGTACTGCAAAACTATATAGGAAATGGATACCATTGGGATTTAGACAGAAAGGACGGTGGCGTGTCCATTTTACCTCCCTTTCAATGTCAGGATCGAGCACGATGGTATGAAGGAACGGCAAATGCTGTGTTTCACAACCGAAAATATATTGAAGAACAAAACCCGGAGCATATCTTAATTATTTCAGGCGACCACATTTACAAAATGGATTACAATGAGATGCTGGAGCAGCATATCCACACAAATGCGGATGTTACCATTTCAGTTGTGAATGTTCCGTGGAGTGAGGCGAACCGTTTTGGGATTGTAACAAGTGATAAGAGTGGCAGGATTATAGAATTTGAAGAAAAACCAGTCCATCCAAAGTCTAATCAAGCATCGATGGGAATCTATATTTTCAAACGTGAGGCTTTACAAATGTTTTTGGAGCAAGATAGTTACTTAGATACACCGGCAGACTTTGGGAAGGACATTATTCCCGCTATGATCAAAGGATCTATGCATGTATTTGCATTTCAGTTCAAAGGCTATTGGCGGGACGTAGGTACGATTGATAGCTATTGGCAATCCAACATGGATTTATTATCAGAAGAAAAGAACATTTTTTTATGTAATACGAATTGGAACGTCTATACGAAGGAGCAAAACCATTCCCCCTTCTTTTTAAGTGAAACAGGGAGCATTATGCGTTCATTAATTAGTGAAGGATGTAACATTGCTGGGAGAGTAGAGCATTCCGTTCTTTCTTGCGGAGTGAAGATTGGGAAGCATGCTGTTATAAAGGATTGCGTGATTCTTCCGAATACAGTGATAGGAGATCGTGTATATATTGAGGGAGCTGTTATTGGAAGCAATGTCACGATTGAGGAGGGAACTGTCATGAAGCCTCATTCCTCGAAACAAAAGATTGCACTTATAGATAATAGACGATTATCTCCTGAAGAAAGCTATAAGAAACAAGCAAACATTATTTGATAAGACCGTGGATTCTTTTATCGTAATTTGAAAGAAGTTCCCTTTTTCCAGGAAAGCGAAGGGCGGAGCCTAGCTAGTAGAGAAGGGGAATTTCATTCAGGCATAGCCTGAAAAGTTTAACTGAGAAAGGTTAATTTCTCATTCCGATGATTGAAAATGCATATTGAGACAAGTTATTCTCAAATAATAAAAACCCTTTCCCATATATAGGAGAGGGTGTTGAGGCCCCATTAGGGACTGTTCGAATACTGTTAATGTGTAGGGTGGAGATGGTTGTACGAGTATGGCAATGGATTGATCTCTCTCTCATATATGATATTCGAGGCAGCATGATATGGTATAGGTATATGTGAATGTATCCTTAATTGGGCTATCATCCTGTCCTGCTGCTTTATGATAGCTGATTGTTCTGAACAAATGAAATATAAGGTGAACTTTATGTGTTGGTATAGCACTAGTTAGTACTTCAATGTTTCGTTTGGGTCGATTTAAACATCGGGATACATGTGCAAACAAACAAAAACATTACAAATGCAAGTATACCTGCTCATTTTATACTAACAGTTTATGCAGAGGCCCATTGGTTGGAGGAAAATACAATTGGATAGGAAAACCCCTTATCCATTTGATATACTTGCAGTAAGATTATGTTGTGCATATTCATCGGTATAACGAGTATAGGAGTCAATCATGAAGGAAGAGTTGTATGATGCTTTACTGAACATTAAAACAACGGGAGATCAAAAGGGATTCAATCAATCTCTACATTATCATCGCTATGAAGCAACGCCATACTTTGCATTAGAACTATTATGTAAAACATACGAGTTCAAAAGCAGCGATCGTATCGTGGATTTTGGTTGTGGAAAAGGCCGTTTAAATTTCTATATAAATCATGTTTTTGATGCAACTGCTGTCGGAATCGAAATGAACGATGGTTTCTACCGGGAGGCAATGGAGAATCGGAATCGCTATCTAAAGAAGAAGAAACATAGCAAAGATAAAATTTATTTCCACTGTTGTCTGGCTGAGGAGTATGAAATTCATCCAATGGACAATCGGTTTTATTTTTTTAATCCATTTTCTACTCAAATCTTTATAAAGGTTATTAATCGGATATTGCGCTCAGTCGAAACATCACAGCGAGAGGTAGAATTGATTTTATATTACACATCAGAGGATTATATCTATTTCTTAGAAAACAATACCTCCTTTGAGCTGAAGGCAGAAATTAGATTGCCGGATGCATATGAACATAATCCGAATGAGAGGTTTTTAATATATCGGTTAGCATACTGAACGGGGTTCATTCTTATTGAGACTAACCAGACAACAATGGGATTACAATGAAATATCTACAAAAAACACCATCCTTTTCAATAATTCTGCGAAAAGGATGGTGTTTTTGTCGTTTGAGGAATATGATGTTTCCTCGGGTGCTGGGTGATAGGGAGGAGAATGCCTCTATTTTTACACTGTAAGAAAATATAAATTTCCAGCTGGAAGTCAATTCGACGTAGTCGGAAATGTTAGGAATACAGTATAAGTAGGGCTACGCCTCTGTCTTCGCCCAAGGTCAAGGCTCACCAATCGGCGAGTTTTCTTTATTTTATAAGAAATCAACTTGTTTTTTCGCCTTGGGACCCAGCAAATTCCTGATTTAGATTGCTATGCTTTCTTGAATATGATACATACAAGATAGTTCCTGCCGCAATCCAAATTACAAAGCAAATCCATGTGATAGCAGGCAAGCTCAGTGATAAATAGATACATAAAAGTGCGCTAACAACTGGCAGGACAGGAACAAAAGGCACTCTGAATGCTGCTTTTAACTCTGGCTGTTTCTTTCGCAAGACAATAACAGCGATAGAAATGAGGGTGAAAGCAGCCAATGTTCCCATGTTTACAAGATGGGCAAGAGTTGTTAAGTCAACAAATCCAGCAATTCCTGCCGCAATAAATCCTGTAAGCCATGTATTTTTAAAAGGCGTTTGGAATTTTGGGTGTACCTTCGCAAATACCTTTGGTAATAAACCGTCTCGGCTCATTGCGTAGGTTAAACGGATTTGAGAATACAATAGCGCTAGCAAGACAGTCGTGATCCCTATAATAGCACCAACTGAAATAATACCAGCTATGCTATTTTGGCCGACAAAGTTAAGAGCAAACGAAACAGGGTCTCCGACATTCAGCTTTGTATATGGAACCATACCTGTGAGCACAAGTGAAACTACAACATACAAGAATGTACAAATAGCTAAAGAAGCTACAATTCCGATTGGCATATTCCGTTGCGGGCGTTTCACTTCTTCTGATGCATTAGCAATTACATCAAAGCCGATGTAAGCAAAGAAAACAGTGGCCGCACTTGTAACGACTCCCTCTAAACCAAATGGCATAAATGGTGTCCAGTTTTCCGGCTTTACATATTTAATCCCTGTAAAAATAAATAATAAAACGATGCCGATTTTAAGGAGAACAATCACGTTATTAAAGCGTGTGCTTTCTTTTACGCCTTTACTTACAAGAGCTGTGATTAATAAAATAATAATCATAGCAGGCAGGTTGACCACTCCGCCTTGATCGCTCCCTGGTGCAGAGGCAAGGATAGTAGGAACATGAAGATTAAATCCGGCAATCAACGATTGAAAATAAGCGGACCAGCCTGTTGCAACAGCAGCAAGCGCAATAATATATTCGAGCATTAAATCCCAACCAATTAAAAAGGCGATAAGTTCTCCCATTGTAGCATACGTATACGTGTATACACTCCCAGATACTGGTATAGAAGATGAGAATTCAGCATAACAAAATGCAGCAAGCGCGCAGGCGATACCTGCGAGAATAAACGAAAGAATAATAGCTGGACCTGCACTTTTGGCAGCAATTACACCGGTGATAACGAAAATACCAGTTCCAACGATACAGCCGACTCCAAGAAGTATTAAATCGAGCAGGCTAAGCGCACGTTTTAGCTCTTTGTTGTGGCTTTGAGCTATTAAATCGGCAATAGACTTCTTTCTAAAGATTTTGTCCATTTAGTTGTCCTCCTATTTCAAAAAATAAATTTCCAAAAATATCTATATAAATCAATTTCACAATAAATAAGCATAGCCATAAAAATGTTAAATGACTCTAAATTGGTACAGTCTATTATAAGATGACTCTCATCGGTATTGAGCAGGCTTTTTAACTCCATTCACTTTTATTTCTTAGCAGACCATTTATGAAATTGACTGATATAAGTTTAATTAAAGTATATACCTTATCTCTTCGTATAAACCATGGGCTTTTCTAAGTGCAGGTTCAGATCGAGGTACAGAATAGTATATAAAAATCAAAATTAACTTATATGAAGAAATCTTCTGACTTTTTTTAAGTTAATTGTATGCCGCACTTATTATAGCACGGGTGAATTGATTAAAAAAGAAAAAAAGTTCGCGAATTGAATACAAAAACAAGTTCTTACAATGATTGCTTATGTAAACGATTAAATAAATACGCGTTATGCGTATATCTGAATGCTGCAACTTGTCTGCAAACGTATCAGACAGTTAGAATCAATCGAAAGCTTGAAAAAAAGTATTTTAGACAGTTTGTTTTTAAATTCGACAAATTACGACTTATGTTTCTTAATTTTAATACAAAATGGGAAGATGTTCTATAAGAAAATGAATTTTGAAGCGAGATTACAGCGAAGTACAGTATACAACAATGCAGCTACTTTAAAAAAGTACATTGAGGAACGTATTCGTGAGGTGGAAGAAGATATACTATCCATCCATAGAACAGCTAAGCAACAAGAAGGGATGGAGTTCTTACGCTCTTAGCTTGAAAAGTTACAATTGCGAATGGCAAAAGAGGAAGGGGATACAAAGGCTAACAAGGAAATATTATTTAATTAACAATAGAGTATTGATAATTTTTAGGGGGAATTTGCTTTGAAGATTAATGCTTTGAAGATTAAAAAGAGAAAAGCACCCATCCGAGTGCTTTCCTTATTAATTCTATTTATTAAACAAACTTCTTACCCCTTTGTAAATTAAAACAAGTGAGAAGATTATAACAGTTAATATGCCAAGGGTATCAGTAACAATTGAAACGCTTTCAAGAAATGAGTTAGCTAAAGGAACTTTAATAAGTGCAAAGCCAGAAAGAATCGTAGCAAGGAATAAAAAAATCCGATTATCCATGGGTTTTTCCTCCTTCCTAGGTGATTGATAAATTATATGTCCTTAGTATTACAAGTATGTCAGTTTTGTAAATTGAGAGCATACCTGTAAAAGTGAGAATTTATTTGAGGAAAAGGTAGGGGAATAATTAGAGTTATTAACTGGTATAAATAGGGTCACTAGCTCTTCAATGTCTTTAAATCATTTAGATGGAAGGTAATAAAACCGCATGGAAAGTATTGTTTTTCTACCCCACCAAATGCAAATGGATTGAAAAAGAGGGATATATAGGAGGATAGGCGAAACTTATGTATGGAGAAAGATGCATTTATAGTTTGCTAATGAGAGGAAGTAAATCATGCTTAATATCGGAATAGTGGGAACAGGTTGGTTCAGTGGTGTACATGCGAAAATTCTATGTAGGATGGAAGGAGTACGTATTGAGGCGATTTGTGGTACAAATCAGGCGAAGGCCGAGGCGTATGCCGCACAATTTGATCATGCAAAAGGATACGGGAATGTTGTTGAGATGCTGGATGGAGAAAAACTGGATGCAGTTTATATTTGTGTGCCTCCATTCGCTCATGGAGAAATTGAAGTACAGTTAATTGATAGAAGGATTCCGTTTCTAGTTGAAAAGCCTCTTAGCGTAGACCTAGAAACGCCACAATACATATTGTCTAGGATACAAGAGCAAGCAGTGATTACATCTGTCGGCTATCACTTCCGCTATCGTGATTCCGTAAGAATGTTAAAACAGGAATTGCAGGAAAGCACCCTCGGCATGGTAACAGGCAGCTGGATGGACTCTATGCCAACGGTTGGTTGGTGGCGCAATCAAGCAACGTCAGGCGGACAGTTTATCGAACAGACAACCCATTTGGTCGATCTCCTGCGATATACTGCGGGAGAAGTAGAGGAAGTGTATGCAGTGTATGGTAATCGTTCAATCGGCCAGATGTATGACCATGTAACCGTTCCTGATGTGGGGACAGTGACGCTTAAAATGAAAAATGGTGTAGTAGCCAATCTCTCTAATACATGTGTCCTTCCAAATGGCGATTGTAAAGTAGGCTTAGACTTTTATCATAACAAAGGCATATTACATATTGACCGTAATGGACTAGAGAAAAGTGCAGAAGGCGTGAGAACGATATGGACGGATACGGTTGATCCGTATGTGAAGGAAAATGAAGCCTTTATCCATGCAGTACAAACGGGAGATGCTTCACGGATTCTGTCTGATTACAGAGATGCATTCCGTACTCAGGAGGTTACGGTTGCCGCTTTACAGTCAGCTCAAACTGGAAAGCCTGTTACGATTAATGAATAGATAAATAATATGAAGCGAGAATAAATACTGTTCCGAATCAAAAGGGGCTTCTTCTAGGGATTATTTTACTGAGGAAGCCCTATTATTTTACACTTTAAGAAAGTATAAATTTCTAGCTGGAAGACAATTCGACGTAGTGAAAAATTTTGGGAACAAAGTAAGTATAAGTGCAACTACGCCTCTGTCTTCGCTCAAGAGCGGGGCTTGCCAATCGGCGAGTGTTCTTTATGGATGTTCTTGAACCGCTGAGATTCTAGGAAATTACGGATTGTACATAATTAAAAACTTGAATTCAAAAATTTTTGTTTAGCTATTGAAAATATAACTTCTTTATGTTTATAATAGGTATAGAACAAATGTTCTGTATCAAAGGGACATAATGAGATATGTCAATTCAACAAGAAAATGAGTCTCTCGTGAGAGGCTACAAGCAGCAGCTCTTATCTAAAATCCCTTGTGTATTGCCAATCTTTTAGGATTGCATTCTGATGTAAGCAGAAAATGTGCAAAGTAGGGGGAGAGGCCGTGGTAGAAAACAATGAAACAAACAGCATCATGGTAGAAGCAGATGAGAGTAAGCTTGTAGCTAAGGTATAGACTGAGTCTGAGCATCTGAAACAATGGTGGAAAGCTTTTAGCTAGATGAAAATAAGCAATAGTAGTAAAAAAAATAATTTTAAAGAGGTGTTTGCAATGATTTTAGGAATGCATCCGTACTTAGTACTCAATGGAAATGGACAAGAAGCTATTAGATTTTATGAAAATGCGCTTGATGCCAAAGTGCTTAATGTACAAAAGTTTGGGGATATGCCGGAGAATCCAGAAGCACCTACTCCTGATGCTGTAAAAGAACTGGTTTTAAATGCTCATTTGAAGGTCGGGGACACTGATTTGATGCTTTCTGATACATTCCCAGGTCAAGAGCATTCCATTGGCACGAATGTAACGATAGCGCTTATGCCGAATGACATTGAAAAAACAAAAGAAGTATTTGAAAAATTGCAAGATGGCGGCCAAGTCAAATTACCGCTGCAACCAACATTCTGGAGTCCATTATACGGACAGGTAGTTGATAAGTTTGGTGTGTTCTGGCAAGTCTCAACAGCTGCTCCTAATAACTAATAGTGAAGTGTGTCGAAACACTAATTCTACAAATCATAGGGGGAACTATGCCTGACATCAAAACTTTTCTTATGTTTGACGGTAAAGCCGAAGAAGCGATGAATTTGTATACCTCTGTATTTGATAATTCAGAGATTATTAGGATTGTTCGCTATGGAGCAAATGAGGCTGGTGCTGAAGGAACTGTGCTGCAAGCCGTATTCTCAATCAATGGACAGGAGTTTATGTGCATGGATAGCAGCATAAAGCATGATTTTACCTTTACTCCTTCCATGTCATTGTATGTTACGCTTGAAAGGGAAGAGGAAGTTGATCATGTTTTTGAGAGGTTATCTCAAGGTGGAGCGGTCTTGATGCCATTGGCAGCTTATCCGTTTAGTAAAAAGTTTGGCTGGTTAACCGATCCATACGGTGTTTCCTGGCAGCTTAATGTTGCGGGTAGATAGTAACAGATACTTCCATGAGAGAACATACATAGCAAAAGGAACCGTCATTCGGTTCCTTTTGTTGTATCAGCTCAATATTACACCATGATTTTGCAAATATCGTTTGTGAATTCCACTGGATCTTGGATTGGCAATCCTTCAATAAGAAGCGCTTGGTTATATAATAGGCTTGTGTATAAAGCCAGCTTCTCTTTATCATTCGCAAACGCATCCTTTAACGATTGGAAGACCTCATGGTTTGGATTGATTTCTAATACCTTATCTGCTTGGACATTTTGGTTGTTCGGCATGGATTTTAGTATTTTTTCCATTTCGATGGTCACTTCGCCCTCGGCAGATAGGCATACAGGGTGTGTTTTCAAGCGCTTGGATATGCGTACATCCTTTACCTTATCTGCTAACATATCTTTCATATAAGCAAAGAGATCTTTATATTCGTCCTGCTGTGCATCTGTGTTCTGCTCAGTTTCATCCGCTTCAATTCCTAAATCACCACTGGATACAGATCTGAATTCTTTTTCTTTATAGGCCATGAGCATCTTGATGGCGAATTCATCGATATCGTCGGTGAAATATAAAATTTCATAGCCTTTCTCAAGCACCAGCTCAGTTTGCGGCAGCTTTTCAATTCGTTCGTAGGATTCTCCGGAAGCATAGTAGATGTACTTTTGATCCTCAGGCATTCTTGATACATACTCATCTAAGGTTACCAGCTTTTTCTCCTTGGAGGAGTAGAACATCAATAGATCCTGCAATACGTCCTTGTTGCTGCCAAAATCGCTATACACGCCAAATTTTAATTGGCGGCCAAAGGCGTTATAAAACTCTTCATACTTCTCGCGTTCCTCTTTCAGTAAGCTTTGCAGCTGATTTTTGATTTTACTTTTAATATTTTTGGCAATCAGCTTTAATTGTCGGTCATGCTGCAGCATCTCCCTTGAAATGTTCAGAGATAAATCCTCTGAGTCAACCATTCCTTTCACAAAGCTAAAATAGTCAGGAAGGAGGTCCGCACTTTTGTTCATAATCAGTACGCCATTGGAATATAGCTCTAATCCCTTTTCATATTCCTTTGTATAATAGTCAAATGGGATTTTCTCCGGGATAAATAAAATGGCATTATATCTTACAGCGCCATCAACACTGATATGGATATGTTTGCTTGGTTTGTCAAAACCGTAATGCTTTTCCGCATAGAATTTCTCGTAATCCTCAGAAGTAAGCTCCTTTTTATTTTTTCTCCAAATCGGAACCATACTATTGATTGTTTGTTCCTCGCGATACTCTTCAAATTCATTGTCGCTGCTTTCTTTAAGTCTTCTTCCAGTTACGTCCATTTTAATTGGATAGCGAATGAAGTCAGAGTATTTTTTGATAATCGACTTTAGTCGATACTCGTCTACATACTCATCATAGTTGTCATCTTCTGTATTTTCTTTCAGTTTTAGAATAATCTCTGTGCCGACGGAATCTTTTTCATATGATTCAATTGTGTATCCATCCGCACCTGTAGATTCCCATTTATATGCTTCGTCGCTGCCTAAAGCCTTGCTGATAACAGTTACAACGTCAGCTACCATAAAAGCGGAATAAAATCCTACCCCAAATTGACCGATGATATCATAGCCATCCTTCAGCTCATTTTCATTTTTAAATGCCAAAGAGCCGCTCTTGGCAATCGTTCCAAGATTATGCTCAAGATCTTCCTTTGTCATTCCGATACCAGTATCAGAGATTTTCAATGTTCGGTTGTCTTTATCCGCAACTACTTTTATGTAGTAACTGTCTTTGTCAAACTGTAAGCTCTCATCAGTAAGTGCTTTGTAATAAATTTTATCGATCGCATCACTGGCATTCGAAATTAATTCTCGTAAAAAAATCTCCTTTTGAGAATAAATGGAGTGAATCATCATGTCTAACAATCTTTTAGATTCTGCTTGAAACTGCTTTTTTTCCATTAAAAGCTCTCCCTTCCATTTACAAATGTATCCATATTGCCAAGCTAGATATTTACTGGTTAGCACTTCGGTGATGTGAGTGCTAATTAATATTTTTATTATCATAGAATACGGGTTTTGTCAATATTATCCCGTGTACGAGGAATCACATCATCATTAAAACAAAGCTGTGCGCTTACAAAAGAAAACACACTTTTTCTAGCTCGAAAAAGAACCTCTGCATACGTAAACAATACTATGTAAAAAGGTCTCTTTTGCAAGTGTGATGGAATTATAAACGAAATCGGCGCAGGAGATCTTTTATACAGTGTATCTGCACATCAACCAGCTTAGAGGGGGATTGTATGAAACGAAGCGGCTTATTCGAAGGGAATTCGAAAGAGAGTATACATCTCAGTATCTACCAGCATGTTATGAACGGTGTATCCCGTACCTTTCCGTTTGTCGTATGTACTGGTGTTTTACTTGTTTTTTCTTATATAGTTCATTTGCTGATAGCGAACTATGCTCATGTACCACCTGCCGGATTTACCGAACAACTCATTTCCATTACAGAGAATGGGAATCAAGCAATGCAGTTTATCATTCCGGTGTTATCAGGCTTTATTGCGATGAGTATCGCAGGTCGATCAGGTTTAATTGTAGGCTTGGTTGGCGGCTTCATCGCACTAATAAGCAATCAAGGCTTTATAGGAAGCGTACTTGCCGGTTTTCTTGCAGGATACACGATTACAGGACTGAGGCAGCTAAGCAGCAAGCTTCCGCAAATTGTAACGACCTTACATCCTGTGCTGCTGTATCCCTTATTTGGGATAATCTTTACATGTCTTATCATGATATATATCACGCGTGGTCCTATACAGGGAATTAATAATGCCCTTATAGGCTGGCTTGAGAACTTAGGAACAGAGCATATCCTGCTGCTGGGATTGCTTCTAGGCGGGATGATGGCAATCGATCTGGGGGGACCCTTTAACAAAATAGCCTTTACCTTTGGTATTACCATGCTTTATAGCGGTAACTATGCCCCGCAGGCAGCCGTTATGGCAGGCGGCATGGTGCCTCCGCTAGGTCTTGCTCTTGCAACAACATTCTTTTCTGCGAAGTTTACCGAGCAAGAGCGAAGGGCAGGGAGAATGTGTTATGTCATGGGAGCGTCATTTATTACAGAAGGTGCTATTCCATTTGCCGTAAAGAATCCAATTTGTATTGTCCCAGCATGCATCATTGGCTCAGCAATCGCAGGCTTGCTAGCAATGTTTTTTCATATTGGCTTGTCAGCTCCTCACGGCGGTATATTCGTTGTCCCCCTTGTAATAGGAAATCCATTTTTATATCTCACAGCCATTCTGGCAGGTTCTTTTGTAACCGCTATCATAATTGGGTTTCTGAAACAAAAGCCAACGATAGAATGAGAGAGTGGATGGAAGATGTCGATCAATATGAGTATCCTTATGCTGAACAAAAAAGATCGCTTGTTTTGCTTATAAGATACGTGCAGTCGTCATCTATCTTTCTTTCTCACTTCTTGCAAAGGAGGAACCATGTGTATCTACAAGGCATCAATTTTGCGCCAGTTGCAGCATGGCTAGGGGAAGCCGGCTTATGGTTATTTGGTGCATGGGACGAAAGCTTAAAGGTTTTATGTGTGCTCGTAATTATTGATTATTTCACAGGCTTTGCCAAAGGAGTTGTATTAGGAAACGTATCGCGCAGGATTGGGTGGAGGGGAATTTTCAAAAAAGCACTTCTATTTATTGCAATTATTGTTAGTCATCTATTTGACAAAATCCTATTTGAAGGTGCAAGTGTGTTAATAGCAAATGATTCTCCTTTTGGTATATTCAATGAATCAGGGATGATTCGAAATATTACCATTTGGTTTTATGCAGCGAACGAAGCCCTTTCCATTATTGAAAACCTGCAACAAAGCGGTGTGAAAATTCCAAAGTTCATTGAAAGAATCCTTAGGGATTTAGAAGAACGCTTGAATGATAAAGGAGAAGAGCGTGATAATTAACGAATATACAAGTTCTGAGATGCTAGTATCTTCAGCAAGCTCGGAGTCATTTTTACTAAAACAAGAAATGTGTATGCCTCATGGATTGCACATGCACTAGCGGATCTTGTAGCAATTGGGTTATTTAAGTACGCTATGTGAGCAGGGAAGGAGCGGCATTACTATCAGTCATAGTGAAAAAAGAAGAAAGAGCAAAAATGAAATGATAAAAACACTAAAAGCGAGATTGTACATAACCACGCTTTTAGTGTTTTTATTCGCAACAACTAAATGAAATTTTTTATTGCAATGGAAGTTTTCTCTTTCACCAAGGTTTTAAAAATGAAATAATGAAAATCGTGACGGCAACTTGAAACAATACAGTATATTGTCTGATCTCGTGATTTTGAAGAAAAACGGGATTGCTTAAAGCCAATTCTTTTTGGGTTTCCAGTAATTCTATATTTGCTACCATCAGCTTGTCCACAACAAAGATGCCAACAATGGTTTGGATCATATAAAGAACAAATTTCACCCCCACCCATCTCTGCTTGAAAAATCCCCAATTTGTGAAAAAACCGTAAGTGAGTCCCACTAATAACGTCCCGATTGCACCCCGTCGGATGATATTATCGCTAATAATAAGAATGTTTTTATAAGCAAGATAGGACGCCTTTTCTTATAAGTTTCATTAAAAAAGGCAACAGCTATAAAAACTGTTACCTTTCTCTCATAATAGACGATAGTTTTAGTTAAATCCCTGTTGTGTTAAGGATTTTAGTCGGAATGTTTTTGTTTTTCCTTTTCCTTTTCCTTCTTTTTATTATTCATCAAGGAGAAGGTTAATGGCTGATCAGAGCCTGTCATGAATTTATAAACATAGGAAGACGTTAATTTATAGCCATCTTCAAGTTTGGTGGCTAAATAGTTTGTTCTTTCAAAAATAATAGAACGGATATGATTGAGCTGACGAGAGATTTTTTCCGTTAATGCTTCTTGATTGTCTAATCGCTTTAGCATTCCAGCTTGAACTTCTTCCTGATTTGTCAATGTATCTACGACGTCTTTTTGCAACTCAAGCTGCTCGTTTAACTGCAAAGAGAGCTGCTCGTTAGTCGCCTCATTCTTCTCTAAGCGGCTTGCAATTTCGCGATTAGATTCACGTAGAAGATCCACTTGCTCTAGGAGTGATTGCTTGACTTGACCCTCATGTTCCAACAGCGATTGTAGACCAATACTTTTTTCCTCTAATCTGTGTAACTGCTGCATCAGCTGACTTTCAAATGCTTCACGCTGACGGCTATTTGCGGTAAGGCTGTTCATTTGATTTTGAATATCATTCCACTGATTGCTTTGCTTTTCTTCAAGCTGCTCATAACGTATATTAAGCTCAGCTATTGCTTGGATAAGTGCCATAGTGGCTTTTTGCTGTTCGTTCATAAGCTCTGTTAAAGCATTGCGCCGTACAATTTCTTGATTGGACGTATAAATGGTTTGGTTATTTTTATAGATATTGGGATGATTATCTCGATTAATAAATACTCCCATTCTCTTTTCTCCCCTCTCCATTAACTTGCTGTAATATCCTATGCATGAAAAATAAAAGAGGGAACACAAGCTGCCGCACCTTCACCGGCGGCGGAAGGGTTGCCCTGCTTCCATGCCTTGTAGGTGAGAGCAAGGAGGAGGGAAAGAATTGCAATCATAACGAGTTTGTTTAGCATGGGAATCACCTCTCTATAAGAATATGAGGGGAGATGGGAAAATATTTAGGTTGTATGATGATATGTAAGAAATAGGGATTTTGGTATGATAGAATTAGAAAATCGACGAAGGGGAGAGGAAAAATCATGCCAATTTACAATAAACTTGTACGAGACCATATTCCAGCAGTTATTGAGCGAGCAGGGAAAACATGTACAACAAGAAGATTAGAAAAAAGTGAATACATACAGGAGTTGAAGAAAAAAAGTCAGGAGGAGCTGACGGAGTATTTGCAGGCATCCGATGACGAGAGTGCGCTGGAGGAACTGGCGGATTTGCTGGAAGTGATACATGCGCTCGCAAAGTGTCACGGCGCAGATATAGAAGAGGTAGAGCGGATTCGGGAGCGGAAGGCTGAGGAGCGTGGGGGATTTGGGGAGCGGATTTTTTTAGTTGAGGTACAGGATGCGTAAGATAGAGCTTTATACAAGCCGATTGGGAGAAGCGGTTGTTCAATATATCGAGCGATCTTCTACCATCTATATCCTAACCGCCTTCATTATGAGGTCAGGAGTTCGTTTATTGCAATCAGCACTTCAACAGGCTGCTGAACGTGGTGCGGATATTAAAATTTGCACAGGCGATTATCTGTACATCACGCGAGACCGCACCGTATTTTCATCAATATTACATGGAAAAGAAATATCGACGTGATAAGGATTTCTCTGACTCTAAGGCCAAAAGGCTGTGGGAATATGATGAGGAAAAGGTAAGTAAACTAATTGCGGATATGCCAATGGCAAAACTAAGTGGTAGCTCTAAAGGTTTAGTCCTGTTTGAGGATAATATGATTCGCCTCGGATTTGATGTATTGCCGGAGTATCAATGGATTTTATGGAATTGGACAAAGGAGATTTGTGCGTATCGATTACGGTACTATTTCTTTTGGAGATAACTCTTTATGGTAGCTTGTAAGCTAAAATCCCATGTTGCGCATGCTGATTGCCTCATTACCTTATAACCTTTGAAGGCAAAGGGAACAGTATACATAAGTACTTTTAGTGAGGTGAGAGGTTATGATGCATGATGAACCTAGGGATTATATTACAGTTGAAGATGATCGGGGTAATCGGAAGGATTTTGCTGTAGAAGCATTGTTTGACATGAATGATGAATCTTATGCACTTTTAACGGCTGCGGATGAAACAATCGTGATGAAAATTGAGGGAGAGGAAGGAAATCAGTACCTAGTAGGTATTTCTGATCCTTCAGAAAGTGAAGCGCTTTTGGCTGCATATCAAATTGCTGTAGAACATGCGCCTGCTGAATAAGTGAGTTAGTCTGGTATCTGTCTATTATGTTCAGACAAAAAGTGTAAGGTATGTATCTATAGGATAAGAAAAAAATAAGGAGGGAAAAGGGGGCAATGACTATGAACAGACAACGAATTCCAGAGCACAAACTGAACTTTACAGCGACAGCAGGGCAGGCTATTGAAAATATGACGAGCAATGAATTTTCTAAGGCTGCTGCTTCAGAAAAAACATCCACAAAGCAAGGGAATGTAAAGCAAGGAAAGTAGCTCAGTATGATAAGGCAGGGATTCTGTTTCCTGCCTTTTTAGTGCTATCCTTTCCCTGCCTAAAGGGAAGATTCCGTAGCTTGGGTCCGGTTGCTTTGCATCGGACCCAAATTCATCTTAATTCCTCATTTTCGTCATTCGCCTGTTGTGCAGCATTAAAAAAAGTCGAGCAAATAAGTCGTTGTAACAGGAATGATAGATTCTAGCTGTGCAATTTGTTCTTCCTTTCCGCCGAGTCTGCCGTAGCGATGCAAATCTTTTGGTCTTTGGTAGCCGGTCATTATAGCTGTGAGTGTCTGGATATCACAGCTTAAAATAGGTAAGTTTTCCTTTGGTTGATGTTCCCATCTATTCACCGCAGCCTGCCCATTTTCATTCATTGTTATGTGCCAATGACCATTATTCCAAGGTGCATGTTCATCCTTTATGTCCATTATCCATTTTGAGGCAGTGTGAGATGATTGGAATGGATATTGCTCTAAAAATGACTTTACATCTACAATTCGTGCCATAAAATAAGGAACAATTTCCTGTTTGATGCGTGGATTCGGCAGCAAGAAAGGAAGCGCATCATCCATAGGTGCAGTTACTATTGCCTTATCTACCATAGAATCATGGTTAGCTAAGAACGTCCAAAGCCCTTGTCGCGCTTCTTCATTGAGAAAAACGAATTCATGAATGGTCAGCTCTCGCTGCTTCACCTGATAAAGCACGTATCCGCTAGGAGTTCCATTTTCTTGAAAATAAGCAGCTGCATGACCTTTTTTTCGGCGAAGTACCGAGGTTTCCCACCATTCCTTCGTACGCCGCAATGTACCGTTATAACGGGAAGCGTACTCTTCATATATTCCGCTAAGTAGCTCAATATTCCCTGTATGCTGCTCGACATGGCCTCCTGTTTCCTTTCTTTTTGGAAACAACGCCGTTTCTATTTCATATCTTTTATAATCAATATATGTTTCCCAGCCGTATTTGCGGTAAAAATCAAATGCAAACGGTGTGAGAAAGGAAATGGTCTGCCCATTTTCTTTCATCAGTTCCATTGCATGCGTAAGCAAGCGCGCAACCAAACCTTGCCGGCGAAATTCTGGCCAGGTGGAAACACTGGCAATGCCTCCCATAGAGAATGTTTTTCCATGTAGATAGATTTGCAGCGGGATTAATGTTAACTGGGCTGCTAATCGATTTTGGATGAATACTCCCCATGTTTCTTCTGGCTTAAAGCGGGATCTTGCTTCAGTCATTTCCTCAGCCGTTAGCTCATATTGAAAAGCATACATTGATAATTCCACACGTTCATCAAATTCCTGATCCGTTAACTGGCGAATTTGCATCTTAAGGTCACCTCATTTGAAGGAATTAAAATCGGTAAGCACGTACATATTCCATGCTTGCCGCCTTGTTTCCTCCGATATATGAAAATATATGTATGGATAGTATTTTCTTCTGTAAAATGCTAGACTTGCTTCAAATATAGATTGTGGAAACATGGAAAGGAAGCGGAAGGATTGAAACAAGAGCAAGCATATATAGACGAGATTCTTGTCAGGTTTTTCCCTAAGGGCAGCTGGAGAACATGGGAAGGGGGGACTGGTGCAAACAATACGACCCGATTTGTAGAGGTGCAGGATGAGCGGTATGTGCTGCGTATTTACGAAACTCACCAGGATGAGGATAAGGTGTGGTATGAACATAGTGTACTACTCGCCTTAAAGGAATTGCCGCTTTTGTTTGGTATACCTGAGCCAATCATGACGCCAGAAGGAGATACGGTTGTGAGAACGAAGGACGGCAAGATTGCTGGATTATTCCGTTTCTTAGATGGTGTCAATCCAACGCTCGATGACCCGGCTCAGCTCCGTTCCTTTGGATGGACAACCGGTCAATTAACCCGGTTTTTAGCAAAGGTAGGAGTAAATCAAGCTCCGGTTTATAGACCATATTATGAAATTGAGAACACCCATCCCCGCTGTTCCCTGCAAGAGGTAATACGTTTTTGTATGAATCCTCCAGCTGAATTTACAGCGCAGGCTGCTGAACTGCTCTATATTTCTAAGCAGCTTACGGTGTTTCAGGAGAGTATTCCTATGCTTAAGCAACTGCCGCACCAACTTGTTCACGGTGACTTGAACGGCTCTAACATTCTAGTGAATGAAGCGGGCGAAGTCTCGGCAGTTTTAGATTTTGAATTTGTCACAAATGATTTGCGGGTGATGGAACTGGCGGTTTGTTTAGCTGATTGTATTCGCCCAGGTCAGGATGAGGCGATAATCTGGACAAAAATTGATGCTCTTTTATCAGGATATGGCAGTGTTATGAAGCTGACTGCAGCGGAAATAGCGATGATACCGCTTCTCATCCAGCTTCGGAGACTCGATGTGTTTCTCCACTTTCTCGGTCGCCATTGGGATGGGATTGACCCGGTTGAGACTGTCCAAAAATATGTGTATGAAGCTGTCAGAAGAGCCGATTGGCTGGATGTGAATCAAGACAAGCTGATTTTGATGTGTATGGATGATGTGTTAGATAAACAACGAAGCTGATAGATTTCTGCGTACTGCAGAAACGTATCAATTTCCAGCTAGAAGTGAGTTTGATGTAGCCGGAAATTTTAGGAACACAGTGTAAGTGCAACTACGCCTCTGTCTTCGCCCAAAGGCAGGGCTTGCCAATCGACGAGTTTTCTTTACACTATAGGAAAGTATAAATTTCTAGCCAGAAGTGATTCGACGTAGTCAGAAATTTTAGGAACACAGTGTAAGTGCAACTACGCCTCTGTCTTCGCCCAAGGGCAGGGCTTGCCAATCAACGAGTTTTCTTTACAAAAATATCTCTCCTATGTTTCTTTAGGAGAGATATTTTATATAGACCCCTTGATTCATTGTAGAAAAGAGTTAACTTCACTTTGCAATGAGTCTTCGTATAGCCCAAATGGATAAGTTTTTGCAAACTTATGATTTTAGCAGCAGCTTTTCGGCTCCTCGACTACAAATTTGAATAAAGGCACCTAGGAAGAACACAAACACAACGCTGCCCAGTCCAACAGGTCCGCCTATGAAGTAAGCAGCAAGCAATCCTGCTCCCTCAAGGATTGTTCTTGAAAAGTTCATGTTTAAACGGAAACGTTCCACAATAGCTAACATCGTTCCATCATATGGCATGGAGGGGAACCTAGAGGTTAGATAAACCCCGATTCCGATCCCGATGAAGATCACTCCCGCCAAGAAAACTAGCCATCTTGATAATAAAGGTAAATTGGCAAGATAGACATTTTTGAGTAGAAATTTCATGCAAAAATCAAGAATAAGTCCCCATAAAATAATAGTGATAGCGGATTCAAAGGCTGGCCGCTTTCTTAATAGCAAACTGTTAATCAGTAAAAATACAATTTGTCCGATAATCACGCATGTTCCGATAGAGAGTCCTATTTTTTCGGAAGTTCCCGCATAAAAGGCATCCCACGGACCTGCGCCAATATTTACTTTGATGACCAAATCTACACCCGTACAGGCAATTATCATTCCGGCTATATAAAAGATACTTCTTTTTAGCATTTTAAATCCCCCATGGCTCTGAAACCGTTTTTCTGTTGCAACTCGATTTTGACTATATATTATATAAAGAAAATGGGGAAAAGGTAAACAAAATTTAACAGAATTACAAATGATTTCTGATCGGTGGGGAAGGCTGGTATAAAGCGTACGACGATTACGTTTCTGAATCAGCCTTGCTAAAGAGCATGAAATAGTAACTTGGACAATACTCAGTCTAAGTTGAGACGTCTATAAGCTCCAGGGGCTACGCCATATTTTTTCTTAAATACCTTGTGAAAATAAGGATAGGCACCAAAGCCGCAACTTTCAGCTATCTGCTCAAGCGTCATGGTTGTATATTTCATCCGTTCCATTGCAGCTGATAGCCGGACTTCTTGCGCATATTCCATCATTGTCTTCCCAACACTTTTCTTAAATAGGTGAACGGATCGAGAGACGCTGAGACCGGCATGCTGCGCTACTTCTTCAACTTTAAATACTGCCGTAGCGTGTTCTTCAATATATCGCATCATTCGTGTTACTGTATACGGATAACTGAAGGAGGGAGCTGTTTCGTTGATGGTGCGCTCTAGAGACAAACAGAGCGACCGAAGCAAGTATTCCGTAAGCTCTTCGTTTTCCTGGGACGGCGGCCTGCGTTTTTCGACAATGATATAGCGCCAGAGGGAGAGAAGCTTTTCGTCAAGATCAATCCGGGAGACTGTTGGTTTAGCGGAACGATTCCACCATTCTTCGACCCAAGCCCCTTCACAGGCTAAGTGGTAGTCTCCGCTGTTTTGGCGTTCTTTAACGAATAATTCATAGTGATCCCCTGGTTGAATAAGCAGAAGGTCTCCTTTCTTAAGTTCCATTCGTCTTCCTTTAACAACTACTTCACAAATCCCTTCCGTTTGCAGGCGGAACAGATAGACTGGGAATCCGGACTTATGTTGGGAGTGAAATTGCTGTGTATGATATGAATAGCCGCAAAAGAAAATATTTGTCGTCATAGGCTTCTCCTTTTTTATAAAATAGCAAAATAGTAGATGTTTTAATTATATCGTTTATGTTCATTTAAAGGAACATTGTGTATGATGGAATCAAATAAGTAATATATTAGCTGCATCAAGAAATATGAGATTTTTGAGAAATCGTACGAATGACTGTACACACTTGTGAAACAAGACGCTATAAAAAGGATTATACATTTAAATTTTTTTTACGGCTTTTTGAGAACGCTTTCTAATAGGGGTATAGCGATTTCTTTCAAAAATCTATAGTACAGGATGTTGTTAAGAGAAGAATAGGAGAAAACAATAGCTATACGTGTTTCATACTAAATAGTAGAAATGGGGATGTAAGATGAAAAGAATTCCAGTAGCTGTACAAATGTTTACATTACGTGAGGAAAGCGGGCAAGATTTTGCAGGTACATTACAGAAGGTTGCCGACCTCGGCTTTGATGGTGTTGAATTTGCTGGATATGGCGGATTAACTGCGAAGGAAGTAAAAGCATTGCTGGACGATTTAGGTCTTCGAGCTGCAGCAAGTCATGTGCCGCTTGAACAATTAGAAAACAATCTGGATCAAGTCATTGAAGATCAGAAAATATTAGAAAGTAAGTATGTTGTATGTCCTTATCTCATGCCAGAGCGCCGGAGCGAAGAAGATTACAAGGCACTTATTGCAATATTAGATGAAGCAGGTGAAAGATGCCAACGTGAAGGCATTACTCTTTGCTATCATAATCACGATTTTGAATTGGGGCGTCTGTCTGATGGCAGAACGGCATTAGAGACTATTTTTGATGATACGAATGCAGAAAATGTGAAAACGGAGCTCGATATATATTGGTTGACAAAGGCAGGAGAACAGCCGGTTCAGTGGATTAACCGTTATACAAATAGAACGCCGCTCGTTCATTTGAAGGATATGACAACAGATGAAGAGAAATTCTTTGCGGAGCTTGGAACAGGCGGGGTTGATGTAGAAGCGGTGCTTAACTTAGGAGAAGAAGCCGGTGTTCAGTGGTGGGTAGTGGAGCAGGACGTAAGCCGCCGTACGCCGTTTGAAAGCATTGAAATCAGCATCAATTACTTGAAAACAAAGCTGCCGCATCTTTTAAATAAATAAAAGAATGGGACATGCATGGGAGTTTAATGCTTGAGTAAGAAATAGATCCCACAATGAAGAAGAAAAATGAGGAGGAACAAAAATGAGTACATTAAAGGTCGGAGTTATCGGATGCGGAAGTATCGCAAAATATCGTCATTTACCAGAGTATTATGCAAATAAAGAAGTAGAGATCGTTGCGGTTTGTGATATTGTCACTGAGCGTGCTGAGAACATGGCTGCACAGTACGGTGCTAAAGCGTTTACCGATTATAAGGAAGTATTAGAGCTTGATGACATTGATGCAATCAGCGTCTGCTTGCCAAACTATTTGCATGCACCAGTATCAATTGCCGCGCTCAATGCGGGAAAACACGTTCTTTGCGAAAAGCCGATGGCAACATCAAAAGAAGAGGCAGAGGCGATGATTGAAGCTGCAAAAGTAAGCGGTAAAAAGCTGATGATTGCACATAACCAGCGTTTTGTTTCTTCACATCAAGCGGCAAAAGAGATTCTTGACAGCGGTAAGCTAGGGAAAATTTATAGCTTCAAAACAACATTTGGTCATCCAGGCCCAGAAGCGTGGAGCGTAGATGGCGCAACGAGCTGGTTTTTCAATAAAGAGCAGGCTTTTATCGGTGCCATGGGTGATCTTGGTGTCCATAAGGCAGATCTCATGCGGTATTTACTCGGAGAATTTACAGAAGTCGGCGCATTCATTGAGACGAATGCGAAGCAAAATACAGAAGTAGATGATAATGCAGTTTGTATTTTACGTACAGACAGCGGTACTATCGGAACACTCACAGCAAGCTGGGCATATGTGGCTGGCGGCGACAACTCAACAGTTATTTATGGAGAAAATGGAGTTCTTCGTTTAGAAGATGATCCAGAATACTCATTGATTGAAGAATATCGCAACGGTAATGTAGTAAACCATAAGCTTGCGAAAATCCAAACGAACGAGGAAGGTGGTCAGACAACCTCGCATGTGATTGACCATTTTGTTGAAAGCATTATTGAAAATAAAGAACCGCTCATTAATGGTGAGGAAGGTATGAAATCATTGCAAATTATTTTGGCTGCGCTTGAATCACAGGAAACGAAACAAATCGTTTCATTGCAAAAAGAAGGAGTGTCAGTGAAATGAAGTTAGGTGTCTTTACTGTTTTATTTGCCAATAAATCTTTTGAAGAGATGCTCGATCATGTAAAGGCTGCCGGACTTGATGCGGTTGAAATTGGTACAGGATGCTATCCGGGGAACGCGCATTGTCCTCTTGATGAACTTTTAGAAGACGAACAAAAACGAAATGCTTACTTAGAAGCTGTTACTTCACGTGGTTTGACGATTAGCGCTTTTAGCTGCCACGGTAATCCGCTTACACCAGACAAATCCTTTGCAGAAGAATCGGATTCCGTGTTGCGCAAAACGATTAGATTGGCATCCCTTCTTGGTGTGCCGGTTGTTAACGCTTTTTCAGGTACTGCAGGAGACGGTGAGGAAGCGAAGCAGCCGAACTGGCCGGTTGTGCCATGGCCGCTGGAATACGGTGATATATTAACATGGCAATGGGAAAATAAATTAATCCCCTACTGGAAAGAAATCGGGGAACTTGCTGAGCAGCATAATGTCAAAATCGGTCTTGAGCTGCATGGCGGATTCCTTGTTCATACGCCATATACATTGCTGAAGCTGCGTGAGGCGACATGTGATGCGATTGGTGCAAATCTTGACCCAAGCCATATGTGGTGGCAAGGAATTGATCCGGTTGCAGCAATTAAAATTCTCGGTAAAGCCGGAGCCATTCATCACTTCCATGCAAAAGATACGTATATTGATCAGGATAATGTGAATATGTACGGATTGACGGACATGCAGCCATACGGAAATGTGCAATCACGCGCATGGACGTTCCGAAGTGTCGGCTGTGGACACAGTATGCAGGAATGGTCAGATATGATGAGCGCGCTTCGTATGTACAACTATGACCACGTTGTAAGCATTGAGCATGAGGATGCAATCATGTCAATCGACGAAGGCTTTGCGCGCGCTGTCAAAAACTTAAATGCTGTTTTGATTCGTGAGTCTGCAGGTGATATGTGGTGGGCGTGAGGTGTGAAAAGAATGGTGCAAAGGATGTTTGAGGGAGTGAAAGATCCTTTGCGCCTTATATTGTCCCTCCTGGGTGTACTTTGGTAGAAGGAGCCTTCTGATTTCTGAAAAACAAACTTGTTAATAGGCATTGGAAAAAACAGGTTCCATATATTAAGTATAAAGAACCTACGATGAACGCTATTTCCGTTTACGTTTTCCATTCTTCTAGTTACTTCCAAAAACTTGAAGAATATAACTACGGCACCCCCGTTGATCTGGCTTACAGAATAAACGGGGGTGCCGTAGTTAAAATATGAACGTTATACAACGTAGATTTTTGTCAGATATAAGGGATGGAGCCGAAGGGAATCGAACCCTCACCAACGCAATGCCATTGCGCTATTCTCCCATTAAACTACAGCCCCATAAATTTGTGATCAAGACCAGTTATACTATGTAACGGTTTTCATAATCACTATTTGTTTTATATTCTACTCATCATCCTACTAGGCGTCAAGATAAACTTCAAATATTTCCAACATCAAAAAGAAAAAAGGGACAAAAGCATCCTTCACACATCCTGAGTGTACTGAAAAAATGAGTTTGTTTAGTGAGTATCTCTATTCCAGTCCAGTCAAACGATAAGAGGAGCTGGCTATTTGTATTTGGGCAGCTCTTTTTCCAGGAGTAAGAACTGAGAACGCATACATTTTGGGAGCAGTGTCTAGCTTCAGTGGCCTGCTCGTTGCGGGAGAACCCTCGGATCAATGAGGAAAAAGCGCTGCATTGTCTGGAAAATTGTTTTCCCTTCCCGAGCAAAGCAGGACAATTGTGCCGTTCTGAATGCTGCATAAAAATGAAGAAATTTACAAAAGGTAAAAGGGTAAAAAGTATAGGGCTGGAGGTTATGCCGATGGTGCTCGATGAAAACGATAAGGCAATTATTGCACAGGCTTTACGAGTAGCAGTTTTGAACAGCACAGATTATGAAGAAATCACGCTGTATGAAGGCTTGCTGCACAAGCTGAGCTGGAAAAATGGTTCGCAACGCAGTATGAATACAGACGATTTAGATATGGATAAGTATAAGGATGGCTTTCGATATGATTATGATGATTCATCTGATTTGATGTAGACTGTATGGTATATACAGTCTCTTTTTACGCCTTTGTCTTCACTCAGGAGCAGGGATCACCAATCAGCGAGTTTTCTTTATGTTTACGAAAAAAGCGGCTCTATTGTAGAGTCGCTTTTAACTGGTGACTTGTGTTGGTTTGTGAACGGGTTTAGGTTTGGCGGTCGATTTTGTTTGCTCGATACTTGCATTGAGCGCTTCAATAATGGTTGCGATGCGTTCACTTGTGGGACTTAAAATCGGTTTACTTTGGACGTCGTGCTGTTCAATTTTGGATTCAATAAGGTCTAAAAGAGCGGTGCGATATTGATCTGTGTAATCTGCTGGTACAAATGGAACGGTTAATTGGTTGATAAGTGTAGTTGCGGCAATAAGCTCCTTCGTTTGGATGGTAATTTGGTCGTCCGCTGGGATGTTTGGCACCATATCGACAGTACGCACTTCATCCGGATAGTGAATGGTTTCTAGGATGAGGCAGCGCTCATGAGCACGAATGACAGCGAGATGCTGGCGGCTGCGGAGTGAGATGCTGACAATGCCTATTTTTCCGGTTCGCTCAAGTGCTTGTCTGAGTAAGACGTACGCCTTTTCTGAGCCGCCGGTAGGCGAAAGGAAATAAGAACGGTCGAAATAGACAGGATCAATTTCTTCTAATTGAACAAAGGAAATAATCGTAACAGACTTGACCTCGTAAGCCTTCTTCAGGGCTTCTAGCTCCTCATTGCTAATGAGTACATATTCATTGGGACGGTATTCGTACGCTTTAATAATATCATTTGCCTCAATACGGTCATCATCACAGCCTGGAGCGATTTTTTCATGTTGAATCGGGACGAGACAATCTTTGTGGAGACTAATCAATTTCACGTCTTTTTCTTCGATGGCGCTGTGCAACTTTACACCGATATTGACAAGACCAAATGAGAGGTTCCCTTTCCATACCGTATGCATCATATCACCTTCACTTTTTGTCTTAGTTTGTTCCAAGAAGGAAGAATTCATGAAAATAGCTCGCCAAGGCAGCGAGCTTTCTTCATGCAGCTTTCTTTTCCTTTTGTTTTATCCGTTGTACATGTACAAGTCGTACCGATAAAAATACTGCCCCGCACGCAAGCCCGGAAATTAAACCGATCCAATAACCTGTCGCGCCAAGAGAGGTATAGGTCGCAAGGATATACCCGGACGGTAAGCCGATAACCCAGTAGGCCACGAGTGTCATAATAAGAGCGGTATTTACGTCCTTATATCCGCGTAGTGCGCCTTGCACAGGGGTAGCAATGGCATCCGATACTTGGAACAGAATAGCGAAAAATAGGAAGTGCTGTGCCAATTGTAAGACATGTGCATCCTTTGTATACAGTGACGCCACTTGTTCGCTGAATAAGAAGATAATGATTGAGTAGACAGCAGCGAAGCAGAGAGCGAGACCAATGCCGATAATGCTATACTGCCGTGCGTCTCGATATCTTGTTGCGCCGACCTCGAAGCCGACCGCGATTGTAATTGTCATAGAGAGGCTAAGCGGCGTCATATAGAGCATAGAGGCAAAATTAATGGCTGCCTGATGCGCTGCAATCGTTGCGGTATCAAAGGTACTCATTAGCAGTGTAACGGCGGCGAAAATGCTCGTTTCAAAGAAAATTGCAAACCCAATTGGCACACCGAGCTTGAGCAATTCTTTCCACGTTGCTAACGAGATGCGATACAATTTTTTAAAAATCTCATACGTAGAAAAAGATCTCTTTGTATGGATGATGAAAATAGCGATGGCGAGAATGCACCAATATGTTACAGTTGATGCAATGCCGGCTCCAACACCGCCCAATCGCGGCGCACCAAATGTTCCGAATATAAATACATAGTTCAGCGCTATGTTAATAGGAAGTGATAATAATGTAATCAGCATTGATACACGTGTTTGGCCGAGCGCATCTATAAAGGAACGAAGCACGTTATAGACGAGCATCGAGGGGATACCGAATGCAAGCATCGTTAAAAATCCTTTAGCAATGCGGCGCACTTCCGGTTCGAGTTTCATCTCTTGTAAAACAAGCGGGACGGTGAAAAAACCGACAATAATGATTATAACGCTTGCGGCGATAGCGAGGTAAATTGCTTGTATGACAAGCGGTGCGACTTCTTCCTTCTTTTTGGCGCCTGTTAGCTGCGCGACAATTGGTGTAACTGATAATAAAATGCCGCCGATACCGGTACTGACGGGAATCCAAATGCTTGTACCAATGGCGACGCCTGCTAAATCTGAGGAGCTGGCATGCCCCGACATCGTTGTGTCAAAAAAGCTCATCATAAACAATGAGAGTTGTGTAACAAATACGGGCAGAAATAGCATAAGAAACTGTTTGAGCTTTTGTCGAATCGTTGTTGTATGTTCCATAACTGTCCTTCCTTGTGCAAAATACAGATCATTATAGCATATCCTCATTCTGATGTCAGAATAAAAAACATAGTAGAACCATTATATTCTGCATCAGGAGTAATACGTACTCCAATCCCATTTTACAAAATAGGGAATTTCCCTTTTATGTTTTGATGTCGTTCAAACAGAGAGGCTTTCTTAAGGAGCGTAGCTGCTGGAGATTTGTATACTATAAGCTGCTACAGTAACAACAGGTCGTTGTATATAAGTATGTTAAAAAATGTAAAAAAACAAAGGATGATCAAGAAAAACAGGAGAATTTTTGGTACATTCCCATCACTCCTTTAGAATGCAGGGATATAGAATAAAAGTATCTCGTTTCAAAGGGGGATGTGAAGGTGGAATGGCTTTCTAATAAAATACAACAGTGTCCTTGGCTGTTTTATTGGATGATGTGTCTCGTTTTGTTTGCGGGTGTTATGGCTTATAGCGGGGTAATCAAGCCGCAAGCCGTATCTTTGTATCAAACTGCTGTAGAGCTGCCATCTCGTACGTATTCTCTGCCATCTGATGAAGAGGTGCTGAGGCGGTATATGACACCTGTTCCGGAGCAGTTAATTATTATCAATCGTGCGACCAATGAGCTGGCACTATTTGAGAACGGACATCTTGTAAAGAAGTTTATAGTTGCCACAGGTAAAAGCTCAACACCAACACCGACAGGAAAGTTTCCGATTGTAAATAAAATTAAAAATCGGCCATTTTACAAATTAAACATTCCAGGCGGTGATCCTCGTAACCCGCTTGGTGATCGATGGATTGGTCTGGATATAGACGGTACGAACGGTACAACGTATGCTATTCATGGAAATAGTAATGCATCTACAATCGGACGTTATGTATCAAACGGATGCATTAGGATGTACAACAGTGATGTGCAGGAGTTATTTGAACGAGTACATATTGGAACAATGGTTATTATTCAAGATTTTACGGGCCCTTGGGATGCTGTTGCTATGGAGCACGGCTATAAGCTGTACAGTTAGGCGAGGATAGAGATGTAATTGCAGTTACACTTGCACTGTAAGAAAGTATACATTCCTAGCTGGAAGCCAATTCGACGTAGCGAGAAATTTTAGGAATACAGTATAAGTGCAACTACGTCTCTGTCTTCGCCGAAGAGCACAGCTCGTCAATCGACGAGTTTTCTTTATTCTTAAAACATAAAAAAGAAGGGCATGGTACTTCTGCCCTTCAAAGGTAAAGCTTGTAATGAAAGCAACTGTTATCATGTATTGCCAAGTTTACATGAACTGATACTATCTGTAACAAAAAGAAATGACATGTACAAGAGAATATTATATGTTACTTATATACATACATCATTAAAAACGGGAGAGGATAGAGTGGAAAAACGTGAACGGCTTATGAATGATTTATCTGTACAAATGCTTGCAACATTTCGTTCGTTTCGCAGCGACATAGGAAAGATGTTCGAGCCTTATATTCCATGGAATGAGTTTGTTGTATTACGTATTCTAAAGCATCAGAATAGAGAAATGGTGTCACGTGTGGCCAGTGAACTGAACGTGTCTAATAGTCACATTACAGCTGTATCTGAAAAGCTTATCACAAAAGGGCTGCTCACTCGTTTTCGATCTGAGCTCGATCGGCGGATTGTGTATTTAGAGATTACTGAAAAGGGAAGGCAGCTTATTGAAGAGATGGAGCAAAAGCGGGAGGGCTATTTTCAAAAGAAATTTTCTTCTTTAACAGAAGAAGAGATGGAAATGATGATTTTGGTTTTGCAGCGGCTTGTGTAAAAGGTAGTGTAGGGGGTAAAGGTGAGGAATATACATAGAGCATCATTTGTCTATTTTTGCAGAAAAGGCAGAGGCAATAGTGAGTAATTCGCTATAGATCGAGGCACAATAATTCTACGGATGAAAAAAGGGAGGGATCATAATGACAAGCAGAAATGGAAGTAAAGGAAGTAAAAATCAAGGTTCTCCAGAAGCTGGACATAATCAAATGCAGCTAGGGTCCCATCTTGTTACGGGAGACGATAACAAAGGAAAGGAATATCGTTCCCGCAAAGGAAGCAAGTCAAAAGAGATACATGATCAAAAGGGGTGAGCGTGCTCATCCCTTTCTTTTATATTTTTTAGAAAGTATAGTGCAGCCAATGTGAAAGCAAAACGAATTTTAAGCATTGACCGAATCTGAAGAGGGCGGTAAAATTTGGACATTATGAGTTCGATTAGGAGGAGTCACGTATGACAAAAAAAGTAGCACTAATCACAGGGGGAACGAGAGGAATCGGGAAAGCAATTGCAAAGCGCTTTGCGCGCGAAGGATACGATTTAGTGCTGAATTATATGCGCAAGAAAAGTGATGCTGAGCAAACAAAGTTGGAGATTGAACAAGAGTATCGCGTGGCGGTTCATCTTGTAAAAGCGAATGTAAAGGAAATGGAGCAAATTCGCAGTTTATTTCAGGAAACAGAGCAGTACTTTGGAAGATTGGATGTGTTTATTAATAACGCAGCTTCTGGTGTGATACGGCCCCTGATGGAGATTGAAGAGAGCCATTGGGATTGGACGCAGGAAATTAATAGTAAAGCATATTTATTTGCGGCGCAGGAGGCGGCAAAGCTGATGGAGAAAAGTGGCGGAGGCTCTATTGTGGCGATGTCAAGTCTCGGTTCGATCCGGGCGCTGCCGAACTATGTAGCAGTAGGTGTGTCAAAAGCAGCGGTGGAAGCATTAACGCGTTACTTAGCGGTGGAATTGGCACCGAAAGGGATTGTCGTAAATGCTGTTTCTGGAGGTGCTGTTGATACGGACGCGCTGAAGCATTTTCCAAATCGAGAGCAGCTGCTTGAGGAGGCGGCAAATCGAAATCCAGCAGGGCGCATTGTTGAGCCTAACGATTTGGCAGAGACAGTGTATTTTTTATGTACGCCGGCTGCAAGCATGATTCGCGGGCAAACAATCATTGTAGACGGAGGATTGTCGCTCCTTTGTTAGTTTTGTAAATTATCGGAAGTCAATCAGCCTGGTTTGCAGAATAAAAAGACCAGGAAGATATGGTTCTTCCTGATCTTTTAATTACACTGTAGACGTATCAATTTCCTGCTAGAAGTCCATTCGGTGTAGTTGGGAAAATTTATGCGTACAGTGTAAGGGCAACTGCGCCGCTGGCTTTCGCCAGTCGACGCGTTTTTTAGAATAATGATAAGAAAAACGCAGCTAACGCAACCCGGAATACTAATGCGAGTACTGCGGCGATGGCTCCTAAAATGATCGCGAATGTTCCTGTTTTGTGCGCGCCGCGTGCTCGCGCGTACATACCGAGCAATACGGCTCCGATTCCGAAAATAACCGGATATGTGAAGAAGGAGAGAACAGCAAGTGCTAGAGAGATAAAGCCGACGATGGTTCCTCCTGCTGTTGCATCGTCCTCCCGTCTGTCATTACGGATGCGGGCGGGAGCTACTTCTGCAGCATACTCTTCATCTTCGGTTTGAAAATCGCGAAGCAATCTGCGATTGTTGCGTTCATAATCTGCCATAGCGATTCCTCCTTGAGTCCATTGCCTTCCTGAATAAGAAGGCTCTCTTATTATGACCCCAATGACCGACTTTCATTTACGAAAACCAACCCTAAAAATTTTGGTATGGTTATGTGGTTTTTGGAAAACATATGAGAGACACCGAAAGAAGGCAGGAGGATTTTCATGACAAACCATCCAATTGAAGACTTAATGAGAACTGCTATGGAAAATTTAAAGCAAATGGTCGATGTAAATACAATTATGGGTAAGCCCGTTTCTACGCATGATGGAAGTGTAGTGTTAACTGTTTCGAAAGTGGCATTCGGTTTTGGGGCGGGAGGAAGCGACTTTGGAGACGGTGTGAAAAAAACGCGTACTGCAGCGGGAGAAAAACCTGCAACTGATGTTCAGTTCGCGTTTGGCGGCGGAAGCGGGGCTGGCGTATCAATGTCGCCGGTTGCGTTTTTAGTCGTTGGTGCTAAGGGAGTTCAAGTTATGCACTTGCATAGCGGTACACATCTTATTGAAAAAGCAATGGACGCGGCACCGCAAGCACTGAAATCAGTTCAAAGTATGATGAATCAAAATCAAAATCAGAGTCAAAATCAATAAAAGATGGCGAGAGCCATCTTTTATTGATTTTGAAGGGCTTTAGCCCATGTAAGTGATCTTCCGTGTTTCAGCACTGGTTACTTCCTCTCATCAAGCGGAAAACGTGTATGAAATTGATACGTTATGTGGAATGATGTAGACGAGGAGGTAAGCAAATGATTAATGTAAAGCAATTTGCGGTTGGGTTAATTTTATTAATCAGTGCCATTCTCATTTATTTCCTCAAGGAGCGTATACGAAAGCTGTTTGATGAGAAGACGTATATATAAGTTGTGGAGGCGCCAAGTCAAGAATACCTTATTCCTGACTTGGTGCATTTATGCTGGAGTTTATCAGCTTGTCCTGCTGCAGTATTTTTGTATGTAAAACATTTACATATTGCTTTTTGGTGATTTATGATATACAATGTTATCCTGTGTCTCAGTTGTAAGTGGTAGTATTCATTAGCTAGTATAAAAAAAGAAAAAAGCAATGCTTGTCTGCACTTGATAAGAAACTGTATAAAGATCGGGCTTTGTATAAAGAGCCAACAACTTTAGCAGCTTTTTTGCCATTCGGCCTTGTGTTCGTGAGCCGGACAGCGCACTCTATGAATTTTTTGTATGCTGGCTTTCAAAGGGAGCGGTCATTGGAACCGCACAATGAAAGAGAGGCAGGGCTTTCATAAGAGTACTAAGTGATTGCTGCTTTCCCGTTTATATAAAAACCTCCTTGTTCTATGTGAACAAGGAGGTTTTTTTGCTGAAGAGAAACGCAGCCATTAAAGAGAACTATGACTACTGAATTCTGCTTTCTACCTGCTGACAAATTTCCTCAGCGGTTAAACCGCTTGCTTCAATAACAGGTCCATCGATTGAACGATCGCTCATCCCCATTACATTCGAGTCTATTCCAGTAATGATGCAGCAGTCACATCCTTGTGCGTCCTGCTCAGAATGAAGTTGAATAATTTGATGACCCTTCTGTTGCAATGCTTGCTGTACGTTTGTTAATGAATGCTCTACTCCGATTTTTGCCATGTTGTTCACCCCCTGCTATGTTATACAATCTGTAATATGTTTCATTTTCTACAGAATTATGCAAGGAGTTCAATTTCAATTGCTATATAAGGAAAGAAGGACTTAATCATTATAGACACCAGTAAGCATTTTGATAACAAAGCTGTCGGCTTCGTTGGCTTCATGGTCGTTTAACTCTATATTTGAGGAAACAACCAGTATGTCAGCTTTATGTGTTCCATTGTCTCTCTGAAGACGAAGTTCTACACAATGTTCAAGTGGGAAAAGATTAGTCTTCTCTATAAAGTTAAACAAATCCAGTATTTTTTGAATTTCCTGTTTTGTACCTTTAATCTGCAAAATCGTCATTTTTCGAGCCCTCCTTGTCGATTTGGCTAATAGAACTTTTTGAAAATAGAAATATGAGTCATTTTACTGAAATATGACTGTTATGTTGATTTGTCTTTTTTTCCGCTATATGGAAGGTGCATGTCTTGTTATATATGGCATACTAACGAAAAGTGAATGATTTTACAGCTTAAAATACTGTAAAAATATGTAAAAAAGTTCCTGCTAGCACAAAAGTATTTTTAAAATGCAGAATTTGTCGAAAAAAAAATTTTCTTTTTTTGAAAACGTTAACACATTTGATATAACAATGTTTTTAGCTTGTTTTGAATATCCATTATTAAAAAATTCTAAAAATTATTTTGATTTCTTGGCGAAGGAGTCGTAAACTAAGTAACATACAAAGATAAATTGAAAGCATACAGGGGGATTTCAAGTGAACGAACAGTTGATTTTTTTAAACGGAGAATTCGTTCCTAAGCATGAAGCAAAAGTATCAGTTTATGATCATGGGTACTTATACGGCGATGGCGTTTTTGAAGGAATCCGTGTTTACAGCGGCAACGTCTTTCGCCTAAAAGAGCATCTTGTGCGATTATTTGAATCCGCAAAGTCCATTTTGCTGGAGATTCCATATACATTAGAAGAACTGACAGAGCTTGTAGCTGAAACAATTCGAAAAAACCAATTATCAGATGGCTATATCCGTTTAGTTGTATCTCGTGGAACAGGAAACCTCGGATTGGATCCAGCTTCTTGCCCAGTTGCTACCGTTGTCATCATTGCGGAACAATTGGCGCTTTTCCCAGCTGAGTTTTATGAAACAGGTATTCCAATCATCACGGTGGCAACGAGACGCAACCGTCCGGATGTATTAAGTCCGCAAGTGAAGTCTTTAAACTACTTGAACAACATTCTTGTGAAGATAGAAGCGAAATTGGCAGGTGTATTAGAAGCCCTTATGCTCAACGAACAAGGATATGTTGCAGAGGGATCAGGCGACAACGTATTTCTTGTTAAGGGAAACAAGCTTATTACTCCTCCAAGCTCCGCTGGTGCGTTAGAAGGCATTACGCGCAATGCAATTATGGAAATCGGTAAAAAGCTTGGCTATGATGTGCGTGAGGAATTGTTCACACGCCATGATGTGTACGTAGCAGACGAAGTATTTTTAACAGGAACGGCAGCAGAAGTAATTGCTGTGACAAAGGTGGACGGCCGCACGATTGGCGATGGAAAACCAGGTGCCCATACAAACCGTCTCCTTGAGGAATTCCGAAAGCTTGTAGTAGAAGATGGAGAAAAAATTTATACAGCAGATCAAGTTGGTTAATGGAGGAGATACCTTTGCGCAGTAATATGATTAAAAAAGGAATCGATCGTGCTCCGCACCGCAGTTTACTTTATGCGGCGGGTGTAAAGGAGGAAGATTTCGATAAACCATTTATCGCTATTTGTAACTCCTATATCGATATTGTTCCAGGACATATTCATTTAAGAGAATTGGCAGATGTGGTGAAGGCAGCGATTCGCGAAGCAGGCGGCGTGCCATTTGAATTTAATACAATCGGGGTAGATGACGGCATTGCGATGGGACACATCGGTATGCGCTATTCCTTGCCAAGCCGTGAAATCATTGCGGATGCGGCTGAAACGGTTATTAATGCCCACTGGTTTGATGGTGTATTTTATATGCCTAACTGTGATAAAATCACGCCAGGTATGTTAATGGCATCCGTTCGTACAAACGTGCCGGCTGTTTTTGTATCAGGTGGACCGATGGAAGCAGGCGTATCCAAAGATGGAAAGCCGCTCAACCTTGTATCCATGTTTGAAGGTGTAGGAGCAGTAAAGTCAGGAAAAATGAGTGTAGATGATCTGATTGCTATGGAACAGGCAGCCTGTCCTACATGCGGCTCCTGCTCAGGAATGTTCACAGCAAACTCTATGAACACAATTATGGAAATGCTTGGAGTTGCACTTCCTGGTAACGGAACGCTCGTTGCAACAAGCAAAGAAAGACATGAATTAATTTATAAAGCTGCATTCCATCTTATGGACTTAGTTAAAAATGATATTAAGCCTCGCGATATTATTACAGAGAAAGCTATTGATGATGCATTTGCTCTTGATATGGCAATGGGCGGCTCTACAAATACAGTATTGCATTTATTGGCTATTGCTAATGAAGCGGGTATCGATTATGATTTAAATCGTATCAATGAAGTAGCAAAGCGCGTACCATACTTGGCAAAAATCAGCCCAGCTTCTGATTATTCCATGCATGATGTACATTTGGCTGGAGGCGTATCTGCAATTATTAAAGAACTTGCTTCCATTCCAGGTGCAATTAACTCAGAACGCATTACAATTACAGGAAAATCATTGTATGAAAATGTGGAGCATGCTTCCATTCTCAACAACGAGGTAATTCGTTCGAAAGAAAATCCTTACAGCGCCACAGGGGGACTATCCTTACTGTTCGGAAACATCGCGCCAAACGGCAGTGTAATCAAAGTAGGTGCTGTTGACCCATCGATTACAAAATTTGTTGGGGAAGCGATCTGCTTCGAGTCTCACGATGAAGCTGTAGAAGCAATTCATAATGGAACTGTAAAAGAAGGTCACGTTGTTGTTATTCGCTACGAAGGACCAAAAGGCGGTCCTGGTATGCCAGAAATGCTTGCTCCTACGTCCGCTATTGTTGGAAAAGGATTAGGCAAAAAGGTAGCATTGCTTACAGATGGACGTTTTTCTGGGGCAACGCGCGGAATTGCAATTGGTCACGTATCGCCAGAAGCGGCAGAAGGCGGTCCTATTGCTTACATCAACAATGGTGATACAATTACTATTGACTTAGTGGAAAGAAACCTTAATTTAGATATTTCAGATGAAGAATTAGAAGCACGTAAAACTCAATTCGTTGCTCCTGAGCCAAAGGTGAAGAGCGGGTACTTAGCACGTTATGCGAAGCTCGTTACATCAGCGAATACAGGCGGCATCTTAAAAGTATAAAGCGTTGACGGGGAGGAGTAGTTGAAGGCGAAGCCTCACAGAGAGTCGGTGGCTGGTGAAAACCGACGGTTCGTCTCAATGAACATCGCCCCTGAGCGCCAAGCTGAACTTATGTAGGCTTGGACGGTAGCTGCGTTATAAGCTTGATTCCAATAGGAGTCATTGAGGCAGGATTATATTCCTGTGAAGAAGGGTGGTACCACGAAAATCTTTCGTCCCTTCAGCATAGCTGAAGTATGGGCGAGAGATTTTTTTGCTGGAAAAATTTGGTGTTAGGAGGCCTGAGAACGATGTCCCAACAAACTCAAGAAAAAATGGCTACAGGGGCAGCGCTTCTGCTTGAGGCGCTGAAAGAGGAGAACGTAGAAGTAATTTTTGGGTATCCGGGAGGAGCGGTTCTTCCTCTTTACGATGCTTTATATGACTTTGAAATTCCACATATTTTAACGCGTCATGAACAAGGAGCAATCCACGCTGCTGAAGGATACGCTCGTGTTACAGGAAAGCCAGGGGTAGTTGTTGTGACAAGCGGCCCTGGTGCTACGAACGTATTGACTGGTTTAACGGATGCGATGATGGATTCTTTACCACTCGTTGTTTTTACTGGACAGGTAGCGTCAACAGTAATCGGAACAGATGCATTCCAGGAAGCGGATATCATCGGTTTAACAACACCGATTACAAAGCACAACTATCAAGTGCGTAAGGTATCAGACTTACCGCGTATTATCAAAGAGGCGTTTCATATCGCATCTACAGGGCGTCCAGGTCCTGTTGTGATTGACTTGCCAAAAAATATGGTAACAGATGCTGGAGAAGTGCTTGAGAAGGCTCCTATTAATTTGCCGGGATATCAGCCAAATTATGAGCCAAATCGCATGCAAATTGCTAAATTGCTTAAAGCATTACAAACAGCGGAAAAGCCTGTTATTTTGGCAGGAGCGGGTGTCTTGCATGCAAAAGCTTCTGAAGAATTAACACGCTTTGCTCGTATGTACCAAATTCCAGTTGTGCATACATTGCTTGGCCTAGGCGGATTCCCGCCGGAAGATCCGCTCTTCCTTGGAATGGGCGGCATGCACGGATCATATGCAGCAAACATGGCACTATATGAGTGTGACTTACTGATTAATATTGGTGCACGCTTCGATGATCGCTTAACTGGAAATTTAGCACACTTTGCTCAAAATGCTGTGGTTGCTCATATTGATATCGATCCAGCTGAAATCAGCAAGAATGTTCCAACACAAATTCCGATTGTTGGAACAGCGAAGCTTGCGCTAGAGGCACTACTTGAGAAGAGCGGCTCTAAGACAAATCATATGGAATGGCTTGTTTTACAGCAAAATCGAAAAGAAAAATATCCGTTTGCTTATAAAGAAACTGATGAAGCAATTAAACCGCAGGCAGCGATTGCAGCTCTTCATGAAATAACAGGAGGAAATGCGATTATCACAACGGATGTAGGTCAGCACCAAATGTGGTCTGCACAATATTATCCGTTCAAAAACCCTGACAAATGGGTAACATCCGGCGGTTTAGGAACGATGGGCTTTGGCTTCCCTGCCGCTATTGGAGCGCAATTTGGAAAACCGGATGAGCTTGTTGTTGCGATTGTTGGAGACGCTGGTTTCCAAATGACGCTTCAGGAGCTAAGTGTTTTGAAAGATCATGATCTTCCTGTTAAAATTTTGATTATTAATAACGAAGCTCTCGGCATGGTACGTCAATGGCAAGAGTCATTCTACCAAAAGCGCTATTCACATTCCCTGCCTCAAAGCCAGCCTGACTTCATTGCGCTTGCGGCTGCATACGGCATTCACGGTGTGCGCATCGAAGATCCTACGCTCCTAAAGCAACAGTTGCAGGAAGCGATGGACTATCCAGGTCCGGTGCTTATCGATTGCCGTGTTATCCAGTCGGAGAAGGTTATGCCGATGGTTGCGCCGGGTAAAGGTGTTCATGAAATGGAGGGAATAGAAGGATGAAGCGCATTGTAACAGCTACAGTCCGCAACCAAAGCGGAGTGCTAAACCGCATCACTGGTGTTATGTCAAGAAGACAATTTAACATTGAAAGCATCTCCGTAGGTCATACCGAATTTCCTGATGTATCGCGCATGACGATTGTTGTGCATGTAGATGATCTACAGCAAATGGAGCAGCTGACAAAGCAGCTGAATAAACAAATTGATGTACTCAAAGTAACAGATATTACGGATGAATCGATGATCGCCCGTGAGCTTGCCTTAATTAAGGTAGCGACTACGGTTGCGACACGCTCCGAAATATATAGCTTAGTTGAACCGTTCCGTGCGTCCATTATTGACGTAGGCAAGGATTCTGTCGTTGTACAGGTAACGGGGACACAAGACAAAGTAGAAGCTTTAATTGAATTGCTGCGCCCATATGGCTTAAAAGAAATCGCCCGTACAGGCGTTACAGCTTTTACTCGCAGCATGAAAAAGCAAGAAAAACAACAAGCAATGCTCATTAACTAATTATTAGGAGGCCCACTAACATGGCAAAGGTTTATTATCAAGACGCAGTACAAACTAACGTATTAAAAGGAAAAACAATCGCAATCGTAGGATACGGTTCCCAAGGTCACGCACATGCGCAAAACCTTCGTGACAATGGCTTTGATGTAATCATCGGTCTTCGTCAAGGAAGATCTTGGAATATCGCAGTGCAAGACGGATTCGAAGTGAAAACAGTAGCTGAAGCTGCAAAAGCAGCAGAAGTAATCATGATCTTGCTTCCAGATGAGCTTCAAGGAGACGTATACAACCAAGAAATCGCACCTAACCTAGAAGCAGGCAACGCGCTTGTATTCGCGCACGGCTTTAACGTTCACTTCGGCGAAATCAAGCCTCCTGCAGATGTAGATGTATTCCTAGTAGCTCCAAAAGGTCCAGGACATCTTGTACGCCGTACGTTCGTAGAAGGCGGAGCAGTTCCTGCATTGTTCGCTGTATACCAAGATGCAACTGGCACAGCACGCGAAAAAGCATTATCTTATGCTGATGGAATCGGATCTACTCGCGCTGGTGTACTTGAAACGACATTCAAAGAAGAAACAGAAACAGATCTTTTCGGTGAGCAGGCAGTACTTTGCGGCGGCACAACAGCGCTTGTAAAAGCAGGATTTGAAACGCTTGTAGAAGCTGGCTACCAACCAGAGGTTGCGTACTTTGAGTGCTTACATGAATTAAAATTAATCGTAGACCTTATGTATGAGGGCGGATTAGAAAACATGCGCTACTCTATCTCTGATACAGCTCAATGGGGCGACTTCGTAACAGGTCACCGCGTTGTAACAGATGCAACAAAAGCTGCAATGAAAGACGTTTTAAAAGACATTCAAGATGGAACATTCGCAAAAGGATGGATCGAAGAGCATAAATCTGGTCGTCCAAACTTCAATGCAATTAACGAAGCGGACAACAAACACCAAATCGAAGTAGTAGGCCGCGAGCTTCGTGCGATGATGCCATTCGTAAAACCAAAGGTGAAAATGGGAGTTTAATCCTACAAAAAAGTAATACACACGCTTCGTGAAGCAGCTGCATTGTTATAGTAGCTGTTTCCGAACGTTCAAATTTCCGCCCAACATGTGCCAAGAACGGATAATCTGTTCTTGGCATAGGCGGTTAAAGCAGTAATTCGCTGCGGTACGAACGCATTTGCGCCTATTCACGTTGAATTGGAATAAAACGAAAAAACGTCTTTCTGGATTCGGAGTAGCGCAGGACATGCTGGAAGCTTCCAAGCGAGCGTACTTTATGCGGCGGGCAAACTGAACAGATTGGCAGCTGTCGTCAAATCGTAAGGGAGTGAGCATGTATGGAAAAAACAATCGTTTGTTTAGCTGGGGACGGGATTGGCCCGGAAATTATGGAAAGTGCCAAAAAGGTACTTACATTAACAGAACGTCTCTATGAGCATCGCTTTCATTTGCAAGACGAAGCATTTGGCGGAGCGGCAATCGACCAGTGTGGTCAACCGTTTCCTGCTAAAACGTTAGAAGCTTGTTTAGCTAGCGATGCAGTGTTATTAGGAGCAATTGGTGGTCCGAAATGGGACAATGCAACGGAGCGCCCGGAAAAAGGCCTTCTCGCTTTACGTTCGGCACTTGGATTATATGCAAATGTCCGTCCTGTAGAGGTTGATGAAGCGGTAGCGTATTTATCTCCACTCAAGGAAGAATCAGCGAAGGATGTACACTTTGTCGTCGTGCGAGAATTAACGGGCGGCATTTATTTTTCTCAGCCGAAGGAGCGCACAGCGGATCAAGCTACGGACACGCTGACGTACACAAGAAAAGAAATTGAGAGAATTGTAGAATATGCATTCCAGCTTGCTCAAACACGCCGTAAAAAGGTTACTTCCATTGATAAAGCGAATGTGTTAGAGTCCAGTAAGCTGTGGAGAGAAGTTGCAGAGGAAGTGTCAGGGCGTTACCCTGATGTACAGCTTGAGCATCTTCTTGTAGATGCAGCGGCTATGGAGCTGATCGTTCATCCAGGTCGTTTTGATGTAATTGTAACTGAAAATTTATTTGGTGATATTTTAAGCGATGAGGCCTCAGTATTAGCTGGTTCACTAGGCATGCTGCCGTCTGCCAGCCATTCGGAAACAGGTTTATCGTTATATGAGCCGATTCACGGTTCAGCTCCTGATATTGCAGGACAAAGTAAAGCAAATCCAATTGCGATGCTTCGCTCGGTGGCGATGATGCTTGAGCAATCGTTCGGTTTACGAGAAGAAGCACAGGCGATTGAAAATGCAATCTCCTCTGTATTAAGATCAGGCCGTCGTACAGGTGATTTAGGTGGAACAGAGACAACTGTGTCATTTACTGATGCTGTATTAGAGGCAATGGAGGAGCAAGCACCAGTTGGGAGGGGAAGATAATGGCAAAAACATTGTTCGATAAATTGTGGGAACGTCACGTTGTAGCGGAAACTGAAGGCGGGTCTGAACTCATCTATATCGATCTTCACCTTGTCCACGAAGTAACGTCTCCACAAGCGTTTGAAGGGCTTCGTCTTGCAGGCCGTAAGGTAAGAAGACCTGATTTGACTTTTGCTACGATGGATCATAATGTTCCGACAAAGGATGTTTGGAATATTACAGATGAGATTGCGAAGAAGCAAATGGATACGCTAAGCGCAAACTGTAAGGAATTTGGTGTGACTCTTGCCGGTATGGATGACGAGCGCCAAGGGATTGTTCACGTAATCGGTCCTGAGCTTGGATTAACTCAGCCGGGCAAAACAATTGTTTGCGGTGACAGTCACACTTCTACACACGGTGCGTTTGGCGCTCTGGCGTTTGGTATTGGGACAAGCGAGGTTGAGCATGTATTAGCTACACAAGCGCTTTGGCAAAAGAAGCCAAAGTCAATGGGTGTGGAACTGAAAGGCAAGCTTGCAAAAGGTGTGTACTCTAAAGATATTATTTTACATTTGCTTGCGATGTACGGCGTTTCCATGGGAACAGGGCACGTGATTGAGTTCTACGGAGAAGCAATTGAAAATATGACGATGGAAGAGCGAATGACGCTTTGTAACATGGCGATTGAAGGCGGGGCAAAAGCGGGATTGATTGCACCTGACGAAACGACATTCGGTTACGTAAAAGGCCGTCCTTTCGCTCCAGAGAATTTCGAAAAAGCTGTAGAAGACTGGAAAACACTTTTTACAGATGAGGATGCTGTCTACGATCGCCACGTAACTGTGGATGTATCTAACCTTGCTCCGTACGTGACTTGGGGAACAAATCCTGGCATGGGTGTAAGTATAGATGCAGTGCTTCCACCAGCTGCTGATGTGAATGATGAGCGTGCTTACGAATATATGGGTCTTACACCAGGACAAAAGGTTGAGGATATTGAAGTGCAGCACGTATTTATCGGCTCCTGTACAAACTCTCGCCTTTCTGACCTGGAGGAAGCAGCTTCCTTTATCAAAGGGAAAAAGGTAAAAGAAGGAGTGCGGGCTCTTGTTGTTCCTGGTTCAAAGCAGGTGCGTAATGAAGCGATGAAAAAAGGGCTTCATGAGGTATTTATTGAAGCAGGTTTTGAATGGCGTGAAGCAGGCTGCTCTATGTGTCTTGGAATGAACCCAGACCAAGTGCCAGCAGGTGAGCATTGTGCATCTACTTCTAACCGTAACTTTGAAGGACGTCAAGGAAAAGGCGCACGTACACATCTAGTCAGCCCAGCAATGGCTGCGGCAGCAGCTGTACACGGACGTTTCGTTGACATTCGAAAGGAGGAGCACCATGCAGCCGTTTCTTACGCATAAGGGAACAGTAGTAGCATTAATGAATGATAATATTGATACGGATCAAATTATCCCGAAGCAATATTTAAAACGCATTGAGCGTACAGGTTTTGGTGAGTTTTTATTTGATGAATGGCGTTATCTGGATGATCGCAGCGATAATCCAGAATTTCCGTTAAACCAACGAAAAGGCGCTACGATTCTTGTCTCTGGAGAAAACTTCGGGTGCGGTTCTTCCCGTGAGCACGCGCCATGGGCGTTAGCCGACTATGGTTTTTCAGTGGTTATTGCTGGAAGCTTTGCTGATATTTTTTATATGAACTGTACAAAAAATAGAATTCTTCCGGTTGTTCTTGATGAATCTGCACGTAAGAAGCTTGCTTCTCTTGCTGCTGATGTTGAGATTGAGGTAAACCTTGAAGAACAAACTGTTACAGCAGGAGATGAAACTTTCTCTTTCTCTATTGAACCGGTTTGGCGTGAAAAGCTGTTAAAAGGCTTAGATGATATTGCTGTTACTCTTCAATACGAGAAAGAAATCGCTCTGTACGAACAACGCGTATAAAGTGTAGAAAACCTTCAATGCGGCATAGGCCAATTGAAGGTTTTTCTTTACACTTGTAGGGAATTTTAGGAGCAAAGTGCAATTACACTTCTGCCTTCGCCTAATGGCTTGTCAATCAGCTGGTTGTTTTGATAAACCTAGATCCATCCGGCAAAGGATTCTTGGCTATGCAAAGAAGAAGAGCACCTTGGATCGTGAGGAACATAAGGGAACTTTTTATGAGTGGGCTTCGTAGAACTGCACGTTTTGTGTGCTGGATATTTTAAAAGATAAGAAAGCTTTTTGGATGCGGACCTGTTCTGAGCTGTAGAATAACTTTTGTCATAAAAAGGAAACAATGCCTTGTGTGTCAAAGAATATTCTCCCGCAGGGGCAAGGGCGGACCATGTCCGTTTTTCCTTGATGAGACTGAATGTGTCAAGCCCACTTTTTTACACTTTAGGAAAGTATAAATTTCTAGCTAGATGCCAATTAGACGTAGCGATAAATTTTAGGAATGGAGTATAAGGGCGCAACTACGCCTCTGTCTTCACCAGGGGAGCGGGGCTTGCCAGTCGGCGAGTTTTCTTTACAGGACAGATTCCGACATTCTTTCCTTTCTTTCGGCTCGAAACTATTTGACATACCTTTCGTTCCTCTGTATCTTTTAGGTAGCAACTTTCGTTTCGAAAGATAAGGGGTGTTTTGATGACAAAGTGGAAACGAGCAAATCCAAGCGGAACGAGGGACGTTTTATTTGAAGAGTGCACATTAAAGGAAGAAATTGAACAGCGCCTGCGCCGTGTGTTTATATCGCGTGGTTATGAAGAGGTGCGTACGCCAACAATTGAGTTTTATGATGTGTTTTCCTTCCGTAATCGCCCAATAGATGAAGAAAAAATGTACAAATTTTTTGATCATCACGGTCGTATTTTAGTGCTTCGTCCTGACATGACGATTCCAATTGCCCGGGTAGTAGGCTCTACGATGATGAAGCCGCCGCTCAAGCTCACATATAGTGGAAATATTTTTCGTGCGAACAAAAGCATGACAGGAAAGTACAATGAATTAACGCAAACTGGGATTGAAATTATTGGCGTTGATAATTTGCGTGCGGAGATTGAATGCATTGTGAGCGCAATTACAGCATTGCAGGATGTAGGCCTCACACAATTCAAAATCGAGATTGGTCAGGTGAAACTCTACAAGTCTATCGTCAAAAAGCTTTCCTTAACAGAGGAAGATGAGGCGATTTTACGTGAATATATCGAAAACAAGAGCTATACAGGACTCTCTCAATTTTTAGAGGAGAAGAAATTTGACCAAAACGATGAAACCGTTCAGCTGCTTCAGCGTTTGCCCCGCTTATTTGGCGGTTTAGACGTGATTGACGAAGCTGAGAGTTTGGCTGCCAATGCAGAAATGAAGGAAGCGATTCAGCGCGTTCGTGATATATATGAAACGGTGGAACGGCTAGGATACGGTCATTACATATCCGTAGACTTAGGCATGATTCAAAACCTTGATTACTATACTGGGGTCATTTTCCGTGGTTACGCCCATGAGGTTGGAGATGAAATTTTAAGCGGTGGTCGTTATGATGAATTAATGGAGCACTTTGGAGAGTCCCTTCCAGCGACTGGACTTGCCCTTGAGGTAGATCAAATTGTACGGGTGCTTAAGGAGCAGAATCCGCCTTCAAAAGAAGAACCAACAGAGGTGCTGATCCATTATTCATTGGAAACAATTGAAGAAGCAGAAAGGCTTCGCGCTTTATACATTAAAGAAGGTGTAAAGACCGAGTTATCTATGATGTCTTCGCTCGAGGAGACATTTAGCTTTGCAAGAGCAAATAAGGTTGCCGCTGTCGTTGATACATCAGGTGGTAAGCTTAAGGAGTACGCTTGGAAAGAAAAATGGGAGCTGGAAAAGGAGGGAGAAACCTCATGCGTCACATTCAAATCGCGTTGACAAAAGGGAGACTGGAAAAGCAGATTGTTCCACTTCTCGAGAAAATCGGTATTGATTGCTCGGAATTAAAGGATAAAGGAAGAAAGCTTGTTTTTCACAGTCATAACGCAAATGTCTCCTTTATTCTCGTAAAGGCAGTCGATGTGCTTACGTATGTTGAGCATGGTGTTGCTGATATTGGTATCGTCGGAAAAGATGTGATAATGGAGAATGAAAAGGAATTATACGAAATGGTAGACTTAGGAATTGGCCGTTGTAAGTTTAGCGTGGCATCGATTCCTTCTTATAACCCTGATAGTTATAAAAAGAAAACAATTGCAACGAAATATCCAAATGTTGCGTCTGCGTATTTCCGCCGCAAAGGCGAGGATGTAGAAATTATCAAGATAGAAGGCTCTGTAGAAATTGCCCCCCTTCTTGGCCTTGCAGATGCGATTGTTGATATTGTCGAAACAGGGGCAACATTACGGGAAAATGGTTTAATTGTCTTTGAAGATATTTGCGATATTTCAGCACGTCTCATTGCAAATAAAGCTTCCTTAAAAATGAAAAAAGATGAGATGTTTTCAATTATTACGCAAATTGAAGAGCATCTGTCAGCACGGGTGTAAGGAGGACGCAGCTTGAAAATTTTATACGGAGATATTTCCAGTATTCTAAATGATATGACTGTGCTTCGGGAAGAAGCGGGACGAGTGGAAAAAACTGCAGCGGAAGCGGTAGAGCGCATTATCACAGATATCAAGACGCGTAAGGATGAAGCGCTGCGTGAATATACGAGTCGATTCGATGGAGTAGAGCTAGCATCATTTCGCGTCTCAACAGAAGCAATAGCACGCGCAGTAGAATCTGTTGATTCCTCCTTTTTAGAAGCTTTAGAGGGTGCAAAGCGTAATATCGTATCATACCATGAGAAGCAAAAGCGACAAGGCTTTGTGGATGCAGATACAAAGGGTATTATACGAGGACAATTAATTCGACCGCTTCATACGGTAGGCGTGTATGTGCCAGGTGGTACGGCTGCATACCCTTCTTCTGTATTAATGAATGTGCTTCCTGCCAAAATTGCAGGAGTGAAGCGGATTGTGATGGTGACACCGCCAGGAAAGGATGGTGTGAACCCTCATATTTTAGCTGCTGCCCATATTGCAGGTGTAGATGAGATTTACAGCATCGGCGGCGCACAGGCAGTCGCAGCGCTCGCGTATGGAACCGAATCGATTCCGCGCGTTGACAAAATTGTTGGACCAGGCAATATGTATGTAGCGCTAGCAAAGCGTGCTGTATTTGGTGCTGTTAACATTGATATGATTGCGGGACCGTCTGAAATTGTCGTCATTGCCGACGAAACAGGAAACGCATCGTTTATTGCAGCGGATTTATTGTCGCAGGCAGAGCATGATACGAATGCGACAGCGATTCTGATTACAACACATAAGGAGCTTGCGCAGCAGGTAAAGCAGGAAGTAGAGCGACAATTGCAGGAGTTGCCGCGTGCGGATATTGCTAGAGCCTCTATTGAGGCGAACGGCGCAATTGTTGTCGTGGATTCACTGCAGGAAGCATTTGCGGTATCCAATGAAATTGCTCCTGAGCATTTAGAACTTCATATTCATGAGCCGATGACGGCTCTTGCGGATATCCAGCATGCTGGCTCCATCTTTATTGGACCGTACGCACCAGAACCGCTTGGTGATTATTTCGCCGGACCGAATCATGTGCTGCCAACGAGCGGAACTGCGCGCTTTTTCTCCGCGCTATCCGTTGATGATTTTGTGAAAAAATCAAGCTTTTTATCGTATACAAGAGAGGCGTTAGAGCAAGTAAAGGATCAAATTGTTATCTTAGCGGAAAAAGAAGGTCTGCAGGCTCATGCGCGTGCGATTTCGATTCGCTTTGAGGAAAAAGGGGGAGCAGATGAATGACACGGACAGCAGAGTTTTCACGGGTAACATCAGAAACAGATATTACCGTATCAATTGATTTAGACAATCCAGCAGAAGTGAGCATTGAGACAGGGGTCGGCTTTTTTGACCATATGCTTACAGCTTTTGCTAGACACGGACGTATTGGACTAAAGGTACGGGCAAATGGAGACTTACACATCGATTCTCACCATACAGTAGAGGATGTAGGTATTGTTATCGGGATGTGCATCAAGGAAGCACTTGGTGACAAAAAGCAAATTAATCGATATGGCACGTCCTACGTTCCAATGGATGAAGCATTGGGCTTTGTTTCATTAGATATTAGCGCACGTCCGTTTTTAGTATTTGATGCAGAGCTTACAAATCACCGCCTTGGAACATATGATACTGAGTTAACAGAGGAATTTTTCCGTGCTGTTAGCTTTAATGCAGGTATCACACTTCATGCGCGCGTGCTGTATGGAACAAACACGCATCATAAAATTGAGGCGTTGTTTAAGGCATTCGGCCGTGCTTTATCGGAAGCGGTAGCGATTAATGAAAAGATTACCGGCATCAATTCAACGAAGGGAATGTTGTAATATGATCGCCATTATTGATTATGGAATGGGGAACTTGCGCAGCGTTTCAAAGGCACTGGAGCATATTGGCGTAACATGTGAAATTACCGATAACCCGGAAACAATCCGTCAAAGCGACGGAATCGTTTTGCCAGGCGTTGGTGCGTTTCCGAAAGCAATGAAGGAGCTAGAGGAGCGCGGATTAATTTCTCTTATTAAAGAGCAAGCAGCCTCTGGCAAGCCGGTGTTAGGCATTTGTCTAGGGATGCAGCTATTATTTGAGGCAAGTGAGGAAATTGAATTTACAGAGGGCCTTGGCTTACTTCCGGGGACAGTACGTAAACTGCCTGCAGGCCGCAAAATTCCGCATATGGGCTGGAACGCGTTAGAGACGAAGCAAGAGTCACCATTATTGCAAGGTCTTACAGGAAATCCATATGTATATTATGTCCACTCCTTTTATGCAGATACAGCAAATGATGTGATAGTGTCAGGAAGCGACTATGGTGTGTTTGTACCAGGTGTTGTTTCAAAGGGAAATATTTACGGTGCACAATTCCATCCGGAAAAAAGCAGCGACGTTGGATTAAAAATGTTACAAAACTTTAAGGAGTTGGTCGAAACATGCTCATCTTCCCAGCAATTGACTTAAAAAATGGACGTTGTGTTCGCTTATATCAAGGACAATTTCAACAGGAAACCGTTGTAAACGAAAATCCGCTTGAGCAAGCGATTGTATTTGAAAAATTAGGTGCTCCATTCCTTCACCTTGTCGACTTAGATGGTGCGTTAGATGGTACACCAACGAATTTACCTGTAATTGAAAGTATTGCACGTACATTAAAGATTCCTGTTCAAGTGGGCGGCGGCATTCGCTCGATGGAAACAATTGAAGCATTATTATCAGTTGGTGTATCACGTGTTATTATCGGCACAGCTGCGCTTTTAAATCCAGCATTTTTGCAGGAGGCTCTTGACAAGTACGGGGAGCGTATTGTTGTTGGCATTGATGCAAAGGATGAATTAGTTGCGACAAGAGGCTGGCTTGATGTATCAGATGTTCATTACATCACACTTGCAAAGCAAATGGAGGAAATGGGAGTAAAAACAATTATTTTTACTGATATTTCCCGAGATGGAACACTTACAGGCCCAAATCTTGAGCAGCTTAAGGCTTTGCAGGATGCAGTGAATGTTGATATCGTTGCATCTGGCGGTGTAAGCTCCCTAGAGGATATTAAAAACTTACATGAAATGAACCTGTATGGTGTGATTACTGGTAAAGCTTTATACGAAGGGAAATTCGCGCTAGAAGAAGCACTGCAGGCGGTGGCAGTATGTTAACGAAGCGCATTATCCCTTGTTTAGATGTGAAAAATGGACGCGTGGTAAAGGGTGTAAATTTCGTCGGGCTAGCAGACGTTGGGGATCCAGTGGAGATTGCGGAAATTTACAACCGGGCTGGAGCGGACGAACTTGTATTTTTAGATATTACAGCAACGCATGAAGGACGCAAAACGATGATTGACGTTGTAGAGCGCACTGCAGCTGAAGTATTTATTCCATTAACAGTTGGCGGCGGCATTGGCTCAGTTGAAGAGATGTATAATCTCTTGCGCGCCGGTGCGGACAAAATTTCCCTAAACTCTGCAGCGGTTCGTAATCCACAGCTGATTGCAGAGGGTGCTGAGCATTTTGGAGCACAATGTATCGTCGTAGCGATTGATGCAAAGCGCGTTTCTGACGGTAAGTGGAATGTGTTTGTAAGCGGCGGTCGTATCGATACGGGCCTTGACGTACTAGAGTGGGCAAAAAAGGCGGAAGAGCTTGGTGCGGGTGAGATCTTGCTGACAAGCATGGATGCAGATGGTACAAAGCAAGGCTATGATTTAGAATTAACGGAGGCTGTTTGCCAGGCGGTTACAATCCCAGTCATTGCATCGGGCGGCTGCGGCAATAATGGTCATATTGTAGAAGTATTCCAGGAAACATCAGTGGATGCAGCATTAGCAGCGTCGATTTATCATTATGGAGAAACGACGATTGCAGAAACAAAGGAAGAACTTGCCAAGGCGCGCATTGAGGTGAGACGATGAAGCCGGATTTCTCTAAAGGACTATTGCCTGCTGTTATTATTGATGATACAACGAATGATGTGCTCATGCTCGGCTATATGAATGAAGAATCCTATGCTAAAACATTAGAAACAAAAACAACATGGTTTTTTTCCCGTTCCCGCAATAAATTGTGGAATAAAGGAGAAACGTCTGGGCATTTTCAGCATGTAAAAGAAATGTACTTGGATTGTGACCAAGATACACTGCTTGTGCGTGTAAATCAAATTGGACCGGCATGCCATACGGGAAGCCGCACTTGTTTCTTTACGAAGGTGCTATAGGAGGAAAAGAAAATGACAGATATACTGCGTGCATTGTACGAAACTATTGTAGACCGGAAAAACAATCCAGTAGCGGAGTCGTACACAAATTACTTGTTTACAAAAGGCGAAGATAAAATCTTAAAAAAAGTAGGCGAAGAAGCTACCGAGGTTCTAATTGCAGCAAAAAATAATGATAAGGAAGAGCTCGTGTATGAAATTGCCGATTTAACTTTTCATTGCCTTGTTCTCCTTGCTGAGAAGGGGATTGCGCTTGAGGACGTAAAGAAGGAGCTAGAGCGCAGGCAAGGAAAGCTGTCTAAGACAGCAGATCGAAAAGAAATCGAGAGCCTGTAGGCGGCGAAGCACCAGGTTCCGATTACAGTTTCCTCTGATTCACACTACCCAGATGATACCGGCAGCTATGTGGCACAAAATGTGGAAACATTGCTTCGTCATGGCTTTACGGAGATTGCAACGTTTGAAAAACGCAAACGGATTATGAAGCCGCCTGAGCAATCTGTATTGCAGCGATAGGGAAATAATGCCATTCGTGAACTAGCGGTTTTGGTTTAAACTAAGAGCGCAGTATCACGAAGGAGGCAATTATGTATGAGCGAAAATGAGCAGTACAGAGATACGGGTAAATTGACTAACTATCATTACGGTACAGAAAAAGATACAACTACGAAAAAGAACAATAAAAGCAATACGCAAGATAGCAATAAAAATAATCCCCTCGCGTGAGGGGATTATTTTTTATTGCTACTCTTTTCAAAATGTCTGCGTCGTAAAAACTGCGATAGCATGTAAAGAATGTAGAGAGGAATAGCAATGAACAAAAATTCTGGCATGCGGTTTATCTCTCGTTTATACAAGGTGAAAATAATTGCAATCAAAAATAGTGTGACAATGATGCTATATTTTGGAATTGGTATATCCTTTAAGCTTGGAATTTGAATGCGGCTTACCATCAAGATAGCAAAGATGATAAAAATGAGAATGAGTACAATGTTTGGAATCACGCGAGAAAATAATGTGAGAAATGCTACAATTCCCCCTGCCGCTGTAATTGGAACACCTGTGAAATACTTTAAGGATGTTGCAGTTGCTGTTACATTAAAACGAGCTAAGCGGTACGCACCAAATAACGGAAACAGTCCGGCTATGTACAATCCGGCAACACCGTATTGTGAAAAAGAGGTATAGTACATTAAGAGGGCAGGTGCTGCTCCAAATGTCACTACATCTGCGAGAGAATCCAATTCTTTTCCAAGAGGGGAATCAACTCGCAGCAAGCGGGCAATCCGTCCGTCGAGACTATCGAGCATCATGCCAATTAAGACGAGAATGGCAGCTGACCTGTAATGCCCAATAGATGCGTAGCCGATAGATAGAAAACCGCTGTATAAATTTCCGAGTGTAAATAAATTCGGAATGGCTGCTCTGTACAATGTGTGATCCCTTGCTTTCTTTTTAATTTTTTTCTTTGGTGTACAACAGTTTGTTCAACTTATCATAACACACTTTTAGAATCTCATACCATAAAATTCCCTTAATGGAAAAAAGGATTCAATTTATTGTTTATAGTAAAATATGAAGATAAAGGTTGTATATAGGACAAAAAAGAAGGGATGTTACGTCCCTTCTTTTTTGCCCCACAGCAAGCAGATCGTCATAATTACTCTAATATTGTTGTCATCGTTCCTGTATTTCGTTTGTTGCTAGGATCGAAACGAAGTAAATCTCCGTAAATAAGCTTATCTGAATTCCTCAGCTCAATTTTGGTTTTTTGTTTATATGGTTCGCATAGTTGTTCTTCAATCGGCACACCTGTCTGTTTCGCGTAGCAAATATTTTTTGTATATACGTAATCATTTGTGATGAAACTGCCATCGCGCATAACAACAAGCGGATCTTTCTCTTTAATAAACAGGTCTGTTCCAAATTCCGTGCTGTTCGTTGTTGAAACTCCAAGCAGATGAAGGAGAGTCGGCTTTACATCGATTTGTCCAGATACCTTGGAAATAGTTTGCCCGGACTGCTTTGGAATATGGATGATCAGCGGAACACGCTGCAGCTGCATCGAATCAACAGGTGTGATTTCGTTTTTGCCAAGAAACTGTGCCATAGCTGCATTATGGTTTTCAGAAATACCGTAATGATCTCCATAAATGACAATGATTGTATTGTCATACAGTCCTTCCTCTTTCAGACGCTGGACAAAATATTTTATTGCTTCATCTGTATACCGTACGGTCGGGAAATATCGATTGACAATCTCACTCTCTGAATTATACTCCTCAATGAGACGGTCCTTCGGGTCAATGGTAAATGGAAAATGATTGGTTAGCGTAATAAACTTTGTATAAAATGGCTGTGGCAGCTCCTTTAAATACGAGATGGATTGTGTAAAGAAGTCTTTGTCTTTCAGTCCCCAGCCGACGGAATTTTGCTGCGTACCAACGAAATCCTGTTGATGGTAATAGCGGTCGTATCCAAGTGATGGATACATGAGATCGCGATTCCAAAATGTTTTATCATTAGAGTGGAACACAGCTGAAAAGTAACCGTAATCTTTTAGTATTTCAGGTGTTGCTGTATATTCATTGTTAAAATGTGTAAAAAATACGGAGCCACGATCAAGTGGATAAAGCGAGTTTTCGATAGTAAACTCAGCATCCGATGTTTTACCTTGTCCTGTTTGATGATAAAACTGATCAAAATAGTAGCTTTCTTCTATAAAGCTATTTAGAAATGGCGTAATTTCCTCACCGTTTATTTTTCGATTAATGACAAAGCTTTGCGTGGATTCCATGGAAATTAAAATCACATTTTTCCCTTTGGCAACACCAAACATAGCTGGATTGCTTCCCTTGTCCTTTACTTTTACGTAGTTTTCAATTTCTGCAAACGTATTGCTGCTTGCAAACACTCGCTGTGCGGATGATCTGGATTGCAGAACAATATCATAGAGATGATATGTGTAAAGACCGAGATTTTTGACAATCATTTTTCTATCAAATGAACGCGCAAATAACTGAGGCCTATAGACTTCAGCCACCGTTACATGGAATAAAAACAACGAAGCCGCCCCCAGAAAATAAATAGATTTTTCTTTTTTTGTAAGAGGAGAGACATCGGCAAAGCGTGGGAACCTTCGAGAAACAAATAGCAAAATGAAGAGGTCAACAAACATAAATAATGTTTTGTATGTCATCAACTCACGGATACTTGTGCCAAGGTCAGCCATATTATTTGTTTGAAATACAACAGGTAATGTTACAAAATCATTAAAGAAGCCATAAAATATTGCATTTGAAAACAATAATACAGATAAAAGAAAGCTAATGAGTATAACATAGACGTTTCGGTATGTATCAGTTAATAGAGCAATCCCCAAAAACAGTAGAAGTGTACTAATCGAATTAAGAAAGAGAATGGCTTCCTCAAATGCGTTCTCAATGTTTATATCAAACGCAAGCTTATATACTACATACGTCTTTAGCCAAAGAAGAGTGGCTGCCAAAAGGGTAAAGCGCACCTTCCTAAATAATGTATTCATGATCAAGCTCCTCTCCGATGAAGGCTAGCAAATATATTCTTTATTTGTATACATATATATGTAAGCAGGGACATGCTCTATTCATAATGCCTTGCTTTATATTGTCTTTATTACGTTAATTATTATATAAAAACAAACAGGTGTTGTGGATGATTTTGGACACTTCTATGAAAAAATATAGATTGGGTACAATATTTACGGATACGACAGTTTGGAGGGAGAAGATGAACAAACGAATGTGTGCTGCAGTCACATGCTTTTTCCTATACAGCAGTTCGGCCGCATTGGCGAGTGCGCCATCATTTCCTATGCTGGAGGATGCTTTTTTTTCTGTGTTATTTCCGCAAATCAATGAGGCAATTCGAAAGTCTTATGGAGAGCAAAAGAAGTATGATTGTCCGAAAATTGTAGAGATGAAGAAGCTTTACAGTGGTACGTATCTGTTTCAATCCTCCATTGAGGTGATTACATATCATCAGAAGCCGCAGGGAAAGCCGGAGCCTCCCTTTGAGAAGGTAAGGATTACGTTTGATAATGAACAGGGGGAATGGGAGGTGAAAAGCACGAAGCTAACGCGATTGCCTGATAGCACAAATTTGGCATGCCGAAAGCCAGTGTAGGAATGAGAGGACCTTTGTGCCTGCTTCTTGAAGGACTGCATAATATTTCACTTTTCTACATAAATGTGAATGAGTTGCTGAAAAAGTATTTGACAATGTACATTTTTCTCTGCTATCTTTAATATCAGCAAAAATAAATACAACGGCCTCATCTGTTCTCGCGAATAGAGGCTGCAGGAGTCAAGAGTAGGCTGTGTGAAGTCGGGTAGGATTAAAGAGCGCAGCGCGAAAGGGGTAACTGCCGAAGCGGCAAAACAGCTGCCATGTTTTGTTGCTGGGTCTGCACTGAATAAGTGTGGAACTGTCACAAGTACGTCTTGTGAGGAGCTATTAGAGATGCTGATGCGGTTTCTTATATGAAAATATGTAGGGCGCATAGTTTGAAGTAGTCATTTTCTGTAAGAAACGCGTGTGAACATAGCAGTTCGGCGCGTTTTTTGTTTATACAAATAAAATGGATTGTGTTCTTAGCTTCACTGTTTCCTTTTCTTTTGAGAAATGGATGTAGGTGTGCAGAACGTATAAATAAGGGGGAAATTTAGGTGTATTTGCACGGTACAAGCAGAATTAATGAAAAGGGACATTTAGAAATCGGGGGCTGTGACACGACGGAATTAGCAAAAACATATGGTACACCGCTTTATGTATATGATGAAGCTTTAATTCGAGAAAAATGCCGTGCGTATAACCGTGCGTTTCAGGAGAGCGGATTCTCCTACCAAGTCGCATACGCAAGTAAGGCATTTTTGTGCATGGAAATGAGCCGTTTAGCTGCAGAGGAAAACATGTCTTTAGATGTTGTGTCTGGTGGAGAATTGTATACGGCGCTGCAAGCCGGTTTCCCAGCAGGGCGCATTCATTTTCACGGCAATAATAAAACAGAAGAAGAATTAGTAATGGCACTTGAAGCAAATATTGGCTGCTTTGTTGTGGATAACTTCTTTGAGTTAGAGGTTCTTCATGATTTAGCGCAAGAGCGTGAGCAAAAGGTGAATATTTTGCTGCGTGTAACACCGGGTGTTGAGGCGCATACACACGAGTATATTACAACAGGCCAGGATGATTCAAAGTTTGGTTTTGGCGTTTCTAGCGGACAGGCGTTGCAGGCGGTGAAGCATGCTGTAACGAAGCCGTACTACAATGTGCTTGGCATCCATTCTCATATCGGTTCCCAAATTTTTGAAACGGATGGATTTGTTCGTGCAGTCGAAGTATTAGCAACATTTGTAGATACTGTTCGCTCCGAAACAGGACATACAATGCCGATTTTAAATCTCGGAGGCGGTTTTGGCATTCGCTATACAGAAGGCGATACGCCGCTCCCAGCCGTACAATATATTAAAGAGATGACTGATGCGGTGCGCGAGCAGTTTACACAGCGTAATTATCCTCTGCCGGAAATTTGGATTGAGCCAGGCCGCAGCATCGTCGGTGATGCTGGCACAACGTTGTATACAATCGGTTCTATTAAAGACATCCCAGGTATTCGTAAATACGTGGCCGTGGATGGCGGAATGACAGATAATATCCGCCCTGCGTTGTACGGTGCAAAGTATGAGGCAATTTTGGCGAATCGAGCAAATGAAGAGTCGAAGGAAGTTGTATCGATTGCCGGCAAGTGCTGCGAAAGCGGCGATATGCTGCTTTGGGATATAGAGCTTCCAGAAGCGGCGTCACGGGATTTACTTGCGATTTCTTGCACAGGGGCATACGGATATTCAATGGCAAATAACTATAACCGTATCGCGCGCCCTGCAGTTGTATTTGCAAAGGACGGAAAAGCGCAAGTTGTTGTGGAGCGGGAAACATTAGAAGACCTTGTACAAAAGGATCGTATTCGAGCAAGTGAGCTCGTATGAAAGCAAGAGGATGAAAAAAATTAAAAAATAGGCGGACAACAGTACGTTGTTCGCCTATTTTTGTAAGAAATTAACATAATTGTATCGCCGCAAGTCTTGCGCACAAGGGGACCTTCGCGGAAAAAGTGCTTATCATTTGCTTTGTTCCCGAGGTAAAGCAAGCTGTGCAAACCTACAGAGCAACCGTTGCTTCGGGCAGAAATACATGAATTCCCTATTCACTTACTCGGAATTGTATGTTTATTGAAAGAGAAAGTGTAGTTTTGGAAAAACAGGGAAAAGTAATAGCAGAAGGCGCCTACAATAGAGAAGAAACGGTGGCTTACTGCGTTTTCAGAGCAATAGTAATATATAAACTTTATCAGAAGTGTACTGCAATATATTTTCATATTTTCAAAAATTCTTTTAAAATATAATTCATATCAGAAAACTAGGATTGCAATTAGCTGTAATTGTGATACAATACAAATTAATTACTTATCCAGAGAGGTGAAGGGACACGGCCCGATGAAACCCGGCAACCTGCATGTATGCAAGGTGCTAATCCGTCAAAATGGAATCTCATTTTGAGAGATAAGGTTAAGACGCCTCGAAAGTCTTTTCGAAATGGAAAGATTTTTTTAGTGCAAACGGATAGGGAGTATTTTAGGAAGGTTACTGCAGCGTCGGAACAAGACAGCTCCTTCCTACATAGCAGTAGAATATAGATGTTACCAAAAGAGGGGGAAATGACATGTTAACATATGAAACATGGGATGCACCAGCCATTGATTTTAATGAGGACGATGAAACAAAAGGTGCGCTTTCGGTTTTACGATGGGCGTATGATCATTATGGAGACGATGTTGTCTATGCATGCAGCTTTGGTGTAGAGGGGATGATTCTTCTGCACTTAATTGATCAAGTGAAGCCTGATGCAAAGGTTGTATTTTTAGATACAGATCTTCATTTTAAAGAAACGTATGAATTAATTGAAAGAGTGAAAGAACGGTTCCCAAGACTTCAAATTGTGTTACAAAAGCCAGAGCTTACGCTAGAAGAGCAGGCGGCAGAGCATGGTGCGGAATTATGGAAGTCTAACCCGAACGCATGCTGCAATATTCGGAAGATTGTTCCGCTTGAAAAGGCTCTTGCACAAGGGAAGGCGTGGATTTCTGGATTGCGCCGCGAGCAGTCGCCGACGCGCCAAAATGTACAGTTTTTAAATCATGATCACCGTTTCCATTCTATCAAAGTATGTCCGCTGATTCATTGGACATGGAAGGAAGTATGGCGTTATGTATACAAGCATGACCTTCCGTACAATCCGCTTCATGATATCGGCTATCCGAGCATTGGCTGTGAGGTATGCACACGTCCTTCAGAGGGTGGCAGCAGTGATCGCTCTGGACGTTGGTCAGGTACAGGTAAAACAGAATGCGGGCTTCATCAGTAAGAAGTAAAGGGGAAAAGAAAATATGGTAGCTCTCGCATTTTGTGCAGCGTTATTGTTTGCGATGAATATAGGGGCGAGTGGAGCAGCTGCCTCAATGGGGGTCGCATATGCTTCAGGAGCCATTAAGAAGAAATGGGTAGCGCTGCTCATATGTGGCGCTGCTATCATTGCTGGTTCTGTATTTGGGGGCCAAAAGGTTACAAAAACGATTAGCTCAGGCATTATTCCTGAGGATATCTTTACAGTAAAAATTGTTATTATTACATTACTTGCAGCAACAATTGCCTTATTTACGGCAAATATTCTCGGTATTCCGCTTTCTACTAGTGAGATTACGATAGGTGCTGTTGCAGGGGTGGGGATTGCATATCAAGTATTGTATGTGGAGAAACTTTTGTTTATCGTTGCTTTTTGGATTATCACCCCTGTAGTAGCTTTCAGTATTACTTATGTTGCTGGAAAGCTTATTCATAGGCTTAATTCCAAGTATCCTGATTTAGAAAAAGGAAAATGGAAGCCAATTTTTACAATTCTTGTTATTGTGACAGGTTTCTTCGAGGCCTACTCAGCTGGAATGAAAAACGTAGCAAATGCAGTTGCTCCGTTAGTTGGGGCTCATTTGCTTTCAGTGGAAACAGGGTTGCTTTTAGGTGGTATTTTTGTTGCCTTGGGAGCTTTTCTCTTAGGAAGTCGAGTTCTTGAAACAAATGGGAAGAAAATTACATCTGTTTCTTTGATTGAAGGAATTTCTGTTTCTGCTACCAGCTCATTTCTCGTGATTACAGCAGCTTTATTTGGGATTCCATTGCCGATTGCACAAATTACATCATCTTCTATTATCGGCATGGGCTCCGCGCAGCAAGGCAAGAAGGTCTTTCAAAAACGCGTTGTTTCGCAAATGCTCAAGGTGTGGTTTGTTGCCCCGTTTTTATCGCTTTTAGTATCTTATACATGCGTTAAACTATTGCTAGAAAGTGATTTGTATTCTATCTTTATTGTTGGGGCGGGAATTATCGCAACACTTGGAGTCATTAGCTTATTAAAACATACGAAACAGGAAGTAGGAGGAATTTCAAGATGACAAGTATTACAGCACATGGCGGTGTTCTTATTAATCGCGTAGACGAAACGTACAGCACAGCGCATATCCAAAAGGAAATTGAGTTAGACAATACTGCACTTAGCGACCTAGAGTTAATTGCAGTCGGTGCATACAGCCCATTAACAGGTTTTTTAAACCAAGAAGACTACAATTCTGTTGTAGAACGTATGCGTCTTGCTGACGGAACAGTTTGGAGTATTCCAATTGCACTTCCTGTAACAGAAGAAAAAGCAAACGAGCTTACAGCAGGTGAAGAGGTACGCTTAGTACAAGGCGGCGTAACATACGGTGTACTTACAGTTGGTGACATCTATGTGCCAGACAAACAAAAGGAAGCGGAAAATGTATACCGCACAACAGACCTTGCGCATCCAGGCGTAAAGAAAATGCTAGAGCGCCCGTCTGTATATGTAGGTGGAGCGATTACGTTAGTAAAACGTACAGAGAAGGATCAATTTGCTGAATTCCGCTTAGATCCGGCTGAAACACGTCAAAAGTTCCAAGACCTTGGCTGGAAAACGGTAGTTGGGTTCCAAACGCGTAATCCAGTTCACCGCGCGCATGAATATATTCAAAAAGCTGCGCTTGAAATCGTAGACGGCTTATTCTTAAATCCGCTTGTAGGTGAAACAAAATCTGATGACATTCCAGCTGACGTACGTATGGAAAGCTATCAAGTACTTTTAAAGAACTATTATCCACAGGATCGTGTATTTTTGGCTGTGTTCCCTGCAGCAATGCGCTATGCAGGACCGCGTGAAGCGATTTTCCATGCAATGGTTCGCAAAAACTTTGGTTGCACACACTTTATCGTTGGCCGCGACCACGCAGGTGTTGGTAACTATTACGGCACATATGATGCACAGCACATCTTCTCCAACTTTACAGCAGAAGAGCTTGGCATTCAGCCGTTATTCTTCGAGCATAGCTTCTACTGCACAAAATGCGAAGGTATGGCTTCTTCGAAAACATGTCCGCATGGTGCTGAAGACCGTGTGATTTTATCTGGAACAAAGGTGCGTGAATTGCTTCGCAGCGGTCAGCTTCCGCCAAGCACATTCAGCCGTAAAGAAGTAGTAGAAGTATTAATTCGCGGCATGCAAGAGCAGCCAGTGAACGCTTAAGGGGGAGAAACAATGAGCACGAACATTGTATGGCATGAGGCATCAGTTTCCAAGCAAGAGCGTCGCGAACAAAAAGGAAATCATAGCTTTGTTCTTTGGTTCACAGGTTTATCCGCATCTGGCAAGTCTACGCTTGCCAATGCGGTAGCTCGTAAGCTATTCCAAGAAAAAGTTGGTAACTATGTATTAGATGGGGATAATATCCGTCATGGTTTAAACAAAGACTTAGGATTTTCTGAGGAAGCACGCACAGAAAATATTCGCCGCATCGGTGAAGTGGCAAAGCTATTTGTGGACAGTGGTACAATTGTATTAACTGCGTTTATTTCTCCATTCCGTGCAGATCGTACACAAGTACGCGATATTTTAGAAGCGGACGAGTTCGTTGAAGTATTTGTGAGCTGCCCGATTGAAGAATGTGAGAAGCGCGATCCAAAAGGCTTGTATAAAAAAGCGCGCAACGGTGAGATTAAACAATTTACAGGTATTGACTCTCCTTATGAAGAGCCAGAAAATCCTGAAATCGTTGTTTCTACACACTTACATTCTATTGAGGAATGTGCGGACCAAGTTATCCAATATTTAAAAGAGAAGCAATTCATTTAAGTATAGACAGAAGAATGCACTGTGATGGGAGGTGGCAAAATGGGAAAGGTCTACCTTGTGGGAGCAGGACCAGGTGATCCTGATTTGATTTCTGTGAAGGGACTTAAGTGTATTCAGCAGGCGGATGTCATTTTGTATGATAGGCTGGTGAATGAGGAATTACTGTCCCATGCGAAGCAGGATGCAGATTTGATTTTTTGCGGAAAGCTCCCTGATTGCCACTTTATGCAGCAGGAAACGATAAATGCTCATCTTGTAAAGCTTGCGAAGGAAGGAAAAACGGTAACAAGACTTAAGGGCGGAGATCCTTTTGTATTTGGACGCGGCGCTGAGGAAGCGGAAACGCTAGCTGACAACAATATTCCGTTTGAAATCGTTCCTGGCATTACATCTGGCATTGCTGCTCCTGCTTACGCTGGCATTCCGGTGACACATCGTGATGCTGGTGCCAGCTTTGCCATCATTACAGGTCACCGCCGCGAGGGTCAGGAAGAGGATACGAAATGGGAGAGCCTGGCAAAGGGAATTGATACGCTGGCGATTTACATGGGTGTAGGGAATCTTCCGTACATTTGCGGCAAGTTATTGCAGCATGGAAAAAGCGAGCAAACACCGGTTGCGCTTGTTGAATGGGGCACAACTGTATCACAGCGTACAGTAACGGGCACATTAGGAACAATTGTCACTATCGCACAAAAGGAAGAAGTACAAAACCCAAGTATGATTGTGGTTGGCGAAGTTGTTCGCTACCGGGACAAGATCCAATGGTTTGAACAACAAACATCCAAAAATTACTATGCAAGCGGGGCGTTGTAAATGCAAGCAGTATTATACATTTGCCACGGCAGCAGAGTGAAAGAAGCGTGCGAACAAGCGCGCTTCTTTGTCTCTCAAGCAATGGCTGACATAGATGTACCAATTCAAGAGGTATGTTTTTTGGAATTAGCAGAACCATCCATTGAAGCAGGCTTACGAGTGTGTGTGGAAAGAGGAGCAACGCGTGTTGCGGCCGTGCCAATTTTATTGCTCACTGCTGCACATGCTAAAGAAGATATTCCGAATGAATTAGCAGAAGTAAAGCAGAATTATCCAGACGTAACTTTAACGTATGGTGAGCCGTTTGGTGTGCATGATGAAATTGTGTCGATTTTGCTGGAGAGAATCGGTAAGGAGCGTATTGCTGAAGATGCGATGGTATTGCTTGTTGGACGCGGCAGCAGTGATCCGGACGTAAAACGTGATATGGGGAATATCGCTTCGCGATTACAACATACATACCCGTTCCAGAAGGTTGATATTTGCTTTTTGGCAGCAGCGGAACCAAGCTTTGAGCAAGGGTTAGAGATGGCGCTTGCATCGGGTCATAAACAGGTGTTTGTTGTGCCGTACTTATTGTTTACCGGTATTCTAATGAAAAAGATGGAACGAACGATTAAGAAGTTAGGACGGGAAGAGCTTATACTCTGTGATTACTTAGGCTACCATCCAAATTTGCGCAAGGTTCTTGCCACGCGCGTACAGGAAGCAATGGAAGGAGAAGAGTATGTACCCACTTACGCTACACATACAAAATAAGCGCGTTGTTGTTGTTGGCGGCGGCAAGGTGGCTCTTTTTAAAATTGGGCCGCTTGTCAGAGAAGGAGCCGATGTGACTGTTATTAGTCCTGAAGCTGATGGAAAGGTACAAAAACTTGCTGAAGAGGGGCACATTACGTGGCTTGCGAAGACATATGAAGAATCAGACCTTGTCGGAGCGCTCCTCATTATTGCCGCGACAGATGACGCGGAGCTTAACACCCGAATTGCAGCAGAGGCGGGCGAGAACCAGCTCGTGAATGTCATTACAGATCCGACTGCAGGAAATGTTCATCTTCCAGCAGCATTTGAGCGCGGCCGATTAATGATTGCTGTTTCCACTGGCGGTGCTAGTCCGAAGCTTGCAAAGAAAATTCGGGATGATCTGTCGGATACATATGGCGAAGAGTATGAGCAGTATTTGGATTTTTTATATGAATGTCGGATTAGAGTGAAAGCTTCTGCTCACAACAAAGCAGTGCGGAATGTATTGCTGCAGGAGGTACTTAAATCGGAGTATATAGGCTCGCTGGAAAAACAACAGCAGTTTTTAGAGAACTTATAAGACACTGATATGGCGTGGTTGCCACATCCTCAGTGTAAAAAGGGACTTTTACAGAAAAGGCACTATCGTTACGGTAGTGCTTTCTTTGCATTTTCAGAATGTATAAATTTCCATCTAAGAGCCAATTCGACGTAGTCGGAAATTTTAGAAATACAGTATAAGGGCAACTACGCCTCTGTTTTCACCCAAGGGCAGGTAGGAGGTTTTCATAAATATTCTCCGCCTAAACCGCATGTTCGCTTTGCGTACTTAACATTAAGAAAAATCCCGCCTAATAAGCAAACAAAGGTCCAAGTAAGGGATATGAATGGAAAAAAGGATCCTAGCTGAATATTTAACTGAGATCCTTTTTCGGTATTTTCCGGTTTATTCATCTGCTGGCTGTAAGGTAACCCTAAACCAACAAGGTGAATAACATTTTATGTTTGGAAGAAACAGCAGCAAAATAACGATTTTGCTTTTATAAGTATGGCATTGGGTTTACTGCGTTACTCTTTGCTAGATTCCATTCTCCTACATGCAATTCAAAGTGAAGATGCTGCCCTTGTGAATCCCCTGTATTACCCATGATTCCAATTTGCTGACCTTGCTTTACAGTTTGTCCTGTTCCAACAGAATAGCTGCTTAAGTGTGCATATACAGTTGTGTAGGTTTGTCCGTTGATGCGATGCGAAATAAATACAACATTTCCGTAGCTGCTTGAAGCATAGGCGCGTATGACAACACCATCTGCCGCCGCTACAACCGGCACTGTTCCTGATGCCGCAATATCTACACCTGCATGCAGTTTCCCCCATCTTCCTCCGAAGCCTGATGTGAAAGCGCCAGCTGCAGGTTTGATGAATCCGCCTTGATTGACAGCTGCTACGCTAGGTTGACTGGATGCTCCAGCGGAAGGCGCAGCTGCCTTTTTTGCATCCTCCGCAGCCTGTGCTTGAGCCGCTGCTGCTTGAGCTGCCTGAGCCGCTGCTTGAGCTGCCTGAGCCGCTGCTTGAGCTGCTGCACGTTTATCCGCTTCCACAAGTTGCTGAGTCGCTTGTCTTTGTGCTTCTAAAAGCGCTTTTGTTTCTTCAGTGCTTTCGATTTCCTCCATCGTTTGCGATAGCTTTGCATGCATGTCATTCATAAGAACTTCCTGCTGCTGCTTGTCTGCCGCTTGCTGCTGCTGCTTTTGTACCTGCATTTCTTTTTGTTGCTGCAATGCCGCTTCCTGTTCTTTTACTGCTTTCTGTTCAGTTTCGACAGCATCTTTGTCTCGTGCCTGCTCTTGTAAAATATCATTATCAGAATTTAAGATAAGCGACACAGAATACATTTTTTCCAATAAATCGGTTATGTTTTTAGAGTTGATAATCAACTCTGTGACTAAGGTGCTGCGAGGCTGCTCCTGCAGTGTACGCAGACGCTGATCGATGAGAACCTGTCGTTTTTCAATTTGTACTTGTAAGTACCCGATACGACGATTTTTTTCTTCAATTACAGCTTCTGTTTCTTTAATTTGTTGTTCAATTGTTGCTAGTTCCTGTTCTGTGTTAGCAATTGCTGTATTCAGTTCATCTAGTTTCTGCTGAAGAAGTGCAATATCCTGTTCGATTTGCAGTTTCTCCTGCTTATGGTTATCTAGTTGTTGAGATGTTCCATTCAATTGCGATTCAATGCTGTTTAATTTATCCTGGTTTGTTTCTGCATATATGGAAGCTGTTGGAGCAAGTAAAAAGGCTCCTGTCGCTAGCATACTCAAAACAGTATGTTTCTTCATTGTTGCGTTCCCCTTTCTCTACCGTATTTTTATACCATAGAATGAAAGAAGAATCTATTATTTTTACCATAATGTAAAGAAATTTAATAGAATGTTAGATTTTTATGCAAATGTACTGAAGTTATCTGAAATATAGTTCGTTTTTTACATATTTATTTGCATATAGTGTGATTAGGTTGTTTTAGGGCTTATAACCTTAAGGAATGAATGAGAAGTTGGCTCTGATTAAATATCGTTATTGAACGATATTTAATAATATTAAAAAAACGATTTTTTAAAGTGGCTGCTGAAATAGAAAAATAATTGGGAAGTGAAAGCCTGAAAGAGGAAGTTGTTTGGGGAGCGGTGCAATAGAAAACTTTGCGAGTCCGAGGGTGAAGTCGGTCTAAAGTCCTAGTGAAAACCGTTCCCTGGTTCGTTATGAGGGTGCTTCGTTTCAGATAAGATAAGAGTATCAAAATGAAGGGAGGCAAAAAGGTATGAAAAAGTTTCTCACCTTTTTAGCAGCGGGAGTACTCGTTATCATTGCGCTCGCCACGCTTGGTCATATTGTGGGCTTATTGATTGGAGCAGCGATTGCGTATTGGAGTTTCAGGTCATTTCTGAAAGCCGATGCGCTGCTAGGAAAGTTTTTCTGGGGTATTATCGGTTTGATTGGCCTGTCCATTGTTTTGGGGAATTTCCCAGCTATTATTGGAGTCGGGGCAATTGCACTACTGTATTACGGGTATCGCAATTACAAGACTAAATGCGGCGGCAGAAAACAGGAAGATGCATACAAATCGTTTCGTAGTTTTGAAGATGAATGGGACCATGTAATGAAACATTATTAAGAGAAGGGAAGAGATATGTATGAGACAATCCTTATTCCAACGAATTCGTAATATTGTAATGGCGGATCTCCATAATGCACTTGATGAGAAGGAGCGTCAAAATCCGATTGCCCTCCTGAATCAATACTTACGTGATGGTGAACAAGAGACAAAAAAAATTGAACAGCTCATTGAGCGTCACGGCATGCTGAAGACGAACTTTCTTCGTGAGAAAGAGCAGGCAGCATATATGGCAGAAAAACGGAAGCAGCAGGCTGATATTGCGCGTCAAGCAGGTGCTGCTGATTTAGAGGCGAGAGCATGGAAGGAAGCGGAATATTATGAAGGGCAAGCATCACGTTTAGCGGATGCTCATGCAAAAACAGCGGAGCAGGTCGAAGAATTACAACGCCAGCTGACTGAGATGAAAAACAAGCTCAAGGAAATGCAGACAAAGCGGATGGAGCTCATGGCACGAGAAAATATGGCGCACGCCAACCGCCGTATTCATGACACACTTGGAAAAATGTCTAAAGATAATCCATTTATACGTTTTGAAGAGATTGAAGAGCACATGCGTGATCTGGAGATTCGAGTACACGAGGCATATGAGCGTGACACGTTTGATTACAGAATTGCTAAACTTGAAAAAGAATTGAAAGAATCTGCACATTCATAACATCCATTGTCTAGCAGCTTATGATATAGTAGAGAAGAAAAGGAATTGCATAACAATTCCTTTTCTTCTGTTTCATACTTTAAGAAAGCATAAATTTCCTAGCTGGCAAGTCATTTGATGTATCTGGAAATTTTAGGAATATAGTGTAAGGGCAATTACACCTTTGTCTTCGCCAATCGGCGAGTTTTCTTTATTACAACTGGGAAAGGAGGAGAGAGGTATGAAACGGCAGCTGCTAAAAACGGAAATTGTCGCGATTGCCGCCATTTTGTTTGGGATTGGACTCCTCATTGATATTATTACGCATAACTTTGAACCGGTTGCCCTTGTTTTTTCAATTGTGATGATTGTGGTCGGTCAGCATTACCGCAGTAAAGGAAAGAAAAAAAGAGGAACCGTTCTTCTATCTATCGGTGCTCTTATCTTTATTGTACATGTGTTCTCTTCTGCTGCATTTCAGCTGTTGCTTGCAAGCGCAATTATGTATATAGGATATGAATTGCTTCAAAGCAGAAGGCGCCCAATTATGCTGCAGATTGAAACAAAGGAAGCAGCGGACTCAGGCTCTGCAGTGCTGCGTTCTGAACCGTTTTTAAAAAATATGTTTGTCGGAAATTACCGGGTGATGGATTGTGTCTATGAGCTGCAGGACATTAATATTCGGTATGGAGTGGGTGATGTTCACATTGATTTAACGACAGCAATGATCGCTGAGGGAGAAACTGTCATTGTGATTCATGGTCTTGTCGGTAATATCCGTTTGTATGTACCATACGATATTGAGCTATCTTTGAATCATTCTATGCTGCTTGGACGCGTTTCTGCGTGCGGACATGAGGAGAAGGGGTGGAATCGAAATCTCATTTTTCAAACAGAGCAGTACAGGGAGGCTTCGAGACGAGTAAAAATCATCTCCTCGCTTCTTGTTGGTGATACGGAGGTGAGATATGTATGATAGGGAAACAATCCAGTTTTCCATGGACATATTTTAACTATTCGATTTTGTCTTGTCTCGGCGTCTCGCTTTTTGCAACGATTGTATATGCTTGGAAAAGTAAGCAGCCAGTATACGAATTTTTAGTGGGGAGGGAGATTGCATCTGTTCCAATGGTTTTATTTGTAATTGGCGGCAGCGGCTTGTTCGGTGCTGTGATCGGTTACTCGATCGGACAATATACAAAGCGCCGTCTAAACGAAATTTCTTCCGTTCTATTGGAAGTTGAGCGCGGAAGTTATCCGAAGGAGGATCTCTTTACTGCAGAAGATGAGTTAAGCTCTATTGGTAAGCGGATTGTAGCTCTCTCTTACCGTTTAGAAGAGCAGGCTGGATTATTTCAGAAGCTAACAAATGAAAGGGCTGAATGGAGCGAGGAAATGAGGCAGGCGACGATTTCTGAGGAGAGGCAGCGATTGGCGCGCGATCTGCATGATTCTGTCAGTCAGCAACTGTTTGCTATGTCTATGATGATGTCTGCGGTGATAGCGCAAAACGATAGAAATTCGGAAACGGTGAGCAAGCAATTGCAACTGGTAGAGCATATGGTCATAAATGCACAGACGGAAATGCGCGCCCTTTTGTTACATTTACGGCCAATACAGCTTGAGGGAAAAAAGCTAAAGGATGGAATAGAAGAGTTGTTAACAGAGCTTTCGCGTAAGCAGCATATTCATCTATCCTGGCATATTGAACAAATTGATTTAGAAAAAGGGGTCGAGGACCATTTATTTCGGATTGTACAGGAGGCGCTATCGAATATGCTTCGCCATAGCAAAGCGAATAAAATGGAGCTTCGCTTCCGGCGCTTCGGGAAGTATGCGATTTTAAAGATGATGGATGATGGCATCGGATTCGATGTTTCGCAGCGTAAAGCTGGTTCATACGGCTTAGAGTCCATGCAGGAGCGTTCGCAGGAAATCGGAGGTACGTTTAAAATTCTTAGCTTTCCAAACAAAGGAACACAATTAGAAGTGAAAATTCCTATCATTGCTCGGGAGGAGGGATAGACGATGATTCGGGTATTACTTGTTGATGATCATGAGATGGTTCGGATGGGAGTCGCTGCTTATTTGTCTACGCAGCCCGATATTGAGGTTGTAGGGGAGGCAGAAAACGGCAAGCGAGGAGTTGAGCTGGCGCTAGCGCTTCGTCCTGATATTATCTTAATGGACTTAGTGATGGACGAAATGGATGGTGTAGAGGCAACAGAATGTATTATACAAGAGTGGTCTGATGCTAAAATTGTTGTCGTGACGAGCTTTTTAGACGATGAAAAGCTGTATCCTGTTATTGAGGCAGGGGCAGCAAGCTATATGCTGAAAACATCGCGAGCGAGCGATATTGCTGATGCACTGCGGGCAACGCACAGAGGAGAAACTGTGCTCGAACCGAAGGTAACGGGAAAAATGATGTCCAAAATGCGTCAAAAGCAGGAGTACAAGCCACATGAGGAGCTTACGGAGCGTGAGCGAGAAATTTTGCTGCTCATTGCCGAGGGAAAATCAAATCAAGAAATTGCTGATGAGCTGTTTATTGCGTTAAAAACAGTGAAAACGCATGTGAGTAACATTCTAAATAAATTGAACGTCAGTGACCGTACGCAAGCGGTAATTTATGCATTTCGTCACCAGCTTACAAAGTAGAGAAGCGGAAACAATGGATTAAGCCCTTTTATATGGGAAACTAGAAACAGGCAAGTTCCGCTTACATACATTTACAAAAGGTAGAGATTGCCGATTCTAAACGAGGTGAAGACGTATGTATGATAATCCGTATTTTCCTTACGGAGACAGACCAATGCAGCCGCAACCACAGTCGCAGATGACACCATTGACTCCTTCTGGTTCCTATCCGCCATTTTCTCCAGGAATGTATCCGCCAGGGCATGGGGGGGGAGGTTATCCGCCATATCCGCCAGGACAGGGAGGCGGAGGCTACCCATCATATCCGCCGGGGCAGGGACAAGGAACCCACCAAGGACCTCCACAAAGTGCTCCTCCTTCGTATACACCACAAAAGCCGCAACATATGGCATATGCTGTTGATCCGGGCGGCATAAGAGGTTGCTTGTATCGCTATACGTATATTTGGCTGCAAAATGGCAAAGGCTTTTGGTTTTATCCGGTATTTGTTGGACGTACCTCTGTCGCTGGTTATCGATGGAGCCGAAATCAATATAGATGGCTCTATACAGGAATTGATTTAAATAACATTGATTATTATCAGTGTGGGTAGATAAGTAAGGGGCTCCCGCTTAAATGAAGGCACTGAGAAATTTCATTTGAAGAGAAAAAGAAGCCGATTCCCTGCGATGTGCAGAGAATTTGCTTCTTTTTATGTTCTGTGGAGGCAGCGTTAAATTAGACCTGGCTACGGGCAAGAGCTCTAACTGTACATATCCAAATTTTTAATGTTTTTGGCTAATCATGTAATAATATCTAAAAAATAAATAGAAGGAATATATAGTGGCTTTACAGAATATAGTATGTAATCCAAAAAGGGGATTAGACCAAATCTAAAGAGGTGACGGAAATGCTAGTGCCAGTTTTGTTGCTTGTCGCGAGTACAGTCACGTTATTTTTATATGCTACATACGCACGTTCTTTAAAGCAATCAGAAGCATTGCTGTTCAACAAAGGAAATATATTTGGAAAGCACTCTCGTTTTGTAGTTTGTGTCAAATGCGGAAGGGCACAGATGGCCAATGGCGGCTATCAGGAATGTTGCCGAACCAGATTATAGAAAAAAGAAACCTTACCTCACAGGTAAGGTTTCTTTTTGGAACGAAAAACATAATATTTAACATTTAGGGTGCTGCTCTGCTTTCTTCCGCAAAATAATCTTTCCCAGTGTATAGGCAAAAATTTGATGAGAAGAAAATCAGAAAAATTTGTATGAATTAAAATTTCCAACTGTGAATTGTTCGACATAGTCGGGAATTTTAGAATACAGTGTAAGTGCAACTGCACCTCTGTCTTCGCCAATCGGCGAGTTTTCTTTATTATTGTAGTCTAGATCTGTACTTTCGAGCTATTAAAAATCCAATGATGAGTGCAAATAGAAGCGGCGTCCAGAATCCGGCTGAGAGCAGCGGATGAGTCATGTCGTACTGCAGCCATTCAATCGATAAAAAGCTTCCGAATACATAGAAAATGAGAATGGAAGCGAAAAATGAAAGAAGTCCGATGACAATTAAATGCAACCTCAAGCTAATCCCTGGTTCACAAAACTTACTAAAAGTTACAATTCAACATTGAACTTACAAGCTTTGCATCTCCTTTCGGAAACGT
>NZ_SCFM01000026.1 GCF_004138295.1 Ectobacillus funiculus | reverse complement strand
ATTGGTGCTTTGATCATCGGGGTTCTAAACAATGGACTTGACTTAATGAACGTATCTTCCTACTGGCAGCAAATTTTAAAGGGAGCGATCATTGTAGCAGCAGTTCTTCTTGACTCTCGTAAAAATAAGAAAGCTTAAAAAATAACAGACAAGCAGTAAATCGAGATGAATGTGGGAGTTATATTAGATTGCTTCCACTGACGAAGCAGGCAGGGATATTGTGTGCAATTAGCTCAATAATCCCTGCAAAGCTTCTCTCAGTTCAAAATGAGCACGGAAGAAATTGCTTTTTCTCCTGTTGAATCAAGCTATATAACAAGCTACAGGGGCTGTTTATCGCAATATTTTCAGCTTATCAATATCTTGTATAGTTTCCAGAAATCCGACAGTCAATTTGGAGTAGACTGGTTGGAGTTGGTTCAAAAGGAGAGAATGCAAAGAGCAATTCTGCTCTTTAAGACAACAGATGTGAATGTACTTTCTGCATATGTTGTTATTTCTGGATTGAGAAATTCACCAGAGCGTTTCAGTCTTAAAATGTGATTATTAGATTCATAACACATGCTTTTGAAAAAATCTATTCTATTTTATAGGTCGAAAAGGGGTAGAAATATGAACACAGTTACATTGGGGATTATTGGTGCAGGACGTATTGGAAGATTACATGTAGATAACCTTTTATCAGTTCCGCAAGTGAAAATTAAAGCGGTATCAGATGTGGTGGTAGATCATTTACAGGAATGGGCTGCTAGCAAAGGAATTTCTGTTCTAACAACAAATTATCAGGATTTATTGGCAGATCCTGAAATTGATGCG